>NZ_JAWRYH010000001.1:0-1154610 GCF_046534675.1 Pseudomonas sp. SIMBA_067 | reverse complement strand
TTCGGTGTTGGCAGATCATTACCCCGTTTCACGGCGATACGCTTGTCTGTAGGAGCAGCCTTGTGCTGCGAAGAGGCTAGTACGAGCGACACTGATGCATCGCCTGAACCGGCTTCTTCGCAGCACAAGGCAGCTCCTACAAGGAGTTGTGCAGGCTGTCAGCGTCTGTGAGCCACACTGCGTCCCAGTGGGGATAATCGCCAATCCACGCATAGAGGCTGGAGCCGCTTTCGGTGTTGGCAGATCATTACCCCGTTTCACGGCGATACGCTTGTCTGTAGGAGCAGCCTTGTGCTGCGAAGAGGCCGGTACGAGCGACACTGATGCATCGCCTGAACCGGTCTCTTCGCAGCACAAGGCTGCTCCTACAAGGAGTTGTGCAGGCTGTCAGCGTCTGTGAGCCACACTGCGTCCCAGTGGGGATAATCGCCAATCTGTGTTGCCAGACCTGCCCGCAAAGGGTTGGCAACAATGTACCGGGCCACCTTGCGTGTATCGTCCTCCATGCGCAGCGCCCGGTCATGATAGCCACGCTGCCAGGCCTGGCCTGGGCAAATGCCCGCTTTGCACAATGCTGTGCCTGAGCGGGATTTGAACTGCCGCATCAGGCTGCTCAAAGTGATGGCATGCAACTCTATCAGCCAATGCAAGTGATCAGGCATCAACACCCAGGCAAGTGAGCGGCAGTCGCCGAGGAAGTCCGAGTGCCTCAACTCCCTGATGACCAGGCGTGCCGCTCGCAGATCGTGGAATAACGGCCTGCGCTGGTGGGTAACAGTGGTTAGCAAGTACAACCTGCCAGGTTCGGAAAAACGCCCCCGCCGCAAGAGATTTGCTTCGGCTCGATCCATGTTGTGCACCTCGCATCCATTCGTTGTGAGCACCAACCATAGAGGCAGGAGCCGCTTTCGGTGGTGGCAGATCATTACCCCGTTTTACAGCGTTACGCTTGTCTGTAGGAGCAGCCTTGTGCTGCGAAGAGGCCAGTACGAGCGACACTAATGCATCGCCTGAACCGGCCTCTTCGCAGCACAAGGCTGCTCCTACAGCGAAATGTGGCATGCGTGTTCTGCGATCAAGGGTCATTTGCTTAAAACTCAATGCCCCCCCGTTGACGACGCTCTATAGTGCTCGGCATTACAAGACCCATGTCGAGCCTGCCTGATGATCCCTTCCCTGGATTCCATTTTTTCTCGCCTGCGCCTGCGTCAGTTGCGCCTGCTGATCGAGCTGGATCGCTGTGGTTCGCTGCACAAGGCGGCCGAAGCCATGGCCATTTCCCAGCCCGGGGCCACCAAGGCGTTGCGCGAGGTGGAGGAAGTGCTGGGGGTACCATTGTTCCAGCGCCTGCCCAGCGGCCTGGTAGCCAACGACGTGGGCCGTTGCGTGGTGCGCTACGCGCGGCTGATCCACAGCGACCTGGGGCATTTGCGCGAAGAGGTGCTAGGCATCGTCCAAGGTCAGGGTGGGCGTCTGGCGGTGGGCAGCATCATGGGGGCCATGCCGACACTGGTCAGGGCCTTGGGGCGCTTGCGCCGCAAGCAGCCGCAGCTGGCGGTGGAAATTGCCGAGAATACCAGCGCCAACCTGCTCGCCCAGCTGGACGAGGGGCGCCTGGACCTGGCCATCTGCCGGCCGGGGCTGGGCCGCAACGCGGCGGACTATACCTTTGTCGAACTCGCCCAGGAGCCTTTGGTGGTGGTCGCGCACCCCCAGCATCCGCTTGCCGGGGCAGCGGCACTGGCGATCAGCGACTTGAGCCATTACCGCTGGGTGGTCTACCCGGCGAACATGCCCATGCGCCAGGCGCTGGAGCGCGAGTTGAGCGAGGCAGGGGTGGAGGTGCCCCGCTACCCGCTGGAAACCTTCTCCACCTTCGCGACGTTCATGCTGCTGGAGGATGACCCGACGCTGGTCGCGGTCATTCCCAGTGCCGTGGCGGCCTTTGCCGAGCAGCGCGGGTTGCTGGTGTCGCTGGCGGTGCAGCTACGGGCGTTGAGCGAGCCGTTCGGCATCGTGCACCGTGTGGCGGCGCCGCTATCGCCAGCTGCGCGGTTGCTGGTAGAGGAATTGACGGCCAATTGAAGTTTGACGGCGCTCGCCCTCCAGCCCATTGCTGGCGGGCTGGTGGGGATAAGCGATGGTTATTGGTGGATCAGCTCTTTTCATTATCGGCGCCCCTGCCTGTGCTCTAGATTACCCCCGGCACGGCCTGCCAGTACCCCTGTAACCCCATTTCATCAAGGAGCAACCCAATGGATCTAGGCATTACCGGCCGCTGGGCCATCGTCTGCGCGGCCAGCCAAGGCCTGGGCAAAGGCTGCGCCGAGGCGCTTGGCAAAGAAGGCGTGAACCTGGTCATCAATGCCCGCACCCAAGCCACCCTGGAGCAGACCGCCAGCGAGTTGCGGGCGGCATGCCCAGGCATCGAGGTGCGTACCGTGGCCGGCGATGTGGCCGATGCCCAGGTGCGTCAGGCGCTGTTGGGGGCCTGCCCACAGGTCGACATCCTGGTCAACAACGCCGGTGGCCCGCCACCGGGGGACTTCCGTGACTGGGGGCGTGACGACTGGCTGAAGGCGCTGGACGCCAACATGCTCACCCCCATCGAGCTGATCAAGGCGGTGGTCGACGGCATGGCCGAGCGCGGTTTTGGCCGGGTAGTGAATATCACTTCTGGCGCGGTGAAGGCGCCGATCGACATTCTCGGTTTGTCCAACGGCGCCCGCAGTGGCCTGACCGGTTTCATTGCCGGCCTGGCCCGGCAGCAGCGCCTGGCGGGCAGCAATGTGACACTGAACAACCTGCTGCCTGGGGCGTTCGACACGGCGCGTTTGCAAAAGACTTTGCAGGCGGCGGGTGGCGATGTGCAAGCGACTGCCCAGGCCAGGCGCAAGGCCATCCCGGCGGCGCGCTTTGGCGATGCCGGGGAGTTTGGCGCGTACTGTGCGTTCCTGTGCAGTACGCATGCCGGTTATATCACCGGGCAGAGCCTGCTGATCGATGGCGGGGCGTATCCGGGTACCTTCTAAAGGTGTGGGGGCGCAGTGCCCCCACAACCAAGGGGGCCAGGCAAACTGGCAATGATCCGGTGAATACCGCATACTTGTCGGCAAACGCCGAAACAGGAGTATGCCATGCTTGCCGAAGTGCTTCGCGACAACGGTTACCACGAGTACCGGGCGCGCCTGCAGGCGCTGCTGGAAATACCCGAACTTGCCAGTGACTTCGAAATCCACACCCGCATCACCCATGGTTTTGCTGCCACCTGGCTGGTGAAGCTGACTGAGCGCGGTGTATTCACGCCGGTGGAGCGGGACCAGATCATTCCCCTGCGCACCCTCAAAACCCGTATCGAGCGTGACCAGCCGCTGACCGTGGAAGAGAGTGATCGGCTGTTCCGCTCGGCCCACATCACCGCCATGGCCGAAGCCGTGTTCGGCGAAGCGGACAAGGCCAAGCGCTGGCTGTCCAAGCCCAAGGAACGCTTCTCGGGGCTGACGCCGATGCAGATGCTCACCACCCAGCAAGGCACCACTCAGGTCGAAGAGATGTTGCTGCAGATTGCCGAGGGCTTTGGCCTGTGATTCTGTGGCGTATCAGCGCTTATGCAGATTTGAGCGGCACAGGGGGCTTGCGTGTAAGCGGCCGCTGGCACCAGGCGGGCCGGCCGGTAGTGTATGCCGCCACCAGCCCTTCCGGGGCCATGCTCGAGGTGCTGGTGCACCTGGAGATCGACCCCGAGGATTTTCCTACCACCATGCGCCTGATCCGCATCGAATTGCCCGAAACGGTTTCACAGGCGCAGCTGCCGGCCTTGGAGCCCGGCTGGTCCGCTCAGCCTGAGTTGACCCGGGCGCTGGGCAATCGCTTTCTGGATGACTGCTCGGCATTGTTGCTGCCGGTGCCGAGCGCGATCATGCCCAGCACCATCAACTACCTGTTCAACCCACGGCACCCACAGGCGCAGCGCGCGAAAATCCAGGTCGAGGATTTTACCCCGGACAGCCGCTTGTTCTAGCGTGTGTTCACCACAGTGCAGCCGACGCCGTCGTCAGCACTCGACCAAACACTGCCAGCGCCTGGTCCACTTGCGCCTCGGTGGTGAATCGGCCGATGCTCAAGCGCACACTGTTGCGTGCCTGACGTTCGTCCAGCCCCAGTGCCAGCAGTACATGCGAGGCGGCGTTGCTCGCCGAGTTACAGGCCGAGGTGGTCGACAAGGCCAGCTCGCTGGCCAGTGCCGCGCTGTTGAAGCCCTTGCTGTCGATGCACAGGTTCAGGGTGTGGGGGATGCGTTGGCTGGGGCTGCCGTTGAGGGTCACGCCGGGTAAAGCCAGCAGGCCCTCGCGCAGGCGCGTGGCCAATTGCTCAAGGCGCTGGTGCTCGCTGTCACCTGGTTGGCCGGCCAGGGCAAAGGCGCTGCCCATGCCGGCGATCTGATGGGTTGCCAGGGTGCCGGAACGCAGGCCCTGCTCATGGCCGCCGCCGTGCATCTGCGCACGCATCAGCGTACGGGCGCGTGGCCCGACATACAGCGCGCCGATCCCTTTTGGCCCGTAAACCTTGTGCGCCGAGAACGACATCAGGTCCACGGCCATCGCGTTCAGGTCGATGGCGAGCTTGCCTACGGCCTGTGCGGCATCCACGTGCAGCAGGGCACCGTGGGCACGCACCTGTTGGCCAATGGCGGCAAAATCGGTAACCGTGCCCAGCTCGTTGTTGACCGCCATCAACGATACCAGGCGGGTATCGGCGCGCAACGCTGCCTGCACGCTTGCAGGCGGGATCAGGCCGGCGGCATCCGGCGTCAGGCGGGTCACGGCCCAGCCTTGGCGCTCCAGTTCGGCCACCGTGTCGAGCACGGCTTTGTGCTCCAGTTGGCTAGTGATCAGGTGCCCAGGCTGGTCGAAGCCTTGGGCAATGCCTTTGAGTGCCAGGTTGTTGGATTCGGTAGCGCCCGACGTCCAGACCAAGTTGTCGGCTTGCGCGCCGACGCGCTCGGCCACTTGCTGGCGGGCTTGCTCCACGGCCTGTCGAGCCGCCTGGCCGTAGGCGTGGCCACTGGACGCCGGGTTGCCGAAGTTGGCCTCGCTGCCAAGGCAGGCAAGCATGGTTTCGATGACCCGATTGTCGACGGGGGTGGTGGCGGCGTAATCGAAATAAAGTGGGGCGCTGGGCATTGGGGCGGGTCCATGTCTGTCGCCGTGAAATCGGCGATAGTTGGGGTAAGCGTATCCGCCATGGCTGAGATATTTTTCGCTTCCCGCCGCTTTTTTCTCAATGGGTGTGAGAAAAATTTCTCTATTTCGAACCGTTGGTAGAATATCTTTCTTCGGGAGGGGCGAGGCTGATGGGCCGCCCCTCGTAGGCAGCTTCAGGCGGGCTGCAGGGCTTTCTCTTCCTCGGCTACCACGCGTTCGCACAATTCGGTGATCTGCTCGCGCATCCAGCGGTTGGCCGGGTCCTGATCAGTGCTTTCATGCCAGTACAGGTGCGTTTCCAGTGCGGGCACCTCCACTGGCAGTGGCTGGTAACGCAACTGATGGCGACGGGCGAAACGCTCGGGAACGGTCATCGCCATGTCGGTCTGCTGCAACACCTGCGAGGCCATCAGGTAGTGCTGCGAACGCAGGGCGACCTTGCGCTGAACACCCATCTTGCCCAGCGCCAGGTCGACGTAACCCAGGCCATTACGGCGGCTGGAAATATGGATATGGGTCATGCCCAGGTAGCTGTCGAGGGTCAGTTTGCTGTCAGCGAGTGGGTGGCCCTGGCGCAGGGCGCACACATAGCGGTCTTGCATCAGCTTGACGTGGCGCACCTGCGGGTCGGTGTTCAGGGGGGCGTCGATGGCGAAGTCCAGGCGGCCCGCGGCGAGTTCCTTGGTGGTCTCGCGGCGCTTGCACAGGAAGCTTTCGATCAGCACCGCCGGCGCCAGGCGGCGCAGGCGCTGGAACAGCGGCGGCAGGATGACCGCCTCGGTCAGGTCGGTCATGCTGATGCGGAAGGTTTTGTTGGCCTGTTGCGGGTTGAAGATGCGGCTTTCCTGCACCGACGTACGCAACAGTGCCAGGGCGTTGCGCACCGGGCCGATGATGTTCTGCGCCATCGGCGTGGGCACCATACCTTGTGCGGTGCGCACGAACAGCGGGTCGTTGAAGGTTTCGCGCAGCCGCGAAAGGGCGTTGGACACTGCAGGCTGGGTAATGCCGACAATCTGACCGGCGCGGGTCAGGTTGGCTTCGGTGTAGATCGCATCGAACACGATGAACAGGTTGAGGTCGACCTTGCTGAGGTTCATGGGCGCCGCTCTTTGTTGGAATTATTGGCCGATCATATATCGGTTATGAATGTTTATACACGCGGAAAATAGACTAGGTGGATGGGGTCGCGCTGCTCTAGGCTCTGCGCATGTACTCCGAACCGTGAAGGTAGCCCCGATGGATTTCGCCTATTCGCCCAAGGTCCAGGCACTGCGCGAGCGCGTTACTGCGTTCATGGACGCCTACGTGTACCCCGCCGAAGCCGTGTTCGAGCGCCAGGTTGCCGAGGGCGACCGCTGGCAGCCCACGGCAATCATGGAAGAACTCAAGGCCAAGGCCCGCGCCGAAGGGCTGTGGAACCTGTTCTTGCCCGAATCGGAATACGGCGCCGGCCTGAGCAACCTGGAATACGCCCCGCTGGCGGAAATCATGGGCCGTTCCTTGCTCGGACCAGAGCCGTTCAACTGCTCTGCGCCGGACACCGGCAACATGGAAGTGCTGGTGCGTTATGGCAGTGAAGCGCAGAAACGCCAGTGGCTGGAGCCGTTGTTGCGCGGTGAGATCCGCTCGGCGTTTGCCATGACCGAGCCCGACGTTGCCTCCTCGGACGCGACCAATATGGCCGCCACTGCCGTGCGTGACGGCGACGAATGGGTTATCAATGGCCGCAAATGGTGGACCTCCGGCGCCTGCGACCCGCGTTGCAAGGTCATGATCTTCATGGGCCTGTCCGACCCTGAAGGCCCACGCCACCAGCAGCATTCGATGGTGCTGGTGCCCACCGATGCGCCGGGCGTGAAGATCGTCCGCCCGTTGCCTGTGTTCGGCTATGACGATGCCCCTCATGGCCACGCCGAGGTGCTTTTCGAGAACGTACGGGTGCCTTATGAAAATGTGCTGCTCGGCGAGGGGCGCGGCTTCGAGATTGCCCAAGGGCGCCTTGGCCCAGGCCGTATCCACCACTGCATGCGCTCGATCGGCATGGCCGAGCGTGCGCTGGAGCTGATGTGCAAGCGCTCGGTGGAGCGTACTGCTTTTGGTCGGCCCCTCGCACGGCTGGGTGGCAACGTCGACAAGATCGCCGACTCACGCATGGAAATCGACATGGCGCGGCTGTTGACGTTGAAGGCGGCGTACATGATGGACACCGTCGGCAACAAGGTGGCCCGCAGCGAAATCGCGCAGATCAAGGTGGTGGCGCCAAACGTGGCGTTGAAGGTGATCGACCGGGCGATCCAGATGCATGGCGGGGCAGGGGTGAGCGGCGATTTTCCGCTGGCCTACATGTACGCCATGCAGCGCACCCTGCGCCTGGCCGACGGGCCGGATGAAGTGCACCGGGCGGCGATTGGCAAATATGAAATTGGCAAGTATGTGCCGGTGGAGCTGTTGCGTAGCGGGCGATGAAGTCGTCAGCCTGAGCCGGCCTCTTCGCGGGTGAACCCGCTCCCACAGTGATCGCACAAACTCCCGCAATGTGTAGGAGGTATCCGAATTTCGGCTGAGGCCCCCTGAATTTCCCTTGCTGGTGATAGGTTTTCAACCCTAACCAGGTACAGGGAGTTTAGGGATGCGCGTCAATTTGGAGGGAAAGGGTCAGGCGGTAGATGGTGATGTCACTACAACGGGTGCTGTCTGTATTGCGACCGGGGCGGGCTACCTGGACGAAGGCCGAATGGTGCTCCGTGAAGGCGACCACACCACGCCATGCCCTCTTTGTGGGCAGGTGGGAATTGTCGCTGAAGGTGTGGATCACTTTATTTCCGATGGCCAGCGGGTGGCCATGGATGGTGCGTTGGTTGCCTGTGGCTGTGCGCCGGGGATCAACCGGGTGGTCGCACCGTTATATGAAGCACCGCCGTCCATGTATTCCATTGCGGGGGGTACCAATACCCACTTTAATCAGCCGTCAGCCACCGCCTACCCCGGGCGCTTCTCCCGACCCGTCGTAGGGGCACTGCCCGATTCGCTAGAGCCTGGCTTCTATGTAGTTCCTCGACGCATGTCGTTCCCCCAGGTGCTGCTGCAACTGGCCGAGCACGATGCCACTTTGCCGATCTCCCGGTTGCAGCGGCTCAACCCGACGTTTGAGCAAGGCTTCAAGGCTGGGGAAATCTTCGTTATCGGTGATCCTGACAACGCCAATGCCTGTACGCGCGAAGAGGGAGAACTGATGGCGGCTGCGCAGCATGCACGACGTGCTTTGGAGGTGCTCGACTACGCCGAAGCGGATTTCATGATGCACCACCAGGCCGAAATCGCCGGCTTGCTCAGCAACGCCAGTCTGTCCATGGGCGTCGGCAAGGACATGCTCGATCAAGGTTTGAAACAGGTCAGTCATACATTGACCAGTATCGAGCAGTTGCATCAGCGGGAGTTCATGCGCCACGGCCATTTGAACAGCCCGGGCTTTTTCGCTGAACGGCGGCGGCTTCTGCAGCAGCTGGATGGACAGTTGAAAACGGCATTTTTGAACAAGCAGTTGAACCTTGGGAGCTATGAGCGCTTGAGTAGGAGCTTGAATATTTCGACCAAGAGTCTAGTCCATCACTGGTCGAAAGCGGGCGGGCCGGGGCAGATTCCGGGGTATGCAACGCATCTGGATAAGGTGGCGCGGCTGAGCAAGTATCTTGAATATGGTGGGTATGCTGCAATTGGGCTGGGGGCTACGTCATCTTATCTGAAAGTGCAAGAGGTCTGTGTTGCAGGTGAAACTGATGACTGCCGGAAAGTCCGATTCACCGAAACGGGCAGTTTCGCTGGTGGCTTAGGAGGAGGGATGGTGGGAGGTTACATCGCAGGTGCTGCCGCTGCCGCGCTATGCGGTGTTTTCGCGGTGGGTACCGGCGGCCTTGGTGTTCCCGTATGCGGGATTGTCCTGGTTAGCGCCGGCTCTGCGGCAGGCTCTATGGGTATTGGCGCAGCTGGCGAGAAGGTCGGTGAAGTGATTTATGAGGTGATGGATGATTGACTTTGATAGCTGGTCGCCATACTTGCGAATAGCTTTCTTAGTTGCGCCCTTCATTATCGGCCTTGTCGGTATCGCTATGAATGTACAGATTGCGCTGTCGACGGATTTTGATATCGCTCTTTCAGCAATTAGCAGCAATCCCTACCTGGAACAGATGAAGCCCGTGTGGGGCGGCGGGAATCTGAGGTCTCGATGTCTACTGATGAGCACGGTAAGCGCGTTGGTTACATTTCCTTGGCTTCATTTGCGCTTGGGATGGTTGGACGAGGCGGAACTTGAAAGGTTTCCGCCCAAGTTGAGGCGAAAATTAGGGGCAGCTCTTTGGCTGATCCTGATCTCATCAGTCTGGGGGGGGGTGGGTTATTTCATTATAAAGAAATGATCTCCGCCCAGATTCGTAGCTTCAGACCCGCATCTGCGGGTCTTCCTTTTTATTGCTAAATTCACCACCGGCATTCGCAGGCTGTTTGGGTTGTATCTCCGCCTTCTCCCCCCGCGTCTTCACCAACGAAACCACCACCCCACCCAGCAACAACCCGAACGTCACCCCCAACGACAGCAGCGCCGGCACCTTGCCCACCATGCCGTGATAGAAAATCTTGCAACCAATAAAGATAAGCACCAGCGCCAACGCATACTTGAGGTAAACAAACCGGTGCATCAACGCCGACAGCGCGAAGTACAACGAACGCAGCCCAAGAATGGCAAAGATGTTCGAGGTGTAGACAATGAAGGGGTCCTGGGTAATGGCGAAGATTGCGGGCACGCTGTCGACGGCAAACACCAGGTCGGCCAACTCGATCAGCACCAGTGCCAGGAACAACGGGGTGGCATAGCGCAGCGCCTTGCTGTGGCCGGCCGGGGTCTGGTGTACGAAGAAGTGCGAACCGTGGATCTGGTCGGTGACCCGCATGTGCCGGCGAACGAACTTGAGGATCGGGTTGTTGGCCAGATCAGGGTGGCTGTCTTCCTTCGATAGCGCCATCTTCACCCCGGTAAACAGCAGGAAGGCACCGAAGATATACAGCACCCAGGCAAAGTTCTGCACCAGCGCGGCGCCCACGCCAATCATGATCGCCCGCAGGAACACCACCCCCAGGATGCCCCAGAACAGCACACGATGCTGGTAGCGTCGGGGGATGGCAAAGTAGCTGAAGATCATCGCCATGACGAACACGTTGTCCATCGACAGCGACTGCTCGACCAGGAAACCGGTGTAGAACTCCAGCGCCGACTGGGCGCCCAGCTGGTACCAGACCCCGGCGCCGAACAATACGCCAACGCTGAAGTAGCCCGTGTACAGCAGCAGGCTTTCGCGCATTTCGATTTCCCGGTCGTGGCGGTGCAGCACGCCCAGGTCGAGCACCAGCAAACCGATGACGATGGCCATGAACACCAGCCACAACCAGGCGTTGGTACCGAGTACAGGGGTGGTGAGGAATGCTTGCAGAGCTGTCATGAGCCCCTCCTTGAATGTCGACGTTGCATGGCAACAGTGATCCGACATGGCGGCTTGGCAGCCGTCAGAGGGGCCCGGTATCACATGAATTTGAGCCTAGACCCGATTGCAGGAGATACCGAATGGGGAGCTGTTACATTTCTTTGCCAGAGCCCCCTGCATCAATTCAATACACCCACACCTCGACCCGCCGATTGCGCAGTCGCCCTTGCTCCAGCTCATTGCCGGCCACCGGCAGTTCATCGCCCATACCCGTCACTTCCAGCAACTCCACGCCATCGCGCGCCAGCTCGCGGCGCACTGCCTGGGCCCGAAGGCGCGAGAGCAGGGCGGCGCGGCCAGGCGTTTCCTTGGGGTCGCCAAACCCTACCAGCACCGCTTTGCTCTGCAGCTTGCCAGCCTGGCGCAGGTACTCGGCCACCCGCTGCACGTCGCGCAGGGCCTTGTTGTCGAGGCTGGCGCTGCCTTCCTGGAAACGGAAGTTCACGCTCAGCCGTTGCGCCCGCTGGGCCAGGGTGCGGTAGCGCGGCGGCATGTCGGCCAGGGGCGCTACTGCCAGGGCCTTGATCTGCTGCGAAACAAAGCCCTGCTGGGCGACGATCGCCTGGCCGGCCGGGCTCTGGGCAAAGTCGGCCAGGGCCCTGGCCTGTGGCTTGGGGTTGGCCGGCAAGTAGAAGTACAGGCGCCGTGACAGCGGGTAATCTTCACTGGCTACCAGCGCGCGCTCCGGCAGCATGGCCGGTGCGTCACCTTCGGCTACCGCCAGCACCTTGGCCCCGTGCACCGCAGCCAGGCTGCTGAAGCCGATGGCCTTGCGGTCGGTGGCCACCTGCGCGGCCAGTTCGTCACTGGACTCGAAACGCCGGGCCTTGGCTGATAGCTCGTTGTGCTGGGGCTCTAGCACCAGCGCCTTGAACGTCTCGAAGGTGCCGGAGCGGTCGTCACGGGCGTACAGGTGGATGGCGCCGCCAGCAATGCCCAATTGCTCCCAGCGTTGGATCTGCCCGGAGAAAATCTGCGCCAGTTGCTGCGTGTTCAACCGAGGTAGCGGGTTGTCGGGGTGGACGATGACCGCGACACCGTCCAGCCCGATCACTTGCTCGGCGCTGGCAGCACGCAGGTCGCCAAGGGCCTGAAGCTGGCGCACCTCGCTGTCGTTGATCGGCCGCGAGGCAGCTGCCAGGTCGGCGTCGCCACGGCCGAGGGCGGCGAAGCCGGTGCTGGACCCGTGGGCGGCGATGTCGATGCGCACGGATTGGCCATGTGCATCGCGTGCGGTGATCACGGTCTCGTTGGCCCGCTTGCCGGGTTGCTGCTCGATGGCGGTGGCTTGCTGCGCGCGCAATTGCCCCTGCACCAGCGCTGGCAGCAAGGCCGCGCCGATGGTGTTGGAGCCTTGCGCACGCATGTGCATGGGCTCGGCCAAGGTCGCAAACGGGATCAGGGTGAGCAGCAATACAAGCAGGCGGGGCATGCCGGGTGGCCCTGTGGCATAGAGTTGGCCGGCAGATTACGACAGTGGCGTGATGATAATGTGACAGTCCGTAGGGGAGGGCTCTGCCCTCCATTCGCGACACAAGGCCGCTCCCACAGGCGACCGCGATTCCTTGTGGGAGCGGCCTTGCGTCGCGATAGGGCCGCAAAGCGGCCCCGGTTATCTCAATGCGCCCCGGCGGATTTGCTCAGGTCACTCTCGGCCCACTCGGTATAGATGCACGCATCCGCCACCGCCCAGCGCACTTTCACGCTGTCGCCCGGCTGCATCGGCATGCCCGCGGCCGACAGTGCCTTCACCGTCAGCTCGGTACCCCCTGCAGTCACCACATGGCAGGTCTGGCTTTCACCCAGGAACAGCACTTCGCCAACCTTGGCACTGACCTCGTTCCAGCCCGCCGGCAGCGGCTCGCGCGCAGCCTGTTCGGCGGTCAGGGCCAGGGCTTTTTCCGGGCGCACCATGATCAGTGCATCTTGCGAGGCGGCCAGGCCCGGGGTCAGGCGAATGGCCACTGGTTGGCCCTCGAAGCTGCCGGCGCCATTGCTGCTGGCCTTGATGCGCAGGAAGTTGGAGTTGCCCAGGAATGAGGCGACAAAGGCATTCGGTGGGTTCTGGTACAGGTCGTAACCGGTGCCCAGGCCGACGATCTTGCCATGGCTGAAGATGGCGATGCGCTGCGACAGGCGCATGGCTTCCTCCTGGTCATGGGTGACGTAGACAATGGTGATACCCAGCCGGCGGTGCAGTTGGCGCAGTTCGTCCTGCAGGTCTTCGCGCAGTTTCTTGTCCAGCGCGCCGAGCGGCTCGTCCATCAGCAGGATGCGTGGTTCGTACACCAGTGCCCGGGCAATCGCCACGCGCTGCTGTTGCCCGCCAGACATCTGCGACGGCTTGCGGTGGGCGAACTGCTCCAGCTGTACCAACTTGAGCATGGCGTCGACCCGCTTGTTGGTCTCGCTGCCGCTCAGCTTGCGGATGGCCAGCGGGAAGGCGATGTTGTCGCGCACGTTCAGGTGTGGGAACAGCGAATAACGCTGGAACACCATGCCGATGTCACGCTTGTGCGGCGGTACATTCACCAGCGACTGGCCATCGACCAGGATTTCGCCGCTGCTGGGGGTTTCGAAGCCGGCCAGCATCGACAGGGTGGTGGATTTGCCCGAGCCGCTGGAACCGAGGAAGGTCAGGAACTCGCCGTCCTGGATTTCCAGGTCGAGGTTGTCCACGGCGGTGAAGTCGCCGTAGTGCTTGTTCAGGCCGCGCAGGCTGACCAGGGTCTTGCCTGGCGCGTTGTCTTTGATCACTGCACTCATTGTTGTTTTCTCCGCGCGCTCAGGCGTTTGTTTCGGTGCGCCGGCGCAAGGCGGCGGCAATGAACATGACAAGCAGCGACAGGCCGATCAGCAGGGTCGAGGCCACGGCGATGACCGGGCTCAGGTCCTGGCGCAGGGTGGTCCACATCTTCACCGGCAGGGTCTGCAGGTCGGGGCTGGCCATCATCACACTCAGCACCACCTCATCCCACGACACCAGGAAGGCGAACAGGCCGCCAGCGATCATCCCCGGGCGAATGGCCGGAAAGGTGACCTTGAAAATCGCCTGCAGGCGCGAGGCACCGCAGATCACCGCCGCATCCTCGATCGACTGGTCGAACAGCTTCAGCGAGTTGATGATCGAGATGATGGTGAAGGGCAGGGCGACGATCACGTGGCTGACCACGAAGGCGAACAGCGTGCCGGTGTAGCCGAGCTTGAGAAACAGTGCGTACACCGCCACGGCGATGATCACCAGCGGCACGATCATCGGCATGGTGAACAGCCCGTACAGCAGCTCGCGGCCGGGGAAGCGGCCACGCACCAGGGCGAATGCGCTGGGCAGGCCCAGCAGCACGGCGGCGACGGTGGTCAGCACGGCCACTTTCAGGCTGGCCAGTGCGGCGTCCATCCACTCCGGGTTGGAGAAGAACTGGCCGTACCACTTGAAGGTCCAGCCCGGGGGCGGAAACACCAGCCACTGGGACGAGCCGAACGACAGCAACACGATGAACACCACCGGCAGCAGCAGGAAGGCCGCAATGACCCCGGTGGTCAGGTACAGGCCCGTACGCAGCGGGCGGCCCATGGCATTGGGAGACAGGAGCATGGCGGTTTACCTCGCGTTGCCAACCGGGGATTCCGGCTGCAGCTTCAGGTACAGGTAGAAGAGCACCAGGGTGATCGCCACCAGCAGTGCGGCAGCGGCGCTGGCCAGGCCCCAGTTAAGGAACGACTGCACCTGCTGGATGATGAATTCGGGCAGCATCATGTTCTGCGCCCCGCCCAGCAGTGCCGGGGTGACGTAGTAACCGAGCGACATCACGAACACCATCAGCGCGCCGGAGAACAGCCCCGAACGGCACAGTGGCAGGAACACCTTCCAGAAGTTGGTCCACGGGCTGGCGCCGCAGATGGACCCGGCCTGCAGCACCATCGGGTCGATGGCGTGCATGGTGGCCTGCAGCGGCAGCACGATGAACGGGATCATGATGTAGCTCATGCCGATTACCACGCCGGTGAGGTTGTGCACCATTTCCAGCGGGGTATCGATGATACCCATGGCCATCAACGCCTTGTTGATCACACCCGAGCTTTGCAGCAACACCAGCCACGAGTAGGTGCGCGCCAGCAGGCTGGTCCACATCGACAGCAGCACGATGTTCAGCAGCCAGCGGCCCCAGCCCTTGGGCACCAGGGTGATCGCCCAGGCCAGCGGGAAGCCCAGCAGCACGCTGATCAGGGTGACCACACCGGCCACCGAGAAGGTGTTGAACAGCACCCGTGCGTAGGCCGAGTTGGCGAACAGCTGCTCGTAGTTGCCCAGCCCCGGCGTTGGCTCCAGCACCCCGCGCAGCAACAGGCCGACCAGTGGGGCGAAGAAGAACAGGCCAAGGAACAGCAGGGCCGGCAGCAGGTTGCGGCTGCCCTTCCAGCGCTGGCTCATGCTGGCGCGGCGAGGGGCCGTCCCGGGGGCGCCGGTGCCCGTAGGGGCACCTTGCGCGTTATGCAGGGCGTTGATGGCGACTTTCATTTGACCAACCACTCATTCCAGCGGGCCGCGATGGCCTGACCGTTCTTGGCCCAGTAGGCGAAGTCGAGGGTGACCTGGTCCTGGGCGTAGGCAGTTGGCAGGTTGGGCGCAAGGTCCTTGTCCAGCTTGGCCACGCTGTCGACGTTGACCGGGGCGTAGGCGGTCTTGTTGGCGAACTCGGCCTGGCCTTCGGCGCTGCTGGCGTTGGCCAGAAACTTCATGGCCGCGTCCTTGTTCTTTGCGCCTTTGGGGATGACCAGGAAGTCGGCCATGACCAGGTTCTGTTTCCAGCTCACACCTACCGGTGCACCGTCTTGCTGCAGGGCATAGACACGGCCGTTCCAGAACTGGCCGAGCGAGGCTTCACCCGAGGCCAGCAGCTGCTGCGACTGGGCGCCACCGCCCCACCAGACGATATCTTTCTTGATGGTGTCGAGTTTCTTGAAGGCGCGGTCCAGGTCCAGCGGGTACAGCTTGTCCGGCGCTACGCCGTCGGCCAGCAGGGCCAGTTCCAGCACGCCTGGGCTGGGCCATTTGTACAGGGCGCGTTTGCCCGGGTAGGTCTTGGTGTCGAACAGTGCAGTCCAGTCCACCGGCTTGTTGGCACCGAGCTTGCCTTCGTTGTAGCCCAGTACGAAGGAGAAGAAGAACGAGCCGACGCCATGGTCGGAGACGAAGCGCGGGTCGATCTTGTCGCGCTTGATCTGGGTGAAGTCGAGGGGTTCCAGCAGGCCTTCGCTGGCGGCGCGCAGGGCAAAGTCGGCTTCGACATCGACCACGTCCCATTGCACGTTGCCGCTTTCGACCATGGCCTTGAGCTTGCCGTAGTCGGTGGGGCCGTCCTGCACGACCTTGATGTCGGTGGCTTTGGTGAAGGGTACGGCCCACGCTTCTTTCTGGGCGTCCTGGGTGGTACCGCCCCAGCTGACGAAGTTCAGGCTGTCAGCGGCCTCGGCGGCCTGACATGCCAGGGTCAGCAGGCTGGCGGACAGCACTGCGGTTACACGTTTGCTCAACAGCATGGTTACGCCCTCGTTGCTTTTGTTATTCGAGGCGGGGCTTGTGGTGCGCCCGCCAACAGTGTTCGGGGAGCAGCTAAAACAAAGTGTCTTGGTGGCCGTTTGTGATTGTAGGTGCCGGCCTGCAGATTCAAGGTCTACGGGATATCATATTATGGTATTCCAAACTTTTGGCAAGGGGTATGAGGCGACCGGCCATCACCCCGGCCTTTGCCAACTGCCGCAACCCTTTGTAGGAGCGGCCTTGTGCCGCGAAAGGGCCGCACAGCGGCCCCAGGGTTTCAGCGTCGACACACAAATTGACGGGGCCGCTATGCGGCCCTTTCGCGGCACAAGGCCGCTCCTACAAGGGGACTGTGTCAGGTCGGGAGGCCTGGCTCGAACGGGATGCTCTGCACCACCTCCAGCTCATACCCTGCCAGGCCGGCGTACTTCAGTGGTGGCCCCAGGTGACGAAGCTTGCCCACACCCAGGTCCTGCAGGATCTGCGCCCCGGTGCCTACTTCGGAGTACACCTTCGACTGCCCACGCTGGTACGGCCTTACCGGCTGTGTCAGCTGTGGTATGCGCTCAAGCAAGGCTTGGGAGGATTCATGGTTGGCCAGGATCACCACCACGCCAGCGCCTTCCTCGGCCACCTTCTGTAGCGCCGCCCACAGTGTCCAGTTGGCGGGGCCTGCGTATTCGGCACCGACCAGATCGCGCAACGGGTCGATGACGTGCACCCGTACCAGGGTCGGTTGCTCGCGGCGGATGTCGCCCATGACCATGGCCATGTGCACGCCACCTTCAATGCGGTCCTCATAGGTGACCAGACGGAAGGTGCCGTGCACGGTCGGCAGCTCGCGCTCGCCGATGCGCTTGATGGTCTGCTCGGTGCTCAGGCGGTAGTGGATCAGGTCGGCGATGGTGCCGATCTTGATGCCATGCCGGGCGGCGAACACTTCCAGGTCGGGGCGCCGGGCCATGGTGCCGTCGTCATTCAGCACCTCAACGATTACCGACGCCGGGCTGAAGCCGGCCAGGCGCGCCAGGTCGCAACCTGCTTCGGTGTGGCCGGCGCGGGTCAGCACGCCGCCTTCGCGGGCGCGCAAGGGGAAGATGTGGCCGGGTTGCACCAGGTCTTCGGGGCGGGCGTTGGCAGCCATGGCCGCCGCCACGGTGCGCGCCCGGTCGGCGGCGGAAATGCCGGTGGTGACGCCGGTGGCCGCCTCGATCGACACGGTGAACGCCGTGCTGAACACGCTGCCGTTGGCCGGTACCATCTGCTCCAGGCCCAGGCGCTGGCAGTGTTCGTCGGTCAGGGTCAGGCAGATCAGGCCACGCGCTTCGCGGGCCATGAAGTTGATGGCCTGGGCGTCGCAACGCTCGGCGGCGATCAGCAGGTCGCCTTCGTTTTCCCGGTCCTCGTCATCCACCAGCAGGACCATCTTGCCTTGCCGGTAGTCCTCGAGAAGCTCCTCGATGGTGTTGAATGCCATGTTGCACGCTCACTGTGGTGGGGTGATTTTTATGGTATACCATCATACACAAATATCGCCGTAACAGGAGAGCAGCGCATGAAGGCCTACTGGATCGCCCATGTGGACGTGACCAACCCCGAGCAGTACCAGCAGTACACCCAACGCGCGCCGGCAGCCTTCGAGGCATTCGGCGGTCGCTTCCTGGCACGTGGCGGGCGCAGCGAGGCGATGGAAGGGCGGCCTACCCCACAGCGTAGCGTGGTGATCGAGTTCGATTCGTACGAGCAGGCGGTGGCGTGTTATCGGTCCGCGCTGTACCAGGAGGCGTGCAGCCATCGCCAAGATGTGGCTAAAGCCGAGGTGATCATTGTCGAAGGGTTTGAACCCTGATGTTGAGCTGATGGCCCTTTCGCGGGTTTACCCGCGAAGAGGCCGGACCTGCCTGACGGCATTCCAGCCTCTGCCGCATGGGTGGATAAGGTTATTGAAGGTGGACTTTGAGTTCACCGGCCGCCTGGCGCATCGCCGCCTTCACTGCCGGTACCTCGCTCAGCGGGTTGAGCAGGCCGTAGTCGTGGATCATGCCGTTGTAGCGCACCGATGTAACGGTTACCCCAGCAGCGTTCAACTTGCGGGCATACGCTTCGCCTTCATCACGCAACACATCGAACTCAGCCGTTTGCACCAGCGCTGGCGGCAAGCCCTTGAGCTGTTCACTGCTGGCCCGCAGCGGCGAGGCGTAGATCTGTTCCCGCGCCTTGGCATCGGTGGTGTAGCTGTCCCAGAACCACTTCATCATCCCGGTGGTCAGAAAGTGCCCTTCGGCAAACTGCTTGTACGATGCCGTCTCGAAGCTGGCATCGGTCACCGGCCACAGCAACAGCTGGAAGCGCAGGGCAGGGGTGCCGGCCTGTTTGGCTTTCAGCGCCACGACTGCCGCCATGTTGCCGCCGACGCTGTTGCCGGCCACCGCCAGGCGCTTGCCGTCCACGCCGATCTCCTTGCCATGCTCGGCCACCCAGCGGGTCGCAGCGTAGGCCTGGTTGATCGCCGTCGGGTAGTGCGCTTCCGGCGACGGGGTGTAGTCCACATAGACCGCCACCGCACCCGAGCCGACCACCAGGTCGCGAATCAGCCGCTGGTGGGTCGGGAAGTCGCCAAGCACCCAACCGCCGCCGTGGAAGAACATGAATACTGGCAGGTCACCCTTCACATTGGCCGGGCGTACCACTTGCAGCTTGATCGACTCGCCGCTGGCCTGGACGGTGCGTTCCTTTACTTCGATACCGGAGAGGTCGACCTTGACCGAAGCCTGGGCCCCCGTCAGCACTGCCCGGGCGTCTTTCGGGCTGAGTTGTTCCAGAGGCTTGCCGCCGCCTTGTTCCAGGGCTTCGAGAAACGCCTGGGTGTGCTGCTCGACACCTGGGCTACCAGCAGCGAAAGCGCTGGAAACGGACAGGGCCAGAAGGGAGGCGGTAAGGGTTTTGTGGACAATGTTCATGAGCGAATCCTTTTCCATGCAAGTGTTGGGAGTGGGCGTCTTGCCTGGCCTGTTGGGCCATCGCTGCGACTTGTGCGTAGGTTAGGCAGATGCACTGGCGGGAAAAAGCCGCTATAAAGCGTTTTACTGTCACCATGAGCGAGACAATGAACCCCTACGAAGACATGCGCATCTTTGCCCAGGTCCTGGAGGCCGGCAGTTTTACCGCCGCCGCCGACCGCCTGGGCATGTCCAAGCAATCGGTCAGCCGGCGCCTGATGCAGCTCGAAGAGCGCTTGGGCGTACGCCTGCTCAACCGTTCCACCCGGCGCCTGGACGCCACGCCGCTGGGCCAGCACTACTACCAGTCGGCGCTGCGCCTGCTGGGCGAGGTGCAGCAGGTGGAACACGACATCAGCGGCCAGGCCCAGGCCCTGCGCGGCACCTTGCGGTTGAGCGCACCGCTGTCGTTCGCCATGTCGCACCTGGGCTGCCTGTTGACCGAGTTTTTGCAATTGCACCCGCAAGTCGATGTCGAGGTGGACCTCAGTGATCGTGCCGTGGACCTGATCGGCGAAGGCTACGACCTGGCGCTGCGGATTGGCGCGCTGGAGGACTCCAGCCTGATTGCGCGGCGTATTGCCAGTGTCGAGCGGGTGTATTGCGCGAGCCCGGCGTACCTGCAGGCGCGGGGTGTACCGCTAAAACCGGAGGATCTGGCCGGGCACGACTGCCTGCCCTATGGTCATTCTCGACAGGTGCAATGGCAGTTCCGCCAGGGCGGCAAGGCGCAGGCGATTCAGGTGACAGGGCGCATGCGTGCGAACAACGGCGAGTTGCTCAGGGATGCCGCTATCGCCGGGATGGGGGTGACCTACCTGCCGACCTTCATCGTTGGGCAGGCGTTGGCGGATGGGCGGCTGGTGAATGTGCTTGAAGAGTGGACGCCGCCTGCCTTGCAGTTATCAGCGGTGTATCCGCAGCACAGGCAGGTGGCGCGGCCGGTGCAGGGGTTTGTGAGCTTTTTGCGCGAGCGCTTGGTGCAGTTGTAGGCCAGCCTCGGCACCTTGCCGCGAAGCGCAACGCCAGCGGCAAGGCGAGCGCCCGGATCGGCGCCAGGATCAAGCCAGATGGCGGCCCAGCTTGAGGCGCCAGCGCGCCGGCAAAGCGCCCAGCAGGCGCAGCACCAGTATGAAGGTGGCGGGGAAGGCGATTTCCAGCGGCCGGCGTGGCAGGCGCGCGATGATATGAGTGGCGGCGCGTTCGGCGCTCCATAGCTGGGGCATGGGGAAGTCGTTGCGGCGGGTGAGGGGGGTGTCGACGAAGCCGGGACTGACCAGGGTGACATCGATACCCGCCAGGTCGATGCGCAGGGACTCGACCAGATACCGCAATGCCGCCTTCGACGCGCCATAGGCGCCGGCGCGCGGCAGCGCCAACCAGCTGACCGAACTGCCCATCACCACCACGTGTGGCTGCTGGCCGCGGCGTAGTAACGGCAGGGCGGCGGCCAGGCAAAGGCTGGTGCCGGTCAGGTTGGTACGTATCACTCGCTCGACCAGCGCCGGGTCGAAGTGCCCCGGCTCCAGGTACTCGCAGGTGCCCGCATTGAGGATCACCTGGTCCAGTGCGCCCCAGGCGCGCTCGATCTCCCCGGCCATCTGCGCCACTTGCCCAGGCTGGTCGATATCGCCCACGGTCAGCAGTACTTGCCCCGGGAACTGCGCGGCCAGTGCCGTCAGCTTGTCTGCGTGGCGTGCACCCAACGCCACCTGATGGCCTTGCTCCAGCAAGTGCAATGCCAGCGCAGCACCAATGCCGCTGCTGGCACCGGTGAGCCAGCAACGGCTCATGCCAGCCTGCCTTTGAGCCAGCGAATGGCGCTGCCCATGACCGGCACATGCTCGTACAGCAGGGCGCCGGCGTCGAAGTAATCCTGGTGAAAGTGCACCCGCTCATGCCAGCGCAGGTGGCTGCACCCCTGCAGGCTGATCAGTTGCCCACGGGCCAGCTGCGGGTGGCGATATTGCAAGGTCCAGCGAATGTAGCCGTGGCCCGGTTCCAGCTCGTCGGTGCCTTCGAAGCGGTAATGGCACTCGGGCACCTTCGCGTACAACTGGGCGAAATAAGCCCGCAGTGCGGGTAGGCCGGTTACCTGGTGCAGAGGGTCGCGAAATGCTACGTCCTCGCTGTACAGGTCGTTCAGCAAGTCGAGGTTGTGTGTATCGAGCGTGGCAAAGCGTTCGGCGAAGGATTGCAGGTAGCTGGACATGCACAATACCTGTACAAATTAGGTTCTTTGTACAAGGTATAGTGCAGGTCGCTGTAGAAATCTATACAGAATAATTTTTCTGTATAGTTTTTTCGTTCGACATGAGATTTTCAGCGCCTGAGAGATCGAGCGCCGCCCGCGCGGCGCTTCGCAGCACAAGGCTGCTCCTACATTTGTTTCGGACCAGTAACGCCTGTGGCTGGCGCGCTCGACCGCCTTGTTCGGGCCCTGCGCCAAGGCGTTCGCGCGAAGATCTCACAGAAATAATTGGCCCGACATAGTTGTAGGAGCAGCCTTGTGCTGCGAAGCGCCGCGCGGGCGGCGCTCGATCTCCCAGGCGCTGAAAATCATGTGGTGAACTCACCCAGCCCGATCAAACCGCCATCGAACTCATCCATGGCATCCAGCATCGCTTCGCGCAAGTAAGCCAGCGATGCCCGATCGAACAGCAACTGCAACGCCGGCCGCTCGTCACTGCCCACATTCACCACAATCACATTGATCCGTGCCGCTGAAGTCTGCGCTACCGCCCCGACCGGAAACGCCTCGGCACGTAAATCCACCCCGCACAACTTGGCCATCACCGCACTGCCATGCACCCCTGACAGCTGCAACCAGGCATGGCTGTCCTGGCGCGGCAGCAGGTAGTTACGCTGTGCATCCTGCACCCACTCGGCTTCCGCGGCAGCCACCCGTGCGCCTTCGTCGGCCAGGCTGCCCAGCAACAGGTACTCGGTCTGCGACAACCGCGCTACCCAGCCGCCGTCGTCCTGACGCGCGGCCTGGTTCGGCTGCTGAGGTAAACGGTAGCCACGTTGCTGCAGGTAGGCAGCACTGTCGCCCCCGCGAAAGCCGACCCGTGCCACTTCGGTCAGGTCAGTCAACGCACAGGTGTGCAACAACTCGGCCCGCGGGCTGCGAGGGATAAACGCTTCGGCTTGCAAACTGGTCATGGCTCAGAGCTCCTGGCGCAGGTTGTCGGGATCGTGGAACGGCAGGTGCACCACCTTGGCGTGCACCATCGCGCCGCCTTCCACGCGGATCGGGATGTGCGTGCCGGGGGTGGCCTGGTGGGCGCCGGCATAGGCCAGGCCGATGATTTGCCCCAAGGTTTGCGAGTACTCGCAGGAAGTGACATTGCCGGTGATGTCCGGCCCGTCCAGTACCAGGTGCCCCTCAAGTGGCTGCGGGCTGCCCTGTGGCAGGGTGAAGCCGACCAGCTTGCGCTTGAGCGGCTGCGCTTCAAGGATTTCGATGGAACGCTTACCGACGAAGAACGGCTTCTTGCGGCCGATGGCCCACTGCATGTCGATCTCTGCCGGGTGGGTCATGCCGTCGGTGTCCTGGCTAATGATCACATGGCCTTTTTCCAGGCGCAGCAGGCGCTGGGTCTCGACACCGAACGGGCGAATACCCAGGTCCGTACCGGCTTGCATCAGGGCGTCCCACAAGCGTTCGGCATGGCGCGCCGGCACATGCACTTCATAGCCCAGTTCACCGACGAAACCGACCCGCAGGATGCGCGCCGAAATGCCAGCCACCTTGCCCTGGCGTACGCCGAGGTAGGGGAAGGCTTCTGCCGACAGGTCCACGTCTTCGCACACCTTGGCCAGCACCTGGCGTGACAGTGGCCCGGCCAGGTTGACGGCGGCCAGGGCAGCGGTAACGTTGGTGATGTCCACGTCCAGGCGCCACTGCGCGTTCCACTTCAGCATCTGTTGGTAGATGCGGTCGACACCGCTGGTAGTGGCGGTGACATAGAAGTGTTGCTCGCCCAGGCGTGCGCAGACGCCGTCGTCTATCACCACGCCCTGTTCGTTGGTCATCAGCGCATAGCGGGTGCGGCCGACAGGCAGCTTGGCAAAGCCGAAGGTGTACACGCGCTCCAGCAGTTCTGCAGCGTCGGGGCCGCGTACGTCCAGGCCGCCCAGGGTAGAAACGTCGATCAGGCCGACTTTTTCGCGCACATGGCGGGCTTCTTCCTGCATGCAGCGCTCACGTTCCTCTGGCTTGCCGTAGTAGGCCGGACGTTGCCAGATACCGGCAGGCATCATTTTCGCCCCGGCTTGCAGGTGGCGACGGTGCATGGGTGTTTGCCGGTATGGGTCGAAGGCACGACCGGCGACATGCGCCAGCTTTTCGGCCTGGAACGGTGGGCGCGCGGTGGTCACCCCGGTCTCGCTGATGCTGCGGCCAGTGGCATGGGCGACCAGGCGTGCAGTGGGCAGCGCCGAGTGGCGCCCCTGGGACGGGCCCATGCCCACCGTGGAGAAGCGCTTGACCAGTTGTATGTCACGGTAGCCACTGCGGGTGGCGTTGACGATGTCGCGCACTTGCAGGTCTTCGTCGAAGTCGACGAAATCCTTGCCTTTGGGGTGCGGGAAAATCGGCCAGGGGAAATTGACCTTGGCTTCGGCGCTGAACACCGGCTGCGACGGCGCTTGCAGGCCCAGCGCTGCCAGTGCATCGGCGGCCCCGCGTGTTGCATCGGCCAGCACGTTGGCCAGCGCGTGACGGCCGTTCACCGAGCCTGCGATATCCAGCCCGGCCGGCAGGTGGCTGAGGGTGAACTCGTCACGGTTGACGTCATAGGCCAGCTTGCCACCGGCCTGGCACAGCAACTGATACACCGGCATGTAGCCCGCCGACATGCACAGCAAGTCGCAGGCCAGGCGCAGGCCATGCGCGCCGACCTTGCCCTGGCCGGTGATCGGGCGAATGTCCACGCCGCTGACATGGCGCATGCCTGTTTCGTGCAGCGCTTCGTACACCGTGCTGCCCAGGTGCACGGGGATATCGCGGCGCTTCAGTTCGGCAGCCAGTGCGGCATCGGCTGGCGCTGCGCGCATATCGACCACGGCAGCCACGGCCACGCCTTGCTCCTGCAGGTCGAGGGCGGCCAGGTAGCCATCATCGTGACCGGTGAGGATCACCGCGCGCTGGCCCGGCTTGACCGCGTACAGCTTCATCAGCCGCTGGGCGGCGCTGGTCAGCATCACCCCCGGCAGGTCGTTGTTGCGGAATACCACCGGCTGGTCGAACGAACCGGCCGCCACCAGGCAACGGCTGGCGCGTACCTTGTACAAGCGCTTGTGCTGGATCACCGGCAGGTAATTATCGGTGAACCAGCCGTTGCAGGTGGCCTCCAGCAGCACCTGGATGTTCGGGTGGCCCTCGAGGGTGGCCAGCAGCTCCTGGCGCAGGCTGGCGGCGCGGGTGCCGGCGATGTCGAAGCGGGCGTAGGTAAGCGAGCCACCCAGCACAGGCTGTTGTTCGATCAGCAGCACCTTGGCCCCGGCATTGGCCGCGTCCAGCGCGGCGCGCAGGCCGGCGGGGCCGCCGCCGATGACCGCCACATCAACGAACAGGTAGGCTTTGTCGTAGTACTGCGGCTTGAAGCCAAGGTCGAGCACGCCCAGGCCGGCCTTCTTGCGAATCAGCGGCTCCCACACCTTCCACATGCCCTTGGGCTTGTAGAAAGAGCGGTAGTAGAAGCCCACCGGCATGAAGCGTGAGAACTTGCCCAGGTAGGCGTCGCGGTCATGCGTCAGGCTGCCGTTGAAGTTCTGCCCTTCGACCACCTGGCCCTCGCGGGCGGCTTCCAGGTCGGCCAGCACGTTGGGTTCTTCAGGCAATTGCACCAAGGTGTTGGCGTCCTGGCCGGCCATGCTCAGCGGGCCGCGTGGGCGATGGTATTTGAACGAGCGAGACAGCAGCCAGCGGCCGTTACCCAGCAGGGCGCTGGCAATGGTGTCACCGGCAAAGCCTTGGCAGGCCTGGCCGTCGAACTCGAAGCGCAGGGGCCGCTCGCGGTCGATCAGCAGGCCCATGGGCACGGGGAGGCGGGTAGGGCTGTTCATCCGGCGATCTCCGGGGTGGCGGCGGGGGTGAAGTCGACGCGGCGGTCGAACAGTGCTTTCGGGTCGAAGGTGCGCAGCACCTGGTCGCTTCCCGTGTGGCGCTCGGCCAGGAACCAGTAGCTGGAAGCGTTGTGCAGCCACCACTCGGTCACCACCCCGGCCAGGTTGTCGCTGTTGAACACATAGTCGGCCCACTCGGCGTCGCTGCAGCTGGCGGGGTCGGGCATGTGCTTGAGCTCGCCGCCGTAGGTGAACTCGCTGATGTTGCGCGGGCCGTTCAAGGGGCAGGTCAGGATCTTCATCGTCGTTGCTCCTAGTGGCTGGCCGCAGTGGCGCCCATTTCGTTGACTTGCTGGAAGCGGCTGAAGCGCTCCAGGGCGAAGGGGGCGATCATTTCGGGTACCTTGCCGCCGCTGGCCACCAGCTCGGCCATGGTCTTGCCGCAGATGGGCGTGGCCTTGAAGCCCCAGGTTCCCCAGCCGGCGTCCAGGTAGTAGTTGTGCACTGGCGACAGGCCCATGATCGGGCTGTAATCCGGGGTCATGTCGGTCATCCCGGCCCACTGGCGCATCAGCTTGGCGTTGGCCATGAACGGGAACATCTCGATGGCGTGGGCCAGCAGGCTTTCCTTGAGGTCGAGGGTGGAGCGGGTGTTGTACAGCGGGTAAGGGTCGGAGCCGCCGCCAAAGACGATTTCGCCACGGCTGGTCTGTTGCACATAACAATGCAGCGCCGACGAGCTGACCAGCGGATCGAGAAATGGCTTGAACGGTTGGGTGACCATGGCCTGCAGCGGGTAGGTGTGGATCGGCGCACGGATGCCTGCCTTGGCCATCAGCAGCGAACTGGCGCCGGCCACGGCCTGGACCACGCAGCCGCACTGCACCGTGCCACGGTTGGTCTTCACCGCTTCGATGCGGCCATTGCGAATCAGCAGGTCCTGTACTTCGGTCAGCTGGTGGATTTCCACGCCGCGCTTGGCCGCCTGTTTGGCGTAGCCCCAGGCCACCGCGTCATGGCGTGCGGTGGCACCGTCGATGTGCCACAGGCCTGCCAGCACCGGCAGGTGGCCAGGGTCGAGGTTGAGGCTGGGCACCAGTTCGTGAATCTGTTGGCGGTCGATCATTTCGGTGCGCCCGCCAAAGTGTTTGTTGACCTCGGCACGCTGGCGGAAGGCGCGCACGGTGGCATCGGTGTGCGCCAGGGTGAGCTGGCCGCGCTCGGAATACATGATGTTGAAGTCGAACTCGTTCGACAGGTTCTGGAACATGCGCACCGATTCTGCGTAAAAGCGCACACCCTCGCTGGTGAGGTAGTTGGAGCGGATAACCGCGGTGTTGCGTGCGGTGTTTCCGCCTCCCAGGTAGGCCTTTTCCAGCACGGCGACGTTGGTCACGCCGTGGTACTTGGCCAGGTAGTAGGCGATGGCCAGGCCGTGGCCGCCGCCGCCAATGATCACCACGTCATAACGAGGCTTGAGTTCGCACGGTGGCGGCAGGTCGACCTCCACCGGGTAGTCGGCACTCAGGCCGTATTTCAGCAGGGCGAAAGGCATGCGGTGCGCTCCTGGTGGGCGGCCTGTTGCTGCAGGTCGAGGGCGAGCAGGGTGTTTTTCATCAGGTAGGCGATGGTCATCGGGCCGACGCCACCGGGCACCGGAGTAATGCCGGCGACCTGGGGCAGGGCAGCGGCGAAGTCGACATCACCGACCAGGCGGCTGTGGCCGCCATCATCGACGCGGTTGATGCCGACGTCGATCACCACCGCGCCGGGCTTGAGCCAGTCGGCACCTATCAGCCGAGGTTTGCCCACTGCGGCCACCAGGATGTCGGCCTGGCGGCACAGCGCCGGCAGGTCGCGGCTGCGCGAGTGCACCACGGTCACCGTGCAGTCGGCCTGCAGCAGCAGGGCAGCCATCGGCTTGCCGACAATGTTCGAGCGGCCGACCACCACCGCATGCTTGCCGCGCAGCTCGCCACAGGCGTCGCGCAGCAGGCGCATGCAACCACTGGGGGTGCACGGGATGAGCACATCGCGGCCCTGGGCCAGGCCACCAACGTTCTCGCTGTGGAAGCCGTCCACGTCCTTGAGCGGGCTGATGGCTTGCAACACAAAGTGCTCGTCGATGTGCGCGGGCAACGGCAGTTGCACGAGGATGCCGTTTACCTCCGGGTCGCGGTTAAGGCGGTCGATCAAGGTCAGCAGGTGGGCCTGGGTGGTGTCGGCGGGCAGGCGATGTTCCAGCGAGCGGATGCCCACCTCTTCGGCGCGCAGCACCTTGTTGCGTACGTACACCTGGCTGGCGGCATCGGCGCCCACCAGCACCACGGCCAGGCCTGGTTGCACGCCGCCCTGGCGCAGTTCCTGCACCTGCGCGCGCACTTCGGCCAGCACCCGCGTGGCGGTGGCCTTGCCGTCGATCAGCTTGACGCTGGGAAGGGCGCTCATTTGAAGATCACCGTGCGGTCGTGGTTAAGGAACACCCGGTGTTCCAGGTGGTATTTCACGGCGCGGGACAGGGCGATGGTCTCGGTGTCGCGGCCGATGGCCACCAGGTCGTCTGGCGCGTAGGCGTGGTCAACGCGCTGTACTTCCTGCTCGATGATCGGGCCCTCGTCCAGGTCGCTGGTCACATAGTGGGCGGTGGCGCCGATCAGCTTGACCCCGCGCTGGTAGGCCTGGTGGTAGGGCTTGGCCCCTTTGAAACCGGGCAGGAACGAGTGATGGATGTTGATCGCCCGGCCCGACAGCTGGCGGCACAGGTCATCGGAGAGGATTTGCATGTAGCGCGCCAGCACCACCAGTTCGGTGCCGGTGTCCTCGACGATGCGCAGCAGCGCGGCTTCCTGTTCGGCCTTGGTGTCTTTGCTCACCGGCAGGTAGACGAAGCGAATGCCCTGGCGCTCGGCCATCGGGCGCAGGTCCAGGTGGTTGGAAACCACGGCGGTGATGTGCATGTCCAGCTCGCCCTTGGCGTGGCGGTACAGCAGGTCGGACAGGCAGTGGTCAAACTTGCTCACCATCAGCAGCACACGCATGGGCCGGGCGCTGCTGTGCAGGCTCCATTGCATGTCGAAGCGTTGGGCCACGTCGGTAAAGCCGGCCTCCAGCTGCGGCGTGTCACCGCTGATACCGGTGTTGAAGCGGAACACGGCGCGCATGAAGAAGCGCCCATTGTCCTCGTCGTCGAACTGCGCCATCTCGCTGATGTAGCAACCGTGCTCGGCCAGGTAGGTGGTCACCGCGGCGACGATGCCAGACACGGCCGGGCAACTGACGCGCAGGATGAAGTGATCGGGAGCGGGGTGCATGTCGGATAGGCCTCGTGATGGAGTGGGGCAGGTCGGGCACAAGGGCAAAAGAAGCTTCGCGAGAGCGCGAAGTGGTGTTTCTTTGTAGGAATATAAATTTCCTTTAGGCGATTTATAGGCGAAATGAGGGGTGCCGGTCTAGCGGTTTGTGAAATTTTTTATCCTGACAGGAAAGTTTTTTTGAAGCCTTTGCCGGGCTATGCTTGCTCCATGACTACACCACCGCCTCTGCGCCAACCTTGCCCTCCTGGTGCCTGCGACTGCGGCCGCGAATACTTGGTCGATCACCCGCAGGCGGCCCGGCGCATCCTCCTGCTGACCCGACAGGAAGAAAAGCGCCTGCTTGAACGCCTGGAAAACCTCAAGGACCTCGAGGACCTGCAACGCCTGCAGCAACGCCTGTACGAAAACCTCGGCATCCGCGTGCACATTGCCCCCGGCTACAACGAAGTGCGGACCATGCGCGGTATCGTCATTGAACTGGATGACCAGCCGGGTCTGTGCCGCAAGACCCGGCAGTCGATCCCGGCAGCAATTCGGCGCGGGCTGGAGCGCAACCCGCAGGTGGCCTTCCGTCTGCTGGATACCCACGACCTGCTGCGTGATGCCTGAAGTGGTAGCCGCTCCTACAGGGGCTCGAGTCAGGCCTACACTAATTTTTTTGCCACTTGCTACGTCTACTTGAAAGCCCCCCCTGCACCAGGCGTGCGGCGGCACTTACCATTCAAGGAGACAGGCAATGACTTCCGTTTTCGACCGCGACGATATTCAGTTCCAGGTAGTGGTCAACCACGAAGAGCAGTACTCGATCTGGCCGGACTACAAGGCCATCCCCAACGGCTGGCGTGCCGTGGGCAAGAGTGGTTTGAAAAAGGACTGCCTGGCCTACATCGACGAGGTGTGGACCGACATGCGCCCGCTGAGCCTGCGTCAGAAAATGGCCGAAGCCGCTACTCAGTGACTGCCCTGAACCTGCTGTGCCTTCCGTATTCCGGGGCCAGCGCCATGGTCTACAGCCGCTGGCGGCGCAAGCTGCCAGCCTGGCTGCAAGTACGCCCGGTGGAGCTGCCCGGTCGTGGTGCGCGCATGGCCGAGCCGCTGCACACCGACATGCAAGCCCTGGCCCGGCAACTGGCCAGCGAGCAGCGCCTGGCGGCCAATGCCCCCTATGCGCTGCTTGGGCACAGCCTGGGCGCGCTGCTGGCCTTCGAGCTGGCCCATGAACTGCAGGCATTGGGCTGCCCGCCACCCTTGGCGCTGTTCGCCTGCGGCACGGCGGCGCCCACGCGTCGTGAGGACTACGACGGCAAGAGCTGGCGCGAGCCCAAGAGTGACGCCGAGCTGATCAGCGAGTTGCGCGAGCTTCAGGGTACGCCCGAGGAAGTGCTGGCCAATGCGGAGCTGATGAGCCTGACCTTGCCGACCCTGCGCGCGGACTTTTTGCTCTGCGGCACCTACGCCTACCGCCAGCGACCGGCGTTGCAGTGCCCGCTGCACGTGCTGGGCGGCGCGGATGACCGGGCCAGCGACGAGCAATTGCAGGCCTGGCGCCAGGAAACCCACGGCGAGTTCTCGCTGCGGATGTTCCCCGGCGGCCACTTCTTCATCCATGAGCAGGAGGACCATGTGCTCGGCGCGCTGACTGCTTCGCTGGAACCGCTTCGGCTTTCTGCCTGATTGACGTCACCGCTTGCCTGGGGGAGGCTAGGCCTTTTCCCAGGCAAGGGGCGGACAATGCTGATCGATTCACACAAGGCCACGCTGCTGGTCGTCGACATCCAGGAAAAACTCATCGGCGCCATGAGCGACCCCGAGGGCACCCGGGCACGGGCGCGCTGGTTGCTGGCTGCGACTGCCGAGCTGGAGTTGCCGACGGTGATTTCCGAGCAGTATCCCAAGGGGCTGGGGCATACCGTGGCGGATCTTCTGGCCGCAGCCCCGGCAGCCGAAGTGGTGGAAAAAAGCCATTTTTCCTGCGTGGCCGCCGAGTGCCTGCCGGCCAGCCTGATGGCGCGGGAGCAGGTGATCGTTTGTGGTATGGAAACCCATGTCTGCGTGCTGCAGACGGTGCTTGGCCTGCTGGCGTTGGGCAAGCAGGTGTTCGTGGTCGAGGATGCCTGCGACAGCCGCACGCCGGCCAGCAAGGCGGCGGGGCTGGCGCGCATGCGTGCTGCCGGGGCCCAGGTGGTGACCCGCGAGATGGTGCTGTTCGAATTGATGGGCAGTGCTAGCCACCCGCTGTTCCGCCACATCAGCAAAACCTACCTGGTCGGTGAACAGCCCTGAACGGCCGGTTACTGGCTGCCGGGTTGATGGCCCTGGCGCTGCTGCAAGGTTGTGCCGGGCGCCGTGAAGAAGCACCGGAAGCAGACCCGGCCAAGGTCCGCGCCCAGCTGCTGCGGTTGCTGCCTGCGCAGGCCAGGGACCGCGAGGGCTGGGCCAGGGACATTCAAGTGGCATTCGAAGCCCAGCGCATTGCACCGAGCAAAAGCAACCTGTGCGCCGTGTTGGCGGTGACCGAGCAAGAGTCGACCTTCACTGCCGACCCGCAGGTGCCCAACATGGGGCGTATCGCCCGTGAGGAAATCGACCGCCGTGCCGCACGCCTGCATATTCCCAGGCTGCTGGTCGACGGCGCTCTGAAAACACCTTCGGGCAACGGCCAGAGCTACCAGCAGCGTTTGCAGGCAGTGCGCAGCGAGAAGCAGCTGAGCGAGCTGTATGACGAGGTCATTGCCCGTGTGCCGCTGGGCAAGACTTTGCTGGGTGGGCTGAACCCGGTGCACACCGGCGGGCCGATGCAGGTCAGCATCGACTTCGCCGAAAAGCATGCGCAGGCTTACCCCTACAGCCATGACGGCACGATTCGCCAGGAAGTGTTCACCCGGCGCGGCGGTATGTATTTCGGTATTGCCCACCTGTTGGGCTACCCGGCCAGTTATGAACGCCAGTTGTACCGTTTTGCCGACTTCAACGCAGGCTGGTACGCCAGCCGCAACGCGGCGTTCCAGGCGGCATTGAGCAAGGCGACCGGCGTGCCGCTTGCCCTGGACGGCGACCTGATTGCACCGGGGGCGATCATGCCAGGCACCACCGAGCAGGCCGCGAGAAAGTTGGGGGTGAAGCTAGGGCTGCGTAACCCGCAGATTCGCAGCCAGCTGGAGGAGGGCGACAGCCTGGCGTTCGAAGACAGCAAACTGTACAGCGGAGTGTTTGCCCTGGCGGATGCCAAGGCCGGTAAACCGGTGCCACGGGCGGTATTGCCGGGGATCGAACTGAAGAGCCCGAAGATTACCCGCAAGCTGACCACGGCATGGTTTGCCGGGCGGGTGGATGAGCGTTATCAGCGGTGCATGAAGCGTTAGTCATGTGTTGCCTGTGCCGGCCTCTTCGCGGGTTTACCCGCGAAGAGGCCGGCACAGGCACCGTCAGCTTTCGCCCAATGCCCCCACCACCTGGTCGACACTGGCCTTCAACCCTGCAAACGCATCGTCAGGGTCACTTTCCACCACCACCAGTTTCGCCCCGGCTGCCTTGATCACTTCGGCCACCGCCGCGTCCGGCTGTCGGTGGTCCAGCACCAGCGCCACATCCTGCGCTTTCAGATTTTCCTCCAACGCCTTGAGCGCGGCAGCATCCCACTCGGCCGGCAGCGGCTGCTCCACCACGTCCAGGTTCAACCCGCTGGCGAGGTAACCCAGCCGGTCGGACAGGCTCACCACGGTCAGGTTGTCGACCTTGGCCAGGCGTGTCTGGCTGCTGGCCGAAAGCTCCAGCAACTTGCGTTTGAGGCCCGCCAGGTTGCCCTGGATTTTCGCTTTGTCACTTGGGGCCAAGCGCTCCAGATCGTTGGCCACCACATCGGCCATACGCCCCAGGTTGGTCGGGTTGAGCCAGGGGTAGGCGCCATAGGCGTCATCACCCGAGACCGCAATCCCTGGCAGCGCACCGTCCACCGGCCGTGCGGCATCGATTTCGACGATGCGGATGTTGCTGCGCCGGGCCATCGGGTACAGCGGGTCGTCACGCCAGATCGAACGCACGCCGATCACTGCGTCGGCCTGTTGTGCGGCTTTTTCCAGGCTGGCCCCACCGCGCCCGCTGAAGTACGACGGCTGGCGGCTGGCCGGCAGGTTGGCCGGCGCCGCACGTTTTAGCTGTACGGCAGTGCCGTCGAGCAGGGCGCTGGCCAGGCTGTGGGTGACGGGCAGGGTGGTCAGCACTTGTGTGGCAAAAGACAGCGACGGCAGGCCGGCCAGGGCCAGCGTCAGGGTCAGGCGTTTGAAGTTCATGCCGGGTTTCCTTGCAGGCGGGGGACGAGGGCGCGGGCCAGGGCGGCCAGGGCAAAGCACATGCCGGCGACCAGGATGATCGCGGCGCCTGACGGCACCGGCAGGTCGAAAACGATCGGCAGCAGGATGCCAAACAGGGTGCTGATGGTGGCAATCACCACCGACAGGAAGAAAAAGCCCTTGAGCGACTGGCTGACCAGGCGAGCGGCGGCAGCGGGGATGACCAGTAGCGCACCGACCAGGATGGCCCCGATCACCTTCACGGCGGCCACGGTCACCAGGGTCACCAGCACCACGAACAGGTAGTCCAGGGTTTTCACCGCCACCCCGCGCACGGCCGCCAGCTGTGGGTTGAAGCTGGCCAGCATGATGCGGTTGTACAGCGGCAGCGCCAAGGCCAGCACCAGTACCGCGACGATGCCCAACACCACCAGGTCCTGGCCGCTGACGGTCAGCACCGAGCCGAACAGCACGTTTTCGAGGATGTGTACGTTGATCTTGCCAGCCAGCATCAGCAGCAAGCTGGCACCCAGCGCCAGCGACACCGACAGGAACACGCCGATCAGCGTGTCCGGCGACAGCCCGGTGCGGTTGCGCAGGAAGTTGAGCAAGATGCCGAACAGCAGGCAGTAGCCGAACAGGCTGCCATAGGGGCCGGTGTAGGGCTCGCCCAGCAGGATGCCGATGGCCACGCCGGTCAGCGCGGCATGGCCCACTGCCTCGGAGAAGAAGGCAAAGCGCTTGACCACCACCAGGGTGCCCAGGCCGCCCAGCACCGGGCCGATCATCATGCCGGCCAGCAGGGCGTTGACCACGAAACCGTAGGCCAGTGCCTCGGGCAGGTAACCAGCGGTAGCCCATTCCTGGACCAGTTGGCGAAATGCTTCAAAACTCATGAGGCAAGGCTCTCGCTACGCGGGTGAACAGAGAACAGGCCGAGCAGGCGCTCCGGGGTCAGGGCCTGGACGGGTGGGGCGTCGAACAGCACCTTGCGGCTCAGGCCGGTTACCCGGTCAGCAAGGCGCAGCACGGCTTCCAGGTCGTGTTCGATCCACAGCACGGTGGTGCCAGCCTGGCGCCAGCCCTTGAGCAACTGCTCGAACACCTGGATACCGGCTTCATCGAGTGCCGACATGGGCTCGTCCAGCACCAGCAACTGCGGCTCGGGGATCAGGCCCTGGGCCAGCAGCACGCGCTGGCGCTCGCCCCCGGACAACGCACCCATGCGCCGCTTGCGCTTGTCGAGCATGCCGACCCGCGCCAGCGCCGCGTCGATGGCCGGTTGCACGCGCCGCGACAGGCCGAGAAAGGCCGGGCGGCGCTGGCACATGGCGGCCATGAAGTCGTCCACGGTCATTGGCAGGCCGCGGTCGAACTCCAATGCCTGCGGCACATAGCCGATCACTTCGCGTTCGCTTGGCCAATGCAGGGTGAGTTGGCCCTGATGCGGCATCTGCCCGAGCAGGGTCTTGATCAGCGAGCTCTTGCCGCCGCCGTTGGGGCCGACGATGGCGTGCACGCTGCCAGCGGCCACGCTGAAACCGACCTGTTCCAGGATGCGTGTGCGGCCCAGCGTCAGGTCGATGCCGGCGAACTCGATGCGCGGCCCGAAGCCCGTCACCAGGTTGGCGGCGGCGGTCATGCGCGGTTCTCCTGGATGGCGCGGACCACGGTGTCGAGGTTGCGCTTCATTTCCACTTCGTACTTGTCCTTGGTGTATTCGCCATAGGAGATGTGCGTGAGCGGGTACAGACGCACGCCAGATTCGCGCTGGATGGTCTCGACGTAGGCCGACGGGAAGTCCATTTCCGAGAAGATCACCCGCACGTCCAGGGCCTTGAGCTGGTCGATGGTCTTTTTCAGCTGGGCCGGGCTGGGCTCGATGCCATGGGCAGGCTCGACCACGGCCGTCACCTCCAGGCCGAAGTCGCGTACCAGGTAGTCGTAGGCGGCATGGATGGTGGCAACCCGGAAGGTGGCGCTGGGCGCCTCGGTGACCTTGGCCAGGGCTTCGGCACGCAGCGCGCGCAGGCGCTTGGCGTAGGCGCGGGCGTTTTGCGTGTACAGCTTGGCGTTGTCCGGGTCGAGCTTGCCCAGTTCGCGGGCGATGTTGTTGACCTGGGCGATGGTGGTGCTGATCGACAGGAAAGTGTGCGGGTTGACCACCTTGCCTGCGCCACGGGCGGCAATGCCGGTGGCCGCCAGCAACGGCACGTTCTGGTTGGCTTCAATGGTCTTGATGCCGGGCTTTTCGCTGGCGGCGATCATGCGGTCGGCGAAGTCGTCGTGTCCGACACCGTTGAGCACCACCACATCCAGGGTGCCGATGCGCTTGATGTCCTCGGCCCGTGGTTCGTAGGCGTGGGGGTTGAAGCCCGCTGGAATCAGCGGTACCACTTCGGCCTTGTCGCCGACGATGTTGGTCACGTAGCTGTAGTAGGGGTGCAGGGTGATGCCGATGCGCAGCGGCTTGCCGTTATCGGCCAGGGCCATTGCCGGCAGGGCAAGGGCCAGGAGCAGGGCGAGGGCGGAGCGGAACATGGGGAAGTCCTTGGGTTCAGTGACGGTGTTCGCGGGTAACCCCGGCGTCGTAGTGGCTGACCACCTGCTGCCAGCCAGCGGCGATCAGGGCCGCCTGGCCGAGGTCGTCCGGGGTCATGGCGGCGCTGTCGCGGCGCAGCCAGACATCGGCCTGGCCAGTGCTGTCGGCCGGCAGGATCAGCAGCAGGCTGCCGGCGACTTCCGGGGCCTGGCTGCGGCCCAGGTAAGCGCCGGGCTCCAGCCACGACCATTGGTGGCCGCCGCGGCTCTGGCTGCCGGCATCGACCACGAAGGGTGGCAGGCCTTCTTCGGCCAGGGCCTGCACGCTAGGCACGGCAGCGTTTTCTTCACGCAACAGCTGGATTTCGTCGAAGGCCACCCGCAGGTCGGTGTACAGGCCTTGTTCGGCGGCGGTGAGGTCACGCCGGGCGTCGATCTGGTGGCTGGCGATGGTCTGTTCGTCTTCGCGCTCGCCACGCAGCAGCACTACGCTGGCAGCGAGCACCACAATCAGCAGGCTGATCAAAAGCACGTACAGGGTTTCGTGCCCGGCGCCGGCCGGGCGAATCACTTGGGCGCGGCTCATGGCTGGGCGATATCGGCGTAGTCGACTTCAACCACGTGCCCGGGGCCTGCATCGAACAGCACGTAGAACTCGCCGTCCGGGCGCTTGAAGGTGAGCGTCGAGTCGTCGCCAAGCTTGCCGCCGACCAGCACTTGCTCGTCATAGCCGATCACATCCAGGGTCACCCCCGGGGCACCGCTGCCGTCCGAGAAACCGCCGGTGCACTTGACCTGGCCGCCGGCCGTTTCTTCGCATTCGCACATCGGGTTGTGCGCCAGGGCGGGGCCGGCGGCCAGCACCAGCAAGGGCAGGGCGAGGGATCGCATCAGCTGTTTCATTTCTTGCCTCCTTGTTTTTCGAGCCAGGCCACGGTGGCTGGCGATGCTTTGGCCAGGGGGACCGACGCCTGGTGCATGCTGCCGTCCCAGCCTTCCAGGGTGATCCAGATCTGTGCGTCGGGTTTGGTGCGGGGCGGAATGGGCAGGTTTGTGCCCATGCGATAAGGCGCACCGAAGAAGATCGTGCCGGCGGCACGCAGGCTGCGCGGTTTGCCTATGCGCAGGTAAACGGCCTTGACGTCATTGATGCAGGCTTTGCATAGCGCCGCGTTGAAGGATTTGAAATTGCCAGCCGGGCCGTCTTGGCGTGGTGCTTCGTCACGCAGTTCAGCCAGGTCCAGGGTATAGGGGCCTGCCTGGATACCGGTGATCACGTTGGCCCCCAGCCCGGCGTCGCCACGGAACAGCTTTGCGTCGTTGAAATACTTGGGCATGAAGCCCAGCGGCACCAGGATCAACAAGATGTTCAGGTGAAAACGCCACTTCAGCCACCATTGCTTCAGTGGGCGGGCGGGCACGGCCTGTGCGTGGCTCATGGTTGGGTCTCCAGGGAGGTCTGGGCGCGCGCAGCGCGGGGTGTGCGTTCGCTGCGCTTGAGGGCGGCGGCGGTGGCCTGCGCGGTGCGTTTGGTCCAGATCAGCAAGCCGCTGAACACCATCAGGGTGAGCACCAGGCCGAAGAAGAACCAGATCAGCTTGATCGGCAGGCCGCCGAAGTCGCCGGTGTGCAAGGGGCGCATGGACTCGGTGACGAACTCCAGCGTCGAGCGGTCGCTGAGCAGGAACTGGCTGTCGACGTTGCGCGTGTAAGGGTTGACGTGGGCGCTCTGGAACATCAGCGGATACCAACCGCGCCCGCCCATTGAAACATGGCTGTAAGCGGTGGACGGCAACGAAACGAAGCTGATTTCGAGGCCCGGGATGGCCAGGCCGGCGATGCGCGCTGCCTCATCAATGTCAATGCGCGTGGCAGGGCTGCCATCGGGTGTTTGTGGCACATCTTCGCGGGCGATCACTGGCACGATGGGCCGGCTGGAAATGGTGATGTGGTTGTCGAACAGGATTGCCTGGATCAGGAACCAGGTACCGGTAATGGAAATGACCGCAATGAACCAGATCGACCAGACGCCCGCCAGGCGATGCAGGTCGCCCCAGAAGATGCGCGAGCCATGCCCCGTGCGTACCGGTTTGAAGAAGCCCTTCCAGAACTTCTTGTACACCACCAGCCCGGTCACCAGCGATGCCAGCATGGGCAAGCCGAGAATCGACACCAGGTACCAGCCCCAGCTGAAACCGTTGGTGAAGGGCACCAGCCACCAGCCGTGCAGGGCGCGGGTGAAGCCTTCGAAGTTGAAGTCGGGGGATTTGCCCTGGATGGCGCCGGTGTACGGGTTGACGTACAGCGTCGGGCTGGTGCCGTCTGGCAATGTCACATCCGCCGTGAGGGCAAAGTGAGAGCCGTCGGGTTGTCTGAGCGACTCCACGACCATGTCCGGATCGGCTTTGTGCATGGCGTCCAGCACCTGCTGGAAGCTGAGGCGCTCGGCGTCGGCGTAGGGCTTGCTGGCACGCACATCGGAGTTGGCGAGCCAGACAATTTCCTGGCTGACCACGGCGAGCATGCCGGTAAAGCAGACGATCAGCACAAAGAACCAGATCGGCAGGGCGAGCCAGCTATGGACCAGGAACCACAGCCTGGATTTGGATTTTTTCGGTGATTTGGCCATCAGACGGTCTTCTGCATTGGGTGGTCGAGCGTGTGCCCAACCAAAGAGGGCTGTACTGATAAGGACGAATGAGAATTGAAAACCTGCCGTTTTAAATGCAAGCAAATGTTTCTAAGCGCAAAGCCGGCCTGCGCGCGAGGCGTCAGCCGGCCTTGAAAGGAAAAGTTGCAGAGGGGTCAGGCGCGGGTCAGGGCCACGGCAGGTTGCGGTTTGCCGTGCAGCTGCGCCAGGTCCTGGTACAGCGCATGGCCAATTTCCGCAGCGCGGGCCGGCAGCACCGAGAGTAGCGTGTCGCTCAGGCCGTGGCTGTTCTCGCAGAAGCCCTGCAGGTACACCGAGGCCTGCAGGTCGGGGCTGGCCAGCACTCGGTAGTTGCGGTCGACGCTGAAGTCGTCCAGGTAACCGGCCAGAGGTGCCAGCAAGTCACGGTGCGAGCGGCGCTCGTAGCCGGTGGCGAGAATCACCGCGTCGTAGCGGTGGGTTTGCTGCTGGCCGGTGGCGAGGTCGCGCAGGGTCAGTTCCAGGCCTTCGCGGGTAGCCACAACGGCTTCGACCTGGCGGCGGCACAGCACGTTGTGACGGTGCTGGTGGGCGACCTTCTGCCGGTACAGGATGCCGTAGATACGTTCGATCAGGTTAAGGTCCACCACGGAGTAGTTGGTGTTGTGATATTCGCCCAGCAGTTTGCTGCGCTGGTCGGCCGGTTCGTTGTAGACCAGGTCGGTGTAGTCCGGCGAGAAGATCTCGTTGACGAACGGGCTGTCGTCTGCGGGTTTGAGCGCCGAGCCACGTAGAATCATGTCGACCTTGACCGACGGGTAGCTGTCGTTGAGGTCGATGAATGCCTCGGCGGCGCTTTGCCCCGACCCGATCACCGCGATGCGCATCGGTTTGCCGGCGGTGCACGGCAGCTTATTTAGGCTGCTCAGGTACTGGGAGTGATGGAATACCCGCGGGTCGTCCTTGAAGGCACCGAACTTTTCCGGGATTTTTGGCGTGCCGCCGCTGCCGACCACCACCGAGCGGGTGCGGCGGCTGTATTCGCGGCCCTGGGCGTCGCGCGAGACCAGGCGCAGGTGCTCGACCCGGCCAGCCTGCACCTCCGGTTCGATGCGCAGCACTTCCTGGCCATACACCGCCTGGGTGGCGAAGTGTTCGGCGGCCCAGCGCAGGTAGTCGTTGTACTCCAGGCGGCAGGGGTAGAAGGTGCCGAGGTTGATGAAGTCGGCCAGGCGCTGCTTCTGGTGCAGGTAGTTGACGAAGCTGTAGGGGCTGGTGGGGTTGCGCAACGACACCAGGTCCTTGAGGAACGAGATCTGCAGCTCGCTCTGGGTGGCCAGGGTTTCGCCGTGCCAGCGGTAGTCCTGCTGCTTGTCGATGAACAGTGCGTCGAGGGCATGGCCCTGGGACTCGGCGAGTTCTTCCAGGGCAATGGCCAAGGCCAGGTTGGAAGGGCCGAAGCCCACGCCGATCAGATCTTTGATGGTTTCCTGCTGTGAGGACTGGCTCATGGCTGCGATTCCCTGAATGGTCGAATATGGACGCCCGCCGGGGCTCCGGCTCCTGCGCAAGTACATGTGTTGGAACGAGCCAGTCGCGGGGGAATTTAAGCGGGCTAAAGAACTGCGAGGGGGGGCCGATAGGGTGGTTACAGCAAGGACCTATCTTTCGGCAGGGAATCGACATGAGCGGCATCACGGCAAGCAACCTGATGATCAATGGCATTTCAGCGCAGACGCTGAGCGCGAACGCAACGACCGAACGCGAACAGGCAAAACAGGCTGGCGAGGCACTGGGCCCCTTGAGCATCAGTAGCGATAGCATGAAGGTTTCTGCGGGTAGCCAGGCGCAACCTACGGACAGTGAAGACAGTGGTGAGTCCGAGGCCGTAACCGAGCTGCGTCAGCTGATCAAGGACCTGCAGAAGCAGCTTGTCGAGGAGCAGAAGCAGTTGGCCGCATTGCAGAACAGCAAGATGGATGACGCTGCCAAGGCGGCTGCGGTGGGCGCCAAGCAGGCGAGCATTGCCACCATCAATGGGCAGATCATGGCTGCCACGGCGCAGTTGCTGGAGCTGTTGCAGCAAGAGGGTGGCAGCAGCTCGGGCGGGATGGTCAGCGCCACGGCCTGACTGTCTTACGCAACAACCTGTAGGAGCGGCCTTGCGTCGCGATGGGCCGCAAGGCCGCTCCTACACACAGCGCCAGATACAGGCGGTTATTCGGACGCCAAGCGCCCCTTGCTCTGCCGGTCGCTCTTGTACTGCATGGCCACTGCCGGTGCCGGCTTGGCGGCACCGGTCTCCAGCCACTGGCGCATGCGGCTGGCATCGGCGAAGTGCGTGTACTTGCCGAAGGCGTCGAGGATGACCATGGCCACCGGGCGGTTGTCCATGCGGGTCAACAGCACCAGGCAGTGCCCGGCTTCGTTGGTGAAGCCAGTCTTGGTCAGTTTGATGTCCCAGTTGCTTTTGTTTACCAGGTGGTCTGTGTTGCGGAAGCCCAGGGTGTAGTTGGGCTTGCGGAAGGCCACGGTCTTCTCGCGGGTGGTCGACAACTCGCTCAGCATCGGGTACTTGCGCGATGCCATCAGCAATTTGGCCAGGTCGCGGGCGGTGGACACGTTCTGCGTCGACAGGCCGGTCGGCTCTACGTAGCGGGTATGTGCCATACCCAGGCTGCGGGCCTTGGCATTCATCGCCTTGATGAACGCCGGATAGCCGCCGGGGTAGGCGTTGGCCAGGCTGTTGGCGGCACGGTTTTCCGACGACATCAGGGTAATCAGCAGGGTTTCGCGGCGGTCGAGCTGGCTGCCCAGGCGCACGCGCGAATACACGCCTTTCATTTCCGGGTTGTTGGCAATGGTCATGGTTAGCATGTCATCCATGGGCAGCTTGGCATCCAGCACCACCATCGCTGTCATCAGCTTGGTTACCGAAGCGATCGGCACCACGCGGTCGGCGTGGCTCGAATACAGCTCCTGGTTGGTATTCAGGTCGATCAGCAGGGCGCTGCCTGAAGCCAGATGCAACTTGGACGGGTCACGTTGGACTTGGGCCTGGGGTTGTGCAGCAGCAGTCGACGGAAGGGTCGCGGTACCTGTGAGCAACAGCAGCAGGCTGAGGATGGACAGGGATGTTTTCACGTTGAGGCTCACTAAAAGTTGGTATGTCGTTGGCTGTGCAAGGGTTTTCCCCAAAAACCGATACATTCTGGAGTATGGCTGAATTGCTGTCGAATGCCTTATGACTAAAGGGCGTAAGGTGAACGAAATTTAATCCTTTACCAATTCTGTACCAATTACGTTCTTTTCCAGTTTCGCTCGTAGAACGCTGCGAACACCGGGTTGCACCGGGAAAAGTTATCGTGCATCCACTGGATCAAGGGCTCTGCCTCTTCGAGCGTGAAGGGGTCTACCTGCTTCTATTTCTTGCGCGGCAACTCAATCGATGCCGCCGGGTTCCTGTCCACCACTTCGTCATACACTGCAGCGCATGGCCAGGCCGCGCAGCGCGGCAGTGAATAGAGGGCAGTGGGGTAAAAAAATGGAGCTTTCGTTCGTGGCCAGTGGTCAAGCTAGTTGGATAGGCCTAATTCCAAATGAAGGGGGTCTGCCAGTCCTGGTTACACCAACCACCAGCCGGCGATGAAGGAGGGCTTTATGCGAATGAGGGGCCACGTGTACTGGGCTTGGGCTGACCCGACACTGCACCACCAAAGTCATGAAGAAACACTGAGTGACGGCACTCGTATTGATGTTCGGGTGAGGCTTTGCCGACCTGGCGGGACGCAGATGTTCTTGGGGATTTATGCGCGGTCAGGGATGGCGTTATACGAAGAGGCATACACCTCTCAGCCAGGCGAGTCGATGACGAGGATGCTTGCTAGGGGAGTGGCTCAAGCTCGTCGCATCGCTGCCGAGGGCGCGTCAGGATGCGATGAGGTGGGCCGCTATGCCCTTGGCCAAGCGCCAAGGTTTCCAGATTGAAAGATGATCGAACAATCGGCTGTAGTTACCCGCCAGCCCTGCAACCGCGAGGTATACAAACCACTTTCGCAGCATTCTGGAGAACTTTCTTTTAATGAATCGCAACAATCGGCACACCTTGAAAAATGGCCCTGTCGCAAAAACGAAAAAGCCCAACCAAGTGTTGGGCTTCAGGTCACTCCTCAACACCAGCAGGAATGACAGGATCGGGCAAATTTACGGCACGGCGACATGACACTGCAAGCCCTTTCGAGCGCCTGTTTCCTGCCGCTTCACCGGGCGGACTGATCCGCTGCTGCCGCTAGCGTTAAGGCAGCGTGATACCGCACATCAATCTGTGCGCAAGATCGGGAACTGCGCCGCTGGATTGCGTGATTCGGCGTTCATCAATGCGCACGCAGTCGCGGCCTCGGACTTGTTGATAAAGCCGCGCTTGAGCCGCTGTTTCTCCTGGTTGTCGTAGATATCGAAGCCGCCCGAAGTTGTGGCGGCATAGAACCGGTTGCCAATGCAGAAGGACTCGCCTTCCACTGGCACAGCAGGAACGATAACGAATCTTGGTTGCATGTTTCGCGCCTCCCCAGGCAGATAGCTAATTATTAGTCTGAGAGCGGGAAGGCAACAATATGACTCATCGAGACTAATCAATGGCGTGGCGTGTCACGCGTGTCAACCACGCGCTTTTGGTCAGCCGGCATCCCGATGCAATCTGTGACGGGCGGGGCATCGGGATGCCCCTCCCGGCTTTCAAGGCTCAGCGATGGATCAGCGAGAGCTCGCTGATGATGCAGACCGAGCCGTCAGAGGCCGGCGTTGCATCGGTATAGTCAACCTGGTTGTAGATGCCGCCGTGGAATTCGAACAGGCGCGACGCCCAGGTGCTGTCGAGCTGTAAATCACCAGAGGCGCCGGACACCCCGTTGCATTTGGCCGATACATTCACCACGCCTGCAGACGTGGTGTGGATGCTCACGTTGAACTGCGCCCCCAGAGGCACCCCTTTGAGCACAGTCGAGTTTACCGGGTCGGTCTGGTTGTAGGTCTGCCGAAACCCCAGGGTGATGTTGCCTTTGTTCCAGAACACCTTCAACGGCGGGCTGTCATCCCCACGCACGTGCATCTGGGCGATCACCACCTTCAGCGCCGAGTTGACCTTGGTCAGGGTCATGGTTTGGCGATTCCAGTGATCCTGGGCGCTGGACAATGTCCAGTCTTCGGTTTCTGTCCACTCGCAGCGGGTCCTGCGGGTGCTTTTGCTCGAAGCACCTTTGGTAGGGGCTGAAAGCTGGATTGAGCCATCGCTGAGTACCGTTACCACACTCGGCAACCGCGCGATCGCTTCGGCGCCGTTGAGTTCGAGTGCTACAGGATTGGTTGAGGAGACGGCCACCGGGGTGGCGATGGTGAGGTTGCTGATGTCTACGGCCATGGGAGCTCCTGACGAAAAAGTGGCTTGAATGACGAACCGATCGAGCAGCCTTGCATCTGGCTGTCGAATTGAACATTAGCCACAAGCTAAAAATCGGTCAATAGCCAGCAGCTAAATAATTTCGCTCTGAGACAAATTACCTGCTGGCGAAATTTTTCTGTGACAGGGCTTTACGCTGGATTTGGCGGTGAGATAAGCTTTCCTCGAGCACTGTACGAATATACAGCTATCAGGATGAGAATATGTCTAAGCACATGAAGGCAGCACCCCAGCAGCATCAGGAAATGACCGGAGTAGAGCGGCTTAGCCTGCGGGTGTCGTCGATGATCAACCACCCGCTCGCACAGACGCAGCGCTGGGTCGTTGTGCATCGCCTGGATACCGACGGTGATGCGGAGTGGGAGGAAGTGATGGGCCTGCTGTCCGACACGCCAGAGTTGGACCTGACGTTCAACGACGACGAAAGCGTCACCGTGCGCTGGGAGCGTAGCAGTGTGGAGGAGCGTGACGACTTTATCGTCGAGCAGTTCAGCAAGGAGGAGGTTGAAGCGGCAGCGCCTTTCTGAGCGTTATGCAAAGCCCGCCTGGGTGGCGGGCTTCGGCTTCATACCAGGTGCGCATTCCACACCAACAGCACCCTGGCCTGAATGTAGGTTTCTTCCCGGCGAATCATGCGGTCCTTGTGCCGCGAGTTGTCGGAAATCATCTCGAAGTGGTCATCGTCAGCGATCTGCAATCGCTTGATGTAGATGTGATCACCCCAAGAGAAGAAGTAGATGCCATCGCCGACAAACTCGCGGATGCTGACATCGACGATCAGCGGGTCGCGGTGCTTGATGGTCGGCTCCATCGACTGACCCCAGCCGGTGATCATCTTCAGGTGGTGGTGTTCAGTGAACGCCACACCCAGCTCGCGAAGATGGCTGGGGCTGACGCGAACATCCTTGAACATCTCAGGGTAGTCGTGGGGGATCTGGCCGCCGCCCATGGCGGCCCGCACATCGTAGTGGGCGATCCACACTTCGTCACCGACCAGGCCCGGGCGAACAAAGTCAGCCTTTACCAGCGTGGCATCCTGCGGTTCTTCTGCAGCGGCCAGCAACCTTTGCCGGGTTTCTTCAGGGATTCCCTTGCCGCTTCGGGCAAGCATCTGCTTGACCAGGTCGGCCGCCGAAAGCTTGCCTTCGCCCGCTTCGACCGACGGCTGCACGGGGTCGCCTGCCGACAGTGCGTCGAACCAACCCCGGGGCAGGTCTTCGATGCCCTCGATTCTGCGGGCCACATCATCGCCCAGGTTTTTCGCGGTCTTGTCGGAAAGAATCTGGCTCAGGTGTGCAGGCGCCATCCCCCAGCGTTCTGCGCAGGATCCCTTCTTCTGGCTGCCGATAAGCTTGACCAGGTTGTGCTTGCGAATGTCGTAGATGTCCATAGGGCGAAGCATGCCAGTGTTTAGCTTGCTGCTAAATGTGCGCATGGCTAAATTAGCTCTTGTTGAAATGTTAGCTGTAGGCTAAATTAAATCCATCAACAAGAAAAGCCACTGAGGCATTTTTGTCCAGGGCTCGTCGCATCATCATCGGTAATGAGGTTTACATGGATCCGACCGACCTCGGCCCGGGCACAGTCACTTGGCTGAGCGGCACGGGCACTGTGTTGCTAGGTGCATTTCTATGGCTGCGCAAGTGGCTGTCCCGGGATGCAGCCGAGCGTGCGATGGACAACGCAGATATTGCAGTTATCCGCCGCCTGACCGAGTTGCTGGATAGTGAGCGGGACGCCCGCCGAGAGGCAGAAGCCAAAGCTGATCAGTTCGCCAGGGAGCGCAACGATCTGGTGCTCACCGTAGGGCGGCTGCAAGGCAAAGTACTGGCGCTGACCAGCCAGCTGCGGCGTAGCTCACAACGCTGAGCCAACACTGAGGTGACAGGGCCGGCAAAAACCAAAAAAAAAAGCCCGCCAAATTGGCGGGCCATAAGGGCGTAGGGAGCAACGCACAACAAATTCGGTCAGGCAACCAGGGTGCCTGGTTGCAGCTGTTCAGCCAGGGCTTGGGCCGAGGCAAGGGATGGCATTGGCCCGCTCACGGCTTCGCCGTTGCGCACCAGGTACCAGCATGCCAGCAGGCCCTGCTCACGCAGTGAAGTGGGGACGGCGCTGCCGACAACGGACATGATCTGGATAGTGGCCATGAGGACCTCCTGTGAAACATGGCTCTACCATACGCAGCGGCCTGGGCGGTTTGAAATCAACTTCCTCGATAGTGGTCATTAGTTCTATCAACCGTTACCAGCGCGGTGGGCCGTAATACACCGGGGGCGGGCCGTAGTAGGTGCGGTAGCCTGGGGGCGGTGGCGCCGGCGCGTAGTACGGCTGGTAATACACCGGCTGCGGCGGTGGTTGCACGTACACCGGCGGCGGCGCGTAATAGACCGGCTGGCGTTCGACGTACACCGTACGGTCACGCCCGCCATAAACCGTCGCGCCGACCACTGCGCCGACCACCGCCGCACCCAGGAGCGGGCCCGGCCCATACCAGCCACCGCCGCCATGGCCGCCGTGGGCAGCAGCGGGCCCGCTGATGGCCAAGGCGCCGACCAGCAGGGCGATTCCGGGAATGTGACGGTTCATAAAGCAACCTCGCAGAGAAACCCCACGTTCGGGGCCTTATTAATATGACTGCAGTCTCTGTCAGCTGAGCACAGGGGAACGGTAAAGGTTGTGTAAGGGACGACCAGTGGTTGGCTCTGTTACGCTGAACAAACGTTTCAGTTATGACAAAGGAGCAGGTTATGTCGACAACTCCCAGCAGGGATACCGTGCTGTGCATCTCCCTGGCCGGGCGCCCCGGCACCTTCGGCGTTCGTTTTCACAACCACCTGTACCAGCAGTTGGGCCTGGACTTCTACTACAAGGCCATGCGCACCGATGACCTGCCTGCGGCGGTGGCGGGGATCCGCGCGCTGGGTATCCGCGGTTGCGGCGTGTCGATGCCGTACAAGGAGGCCTGCATGGCACTGGTCGACGAAATCGACCCGTCGGCAGCGGCCATCGAGTCGGTCAATACCTTGGTCAATACCGATGGCCACCTGAAAGCCTACAACACCGATTACCTGGCCGTGCGCCAGTTGCTGGCGCAGCATCAGGTCGATCCGGGCACCGCCTTTGCCTTGCGTGGCAGTGGTGGGATGGCCAAGGCCGTGGCCAGTGCCCTGCGTGATGCCGGCTTTGCAGAAGGCATCATCGTTGCGCGCAACGAGCAGGCCGGTCGGCAACTGGCGGATGTGTGCGGCTATCGATGGGTGGCGGAGCTGGGCGACATCTGCCCGCCGATGCTGGTGAACGTGACGCCGATCGGTATGGCAGGCGGGCCGGAGGCAGAGGCGCTGGCGTTTGCCGAGCAGGCCATAGCGGCGGCGGAGCGGGTGTTCGATGTGGTGGCGATGCCGGCACAGACGCCGTTGATCCGCCGGGCCCAGGCCTTGGGCAAGCCGGTGATCACCGGGTTGGAGGTCATTGCGCTGCAGGCGCTGGAGCAGTTTGTGCTGTACACGGGTATCAGGCCGACGCGGGCGCAGGTGGATGCCGCAGTGGCTTACGCCCGGGATATCTAGTTACTCCTGTGCTGGCCCCTTCGCGGCTTTAGCCGCGAAAGGGCCAGTACAGACCATAGAAGGGTCAGAACACCCTGTGCCCGTCATCCAGCTGCTGGTCGACCAGGGCGCGGCCATGGGCCAGCGACACATGCTGCGCATTCTCAAGGCTGGAGAAAAACTTCATCGGCATCGACAGGCGCTTGCTGGTATGCCCGTCGGGCGCGGTGATCAGGCAGCCGGCGGCATAGGGCAGGGGGGAGTCGGGGTGGGGCATCACGCTGGCGGTGATGGTGTGCTCGCGGTATTCACAGTGAAGAGATTGCATCGTCCTTACCTCGCTGTGGCATGTGAAGCAGTTACCTTCATATACCACAGCAAGGGGCCGGGAGTTCCCGGCCCGACGAGCGAACGGCGACGAACGCTTAGCCCTTGAGCTCGGTCGGCTGGATCACTTCGACCCAGTAACCGTCCGGGTCCTTGACGAAGGCCAGGTGGTTCATGCGCCCGTCCTGCAGGCGTTTCTGGAAGGGTACTTCCAGTGCTTCGAAGCGCGCACAGGCGGCGCGCACATCCGGCACGGAGATGCAGATGTGGCCAAACCCGCGCGGGTCGGTGTTGCCGTTGTGGTAAGCAAACTCGGCATCGTTTTCGGTGCCGTGGTTGTGGGTCAGCTCCAGTACGCCAGGGATCGACTTCATCCACTGGTGGCGTGCGGCGTCATCGGCGGGAATCTGCGCCGGGTCAACCAGGGCCAGGAAGTACAGGCTGAAGGCGGCTTCCGGGAAATCGCGCTTGTCCACCAGGCGGAAGCCCAGCACGCGGGTGTAGAAGTCCAGCGACTTCTCGATGTCCTTGACCCGCAGCATGGTGTGGTTGAAGACGAATTGGGCGGTAGCGGCATCCGGTTGGGCGGTGACGCCAGGCAGGGTTTGCAGATCGTGCAGGCTCATGGGAACTCCTGAGACGGGGCCGGGCGCAGGGCACCGGCAAAACAGACAGGCTGGCCATGATACGGCAGTGCGCTGATTGCGCAAATGAAAGCGCCCTGCACAAGGCAGGGCGCTAGAATTAGAGGCCCGCATGTGCGGGCGCGTGGGGTCGCTAGTCCTTTAGCTGTCTCGATACTGAGCCAGCCCTTGTGAAAAAAGTGTGAAGCAAGTGTGGACGTTTCATCAGCGTACCCAGCTTTCTACCGTGGCGCCCCCGTACTGTTCTTTCCAGGCCTTGAGGCCCCGGTGGTTGCCACCTTTGGTCTCGATCCGCTCGCCGGTGTGCGGGTTCTGATAAACCTTTACCACGCGCGGGCGGCGCTGTTGCTTGGGCGCTGTGCTGGTACCCCTGCTTACCGCCTTGGGGTCGAGGATGGCGATGATATCGCGCAGGCTCTTGTCATAGCTTTTCATCAGGCCGACTAGTTTCTGCTCGAATTCGATTTCGCGTTTGAGGCCGGCATCCTTTTTCAAGGCTTCCAGTTGCGCCATCTGCTCCTGGAGCGCTTTTTCGGCAGCACGAAACTCTGCAAGTCTGGACACTGTAATCACTCCTGTACGTCGGTCGTGGCAGGGCGTGACGAACATTGAATACGCATAAAAACGCCAGCCACGCGGGTGGGTTCCGCTGTTCGCTGATATCGAGTGTAGTCATTCATGGGTACTTGGTAAACTGCTAACTTTTGTAAGTAAGGCGGGAACTTTCCTAGTTTTGCGTGCGGTATTTTCCGGGTTTTTTGCACCTGCCCTTCGGCACGTTTAGACCATGGTCCAATGGCCTGTGCCAGAGCCTTTGCGCGATCATTTCAGATGATGGCCGGCGATTGTTCGGCCTTGTCGCAGTGCCGTGGCCAGTTCGTGCCACAGTGTGTTAACTCGCCTTTGATTCTGGATGTTTCCTCGCATGTTTTCCCCTTTCCCCCTCGCCCCTGGGCGCCGTGTTGCCGGCCTGTTCCTGTTGTGTGCCGGCGTCAACGCCCAGGCCGCCGGTTTTCTTGAAGACAGCAGCGCCAAGATTGAAGCACGCAATGTCTATTTCAACCGGGATTTTCGTGACGGCCATAGCAGTTCCAGCCAAGGTGCGTCCAAGCGGGAAGAATGGGCGCAAGGTTTCATCCTTAATGTCCAGTCGGGTTATACCCAGGGCCCGGTAGGTTTTGGCGTGGATGCGCTGGGCATGTTCGGTTTCAAACTCGACTCCAGCCCGGCCGACAGTAACAGCGGCTTGCTGCCTTCTTCCGGGCATGATCCTCGGCACTCGGCTGACCAGTACGCGAAGATGGGGCTGGCGGCCAAGGTCAAAGTGTCCAATACCGTGTTCAAGTACGGCTCGATGATGCCCGATGTGCCCTTGCTCAAATACAACGATGGCCGCCTGCTGCCTACCATGTTCCATGGCGCCATGCTCACGTCTGAGGAAGTGCGCGACTTGAAGTTCACCCTGGCCCGCCTGGACAAATACACCGCACGGGATTCCACCGACCGCCAGGACATTCGCGTGCACTGCAAGAACAAGCGCTATGCCTGCGATATCGAAGCCGACCACTTCGACCTGGCTGGTGTCGATTACCGCTTCAACGAGCGAATCAGTGCCCAGTACCAGGTGGCCAAGCTGGAAAACATCTACCGCCAGCACTTCCTCGACCTGGTCGCCAGCCAGCCGTTGGCGGTGGGCAGCCTGTCGGCCGACCTGCGCCTGATCAAGAGTGATGACATTGGCAATGCCCGCGCGGGTGCAATCGACCATCGCGCCTTCAGCGGCATGCTCGGCTACAGCCTGGGCGGCCACAAGATCAGTGCCGGCTGGCAGCGGATGTATGGCGACAGCGCCATGCCCTACCTGGATGGCAGCAACCCGTACCTGGTCAACTATGCCCAGGTCAACGACTTCGCCGCCGCTCAGGAGCGTTCCTGGCAGGTGCGTTACGACTATGACTTCAAGGCGCTGGGCGTGCCCGGCCTGACCTTCTTCACCCGGTACATCAACGGCGACAATATAAAGGTGCCGGGCAGCAGCGCCGAAGGCAAGGAATGGGAGCGCGACACCGAGTTCAAGTACCAGGTGCAAAGTGGCACTTTCAAGGATGTCAGCGTGCGCCTGCGTAATTCCACCTACCGCAGCAACTATGAAAAGTGGGCGCGTGACATGGATGAAACACGTGTCATTGTCAGCTACAACTTCTCGATCTTCTAAGCGGGCATTTTGCCAAATACCAGTAGCCGCCTGACAATGGCTGCTGGTTCCCGCAAAGGGCAGGGCGATGAAAGACCTGTTGTTGATCGGAATTGGCGCGGGTGACCCGCGCCAGATCACGTATGAAGCCGTTGATGCGCTGCGTAGCGCTTGTGTGTTCTTCGTGCTCGACAAGGGCAGCGACAAGGATGAACTGGTACGCCTGCGCAAGGCCATTGTGCAACGTTACCGTCCCGAAGGTGGCTATCGCCTGGTGCAGGTGGCCGACCCCTCGCGCGATGGCCAGGCGGATGACTACCTTGGCGCGGTGCAGGACTGGCACCGGCAGCGTGCTGCGCTGTACGCCCAGCTGATCGAGCGAGAGATTGGCGATGGGGAAACCGGCGCTTTTCTGCTGTGGGGCGAGCCGACCCTGTACGACAGCACCCTGCGTATTCTCGATCTGGTCCGCGAACGCGGCGTGGCGCTGCGCCTGCAGATAATCCCTGGCATCAGCAGTGTGCAGGCGCTGGCGGCGCGGCACCAGGTGCCGCTCAACCGCATCGGCGAGCCTCTGACCGTGCTGCCAGGGCGGCGCCTGGCCGGGCAGGGGCCTATCGACAATGTGGTGGTAATGCTCGACGGGCAGTGCGCGTTTGCCCAGCTTGATGACCCGGAGCTGGTGATCTACTGGGGCGCGTACCTGGGGACCGAGGATGAAGTGCTGATTGCCGGGCCCTTGCAGGCGGTGAAGGCACGCATACTGGAAGTGCGGGAGCAGGAGAGGCGGCGCAAGGGGTGGATCATGGATACCTATCTATTGCGCAGGGAGCTGTGAGCTGTGTTGCCTGTACTGGCCGCTTCGCGGGTAAACCCGCGAAGCGGCCGGCCCAGGCCGCCCCAATCTCAAACCGGACCGAGAATGGCCATCACCTTGTCGCGCAACTGGTCGATGCTGAACGGCTTGCCGATCAGGTGCATGCCCTCGGGCACATTGATACTGTCGGCATAGCCACTGGCGAACAGCACGGGCAGCAACGGGCGCAACTCGCGTGCTTTAACCGCCAGTACCTCACCGCGCATGTCCGGCAAACCCACATCGGTCATCATCAGTGCCAGTGTCTGGTTCGGGTCTTCGAGCACGCGCAGCGCGGCTGCGGCGTCTTCGGCTTCGATGACCGAGTAGCCCAACTCGTCGAGCACTTCGACCATCAGCATACGGACGATGTCGTCATCTTCGACTACCAGAAGGTGCATGGCTTGGGTCCTGTGCAATGAATGTCTTTAATCTGTGCTCCGGTTGGCAGCAGAAGTTCCCGAGGATACCGATCCCTGCAATCAGATGGAACGATTGGCGCACTGCGCCTTCAAATACTGGCTAAATGCCCTGCCAGACCCGGTAAAGCTGGTTAGACTCGCTTATCAGGACGGCGCAGTGGCAGATAACAACAATCCGCCACTCTTTTCCAATGGACTTTTCTTGCTCGGGCGTTTTCACATGATTCAAGCAGCCTCGATGGACCAGCGAAGCTTCCGCAAACTGTTGAGCCGTAACATCGGCCTACCCTTGGGGGTTGGCTTGCTGGGTGCGGTGGCCTTCGTCGCGGTTATCAATTACCTGCTTTCGGCCATGCAGTGGGTCGAGCATACCGACCGGGTGATCGGCAATGCCAACGAGACGGTCAAACTGTCGATCGACATGGAAACCGGTATGCGCGGCTTCCTGATCACGGGTGACGAGCGTTTCCTTGACCCCTACGAGGTGGCCAAGCCACGTATTCTCGGTAGCCTGCAAAGCCTGCGCGCGATGGTCGAGGACAACCCGCAGCAGGTTGATCGCATCGACCGGCTGATTGCCTTGCAGCACGCCTGGAACGAGTTCGGCAACGAGATGATCACCCTGCGCCGCAGCCAGGGCGATTACCAGGCCTCAATCGGCAATGGCCGGGGCAAGCGCATCACCGATGAAATCCGCAAGGAATTCGATGGCCTGATCAGCACCGAACAACAGCTGCGCATGGCCCGGAACGAAACGGTCAGCTCGGTTACTGTGACGGCGATTTCGGCCTTCGTGCTGTTCATCGTCAGCCTCAGTGGTTTGCTGGCGTACCTCGGCCGTCGAGACCTGCTGGCCCTGTCGACCAGCTACGATGAAAACCTTCAGGCCCAGCAGCGCTCGGCGCAGCGTCTGGAGCACCAGGCCTGGTTGCGCAACGGCCAGACCCAGCTGGCTCAACAGGTGCTCGGTCAACTGACCTTGCCCATGCTCGGCGACAACATCCTGCGCTTCTTCGCTTCTTATCTGGGCAGCGTGGTGGGCGCCGTGTATGTGCGCGACGAGCATGGCCGCCTGGTGCGCGTGGCCTGTTATGGCATGGGCGCCGAAGAGCAGGCCCGCGAGCAGATCAGGCTGGACCACGACGGCCTGTTGGCCCAGGCGGTGCGCGAAGGCCGCCTTTTGCGCCTGGACGACCTGCCAGAAGACTTCTATCGCCTCAGTTCCGGCCTGGGCAGCGGCTTGCCGCGCAGTGCGCTGCTGATGCCGGCCACCGAAGACGGTCAGATCAACGGGGTGATTGAGCTGGGTTTCCTGCGCCCCCTGCAAGAACGCGATGAAGAGCTGCTGGAACGCGTCGGCGGCAACCTCGGTATGTCCATCGAAAGCGCCCGTTATCGTCAGCGCCTGCAGGAAGTGCTGGCCGAAACCCAGCAACTGAATGAAGAGCTGCAGGTGCAGCAGGAAGAACTCAAGACTGCCAACGAAGAGCTTGAAGAGCAGTCACGAGTGCTTAAGGAGTCCCAAGCCCACCTGGAGACCCAACAGGCCGAGCTGGAGCAGACCAACGAGCAGTTGTCGGAACGCACCGATGCGCTCGACCGCAAGAACGATGAACTGGGCCGGGCGCAGCTGGAATTGCAGGCCCGCGCCGACGATTTGCAGCGATCGAGCAAATACAAGTCCGAATTCCTCGCCAACATGTCCCACGAGCTGCGCACGCCGCTGAACAGCTCGTTGATCCTGGCCAAGCTGTTGGCAGAAAACGGCGAAGGCAACCTCAGCGAGGAGCAGGCCAAGTTCGCCGAATCCATCTACTCGGCCGGCAACGACCTGCTCAACCTGATCAACGACATTCTCGACATCGCCAAGGTCGAGGCCGGCAAACTCGAAGTACGCCCCGAAACTACCCAGGTCGAGCGCCTGGCAGAAGGCTTGCGCGGCATGTTCCAGCCGCTTGCCGGCCACAAAGGCCTGGCCTTCGAGGTCAAGGTCGAGCCGCAGGTGCCGGCCACCCTCTTCACGGACCGCCAGCGCCTGGAGCAGATCCTCAAGAACCTGTTGTCCAACGCCATCAAGTTCACCGAGCGTGGCCAGGTCAGCATGAACGTCAGCTTCCAGGCTGGCAGCGGTATCGTGTTCGCCGTGCGCGACAGCGGCATCGGTATTGCTGCCGATCAGCAGCAGGCGATCTTCGGCGCCTTCCATCAGGTCGATGGCACCAGTAACCGCCGCTACGGTGGCACCGGCCTGGGCCTGTCGATCTCCCGTGACCTGGCGCATTTGCTCGGTGGCCAGATCAATGTCGAAAGCACCCCTGGCCAAGGCAGTGTGTTCAGCCTGATTCTGCCGGAACGCTACGCCGCCGAGGCCGAAGACATCGAGCCGCAAAGCCTGCGCCCTGCCGTCGACGCGTTGCCGCCTGCACCGCAAGTGCCGGTGTCCTCTGCTGCCATGCGCCCGGCACCGACCTTTGCCGACGACCGCGAGCGGGCACCCTTCGATACCCGGTGCATTCTGGTGATCGAAGACGAGCCCAACTTTGCCCGCATCCTCTTTGACCTTGCGCACGAACTGGGCTACAGCTGCCTGGTGGCTCATGGTGCCGACGAAGGCTTCGAACTGGCGGCCCAGTACATACCGGATGCCATCCTGCTGGACATGCGCCTGCCCGACCACTCGGGCCTGACCGTGCTGCAGCGCCTCAAGGAGCAGGCCGGCACCCGCCATATCCCGGTGCACATCATTTCGGTGGAAGACCGCGTCGAGGCGGCCATGCACATGGGCGCGGTGGGGTATGCGGTGAAGCCCACCAGCCGCGAGGAGCTCAAGGAAGTCTTCGCTCGCCTGGAAGCCAAGCTTACGCAAAAGCTCAAGCATATCCTGCTGGTGGAGGACGACGACCTGCAGCGCGAAAGCATCGCCCGGCTGATTGGCGACGACGACATCGAGATCACTGCCGTGGCCATGGCTCAGGATGCCTTGGCGCTGTTGCGCGAGAACATCTACGACTGCATGATCATCGACCTCAAGCTGCCCGACATGCTCGGTAACGAGCTGCTCAAGCGCATGACCGCCGAGGATATCCGCTCCTTCCCGCCAGTAATCGTGTACACCGGGCGCAACCTGACCCGCGAAGAAGAAGCCGATCTGCTCAAGTACTCGCGGTCGATCATCATCAAGGGCGCGCGTTCGCCGGAGCGCCTGCTCGACGAAGTGACGCTGTTCCTGCACAAGGTAGAATCGCAGCTGTCCAACGAACGCCAGCGCATGCTCAAGACTGCGCGTAGCCGCGACAAGGTGTTCGAGGGGCGCAAGGTGCTGCTGGTGGACGACGACGTGCGTAATATCTTCGCCCTGACCAGTGCCCTGGAGCACAAGGGTGCCATCGTCGAGATTGGCCGTAACGGCCGCGAGGCCATCGAGCGCCTGGAGCAGCATGACGACATCGACCTGGTGCTGATGGACGTGATGATGCCGGAAATGGACGGCTTCGAGGCCACCCGGCTGATCCGCCAGCAACCGCGCTGGCGCAAACTGCCGATCATCGCCGTGACCGCCAAGGCCATGAAGGATGACCAGCAGCGTTGCCTGCAGGCCGGAGCCAATGATTACCTGGCCAAACCGATCGACCTGGACCGTTTGTTCTCGTTGATTCGTGTATGGCTGCCGCAACTGGAGCGAATTTGACTAGCGAACGTAACACCGACATTGAAATCCGCTTGCTGATCGAGGCCATCTACCTCAAGTACAGCTACGATTTTCGCAATTATTCCGGCGCCTCGATCAAGCGCCGGATCCTGCATGCGCTGCGCCAGTTCGACTGCCTGACGGTATCGGCGCTGCAGGAGCGCGTGCTGCATGACCCCGGCATGTTCATGCAGTTGCTGCAGTACCTGACGATCCCGGTCAGCGAGATGTTCCGCGACCCTGACCACTTCCTTGCCGTGCGCAACGAAGTGGTGCCGCTGCTGCGTACCTGGCCCTCGATCAAGGTCTGGATCGCGGGCTGCAGCACAGGCGAGGAGGTGTATTCGATGGCCATCCTGTTGCGTGAGGAGGGCCTGCTCGAGCGCACCATCATCTACGCCACCGACATCAACCCGCATTCGCTGGACCGGGCCAAGCAGGGTATCTACTCGATGCAGAGCATGCGCGAGTACGAGGAAAACTACCGTCTGGCCGGCGGCCGTCGTGACTTTACCGAGTACTACACAGCGGCCTATGGCAACGCCATCATGGACAGCAGCCTGCGCGACAACGTGACCTTCGCCGACCACAGCCTGGCCACCGACAGCGTGTTCTCCGAGACCCAGCTGGTGTCGTGCCGCAATGTGCTGATCTACTTCAACAAGGAGCTGCAGGACCGCGCCCTCGGGCTATTCCATGAGTCGCTCTGCCACCGGGGTTTCCTGGTGCTGGGCAGCAAGGAGTCGGTGGACTTTTCGGCCTACAGCGACCGGTTCGAGCCGCTGGTCAAGCCCGAACGGATCTTCCGGAAATCATGAACGGCGTACGCGCAGTGGTGATCGGCGCCTCGGCTGGAGGCGTGGCGGCATTGTTTGAAGTGCTCGGCGCGCTGTCACCTGCGTTTGCCCTACCCGTGCTCTGCGTGCTGCACCTGCCGGACGACCGCCATAGCCAACTGGCCGAAGTGCTGCAGCGTCGGCTGCATCGGCCGGTGCACGAGGCACGTGACAAGGAACGCATCAGCAGCGGGCAGATCTATGTGGCGGGTCCGAGTTACCACCTGTCGGTGGAGCACGACCTGACGCTGTCGCTGAGCCAGGAAGAACCCGTTCATTTCTCGCGTCCAGCAATCGATTTTCTGTTCATCTCGGCGGCCGATGCCTATGGCGACGGCCTGCTTGGCGTGCTGCTCACCGGTGCCAACGAAGACGGCGCCAGGGGCCTTGCCTATATCAAGAACAATGGGGGCCGCACGATAGTCCAAGACCCTCGCGACGCACAGGTCGCCCTGATGCCGGAGGCCGCCCTGGCCCTGCACCAGCCCGACCATATCCTTACTCTGAGTGGTATCGGGCAGCTGCTCGCGACCCTGGAATACAGCGCATGCTAAGCCACACCACCGCCAAACTGCTGATTGTCGACGACCTGCCGGAAAACCTGCTGGCGCTCGATGCCCTGATCCAGGGCGACGACCGCGAGGTGCACCAGGCCCAGTCTGCCGAAGCGGCGTTGTCGTTGCTGCTCGAGCACGAGTTCGCGCTGGCCATACTGGATGTGCAGATGCCGGGCATGAACGGTTTCGAACTTGCGGAGCTGATGCGCGGCACCGACAAGACCAAGAACATCCCGATCGTTTTCGTCAGCGCCGCAGGTCGCGAGATGAACTATGCCTTCAAGGGCTACGAGAGCGGCGCCGTGGACTTTCTGCACAAGCCGCTCGATACCCTGGCGGTAAAAAGCAAGGTCTCGGTGTTCGTCGACCTGTTCCGCCAGCGCAAGGTGCTGGGCCGGCAGCTGGAAGCCCTGGAGCATAGCCGCCAGGAGCAGGAGCTGTTGCTCAGCCAGCTGCAGGTGGCGCGATGTGAGCTGGAGCATGCAGTGCGCATGCGTGACGACTTCATGTCGATCGTCTCCCACGAAGTGCGTACGCCGCTCAATGGTCTGATCCTGGAAACCCAGTTGCGCAAGATGCACCTGGCAAGGGGCAACCTGGATGCCTTCAGCGCCGACAAGCTGCAGGCCATGGTCGAGCGCGACGAGCGGCAGATCAACAGCCTGATCCGGTTGGTCGAAGACATGCTGGATGTTTCGCGCATCCGTACCGGTAAGTTGTCGCTGCGTCCCAGGCTGTTCGACCTCGGCCAACTGGTGCGCGGGTTGGTGGAAAACTTCACCGCCCAGGCGATGGCCCTGGAAACACACATCGAACTGCAGCGCTGCGAAGCATTGAAGGGTGAGTGGGACGAATTCCGGATTGAACAAGTAGTGGCCAACCTGTTGTCCAATGCCATGCGTTACGGCGAACGCAAACCGGTGCAGGTGCGGGTGTTCGAGCAGGAGGACATGGCCTGGGTGCAGGTGCAGGACCACGGCATCGGTATCAGCGCCGCCAACCAGCAGCGGATCTTCCAGCAATTCGAGCGGGTCGCTGCCCAGCAAGCCAGCGGGGGCTTGGGTTTGGGGTTGTACATCTCCGAGCAGATCGTGCAGGCGCACGGTGGCCGGATACGGGTTGAAAGCGAGGAAGGCAAGGGCGCCACATTCACCCTGCAATTGCCGCTGGCAACATTCAAAGAACAAAACGACCAGGCTCGGGCAACCTCTGCGTAAGCCTGGGGTCTGATGGCCAACTGTAAGAATTTCAAGGCGTTAACATGAGTGAAGATGCACAAGATGTGGTGTTGGTCGTCGAGGATGAACCGGCGATTCGCATGATTTTGCGTGATTACCTGGCAGGTGAGGGTTACCACGTGCTTGTGGCCGAAGATGGCGAGCAGGCGTTTGCCATCCTGGCCAGCAAACCGCACCTGGACCTGATGGTGACGGACTTCCGCTTGCCGGGTGGCATCTCCGGGGTGGAGATTGCCGAGCCCGCGGTGAAGCTGCGCCCGGACCTGAAGGTAATCTTCATCAGTGGCTACCCGGCAGAGATTCTCGAGTCAGGCAGCCCGATCACCCGCAAGGCACCGATCCTGGCCAAACCGTTTGACCTGGACACCTTGCACGAGCAGATCCAGAGACTTTTGCGTTAAAGCTGGTGGCCCTATCGCCGGCAAGCCAGCTCCCACAAGTACTGCACAGGCCTTGAGATCTGCAGCGTAACTGTGGGAGCTGGCTTGCCGGCGATAGGGCCAGTACAGGCTATCGCAGGGTCCGCTCTATACCACCTGCCAACATGCTCTCCATCAGCCCCAGCCCCTGTTCCTCGGGCAATGCCTTCAACATCCCCGGCAACTGGTTCAGCAGCGTCGCCACCACATGCGCTGTGGCCACCAATGCCTGCCCCTGCAACTTCGCCTGCGGCGCGATCAGCCTCAGCAACCCCGCCTCATAACGTTTGCGCAACAAGGCCAGGCGCGCCTGCTGGTCATCGCTCAGGCAGCACAAGTCGCGCTCCGCCAGCCGAAACTGCATCGGCCGCTCGGCATGCAATTGCCAGTGTGCTGCAATCAGGCAGCCCAGTGCCGAGGCCCCGCGTGCCATGGCCCGGCGGCCTTGGTCCAAAGTGGCCTGCAGTTCTTCGTATAACTCCTCGATCAAGTCGTACAACAGGTCCTGCTTGCTGGGAAAGTGGTGGTACAGCGAGCCTGCCGTCAGCCCCACATGGGCCGCCAGCTCGCGCATGCTGACCTGGCCAAAGCCCTTTTCGGCAAACAGCGCCATGGCCCGGTCACGTCGCTCCTCAAAGCTGGCACAGCGCATTGCGGCATTGACCGGGGGCATGGCGGCTTGTCCTCAGTAGGTGAAGAAACCGCGGCCGGTCTTGCGCCCCAGCCAACCGGCCGCGACCATTTCCTTGAGCAACGGGGCAGGTCGGTACTTGCTGTCGCTGAAGCCTTCATGGAAGGCCTCCATGATCGCCAGCAGGGTGTCCAGGCCGATCAGGTCGGCCAGGGCCAGCGGGCCGATGGGCTGGTTGCAGCCCAGGCGCATGCCGGTGTCGATGTCCTCGGCGCTGGCCAGGCCTTCCTGGCGCACGAAGATCGCTTCGTTGATCATCGGCACCAGGATGCGATTGACCACGAAGCCTGGGCGGTTACCGGCGGTGATCGGCGTCTTGCCGACCTTTTCGGTGACCACCAGTGCCTGGGCATAGGTGCTGTCGCTGGTCTGCAGGCCGCGGATGATCTCGACCAGCGCCATCATCGGCACCGGGTTGAAGAAGTGCACGCCAATGAAACGCTCGGGGTGCTCGATGCTGGCGGCCAGCTGGGTGACCGACAGCGACGAGGTATTGGTAGCGATCAGGCAGTCGTTGGCGACGTTGGCGGCCACTTGCTGCAGGATGCGCTGCTTGAGCTGCAGGCTTTCGGTGGCGGCCTCGATCACCAGCTGCGCGCTGCTGAGCTGGGCGTAGTCGGTGCTGGTGCGGATGCGCGTTTTTGCCGCTGCCGCTTTGTCCGCATCCAGGGTGCCTTTGCTGACCTGGCGCTCGAGGTTCTTGCTCAAGGTGGCCACGCCGCGCTCCAGCGCCGCGTCGGAAACATCCACCAGCATCACCTGGTAGCCAGCTACTGCACACACCTGGGCAATACCATTGCCCATGGTGCCGGCGCCGATCACGGCGATCTGTTCAATACTCATGTGTCAGGCTCCCTCAGACGCGCTCGAAGACCACGGCAATGCCTTGGCCGCCACCGATGCACATGGTGGCCAGGGCGTAGCGACCCTGGATGCGCTGCAGTTCATGGATGGCCTTGGTCGCGATGATCGCGCCAGTGGCACCCACCGGGTGGCCCAGGGAAATGCCCGAACCGTTGGGGTTGACCTTATCCGGGTCGAAGCCCAGCTCGCGGGCCACGGCGCAGGCCTGGGCGGCGAACGCTTCGTTGGACTCGATCACGTCCAGGTCCTGCAGTTTCAGGCCGGTCTTTTCCAGCACCTTGCGGGTGGCCGGGATCGGGCCCAGGCCCATCAGCTCGGGCTCGACACCGGCGTGGGCGTAGCCCACCAGGCGCGCCAGCGGCTTCAGGCCCAGGCGACGCACCGCGTCACCGCTGGCCAGCACCAGGCCGGCCGCGCCATCGTTGATGCCGCTGGCGTTGCCTGCAGTCACGGTGCCGTCCTTCTTGAACACGGTCTTCATGGCGGCCAGTTGCTCGGCGGTAACGTCGCCACGCACGTGCTCGTCCACGGCGAACTGTACGGTGCCTTTGCGGCTTTTCAGCTCCACCGGGACGATCTGGCTGTCGAAACGGCCTTCGGCAATGGCGCGGGCGGCGCGGCGCTGGCTGGTCAGGGCCAGTTCATCCTGCATTTCGCGGGTAATGCCGTGTTTGGCGGCGACGTTTTCTGCGGTGATGCCCATGTGGAAGTGTTCGAACGGGTCCTGCAGCACGCCGACCGTGTAGTCGATGCCTTGCAGGTCGCCCATGCGCGCGCCCCAGCGTGCCTGCGGCAGCAGGTACGGGCCACGGCTCATGGACTCGGCACCGGCGGCAACGGCCACATCGGCATCACCGAGCAGCAGGCACTGGGTGGCAGAGACGATGGCCTGCAGGCCCGAGCCGCACAGGCGGTTGACGTTGAAGGCAGGTGTTTCCTTGGGGATGCCGGCGTTCATCGCGGCAACCCGCGACAGGTAGGCATCGCGCGGTTCGGTCGGGATCACCGTGCCCATGACCATATGGCCGATCTGCTCGGCGGCCACGCCCGAGCGCTCGATGGCGGCGCGGGTGATGGTAGTGGCCAGGTCGGCCAGGGGCAGGTCCTTGAGCGAGCCTCCAAAACCACCGATGGCGGAACGCACGGCACTGACGACGTAGATTTCTGGGCTGCTCATAGAGGCTCCGTAAGCTTAGGCATGGCGGGACCGGGCCAGGCTCTGCGAGAATGGCCGGCGGTCCCGGAGTGGGATCGAGTCTAGGCAAAGGCTCTGTTGCAGCCTATGCCGGATCTGTTCAAACAACCTGGCACTTTTTGCCACTCAGCATAGACAGCGAAAACCACCATGCGCGATAGCGATTCGGTCGCCGTGTACTTTCTCAATGCCATGCTCCACGCCCTGCGCGACTGCCCAGCCGAGCGTGATGCGCAGCTGCGTGCCGTTGGCATCGACCCGCAATTGCTCGAACAGCCCCAGGCACGCGTACCGGCCAAGGCGTTCTCCGAGCTGTGGTTGGCACAGATTCAGCGCCTGGACGATGAGTTCTTCCGCCTCGACAGCCATGGCATGCCGCTGGGCAGTTTCGCCCTGATCTGCCGGGGGCTGATCCTTGAACCGAACCTGGAAAAGGCCTTGCGTCAGTGCCTGGGTGGCTTCGGCCTGTTCCTGCGCGACCTGCGCGGCAGCCTGACGGTGCGCGCTGGGCGCGCGCTGATCAGCGTGCAGTCGAACATTGCCGACCCACTGACCCGGGTGTATGCCGAGGAAACCTACCTGGTGCTGATGATCGGCATGCTGTGCTGGCTGGCCGGGCGGCGCATCGCCATCGACCGCACCGAGCTGGCCGTGTCGCGCCCGGCCCAGGAAGACGACCTGCTGCTGTGGGGGCCGGACTTGCGCCTGGGCAGCGGGCGTACCGAAGTGGAGTTCGACAGCGCCTACCTGCGTTTGCCAGTGGTGCAGGACCTGGCGACCCTGAAAACCTTTCTGCGCAGTGCGCCGCAGGGGTTGGTGATCCGCTTTCGCAACCAGAACGGGCTGGTGGCGGAGGTGTACCGGCATTTGCGCGCCCGGCACTATGGGCAGTGGCCGACCTTGGCGGCGCTGGCGCAGCTGCAGGGGATCAGTGCCAGCACGTTCCGCCGGCAGTTGGAGCGGGAAGGGCGGTCGTACCAGCAGATCAAGGATGAGGTGCGCCGGGCGATGGCCTTCGAGCGGTTGCGCGAGGGGGTGTTGAGCATTGCCGAGATAGCCGAGCAGGCCGGGTTCCAGGAGCCGAGTGCGTTTCACCGGGCGTTCAAGAAGTGGACCGGGCAGAGCCCCGGCAGCTATAGGGCGCGGTTGGCCGGGCGTTAGTTGTTCCCTGTACCGGCCCTATCGCCGGTACGGTGATCAATGAATGATCAGGCCGGTACCATGGCAAACCCGACCCCGAAGCGGTTCCAGGCATTGATGGTGGCAATCGCCAGGGTCAGGTTGGCCACTTCGGTCGGTTCGAAGTGCTCCTGCAAGGCTTCATATTCCCCCTGGGGTGCCCCACGCTCCGGCAGGCGGGTCAGGCTCTCGACCCAGGCCAGCGCCACACGTTCACGGGGGGTGAAGTAGGCGGTTTCGCGCCACACGCTCAAGGTCTGCAAGCGTGCTTCGGTCTCACCGGCCTTGCGGGCATCGTTGGCGTGCAGGTTGACGCAGTAGGCGCAGCCGTTGATCTGCGAGGCCCGCAGGCGCACCAGCTCCAGCAGGGAGCTCTCCAGGCCGCTCTTGGCCAGGGCCTGTTCCAGGCCGACCATGGCTTTGTAGGCTTCCGGGGCGTGCTTGGCCCATTCGATACGGTTGTGCATGGCTGTCTCCAAAAGGTGTGGGGTGGGAATGGCTCTACTGTAGCGCTGCCCTTTGGCCTCCCCGATAGCCAATTGCACACATAAGCCGGAGGCCAATCGTCCATTCAGGTGGCCACTGACAAGCATCCAATCTCTTCATTTCTGCCAGGGCTGGCAAGCCGGGATAATGGCCCGGTCCTGCTACCAGAGAACCGATGCACAATGAGAGCTGCTTTGAACCTGTTGCTGGTGATTCTGCTGGCGCTGAACCTGCGGCCGATCCTGACCAGTATCGGCCCGTTACTCGAACCCATGCGCGCCAGCACCGGCTTGGGCTACCAACAGGCCGCCCTGCTGACGGCGTTGCCGGTGCTGTGCATGGGCCTGGTGCCGTTGCTGCAGCCGTGGCTGCGACGCTGGATCAGCGAGCATGGCGGCATGCTCGGTGGCCTGGCTGCAATTGCCCTGGCCTGCCTGTGGCGCCTGCAACTGGACAGCGCCTGGGCGTTGATTGCCAGTGCGGTGGTCGCCGGCCTGGGCGTGGCGGTGGTGCAGGGCATGATGCCGGGGCTGGTCAACCGCTGGTTCCCCAGCCGCCTGGCGGGGGCGATGGGTTTGTACTCGGCGGCATTGATGAGTGGCGGCGGCATGGCCGCCGTGCTTGGCCCGCATATCAGCGGCCACTTCGGCCACTGGCAGGTCGGTCTTGGCGTGTGGGCGATCCCGGCACTGCTGGCGCTGCTGGCCTGGGCCGTGCTGCGGCCTCGGCAGGGGCCGCCAAAGCTGGCCGGGGCCGCTGGCGGGCACTGGTTCGGCACGCGCCGGGCCTGGTTGCTGGCCTTGTACTTCGGCCTGATCAATGGCGGCTACACCAGCATGGTGGCGTGGCTGCCGGCGTACCATATCGAGCACGGCGGCAGTGCTCAGGGCGGCGCAGACCTGGTTGGCCTGATGACGGTCTTCCAGGTAGCCGGTGCACTGGGCTTGCCGCTGTTGCTGCGGCGCTGGGCTGACCGCCGCCCAGGCCTGTGGTTGGCGCTGGCAATCCAGCTGTCCGGCTTCCTCGGCCTGCTGCTGGCACCTACGCAGGCTTCGGGGCTGTGGGTTGCGATGATCGGTTTTGGCCTGGGCGCCTGCTTCAGCCAAAGCCTGACGCTGACCCTGGAGCACCTGAAGACGCCCGCCGAGGCCGGCAGCCTGGCGGCGTTCGTGCAGGGCATCGGCTTCATCATCACCGGTATCGTGCCGTATATCACCGGCTGGCTGCGTGACATGAGTGGCGACTTCCAGGCGTCGTGGACGCTGCTCACCGTGACGGTACTGGCCATGCTGCTGGTGACCACCTGCTTCAACCCGCGTGGCTATGCCGCAGCCATCGCGCGCCCAGTCCCAACAGGCAAGCCCGTGCCAGTCAACTGAGGCGTTGCAGGGTATCGCGCACCCGGTCCAGTGCCGGGTCGATGTCCAGCAGTTCGATGGCGCCGAAGCCTAGCAACAGCCCCGGGCGTGCCGGCGCTTCGCTGAAGAATGGCGCCAGTGAATACAGGCCGACCTCTACCTTGCGTGCGAGGTTGGCCAGCACTTCCACATCCACCCCGGGCGCAGCCAAGGCGCTGAGGTGAAACCCGGCGCTGGCGGGGATTGCGCTGAACCATGGTGCCAGGTCGCCACCCAGGCGCGCCAGGATGCGCTCGCGGCGAGCGCTGTAGACCTCGTGGCAGCGGCGGATGTGCTTGTTCAGGTGGCCTTCGCCCAAAAAGCGCGCCAACGCCCACTGCAGCAAAGTCGGGCTGTGCCAGTCACTGAGGTGCTTTGCCACGCAGGCGGCCTGCAGCACGGCTGGTGGCAGCACGGCATAACCCAGCCGCAACTCGGGTAGCAGGGTTTTGGAAAAGGTCCCCACGTAGGCCACCAGGCCATGCCGGTCGAGGCGCTGCAGGGCATCCGAGGCTGGCCCGTGGTAGCGGAACTCGCAGTCGTAGTCATCTTCGATGATCAGTGCGCCCAACTCGGCGGCTCGCGCCAGCAGGGCATGCCGGCGCGGCTCGCTCATGGGCATGCCCAGCGGGAACTGGTGCGAGGGTGTTACGTAGATCAGCCGGGTGCCGTCGGCGATCTGCTCCACGCACAGGCCTTCATCATCTACCGGCACCGATTGCAGGTGTGCCCCGAGGGCCAGGAACAGTTGCCGTGCCGGCGGGTAGCCGGGGTCTTCCATGGCCACCTGGCAGCCTGGCTCGACCAGTACCCGGGCAATCAGGTCCAGCGCTTGCTGGGCGCCGTTGCACACCAGCAGGTCGGCCGCGCTGCAGTGCACGCCGCGGGCGTAGGCGATGTGGTGGGCAATGGCTTCGCGCAGCTCCGGCAGGCCCTGCGCCTGGAACTGCCGCTCGGGGTGACGCTGGCTGCGGCGCAGGGCGTAATTCAGGCAGCTGCGCCATTGGTCGAACGGGAACTGCGACTTGCTCGATGCCCCGCCGACAAAGTCATAGCGCGAGGGCGTTTGCAGCTGGCGTTGGGCGAGCACGGTGGCGCGCTGCTGCCAGCGTTCAAGGGATGCGGCACCGGCCAGGGGAACGCTGGCGGACTCATGGCTGCGCCGTGGTTGGCGCGGGGTGATGAACGTGCCACGGCCGACCACGCCGCTGAGCAGGTTGTCGTAGCTCAGCCGTGAGTAGGCCTCGGCCACGGTCTTGCGCGATACGCCCAGTTGTTCAGCCAGCAGGCGGGTGGGCGGCAGTTGGGTGCCAGCGGCCAGGTGGCCGCTGTCGATACCGGCGCGCAGTTGCTGGTAAAGCTGATCGGCCAGGCCTTTGCGGCCTTCCAGACGAATGTGCAGTTCCATGGGGTGGTCCGGAGCGGGGGAGTGCTCAGGATAGCGGATTGGACAGGGAAGGGCATGGGGCTGCAAAGCAGCCCCAAAATGCTCAGAACCGGGCGGTGCTCACGGTGATATAGCCCTTGTCCGCCACCGCGATGCGGATCACTGTCTCGTCCGCTGGCGCCTGGCGGTTGCGCTTGATACGCACGCCATCCACTGCGGCAGCTTTCAGGTGTTCGGTAATGGCCCGCCCGTTCGGGTCGAAGAACACCTCGCTGGCCAGCAACTCGATACGTTCGATCAGTTGCCGAGAGTGCTCGTCGGTGGCGCAGAAGAACATCACCCCCGACAGGTGGGGGTCTTCGTCGGGGTTGCTGATGTCATGGGTCAGCATTTCGCGCAGGCTGCTGCGCAGTTCGGCAATGGAGCGGGCGTACAGGTGCATACGGAACCTCCTCTGGATCGCGACCTTGCGTTGTCCAACACCGATCTTGTTTTCTGTGTGCAGAGGCAGCAAGTAGGACGCTTCCGAGAGGGCTGTGAGAAATTTCTGAATGCGCCGAACTACCGCCCTTGACTGGCAGGTGGTAGAGGCCGGCGGCTAAATTCGCCGGCCTCCACCGATCCCGTGTTGGGGCCGCGTAGCCTCATCTAGCGTTGAACCTCCTGCTTGAAGCGCAACCGCCAGCCATGCAACAACGGTTCGGTATAGCCACTCGGCTGCTCACGCCCCTTGAACACCAGCTCCCGCGCAGCGCGGAAGGCATGCGATGCCTCGAAACCGGCCGCCATCGGCCGATACGCCGGGTCCCCTGCATTCTGCTGGTCGACCACCCTGGCCATCCGCTGCAGGCTCGCTTCGACCTGTTCGTCATCCACCACCCCATGGTGCAGCCAGTTGGCAATGTGCTGCGCCGAAATGCGCAGGGTGGCGCGGTCCTCCATCAGGCCCACATCGTGAATGTCAGGCACCTTGGAGCAGCCGACCCCTTGCTCGACCCAGCGCACCACGTAACCGAGGATGCCTTGGCAGTTGTTGTCCAGCTCGGCCTGGATATCTGCGGCACTCCACGCCCGTTCGGGGCTGACCGGAATGCTCAGCAGATCATGCAGCAACGCCTGGCGCTGGGCGCCCAGGTCAACCTGTTCAAGCGCCTGTTGCACGGCGGCGACGTCTACCTGGTGGTAGTGCAGCGCATGCAGCGTGGCGGCAGTGGGCGACGGTACCCAGGCGGTGTTGGCACCGGCCTTTGGCTGGGCAACCTTTTGTTCGAGCATGGCCGCCATAAGGTCAGGCATGGCCCACATGCCCTTGCCGATCTGCGCCTTGCCGCGCAGGCCACAGGCCAGGCCGACTAGCACGTTGCTGCGTTCGTAGGCCTGGATCCAGGCGGTGCCTTTCATGTCGCCCTTGCGCAGCATGGCGCCGGCTTCCATGGCGCTGTGCATCTCGTCCCCGGTGCGGTCGAGGAAGCCGGTGTTGATGAACACCACCCGTGATGCGGCACTGGCGATGCAGGCCATGAGGTTGACGCTGGTGCGCCGCTCCTCGTCCATGATGCCCATCTTCAGGGTATGCGCAGGCAAGCCCAGCAGGGCCTCGACACGGCCGAACAGCTGGTCGGCGAAGGCCACTTCGGCCGGCCCGTGCATCTTCGGCTTGACGATGTACAGGCTGCCTTCGCGGGAGTTGCCGCGGCGCTTGAGATCGTGCAGGCCGATCAGGCTGGTGACCACGGCATCGAGGATGCCTTCGGGGATTTCCCGGCCATCGCGGTCATGGATGGCCGGGTTGGTCATCAGGTGGCCGACGTTGCGGATGAACAGCAGCGAGCGGCCCGGCAGCGTCAGGGGTTGGCCGTTTGCACCCTGGTACTGGCGGTCGGCGGCCAGGGTGCGGCTGAAGGTCTTGCCGCCTTTGCTGACCTGCTCGCTGAGGTCGCCCTTCATCAGGCCCAGCCAGTTGCGGTAGACGTTGACCTTGTCGTCGGCATCCACGGCAGCTACCGAGTCTTCGCAGTCGATGATGGTGGTTAGTGCGGCTTCCAGGGCGATGTCCTTGACCCCGGCCAGGTCCTGTTGGCCGATTGCACTGGTCGGGTCGATTCGGATTTCGAAATGCAGCCGGTGGTGCTGCAACAGGATCGCCGTGGGTGTGCTCGGCTCACCCTGGTGGCCATGAAGTTGTGCTGGATTCTGCAACCCGACCTGGCGGCCGTCGGCCAACGTCACGTGCAGCGTACCCTGGTTGATCGCATAGGCCTTGGCGTCGCTGTGTGATGCACCGTCGAGTGGGGCGCTAGCGTCGAGGAACTGCCGGCCATAGGCAATCACCTTGGCGCCGCGTACCGGGTTGTAGCCCTGGCCGCGTTCGGCGCCAGCGGTTTCGGCAATGGCATCGGTGCCGTACAGCGCATCGTAGAGGGAACCCCAGCGTGCGTTGGCGGCGTTGAGGGCGTAGCGAGCATTGCTGAGTGGCACGACCAGCTGCGGGCCGGCTTGCACGGCGATTTCGCGGTCGACGTTGGCGGTGTTGATCTGCACGTTTTCGGGGGCGTCGACGATGTAGCCGATGCCTTGCAGGAAGTGCTGGTAGGCGGCCATGTCGTGGATCGGGCCGGGATGCTGGCGGTGCCAGTTGTCCAACTCGGTTTGCAGGCGCTGGCGTTCGGCGAGCAGGGCGCGGTTTTGCGGGGCGAGGTCGTGGACCAGGGTGCTGAAACCTTGCCAGAAGGCGTTGGCTTCGATGCCGGTGCCGGGGAGGACTTCGTCTTCGATGAAGCGCTGGAGGGTGGGGGCGATCTGGAGTTCGTTTGGCATTGTGTGTTCGCTCGATGTTCGGTCTTCGGAAATTCAGTCGCCTGTGCGGGCTTCTTCGCGGGCTTGCCCGCTCCCACAGGTACTGTGCAGGGATTCAGACCTGTGCGATGCCGGTGGGAGCGGGCAAGCCCGCGAAGAGGCCGGTACAGAATTTACAGGGCAGCAGCCCCAGCCTTGGCCACCTGGGCGTCCTGTTCGGACTTGACCCCGGACACGCCAATGGCACCCACCACCTGGCCATCCACCCGCAATGGCACGCCACCTTCCAGGCTGGTCAGCAGCGGTGCGGTGACGAATGCGGTACGGCCACCGTTGACCATTTCCTCGTAATCCCGTGTTTCCTTGCGCCCCAGCGCGGAAGTCCGGGCTTTTTCCACGGCAATGTAGGCACTGGCCGGCGCACAACCATCCATGCGCTCCAAGGCCAGGGGATGGCCACCGTCGTCGACCACGGCGATGGTCACGTTCCAGTGTTGGGCCAGGGCTTCCTGGCGGGCGGCGGTCAGCACACGGGCGACTTCGGCCTGGCCGATAACGAACTTGCTATGCATGAGGGGTCTCCGGGTTCAAGGCTGCTTCGACGATTTCGATCCAGTGCCGTACTGGCGTGCGCCCGGCCCCGTCGAGGTGGGCCTGGCAGCCGATGTTGGCGGTGGCGATGACTTGCGGTTTGCCGCTTTCCAGTGCGTTGAGGCGGTTGTCACGCAGTTGCAGCGATAGCGCTGGCTGGGTCAGCGAATAGGTGCCAGCCGAGCCGCAGCACAGGTGGCCGTCCGGCACCGGGGTCAGGGTAAAGCCCAGGCGCGTCAGCAGCGCCTCTACCGCGCCCCCCAGTTTCAGGGCGTGTTGCAGCGTACAGGGGCAATGGAAGGCCAGGCGTTGTTCGGCGCACAGGCCCAGTTGCTCGACCGGCTCATCGCGCAATACTTCTACCAGATCGCGGGACAGGGCGCTGACCCTTGCTGCTTTGGCTGCGTAGCGCGGGTCGTGCTCCAGCAGGTGGCCATAGTCGCGCACGAACGCGCCGCAGCCGCTGGCGGTTTGCACGATGGCCTCGGCGCCTGCTTCGATGGCCGGCCACCAAGCGTCGATATTGCGCCGTGCACGTTGCAGGCCTTGCTCCTGGGCATTGAGGTGGTAGTCCACCGCGCCACAGCAGCCGGCTTGGTGGATGGGTTCGATGCTGATGCCCAGGCGGTCCAGCAGGCGTGCGGCGGCGGCATTGGTATTGGGCGACAGTGCCGGCTGCACGCAGCCTTCCAGCATCAGCACCCGGCGTACATGGCGCGGTGCCGGGCGCTGGCCGGGTGGGGTCATCCGCGCCGGCAGCTTGCGCTTGAGCGTGGCCGGCAACAGCGGGCGCAGGGCTTGGCCGCCGCGGGTCAGGGCCTTGAACAGTGCCGGGCGCGGCACCACCGCGCGCAGGCCCTGGCGCAGCAGGCGCTGGCCAAGCGGGCGTGGTACCTGCTGTTCGACCACGGCGCGGCCGATGTCCAGCAGGTCGTGGTACTTGACCCCGGATGGGCAGGTGGTTTCGCAGTTGCGGCAGGTCAGGCAGCGGTCCAGGTGCAGTTGGGTGCTGGCGGTTACCGGCTCGCCTTCGAGCATTTGCTTGATCAGGTAGATACGCCCGCGCGGACCGTCCAGTTCATCGCCCAGCAGCTGGTAGGTGGGGCAGGTGGCGGTGCAGAAACCACAGTGCACGCAGGACCGCAGGATGCTTTCGGCTTCGTCGGCGCGGGCCAGCTGGCGGGATGTTTCGCTCAGGTTGGTTTGCATGGTCTGGCCTCACAGGTCCGGGTACAGGCGGCCAGGGTTGAATACCCCCTGGGGGTCGAGCTGCTGCTTGAGGGCGCGGTGGTAACGCATCAATGCGGCGGGCAGGGGCGGGCTGCTGGCTGCACCGGGGGCGTAGCAGGTGGCGTGGCCACCCACCTTGGCGACGTGGTCGCGAATTGCCTGCGCCGGTGCGCTGGATTTCAGCCAGCGCTGGGCCCCCCCCCAGTCGATCAGTTGCCGGCCGGGCAGGTGCAGCTCGCCGGTGGCGTTGGGCAGTGACAAGCGCCAGAGCGGCGCAGGGTCGTTGAAGAACGCCAGGCGCTGTTCGCGCAGGTCGCTCCAGAAACCGCTGTCGAGGGTATCGCCGCCCAGGCGCTGACGTGCCGACTGCACCGAGCCTTCACCGCCTTCCAGGCGCAGGTACAGCGCGTCGCCGTCATGGCAGGCGGCGCTGATCGGCAGTGGCTGCTGCCCCCACTCGGCCAGCGCTTCCAATGCCAGGTGGCAGCCCATCGGCAGGCGCAGGCTCAGGCATTCGCGCGGCCGAGGCAGCACTTTCAGGGACACCTCCGTCAACAACCCCAGGCAACCAAAGCTGCCCGCCATCAGCCGAGATACATCGTAACCGGCCACGTTCTTCATCACCTCGCCACCAAAGCGCAGCAGTTTGCCGTGACCGGTGATCACCCGCGTGCCGAGCACGTAGTCACGTACCGACCCGGCCCACGGCCGCCTGGGGCCGGCCAGGCCCGTCGCGACCATGCCGCCCAAAGTGGCCTCGGGGCCCAGGTGCGGGGGTTCGCAGGGCAGCATCTGGCCAGCCTCGTGCAGGGCTGCTTCTATGTCGCGCAGCGGTGTGCCTGCCCGGGCGGTGAGCACCAGTTCGGTCGGGTCGTAACTGACGATGCCACGGTGGCTGCGGGTGTCGAGTACTTCGCCGGCCACCGGGTTGCCGAGCATGGCCTTACTGTTGCTGCCCTGGATACGCAGTGGCGTGCCCTGGTTCAAGGCCTGGTTGACCTGCTCCAGCAGGGCCTGGCTGATGTCGCGGTTCATGCTCATCAGAAGCGCTCCAGGTCGGGGAACGGCAGTTGGCCGTGGTGCACGTGCATGGCGCCGAACTCGGCGCAGCGGTGCAAGGTGGGAATGTTCTTGCCGGGGTTGAGCAGGCCCTGGGGGTCGAAGGCGGCCTTGACCGCGTGGAACAAGGTGATTTCATCGCTGTTGAACTGCGCGCACATCTGGTTGATTTTTTCGCGGCCTACGCCGTGCTCGCCGGTAATGCTGCCGCCCACCGCCACGCACAGTTCGAGGATCTTGCCGCCGATGGCTTCGGCCCGCTCCAGCTCGCCGGGCAGGTTGGCATCGAACAGGATCAACGGGTGCATGTTACCGTCGCCGGCGTGGAACACGTTGGCCACGCGCAGGCCGTATTCGCTGGACAGGTCACTGATGCCCTTGAGCACCCGCGGCAGTTCGCGGCGTGGGATGGTGCCGTCCATGCAGTAGTAGTCCGGGGAGATGCGCCCCACCGCCGGGAAGGCGTTCTTGCGCCCGGCCCAAAAACGCACCCGCTCGGCCTCGTCGCAGGCCAGCCGTACCTCGCGGGCGCCGGCTTGGGTCAGCACGGCGGCCACCCGTTCGCAGTCGTCGTGCACATCGGCCTCCACGCCATCCAGTTCGCACAACAGGATGGCCGCCGCGTCCACGGGGTAGCCGGCGTGGATGAAGTCTTCGGCGGCGCGGATTGCCAGGTTGTCCATCATCTCCAGGCCGCCTGGAATGATGCCGGCAGCGATGATTTCGGCCACCGCCCGGCCAGCGTCTTCGACACTGTCGAAACTGGCCAGCAGCACCCGCGCCACCTGAGGTTTGGGCAGCAGTTTCACGGTAACTTCGGTGACGATGCCGAGCATGCCTTCAGAACCGGTGAACAGCGCCAGCAAGTCGAAGCCGGGGCTGTCCAGGGCATCGCTGCCCAAGGTCAGGTGTTCACCTTCGACCGTGAGAATGTCCACCTTGAGCAGGTTGTGCACGGTCAGGCCGTACTTCAGGCAGTGCACGCCACCTGCGTTCTCGGCGACGTTGCCACCGATGGAGCAGGCAATTTGCGAGGAGGGGTCTGGTGCGTAGTACATACCATGGGGTGCGGCAGCCTGGGAGATGGCCAGGTTACGTACGCCGGGCTGCACACGGGCGTAGCGGCCCTGCGGGTTGACCTCCAGGATGCGGTTGAAGCGCGCCATCACCAGCAGGATACCCTTGGCCAGCGGTAGGGCACCGCCCGACAGGCCGGTGCCGGCGCCACGGGCGACCACCGGTACGTGGCGCTGGTGGCACAGCTTGAGCAGCGTCTGCACCTGCTCCAGGCGCTCGGGCAGTACTACCAGCAGCGGTACCGTGCGATAGGCCGACAGGCCATCGCATTCGTAAGGTTTGAGGTCTTCTTCGCGGTGCAGGATATCGAGGTCCGGCAGGGCACTTCGCAGTGCCTGCAGCAGCTCTGCCTGGTCCACGGCGGGCAGCGCGCCATCGACGCGTTCGTCGTACAGGATATTCATCGGCTCACTCGGCAACGGTTTTTGTTGTTGTTGGCAAAGCGGTCACCGTTGCAGCCTGCGCGTGCCAGCAGCAGTGGTCGAGCATGGCAGGCACTGGTCCTACCAGTTTTTCTTCGGTCTACTGGTTATTGATGGGTTTACCCGGCTAGATTGGAGCACGTTGTCTAACTGGTCCTACCAGCAGGAGGGTGCGCAGTGGTTACTGATGGCAAGGCCAAGGTCGCCGACCAGGTGGCCGAGCGGGTGGAGCGACTGATCGTCGACGGCGTGCTGAAGGTGGGCCAGGCCCTGCCTTCGGAGCGGCGGTTGGTAGAGAAGCTGGGTTGTTCACGCTCGGCCCTGCGCGAAGGGCTACGCATTTTGCGTGGGCGCGGCATCATCGACACCGAGCAGGGGCGAGGCTCGTTCGTTGCCGACCTGACGGGGCAGGCGGGTACCACACCGTTGATGCACCTGTTCAGCTCGCAGCCACGCACGCTGTTCGACCTGCTGGAGGTGCGGGCGTTGCTGGAGGCCGAGTCGGCGCGGCTGGCGGCGTTACGCGCCACCGAGGTCGACCGCTTGCTGATTCGCCGGCGTTATGAAGAAATGCTGGCGGCCCACGAGGCGGTAGAGGCGCTGGACGCCCGTGAGCACGCCCGCCGTGACCATGCCTTCCACCGGGCTATCAGCGAGGCGTCGCACAACCCGGTGCTGGTACATACCCTGCAATCGCTCAGTGACCTGACCTTGAGCACGGTGTTTGCGTCGGTCAACAACCTGTATTGCCGCCCTGCGCAGAAACGCCAGATTGATCGGCAGCATGCGCGGCTGTATCACGCGGTGATGGAGCAACTGCCGGAGCAGGCGCAGCGGGCGGCGCGTGAGCATATCAACGGGATACGCGACAGTTTGCGGGAGATCGAACAGGAAGAGCAGCGTTTGGTGCGGGCAACCATGCGCATGGATGGTTGGGGGTGATGCTGCCTGTGCCAGCCCTTGCGCGGGCTTGCCCGCGAAAGGGCTGGCACAGGATTGCATCAATGATCGGCTATGCGGTCATCCTGGGAAAGAATAGCCCTGGCCAGCTCTTCATCATTGGCCTGCAGCCCAGGATGGTCCTTGCGCGCCTGTTCCAGCGCCGACTCTACATAGGCGCCACGGATTGCACCGCCGCTGGCGACGAAAGCCGAAAGCTCGTCACGCGCCGGGATGATCCGTTTGTCGTCCTTGAAGGTCGAATACAGCGAAGCGGAAACACCGGCCGAGGTGGCGACGTCGCCCGCATCGACGCGGGCCAGGGCAGCACCGGCAGGCAGCAGGAGCAGCAGCGCAGGGGCGAGGAGTAGGTGGCGCATGTCGAGTTCTCCAATAGCGTGAAGCACAGGGAAATAAACCACTCAGTGTTTAAGAGGGCCGGGGGGGCGGGTAGTTCCCTTTGCTGGCTGGAGATTGTCGGGGCCGCCGCGCGGCCCCCGAGGTAGGGTCAGGCCAACTGGTAGGTGGTCTTCACCCGGGTAAAGAACACGAAGGCGCCATCGACGTAGCGGTTTTTGGTGACAAGGGTCATGCAGTGCGAGTCCTTTTCTCAGAAACCTGGCGGGCGACGAAGTCGCTGATGTTGTCCACGGCGCTGTCCATCAGCTGCTGCATGGCGTCTTCGCTGCTCCAGGCGATGTGCGGGTTGAGCAGGAAGTCGTCGCGGTCGATCAGTTCGAACAACGGGTTGCTGGGGTGCAGCGGCTCCACTTCCACTACATCCAGCGCCACACCGCCCAGGCGCCGCTGTTGCAGCGCCTGAATCAGCGCCGCTTCGTTGACCACGCCGCCGCGGCCGGTGTTGACCACGATGGCATCGGGCTTCATCAATGCCAGCTGCCCGGCATCAATGAGGTTGTGGGTTTCTGGCGTGAGCGGGCAATTGATCGACAGCACGTCGCAGCTTTTCAGCAGCTCGGCCAGCGGCCGGCAATCGGCGCCCTGGCGCTTGCCGCTGCGGTCTTCGAACAGCACCTGCATGCCGAATGCCCGCGCCAGGTGTGCCAGGCGCAGGGCAATCGGGCCGCTGCCGATGATTGCCAACTGCTTGTCGCGCACATCGCGGATGCGGTGGTTGAAGTAGATGTTCTGGTACGGCTTGTCGCCGGCATGCACCTGGCGCATCAGGCGGGTGAACGCGGCCGGGCGGCGGAACAGCTCAAGGATCATCGCCAGGCTGTGCTCGGCCACGGTGTTGGCGGCATAGCCCGGTACGCTCGACACTTCGATGCCGTGGGCTTCGCAGTAGTCGACATCGACGATGTCGCGGCCGGTCAGGGCCAGCGAGATCATCTTCAGCCTGGGCAGCTGGCGCAGGTGCTCTTCGCGCAGGGGTACGCTGCAGGTCAGCGCCACCGTCGCGTCTTTCAGGTGCTCAAGCATCTGGTCGGGGTGGGTGTAGGCGTACTGCTGCCAGGTGTGATCGCAGTCGGGGCGCTTGAGGCGGGTGGAAGGCGCCAGGCCTTCGTCGTCAAGGAAGACGATATGTTCGCTCACGGTCTTGTCCTTATTTTTTCTGCGCGGGCACGTAACCGGCGGGCGCCATGCCCACAAGCTGGCGGGTGATGAAGCCGGCATCCTGGTCGTGGTCTTCCAGCGATTCCTTGCGCACCAGTGCATCGCGAACCAGATGCGCGCCAAAGAAGCGCAACGGCTCTGGCGGCAGCAGCTTCATCTTCTGGTTGACCAGGCCACAGTTGGTCCACTCGTCGTTGGCATGGGTGGCCAAGGACTTGATGATGCGGCTGGCAAACACGGTGGTGGCCACGCCGTTGCCGGAAAAACCGATGCCGTAGCTGACGGTCTGGTGATGGTCGAGGTAGCCGAAGTTGGGCAGGCCCTTCATGGCCCGGTCAATCGGCCCGGTCCAACTGCTGACCACCGGTACATCCTGCAACTGCGGGTACAGGCGGCGCAGTTCGGCAGCGACCTTGTCGGCGGCCGGCGAGGGTTTTTCATACAGGTCGCCGATGCGTCCGGCATAGGCGAACTGGCCCAGCGGCTTGCCGAACACCACGCGCCCTTCAGGGGTGTTGCGCCAGTAGTTGAGCACGGTGCGCGAGTCGGTCATGCATTCGCCGCCGCTGAAACCGATGGCGTCGAGCTTGGCCTTGACCGGCGCGGTGGCAACCATGTCGCTGGACATGATCGCGATCATCCGGCGCAGCTCGGGAAATTGCGCGCCCCAGGCGTTGAGCGCCAGCACCACGTGGTTGGCTTTTACATGGCCTTTGGCGGTGTGCACCACAGGGTGCTTGCCGCGCTGCAGGTGAGTGAACGGCGATTTCTCGAAAATCTGCACGCCCAGTTTCAGTGCCACGCGGCGCAGGCCGCGGGCCAGCATGGCGGGCTGCACAGTGGCCGCGTTGGGGTCGAAGATGCCACCCAGCACCAGTGGCGAGCCGACGCGCCCGCGAATGGTCTGGCGGTCCAGTTCCTGGAACGGGTTTACGTCGAGTTTCTGCAGGCCGTCGGTGAGCACGCGCCAGGAGTTCATCTGCCGCTGGTTGGTGGCCGTCCACAGCCAGCCGTCCTTGCGGTACTGGGCGTCGATGCCGTGCTCCTGGCAGAAGCTGCCGATCTCGTCGATGGCCGACTCGGCGGCTTCGCAGATGCGCCGCGCTTCGACATCACCGCAGATGGTGCGCACCGACAGGTACTTGCCCCACCAGTTGGTGGCCACGCCACCGTTGCGCCCGCTGGCCCCCGAGCCGCAGCGGTCGCGCTCGACGATGACGATGGTTTTTTCCGGGTGCGCCTGTTTCAGGCGGATGGCCGACCACAAGCCAAGGAAGCCACCGCCGACGATGCACACGTCGGCTTGAATCGAGTCCTGCAGGGCAGGGGCCAGGTCGTTGTCCAGGTCCAGCGCCTGGGCATACCAGAATCCACGGTACATGAGGGGTGCCTCTGAGCATGTTTGTCTTGTGCCTACATGATGCTCAGCCGGGGCTGGGGGCTGATATTACAGCCATGACAATTGATAGAACGGCGCCGCCTTTTGTCACGGATTTCCTATTTGTGGGGATGCATATGATATGACGGACGCAGGGCGCGCTTTAGAATGGCACCATTACCGATGTAACGAGGCCAGCGTCCATGTTTGCCGAACAACAAGAACAACCGGTACAAGCCCACGCCATCACTGCGCAGGTCAAGCCCGAACTACGGGTAGGCTTCGTGCTGATGAACCACTTCACCCTGGTGCCGGTGGCGGGGTTGGTGGACTCGCTGCGCTTTGCTGCGGACAAGTCATTCCGCAGCCAGCAGGTGTTGTGCCAGTGGGACTGGATGACGCTGGACGACCAGCCGATCACCGCCAGTTGCGGCATGCCCATTTCGCCGACCAAGCCGCTCAACCTGTTTGCCCAGTACGACTATGTGGTGCTGGCCGGTGGCCTGCTGGACGAAACCCGCAACCCGCCGGCCTGGCTGCTGGATGCGCTGCGTGAGGTGCATGCGGCGAATATCCCGATAATCGCCTTGTGCTCGGGGTCGTTCGTGCTTGGCAAAGCCGGGCTGCTCGATGGCCGGCGCTGTGCGCTGCATTTCACCTTGCGTGACGAGTTCAAGGAGCGTTTTCCACTGGCCACGGCGGTGATCGACAAGAGCTACGTGGACGACCGCGGCATCATCACTTGCCCGGGCGGCACGGCCATTGACCTGGCGGCCAACCTGATCCGCCGGCATTGCGGCGCAGTGCGGGCGCAGAAGGGGCTGGAATACCTGCTGGTGGATGAGCGCGCCGAAGAGCAGGAGAAGACGGCCAGCGAATGCGTGTACCAGAACGACCGCGTGCAGCGGGCGATCAGCTTCATGCGCGCCAACCTGGATGCCTCGATGACGCTCAAGGCCGTGGCTGAAGCGGTGGGCACCCACCCCCGGCAGTTGCACCGTGAATTTGTGGCTAATACTCAGGAGCCGCCGGCCAACTACTGGCGCAAGTTGCGCCTGGACCATGCCCGGCGGTTGCTGGTGAACACCAGCCAGAACATCACCACCATTGCGTTGGCGTGCGGGTTTTCCGATGCGTCGCACTTCATCCTGTGGTTTCGCAAGCAGTATGGCGAGACGCCGTACAGCTTCCGCAAGCGCAGGCATGAAGTGGAGCGGTTTGACTGGCATGGCGACAAGGCGGGGTTGGACCCGGAGCTCTAACAAGTTATCGCGGTCAGCGGTAGGAGCGCGTGGGTATCAGAGCTGGCCGATGGCCTGCATCCCCATCCGGCTGGTCCGTTTGCCGGGGCTGATACGTTCGATCATCCATTTGTTCCTTAGAACAGTACGTAAGTCTTGCGCAGGGTTTCGCGAATGTCCCAGACACCCTCGCAGTTCTCCGGAAACAGCACTGCGTCGCCGGCGCGCAGCTCTACCGGCTCGCCACCGTCGGGGGTGAAGGTGCACCAGCCGCTGACAATGTGGCTGAACTCACGGTTTTTCAGGTGCCGGCGGAACACGCCCGGGCCGCTTTCCCATACGCCGATGCTGGCGCCGACGGCTTCGTCGGTCTGGTCCTGGGCGGTGGCTGCCTGGGCGACGGGTTCACCGATCGGCAGGCGGGCCGGGGCAGGGGCACCCAGCGACGCGAGAGGGGCATTGCGCACGACAGTCAGTACTTGGTTCACGAAAAGGCCCCTTCAGGCTTTACGAACAGCGGGTTTGGCAGCGGTAGAGGTGCGGGTGGGGTTACCAAGCGCCGCGGCTTGCTGCAGGTCGAGCTTGCTGGTCTCGGGGGCGAGCCACCAGGAAATCAGGGCGCCGAACAGCGAGATCAGGGCGGCAGCGAACATGGTGTTGGCAATGCCGTAGGAGGCCAGGGATATCGGCACCAGGTACGTGCCCACGGCCGCGCCGATGCGTGACAACGAAGTGGCCAGGCCCACCGCTGACGCACGGATTTCGGTGGGGAACAGCTCGTTGGGGTAGACGTATTCAAGCACCTGGGCGCCGCCGATCAGCACGGCATAGGCGCCGAACAGCACCAGTACGGTGGTTGGCGAGGCATCCGGGAACACCCCCAGCAGCACCAGCGACATACCCGACCAGAGGAAGCTGTGGATCAGCATGTTGCGCCGGCCCAGGCGGTTGATCAGTTTGGTGGCCACCAGGCAGCCCAGGGTGAACAGCAAGGTGATGGCGATGGAGCCAAAGGCCGCCCAGTCGCCTGTCAGTTGCAGTGCCTGCAGCACTTTGGGGGCGAACGAGTAGATGGCGAACAGTGGCACGATCGCGCAGGTCCAGAACAGGGTGACAAAGGCCATGCGCTTGCCGTAACCGGAGTGGAACAGCGACCACACCGACACCGGTTTGTCGCTGCTCTGCTCTGGCAGGTCAGCAATGGAGTAGTCCGGGCCGTAGACTTTCTTGATCACGGCGTCGGCTTCGGCGGTTCGGCCTTTGCTCAGCAGCCAGCGAGGCGATTCTGGTGTGCCACTGCGGGCAACCAGGAACAGCGCACCGGGTATCAGGGCGCTGGCCAATACATAGCGCCAACCGTCTTCACCGCCCACGCGCAGCAGCAGTTCGCCGACCATGTAGGCCACGGCGGCACCGGCAAACCACATCAGCACCATGGCCGCCAGCAACGGCCCACGTTGCTTGCGTGGCAGGAACTCGGCCAGCAACGACGTGGCGATCGGGTAGTCGGCACCGACCGCGATACCGATCAGCAACCGCCAGGCGAACAGGGCCCAGGCCGACTCGACCCAGAACTGCGCCACTGAAAAACCGACGATGGCGACCAGGTCGATCAGGTACAGGACCTTGCGCCCGTACTTGTCAGTGAACCAGCCACCGAGAAAACCACCCAGGAAGACACCAATCAATGCTGACGCGGCGATCAGCCCTTCCCACAGGGCCGACAGCTGCAAGGCATTGGTAATTTGCAGCATGGCGACGCCGATGATGCTAAGTACGTAGCCATCGAGAAAAGGCCCGCCAGCGGAATAGACCGTCAGTTTGCGGTGGAACCCGTTGAGCGGCGCATCTTCTACGGAGCGTCTGGAAACGGACATACGGCTTACCTCTTGTTGTTATGTGGTGCACTAACGTGGCGGCACTATGGCACCGGCTGGCGCGGGCGCCCTATAACGGCTCGGACGAGTCATGGGATGGGATGACCGGGTGTGCCGAGGACTGGCGGATACCACTGGCCTACCGGCACCAGGCGGAATTGAGGCATTTCGAGGAGGATACGGCACGCGTCTGTCGGCAGCTGTAGTGGGGGAGCTGAGTCATGGGCTGTTATTTTTGCCAGTAGATCTTGTAATTGATCGAGATCATCCTCCAGCTCAGAGGACTAGCGAAGTGAGGTGAGCCGTGAGCGATGTGACACCGTTACGAACCCAGGCATATGACCCTTATGGTTTTTCTCCATTGGGCTTGGAACAGGGGGCGCTCGGTTTTAACGGGTGGTCCAGGCAGTCCATTGCTGGGCTGTATTTGCTAGGTAATGGATACAGAGCATACAACCCGGCCCTCAGGCGCTTTCTATCACCAGACAGTTGGAGCCCATTTGGTCGAGCTGAAATCAATAGTTATGTTTACTGCAAGTGCGATCCTGTCAATTTTCAAGATGACTCTGGACATATGCCTGGCAGGGAGCGGGGGCGGCCGGTTGCTCGAAACAATCACAGGCGTCTCAATTCTAGAGGCTCATCTTCGTCGGACAGCACGTCAAGATCCAGGTCACTCATTAATCTAGGTCATTACTCGACACATCCTATAGTGAGACAAAGAGGGGGCAGTCCCGTGAATAATGCGGGCCAGTCCCCGTCACCTCATCGGCGCTCGTCTTCGTCTGCAGTGATAGATATGACCCCCCCGGAGGCTTTGCAGCGAGTTCCTGTGGATATTGGGAGCTTGAGTGATTTTACTGACGTTTTTTCCAGAGAGTCGCTCGACGGTGCTGGAGGTAATTTAAGTATGCAGCGTCCTGAAAGCGCCCATTTAAATAGTATGATTAACGCCGGTTTGGGATTGGATGAGGAGCTGTTTCTAAGGAATACTGATATTCGTACGACTGCAGGTATACAAGGGGGGGAAAGCTTGTCGAGTCAAACCCTTGAAAGCATAAATCGAGAGCGTATGGACCAAATCAAAAGAAAAACGGGCTCGCAATAATTAAAAATCTATCAAGGCGAGCCATGCAGTTATCGTTCACGACAGTAGGGGGCAGTTTATCCCTCTGCCTGCCCTGAGCGTGTCAACAACCCGTCCAGCACCACTTCGCATGCCGCACCCCAGGTAGCGCTTACCGGCTGATGCATCAGCACCGCCAAACCATCAGCGGTGAAAGTGCCCGGCGTGGCAATGGCCTGGCCCAAGGCCTTCAGCGTGTACGCCGGCTGCTGCCCGGCACTGGCCACGCAGTCTTGCAGGTTACCCAGCACCAGCGCACGTGCTTCGGCTGCGGGCAGGCCTTTGTCCATCAGCCACTGTTGCAGGTCGTGTAGCAGGAAGTAGAACCAGCCATTCATACACGCCGCCACGGTGGCCAGCTCGAATTCTGGCTCGCCGTGCAGCACCACCAGTTTGCCCAGTGGCCCCAGGTACTGCGTGGTGAGCGCATCGGGTGGGCAAACCACTACCGTGGACTGGTTGTACTGCGCCGCGTACGACAGCATCGCACGCACACAGAGGGCGCCAGGGAACGCAGTGGACAGCTGTGCAAGGTTGACCCCGGCGGCGAGCGAAACCAGGCGCTGGCCGGGGCGCAGGTGTAGCTCATCTGCCAGTTCGGCGAGCGAATGCGGGCGCACGCCAAGGATCAGCAGTTCTGCCTGGTCGACCACTGCCTGGTTGCTCGGCAACACCTGGCAACCATGCTCCTGGGCCAGCAGGGCTGCCCGTTGCGCATTGCGCGGTGACAGCAGGATGGGGCCCTCGAAACCGCTGCGACGCAGGCCGATGACCACTTTTTCGGTGAGTTCGCCCACCCCGAGAATGCCAAGGCTATGCATGGTGCCTCCTTGTCAGCTTTCCAGGCCGGCACGGCGCTGGCCCCAGTGCAGGTTGAGGTTGACGCCCGCGCTCAGCAGCGGCTCCGGCGGGTTGCGGTTGGGGCCTGCGGAGCCCAGCAGGAAGTCGATCAGCTCGTCGCGTTCGCCGCTCAGCCAGTCAGCCAGCAGGCTGCCGGTAGCGGTGCCACGGGTGATGCCAAGGCCGTTGCAGCACAGCGCCGCGTGCACGTTGGGTGCGAGGGTGCCGAAGTGCGACAGGTGGTTGCGCGACAGGCACATCGAGCCACCCCAGGTGTAATCGAACGCCATGCCCGACAGCATCGGGAAGCGCCGCTCGAACGAATCGCGGTGCTGGCGCCCGGCACGGGCGATGTGGCGTGGGTTGGCGCGGCCGTCGGCATTGAAGCTGAAGCTGTTGCGCACCAGCAGGCGCTGGTCCGGGGTGCGCCGCAGGGTGCTACCGAACGGGTCTGCCGGGATGATGCCCCAGGTGTTCTTGCCGCCCAGGCGGGCTTGTTCGTCCTCGGTCAGCGGACGGGTCATGCTGGCGTAAGTGAAGATCGGCAGCAGGCGGCCAGGCAGGAAGCCGAAGTACGAGGCGAAGGCATTGTTGGTCAGCAACAGCTGGTCGGCGACGATCTCACCGTTGGCGTGCTTGAGGGTGATGCGCCGGCCCTGCTCGATGTGGGTGATGGTGGTGCGTTCATGCAGGGTCACGTTGCCCGGCAGGCTGTCGGCCAGGCCTTTGGCCAGGGCGGCGGGTTGCAGCAACTGGGTGCCCGGGGTGTACAGCGCCTTGCGGTAGAAGGTGGTGCCGAAGTGCTCGGGCAGGTCGCGGGCATCGATCATCTGGTAAGGCTGGCCGAGTTTTTCCAGGCCGCTGCGGTAGGCTTCGAGCACCGCCAGGCCTTTGTCTTCGACGGCCGCCTGGTACTTGCCGTCCGGGCGGATCTGGCAGTCGATGCCGTGCTGGTTGATCAGCTCGCGCAAGATCGCCTGCGCGCGCAAGTTGAGCTTGAGGTTCATCCGCGCCGTGGGCAGGTCGCCGATGTAGTCGGCGGCGCCGATATCGTGGGGCAGGTCGATGGCAAAGCCGGAGTTGCGCCCCGAGGCGCCGAAGCCGACTTCCTGGGCGTCGACCAGGATCACCTCGTCGTCAGGGTGATGCAGGGCCAGTTGGCGCGCAGCGGCAAGCCCGGTGAAACCCGCGCCAAGCACCACCCAGCGCGCCTCGCTCCGCCCCCGGTGCGCAACGCGTGGCTGGCGCGGCGGGCTGAGGTGGAACCAGCCGCAACCGTTGTCGTCCGCAGGGGTAGAGGTGTTTCTGTACATGGTTTTTATCCCTGTTGTTTTCTCCACTATGGCATTGGCGGCTGGGCGGGGACTATGACGGGAGGGACGGGGAATGGGATGTTTTGGCTGAGGGCATTGACCGTTCCGGGCCGGGCGTGATCTGCTCGGGCTACATGATCATTCAAAGGAAATTGAAGGTCCCACCATGCCCGACTACAAGCTGCATTGCTTCGCCGAATCCGGCAACGCCTACAAGGCTGCGCTGATGCTTGAACTCACGGGCCAGGACTGGCAGCCGGTGTTCGTCGACTTCTTTCATGGCCAGACCCGGGAGCAAACCTGGCGTGACGAGGTGAACGAGCAGGGCGAGGTGCCGGTGCTGGAGCACGCGGGCAAGACCTTCACCCAGTCTGCGCTGATCCTGGAATACCTTGCCGAACAGACCGGCCAGTTCGGCCCGCGTGACGATGACGAAAAGCGCGAGATCTGGCGCTGGATGCTGTTCGACAACCACAAGTTCACCAGCTATTACGCCGCGCTGCGCTTTCTGTTCTGCCTGAAAAATACCGGCGAAACGGACGTGACCCGGTTCCTGCGCGAGCGTGCCACGGCGGCTTACCGCATTGTCGACGCGCATTTGGCGAAGACGCCGTTCATGGTTGGCGGCCGGCTGACCATCGCCGACCTGTCGTTGGCGGGGTATGTATTCATGCCGGAGGACACCGGCATCCCGTTGGCGGAGTTCACCCATATCGAAGCGTGGAAGGCGCGGATCCAGGCGCTGCCAGGCTGGAAGCACCCGTATGAGCTGATGCCGCGCACGGCATCCTGACCCCTTCGCGGGCACGCCCGCTCCCACAGGGGCAGCGCAGGCTCAACCTTTACGAGGCCCTTTATGGGAGCAGCTGTCTTGCACCATCACTCAGGTTGCCGCATCGCCTTGTAGGAGCAGCCTTGTGCTGCGAAGAGGCCGGTAATGCTAAACATTATCTTTGCCTGCAATGGCCTCTTCGCAGCACAAGGCTGCTCCTACAGGGCTGTGTTTGCCTAAATTACACATGCACTACCAGCCTCAGATCGACAACCGCACTACCCGGTTGTCCAGCACCTGCTGTTCCTGCCCGCGCCGTTTGTTGACTACCAGCTCGCCAATGGCAATCAGCCGCGTGCGCGTGATGTTGCGTGACAACCCCAGCAACTGCGCGGTATGCACCTGGTTGTAATGGCAGAACCGATAGGCCGAGCGCAGCAGGGCGTTTTCCACTTTCTCGTACAGGTCGCCCGACTGCTCCTCGTACAACCGGCTGAACGCCCGCTGCAGCAAGTCCTCCACACCATTGCCTGCTGGCTCCTCTTCTTGCCGCTCGATGCGCAGGTTGGACAAACGCAGGTCCTGTGCCTGTATCGTACCTTCGCCACAGGTCAGCAAGCTGTGGTGAATCACGTTTTCCAGCTCGCGGATATTGCCCGGCCAACTGTATTCCACCAGCTTGGCCTGGGCCTTGGGGTTCAGTTCCACCGGCCCGTAGCCCAGCCGGTCGCTGTAACTGCGGATGAAGTGCCGGGCCAGCGGCAGGATGTCACCCGGGCGGTCGCGCAACGGGTGCAACTGCAAGGTCACCACGTTCAGCCGGTAGTACAGGTCCTCACGGAAATGCCCGGCGTTGATGGCCTTTTCCAGCTGCACGTTGGTCGCGGCCAATACCCGAACGTTGATCGGGATGCTTTTGCGCGACCCGAGCCGCACCACCTCGCGCTCCTGCAGCACGCGCAGCAGCTTGACCTGGATCGGCAGCGGCAGGTCGCCGATCTCGTCGAGGAACAGCGTGCCGCCGTTAGCCTCCTCGAACCAGCCGGCCTTGGCCGACAGGGCGCCGGTGAAGGCACCTTTTTCATGGCCGAACAGTTCGGCTTCCACCAGCGATTCAGAGAACGCGCCGCAGTTGACCGCAACGAACGGCCCGTTGCGCCGGCCGCTGAGGTTGTGGATGTGCCGTGCGACCAGCTCCTTGCCCGTGCCGGTTTCGCCGATGATCAGGACGCTAGCCTCGCTGGGGGCGACCTGTTGCAAGTGGGCGAGCAGCGCCTGCGACCTGGGGTCTTCGAAGACCTGTGCGGTCGCCCTGATCGAGGTAGCCAGTGTCGGTGACGGGGGGAGGGTCAGCAGTTGCATGGGCAGTCCTCAGGAGTAGAAGGATGGGGCAGGGCGTTTGCCGTTGAGGGCCCACTCGCCGAGTTCGTGGATGCGGTAGTCCACCGGGTCGTGCAGGGTTTGCGTGCGCAGGTTGCGCCAGTGCCGGTCGAAGCGCAGCGAGGCATGGGTGGCACGGGCACCGGTGACTTCGAACAGGCGGTTGCAGATGTCCAGGCCGTGGCGGCTGGCGGCGACCTTGGCGGTGCCGATGGCCAGCGCGAGGTCGCCGCGCTCCTCGGCGGTGAGCGCATGTTCCTTGGCCCAGGCGGCGTCCAGTTGGCGTGCGGCCCGTTCGATCAGCAGGCGCACGCTTTCCAGGCCGATCCAGAACTCGCCGTAATGGCGCAGCACGTAAGGGTCTTCGGCACTGCTGGCGGCGCTGGAGCGGAACCACGGCCGGCTTTCCTTCAGGGTGTACTGGCGGGCTTCGTCGAAGGCGCCCTCGGCAATGCCGAGGAACAGATTGGCGAAGTGCAGCTGGGCAATCAGCGGCCGCAGGGCAGCAAACGGCGTGCTCAGGGGGCCCGGGTCGAGCAGCAGTTCATTGTGCTCTACCCGCACCCGCTCGAACGTGGCGCTGCCACTGTCGGTCTGGCGCTGGCCGATGTTGTTCCAGTCGCGGTGCAGGCTGATGCCGGTGCGGCCGCTGGGAATGGCGGCGATCAACAGTTTGCCGCCGACACGTTCGTCCACCGCCGAGGCGATGAGCATCTCCGAGTCGCTGGCGCCGGAGCAGAAGCTTTTCCTGCCAGAAAACTCGCACCAGCCGTCGAAGTGCTTGACCACCGTGCGCGTGTCCAGCGGGTTCAGGGCATTACCCCAGAACCACTGTTTGCGGGCGGTCTGTTCAAACCACGGCTGCCACTGGTCCGGGCGTGCGAACAGGCGCACGGTCGCCAGCATCAGGTGGTGAAAGCCGAATACATGGGCGATGGAGCTGTCGACCCGGGCGAACTCGCGCACCACCGCGAAGGTGTCGTGCCAGTTGGCGCCCTGGCCGCCGAAGGCCTGCGGGATTGCCAGCGACAGCAGGCCGCTGCCTCGCAGGGCATCGCGCTCGGCTTTTGGCGTGCCGCCGCGCTCGTCGCGCTCGACGGCGGTCTGGGCAAACTGCCCGGCCAGTTCGCGGGCGATGGCCAGGGCCGGGCGCAGGGGGGCATTTACAGGTGCATTCATGGCCGCTCCTCAGGCGCTTTTACGCAATGCGTGGTGGGCGCCGAACAGCGGCACGGCACGTTCGGCGGCCAAGCGGATACGGGCGGCGAGGGCATCGCTGGAAACCCGGTAGTCGGCCAGTTCCGCCTGGCTGGCGAACACGCCGATGGGCAGGGTCAGGGCCTGCAGGAAGCTGAACAGCGGGCGCAGCTGGTGGTCGAGCACCAATGCATGGCGTTCGCTGCCACCGGTGGCGGCGAGCAGTACCGGGGTGTCGACCAGGGCGTCCTGGCCGATCAGGTCGAACAAGTGCTTGAAGTGGCCGGTGAAGCTGCCGCGGTACACGGGGGTGGTCACCACCAGCAGGTCGGCCTTTTCCACCAGGCGCAGTTGCTGTTCGACGGTGTCGGGCAGCTCGCTGCGCCACAGTGCGCTACCCAGCGGGCGGGCGATGTCGCCCAATTCGATCAGGTGCGGCTTGATGTGCAGGTGTTCGGCCAGTTCGGCGAGGATCGCCTCGGTCAAGGCCAGGGTGCGCGATGGGCGGGAAGTGCCGCCGGACAGGGCTACGACGTTCAGTGGGGTGCTCATGGGCAGGTCTCCGGTTCTGGTTGAGCGGGACTTTGCTTGAGCAATCGTCGTGCCTGGTTTTAATGTTCTTTGGGATCAACGGGTTAGCGCAATTCCGTGTCTGCGCGGGTGTTGCCGTGCGGGCGTTCTCTGTTGATCGGGTGTTGCGCTGCAGACAGTTGGCCGGGTGTTGGCTGCTGTACAGTTGGGAAGGTTATAAAGGATTACTCTTCTCAAAAAAAAGAATAAGAAGTCATATTCTTATGCGACTAATTTGTTTTTTTGCGCCTGTCTGGGCAACGCAGGGCGGATAGGAGCGGCCTTGCGCCGCGACGGGGCGCGGAGCGGCCCCGGCAATCTCAAGTGTGCGGCACGCCCCGAGCAGGCACCCCGCCCGCATACTCCGGCTTCAGATGCCCTTGCTCATCCAGCAGGTAAGCATCCATTACCTCGCGCACCACCGGCCCCGCCACCCGGCCCCCAGCCTCACCGTTCTCGATCATCACTGCCACCACCACACTCGGGTGGTCGGCCGGTGCAAAGCCGACAAACAGGGCGTTGTCGCGGTGGCGCTCCAGGGTCTTGTTGCGGTTGTAACGCTCACCCTGCTTGATCGCCACCACCTGCGCGGTACCACTCTTGCCGGCGATCCGGTACTGCGCGCCTGCCGCAGCGGCGCGGGCAATACCGCGCGGGTCGTGCATGACCATCTGCATGCCCTGGCTGACCTGGTCCCAGGCATGCTTGTCGTGCAGCACGATGTTGGGCATCGGGTTGGGGTCCACCGGCGCATCGCCACCCACGGTCATGGCCAGATGCGGGCGATGCCACACGCCCTTGCTCGCCAGCAGGCTGGTGGCCTGGGCCAGCTGCAGCGGGGTGACCTGCATGTAGCCCTGGCCGATACCCAGGATAAGGGTTTCGCCCGGGAACCATGCCTGGCGCCGGGTGGCGCGCTTCCACTGGGCCGACGGCATCAGCCCGGAGGCCTCTTCGAACATGTCCAGCGACACCTTCTGACCCAGGCCGAATTCGGCCATGTAGTCATGCAGGCGGTCGATGCCCAGCTTGTGCGCCAGGTCGTAGAAGTAGGTGTCGTTGGACCGCATGATGGCGGTGTACATGTCCACCCAGCCGTCGCCGCTGCGGTTCCAGTTGCGGTACTTGTGGTCGTAGTTGGGCAGCTCGTAATAGCCCGGGTCGAACACCCGGCTGCCGGGGGTGATCACGCCGCTGTCGAGGCCGGCGATGGCCACTTCCGGCTTCACCGTCGAGCCCGGGGCATACAGGCCGCGCAGCACTCGGTTGAACAGCGGGCGGTCGATGGAATCGCGCAGTTCGGCGTACTGCTTGAAGCTGATGCCCTTGACGAACAGGTTGGGGTCGAAGCTGGGGTTGCTGACCATTGCCAGCACATCGCCGTTGGCCGGGTCCAGTACCACCACCGAGCCACGCCGGTCGCCCAGCGCCTTTTCTGCGGCCACCTGCAAGTGGGCGTCCAGGGTCAGGACAATGTCCTGGCCCGGGGTCGGGGCCTTGTGGTTGAGCACGCGCATCACCCGGCCCTGGGCGTTGGTCTCGACCTCCTCGTAGCCCACATGGCCGTGCAGTTGGCTTTCGTAGAAGTGCTCGATACCGGTCTTGCCGATTGACTGGGTGCCACGGTACTCGGTGCTGTCCAGGACCTTGGCTTCTTTCTCGTTGATGCGCCCCACGTAGCCTACCGAGTGGGCGAAATGCCCAGCCAGCGGGTATTCGCGGATGAACTGCGGTTCCACCTCCAGGCCCGGCAGGCGGAACTGGTTCACCGCCACCAGGGCGATCTGCTCTTCGCTCAGGCCCACCATCAGGGTCACCGGTTCGAACGGCTTGCGGCCACGGCGCAGGTCTTTGTCGAACTGCTTGCGGTCGTCTTCGGTCAGGCCTAGCACCTGGGTGAGGGTGTCGAGCACCTTGGCCGAGTCGCCACCGGTCCGCTCGCGGGTCATGGTCAGGTCGAAGCTGGGTTTGTTGTCGGCCAGCACCACGCCGTTGCGGTCGTAGATCAGCCCGCGTTCGGGGGCGATGGGCAGCACGTGCACACGGTTGTTTTCCGACACGGCGGTCTGCTGGTCGTGCTGCAGCACCTGCAAGACATACAGCCGCCCCACCAGCACGGCGACCAGGCTGAAGACCAGGATGGCGCAGGCCAGGAGCCGACGATTGACCAGGTGTTTTTCCTTTTCGTGGTCCTTGAGGGGGATGGGTTGTGGCATCAGTAGCTCTTTTCAGCAGGTATCGCGGTGGCTGTGCGGGCGCGCGATCGGGCCGGGGATGCTACGCAACCGCTACCGCGCCCTCAAGGCGAGCGGCGGCTGGCGCTGGGTGGATAACGGCTGTTCGCCCCGCAATCAGGGCGCTGGCGGGGAACATGAAGATTTGTTCATGGCAGCTCAGTCCTTAAGGGCCAGGTATGGATTTTTAGTGTTTTATGGATCCATAGATCTGGAGTGTTCGGTAAACGAACAAAAATTGGACTAGGTGTTAAATTATTAAGTCGCTGATAAACAAGCAGAAAATGTAATGACTATCAATTTTCAGCCTTGGTCATAAGAGATTTTCTGGGAGTGAGCGCATGCGGCCTGTTGTTTGTGGATCCATTATCTGGTTGATTAGCGCCTGACAACGGCCGGAGCCCTCCTGCCGTACGCAATAACAATTACAAAAAGGGTTCAGTCATGAATGGCTATCCAGCGGCCCGGAACTGTCAGGGTTCCCCCCGTCTTGCCTGCGCGTGCGCATCTGTCCTCCCGCCTGTGGCCAACCGGCAGGTGACTCCATGAATACCGATCTCAAGCAACGCCTGGACAACGACCCGATGGGCCGCTTCCAGTACTTGGCCATTGGTATTTGCATCGTCCTCAACATGATCGATGGCTTTGACGTACTGGTCATGGCCTTCACTGCGTCGTCGGTGTCCGCCGAGTGGAACTTGAACGGCGCACAGGTCGGGCTGCTGCTCAGCGCCGGCCTGTTCGGCATGGCGGCAGGTTCGTTGTTCCTCGCACCGTGGGCCGACCGCTTTGGCCGTCGCCCGCTGATCCTGCTGTGCCTGGCGCTTTCCGGCATCGGCATGCTGCTCTCGGCAATGAGCCAGAGCCCGTTGCAACTGGCGCTGCTGCGTGGCCTGACCGGGCTGGGCATCGGCGGCATCCTGGCCAGCAGCAACGTGATTGCCAGTGAGTACGCCAGCAAACGCTGGCGCGGCCTGGCGGTCAGTTTGCAGTCAACCGGTTATGCCCTGGGGGCGACGCTGGGTGGTTTGCTGGCGGTATGGCTGCTGGGGCATTGGGGCTGGCGCTCGGTGTTCCTGTTTGGCGGCATTGTCACCGTGCTGGTGATCCCGCTGGTGCTGTTGTGGCTGCCAGAGTCGCTGGACTTTCTGCTGGCGCGTCGCCCGGCCAATGCCTTGGCACGGGTCAACCGCCTCGCTGTGCGCCTTGGCCAGCCGGCGCTGGCACAACTGCCAACAGCCATGGCAAGGGAGCAGGGCGCTCCCCGCGGCTTCCGGCAACTGCTGACACCTGCTATGCGCCGCACCACACTGGTGATCTGGTTGCTGTTTTTCCTGGTCATGTTCGGCTTCTACTTCGTCATGAGCTGGACCCCGAAACTGCTGGTCGCCGCCGGCCTGTCGGCACAGCAGGGCATCACCGGCGGGGTGCTGTTGAGTGTTGGCGGCATCCTCGGCGCGGCGCTGATCGGTGGCCTGGCTTCGCGCTGGCCACTCACCCGCGTGCTGGCCCTGTTCATGCTGATCACGGCGGCGCTGCTGGTGCTGTTCGTGGTCAATGGCGCGTCGGTCAGTGCCGCCTTGGCGTTGGGGTTGCTGATCGGGCTGTTCTCCAATGGCTGCGTGGCCGGCCTGTATGCCCTGTCGCCGGTGGTTTATGACGCCTCGGTGCGCGCTACCGGCGTGGGCTGGGGCATCGGCATCGGCCGTATGGGCGCAATCCTTTCGCCAACCGTGGCCGGCATGTTGCTCGATGGCGGCTGGCAACCGCTGCACCTGTACGGGGTGTTTGCCAGCGTCTTCGTGCTTGCCGCCGGTTGCCTGCTGTTGCTGCGCCCGGCGGCCAGCCCCGCGCGGCAAATGCTGGCCGACGCCTAAGCCTGGCCATCGATGATCGCCTGGGCGACCGTGGCGTAGAACCATTGCAGGGCGGCGGAGTTGTCGCTGTTGGGGTGCCAGTTCAGCGACACGTTGAACTCGGCAACCTGGAACGGCAGCTCAAGCATTTTCAAACCCCCGTCCTGCATGAACAGCCGGCCGATCTGTGCCGGCAGCACGGCGAGCAGGTCGGTACCGGGGATGATCTTCGGCAGCACCGAGAAGTGCGGCACCTGCAAGCTGATGCGCCGCTGCAGCTGCATGCTGGTGAGCACGTCTTCGACACTGCCGTGGCCGGTGGTGCGGGTAACGCTGATATGGCGCTCGGCAATGAACTGCTCCAGGCTCAGTTCATTGCCGATGCGTGGGTGGTCGCAGCTGAGCAGGCATACATAACGTTCGCGCATCAGTACCTGGCTACGCGTGCCCGGCACCGGCGGGCGGCAAATGGCGGCGTCGATCTTGCCGCTGGCCAGCCAGTCGCCCACCTGGTCGACCTGCAATGGCAGCACCTCGACTTCAGCCTGCGGGGCATCGCGGTTCAGGCGCGCCAGAATCAGCGGCAAAAAGCCCATTTCGCCAAGGTCGGAAAGGGCGATGCGAAACCTGCGTTCGGTGGTCGCGGGGTCGAACTGGCGGGTGCTCTGCACGGCACCTTCTATGCGCGTCAGTGCGTCACGCAGGGTGCCGTACAGCTGCTCGGCAACAAAGGTCGGCTGAATGCCGTCACGCGTGCGGCTGAACAGGGCGTCGTCAAAAAGTTCGCGCAGGCGGGCCAGACCATAGCTGACCGAGGGCTGGGTGACGAACAGGCGCTCGGCGGCAAGGGTGACGCTGCGGGCCTCGTACAGGGTGACGAAGGTGCGGATCAGGTTCAGGTCGATGTGGCTCATGGGGCGCTGGCTTCACATAGATAGGTTTTATTTTTAGTAAAGATAGTATCAATTTGATCAATCTGGCCGTGGCTGCAAAAGTAACCCGAATTCCAAAAACAAGCTGCAAGGGGCTTTATGAAAACTGTTCACGGCGCCACTTACGACATTCTTCGCCAGCATGGCCTGACCACCATCTTCGGCAACCCCGGCTCCAACGAGCTGCCGTTTCTAAAGGGCTTCCCGGAGGATTTCCGCTACGTCCTCGGCCTGCACGAAGGCGCCGTGGTCGGCATGGCCGATGGCTACGCACTGGCCAGCGGCCAGCCCACTTTCGTCAACTTGCACGCTGCTGCTGGTACCGGCAATGGTATGGGCGCCCTGACCAATGCCTGGTACTCGCACAGCCCGCTGGTGATCACCGCCGGCCAGCAGGTGCGCTCGATGATCGGGGTGGAAGCGATGCTGGCCAATGTCGATGCCGCACAGCTGCCCAAACCACTGGTCAAGTGGAGCCACGAGCCCGCTACCGCGCAGGACGTGCCGCGCGCCCTGAGCCAGGCGATCCACACCGCCAGCCTGCCACCACGCGGGCCGGTGTACGTGTCGATCCCATATGACGACTGGGCGTGCGAAGCGCCAAGCGGTGTCGAGCACCTGGCACGGCGCCAGGTGAGCAGTGCCGGGCTGCCGTCGCCGGCGCAGCTGCAGCACCTGTGCGAACGCCTGGCAGCGGCGCGCAACCCGGTGCTGGTGCTGGGCCCGGATGTCGATGGCAGCGCCGCCAATGGCCTGGCTGTGCAGTTGGCCGAGAAGCTGCGCATGCCGGCCTGGGTCGCGCCTTCTGCGTCGCGCTGCCCGTTCCCCACTCGGCATGCGTGCTTTCGCGGGGTATTGCCGGCAGCCATTGCCGGCATCAGCCACAATTTGGCCGGGCACGACCTGGTCCTGGTGGTGGGGGCTCCGGTGTTCCGCTACCACCAGTTCGCCCCAGGCAACTACCTGCCGGCCGGCTGCGAGCTGCTGCACCTGACCTGTGACCCGGGCGAAGCGGCGCGCGCGCCCATGGGCGACGCCCTGGTCGGCGACATTGCGCTTACCCTCGAAGCCGTGCTGGACGGCGTGCCGCAGAGCGTGCGGCCGATGCCCACCGCTTTGCCTGCTGCTGAACCGGTGGTGGATGACGGTGGCCTGTTGCGCCCTGAAACAGTGTTCGACCTGCTCAACGCTCTGGCGCCCAAGGACGCCATCTACGTCAAGGAGTCCACCTCTACCGTGGGGGCGTTCTGGCGCCGCGTGGAAATGCGTGAGCCGGGCAGTTATTTCTTCCCCGCAGCCGGTGGCCTGGGTTTTGGCCTGCCAGCTGCCGTAGGCGTGCAGCTGGCATCGCCTGGCCGGCGGGTGATCGGCGTGATCGGCGACGGCTCGGCCAACTATGGCATCACCGCGTTGTGGACCGCCGCGCAATACAACATCCCGGTGGTGTTCATCATCCTCAAGAACGGCACCTACGGCGCGTTGCGCTGGTTCGCCGATGTGCTGGACGTCAACGATGCGCCCGGGCTGGACGTACCTGGCCTGGACTTCTGCGCCATCGCCCGTGGCTATGGCGTGCAGGCGGTGCATGCGGCCACTGGCAGCGCCTTCGCCCAGGCCTTGCGTGAAGCGCTGGAGAGCGACCGGCCAGTGCTGATCGAAGTGCCGACCCAGACCATTGAGCCCTGAACCCGACACACACGCACACCACGCGACACCCACAAAAACAAGAACCGAGGTGGCTATGAAGACGACTTCCGTAAGTGAAGTGATCGATGCTGCACCCTTCAATCGCACGCACCTGCTGATACTGCTGTGGGGCTGTTTCATCATGCTGTTCGACGGCTATGACATGGTGATTTACGGCTCGGTGGTGCCACGCCTGATGCATGAATGGCAACTTAGCGCCATCGAAGCCGGCACGCTCGGCAGCTGTGCGCTGTTCGGCATGTTGTTCGGCGGTACTTTGCTGGCGCCACTGGCCGACCGTTTCGGCCGGCGCAAACTGATCATCCTCACCACACTGCTGGCCAGCCTGGCGGCGTTCATGACCGGGCATGCAGAAACCCCGCTGGAGCTCGGTGCCTGCCGCCTGGTGACTGGGCTGGCGCTGGGCGCGCTGGTGCCCAGCGCCGTCAACCTGATCAGCGAGTTCGCCCCGCAAGGGCGGCGCAGCACCATGATCACCGTGATGTCCAGCTTCTATTCGGTGGGCGCAGTGCTGTCGGCTTTGCTGGCGATCGCGGTGATCCCGCAGTGGGGGTGGCAAGCTGTGTTCTATGTGGCTGTGCTGCCGGTGCTGGCCGTACCGTTCATGCTGCGCTACCTGCCGGAGTCGGCTGCGTTTCTTGAACTCAAGGGGCGCCGTGCCGAGCTTGAGCGGTTGCTGGCGAAGGTCGACCCGGCGTTTCGCCCGGGCACCGAGCTACATTTGGCGGGCAGCGACCAACCGGTAGACAAGGCGCGCCTGGCGCAGTTGTTCGGCCCTGGTCAGGCCCTGGCCACCTTGTTGCTATGGGTGGCGTTCGCCATGTGCATGCTGATGAGCTACGGCCTCAATACCTGGTTGCCCAAGCTGATGGCGCAGGGCGGCTACCCCTTGGGCTCGAGCCTGGCGTTTCTGGTGACGCTGAACATTGGCGCCACGGTGGGTGCATTGTTTGGTGGCTGGCTCGCCGACCGCCTGGGGGTGCAGCGCACGCTGGTGCTGTTCTTCGTGCTGGCAGCGCTGTCGCTCGCGGCGCTGGGGCTCAACCCGGGCCCGCTGTTGCTGAACCTGCTGTTGCTGATCGCCGGCGCTACCACCATCGGCACGCTGGCGGTAATCCATGCCTATGCCTCTATCGCCTACCCGGCGCACATCCGCTCCACCGGGGTGGGCTGGGCTGCGGGTATCGGCCGCCTCGGCGCCATCGCCGGGCCCATGCTGGGTGGCAGCCTGCTGTCGATGCAACTGCCGATCCAGCAAAACTTCCTCGCCTTCGCCCTGCCTGGGGTGATCGGTGCGCTTGCCATCGCCTTCATCCAGGTGCGTGCGCCACAACAGGCCAGTGAGCCTGAAGCTGCCAACAAACCTACGTGCTGACCAAGGAGCCTTGCATGTCTGCCAATTGCCCTCGTTATCAAGACCTTCAACTGCTGCCGATTGCCGGCCAGTGGCGCGCCGGCAGTGCCGGTAAGCCCCTGAATGTGTACAACCCGTACAACGACGACTTGTTGCTTGAGGTCCAACAGGCCAGTCGTGCCGACCTGGATGCCGCCTATCAGGAGGCAGCCCGGGCACAGTCGAAATGGGCGGCACTGGGCCCCGCCGCACGCGCGGCGGTGCTGTACGAAGTGGTGGCGATATTTGATCGTCGGCGCGACGAGATCATCGACTGGATCATCCGCGAATCCGGCAGTACCCGGCTCAAGGCGCAGCTGGAATGGGGCGCGGCGCGGGCAATTGCGCTGGAGTCGGCATCGTTTCCGTCGCGGGTGCACGGGCGCATCGTCGAGTCCAACGTGCCGGGCAAGGAAAGCCGCGTGTACCGCAGTGCCCTGGGTGTGGTCGGGGTCATCAGCCCGTGGAACTTCCCGCTGCACCTGACCCAGCGCTCGATTGCCCCGGCGCTGGCGCTGGGCAATGCCGTGGTGGTCAAGCCTGCCAGCGACACCCCGGTGTGCGGCGGCCTGCTGCTGGCGCGCATCTTCGAAGAGGCAGGGCTGCCAGCCGGGGTGCTCAGTGTGGTGGTCGGCGCGGGCGGCGATATCGGTGATGCCTTTGTCGAGCACCCGGTGCCGGCGCTGATCACCTTCACTGGCTCCACCCCGGTGGGGCGTGGCATTGGCCGTATTGCGAGCGGTGGCGAACACCTCAAGCACGTTGCCCTGGAGCTGGGCGGCAATAGCCCGTTCGTGGTGCTGGACGATGCCGACCTTGAACAGGCGGTGAATGCTGCCGTGTTCGGCAAGTTCCTGCATCAGGGGCAGATCTGCATGGCGGTGAACCGGATCATCGTTGACGACAGCCTCTACGACGCTTTTGCGCAGCGCTTCGTCGAGCGTGTCAGGGCGCTGGCGGTAGGCGATCCGGACTCGTCAGCTACGGTGATCGGGCCGGTAATCAATGCCCGGCAACTGCAGGGCCTGCTGGACAAGATCAGCCTGGCACGCGGCGAAGGTGCCGAGCCGCTGTACGAGGGCGGGGTCGACGGCAACTTGCTGGCGCCGCATGTGTATGGCGAGGTCACCGTCGACATGGACCTTGCGCGTAACGAAATCTTCGGCGCATTGGTGGGCTTGCTGCGCGCGCGTGACGAAGCGCATGCCCTGGAGCTGGCCAATGCCAGCGAATTCGGCCTTTCCAGCGCGGTATTCAGCCGCAACCTGGAGCGTGCCGTGCGCTTTGCCCGCCAGGTGCGTGCAGGCATGAGCCACATCAACGACATCCCGGTGAACGACGAGGCCAACGCGCCGTTCGGCGGTGAGAAGAACTCGGGGCTTGGCCGTTTCAACGGGGACTGGGCCATCGACGAGTTCACCCGCGATCACTGGGTAAGCGTGCAGCACGTGCCGCGCCAGTATCCGTTCTGATGCATTGAGCCACTGAGTAGCGCCCGGCCCGGGCCGGGCATTCATGCAGCCATTCGACCACGGGCTCTGGGCAGCCTGCGGGGGGGGCGGCTGCGCCCAAGTAACGCGGAGAACAATAATAATGATGCACACACACTGCACCCTGGCCCGTTCGGCCCTGGCGGTTTCGCTGGCGTTTGGCCTGGGTTTGCCGGCCTGGGCCGAGGAGGGGGGCTTCCTTGAAGATGCCAAGGCCGGGCTGACGCTGCGCAACTACTACTTCAACCGCGATTTCCGTGACCCGGGGGCGGCCAAGAGCAAAGTCGAAGAATGGGCCCAGGGCTTCATCCTCAAGTTCAGCTCTGGCTACACCCCCGGGCTAATTGGTGTTGGCCTGGACGGCATCGCCATGTTCGGCATGAAGCTGGACAGTGGCCGCGGTACCAGCGGTTCCGAACTGCTGCCGGTGCACGACGACGGACGTGCGGCCGACAACTATGGCCGTGCAGGGCTGGCGGCCAAGCTGCGTATTTCATCGACCGAGCTGAAGGTGGGTGAGCTGCTGCCGGATATCCCGCTGCTGCGTTACGACGATGGCCGCCTGCTGCCGCAAACCTTCCGTGGCGCCATGCTCGACTCGCGGGAAATCGAAGGCCTGAGCCTGCAAGCCGGCCAGTACCGCGAGGTCAGCCTGCGCAACTCGTCCGATATGCAGGACCTCTCTGCCTGGGCCGCGCCCGGGGTCACCTCGGACGGCTTCAACTACGCTGGCGCCGAGTACCGCTTCAACCAACAGCGCACCCTGATCGGCGCGTGGCATTCGCAGTTGGAGGACATCTACCAGCAAAGCTACTTCAACCTGCTGCACAGCCAGCGAGTGGGCGAGTGGACGCTGGGGGCCAACCTGGGTTACTTCATCGACCGTGATGACGGCCAGGCGCGCATCGGCGATATCCAGAGCCGCACGGGCTACGCCTTGCTGTCAGCTTCGCACAGTGGTCACACGTTGTACGTGGGGTTGCAGAAAGTGAGTGGCGACAGCCAGTGGATGTCGGTGTACGGCAGCAGCGGGCGCACCTTGGGCAACGACATGTTCAACGGCAACTTCAGCAACGCCGACGAGCGTTCGTGGCAAGTGCGCTACGACTATAACTTTGCCGCGCTGGGTGTGCCGGGGTTGCTGGCCATGGTGCGTTACGGCCATGGCGAGAATGCCACCACGGCGGCAGGCAGTAATGGCAAGGAGTGGGAGCGTGATACCGAGGTGAACTACACGGTCCAGAGCGGAGCGTTGAAGAACCTCAACATCCGCCTGAACAACGCCACCAACCGGCGCAGCTTCAACAGCGATTTCGACCAGACGCGCCTGATCGTCAGCTACCCGCTGACGCTCTAAGCCGCAATATGCCCGGTGAGCACGGTCCTTGTAGGAGCGGCCTTGTGTCGCGATGGGCTGCAAAGCAGCCCCCGGGTTTCAGCACAGATGCATCAAATGAGGGTCTGCTTCGCAGCCCATCGCGACACAAGGCCGCTCCTACAGGTACCGCGCAGACTTTTAGAATTTGAGCAAGTTACCAGGCCAGCAACAACCCCTCACCTTGCGCTAAGATGCGCGCTCATGTCCCTGGAAGTAGCCTGGATGAGCAAGCCCGGTCAAATGGTGCTGGTCGCGTTGCGCAAGATGATCGCCTCGGGCGAGCTGGCGGCCGGCGAGCGCTTGATGGAAGTCCCCACCGCCGAGCTGTTCGGCGTCTCACGCATGCCGGTGCGCATGGCGTTTCGTACCCTCGAGCAGGAAGGCCTGCTGGTGCGTTTTGGTGGCCGGGGTTTTCAGGTGCGCTCGGTCAGCGCCGATGACATCGCAGGTGCGGTCGAGGTGCGCGGCGTGCTGGAGGGGTTGGCCGCTCGCCAGGCCGCAGAGCGTGGCTTGTCAGCGCAAGCACGCGCGGCGCTGCAGCAGTGCCTGGTCGATGGCGACCAGCTGTTCGACAAGGGCTTTGTGACCGAAGACGACCTGCAGGCCTATCACGACCTGAACATGCGCTTTCACCAGGTGATCATCGAAGCCAGCCACAACCCGGCCATCGCCGATGCCCTGGCACGCAACGACCACCTGCCGTTCGCCTCGGTCACCGCACTGGCCGTGGACCGCCATGACCTGGCCCGCGAGTACCGGCGCTTCAACTTTGCCCATATGCAGCATCACGCGGTGTTCGACGCCCTGGCCAATCGTCAGGGTGCTCGCGCCGAAGCGATCATGCGCGAGCACGCCAATGCCACCTTGCGCTACGCCGAAACTTTTGGTGGGGCAACGGCGGACGCGAGCATGAAAGTCATCCTGCCCTCGTCGTAAACCGGTTCAGATATCCAGCACCAGCAGGGGCGACTTCGAGCGCGAGCAGCAGGGCGTGAACTGATCGTTCAGCGCCTGCTCCTCTTCGGTGAGGAACATGTCGCGATGGTCCGGCGTGCCTTGCAGCACGCGGGTCAGGCAGGTGCCGCAAATACCCTGCTCGCACGACATGGCGATCTCGATACCGTGCTGTTCCAGTACCTGCACCACGGTCTGGTCGGCTGGCACCTCGAACACTTGCCCCGTGCTGTTCACCTGCACCGAAAAACTACCGTCGTTGCTGGCATCCACGGGCGCCGCGGCAAAGTATTCGCGGTGCAGGTTGGCCTCCTGCCACCCCAGCCCCTTGGCGCTGGCCAGCACATGCTGCATGAAACCGCCGGGCCCACATACATACAGGTGCACATCGTCTTGCGGGTTGCCCAGCACCCGGGCGATATCCAGTGCGGTTTCCGGTTGCTCGTCAAAGTGCACGAACAGGCGGTCAGCGAACGGCGCGTTGTGAATGCGCTCGACAAAGGCCGCACGCTCGCTGGAGCGGGCACAGTAGTGCAGCTCGAAATCATGGCCGCCGTGGGACAACTGCTCGGCCATGCACAGGATCGGTGTAATGCCGATGCCACCGGCAAACAAAAGGCTGCGCCGCGCGCCCTCGGCCAGCGGGAACAGGTTGCGCGGCGTGCTGATGCGCAGCCGTGCACCGGCCTGCACCTGCTCATGCAGGCTGCGTGAGCCGCCCCGCGAGGCCGGATCGTTTAGCACGCCAATCAGGTAGCGGTGGCGCTCTTCGGGGTGATTGCACAGCGAATACTGGCGCACCAGCCCATCGGGCAAGTGCACGTCGATATGTGCGCCAGCGCTGAACGGCGGCAGCAGGCTGCCATCCGCCGCCGCCAGCTCGAAGCTGCAGATACCTTGCGCTTCATCGTTACGGGACACCACTACGGCATCGATCATGTCGGCTGTTCCTCAGGCAGGGGTGGCGCTGGTAGCGATCAGTTGCGGTTGCGGCGCACGCTCTTTGGCGATGATCCGCTCCAGCACCTTGCGCGACTGCACGCCGCCAGCATCGATGTTCAGCTTCAGCAGGTTGCGCTCGGGGTAGGCCAGCAGGTTCTGTTGCTGGCGTTCGAGCATCTCCAGGTCTTCGCTGAAAATCTTGCCCTGGCCCTCACGAATGTCGTCGGTCAGGGCCTGGTCGTGCGCGGCGAAGTTGCGCGCCATGCCCCAGAAGTACCAGATCGAGGTGTCGGTTTCCGGAGTGATGAAATCGACCACGATGCTCGACGCCTTGTGCTGGGCCTCGGCGTGGTAGCCACCCTTGCCGGCATGGGCTACGCCCACTTCGATCAGCACATGGCTCGGCGGAGTGAAGCGACAGATCTGCCAGCGATCCACCGGCACGTCGTCGGCCAGGCCGTTGCCACGCAGGGCCATGCGCCAGAAGGGCGGGGCCATGATGTTTTCCATGTGCCGGGAGGTAACCACCTCGTCGCCGGTGACGGTGGTGACTGGCGGCGCCTCGTCGATTTCCTTCTGGCCGATGCTGGAGGCATGCACGTAGGTTTCGTGGGTGAGGTCCATCAGGTTGTCGATCATCAGCCGGTAGTCACAACCAATGTGGAACAGCCCGCCGCCGTACGCCCACTCATCATTCACCGCCCATTCCAGATGCGGGATCAGCGCCGGGTCGGCCTGCGCCTGGTCGCCGGGCCAGACCCAGATGAAGCCATAGCGTTCGACGGCCGCAAAGGTCTTGTTGCAGGGAAAGCCACGCACTCGCTGGCCCGGCATCGAGACGGTCTTGCCGTCGCAACCCATGACCAGGCCGTGGTAGCCACACACCAGGTTGCCGTCCTCGACATAGCCCAACGACAACGGCGCGCCGCGGTGGGGGCAGAAGTCCTCGACGGCGGCCACTTTGTTTTCTTGGGCGCGGTAGAACACGATCTTCTCGCCGCAGATCTGCCGTCCAAGGGGCTTGGTGGTGATCTCGTCGGGGGTGCAGGCGACGTACCAGGTGTTTTTGGGGTACATGGGGAGGCTCTCCAGGGTTTTGTTTTTATTTAATGGATCCATTAGAGGCATGATGCAGACTTGTGGTCAATAAAATCTAGCGGTTTATGCTGGGTATTGTGCGATTATCGAATTTATATGGATCCATTAACTTCGTGGCGTAAGAGATAACCATACGACGAGGCGGGGGAGGATGGCTTCGCACCACTGCGTGTCGGACCTGCTATTACTAAGCAAACGCATACCATAAAGGCCCGTCGATGCTCGCCATCGAACAGCTCCACAAATCATTCCCCACCCCCCAAGGCCCGCTCCCTGTCCTGCAGGGCGTGGACCTGCGTCTGGCACGCGGTAGCAGCCTGGCGCTGATGGGGGAGTCGGGCAGCGGCAAGAGCACGTTGCTGCACCTGATTGCCGGCCTGGACCGTGCCGACAGCGGCCGCATCCTGATCGACGACGTCCCGCTCGACGGCCGTTCCGAGGCGTCGCTGGCGCAGTGGCGGCGGGAGGGGATTGGCCTGGTGTTCCAGCAATACAACCTGATCAGTAGCCTGGACGTGGCGGCGAACCTCGCCTTTCAGGCCAGGCTGGCTGGCAGGCATGACCCACAATGGGTGGGTTACCTGGCAGAGCAGTTGGGCTTGGCAGGTTTGCTGGCGCGCTACCCTGAGCAGTTGTCCGGTGGCCAGCAGCAACGGGTCGCCATCGGCCGCGCCCTGGCTGGGCGCCCGGCCTGGCTGCTGGCCGACGAACCCACCGGCAGCCTTGACGAAGCCAGCAGCGATGAGGTGCTGAGCCTGTTGCTGCAACTGGTCGCCGAGGCCGGCAGCGGTGTGCTGATGGTGACCCACAGCCCCCGGCTGGCGGCACGCTTGCAGGGGCGTTGCCAGCTGCAGGCCGGTCGCGTTCAGCCAGAGTCGGGGTGATGAGGCTTTTGTCGCTGGCCCTGTTGGCGTTGTTCAGCCATTGGCGGCGCCATCGTGTGCAGTTTTTCAGCATCTTCACCGGTCTGTGGCTGGCCACGGCGCTGTGGACGGGCGTGCAGGCGCTGAACAGCCAGGCACGCAGCGACTACGCCCGCGCCAGTGCCGTGCTGGCCGGGCCGCTGCAGGCGCAGCTGGTGCCGCGCAACGGTGAGCGCTTCGACCAAGGGCTTTACGTGCAATTGCGCAAGCAGGGTTGGCCAGTAACGCCCGTGCTGGAAGGGCGCTTGCGTTTGCCTGGGGAGCCCGCGCGCAGTGTGCGCTTGTTGGGCATCGAACCTTTGAGCCTGCCGCCGGCCAGCAGCATTGCCGGTGTGCAGCCGCAAGCATTCGATGTGCAAGCGTTCATCGGCACGCCCGGGCAAGCGTGGGCCGGGCCAGACACCTTGCGGCAACTGGGCGCAGAGCGTGGGGCAGCGGTGCGCGACAGCGAAGGGCAATTGCTACCCCCCATGATCCTGCAGCCTGCATTGGCGCCTGGGGTGATCGTGGTCGATATCGGCCATGCCCAGCGGTTGCTGCACGCGCCTGGGCAGTTGTCGCGGTTGCTGGTGGCCGGAAAGCCAGGGCCGCTGCCTGCTGATATTGCGGTTTACCTCGAACTGCAACCGCAACAGGACGACGGCGGGTTGCAGCGGCTGACTGAGAGCTTTCACCTCAACCTGACTGCTCTCGGCCTGCTGGCGTTCGTCGTAGGCCTGTTTATCGCCCATGCCGCAATCGGTCTGGCGCTAGAACAGCGGCGTGGGTTGATCCGCAATCTGCGCGCCTGTGGCGTCAGCTTGAACACCCTGCTGTGCGCCTTGATGCTGGAGCTGGGTCTGTTCGCCGTCCTGGGAGGGCTGGCCGGTGTGGCCAGCGGGTATGTGCTGGCCGCGTGGTTGTTGCCCGATGTGGCAGCCAGTTTGCGCGGCCTGTACGGCGCCCAGGTTGCCGGTACCCTGAGCCTGCCCGCGTGGTGGTGGCTGGTGGGGGTGCTTGTGAGTGTGCTGGGGGCATTGCTGGCAGGGCTGGGCAGTGTGTTACGTGCAGCCCGGTTGCCATTGCTGGCGTTGGCGCAGCCTCAGGCTTGGCGGCTGGCGCAGGGACCATGGTTGAGGCGCCAGGCTTGCATAGCGGGCGTCCTGTTGCTGCTGGCCTTGGGCTGTGGCGTGCTGGGTAACCGCCTGGCCAGCGCGTTTGCCATGCTGGCTGGGCTGTTGCTGGCGGCGGCGCTGTTGTTGCCGGCCTTGCTCGACCGGGCTCTGGCCTTGCTGACGCGGTATTGCCGGCGGCCTTTGGCGCAATGGTTCGTCGCCGATAGCCGCCAGCAACTGCCGGCACTGAGTTTGGCGCTGATGGCACTGTTGCTGGCGCTGGCTGCCAGTGCTGGCGTGGGCAGCATGACCGAAGGCTTTCGCAAGACCTTTGTCGGCTGGCTGGACCTGCGCCTGTCTGCCGACCTGTACGTCAGCCCTCGGGATACAGGCCAAGGTCTGGAAATTGCGCAATGGCTAGGGCAGCAATCGGCAGCCAGTGTGGTGCTGCCCGGCTGGCGGGTAGAAACGCAGTTGCAGGGCTGGCCGGTGCAGCTTCAGGGCATCGTCGATCACCCGGGCTACCTCAAGCGTTGGCCGTTGCTGCAGGAGCAGCCTCACGCCTGGGAAGCGTTGGCCGGCGGGCATGCGGTGATGCTCAGCGAACAGCTGGCCAGGCGCCTGAAGGTGCAACTGGGCGACCGCCTGGCGCTGCCTTCAGAGGCGATGACAGTGGTGGGGATCTATGCCGATTACGGTAACCCCAAGGGGCACGTGCTGGTCAATGCCAGCTGGTTGCGCACGCACTGGCCGCAGGCCACGCTGACCGGTTTGAGCGTTGATCTGCCCGCTGAGCAATTGCCCGTCATCAAGGCTGCGTTGCAGCAGCGCTTCGCCCTGGACGACAGCCGCGTAGTGGAGCAGGCGCGCCTGAAACGCTGGTCTACCGAGGTGTTCAACCGCACCTTTGCCGCCACTGCCGCGCTCAACAGCCTCACGCTTGGCGTGGCCGGCGTGGCGCTGTTCATCAACTTGCTGACGTTGGGCCAAACGCGGCTGAGCCAACTGGCACCCCTGTGGGCGCTGGGTGTGCAGCGCAGGCAACTGGTGTGGTTGAGCCTGGGGCAGACACTGATGCTGAGCAGTTTCACGGTACTGCTGGCCATTCCGTTGGGGGTGTTGCTGGCCTGGTGCCTGGTGGCGGTGGTCAACGTGCAGGCGTTCGGCTGGCGCCTGCCGCTTTACGTATTCCCCGTGCAGCTGCTGCAACTGGCCGCCTTGGGGTTGTTCTCCAGCCTGTTGGCCAGCGCCTGGCCGCTGTGGCAACTGGCGCGCCGCCAGCCCCGCGAACTGTTGAGGCCGTTTACCGATGAAGCGTAACGCCTTGCTGTTGCTATGCGGCCTGCTATGCGCTTGTGACCCGCCAGCGCCACAAAGCTATGCCGGGCTGGGGCAGCAGGCAGACGGTTTCAGCCAGGTGGCCCGCGCGCATCGCCTGGAATTCCCGCGTGACCATGGCGCGCACGATGGCTTTCGCATCGAATGGTGGTACGTCACCGCCAACCTCAAGGACGCCCAGGGGCGTGACTGGGGCGCCCAGTGGACCCTGTTCCGCTCGGCCCTGCGCCCCGGCCCTGAAACCACCGACTGGAACAGCCCCAACCTGTGGATGGGGCACGCGGCCCTGACCGGGCCGGGTGGCCACCAGTCTGGCGAAACCCTGGCCCGCGGCGGTATCGGCCAGGCCGGCGTGCAGGCCCAGCCGTTCCGGGCGTGGATCAATGATTGGTCGTTGCAGGGCAGGGCGGGCATCGAAAGCCTGCAAATGGCTGCCGGTGGCGAAGGTTTTCGCTACGCCTTGCGTTTGCGCAGTGATCGCCCCCTGGTGCTGCACGGCGACCAGGGTTACAGCGAGAAATCCGGCAAGGGGCAGGCTTCTTACTATTACAGCCAGCCGTTTTACCGTGTGCACGGGGAGGTAGAGCGTGATGGCATGTGCATCGCGGTCACCGGCCAGGCCTGGCTGGACCGGGAATGGAGCAGCCAGCCGCTGGCGGCCGGGCAAACGGGGTGGGACTGGTTTTCCCTGCACCTGGACAGTGGTGCCAGGCTGATGTTGTTCCAGGTGCGTCAGGCTGAGGGCGATGCCTACCGCGCCGGCACGTGGGTTGGCCCGCAAGGTGAAGTGGTAGCGCTGCAAGGCGCGCAGGTTCAGTTGCAGGCCCTGGCCTGGGCCGAGCAGAAGCATGGCAAACAGGTACCGACGCGCTGGCGGGTGCAGGTGCCGGCGCATGGGGTGGATGTGCAGGTCGAGGCGGTGGAACCACGGGCTTGGATGGACACACGGTTCCCGTACTGGGAAGGGCCGGTGCGGTTGAGCGGGAGTGCCGGTGGGCGCGGGTATCTGGAGATGACCGGGTACTAGTGCAATACATTCCCGCGATCATGCACCCACAAGGGACGCGTCATCGTTTCAGTCTTTGATCAGACGCTGTAGCACGGCCCGTGCTTCTTCGGTGCGCAAGCACTCGATGAACAACTGGCTTTCCCGCGCCACCGTGGCCTCCAGCTCCGCCCGCTGGCTGTCCTTCATCAGCCGCTTGCTGATGCGCAGCGCCGCCTGCGGGTAAGTTTGCAGCTGCCGCGCCAGCTTGCGCGCGGCGGCCAGGCACTGTTCGCCATCTTCATGCAGCTCATTGGCCAACCCCCAAGCCACCGCCTGTTCGCCATCCAGCAACACGTTACCCAGCAGCAGGCCAGCGGCGCGGGCCTGGCCAAGCAAGCGTGGCAGCAACAGGCTGGAGCCAAACTCCGGGCACACCCCCAACGGTGCGAAAGGCATGCGCAGCTTGGTCGAGCGGCTGACCAGCACTTGGTCGCAATGCAACAGCAAGGTGGCGCCGATGCCGATTGCTGCGCCACTGACTGCCGCGATCAGCGGCTTGTCCAGCCCCATGACCACCCGCATCAGGCGGAACACCGGGCTGTCCAGGTCAGTGGGCGGGTTGTCGAGGAAGTCGCGCAGGTCGTTGCCAGCGGTGAAGCAGTGGGCGCCACCGGTGATGATAATGGCATCGACGCCAGGGTCTTCACCCGCTGCCAGCAGCAGGTCGCCCAGTTGCTGGTACATGGCGGTGTTCAGGGCGTTGAGCTTGTCGGGGCGGTTGAAGGCCAGGGTCAGCAGGCCTTGGTCCAGCTCGCGTGTGATCAGGTCGTTCATGGCAGCCGCTTTTGTTGTTGTGGGTACGTGTGCCAAGGGTTTATCACGCAGTCCGGCTTGTTGTACAGTCGTTCAGTCCAGCCCCTGAACCGAGAACCCTTGATGAGCCAGGAAGCCCGCTACCACCGCATGCTGCCGGAATTGCGCAAGGCCAACCTGGTCGAAGCGACCCTGGTGTGCCTCAAACGCCACGGATTCCAAGGGGCTTCGATCCGCAAGATTTCGGCCGAGGCCGGGGTCTCGGTCGGGCTGATCAGCCACCACTACGCCGGCAAGGACGAACTGGTTGCCGAAGCCTACCTGGCCGTCACCGGCCGGGTGATGGGGCTGCTGCGTGAAGCCATGGCGCAGGCTGCGCCCAATGCCCGCGAGCGGTTGTCGGCGTTTTTCCGCGCCTCGTTCTGTGCAGAGTTGCTCGACCCGCAGTTGCTCGACGCCTGGTTGGCGTTTTGGGGCGCGGTAAAGACGGCCGACGCGATCAACCAGGTGCATGACCATTCCTATGGCGAGTACCGCAAGGAGCTGAGCCGGTTGCTGGCCGAGTTGGCCACGCAGGAGGGCTGGCAGGGCTTCGATGCCGACCTCGCGGCCATCAGCCTCAGTGCCCTGCTCGATGGCCTGTGGCTGGAGTCGGGGCTCAACCCCGGCACCTTCACCCCCGAGCAGGGCGTGATTATCTGCGAGGCCTGGGTCGATGGCCTGCAGGCCGGTGGTCGGCGGCGCTTCAGCCTGCCCGAGGGCTGTTGATCGTCTGTTCAGTAACGAGTACGCTGCTGGCGCGAGTGTGTAGAACAACACCAATAAAAAAGAGACAACACGCGATGACGCCTCGGGTATTGATCGTCGATGACGATCCGCTTATTCGTGACTTGCTGCAGGCCTATCTGTCCCAGGAAGGCTATGACGTGCACTGCGCCGATACGGCGGAAAAGGCCGAAGCCTTGCTCGCCAGCCAGGATGTCGACCTGGTGCTGCTGGATATCCGCCTGCCTGGCAAGGACGGCCTCACCCTGACCCGCGAGCTGCGCGTGCGCTCGGAGGTGGGCATCATCCTCATCACCGGCCGCAACGATGACATCGACCGCATTGTCGGCCTGGAGTGCGGCGCCGACGATTATGTGATCAAACCGCTCAACCCCCGCGAGCTGGTATCACGCGCCAAAAACCTGATCCGCCGCGTGCGCCATGCCCGCGAAGTGCACCCGGCACCGGCCTGCGCGCAGTCGTTGAAGCAGTTTGCCGACTGGGCGCTGGACACCGACCGCCGGCGCCTGATCGACCCACGCGGCGGGCAAACCCTGCTGACCCACGGTGAGTTCCAGTTGCTCAGCGTGTTCCTGCGCAACAGCGGCCATACCCTGAGCCGCGACCAGCTGATGGACCAGATTCGCAACCGCGAGTGGGTGCCCAACGACCGCTCCATCGACGTGCTGGTCGGTCGCCTGCGGCGCAAGCTGCACGATGACCCGGCCGAGCCGCAACTGATCATCACCATTCACGGCACCGGCTACCTGTTCACTGCCAGCGTGGCCGCATGATCTACCGCGCCCGCCGTGCCTGGGCGATGGTGCTGGCGTTGCTTGCCGTGCCAGCCGGTGCTGCAGAAACGGTGCGCTACTGCGATTACCCGGTGTACCCGCCGATGTCCTGGAGCGACGGCCACCAGGTGCGTGGCCTGGCGCCAACCGTGGTGCGCGAGCTGTTCGCCCGCATGGGCTACCAAGTGCAGAACGTGGTGCTGGGCAACTGGAAACGCTGCCTGATGGACGCTGCCGCCGGGAGGGTGGACGTGGTGCTGGCCTACAACAGCGACCAACGTGACCAGCGCATGCATTTTTCCACGGAGCCGGTAATGCGCGAGGAAGTGGCTGTATTCTACAACCGCAAACGGCCAGTGCAGTTCCAGCAGTTGGAGGACCTGGCCGGTTACCGCGGCGGCCTGTTGTACGGCGAAAGCTACGGCGCCGAATTCGACCGCTTCGTCGCCCGGCATCAGAACATCGAGCGGGTGTCTTCCAGCCAGCAGAACTTCGGCAAGCTGATCCGCGGGCGCATCGACTACGTGATCCAGGAGCGGCGCACCGGTCAACTGTTCATCGAGCACCTGGCAGGCGCGCAGGACATCCGCGTATTGCCCAGCGCGCTGAGCGTGGACTACCTGCGCGTTGCCGTATCGCGGCAATCACCCCTGAGCCAGCACATGGACGAAATCGACGCTCAGTTGCGGCGCATGAACCAGGCTGGCGAGATCGCGCGCTGGCTGGAGCAGAGCGAGGTCACCTACCGCGACATGATCAACCTGCCGGCAGATGCCCGATGATTCGCCTGCACACCGATGGCCTGCTGCGCCGCCTGCTGCGGTTCATCCTGTTGTTCAGCCTGTGTTTCACGGTGCTGGCAAGTGGCGTGCAGCTGTATTTCGAATACCGCCGCGAGATGCGCGACATCGAGGCGCGCATGGCGTTGATCCGCGCCGGCTACCTCGCCAGCCTGGAGCGCAGCCTGTGGGACCTGGACGAGGCCCAGCTCGATACGCAATTGCGCGGTTTGGTGGATTTTTCCGACGTGGCCCGGGTGCGCCTGGTCAGCGACGATTTTCAACTGCTACGAGGGGAGGCCGAACCCAAAGGGCCGCTGCGCATCGAGCGCTTCCCCCTAAACTATCAGCCCCCCTCGGGGCCGGCCAGGCACCTGGGTGAGCTGGAAGTCAGTATCGACCTGGGAGCTGTGCACCGTCGGCTTTACGCCACCGGCCTTGCCAGCCTGCTGTGGATGGGGGTGTTCCTGTGCGGCCTGGCAGTGGCGCTGTCGGGGCTGTTCTATCGTCTGGTCACCCGCCATCTGCAAGTGATGGCCGAGTTCGCCCGGCGTATTGGCGCCGGCCAATGGCAGGAACCGTTGCGCCTGGGGCGCCGCCGTTCATCGCGCCCTGACGAAATCGATACGGTGGCCAATGCCCTGGACGATATGCGCCGCGCCATCCTCAGCGACATTGAACGCCGCGAGCGCGACCGCCTGGCGTTGCAAGACAAGCGCGACGAACTGCAGGCCATGGTCGAACGACGTACCGCCAGCCTGGCCCGGGCCAAGGATGAAGCCGAGGCCGCCAACCTGGCCAAGTCGCGCTTTCTGGCGACCATGAGCCACGAGCTGCGCACCCCGCTCAACGGTATCCTGGGCATGGCCGAGCTGCTACGCGGTGGCCGGCTGGATGCGGCCGACCGTCAGCGCCTGGAAGCCTTGTACAAGGCCGGCGAGGGGCTGTTGGCGATTCTCAACGAAGTGCTGTATTTCGCCCGGCTCGAAGAAGGTGAGAGCCGCGCCGAGCTGGTCGGCTTTTCGCTGCGCCAGTTGTGCCAGGAAGTGCTGGCGCTGCTCGAACCCATGGCTGCGGACAACGGCGACACACTGAATCTGGAGGTTGATGAGCAATTAGCCGGTTACCAGCACGGCGCCGAGCAGTACCTGCGTCAGGTGCTCAGCAACCTGCTGGCCAATGCCATCAAATTCACCGAGCACGGCCAGGTGCGGCTCAAGGTACAGGTGCTGGCCAGCGATGCGACCACGCAGCGCCTGCGGCTGTCTGTCAGTGACAATGGCATCGGCATCGAGCCGGCCGTCCAGGCAAAAATCTTCGACCGCTTCGTCCAGGCCAGCGAAGCCGTGGCACGCCGCTACGGCGGCACCGGTCTGGGCCTGGCGATCTGCAAGCACCTCGTGGAAAAGCTGGGAGGCTGCATTGGCCTGGACAGTGTACAAGGGCAGGGCAGCTGCTTCTGGTTCGAGCTCGACATCGCCCTTGGGCAGCCGGATTCACCTCCTAAGCTAGCCCAGTCGGTCAGCGCCAGCCTGGATATCCTGGTGGTCGAGGACGTCGCGCTGAACCGTGAGGTGGCGGGCGGCCTGCTGGTGCGCGATGGCCACCGGGTGAGCTTTGCCGAGGATGCCGGGCAGGCCCTGCAGCTGTGTGCACAGCGGCGCTTCGACCTGATCCTGCTCGACGTTCACCTGCCCGGCATGAGCGGGGTGGAACTGTGCCGGCAGCTTCGCGCCACCCCCGGGCCAAACCACCACAGCCGGATAGTGGCGCTGACTGCTGGCGTGCAACCGGGGCAAGTGTCGGGTTACCTGGAAGCCGGCATGCAAGGTGTGCTGGCCAAGCCTCTGCGGCTAGCCAACCTGCGCCAGGCGCTGGCCGACGCGAAGCCGACTGAAGAGGCCGGTATTGACGCGAACATGGACTGGTCGCTGCTGGCCACCCACCGCTCGCTGCTGGGCGAGCAGAAGCTGCAAGGCCTGCTGAAGGTGTTGCGCCAGTCACTGGAGCAGCACGCCACGGCGTTGGCCGAGGCGCTGCCGGCCCAGGACTTTACCGAAGTGCTGCACCTGGCCCATCGCCTGGCCGGCAGTTGCGACTCCCTGGGTTTTTCTGGCCTGGCTGCGCTGTTGCGACGCCTGGAAGACGCAGCCCGCCAGCATGACGGGCAGGGGCTGAACGCACTTGCCGAACCACTGGCAAACCAGCTCGGCCAGGCCCGTGCGACCCTGGAACAGTTGATCCAGAGCTGACGTACAAAAAACTTACGACTTTTTACATCTTCGATCCGTTCGTACAACGGCACCTTACATCCGTTTCCAATAATCCATGGCAACCGTGTTGCACGCGGTCCATGAGGCTTATTGGAGACAAGAATAATGACATGCCGTAGCGCTCAGCCCCTCCTTCGTACCGCCCCCCGCACCTGCCGCAATGGCGAGGTGCGCCATGACTGACAACCACGAAAAAATCCAGCTCACCCGCGCCCTGAAAAGCCGGCATATCTTCATGCTGTCGCTGGGCGGGGTGATCGGCACCGGCCTGTTCATGGGTTCGGGCGTGACCATCAACCAGGGCGGGCCGGTGGGCGCGATCCTGGCGTACCTGGTGGCCGGCTTGCTGATGTACCTGGTGATGGTCTGCCTGGGTGAACTGTCGGTGCAGATGCCGGTGTCCGGCTCGTTCCAGGCCCACGCCACGAAGTTCATCGGCCCGGCCACCGGCTTCATGATCGGCTGGGTGTACTGGATGAGCTGGGCCACTACCGTGGGCCTGGAGTTCACCGCTGCCGGCATGCTGATGACCCGATGGTTCCCCGAGGTGCCCATCTGGTACTGGTCGGCACTGTTCGTGGTTGTGCTGTTCGGCCTCAACGCCCTGGCCACCCGCGCTTTTGGCGAGGCCGAGTACTGGTTCTCGGGCATCAAGGTGGCGACCATCCTTGGTTTTATCATCATTGGCCTGCTGGTGATCTTCGGCGCCATTCCGCTGAGCAGCGGGGCACCGGCGCCAATGCTGGACAACCTGGTGGGCGAGTCGCTGTTCCCCCACGGCCTGTCGGCGGTGTTCGCGGTGATGATGACCGTGGTCTATGCCTTCCAGGGCTGCGAAATCATGGGCGTGGCGGCCGGCGAGACCGAGCACCCGGAAAAAAGCATCCCGCGGGCGGTGCGCAACGTGGTGTTCCGCGTGCTGATTTTCTATGTGCTGGCGATTGCCGTGCTGTCGGCCATTGTGCCGTTCGAGCAGGCCGGCCTGATGGAAAGCCCGTTCGTGCAGGTGTTCGACATGGTCGGCATCCCCTTTGCTGCCGACGTGATGAACTTCGTCATCCTCACCGCCATCCTGTCGGTGGGCAACTCCGGGCTGTATGCCTCTACGCGCATTCTCTGGGCGATGTCCAAGAGCGGCATGGCGCCGAAAAGCCTGGCACCGCTGAGCAAGCGCGGCGTGCCGTTGCGGGCGCTGAGCATCACCCTGTGCTTTGCCCTGGTGTCGCTGATGACCAGCTTCATTGCCGCCGACACCCTGTTCATGGTGCTGATGGCGGTGAGCGGCATGTCCGGCACCGTAACCTGGATCGTCATCGCCCTGGCGCAGTACCGCTTCCGCAAGGCCTACCTGCGTGAAGGTGGGCAACTGCAGGACCTGAAGTACAGGGCGCCGCTGTACCCACTGGTGCCGCTGCTGTGCATCACCCTGTGCAGCTCGCTGTTTGTGTTCCTGGCACTGGATGAAACCCAGCGGCCGTCGCTGTACTGGGGCTTTGGTTTCATTGCCCTGTGCTACGCGGCGTACTTCTTCGTCAATCGCCGCCGGCAGGGTGCCTTTGAGCCCAGCGCGCCTGGCGTTTGATGCCGTGGGTCGTTGGTTGTAAGTGTTCGTCGAAACATTTTTATTGTCTGTGAGATCGAGCGCCGCCCGCGCGGCGCTTCGCAGCACAAGGCTGCTCCTACATCTGTTTCGGGCCAGTCACGCCTGTGCCTGCGCACGCGATCGCCTTGTTTGCCTGACGCGATATCGCGGTGGAAGCAAAGGGGCCGCGCGCCTTCGTCTCAGGAATAACTGGCCCGAAACAGATGTAGGAGCAGCCTTGTGCTGCGAAGCGCCGCGCGGGCGGCGCTCGATCTCACAGGCAACGAAAATGCAATGCCAAAAGAAACCCGCGTAACAGCAAAAACCGAGTTGTGCGAAGTTGTAACAGCCCATCCCGCCTTGTTGAACACTCGTTTAGTATCTCCCTCGTCAAGCCCTCCCAAAACCATCACAACAACACCGAGGCCCCCCATGACCACCCCGTCGTCGTCACTGTTGAGCAAAGTCGAAGCCGGCGTTGCCTGGATCACCCTCAACCGCCCCGAGCAACGCAACGCGCTGGACATCCCCACCCTCAAGCAACTGCACGCCTTGCTCGAAAGCCACAACAGCGATCCGGCCGTACGCGTGGTGGTGCTCACCGGCGGCGGCCGCACCTTCTGTGCCGGTGCCGACCTGGCCGAGTGGGCCGCCGCCGAAGCTGCGGGCACCCTGGAAAGCTACGGCTGGACCGAAACCGCCCACGCCCTTATGTTGCGCCTGCACAGCCTCGACAAGCCCACCATCGCCGCCATCAACGGCACCGCCGTGGGCGGTGGCATGGACCTCAGCCTGTGCTGCGACCTGCGTATCGCCGCCGCCTCTGCGCGTTTCAAGGCTGGCTACACCAGCATGGGCTACAGCCCCGATGCCGGCGCCAGCTGGCACTTGCCACGGCTGATCGGCAGCGAGCAGGCCAAGCGCCTGTTGTTCCTCGATGAACTGTGGGGCGCCGAGCGCGCCCTGTCGGCCGGGCTGGTCAGCGAAGTCTGCGCCGACGAGCAACTGCCCGCCGTGGCGGCCGAGCTGGCCGGGCGCCTGGCCAATGGCCCGACGTTCGCCTATGCGCAGACCAAGCAGCTGATCCGCGACGGCGCCCGGCGCACCCTGGCCGAGCAGCTGGAGGCCGAGCGCCACGCCGGCCTGCTGTGCGGCCGCAGCCAGGATGGCGCCGAGGCGCTGCAAGCCTCGGTTGAACGCCGCGCCCCCCGTTTCACCGGCCAGTAACCCGATACCGACCCTGACCAGGACCTTCGCAGATGAATTTCCAACTGACCCAAGAACAAGAAATGTTGGTGGAAGCGGTACGCAGCTTTGTTGCCAAAGAGTTGCTGCCCCATGAGGAAGCGGTGGACCGCGCCGATGCCGTGTCGCCAGAGCTGGCCGCGCACATCCGTGGCAAGGCCATCGCCGCCGGGTTCTATGCCTTCAACATGCCTGAGGAAGTCGGCGGCGGTGGCCTGGACTACCTGTCCCAGGCGCTGATCGAACGTGAGCTGTCCAAGGTGTCCTGGGCGGTGCATGTGTTTGTCGCACGCCCGTCGAAAATCCTCATGGCCTGCAAGGACGAGCAGGTTAACGACTACCTGCTGCCTTGCGTGCAGGGCGAGAAAACCGACTGTTTCGCCCTCACCGAACCGGGTGCCGGTTCCGATGCCAACGCCATCAAGACCCGCGCCGTGCGCCAGGGCGATGACTTTGTCATCAACGGCAGCAAGCACTTCATCAGCCACGCCGGCCATGCCGATTTTGCCATTGTCTTCGCCGTCACCGACACCTACGAGCACAACGGCCGCAAGCGCAATGCGGTCACGGCCTTGCTGGTCGACCGCGGCACACCGGGCATGACCATCCGCCGCGGCCCCAAGTGCGTGAGCAACCGTGGCTACCACACCTACGAGCTGTTCTTCGACGACTGCCGGGTGCCGGCCAACAAGGTGCTGGGCGAAGTCGGCAAGGGCTGGGAAGTGGCCAACGCCTGGCTGACCGCCGGCCGGGTGATGGTCGCCGCCAACTGCGTGGGCCAGGCCCAGCGCGCCCTCGACCTGTCGCTGCAGTGGGCCGCCGACCGCAAGCAGTTCGGCCAGGCCATCGGCAGCTACCAGGGGGTGTCGTTCAAGCTCGCCGACATGGCCACGCAGATCCGCGCTGCGGAGATGCTCACCCTGCACACCGCCTGGAAGATGGACCAGGGCAACATGACCGACGGTGAGGCCGGTATGGCCAAGCTGTTTGCCAGCGAAGTGCTGGGCAAGGTCGCCGACGAAGCCGTGCAGATCTTCGGTGGCATGGGCCTGATGGATGAAGGGCCGGTTGAGCGCATCTGGCGCAACGCGCGTATCGAGCGCATCTGGGAGGGCACTTCGGAAATCCAGCGGCACATCATCGCCCGCGAACTGCTGCGCCCGCTGCTGCGCTGAGCGCCAGGAGAACACCCATGTCGCAATCGATTCGTGACAACCTCAAGCGCCTGCTGGCGCCCCGGCACCTGGCCTTCGTTGGCGGGCGCAGCATGGCGCGGGCGCTCAAGCGCTGCGCCGAAGGCGGCTTTGGCGGTGAGCTGTGGCTGGTCAACCCGCAGCATGAAAGCCTGGAAGGTATCCCTTGCGTGGCCCGCGTGGCCGACTTGCCTTACGCCCCGGACGCGGTGTTCATCGCCACCAACCGTGAGCTGACCTTGCAGTGCGTTGCCGAGCTGGCCGCGCGTGGCGCCGGGGGTGCCATCTGCTATGCCTCCGGCTTTGCCGAAAGCGGCGAAGAGGGCCGCCAGTTGCAGCAGCGCCTGCTCGCTGCGGCCGGCAACATGGCCCTGCTCGGCCCCAACTGCTATGGCCTGCTTGACTACCTGCACGGTGCCGCCCTGTGGCCGGTGGCCCATGGCGGCCAGCAGGTGGAGAAGGGCGTGGCGATCCTCACCCAGAGCGGCAACTTTGCCTACAACCTGTCCATGAGCGACCGCTCGCTGCCGGTGGCCTACATGGCCTCGGTCGGCAACCAGGCGCAATTGGGCGTGGCCGAGCTGATGGACGTGCTGCTCGACGACCCACGGGTAACGGCCATCGGGCTGCACCTGGAAGGCTTGAAGAACGTGCCGGGCTTTTCACGCGCAGCCTACAAGGCATTGCAGCAGGGTACACCGGTCATTGCCCTGAAGACTGGCGTGTCGCAGATCGGCGCTGAACTGGCGCTGAGCCACACCAGCTCGTTGTCCGGCTCCGATGCGTTGTACGACAGCCTGTTCCAGCGCCTGGGCGTGATCCGCGTCAGCGGCCCGGTGAGCTTTGTCGAAACGCTCAAGGCCGCAGCCTGCGGACGCTTGCCGGCAGATGGCGAGCTGATTGCGCTGGCCTGCTCAGGCGGCGATGCCGGCCTGATTGCCGACTATGCCGAACGCAACCGGTTGCAACTGCCGAAGCTCGCGCAAGGGCAGGTGGCGGCACTGGCCGAGGTGTTGCCGGGCTATGCCAACCTGGTCAACCCACTGGACTTCACCACTGCCATCTGGGGCGATGAAGCCGCCCTGCAACGCATGCTCGACAGCACCCTGAGCGGCGCCGCGGGCGCGGCGATGCTGGTGCTGGACTACCCGGCGGCGTTCACCGGCGAGCGCAAGGAATGCGACCTGCTGCTTGGACTGTACTGCGATGCCGTTGAACGCCACGGAAAGATCGGCTTCGTCACCTCGGCTTTCCCGGAACTGTTGCCTGCCAGTGCGCGTGAGCGCCTGCATGCGCGGGGCATCGCAGCCCTGCAGGGCGTGGAAGATGGCCTGGCGGCCTGGGGGCGCATCGTCGCTTACCAAAGGAACCGCCCCCGCTTGCTGGACCAGGGCGAGGCTGCGCGGGTACCGCTGTGCCCGCAGGCCCTCACGGGCGAAAGCCGACTGTTGGACGAATGGCAATCCAAGCAGGCCCTGCGCGCCTTCGGTCTGCCGGTGCCGGCAGGTGTGCTGAGTACGCCCGAGCTCGCTGTGGCAGACGCCGCCTGCGTGGGTTACCCGCTGGTACTGAAGGCGGTCAGCGCACAGCTGCCGCACAAGACCGAAGCCGGTGCGGTGGCGCTGAACCTGCGTGATGCCGCCGCCCTGGAAGCTGCACTGTTGCAGATGCGCCAGCGCATCGCTGCCTACGCCCCGCACGTCGCGTTCGACCAGGTACTGCTCGAACCCATGGCCGAGCCGCCGCTGGCCGAGCTGATAGTGGGCATCAAACGTGAACACGACTTTGCCCTGGCCTTGGTGATCGGTGCCGGTGGGGTGCTGGTCGAACTGCTCAAGGACAGTGTCAGCCTGTTGTTGCCCACCACCGACAGCGCCATCCGCGCCGCACTGCTGAACCTGCGCAGTGCCAGCCTGCTGCAAGGCTTCCGTGGCCGCCCGGCCGCCGACCTCGACGCCTTGGTCGCAGCTATCCGTGCGGTGGCCGACTACGCCTGCGAAAACGCCGGGCAGCTGTTGGAGCTGGATGTGAACCCATTGATGGTCGGTGCCCACGGCACCACCGCGGTCGACGCGCTGATCCGCCTCGGCCAGGCGCAAGGAGAACGACATGAATGACCTTACCCTGACGGCCGGCCAGGCGCTGGTGCGCCTGTTGGCCAACTACGGCGTGCAGACCGTGTTCGGCATCCCCGGGGTGCACACCCTGGAGCTGTACCGTGGCCTGCCAGGCAGCGGTATCCGCCATGTGCTGACCCGCCACGAGCAGGGCGCCGGCTTCATGGCTGACGGCTATGCGCGCGTGAGCGGCAAGCCGGGGGTGTGCTTCGTCATCACCGGCCCGGGGGTGACCAACGCCGCCACCGCCATCGGCCAGGCCTATGCTGACTCCATCCCGATGCTGGTGATTTCCAGCGTCAACCATACCGCCAGCCTGGGCAAAGGCTGGGGCTGCCTGCATGAAACCCAGGACCAGCGCGCCATGACTGCGCCGATCACCGCGTTTTCGGCCGTGGCGTTGCGCGGCGATGACCTGCCCGAGCTGATCGCCCGTGCCTGGGCCGTGTTCGACAGCGAGCGGCCGCGCCCGGTGCACATTTCGGTGCCCCTGGACGTGCTGGCTGCGCCTGTCAGTCGTGACTGGAGCCATGAGGTGGCACGCCGCCCCGAGCGTGGCCAGCCGTGCCGCGAAATGCTCGACCAGGCTGCCCTGAAGCTGGCAGCGGCCAAGCGGCCGATGATCATCGCGGGTGGTGGTGCGCTGCACGCGGCCGAGCAACTGGCGCAGTTGAGCACCCGGCTGGCGGCACCGGTATTCACCAGCGTGGCCGGCAAGGGCCTGCTGCCGCCGCAGGCGCCCCTGAATGCCGGTTCCAGCCTGTGCGTGGAACCCGGCTGGCAGCTGATCAGCCAGGCTGATGTGGTGCTGGCCGTGGGCACCGAAATGGCCGACACCGACTTCTGGCGCGAGCGCCTGCCGATCACTGGCGAGCTGCTGCGCGTGGACATCGACCCGCGCAAGTTCAACGACTTCTACCCCTGTGCCATTGCCTTGCAAGGTGATGCCCGGCAAACCCTGGCCGGCTTGCTCGAACACCTGCCAGCACTCGACCGAGACCCGGCCCAGGCCAGCGAAGCGGTGAGCAACCTGCGCCAGGCCATTCGTAATGGGCATGCACCGTTGCAGGCCACCCATCAGGCGATTCTTGACCGCATTGCCGCCGTGCTGCCCGACGATGCGTTCATCAGCAGCGACATGACCCAACTGGCCTACACCGGCAACTACGCCTTCACCAGCCGGGCACCACGTAGCTGGCTGCACCCCACCGGCTACGGCACCCTCGGCTACGGCCTGCCGGCTGGCATCGGTGGCATGTTCGCCAGCGACCACCGTCCCGGCCTGGTACTTGTGGGTGATGGCGGCTTCCTGTACACCGCCCAGGAACTGGCCACTGCCGTCGAGGAGCTGAACCGGCCGCTGGTGGTGTTGCTTTGGAACAATGACGCCCTCGGCCAGATCCGCGACGATATGCTCGGTCTGGATATCGAGCCGGTCGGCGTGCTGCCGCGCAACCCGGATTTCATCGGCCTGGCCCGCGCCTTCGGCTGCACCGTGCACCAGCCACGCGACCTGGATGCATTGCAAGCCGACCTGGCCAGCGGCTTCGCCACCCCCGGCGTGACGTTCATCGAACTCAAACACACCTGCGTCTGTTAAGGCGCGTACAACGAAAAGAACACGAGTAACCACCATGCCCTTTCGCCGTACCCTTCTGGCTGCATCCCTGGCACTTCTGATCACCGGACAGGCCCCCCTGTATGCGGCCCCCCCGTTGTCGATGGACAACGGCACCAACACCCTGACCGTGCAGAACAGCAACGCCTGGGTTGAGGTCAGTGCCAGCGCTCTGCAACACAATATCCGCACCCTGCAGGCCGAGCTGGCCGGCAAGTCCAAGCTGTGCGCCGTGCTCAAGGCCGATGCCTATGGCCACGGTATCGGCCTGGTAATGCCATCGATCATCGCCCAGGGCGTGCCCTGCGTGGCGGTGGCCAGCAACGAGGAGGCCCGCGTGGTCCGCGCCAGTGGCTTCACCGGGCAACTGGTGCGGGTACGCCTGGCCAGCCTCAGCGAGCTGGAAGATGCCTTGCAGTACGACATGGAAGAGCTGGTGGGCAGCGCCGAATTTGCCCGCCAGGCCGATGCCATCGCCGCGCGCCATGGCAAGACCTTGCGCATTCACATGGCGCTCAACTCCAGCGGCATGAGCCGCAACGGGGTGGAGATGGCCACCTGGTCCGGCCGTGGCGAAGCGCTGCAGATCACCGATCAGAAGCACCTCAAACTGGTCGCGCTGATGACCCACTTCGCCGTGGAAGACAAGGACGATGTGCGCAAGGGCCTGGCGGCCTTCAACGAACAGACCGACTGGTTGATCAAGCACGCGAAGCTCGACCGCAGCAAGCTTACCCTGCACGCCGCCAACTCGTTCGCTACGCTGGAGGTGCCGGAGGCGCGCCTGGACATGGTACGCACCGGTGGCGCGCTGTTCGGTGACACCGTACCGGCGCGCACCGAATACAAACGCGCCATGCAGTTCAAATCGCACGTGGCGGCGGTGCACAGTTACCCGGCTGGCAACACCGTCGGCTACGACCGCACCTTCACCCTGGCCCGTGATTCGCGCCTGGCCAACATCACCGTCGGCTATTCCGATGGCTATCGCCGGGTGTTCACCAACAAGGGCCATGTGCTGATCAACGGCCACCGCATACCGGTGGTGGGCAAGGTGTCGATGAACACGCTGATGGTCGATGTCACCGACTTCCCGGACGTGAAGGGTGGCAACGAAGTGGTGCTGTTCGGCAAGCAGGCCGGGGGCGAAATCACCCAGGCCGAGATGGAAGAAATCAACGGCGCGCTGCTGGCCGACCTGTACACCGTGTGGGGCAGTTCCAACCCGAAGATCCTCGTCGACTGAAACCGCCAAAGAAGGGAGATTGCCATGCGCTACGCCAAGCTTACCCAACGCATCGCCGGCGACGGGGCTGCGGCCTGGGACATCCACTACCGCGCCCTGGCGCTGCAGGCCGAGGGCAAGGACATCCTGCTGCTGTCGGTGGGGGATCCGGACTTCGACACCCCCGCGCCGATTGTCGAAGCGGCCATCGACAGCCTGCAGGCGGGTCACACCCATTACGCCGATGTACGCGGCAAGCTGGCCCTGCGCCAGGCCATCGCCAGGCGCCACCAGCAGCGTAGCGGCCAGGCCGTCGACGCCGATCAGGTGACGGTGCTGGCAGGGGCCCAGTGCGCGCTGTACTGCGTGGCCCAGTGCGTACTGGACCCAGGCGACGAGGTGCTTGTCGCCGAACCGATGTATGTGACCTATGAGGCGGTGTTCGGTGCCTGTGGTGCCAAGGTGGTGCCGGTGCCGGTCAAGCCGGAAAACGGCTTTCGGGTATGCCCGCAAGACGTGGCCGAGCGTATCACCCCGCGCACCCGCGCGCTGGCCTTGAACAGCCCGCATAACCCGTCGGGGGCAAGCCTGCCCCGTACTACCTGGGAAGCACTGGCCGAACTGTGCATCGCCCACGACCTGTGGCTGATCTCTGACGAGGTGTACAGCGAATTGCTGTACGAGGGCGAGCATGTCAGCCCTGCCAGCCTGCCGGGCATGGCCGAACGCACCGCCACCCTCAACAGCTTGTCGAAGTCCCATGCCATGACCGGCTGGCGGGTGGGCTGGGTAGTGGGTTCGGCCGAGCTGGCCGCCCACCTGGAAAACCTCGCCCTGTGCATGTTGTATGGCTCGCCCGACTTCATTCAGGACGCCGCCGTGGTGGCGCTGGAGCAGCCGTTGCCCGAGCTGGCCGCCATGCGCGAGGCCTACCGCCAGCGCCGTGACCTGGTGTGCGAACAGCTGGCCGGCTGCCCGGGCCTGAAGGCGCTGAAGCCCGATGGTGGCATGTTCGTGATGGTTGATATCCGCGAGACCGGCGTAAGTGCCCAGGCCTTTGCCGACCGCCTGCTGGACCGCCAGGGCGTGTCGGTGCTCGCCGGCGAAGCGTTCGGCCCCAGCGCTGCCGGGCATATCCGCCTGGGCCTGGTGCTGGGCGATGCGGCGCTGGTCGATGCCTGCCAGCGCATTGCCCGCTGTGCCGACGAGCTGAAACGGGAGTACGGCCATGCGTGAGTATGCGCGGCTGTACATCGATGGCGCCTGGCAGGTGCCGAGCGGGCAGGGCATGGCTGAGGTGATCGACCCGGCCACCGAACAGGCCATTGGCCGGGTACCTTTGGGCGCCGAGGCCGATGTCGAGCGGGCGGTGATGGCGGCGCGGCGGGCCTTCGACGGCTGGTCGCGCACGCCGTCCAGCGTGCGCGCCGGATACATCCGGGCATTGGTCGCACAGCTGAAAAACCGTGCGGCGCAAATGGCCGAGGTTATTACCGACGAGCTGGGCATGCCGGTGCAGTGGTGCCAGGCGGTGCAGGTCGAAGGCCCGATTGTGGGCCTTGCGCAGTACGCCGAACTGGCCGGGCTGATGGATGAGGTGCGCGAAATCGGCAATTCGCTGGTGTACCGCGAGGCCGTTGGCGTGTGCGCATTCATCAACCCGTGGAACTACCCGCTGCACCAGATGATCGGCAAGCTGGCGCCGGCCCTGGCTGCCGGGTGCACGGTGGTGGTCAAACCCAGCCAGGAAACGCCGCTGCACGCGTTTGTGCTGGCCGAGATGATCGACGCCATCGGCCTGCCGGCAGGGGTGTTCAACCTGGTCAGCGGCCCAGGTGCCAAGGTCGGTGAAGCCCTCGCCCGGCACCCGCAGGTGGACATGGTGTCGTTCACCGGCTCGACCGGTGCCGGGGTGCGGGTGGCACAAGCGGCTGCGCCGACGGTGAAGCGGGTGTGCCTGGAACTGGGTGGCAAATCACCGTTGCTGATTACCGCCGATGCCGACCTGCACGCTGCGGTGCGCCACGGCGTGCAGGACGTGATGATCAACTCGGGGCAGACCTGCACGGCACTGACCCGCATGCTGCTGCCGGCCAGCCGCTACGCCGAGGCGCTGGAAATCGCCGAGGCCGAAACCCGCGCACTGGTCATGGGCGACCCGCGTGACCCGGCCAGTTTCCTCGGGCCGATGTGTTCGGCAGGCCAGCGGCGCACAGTGCTCGAGTACATTCGCCAGGGCCAGGAGGAGGGCGCGCGCTTGTTGTGCGGTGGTGATCACGGCGGCTTCGAGCGCGGGTTCTACGTGGCGCCCACGTTGTTCGCCGACGTCGACAACCGCATGCGCATTGCCCAGGAAGAAATCTTCGGCCCGGTGCTGTGCCTCATCCCCTACGCCGACGAGGCTCAGGCGCTGGCGCTGGCCAATGACTCGCCGTTCGGCCTGTCCAGCGCAGTGTGGGCGGGCAGCCGCGAGCATGGCCTGGCGCTGGCGCGGCAGATACGGGCCGGGCAGTGCTTCATCAACGGGGGCGGGTTCAACTACCAGGCGCCGTTCGGTGGCTACAAGCAGTCGGGCAACGGCCGCGAGTGGGGCGAAGAGGGCCTGGCGGAGTTCGTCGAGGTGAAAGCCGTACAGTGCTGAGCCACCGCTGCAAGACAACCTGTTTTGTGTAAGGAGAATGTTTGTGAATGTACTGATCGTCCACGCTCACCCCGAGCCGCAATCGTTCACCGCTGCCCTGCGGGACCAGGCCGTGGATACCTTCCGCGCCCAGGGCCACCAGGTGCAGGTCAGCGACCTGTACGCCATGGGCTGGAACCCGGTGGCCAGTGCCGATGACTTCACCCAGCGTGAGAACCCCGAGTACCTGGTGTATGCCCTGGAGCAGCGCCAGGGGGTCAAGCGCGGCGCCATTGCCGAGGATATCCAGCAGGAGCTGGACAAGTTGTTGTGGGCCGACTTGCTGGTGCTGAACTTCCCGATCTTCTGGTTCTCGGCCCCGGCCATGCTCAAGGGCTGGATCGACCGGGTGCTGGTGTCGGGGGTGTGCTATGGCGGCAAGCGTTTCTACGACCAGGGCGGGTTGGCGGGCAAGAAGGCGCTGGTGACCGTGACCTTGGGCGGGCGGGCGCACATGTTTGGCGAAGGGGCGATTCATGGCCCGCTGGAAGACATGCTGCGGCCGATACTGCGGGGTACGCTGGCCTATGTCGGTTTCGAGGTGCTACCGCCGTTTGTGGCCTGGCATGTGCCTTACATCAGCGCTGAGGCGCGGCAGGACTTTTTGCAGCAATACCGGCAGCGCCTGGAGCAGCTCTCGGACGACCAGCCATTGGTGTTCCCCCGCCTGGCCCAGTTCGATGAGGCGTTGTACCCGCTGGTGTGATCGCCTGTACTGGCCTCATCGCCGGCAAGCCAGCTCCCACAGGGAAACCACGAGGCCTCAGGACTGTGGTTTCCCTGTGGGAGCTGGCTTGCCGGCGATGAGGCCAGTTGCCTTGTTACAAGACTTACCTGCCCAAAAACGACCACCCACACATTCGGGGTATGTTGCCCCTCGGCAAATCCCTCGATAGTGAACCCATCGGCTCGTTCCGGAGCATTCACACGATGGAGTTGCCATGCGCAAGGTACTGAAGGTGATTGGTGGTCTGCTGCTGGCGTCTGGTGCCAGCCTGGCCCAGGCGGCAGAGGTGGACAACGCCAACACGCTACGGCTGTACAACTGGACCGACTACATCGGCGAAACCACCCTGGCCGATTTCGAGAAGGCCACCGGCATCAAGGTCATCTACGACACCTTCGACGGCTACGAAACGGTACAGACCAAACTGCTGACCGGCCGCTCCGGCTACGACCTGGTCATGCTCAACGCCTCGCTGGTCCCCCCGCTGATCAGCGCCGGCGTGTTCCAGGCACTGGACAAGCAGCAACTGCCCAGCTGGCAAAACCTCGATCAGCAGGTGGTCAACAACCTGCAGGGATACGACCCTGGCCTGAAGTACTCGGCGCCCTATACCTGGGGCAGCTCGGGGGTAACCTACAACGTCGACAAGATCACCGCGCGCATGCCCGACGCACCGATCGGTTCGCTGGCCATGCTGTTCGACCCCAAGATCGTCTCGCGCTTCGCCGACTGCGGCGTCACCCTGATGGACGCGCCCACCGAGGTCATCCCGCTGGCCCTGCAGTACCTGGGCAAGGACCCGCGCAGCGCGTCGGCCGCCGACCTCAAGGCCGCCGAACAACTGCTGCTGGGCATCCGCCCCTACATTCGCAAGTTCGACTCGGTCAACTACCTCACCAGCCTGCCCAACGGCGATGTGTGCCTGGCGCTGACCTGGTCCGGTGACTACGCCACCGCCCAGGCCCGTGCGGTGGAAGCGAAGAAGGACATCAAGCTGTCGTTCTTCATCCCCCAGGAAGGTTCGCTGATCTGGTTCGACAACCTGTACATCCCCAAGGATGCGCCGCACGCGGCCAACGCCCACCGCTTCATCGAGTTTCTGCTGCAGCCGCAGACCATGGCCAAGGTCACTGACTACATCCACTACGCCAACAGCAACGCCGCCGCCACCGCGCTGGTGCGTGACGATATCCGCCAGGACCCGGCCATCTACCCCGACGCACAAACCCGTGAGCGCCTGTTCGCGCAGAAAACCCAGAGCCCCAAGGACATGCGCGCCATCACCCGGGTCTGGAGCACGGTCAAGACCGGTTTCTGAACACTGCCCAAAAATTCTCGCCAAGGAGCTGCCCATGGCCACCCCAAGCAAAGCATTCGCTATCGCCCACGACCCGCTGGTGGAGGCCGACAAGGCCCACTACATGCACGGCTACCATGTGTTCGACGAGCACCGCGAGCAAGGCGCGCTGAACATCGTCGCCGGCGAGGGCGCCTACATTCGTGACACCCACGGCAACCGCTTCCTCGATGCCGTCGGCGGCATGTGGTGCACAAATATCGGCCTGGGCCGCGAGGAAATGGCCCTGGCCATTGCCGATCAGGTGCGCCAGTTGGCGTATTCAAACCCGTTCTCCGACATGGCCAACGACGTGGCCATCGAACTGTGCCAGAAGCTCGCGCAGCTGGCACCGGGCGACCTGAACCACGTGTTCCTCACCACCGGCGGCTCGACTGCTGTCGACACCGCCTACCGGCTGATCCAGTACTACCAGAACTGCCGCGGCAAGCCACACAAGAAGCACATCATTGCCCGCTACAACGCCTACCACGGCTCCACCACCCTGACCATGTCCATCGGCAACAAGGCCGCCGACCGGGTGCCGGAGTTCGACTATCACCACGACCTGATCCACCACGTCTCCAACCCCAACCCGTACCGTGCCCCGCACGACATGGACGAGGCGGAATTCCTCGACTACCTGGTGGCCGAGTTCGAGGACAAGATCCTGTCGCTGGGGGCCGACAACGTGGCGGCGTTCTTCGCCGAGCCGATCATGGGCTCGGGCGGGGTGATCATTCCGCCCGAGGGCTACTTCCAGCGCATGTGGCAACTGTGCCAGACCTACGACATCCTGTTCGTCGCCGACGAAGTGGTGACCTCGTTCGGGCGCCTGGGCACCTTCTTCGCCAGCGAAGAACTGTTTGGCGTTACCCCCGACATCATCACCACCGCCAAGGGCCTGACCTCGGCCTACCTGCCGCTGGGCGCGTGTATCTTCTCCGAGCGGATCTGGGAAGTGGTTGCCGAGCCGGGCAAGGGCCGCTGCTTCACCCATGGCTTTACCTACAGTGGTCACCCGGTGTGCTGTACAGCGGCGCTGAAGAACATCGAGATCATCGAGCGCGAGCAACTGCTCGATCACGTCAAGGACGTGGGTGGCTACCTGGAGCAGCGCCTGCAGAGCCTGCGCGAGTTGCCGCTGGTGGGTGATGTGCGTTGCATGAAGCTGATGGCCTGCGTTGAGTTCGTGGCCGACAAGGCCAGCAAGTCGCTGTTCCCGGATGAGGTGAACATCGGTGAGCGCATCCACAGCAAGGCCCAGGCCCGCGGGTTGCTGGTGCGCCCGATCATGCACCTGAACGTGATGTCGCCACCGCTGATCGTCACCCATGCGCAGGTGGACGAGATCGTCGAGACCTTGCGCCAGTGCATCCTCGAAACCGCGCGCGAACTGACTGCGCTTGGCTTGTACCAAGGCCGATGAACCTGGCGCAAAGGGCTGTGCGGGGGCGTGCCTGGCAGGCTAGACTGCCGGGCATGACCCAGGCCACTCCCGACACCCCGCTTACCCTGACAATGGGCGCGCTGCAGCAATGGCATGCGGCGCTGCAGCGTGCGCTGGCCAATAGCGATACGCCCGAGGCGCTGGAGTATGTGGCTGCTGCCATCGGCCAGCTGGTGCAGGTTGAATCGATGATGATCAGCCTTGAGTGCCAAGGGCGGGCGCCGCAGCTGCTGTACCAGCAAGGCATCCCCGAGCTGCACCACGCCGCGGTGCTTGAGCGTTATTTCAGTGCCGGCTACCTGCTCGACCCATTCTGCCTGGCCGTGCAAAGCGGCTTGGCCGAAGGCTTTTACCACCTGCAGGAAATCGCCCCCGACAACTTCTTCGACAGCGACTACTACAAGGCCTATTACCTGGGCACCGGTTGCAGCGAAGACAGCTACTACATCGTCGACCTCAGCCCTGGCCGCAAGTTGTCGCTGAGCCTGTTCCAAGGTTACAGCGGCACGCCTCTGAGTGCCGGGCAGGTCGACCTGCTGCGGGCGCTGGAGCCCATGGTGCGGGAACTGTTGGGGCGTTATGCCCGGCATAACCTGGAGCCCGGCGCAGCATCGGCCGAACACGGCAGCCTGCAGGCGGCGTTCGACAGCTTTGGTTGCCAGGTGCTGACCGACCGTGAGCGGGAGGTGGCACACATGATCCTGCGCGGGCACTCGGTGAAGTCGACCGCGCTGGAGCTGGGCATCTCACCGGAGACGGTGCGCATGCACCGCAAGAACCTGTACCTGAAGCTGGAGATCAACTCGCAGTCCGAGTTGTTTGCACGGTTTATCGACTGGCTGCGCGGCGATCAATCGGGGCCGTGACGTTTCGCGTAAGCCTGCTCACGAAGCCGCCAGGCGGGCTTCCAGGGCGGCAATGTGCGCCTGGAGCCGTTCATGTTCCTGGCGCTCGGCGCTGATGTCTTCGAAAACGCTGATCAGGTGTTCCGGTTCGCCATTGCCACGGCGCTGCAGCGAGGTGCGGGCGCGTACCCAGATGTACTCGCCGTTCTTGTGGCGCACGCGTTTTTCCACTTCGTAGCGCTCGGTTTCACCGGCCAGCATGCGTTGCAGCAGTTGCAGGTTCTGCGTCAGGTCGTCGGCGTGGGTGATCTGCTGGAAGGTCATGCCGTAGAGTTCATCGGCGCTGTAGCCCAGCAACTCGCACAGGCTGTTGTTGACCCGCTGCCAGGTGCCGTCCGGGTCGATGTAGGCCAGGGCACCCCAGGCCAGCTCGAAGATCGCCCGGAAGCGTTCCTCGCTCTGGCTTAGCGCCTGTTGGGCCACCTGGCGTTCGGTGTTGTCCATGCTGATGCCAACCATCTTTACCGAGCGCCCGGCGCTGTCGCGCACCACTGTGGCGCGGGAAGAAATCCAGCGGACTTCACCGTCCGGGCGGGTGATGCGGAAGTCGCATTCACAGCCACTGCCGTCGGCCACCGCATCGGCGTACATCACCTGCATGCGCTGCACATCTTCGTCGGGCAGGTGCTTCCAGAAGTCTTCGTTGTGATGGACGGGCCAGCCATAGACCTGCTCGACGTTGGGCGAGTAGGTGACTTCGTCGCTGATCAGGTTCCATTCCCAGGTAACGATGCGTGCGCCTTCCTGGGCCAGCTTCATACGCGTTTCGCTTTCCATGATCTCGGCGGTCAGGCGCCGGCGCACGTCGGTCATCGGCAGCTCGACCACCTGCGGTTGCTGGATGTTCTGCAGTGCTTCGTCGCCATAGCGCAGCCAGATCCAGTTGACCTTGAGAAAGTCGGCCAGCTTGCGCAGGTTGTCGTAGTCGATCTCGCCGCCGCGGGTCCACTTGTGCACGGCGGTGCGCGAAATGCCCAAGGCCGTGCCCACGGCTTGCAGGGTCAGCTTGTGATGCTCGAGCAGTTCCTTGAGGCGGAAGGCGAAGCTGTTTTCCAACATCGGCAGGGTGTCCTGATCTGGGCCAAGAGCCTGCCAGTATACCCAAGCTGTCAACTTTTGGTTGACGGGTGCTCACGCTGCCTCTTTTGGGGAAATGGCCTTGTGCTGCCTGCACTGGCCTCATCGCCGGCAAGCCAGCTCCCACAGGTATGGACATGGCTGGAGGGCGATGCGGTCCATGTGGGAGCTGGCTTGCCGGCGATGAGGCCGGTACGGGCAACATCAGCCGGGCGGTTGTTAAAGGTCCAGCACCAGCCGCGCAGTGCGGGCGCGGGAAACGCACAGCATGATGCTCTGCTGCGCCGCTTTCTCTTCATCGCTCAGGTACTGGTCATAGTGCTCGGCTTCACCCTCAAGGATGGCCGTCTCGCACGTACCGCACACGCCTTCCCGGCACAGGCACTCGACCTTGGCAGCCTTGGACTTCTCGATGGCCTGCAGAATGGTCATGCCTTCTTCCACCTGCAGTTCCACGCCCGATTGCGCCAACACTACGGTAAAGGCACTGCCGGTGACCGGGGTGGCGGCAAACTGTTCCCAATGCACGCGCTGCTCGGCAATGCCGGCCTGGGCGGCGCAGGCGATGACCGCGTCGATCAGCGGTTTGGGGCCGCACACGTACAAGTGCGCCTGCTCGTCCAGACCCGCGCACAGGGCGGCCAGATCAAGCTTGCGGTCGAGGCTGTCGATGTAGAACCGCGTGTTGGCGGCGTGCGGGCCGTTGGCCAACTGGTCCTGGAACGCGCCGTGCTCAGGCGCGCGGAAGGCATAGTGCAGCTCGTAATCGGCGCTACCGCCTTCCAGCTCATGCAGTTGCGCCAGGAACGGGGTAATGCCGATGCCGCCGGCAATCAGCACATGGCGGCCAGCCGAAGGGTCCAGGGCGAACAGGTTGTTGGGCGAGGAGATGGTCAGGCGGGTGCCGACTTCCACCTGCTGGTGCATGAACGCCGAGCCGCCTTTGGACTGTTCTTCCAGGCGCACGCCGATCTGGTAGCTGCGGGTGTCACGCGGGTCGCTCATCAACGAGTAGGCGTTGCTGAACTGGCTGCCGTCGGCGCCTTGCATCTGCACGATGACGTGGCTGCCGCCGGTGAAGGCGGGCATCGCCGCGCCGTCTTCGCGGGCCAGGGTAAAGCGCTTGATCAGCGGCGTGGCGTGTTCCACGTCGGTTACGCGTACGCTGAACATTTCATAAGTGTTGGCCATGGTTCACCTCGACTGCCTGGGTGCGCGGCAGGCCCTGCCGCGCACCTTTACGTGCAAATAAACGTGGAGCGGTTGCCATCAATCGTCGAGGTGGGCCACGGCGATCAGGTTGTGGAAGTGGGCAATGCCGTGTTCACTCATGCCACTGCGCTCGCGGTCGGCCATGATCCGGCCCTGGCCACGGTAGCCGCGCGACTTCAGGCCCTTCTGCACGCTTTCGACCAGGCGCAGGTCTTCTGGGCGGAACACTTCGCGGTACCAGTCGATCAGCTTCTGCTGCTCTTCGGTGATTTCCTTGTTGAGGAAGTAGATGTCGTAGTGCTGCAGGGTGGTTTCGGCATCGACCGGGAACTCGTAGATCACGGTCATGAAGTTGGCCCCTGGCGGCACGTTGAACATGGTGCACGGCCAGGCCCAGAAGCCGGCGAACGACGGGTCTTTCACGTTTTCGTCGAACTTGAACGACTGCTCCGAAGGCTTGGCCAGGCCATATTGCAGGGTCCAGTTACCGTGCATGGTGTGGCTGTACTGGCCGACGTCGACCGAGTCGGAGAAGCCTGGGTGGGCCGGGGCGCAGTGGTAGCACTCCAGGTAGTTGTCGACGATCGACTTCCAGTTGGCCGGGGTGTCGCTGACGAAGCGCGCCGCCAGGTGCAGGTCGTCGATTACCGCGCAGGCTTCGCGCATGCGTGCTTGCATGCCTGGCAGCTGGTCTTCGACGGAGCCCGCATCCATGTCCATGTTGATGAAGATGAAGCCGGCGTATTCCTCGACGCGCAGCTGCACCAGGGTGGAGTTCTCTTTGTCGAAATTGACCACGTTGTCGCAGTTGCGGGCGTGGGCCAGTTCGCCGTCGAGCTTGAAGGTCCAGGCGTGGTACGGGCAGGTGATGACGTTCTTGGCCTTGCCGCTGCCGCTGAGCAGCTGGTGGCCACGGTGCGGGCAGACGTTGTAGAACGCACGCAGCACGCTGTCACGGCCGCGCACGACGATGATGCTTTCGCCAATCACGTCGCGGGTGATGTAGGCATTGTTGTCTGCCACTTCGCTGCGGTGGCCCACGCAAATCCAGCTGCGGGCGAAGATGGCTTCTTTCTCGTGTTCGAACACCGCGGCCTTGGTGTAGAAAGTGGCCGGGATGGTGAAGGCCTCGTCGGCGTTCGCACAGAAATCGGCGGGCAGGCGTTTGAAGTCGTTCATGACAGGTTTCTCACAAGCTCGGTTTATAGTTATTGGTTAACGCGTATCTGTTGGTTAACAGATCAGGCAAAAAAATTTGCAGCCATTTAACGAGGCCGCGGTACGGCCCCTCTGATTCAATCAATGCACGGCAGCAGCGCTGCGCGGGGCATGGTCGGCAGGTTGCTCACCGGCCATCCGTGCAGCCTCTTCTTCGATGACGTGGGCCGGTACCTGGCCGTAGTCGGCGATCATCCACTTGAAGAAGCCATATATCTTCACCAGCAGAATCACCATGAACGGGATTGCAGTGAGCACCACGGCGGTCTTCATGGTCGACAGCGAGGCCTTGGCGAACAGCATGGCCAGTGGCACCAAGGTCAGCACCACGCACCAGAACAGGCGGTGGGTGGGTGTCGGGTCGTCACCTTCACGCAGGTTGCGGGTGCTGGTGGCAGCCACCGCATAGGCCGCGGCGTCCATGTGCGAAGCACAGAAGATGGCCATGATGAACAGGTACACACCGAGGAACACCTGGCCCCACGGCAAGGCCAGCAGCAGGTGTGTCACGGCCGATTCGCCGCCTTGTTCGGCGAGCATTTTCGGCACATCCACGGCGCCGGTGATGAACTGGTGCATGCTGTAGCTTTCCAGCGCGCCGAAGAAGAACCAGCAACCGAAGCTGCCCCCCAGCAGCAGGGCCAGGACCACTTCCTTGATCTGCCGGCCGCGCGAAACGCGGGTGACGAACATGGCCACGCCCGGGGCGTACGACACCCACCACAGCCAGTAGAACACCGTCCAGTTGCGGGTAAAGGCACCGTCGCCCGCCGGGTCGGTAAACAGGCTCATGTGCACGTAGTTCTGGATCATCAGGCCAATCGAGTTGGCAGTGTTGTTGAGGGTGAACTGGGTCGGGCCCACCAACAGCACAACCGCGGCAAACACCAGCGCGCCGATGCACACCATCTTGCTCAGGCGCTGCAGGCCACCATCGATTCCGATGTAGGAGCTGAGCGAGAACATCACCGCCACGCCGCCGATCACCATCAATTGCACGGTGAACGTATCCGGGGTGCCGGTCAGGTCATGCAGGCCGCGCGTCAGGGTAGAGGCGGTGAGGGCCAGCGACACGGTCAGTGCGCCCATCATGGTCAGCAGGAAGATCAGGTCGACGGTACGGCCCACCGGCCCGGTGGCCTTGAAACCTGTCACCGCTTCGATAACCGAAGCCAGGTTCAGGCCGCTCTTCTTGCGTACATGGAAGTGGTAGGCCATGGCCAATGAGGCCAGGGCGTAGATCGACCAGGCGCTGATGCCCCAGTGGAAGAACGAGTAGCCCACGCTGTACTCGAGTGCCTTGGGGGTGGCCGCGGCGATGTTCAGGCCCGGGGTCTGGTAGTAGTAGGCCCATTCCATCACGCCCCAGTAGAGGGTCGACGAACCCATGCCGGCACAGATGAACATGAACACCCAGGTGGCGGTGGCGTATTCAGGTTTGCCACTGCCCAGGCGGATGTTGCCGTACTTGCTGAAGGCCAGGTACAGCACGGCCAGGGTACTGCCAAACACCAGCACCTGCACGCTGGTACCGAAGGTGCGGGTGGACAGCTCGAACAACTGGTTGGCGGCGCTTTCAGCCTGGGCGGGGAAGGCTGCAAGGCCGATCACGGTGAGCAGTACGGCGATCAGGCTCACGGTAATCAGGAACACATCAATCTTTTTATTCTTGTGCGACATCATCGTCTCCTGGACGTTGGCGTACTTGTTATACCCGGCAGGCATCCGGGGTGTTGCGGTACCACTCCTTCCTTGGCCGTTAACTGTAAGTTAACTAATATCTAATGGTTAACAGATTTTGCATACAATCCACGCCGCTCGCAAGAGGCAAAGGGCCGATTGTCAGACACTTCTGACAATCGGCCCCAGGTACATCAGGCTTCGATCAGCGCGGTGATGGCCTGGCCCACTTGCTGGGTAGACTGCTGGCCACCCATGTCGCGGGTTACGTCACCGGCGGCGATGACCTGCTCGATGGCTTTGAGGATGTCATCATGGGCAGCGCGGTAGCGTGGGTCGGTGCCTTCGTTGCCGAGGAAATCGAGCATGAGCGCACCGGACCAGATCATCGCGATCGGGTTGGCGATGTTCTTGCCGTAGATGTCCGGGGCCGAGCCGTGCACCGGCTCGAACAGCGACGGGAACTTGCGCTCGGGGTTCAGGTTGGCCGATGGCGCGATGCCGATGGTGCCGGCGCAGGCCGGGCCGAGGTCGGACAGGATGTCGCCGAACAGGTTCGAGGCCACGACCACATCGAAGCGGTCTGGTTGCAGTACGAAGCGGGCGCAGAGGATATCAATGTGCTGCTTGTCCCAGCTGATTTCCGGATAATTGGCTGCCATTGCGGCGGTGCGTTCGTCCCAGTACGGCATGCTCACGGCCATGCCGTTGGACTTGGTGGCCGAGGTGACGTGCTTGCGCTCGCGGGTCTGGGCCACTTCGAAGGCATACTTGAGAATGCGGTCGACGCCACGGCGGGTGAACACCGATTCCTGCAGCACGAACTCGTTCTCGGTGCCTTCGAACATGCGCCCGCCCAGCGACGAGTACTCGCCTTCGGTGTTTTCGCGGATGACCACGAAGTCGATGTCGCCGGGTTCACGACCAGCCAGCGGGCAGGGTACGCCGGGGAACAGGCGCACCGGGCGAATGTTCACGTACTGGTCGAAGTCGCGGCGGAACTTGAGCAGCGAACCCCACAGCGAGATGTGGTCCGGCACTTTGTCTGGCCAGCCAACGGCACCGAAGTACAGGGCGTCGAAACCTTTGAGCTGTTCGAACCAGTCGTCCGGCATCATCTTGCCGTGGGCCAGGTAGTAGTCGCAGCTGGCCCACTCGAAGAACTCGAAGCTGATGTCCAGGCCATGCTTGCGCGCAGCGGCCTCGACCACCCGAATGCCTTCAGGCAGTACTTCGTTGCCGATGCCGTCGCCTGGGATTGCCGCGATTCTGAAGGTCTTGCTCATGGGGTGCACTCGTTGTCTAGGGAACAGGTGCTGGTCATGCTATAAGGGCTTGGTCCGGAGATAATCTGGCCAATCATGGATTCTTGGAACACGATACGTGAATAATCTGCCCAGCCTCGACGACCTCAATATCTTCCTGCAAGTGGCCAAGCGCGCCAGCTTCGCGGCCGTGGCCGACGAGCTGGGCATGTCGGCGGCGTACATCAGCAAGCGCATTCGCATGCTTGAGCAAAACCTGGAAGTGCGCCTGTTGCACCGCACCACCCGGCGGGTGACGGTGAGCGAGGAGGGCGAGCGGGTGTATCAATGGGCATTGCAGATATTCGACGCCGTGCAGCGCATGGGCGATGACATCAGTGCCCAGCACTGCGAGCCGGCCGGGCAGTTGCGCATTGCCAGCAGCCTGGGGCTGGGCCGGCGCTTCGTGGCGCCGGCTCTGTCGGAGTTGGCCGAGCGCTACCCGCGGCTGGACATTCGCCTGGATGTGCACGACCGCCTGGTGGACCTGATTGCCGAAGGTGTCGACCTGGACATCCGCGTGGGCAACGCCATCGCCCCCAACCTGATCGCCAAGCCGCTGGCCCGAAACCGCCGTGTACTGTGCGCCGCCCCGGCGTACCTGGCGCGGCGCGGCACGCCCAAGGTGCTGGGCGACCTGGGCAGCCACGACTGCCTGGTGATCAAGGAGCGCGACCACCCGTTCGGCGTGTGGCAACTGATGGGTCCGCTGGGTGAAGAAAGCGTGCGGGTGACCGGCGGCCTGTCGACCAACCATGGCGAAGTGGCGCACCAGTGGTGCCTGGACGGGCGCGGGATACTGCTGCGTTCATGGTGGGACGTGCACGACAGCTTGCAGGACGGGCGCCTGGTGCAGGTGTTGGAGGCTTATCACCAGCCGGCGGACATCTGGGCGGTGTACACCTCGCCGCTGGCCAGCTCGGCCAAGGTGCGGGTGGCGGTGGACTTTTTCCGCCAGTACTTTGCCGAGCGCTACAGCTTGCCGGAGTAGGCTGCACCCAAATCATGCGCGGTCTGCTTTTGATTTTTTGTGGGATCGACTGTCTTGCACCATCAATCAGGCTAACGCATCACCCGGTAGGAGCAGCCTTGTGCTGCGAAGAGGCCGGTAAGGCTGAAGATTATCTTCAGTTGCAATGGCCTCTTCGCAGCACAAGGCTGCTCCTACAAAAATCAAAAGCGCAGCGCGGTGGGTTTCAGGGCACGGGTATTCGGGAAACCGCCTTCACTTCGCGCAACGCCAGGCTCGACTGGATCGAGGCAATGCCTGGCTGACGGCGCAACACCTCTTCCACGAATCGCCCATAACTCTCCAGGTCATTTGCCAACACCGTCAGCACATAGTCAGCCTCGCCGGTCACCTTGTGGCAGGACAGCACCTGCGGCAGCTTCAGGATCACCTGCTCGAACTCATCCGGTGCGTTGGCCGAATGGTTGCCAAAGCGCACCTGGGCAAACGCCATCACGTCGTAGCCCAGCTTCCTGCGGTCGAGGTTGGCCTGGTAATCCTTGATGATGCCCAGCTCCTCCAGCCGTTTGCGCCTGCGCCAGCAGGGCGTCACGGTCATCGACAAACGCTCGCCCAGCGCAGCGCTCGACAGGGTGCCGTCCTCCTGCAAAAGGCGCAGCAGCTCGCGGTCGGTGTCGTCCAGTTGTTCAATAGCAAAGGCTTTGCTCATAGGTGGCCAACCTTGTGAATGCTTTGCTCAAGCATCCAGTTTGATTGAGCATAAAGCAAAGCATTTTCACCGCTCTGTCGCGAAAATTGGTTATCCGGTAACCCCTTGAAAAAGGACATTCGTGTGCTGACAGTATTTAGCAACAACCACCGCTTGCACCATGGCTCGGAACTCAAGGACGGCGCCATTACGCCATCGTTCGAAAACCCCCAGCGTGCCGACACCGTGCTGGCCCGGGTGCACAGCACCGGCCTTGGCGATGTCATTGCCGAACAGGCCTTCGACCGTGGCTGCTACGTGGCGGCGCACAGCGAGCGCTATGTAAGCTTCCTGGAAAACGCCTGGTCGGAATGGGCCGATACCGGCAAAACCCACGATGCGCTGCCGCTGGTGTGGCCAGTGCGCGACCTGGCCATTGACCGTGAGCCCGGCTTCATCGACGGCAAGCTGGGCTTCTATGCCATGGACGCGGGGGCCCCGATCACCGCCGGCACCTGGGAGGCGGTGCGCAGCAGCGCCAACGTTGCCTTGACCGGCATGCAGCGCATCATCGACGGTGCCGACAGCGCCTTCGCCCTGTGCCGCCCACCGGGGCACCATGCAGCACGGGAATACATGGGCGGCTACTGCTACCTGAACAACGCCGCCATCGCAGCCGAGCGCTGCCTGAGCCAAGGCGCCAAACGCGTTGCCGTGCTGGATGTGGACTTCCACCACGGCAACGGCACACAGAACATCTTTTACCATCGCCCCGATGTGTTCTTCGCCTCCCTGCATGGCGACCCGCACGTGTCCTACCCGTACTTTTCCGGCTACGCCCATGAACAAGGCGCAGGCGCTGGCGAGGGTTTCAACGCCAATTACCCGATGGGCAAGGGCACGCGCTGGGCCCAGTACCAGCCGGCTTTGCAGGATGCACTCAAGCGCATTGTCGCGCACAAGCCGCAGTTTCTGGTTGTGTCGCTGGGGGTCGACACCTTCGAGGATGACCCGATCAGCCACTTCAAGCTCATCAGCGAAGACTTCCTGCGCATGGGCGCCGAGATCGCCAGTGCGGGTATCCCGACCCTGTTCGTGATGGAAGGCGGCTACATGGTCGACGAAATCGGCATCAACGCCGTGAACACCCTGCAAGGGTTCGAAAGCGCGCGCTAACCCGCGTAACCAGCCGTGGCGAAGCCTGTAAAGGGCTTTGTTACGGCACCGCGACATGTGACAGGCCAACAATAACAAGAGGTCGCCATGCAAGACATGCCCGCATGCCTTGAGCAAAGCAAACCGGTAACGCCCGACCGTGAAGGGCACCTGCAACGCACACTGGAAAACCGCCACATTCAGCTGATTTCCATAGGCGGCGCCATCGGCACCGGCCTGTTCATGGGCTCCGGCAAGGTGATCGCGCTGTCCGGCACCTCGATTCTGCTGGTGTACGCCATCCTCGGGTTTTTCGTGTTCTTCGTCATGCGCGCCATGGGCGAGCTGCTGTTATCCGACCTGCGCTTCAAGTCGTTCGCCGATATCGTTGCCTATTACCTGGGGCCGCGCGCCGGCTTTGTGCTGAGCTGGTCGTACTGGCTGAGCTGGAGCGTGGCGGTGGTCGGCGACGTGGTCGTGGTGGCCGGGTTCTTCCAGTACTGGTACCCCGATGCACCGGCCTGGCTACCCGCGTTCTTCACCCTGTTCGTGCTGCTGGGGCTGAACATGCTGGCGGTGCGGATTTTTGGCGAGGTGGAGTTCTGGTTCGGCATCATCAAGATCGTCGCCATCGTGCTGTTGATCATCACAGCGGCGGTGATGATCGCCACCTCCTATACCTCACCCAATGGCGTGGTTGCTTCGCTGTCGAACGTGGTCGCGCCGGGCGCCGTGCTCCCCCATGGCATCAGCGGGTTCTTTGCCGGCTTCCAGATTGCCGTGTTTTCCTTTGCCGGCACCGAACTGATCGGCACCACCGCCGCCGAGGCAAAGAACCCGCATCGCTCGCTGCCCAAGGCCATCAACACTATCCCCTTGCGCATTCTGCTGTTCTACATCCTGGCGCTGGTGTGCATCATCAGCGTGGTGTCGTGGGCCGAGGTGCCGGCCAACCGCAGCCCCTTCGTCGAGCTGTTCCTGCTGGCCGGCTTCCCCGCGGCGGCCGGCATGATCAACTTCGTGGTGCTGACCTCGGCAGCCTCTTCGGCCAACAGCGGTGTCTACTCGGGCTGCCGGATGCTGTTCGGGCTGGCCGAGCGGCGTAACGCGCCGGCCCTGTTCGCCAGGCTTTCGGCGTTGAGCGTGCCGGTGTACAGCCTGGTGTTTTCCGGCGTGTGCATGCTGATCGGGTTGAGCCTGCTGTTCATCATCCCGGAGGTGATGACGGTGTTCACGCTGATTTCCACCGTGTCGGCAATCCTGGTGATCTTTACCTGGTCGATGATCCTTGCGGCGTACCTTGCCTATCGCAAACGCAACCCGACTGCGCACGACGCCTCGGCGTTCAAGTTGCCGGGCGGGGTGCCGATGGCCATCACCACCCTGGGTTTCCTCGGCTTTGTGCTGGTGCTGCTGGCGCTGCAGCCGGATACCCGGTTGGCGCTGTGCGTGATGCCGTTGTGGTTCGTGTTCCTGCTGCTGGCCTACCGCCGCCGCGCTCAAGCACATTCCTGAGCACAACACATACCCTGTGGGAGCGGGCATGCCCGCGAAGCAGGCGACTCGGTGGATGGCACGGGCTCTGCCCGTGTTCGCGGGCGCGCCCGCTCCCACAGGGTGCAAGGTTTGTTCATGGTGCCTGTTGCTCGATCAACCCCAGGCACCGCTGCACGATCGGGCTCACGTCACCCTTGCGCCGGCTAAGTATGATCGGGCTGACGGCGCTGCTATCAAGCAAGCCGACATACTCGATATCGGTGCGGTGCTGCTGTTGTACCGATGCTGGCACCAGGGTTACCCCCACGCCGACGGCCACCAGGCCAATGGCCGTCTGCAGTTCGTTGGCCCACTGGCTGACGCGGATGCTCATGCCGTGCTGGGCGAACAGCGCAAGCACGTGGTCGGCATAACTGGGCCGGGGGTTGGCCGGGTAGAGGATGAACGCTTCGCCAGCCAGCTGGGCGAGGCTGAGCGGGCTGCCCGCCAGCGGGTGGCCCTTGGGCAGCACGGCCACCAGCGGGTCTTCACGCAGGACCTGTTGCGCAATGGCCGCGTCCTCGATACGAATGCGCCCGAAGGCGATGTCAATGCGCCCGCTCTTCAGCGCTTCCACCTGCTGCAGCGTGGTCATCTCGCTCAGGCCCAGTTCCAGCTCGCTGTCCTGGCGCAGCTCGCGGATCAGCTCTGGCAGCACGTTGTACAGGGTCGAGGGGGCAAAGCCGATGCCCAGCCACTGGCGCTGGCCCTGGCCAATGCGGCGGGTGTTGTCGCTGATGTTCTGCAGTTGCTGCAGTACGGTGCAGGTCTGCTCGTAGAAGAAGCGGCCGGCCTCGGTCAGCCGCAGAGGGCGTTCGCGCGCTACCAGCAAGGTGCCGAGCTCGTCCTCCAGCTGGCTGATCTGCCGGCTCAAGGGCGGTTGGGCAATGTGCAGCAGCTCGGCGGCGCGGGTGAAGTTCAGGGTCTCGGCCAAGACCTTGAAGTAACGCAGGTGGCGCAGCTCCATCAGACCTCCAGGGTATGGTGGGAGATTCATTTGATATTGGACGTTCATCAGGGTCTCGCGCAATCCTTGAACAATCAAGTAATGCACCATTCGGGCCTGCAACTGGCAGCCCGACCTGACGGGACCTGGCAACAATGACAAGCGCGCTGATTGAACGTATTGATGCAATTATCGTCGACCTGCCGACCATTCGCCCGCACAAGCTGGCAATGCACACCATGCAGCAGCAGACCCTGGTGGTATTGCGTGTGCGTTGCAGCGATGGCGTGGAAGGTATCGGTGAGGCCACCACCATCGGTGGCCTGGCCTATGGCTACGAAAGCCCCGAGGGCATCAAGGCCAACATCGACGCCCACCTGGCCCCGGCACTGATCGGCCTGGCGGCGGACAACATCAACGCCGCCATGCTCAAGCTTGACAAGCTGGCCAAGGGCAACACTTTTGCCAAGTCGGGTATCGAAAGCGCCTTGCTCGACGCCCAGGGCAAACGCCTGGGCCTGCCGGTCAGCGAACTGCTGGGCGGCCGCGTGCGCGACAGCCTGGAAGTGGCCTGGACCCTGGCCAGTGGCGACACCGCCCGTGATATCGCCGAAGCCCGGCACATGCTGGAAATTCGCCGCCACCGGGTGTTCAAGCTGAAGATTGGCGCCAACCCGGTGGAGCAGGACCTCAAACACGTGGTGACGATAAAACGCGAACTGGGCGACAGCGCCAGTGTGCGAGTGGACGTGAATCAGTACTGGGACGAATCCCAGGCCATCCGCGCTTGCCAGGTGCTTGGCGACAACGGCATCGACCTGATCGAGCAACCGATTTCGCGTATCAACCGCGGTGGCCAGGTGCGCCTGAACCAGCGCAGCCCTGCACCGATCATGGCCGATGAGTCCATCGAAAGCGTCGAGGATGCCTTCAGCCTGGCCGCCGACGGCGCCGCCAGCATCTTTGCCCTGAAAATCGCCAAGAACGGCGGCCCGCGTGCCGTGCTGCGCACCGCGCAAATCGCTGAGGCCGCCGGTATCGGCCTGTATGGCGGCACCATGCTCGAGGGCTCGATCGGCACCCTGGCCTCGGCCCACGCCTTCCTCACCCTACGCCAACTGACCTGGGGCACCGAGCTGTTCGGCCCGCTGCTGCTGACCGAAGAAATCGTCAACGAGCCGCCGCAATATCGCGACTTCCAGCTGCACATTCCCCGTACCCCAGGCCTGGGCCTGACCCTGGACGAACAGCGCCTGGCGCGCTTCGCCCGTCGCTGATCAGCAAACAAGGAGATAATCATGCTGTTCCACGTGAAGATGACCGTGAAACTGCCGGTGGACATGGACCCGGCCAAGGCCACCCAGCTCAAGGCCGATGAAAAGGAACTGGCCCAGCGCCTGCAACGTGAAGGGACCTGGCGCCACCTGTGGCGCATTGCCGGGCACTACGCCAACTACAGCGTATTCGATGTGCCCAGCGTCGAGTCGTTGCACGACACCCTGATGCAACTGCCGTTGTTCCCGTACATGGACATCGAGGTCGACGGCCTGTGCCGGCATCCCTCGTCGATCCACAGCGACGACCGCTGATACGCACCTGTCTACCTGACAAGAACAATATGAGGTACGCACGATGACCGTGAAAATTTCCCACACTGCCGACATTCAAGCCTTCTTCAACAAAGTGGCGGGCCTGGACCACGCCGAAGGCAACCCACGCTTCAAGCAGATCATCCTGCGTGTGCTGCAAGACACCGCGCGCCTGGTCGAAGACCTGGAAATCACCGAAGACGAGTTCTGGCACGCCATTGATTATCTCAACCGCCTGGGTGGCCGTAACGAAGCTGGCCTGCTGGCTGCGGGCCTGGGCATCGAGCACTTCCTCGACCTGCTGCAGGACGCCAAGGATGCCGAAGCCGGCCTGGGTGGCGGCACCCCGCGTACCATCGAAGGCCCGCTGTATGTCGCCGGGGCGCCGCTGGTACAAGGCGAAGCGCGCATGGATGACGGCACCGACCCAGGGGTGGTGATGTTCCTGAAAGGCCAGGTGTTCGACGCCGAAGGCAAGCCGCTGGCCGGCGCCACCGTCGACCTCTGGCACGCCAACACCCAAGGTACATATTCGTACTTCGACTCGACCCAGTCCGAGTACAACCTGCGCCGCCGCATCATCACCGATGCCGAGGGCCGCTACCGTGCGCGCTCCATCGTGCCATCGGGATATGGCTGCGACCCGCAGGGCCCGACCCAGGAATGCCTGGACCTGCTCGGGCGTCACGGCCAGCGCCCGGCGCATGTGCACTTCTTCATCTCGGCACCCGGGCACCGCCACCTGACCACGCAGATCAACTTCGAGGGTGACAAGTACCTGTGGGACGACTTTGCCTACGCCACCCGTGACGGGCTGATCGGCGAGCTGCGCTTTGTCGAGGATGCTGCGGCGGCGCGTGACCGCGGCGTTCAAGGCGAGCGTTTTGCCGAACTGGCGTTCGACTTCCACCTGCAGGGGGCCACGGCGTTGGAGGCCGAGGCACGCAGCCACCGGCCGCGTGCGTTGCAGGAAGGCTGAAACCGTTGGGGCTGCTGCGCAGCCCATTCGCGGCCTTGTGTCGCGAAAGGGGCGCGTAGCGCCCCCAACGTGCTGACCATTTTTCGCTGTGTTTTTGCCTGGGCCTTTCCGTGCGGGGAGGGCCTGGGCTTTTTGCTGTTGGGCCCGGTGATCTAGAATCGACCTTTTGCCTGAGCCCCACCCTATGCTGCCCATCGCGCTGCTGCCAACCACCGCTGACCAGGCCCCGCTGATCCGCAACCTCTACCAGTTCTATTCCTACGAGTCCTCCGACTGGGAGCAGGAGGACGTCGAAGTGGACGGCCGCTTCTATATCCACGACGAGCACCTGCACCGCTACTGGCAGGACGACGGCTGGGGCGCCTACCTGGTGCTGGCGGACGGCTTCATCGCCGGCTTCGTACTGGTGGAACGCAGCGAATTGCCGGGCATCGACGCGCTGGAACTGGCTGACCTGTTCATCCTGAAAAAATACCGCCGCCAGGGCATCGGCCAAGCGGTGGCGTTGCAGTTGCTGTGCGGCGAGGGCGACTGGTTGCTGCGGTGCTACGCACATGATGCCCCGGCCGTGGCGTTCTGCAAGGCCGTGCTGGCGAACCTGTCGCGCCCGGCGCAGGCCATTGCCCTGGCTGATGAACCGGACCTGCTCAGTTTCCTGGTGAGCGGCGCCCGCCATTGAGGGCTTGCCCGCCTTCGTTCGTCCTTGAAGAGGAATAGCGACATTTTTGTGAGCTACTTCACAAAATCGTCATGAGCGGCATAATGCCATCAACGCTTTCAGAAGCCCGGCCACTGCTTGCCGGGGTCCCTTTTCATGCGCTTCGAAGGTTCAGGTAAAGTTCATGTCGTTAGTCGCAAGCCCCGACATCATGTACCGGCTATTGATTCAGAGTGTGGTGGACTATGCCATCTACATGCTCACCCCCGAAGGTGTCGTGGCCAACTGGAACCCCGGCGCTCAGCGTGCCAAGGGGTACCACGCCGAGGAAATCGTCGGCCAGCATTACTCGCTGTTCTACACCGATGCCGAGCGCGCCGCCGGGTTGCCCGCGCATAACCTGGAGCAGGCGCGCAGCACCGGGCGCTTTGAAGAAATCGGTTCGCGCATGCGCAAGGATGGCTCGGCCTTCCACGCCCATGTGGTGATCGACGCGGTGTACGACGATGCCGGCCAACTGGTGGGTTTTGCCAAGGTTACCCGCGACATTTCCGAACGCCGCCGTCAGGAGCTGGAGCTGCTGCAGGCCAAGGAACTGGCCGAGCAGTACAGCCAGGAAATGGCCAAGCTTTCGCAGTTCCTGGATTCGGTCATTGCCAATATCCCCGCCAGCGTCATCGTCCAGGACCTGGAGAGCCAGCGTATCCTGCTGGCCAACCAGCAGGCCGAGCGCCTGTTCGGCGGGCCAGAGCGCAGCATGATCGGCCAACTGCCTGGCGAGTGCCTGAGCCCGGCGGCTGCCGACTACCTTGAGCAGCAGCTGGCCCGTGGCGCCCGTAGCACCAAGGGCCATGCTGCCGAGACCCGGGTCGACACCGCCCGTGGCCCGCGTACCCTGCGCAGCCGTACCTTGCTCAGCCAGAACCGCGAAGGCCAGGCTGATTACGTGCTGTTTGTTGCCGAGGATGCCACCGAGGAACTGGCCGCCCACGCGCAGATCCACCACATGGCGCACCATGACGCGCTCACGGGGCTGCCCAACCGCACGCTGTTCAACGAACGCCTGCGCCAGGCGCTGGTGCGTGGCAGCGAGAACGCCAAGCTGACCGCTGCGCTGTGCCTGGACCTGGATAACTTCAAGAACATCAACGATTCCCTGGGCCATGCCTTCGGCGACAAGCTGCTGCGTGAGTTGGGTAAGCGCCTGCGCCGTGAGCTGCGTGAACACGACACCCTGGCCCGCCTGGGCGGTGACGAGTTTGCCGTGGTGCTGACCGGGCTTGATGGCCGCGATGCCGCGTGCAACACCGCACAGCGCCTGATCAATGCCATTTGCCCGCCGTTCCAGATCGAAGGCCACCAGTTCACGGTGGGGGTGAGCATCGGCGTTGCCATTGCCCCCGATGACAATGACCAGGCCGAGCAGTTGCTCGGCTATGCCGACATGGCGCTGTACGAGGCCAAGCGCAACGGGCGAAACCGCTACGAGTGCTTCGAGGTCGAACTGGACGTTGCAGCCCGCCAGCGCCGCCTGGTGGAAACCGACCTGCGTACTGCGCTGCACCTGGGCCAGTTGCTACTGCACTACCAGCCGGTGGTCGACCAGCAGACCCACTGCATCACCGGCTACGAGGCTTTGCTGCGCTGGGAGCACCCGAGCCGTGGCATGGTGATGCCCATGGACTTCATCCCCATTGCCGAGGAAACCGGGTTGATTCATGAGCTGGGCACCCGGGCCTTGAACCTGGCCTGCCAGGAAGCGGCCAGCTGGGACAGCGAGCAGACGGTGTCGGTCAACCTGTCGCCGGTGCAGTTCAAGAATGCCAACCTGGTGCAGGTTGTGGCCTTGGCCCTGGCCGACTCGGGCCTACCGGCGCAGCGCCTGGAGCTGGAAATCACCGAGTCGGTGCTGCTGGGTAACAGCGAGGAAAACGTGCGCACCTTGCGCGCGCTGAAAGACCTGGGCGTGTCCATTTCGCTGGACGATTTCGGCACCGGGTATTCATCGCTCGGCTACCTGCGGTCGTTCCCGTTCGACCGGATCAAGATCGACAAGTCGTTCGTGCATGACATGTGCGAAAGCCGTGAGGCGATGTCGATCATCCGTGCCATTACCGACCTGTCCAACAGCCTGATGATCAAGACCACGGCCGAAGGGGTGGAGTCGGAAGAGCAGATGCGCCGGCTGGCGGCGGAAGGGTGCTCGCATTTCCAGGGCTACCTGTACGGGCGGCCGGCACCGGCGAGTGAGCGGTTGAAGCAGGTCATTACGCCTAGCTGACGGCTCACGCAGCCCATTGTGGGGGTAATTGTCTTGCTCAAATTTTAAGAGCTTGTGCAATCCTTGTGGGAGCGGGCATGCCCGCGAACACCGGCGCAGCCGGTGCCAGCCACCGAGTTGGCTTCTTCGCGGGCACGCCCGCTCCCACAAGGTCCGTGTCGCGCTTACGAATTTCAGCTATTCCAGTCTGGCGCAAACGGCGGGCTTACCACCCGCTGATCTTTCGGTAATTGGGCAATCGCCGCGCGATCCTCGTCGTCCAGTTGCACGTTCAATGCTGCCAGGTTGGCCAGCTGGTTCTCGCGGCTACTGGCCTTTGGGATCGCCGCCACACCGTCCTGGTCCAGTAACCACTTCAGCGCCACTTGGCTGGGCAGCACGCCGTGCTTGCGGGCAATCGCCTGGATCACCGGCTGCGCCGCCGCCTGGCCGCGGGCCAGCGGGGTGTAGGCGGTGAGCAACAGGTCATGATGGCGGGCGTAGTCGAGCAGCGGTTGCTGGCCGAGCAGTACGTGGTATTCCACCTGGATCGCCGACAACGGCGCACCCAGGGTTTCCACCACCTGGCGCAGCAGGCCCAGCGGGAAGTTGGCCACGCCAATGTGGCGCGCCTTGCCCTCGTCACGCAGCGCTACCAAGGTGTCGATGCTGCGTGCCAGGTCCCAATCCTTGCCGGGCCAGTGAATGTGGAACAGGTCGACCTGCTCGGTGCCCAGGGCGCGCAGGCTGTCTTCCAGCGACTGGCGCATGGCCTTGGGCTCCAGGCGGTCCCACCACACCTTGGTGGTGAGGTGGATCTGCTCGCGTGGCACGTCGCTGTCGCGCAGGGCCTGGCCAACGGCCGCTTCGTTTTCGTAGGCGGTGGCAGTGTCGATGTGCCGGTAACCCACGTCCAGCGCCTGGTGCACGGCCTGGGTACATTCGGTGCCGGTCATTGGCCAGGTGCCCAGGCCGATTGCTGGCAGGTCCAGACCGTTACGGGTGGTGAGCCTTTGCATGTAAATTCCTTGTAGGGTGTGCAGGGTTCGCACTCGATGGTGGGTGATCAGCGAGGCCCGGGCCATGCGTTCAAGGCACAAAGTGGTCGATCAGCGAACAGTAATTGCAGCCGGCGTGGACAAGCGGCAAATGAACTTCCTTATGCTGCGGCATCTCTTCTAGAATTCGAGCAGTCGCATCCGCCAGGCCACGCCTGTGCGGCCTTCCCTGGGCTTGCCTGCTGGCGCGCCGTCATCGAGAGAGCCATGAGTTCCAGTACACCGCTGTCCGGCGTCAACCAACCCCTGCGCGGCATCGCCTTGGTGGTGGTGGCGACGTTGCTGTTTGCCAGCCACGATGCTTTGTCCAAATTCCTCGGCGGCCTGTACCCGATCGTCATGGTGGTGTGGGCCCGGTACGTGGTGCATACGCTGCTGATGGCCGGCATCTTCCTGCCCAAGTCAGGCCTTAACGTGCTGCGTACGCGCCGCCCGGTGTTGCAGACGCTGCGGGCCTTGAGCCTGCTGAGCACCAGCCTGCTGTTTACCACTGGCCTGCAATACTTGCCGCTGGCCGAGGCCACTGCGGTCAACTTTCTTGCCCCGGTGCTGGTCACCGCGTTATCGGCACCCCTGTTGAAAGAACGGGTGACGGTGGGGCAGTGGGTGGCGGTGGTGATGGGCTTTATCGGCGTGCTGGTGGTGGTGCACCCGGGTGGGGCGATGTTTACCCCGGCCATTCTGTATCCTTTCGGTTCGGCGTTGGGCTTCTGCTTTTATCAGTTGCTGACGCGCATTCTGGCTGCGCATGACAGCCCGACCACCAGCAACTTCTATGCAGGGCTGTGCAACACCCTGGCAATGAGTGCACTGGTGCCGTTCTTCTGGGTGGTGCCGCGTTGGGACCATGCGCTGCTGATGCTGGCGCTGGGTGGCTTTGGCATGACTGCGCACCTGCTGCTGACCCAGGCCTTCCGCCATGCGGCACCGGCGTTGCTGGCACCGTTCAGCTACTGCCAGATCGTGTTTGCCGGGTTGCTTGGGCTTCTATTCTATAGCCAGGTGCCGGATAGCCTGAGCCTGGCGGGAATTTCGGTGATCTGCCTCAGTGGGCTGGGCGCGGCGTGGATGCAGCGCAAGAAGTGAGTGATTACCTACCGGGCCATGAACTGCAGGATGCGTTCGCGTAGCCAGCGCTCGGCCGGGTCGTTGTCCTGGGCGCCGCTCCAGACCATGGACAGCTCGGCCTCGGAGATGTCGAACGGCGCCGGGTCGGCGCGCAGGCTACCGTCGTCGGCCAGGGCGCAGGCGGCGTAGTCCGGCACGGTGGCAATCAGCTCGGTGTTGCGCAGCAGGGCGCGCAGGCTGCCGAACTGCGGCACCGCCAGCACCACCTTGCGGCAACGGCCGATGCGCGCCAGGTCCAGGTCGATGTTGCCGCTCATGTCGCCGGAGAACGACACCATCACATGCGGGCGCGCGCAGTATTCGTCGAGGGTCAGCGGGCCGGGGCGGTCGTCGGCGCGCAGCACGCGCACGCCGATGTCGCGCAGCTTGCGGCGTTTGGCCGTGGCTGGCAGGTCGGTGGTGTAGCTCACACCTACCGAGATTTCGCCGCTGGCCAGCAGGCCAGGCATCAGCAGGAAGTTGGCGCGCCGCACAACCACACTGATATCCGGGGCTTCTTCGCGCAGGGCCTGCAGCAAGGCCGGGAACAGGCCGAACTCGGCATCGTCCGACAGGCCCAGGCGGAACACATTGCAGCTGCTGGCCGGGTCGAATTCGCGGGCGCGGCTGATGGCGGCGGAAATCACGTCCATCGCTGGCGCCAGTTCGGCAAAAATCTGCAGGGCCCTTGGCGTGGGTTCCATGGCCCGGCCACTGCGGATCAGCAACGGATCGTCGAACAGCTCGCGCAGGCGGGCGAGGGCGGCGCTGACGGTGGACTGGGTGATGAACAGCTTTTCACCGACGCGGGTCAGGTTGCGTTCGATCATCAAGGCTTCGAACAGCACCAGCAGGTTCATGTCAACGCGGCGCAGGTCGTTGCGGTTCATTGGGCTCAGGTTCCGGAATAGAGGGCTTGGCGGTGTATTGAAGCACGCCGCTGGCCTGCTTGCCTTGTATGAATGTGCTGGCCTCTTCGCGGGTTCACCTGCGAAGAGGCCAGCACAAGCAAACCTGACAGAGCCAGCCTATCAACCCCTAACAGCCACTCTATTAGAACTCTGCCCAAGCTGGTCTAGTCTTTCCCGTGGCCCCGTGTAGACCTGATGAGGGGTAGCACGAGCCCACACGCTCGGCTGAAAGAACACCTGGCATAGACCGGAAATCTGGATAACCGACCCAAAGGTACCCGCAGATGTCGAACGAATCGAAATGCCCGTTCCATCAAACCGCAGGTGGCGGCACCACCAACCGTGACTGGTGGCCTGACCAGCTCAACCTTCGCATTCTTCACCAGCATTCGTCGAAATCCAGCCCCGATCCGGACTTCGATTATGCCAAGGCGTTCAAGAGCCTCGACTTCCAGGCCCTGAAGCAAGACCTGACCGCCTTGATGACCGACTCGCAGGACTGGTGGCCCGCCGACTTCGGCCACTACGGTCCGCTGTTCATCCGCATGGCCTGGCATAGCGCGGGCACCTACCGCATCGGCGATGGTCGCGGTGGCGCGGGTTCTGGCCAGCAACGTTTCGCCCCTCTGAACAGCTGGCCGGACAACGTCAGCCTGGACAAGGCCCGGCGCCTGCTGTGGCCGATCAAGCAGAAATACGGCAACAAGATTTCCTGGGCCGACCTGATCGTGCTCACGGGTAACGTTGCCCTCGAATCCATGGGCTTCAAGACCTTTGGTTTCTCTGGCGGGCGCGCCGATGTGTGGGAGCCGGACGAAGATGTGTATTGGGGCTCGGAAAAGGTCTGGTTGGGCGGCGATACCCGCTACGGCAAGGAACAGGTCAAGGCCCAGCCGCCAGGCCAGGGGGACCTGGTGGCCGAGCCGGCCAAGCACGGCGAAGAACAGAATCGCGACCTGTCGGCCGAGCGGAACCTGGAAAACCCGCTGGCCGCCGTGCAGATGGGCCTGATCTACGTGAACCCGGAAGGCCCGGAAGGTAACCCCGACCCGGTGGCCTCGGGCAAGGACATCCGTGAAACCTTTGGCCGCATGGCCATGAACGATGAAGAAACGGTGGCGCTGATCGCCGGCGGCCACGCCTTTGGCAAGACCCATGGTGCCGGCCCTGCCGACAATGTCGGCCCCGAGCCGGAAGCTGCTGGCCTTGAGCTGCAGGGCCTGGGCTGGCCCAACAAGTTTGGTACCGGCAAAGGCGGGGATACCATCACCAGCGGCTTGGAAGTGACCTGGACTTCTACCCCGACCAAGTGGAGCAACGAGTACCTCAACAACCTGTTCAACTTTGAGTGGGAATTGACCAAGAGCCCGGCCGGTGCGCACCAGTGGCGGCCGAAAGAGGGCAAAGGCGCAGGCACCGTGCCGGATGCCCACGATCCGGGCAAGAAACACGCACCGTCGATGCTTACTTCCGACCTGGCGCTGCGTTTCGACCCGATCTACGAGCCGATCGCCCGTCGCTTCAAGGACAACCCTGACCAGCTGGCGGATGCCTTTGCCCGTGCCTGGTACAAGCTGATCCACCGCGACATGGGCCCGCTGGCCCGCTACCTGGGCCCGGAAATGCCCAACGAAGAGTTGCTGTGGCAAGACCCGTTGCCCAAGGCAGATCCAGCCACGATCAGCGAGCAAGACATCGCAGATCTCAAAACCAAGATCCTGGCTTCGGGCTTGAGCGTGGGCGAACTGGTCGCCACCGCCTGGGCGTCGGCGTCGACCTTCCGCGGCTCCGACAAGCGCGGTGGGGCCAATGGCGCCCGCGTGCGCCTGGCACCGCAGAAGGACTGGGCTGCAAACCAGGGGGTAGATAAGGTGCTGGCGGCGCTGGAAAAGATCCAGGGCGAGTTCAACAACGGCGGCAAGAGGGTTTCTCTGGCCGACCTGATCGTGCTGGCCGGTACCGCAGCCGTTGAAAAAGCCGCCAAGGACGCCGGTTACACGGGCAGCGTAGGGTTCCGCCCGGGCCGCGTCGATGCGTCTCAGGCGCAGACCGATGTCGAGTCGTTTGCCGTGCTAGAGCCGTTGGCCGATGGCTTCCGCAACTTCACCAAGGCCCGCTATAGCGTCAAGGCTGAGAAGCTGCTGCTGGACAAGGCCCAGTTGCTGACGCTGACGGCGCCGGAGCTGACCGTGCTGATTGGCGGCCTGCGCGTGCTGGGCGCCAACCATGGCGGCAGCAAGCAGGGCGTGTTCACCGACAAGCCCGGCACCCTGAGCAACGACTTCTTCCGCAACCTGCTGGACATGGGCGTGGAATGGAAGCCGACCTCGGCGGACAACGAGGCCTTCGAAGGCCGCGACCGCAAGACCGGGCAGGTGAAGTGGAGTGGTAGCCGGGTTGACCTGGTGTTTGGTTCGCATGCCCAGCTGCGGGCGTTGAGCGAGGTGTATGGCAGCAGTGATGGGGGTGACAAGTTCGTGCGGGACTTTGTGGCCGCTTGGCAGAAGGTCATGGAGCTGGATCGTTTTGACCTGAAGTAACGGTGTTGCGGGGGGCTGCAGAGCAGCCCCCTTGGCCCTGGTGATCCCGCCAATTCCAGGTCGGATAGATACAAAAACGTCCTCGTCGGTTCTGTTGCAATGCTTCTCAGGCGGCCGGCCTGAACAGCGTGCTCACAACGACAAGGAACCCCGACCATGCAAATGCCCAAGACCCTGAAAATCCGCAATGGCGACAAGGTGCAGCCGACCTTTTCGGCGCAGGAATATGCAGCCCGCCACGCCCGGCTGCGGGCCTACATGGCCGAGCAGGACATCGAAGCGGCGATCTTCACGTCGTATCACAACGTCAACTACTACAGCGACTTCCTCTACTGCTCGTTCGGCCGCCCGTATGCGCTGGTGATCACCCAGGACAAGGTCGTCTCGATCAGCGCCAATATCGATGGCGGGCAGCCCTGGCGGCGCACGGTCGGCACTGACAACATCGTCTACACCGACTGGCAACGCGACAACTACTTCGTTGCCATCCAGCAGGCGCTGCCGCTGGCCTCGCGCATCGGCGTCGAACACGACCACCTCAACCTGCAGAACCACGCCAAGCTGGCCGCCTGCTACCCCAGAGCCGAGTTGTTGGACATTGGCGCGCCGTGCATGCGCATGCGCATGATCAAGTCGGCGGAGGAGCAGGCGCTGATCCGCCAAGGTGCGCAGGTGGCCGACATTGGCGGTGCGGCGGTGGTGGAGGCGCTGCGCGAGCAGGTGCCGGAGTATGAAGTGGCGCTGCATGCCACCCAGGCGATGGTCCGTGAAATTGCCAGGCGCTTCCCCGATGCGGAGCTGATGGACACCTGGACCTGGTTCCAGTCCGGGCTCAACACCGATGGCGCGCACAACCCGGTGACCAGCCGCCGCGTCGGCAAGGGTGAAATCCTTAGCCTCAACTGCTTCCCGATGATCGCTGGCTACTACACCGCGCTGGAGCGCACACTGTTCCTCGACCATTGCCCGGATGAATACCTGCGCCTGTGGCAGGCCAACGTGGAGGTGCACGAGGCTGGGTTGAAACTGGTACGCCCGGGCATGCGCTGCAGCGACATCGCCCGTGAACTGAACGAAATCTTCCTGCGCCACGACCTGCTGCAGTACCGCACCTTTGGCTATGGCCACTCGTTCGGCACCTTGAGCCACTACTACGGCCGCGAAGCGGGGCTGGAGCTGCGCGAAGACATCGACACGGTGCTGGAGCCTGGCATGGTGGTGTCGATCGAACCGATGATCATGCTGCCCGAAGGGCGACCGGGGGCGGGCGGGTACCGCGAGCATGACATCCTGATCGTCAATGACAACGGCGCCGAGAACATCACCAGGTTCCCGTATGGGCCGGAGCACAACATCATTCGCAAATAAAGACCGCAGCTGGCCTCATGGCCGGCAAGCCAGCGCCTGCAGATACTGCACAGCATGCAATGCCTGTGGAGTCCCGTGTGGGGGCTGGCTTGCCGGCGATGAGGCCAACCCGGACAACAAAAATATCACTGTATGACCACCAGACCCTGCCTCCAATTAAAAGAACCAGAGGGTACCCGTCATGTCCAGCACCACACTTGACCCATCCGCCGTCGCCGGTCCCGCACACAACGCCGAACGCCAGGCCCTGCGCAAGGCCGCCCGGGCCAGTTTCATGGGCAACTTCGTCGAGTGGTTCGACTACGCCGCCTACGGCTACCTGGCCACCATCATCGCCGCCACCTTCTTCCCGCAGACCGACAAGACCAACGGCCTGCTGGCAACCTTCGCCGTGTTTGCCCTGTCGTTCCTGGTCCGCCCGCTAGGCGGTATCGTCTGGGGGCACTTTGGCGACCGCCATGGCCGGCGCAACGCACTGTCGTGGTCGATCCTGATCATGTCGGTATCGACCTTCTGCATCGGCCTGCTGCCTGGTTATGCGCAAATCGGTTTGTGGGCGCCGGCGCTGCTGTTGCTGATCCGCCTGGTGCAGGGTTTTTCTGCGTCGGGCGAGTACGCCGGTGCTGCGGCGTTCCTGGCCGAATACGCGCCGCCCGGCCGTCGTGGCCTGTACACCAGTATCGTGCCGGCCAGCACGGCAGCGGGGTTGCTGTTTGGTGCGGCGTTCGTGGCGGTACTGCACGAACTGCTCAGCAGCGAAGCCCTGCATGAATGGGGCTGGCGCCTGCCGTTCCTGCTGGCGGCGCCGTTCGGCCTGGTGGGGCGCTATATCCGCATGAGCCTGCAGGACACGCCCAAGTTCCTGGAGATGGAGCAGCGCCTGGAACACAAGGCCGGCATGGCCCCGACGCCGCTGCGCGAGCTGCTGGGCCAGCACCGCCGCAGCCTGGCCATCGGCATTGGCGTTACCTGCCTGAACGCGGTGGCGTTCTACCTGCTGCTCAGCTACATGCCGACCTACCTGTCCAGTGAAATGGGCATGAGCGAGCGGGATTCATTCATTGCTTCGACAGTATCGCTCGCCACTTATATTGGCTTGATCTTCCTGATGGGGCGGCTGTCCGACCGGTTTGGCCGCAAGACCATGTTGGTGGTGGCTTCGCTGTTGTTCCTGGGGCTGACCGTGCCGTTGTTCCGCCTGCTTGACGGGCAACCGCTGCTGGTCATCCTGGCGATCCAGATTTGCTTCGGGGCGATACTGGCAATGAACGACGGAACCTTGCCGTGCCTGCTGGCCGAGATTTTCCCGACCCGGGTGCGCTTCAGTGGGTTTGCCCTCAGCTTCAATGTGGCCAACGCGCTGTTTGGCGGGACTGCACCGTTCATTGCCACCTGGCTGATTCAGGTGACTGGCAGCAAGCTGGCGCCGGCGGGGTATTTGCTGGCGGCAGCACTGGTGGCACTGGTGGCGATGCTGATGTGCCGGGAAACGGCGCACTCGGCACTGGAAGATTGATAAGCCTGTACTGGCTTCTTCGCGGGTGAACCCGCGAAGAGGCCGGCAAAACTATTGCAAGATCTGGATCAGTGTAAAGAGGCCTGCCGCCGCTCCCCCAGCGGCGACAAGCCAAAGAACCGGCTGTAACTCTTGGAAAAATGCGCCGGCGAGCTGAACCCGCAGGCCAGCGCCACCTCGCGCACCTGCACATCGCTGCGCAGCAGCAACTCCCGCGCCCGCGACAGCCGCAGCTCCAGGTAATACTGGCTGGGCGTGCGCTGCAGGTACTTGTGGAACAGCCGCTCCAGCTGGCGCACGGTCACCTCGTTGAGGCTGGCAAGCTCCTCGAGCCCCAGTGGTTCTTCCAGGTTGGCCTCCATGATCGCCACCACCTGGCTCAGCTTGGGTTGGGCGCTGCCAAGCAGGGTGCGCAGCGGTACCCGCTGGCGATCGCGCTCGCCCCGCACCCGGTCGCACAGCAACAGCTCTGCCGCCTTGGCCGCAATGTCCTGGCCCCCGGGTTCGCGGGCCACCAGTTGCAGCATCATGTCCATGGCTGCCACACCGCCCGAGCAGGTATAACGGTCGCGGTCCAGTTCGAACAGCTGGCTGGAAATGACAATGCCGGGGAAGTGCGCCTGCAATGTCGGCAGGTCTTCCCAGTGGATGGTGCAGCGGTAGCCTTTGAGCAGTTCGGCCTTGGCCAGCAGGTAGCTACCGGTGCAGATACCGCCCAATGGCAGGTGCTGGCGGGCCAGCTTGCGCAACCAGTCGATCAGCGGGCGGCTGCTACGGCCACGGTCGATCGGGTTGGCGCCGACCACCAGCAACGTGTCCAGCTCCGGGGCGTTGGCGATGCTGTAGTCGGGCAGTACCCGCATGCCGTTGCTGGCGACCACGGGTGCCTCGTCCGCAGCAATCAGCACGCTGCGAAACAGTAGCTTGCGCGCGGCCAGGTTGGCCATGCGCAGGGTTTCCACCGCCGACGCCAGACCGATGGTGGTGAAGTTGGGCAAAATCAGAAAGCCGAAGGTCTTTACGGAACAACTCTTTACAATAGACGGCGACAGGTTTGTAGAAGCGGGGTGGACCATTGCGCTGTTCCTGTGCAAGCTGAGGCAGAGTTCGTCAGGGGCAGAGAGAAATACAGCCTCGCGTGGTTCTTGTTGTTATAGGTCGTTGCCGGGTTGATCTTACACCCCGGGCGCAGCGGCCAGGAATGGCCCCGCCGGCTGGCAGGGCCGACAGTGATTGCACAGAGAAGGTGATCGTTCGTGAACCCCGAATCCATGCTGGCGGCATTGCCAGGCTACGCCATATCGCCCGAGTCGATCCAGGTGCTGCCCGATGCCAAGGCATACCGCGCCTGCCTGCTCGAGCGCATCCGCACCGCGACCCGGCGCATCGTCATCGTCGCACTGTACCTGCAGCAAGACGAGGCTGGCCAGGAAGTGCTGGATGCCTTGTACCAGGCCAAGGCCGAGCGGCCAGGTCTGGAAATCACCATCGTGGTCGACTGGTTCCGTGCCCGCCGTGGTCTGCTGGGGGGCGGGCGTCAGCCGGGTAACGCCGCCTGGTATCAGGCCCAGCGCCAGTTGCGCGGGCTGGATATCGTCATTCACGGGGTGCCGGTGCAGACCCGCGAGCTGTTCGGCGTGCTGCACTTGAAGGGCAGCATCATCGACGATTGCGTGATCTACACCGGCGCCAGCCTGAACAACGTCTACCTGCACCGCTTCGACCGCTATCGCCTGGACCGCTACCACCTGTTCCAGTCGCAGGGGCTTGCCGACGCCATGGTCGACCTGGTACAGCGCCTGTTGCACCACACCGCCACACCACGCCTCGACTTGCCTGCACAACCTGCCACCCGCAGCCTGCGCGGCGATATCCGGCGCTTGCGAGCGCGGTTGCGGCGCATGGCCTACGAGGCACCATCCAGCGTGGCAGGGCAGGGGTTGCGGGTGATTCCGCTGTTGGGCGTGGGCCGTGGCAACCCGTTGAACCGGGCAATGTGCGCTCTGTTGGCGGCGGCGCGCACGCAACTCATCATCAGTACGCCGTATTTCAACCCGCCGCGGGTGGTTATGCGCGAGCTTGACCATGCGCTGGAGCGGGGGGTGCACGTTGAGCTGATCGTCGGTGATCGCACGGCCAACGACTTCTACATCGCCCCGGGTGAGCCGTTCAGTGCCAGTGGCGCCTTGCCTTATCTGTACGAAGACAACCTGCGTGCCTTCGCCCGACGCCGCCATGCGGCGATTGCCAGCGGCCAGCTACAAGTGCGGATCTGGAACGATCCCGGGCATACCTTCCATGCCAAGGGCGTGTGGGTCGACCAACGCTATTCGCTGCTGACCGGGAACAACCTGAACCCGCGCGGGTTCAACCTGGACCTGGAAAACGGCCTGCTGATCGATGACCCGCAAGGGCAATGGCTGGCGCCAAGGGAAGCGGAGCTGAGCGAGCTGCGCCGGCATGCGCCGAAGATTGCCTCGGCAGAGGCGTTGGGGGTGAAGGCCGAACACCCCAAGGAAGTACGCAAGCTTCTGCGGCGGTTGCGTTTCAGCCGGTTGGAGCCGTTGATCAAGCGCGTGCTCTGAGGCATTGCACCAGTCGATGCTGTACGTTTTTTGGGGGGAGCGGCCTTGTGTCGCGAAAGGCCAGTGAGGGCGTGGTATCGCTGCCGTTTCGCACCGAGCGCCTGGTGATGCTGGTGCCTGCCGGTCATCCACTGGCCGGGCGCGGGGGGCGAGACCACTGCGATTTCTGTAGTGAACACGGTGCCTTGATGTCAAAATGATATTGCTGGCATGCCTCCATCTAGAGGGGCTGGGCTATCATTTGCAGTCAACCGTGCAAGGCCCCTCTGAAAAGTCATCACGAGCGCATACAATCGGGCCTTTTCCTCGTTAACCAGATAGGCCAATGCGTATATGGCGCTAGATCCACCCACGATGCTGACCATCTCGGTCGCCCTGGCAGCTGCGGCTGCCCTGTACCTGGCGATTGAGTGGCGCAGTGTCCGCGAAACATCACTGCTGTTCTGGAGTGCCGGGTTTGCCACTATTGCTGTCGGTTGTGTCCTGGCCTTGTTGCGCGGGGTCGGGTTGTTGTTCATCGGTATCTGGTTTGCCAACGGTTTGCTGGTGGTGGCGCACTGGTTTTTCCTGCTAGGCGTACTGCGTTTTACCCAGGACCGCTTGTCGCGGGCCTGGCTGATCATTGTGGTGGTCTGGTTCGCCTTGCTGCTGCTGCCCGTAGGGCCGCAGTGGTCGAAGGTGATGCTGATGGTCAACTCGTTGCTGGTCGCCTCGCTGACGCTCAAGGCCAGCTTCCTGCTGCGGCCGCATGGCAAGTCGCTGAGTGTCGGGGCAGTGCAGTTGCGCTATGTGTTGTTGATTCATGGGCTGTTCTATGTAGCGAAGGCGATCATTGCGATCACGCCGGGTACGTTGATTGACCTGGCCACCTTTGGCGGGCTGATCATTCAGGTTTCCCTGGTCGAGGGGGCGATGGCGATCATGCTGATTGCCTTGTCGATGACCGGCACTGTGCGCTATCGGCGCGAGGAGCGGATTGCCCGGCTGGCAGCCCGCGACCCGCTGACCGCGCTGTACAACCGGCGCGCGCTGGAGGTGCGGGCGGGGCAATTCTTCAAGGACGTGAGCCCGGCGCAGCCTGGGGCGTTGCTGCTGATCGACATTGACAACTTCAAGCTGGTCAACGACCTGCATGGGCACATTGCCGGGGACCGGTTGCTGATTGCCCTGAGCGAGATGATTCGCACGGCGCTGCCCGAGCGGGCGCTGGCCGCGCGATTGGGCGGTGATGAGTTCGTCATCTTGTTGAGCGGGGCGAGTAGCGAGCAGGTAGTGGAGCTGGGTGGGATGTTGCGCGAGCTATTCCAGCAGTATGCCGGCAAGACCGTTCCCACCCCGCACGCGGTTACCTTGAGCATCGGCGTGAACCTGTTCGACCAGCCACCGGCGAGCCTGGCGGCGTTGATCGAGCAGGGGGATGTGGCCTTGTACCAGTCCAAACGCAGTGGGCGCGATAGCATTCGGTTTGTTGAGCGGCCGATGGCTGACCTCAACCAATAGACTAATGGGGCTGCGCAGCAGCCCCAATAGCCTGGGATGACTGTTTAGGCAGCGGGTGTCAGGTCACTACCTGGTAGCACGGCACATACGCCGCGCCGCCCGGCAGCTTCATGCGGTGCTGGTCGACGAAGGCCTGCAGCAGCCGGCCCAGTGGATCCAGCACAGCGCTGTCGCCGCGGATCTGGTACGGCCCGTGCTCTTCGATCAGGCGGATGCCCTTGTCCTTCACGTTACCCGCTACAACGCCGGAAAACGCCCGGCGCAGGTTGGCAGCCAGTTCATGGGGTGGCAGCTCGCGGCGCAGGTCCAGCTCGGCCATGGCCTGGTGGGTCGGGTCGAACGGGCGCTGGAAGCTCTCTTCGATCTTCAGCAGCCAGTTGAAGTGGAAGGCGTCGTTGCGCTCACGGCGGAACTGCTTGACCTCCTTGAGCCCTTCGACCATGTGCCGGGCAACCTCGGCCGGGTCATCAATGATGATTTCGTACAAGCGGTGCGCCGCCTCGCCCAGGGTGGCGCCGACGAAGGCATGCAACTGTTGCAGGTAAGGCTCGGCGCTGCGCGGGCCGGTGAGCACCACCGGGAACGGCACCTCGTGGTTGTCCGGGTGCATGAGGATGCCCAGCAGGTAGAGGAACTCCTCGGCCGTGCCGGCACCGCCCGGGAAGATGATGATGCCGTGACCGACACGCACGAAGGCTTCCAGGCGTTTCTCGATGTCCGGCAGGATCACCAGCTCGTTGACGATCGGGTTGGGCGCCTCGGCGGCGATGATGCCCGGCTCGGTCAGGCCCAGGTAGCGGCTGCCATGCATGCGCTGCTTGGCGTGGGCGATGGTGGCGCCTTTCATCGGCCCCTTCATCACGCCAGGGCCGCAGCCGGTGCACACGTCCAGTTTGCGCAGGCCAAGTTCGTGGCCGACCTTCTTGGTGTACTGGTATTCCTCGGTGCTGATCGAGTGGCCGCCCCAGCACACCACCATCTTCGGCTCTACACCCGGGCGCAGGGTGCGCGCGTTGCGCAGCAGGTGGAACACGTAATCGGTGATGCCCTGCGAGCTTTCCAGGTCAATACGCTGGCTGGCCAGCTCGCTCTCGGTGTAGACGATGTCGCGCAGGGCGCTGAACAGCATTTCACGGGTGCTGGCGATCATTTCGCCATCGACGAAGGCGTCGGCCGGGGCATTCAGCAGCTCCAGGCGCACGCCGCGGTCCTGTTGGTGGATTTTAACCTCGAAGTCCTTGTAGGCCTCGAGGATAGTCTTGGCATTGTCGACATGGGCGCCGGTGTTGAGGATGGCCAGGGCGCACTGGCGGAACAGGGTGTAAAGGCTACCGGTACCGACTTCACTCAGTTGCTGCACTTCACGTTGTGACAGCGTTTCCAGGCTGCCTTTGGGGCTGACGGATGCATTGATGACATTGCGTTGAGGCATCTAAGTCTTTCCTGTGCGGGTAAAACATCCTTCTTTGACAACACCATACCGAGAAATGTGGACGGCAACGAGGGGGCTGGTGAAAAACCTTGAGACCGGGTTGGCTTCTTCGCGGGCTTGCCCGCTCTCACAGGTGCAGTGCGGATCCCTGTGGGAGCGGGCAAGCCCGCGAAGAAGCCAACCCGGTCCCGATTTATCCCAACAGCTTCTGCACGCCGAGGGTAATTGCCAAGCCACCGCCTACCAGCCACAGGTTCAGAATCGCCCCGGTAGCCAGCGCCTTTGGCCCGGCCTGGCGAATCTGGCTGAAGCGGGTTTCCATACCCAGTGCAGTCATGGCCATGGTCAGGGCAAAAGTGTCGAGGCTGTTCACCGCCTGGGTAACGCTACCCGGCAGTACCTGCAGCGAATTCACCAGCACCAGGGCAAGGAAGCCGAAGGCGAACCAGGGCATCGCAATGCGCCCATTGCCCTGCGCCTGGCCGGCCTTGCGCGAGCGGCTGATCCACAGGCCTACCACCAGCAGTACCGGCACCAGCAGCATCACCCGGGTCATCTTGACGATGGTGGCGATATGGGTGGCTTCAGGGCTGACGTTACTGGCTGCGCCCACTACTTGGGCGACTTCGTGGATAGTGCCGCCCAGGAAAAGCCCGGCGCCCATGGTGTCCAGGTGCAGCCAGCCGGCGTTGATGGCCAGCGGGTAGAGGAACATCGACAAGGTGCCGAACAACACCACGCTGCCGACGGCCATGGCGCTCTTGTGCGGGGCACTGCGCAGTGCCGATTCGAAGGCCAGCACGGCAGCGGCGCCACAGATGGCGCTGCCAGCGGCGGTCAGCAGAGCGGTATCGCGGTCCAGCTTGAACAGCTTCATGCCACACCACAGGCCGATCAGCAGGGTGCTGGACACCACCAGCAACGACACGAGCAGCCCCGACCAGCCGACTTCGGCGATTTCCTGCAGGCTGACCCGCAGGCCAAAGAAGGCCACGGCAATGCGCAGCAGGCCGCGGGCCGAAAAGTTGATGCCGGCAGCCCAGCTGGCCGGTACACCATCGCGCAAGGCATTGCCGTACAGCGCGCCGGCGACGATTCCGACAATCAACGGGCTGATGCCCAGGTTGGCGATGGCAGGCAAGGCCGCCAGCTGAGTGACCGCAAGCGCAAAAAGCGCGACGAACAGGATGCCGTTGAGCCGCCCTCGGGTAGAGAGGGTAGGCGAATAAGCGGGGTGGGACGGAACCGTGGCCATGTGAGTCCTCCGGACAGGTGTTTCGACAAGGCCTACGTTAATCTGGTTATAAGCTTATAAAAAATCGTAATTTGGAATGGCAAATATCTGTTTATCTGATATTTTTTAATCATGACCCCTGAACAGCTGATAACGTTTGCCACTGTCGCCGAGCACGGCAACATCAGCCATGCGGCCCAGGCGCTGCACCTGTCGCAGCCGGCGGTGTCCGGCCAGCTCAAGCTGCTGCAGGAGGCTTTTGGCGAGCCGCTGTATCAGCGTGCCGGCCGTGGTGTGCGGTTGACGGCAGCCGGCGAGCAGTTGCTGGCCCATGCCGAGCGCCTGCGCGAAACCTTCCGCCAGGCCAAGGCACTGCGTGAGGCTATGCGTGGCCTGGAGCGCGGTACCTTGCGTATCGGTGCCAGTACCACACCTGCCAGCTACCTGCTGCCTTACCTGATCGCCGACTTCCATGCCCGCCACCCGGACGTGCTGGTGACTACATCGCACGGCAACACGGCAGAGATCGTCGCTGCGCTGGACAGTGTCGACATCGCCCTGATCGAAGGGCCGCCTGGGCAGGAGTTGCCCTTGGGTACGCAAGTGACGGCCTGGCGCGAGGACGAGATCGTTGCCATCGTGCCCAGTGGTCATCCGCTGGCAGGCAGTGACCAGCAGGTCTTGGCGTCGCTGGGTGCTTACCCGTTGGTGCTGCGCGAGAGCGGCTCGGGGGTGCGGCAGATTGTCGAGCGGGCGTTTGCCCGCGATGGTGTGGCGATGCGCGTAGCGCTGGAAATTGCCGGGGTGGAAGGGGTGAAGGAGGCGGTGCGTGCGGGGATGGGGGTTGGCTTTGTGTCGGCGATGTCCATCCGCCATGAGGATGGGGCGCTGCACAGGTTGCAGGTTGCGCCGCAGCCTTTGGTCAGGCGGTTTTCCATTCTGATGCCGCATGCCGCGACGCCATCGCGGGCGGCGGCGCGGTTTCTTGAGTTGTGTGTGGGTATGCAACAGGTCGGTTGACTGTGCCGGCCTTTTCGCGGCACAAGGCCGCTCCTACAGGGGTACGTAGCATTCAATGGCTTTGTACATGCAGGAGCGGCCTTTTGCCGCGAAGAAGCCGGTGCAGGCAACCTCAATTCAAATGAAAGACATGCTTCAGATAAGCAACAAAATTCTCGTCCCGGCATTGCGTCTTGCCCGGGCTGTCGGAAATCTTCGCCACTGGCGCCCCATTACAGCCGGTCATCTTGATCACCATGTTCATCGGCTCAACCCCCGGGATATCACACGTGAGCTTGGTACCAATGCCAAAGCTCACATTGATCCGTTCATGCAACGCCCGGTACAGCCCCAGCGCCTTGGAAAAATCCAGCCCGTCGGAAAAGATCAGGGTCTTGCTCCTCGGGTCGATCCCCAGCCGCTCATAGTGGGCAATGGCTTTTTCCGCCCACGCCAGTGGATCGCCCGAGTCGTGCCGCAAGCCATCGAATAGCTTGGCGAAGTACAGATCGAAATCGCCAATGAAGGCATCCATGGTGATGCAGTCGGTTAACGCAATACCCAACAGCCCGCGGTACTCTCTTACCCAGCATTCCAGCGCAGCGGCCTGGCTGTCGACCAGGCGTGGGCCGAGCTGTTGGTGGGCCATGAACCATTCGTGGGCCATGGTGCCGAGTGGCTTGAGCTCGAACTCGCGGGCCAGGTGCACATTGCTGGTGCCGACGAAGCGCCCGGGGAAATCGTACTTGAGGATGTGCACCACCTCTTCCTGCACGCGGTAGGAGAAGCGCCGCCGGGTTCCGAAGTCCGCCAGCTGGAAGCCGGCCAGCTCATCGGTGCTGGCTTCGGCTTTGAGCCAGTCCAGCTTCTGGTAGAGGCGTTCGCCAACTTGCTCGATCACCACTTCGCGATAGCGGTAGCGGTTGCGTACTTCGCTGATGATCGCCAGCAGCGGGATCTCATAGAGGATCACGTGCAACCACGGCCCACGTACGCGGATTGCCAGTTGCCCGGCGCCATCCAGGCCCACCTGGACATAGCGCAGGTTGAAGCGAAACAGGCTGAGGAAGCGAATGAAGTCCGGTTTGAGGAAGGGGATTTTTTCCAGATAGGCCAGTTGGTCGTGGGTGACGGTAACCTCGGCCAGTTGCTCCACCTGATAGCGGATCTCGGCCAGGTAGGGGGAAAGGTCTTCGCCATTGCGGCAGCGAAACTCCCATTCCACCTCGGCGTTGGGGTAGTTGTGCAGCACCGCCTGCATCATGGTGATCTTGTAGAAGTCGGTGTCCAGCAGGTTCTGGATGATGCGTGGGCCAAAAACACTGTCGCTCATGGGCGGTCTTCCTTGATCAGGGCAAGCTGGTGGTCAAGCGCGTCCTCGTCGCCGCAGAGGATCACGCCCTCGGCGGCCAACGCACCACACGCCTCGATGGCCCCGGCCTGGGTAAGCGCGCGGCAGGCCGGCAGGTACAGCAGCACCTGGAAGCCGGCCTGGCGCAATTGGCGGGCGGTGGTCTTGACGCAGTAGTCCAGGGCCAGGCCGCCGACGATCACCGCGCCCACCTGCTGCACCTTGAGGTATTCGATCACCCCGGTAGAGCGGCGCTCGGCAAGGTCGTGGTAGCAGGCGCCGTAGGGGTGCAGGTCAGGTTCGACGCCTTTCCACACGAAGTAGTCGTAGTCGATGGGGGCGGGCAGGCCGGGCAGCAGCGCGAAGCCCGGTGTGCCGGGGACGCAGTGGCTGACCCAGGTCAGGTCGGCGTTGGCCAGTTGCAGGGATTGCAGCATGTGCGCAGGGTCGGCGACCACCCAGGCGGCGTTGGCCGGGTGCGCGTCCTTGCTGCCCAGGCGCAGGTCGGCGCGCAAGGCCATCGCATTCAGGTCATCCGCAATTTCGTCGCCTTCGGGCACGGGCAGCTCCAGCGGGGCGTTGGCAGTGAAGCCGTTTTGCGCGTCGACATCGAAACTGGCGATCTTCATGGCGGTTCTCCTTGCTGGAATGGCTATATAATTCACCTGGTGTATTAAGTATGTCAAGTGGCAAACGATATGGGGTTGGTGGTTGCCTTACTTAGATGCTCTGGTGGATTATTGTGCTACTGAACAAGGAGCTGCACGGTGAGTACAGTCGAAGTCCTGGCCAGTGTCGACATTGTCGCCCTGCGCCTGGCCCCTGATGCCCAGCATCTGCAAGTGTTGTTGCACCGTCGTGAGCGCGAGCCGCATGCCGGGCAATGGGCCTTGCCCGGGGTCATCGTAAATGGGCGTACCCCCGACACCAGTCTGGAAGATGCCGCCAGCCGGGCCCTGCACGAGAAGGCCCGGGTGCAACCGTGCTACATGGAGCAGGTGGGTACCGAGGGCAATGCATTCCGCGATCCACGAGGGTGGTCGTTGAGCACCTGTTACCTGGCGTTGCTCAACCCCGCGCAGGCCGTCGAAGGCGAGCAACTGGCGTTTTTCGATCTGGACAGTGTGCTGGGGCGCAAGGTGCTGTTGCCCTTTGACCACAATCTGCTGGTGGAGCGGGCCCGCGAACGGCTGGCGGCAAAGACGGTGTACAGCAGCCTGCCGCTTTACCTGTTGGCGCAGAAGTTTACAGTGCAGGATGCGCTCGGGGCGGTGCAGGCCTGCCTGGGCCAGGCGGTGAACGGTACTTCTGTGCGCAAGCGTCTGGAGCGTTTACGCGAGCTGGGTTGGGTAAGGGATACCGGCGAGAAGCACCAGCCAAAACTGGGCCGGCCGCAGCAGTTGTACCAGTACACGCCGCAAGGGGAGCGGGCATTCATGTTTGACCGCAGTTTGTTACCTGAAGGCGGATAACTGAAGGCCAGGCTGACCTGGCAGATCTACCAGTATCGACCCTGTCATCTACCGTGTACTGTCAAACACCTCTGCTAGAGGTGACGTAAAAATGAGCACGATAGATAACAAGGTCCCCAGTGTGCGCCTGTTCTACGCCAACACCAGACTGGTTTGTTTGATCGGCTTGGAAAACACGCGGTTAATGCGTGCTGATAGCAGGGCGCTAGCCCAGTTACAAACATCGGCCACGCTGTTGCAAAGCGACGCAGCCAATACCGTATTGGCAGCCCACGCTATTAACCTTCACGATTGCGAGGCTTATTCACCCTATGGTTTTTCGCCTGTCCAGAAAAAACTGGCAATGGTTGGTTTCACTGGCGAATGGCGTGATACACAGACGGGGTGCTATCCGTTGGGTAACGGGTATCGACTGCTCAGCCCATCACTCAGGCGTTTGACAGGGCCTGACGTATTGAGCCCGTTTGACAGAGGAGGGCTGAATGCATACGCCTATTGCACAGGTGACCCCATCAATTACTCAGACCCTTCAGGTCAGTTGAGAGTCAGCCTTTCTGGAATGGCTAAAACTTTGGGTGCAATGAAGAAGACCGGTGCCACCGCTCTGCTACGGGAAAATAATGCGCCTATGACGCTCAAACCTTTTATCCGACATTTAGCTCAAGAACCGTCTGATGTTAACGCTTTGCTGGCCTTACCCGCAGGAAATAATCATGTATTCACAAAACTGTCCAAGGTTGAAGGGATAATTCGCTTCCAACGGCCGGATGTTGATTTTGTTGCAAACTTTGTTCCGACCGTATCTGTGCACAAAGAAGGGCAGGTCTTCGCAGTGAACAGAGGGCAGCTTCCCAGAGGGGTCAAGGGATACGAATACACATGGCATGGTAGATATAACAATACCCCTCTCTTTGCTATAAGGCGCCCTAGCTCCTCTAGCACTGATCCTTCGCTCAATGGCCCACCGCCTGAATACGTTCCACCGCCCTCTTATGAAGATGCGACAGCAAAAGGGTTTGGCATCAGGACAGCAAGTTGATCATCCCCGCCGCCAGAATGGTCGCCAGCACGATCAACGCAGCCCCCGCCGCCATGCGCAAGCTCGGCTGGTTACCAAACAACCACCACGCGCCGATGATTGCGTACACCGGCTCCAGCGCGATATACACCGCGCTCGATCATGGCAATGAACGCCGGGAAGTCATTCCAGCGCCTTTTCCGCTGTGTGGGATGCCGAGCGTGTTCGAGCAAGGCCCCGTCCTCAAACACTTGCCTTAGGCGATAGCTGTCGCTCAACCGCATTCAGTAACTGGTCAAGCGTCCAGGGTTTGGACAGGAACGTTGAACACTCAGGCAGGCGAACGCCGGGATCAAGTTGGCCGGCCGACATCACCATCACGGCGGTGGCCGGCCAGCGATGAATGATCAGGTGCGCAAGATCCACGCCATTGAGTTGGCCAGGCATCTGGATATCGGTCAATACGAGGTCCAGGTGGGCCATTGTTTCCAGCACCGTTATCGCCTCATCGACGCAGCCACAGCTGTGCACGTCGAGGTCGAGCGATTCCAGCGCCTCGCAGGCGAGGGTTCGGATCAACTCGTCATCCTCTACTACCAATACACTGCGAGCCATAATAAAAACCCCGATCCTGTAGCCATACGGCCAGCGGCCATGACCAGTGGTTTCACGCGGCTGACGGGTGGCGCTTGGGTTGTTGGCAAGCCGAGCGATCTATACTTGCCCATTACCGTCGCGCTTAGATGGTTTTCGTCATTGCCATCGATCCAGGATCGTTGGTAAATGAAGACCCGAAACTTTTTCGATCCCTGTCCGGCACGCCCGCAGGCTCCACGGTGTCAAAAGGCGCTCTCGAAAATAATCTTCCATATTGGCCAGCTGCGGATGAGAACCCATGCATCAACTGCCTCCCGATGAAATGATCAGGCTTGCACTACAAAAGTCACAGGCCCGTTTACACAAGCAGCATCAGTTGGTGGTGGAGTATGGCGTGTCGTCGCTCAGGTCGACGAATCTCGATACTTTGCTCACGCAGGCTTGTACCGTAGTAGCCAACGGCATGAACACGCGTTTTGCCAAGGTGTTGATGCCCTTGCCTGGGAGTGACGATTTTTTGCTGACCCATGGCGTCGGTTGGGATCCCTCGGATATCGGCCACGCCAAGGTCGGTGGGGATGTGGCCAGTCCGGCGGGTTATGCCATTTCCACCTACCGGCCGGTGCTTTCCAACCATCTGGGCCAGGAACAACGCTTCCGCACGCCGGACCTGTTGAAAAAATACGGTATCGAACGCGCCATCAATGTGCCTATCCGGGGGGCGCTCAGGCCCTTTGGTGTGCTTGAGGCGGATAGCACCGACGGTGACGACTTCATCGAAAGCGACCTGGTTTTCCTCGAGGGTATCTCCAACGTCATCTCCATGGCCGTGGAGCGCCTGGCAAATGCGGCAGATGACCAGTTACCGGATCGCTATTCCGAGAGCATGCTCAATGCCAGTCCGGACTGCGTAAAGATCCTCACCACGCACGGCGACATCGAATTCATGAATGAGGCCGGGATGTGCCTCATGCACATCGGCGAGCTGGCAGAGGTGCGCGGCAAGCCGTGGACCCAGCTGTGGCCTGATGACTCCAAGGCGGTGGTGCGTGATGCCATGGCGCGTTCCGTGGCCGGCGAGCCGGCAAGGTTTGAGGCCTACTGCCCTACGGCCACCGATGAGCCGAGATGGTGGGACGTCACTATCGCGCCCATTCTGAGTACCGAGGGCAAGGTGGACAGACTGATCGCGGTGTCGCGGGACATTACCGAGCGGCACCAGCATGAGGCTCAGCTGCTGTCGCTGATTGCCGTGCAGAACACCAAGCTGAGCGACAGCCATCTCTATCTCGAAGAGATTCACCATCGGGTCAAGAACAGCCTGCACCTGGTGAACACCCTGCTGCAGCTTCAAGCCAATCTGTCGGCGGATGAGGCGGTCAAGATCCAGCTGCAGACGGCAGCCAGCCGTGTGCTGACGATTGCCAGTGTGCATGAACGCCTCTATCGGACCGCAGAAACCCAGGGCGTCCTGGCATCAGAGTATCTTGGCGCCTTGTTGAGTGACCTGGGGTCGGCGCTGGCTGAGCGAAAGATCGTTCTCGATGCCGACGCTTTCATTCTCCCTCCACAGCGGATGGCGCCGTTGGGCCTGGTCATTTCCGAGCTGATCACCAATGCCCTCAAGTACGGCAAGGGCACCATAGACGTGAGCGTCCAGGATGCAGGCGACCATGCTTTCATTACGGTAAGGGACGAGGGGGAGGGCTTTCCTGAGTCTTATCCCGAACCAAGCGGAACAGGCCTGGGCATGCGGCTGGTGAAAAGCTATTCAGGGTATGGAGCCAATGCAATCACGCTGGACCGGCTCGCCCGGAACAGTACGATTTGTGTGAAGTTCAAGCTGTAGGAGTAGGCCGCTTCCCCAGAATGCGGTCTCGACAGACGCTGAGCACTTCATCGGCCAGTGGCGAATCGTCCGGGCAAGCACGCGATAAAACCAAGGCACCAAGGATATGGGCGAAGGTATTGATAATATCCTCACGGCTTTTTGCTGGTTGTATCAAGGCCTCCAGCAAGTCCTCGATTCCGGCCGCATAAGCGGTTTTGATGTCATCAGACTGGCGTGCGGCATCTCCACCAAGGGCCGCTAGCGTGCAACCCGTACCCTTCTCGTCCCGGTGTTTTCGTGAGAGGTAGTAGCTCACGAATTCAGTCAGTTCGAGGCCCTGCACCTGATCGATCGTCTTGGCAATGCCACACGCTGCCGACTCCTCTATCAGATCCGCCTTGGATTTGAAGTGCTTGTAGAAGCCTCCATGGGTAAAGCCGGCAGCTGCCATGAGATCGGCAACACCCACGCCATCGTAACCGCGCTCACGAAAAAGCGTAGAGGATGTCTCTACGATACGGGCCCGGTTCGCCTGGGCCTGGGCCTTTGTGACCTTCATTTCTCCGCGCTCTCTGCTATCAAGCCAAGCAATAGCTTACATTGATTACGTTCATCATCAAAGTCGTTGACCAAATGGATTACGATCATCATCATTAAGCCAGGTCTTCCACCGAGAGAGCAAAACGTCATGAGCTATACCCATCTCACCGTTCCGACCCGCACAGTACAAGTAGGCGGCGACACCTTCACTTACCGCCGCTGGGGTAATGCTGCGGGTGTGCCTCTGGTCTTCATCGCCCACTTCCGTGGCGGTCTCGATCACTGGGACCCGATAATCACCGATGGTCTGGCTGCGGGCCGTGAAGTGATCCTGCTGAACGGCAGGGGGGTGGCTTCGTCGTCGGGTATTCCGGCCACGACCATTGAGCAAATGGCGGATGACATCGCAGCAGCCATCAGTGCTCTGGGGCTGACCCAGGTCGACCTGCTTGGCTTCTCCATCGGTGGTCTGCAGGTTCAGGAAGTGGCGCTGCGTCACCCTGGGTTGGTGCGCAAGCTTCTGCTGATAGGCACCGGTCTGCGCGGTGGTGATCCAAGCATGGCGGAGGGTGTGAGAGAAGCCGCGTCAAACCCTGTGCCCACCATCGAAGACTTCCTGTTCCTCTTCTTCGGTCGCTCGGATGCTGCCAGACGCGCGGGCCTGGCGTTCTGGGAGCGACGCAATCAGCGTGCCGATCAGGACGCGCCAAGTTCCGTTGAGGTTGCCATGGCTCAGGGGGCTGCTTTTGCGGCCTATGTCCAGTCGGCACAGGGTGAGAACCGCTTCTCCTACCTCAACGCACTCAAGCAACCCACCTTGGTGGTCAATGGCGTCGATGACGTCATGATCCCTTCGATCAATTCGTGGAGCCTGGTGCAGAGCATTCCAAATGCCCAGCTGCTGATCTACCCCGACTCCGGTCACGCCGCTCACTTCCAGTTCCCTGAGCGCTTCCTGAAACACGCCCTTCAATTCCTGGAAGAGTAAGGCCAGGCCGGCCTGTGCTGTTGCACACGAGGGGCAACGTGAACGGGTGAGGCCATCATTGCCTGGAGTCGGATAAATGAGGCACGTCTACATTGTGGAATCTTGAAGGTATGAAAGCGTTTCTGATTGACCGCTACGGCAAAGAGGTCGAGGGTGACATCACTGAAGTGCCACAGCCCAAGGTGGGTGATTTCGATGTGCTGGTCGAGACGCACGCTGCAAGCGTGAATGTCCTTGATATCAAAATCAGGAAAGGCGAGTTCAAGTTGATTCTGCCTTTCCGGATGCCGCTGATCCTGGGTAACGATATTGCTGGTACGGTGAAGCGGGTGGGTGGGAAGGTCAGTCGGTTCCGGGTTGGGGACGAGGTCTACGCTCGTGTAGATCAGGCGCGCATGGGCGGTTTCGCGGAGTTCGTGGGCGTCAACGAAGCGGCAGTCGCACTCAAGCCTGCCAACCTGAGTATGCAGGACGCGGCGTCGCTGCCATTGGTGGCTCTGACGGCCTGGCAGGCTTTAGTGGAAATCGCCAAGGTTCATCCAGGCCAGAAGGTACTGATCCATGCTGGTTCCGGTGGCGTCGGTAGCATCGCCATTCAGGTTGCGAAGCATCTGGGAGCATTCGTCGCGACAACCACGAGTACCGTCAACGTGCCGTGGGTCAAGGCGCTGGGTGCGGACGTGGTGATCGATTACAAGACGCAGCCGTTCGAATCGCAACTGAGTGATTACGATGTGGTGCTCAGTGGCCTGGGGGCGGACGTTCTCGATAAATCGCTCAAGGTACTGAAGCCGGGTGGTCAGTTGATTTCCATCTCAGGCCCACCCACCCCTGAGTTCGCAGAGCAGCTTCGTCTCTCCTGGCTGTTCCAGCAGATCGTTCGGTTGATCAGCCGGGGGATCCGGAAAAAGTCGGAGCAGAAGGGGGTCAGTTACAGGTTTCTGTTCATGAGGGAGAGTGGTGCGCAACTTGCTGAGCTGGCGAAGCTGGTTGAAGCCGGGGTCATCAAGCCTGTAGTGGATCGTACCTTCCCGTTGAACGCGACACGCGATGCCTTGGCTTACGTCGCGCAAGGCAGAGCTAAAGGTAAGGTCGTAGTGACGATGAAGTGACCACCTGAGCACAAAGGGGAGCGAAAGCTTCCCTTTGTGTGGGGCGATTCAGCCCTGAGTCACTGCTGTCGGAAAGACGCTCCATAAGCAGACGATGGCAGGCGGTCCGAGCGGTCATCTCTGAGGCGAGACCGGAAGGTGCCGCTTTGCGCTTATGTGATCGAGCGTGCTGAAGCGCCGGGCATGCGTGAAGGGATGCTCGTAGGTCGTGGTAACGGTAGCGCCGAATGCCAGATTCCTGGTGATCGCAGCTAGCCCCGGAATGATCATCAACGGGTCGTTCGCAGGCCCTTCTACCGCCCACTTCACTGCTGCTTCAGCGCTCCCGCCGAACACGTCGTAGAAGCCCAGGACATCTGCGAAGAAGAGCATGTCGAGGTTAGCCTGGTCGGCGATACGGGCTTGGTTTGACCAGAAATCAAAAGTGTTGGCGGCCAGGCGCTCATCCGCTGGATGAGTCCATAGGCTGGGTGCTCCACCGCAGCCAACGCTCGCTTGTTCGTATAGCGCAAACTATCCACAGTGCATTGATCAATGCGGGCAGCGGCTGGTATTGCAATGCACGGCCGGTGCCTTGCGCGCCGCTGCCGGAAGGGTGGCCAGCACGATAAGCCCAGCACCAGCGGCCATGCGCCGCCTCACTCGTCGCTGTAGTTCATGATCGACAGCAGCCGTATGGGCACCTGCACCAACTGCTCCGGGCCGTGCGGGGTTTCGCCGTCGAAGGTCAGGCTGTCGCCGGCGTGCATGTGATAGAGCTGGTTGCCATGGCGGTACACCAGTTCGCCCTCCAGCAAGTGGAGGAACTCGGTGCCGGGGTGGGCGAAGGTGGGGAACTCTTCGCTGGCGTCGTCCATGCTCACCATATAGGCCTCGAAGTTCTTCTTCGGCCCCCTGGCGTGATTGAGCAAGTGGTAGGTGTGGCCCTTCTCGGTGCCGCGGCGTACCACTTCCAGCCCTTCGCCGGCCTTCACCAGCAGGGCATTGCCATCGGGCTGGTCATATTGGCTGAACAGCTTGGCCATCGGCATGCCCAGCACGTCGCACAGGCGGCTGAGGGTGTCGAGGCTGGTGGATACCTGGGCGTTCTCGATCTTGCTCAGCATGCCCTGGCTGATGCCGGCAATGCGTGCCACATCGGCGAGCTTGAGGGACTGGGCCTGGCGCTGGCGCTTGATCTGCAGGCCAAGGTACTGCTCCAGGCGAAGGCGCGGTTCGGTTTCAGTCGACATCGAATGTCCTGCACGGTTTCAGTTCAAGAAAAAAGTTTTCGCACTGGGAAAGTGCGAAATGCAGCTGCGCTGGCCGCTTCTTTCCTCAGGTGAAAACAAGTTTCCCATAAATAGAACAGAAAAACCTGCCTGGGTTTTGTCTTGCCTGTGCCGGCCTCTTCGCGGGCAAGTCCGCTCCCATACGGCTTTGCGGCGAATCCTGTGGGAGCGGGCTTGCCCGCGCAGAGGCCCGAACAGACACCCAAGGTCGCACCTTGAACAAACTTGGCAAGCGCATTGCATTCCTGAGAGGAAAGTAAGTTTCCCTTGCGGAATTATTGCCCCTTGCCCAGGAGTGTTCAACCATGTTGCCAGCAGAAACCCAACGCACCCTCGACCAACACGGCATCAAGTACGTGCTGGCGCAGTTCGTCGACATCCATGGTTCGGCGAAGACCAAATCGGTGCCGGTATCGGGCCTGAAGATGGTAGCCGAGGAGGGCGCCGGCTTTGCCGGGTTCGCCATCTGCGGCATGGGCATGGAGCCGCACGGCCCGGACTTCATGGCCCGCGGCGACCTGTCCACGCTGGTTCCGGTGCCTTGGCAGCCGGGCTATGGCCGGGTGGTGTGCGTGGGCCATGTCAACGGCCAGCCTTGGCCCTACGACACCCGCTACGTGTTGCAGCAGCAGGTGCAGCGCCTGGCCGACAAGGGCTGGACCCTGAATACCGGCCTTGAGCCTGAGTTCAGCCTGTTCCGCCGCGACGAAGGCGGCAAGCTGCAACTGGTGGACGCCTCCGACAACCTCGACAAACCCTGCTACGACTACAAGGGCCTGTCGCGCTCGCGGCTGTTCCTCGAGCGCCTGACCGAGGCGCTGCAGCCGGTGGGCTTCGACATCTACCAGATCGACCACGAAGACGCCAACGGCCAGTTCGAGATCAACTACACCTACAGCGATGCCATGGAGTCGGCCGACCGTTTCACCTTTTTCCGCATGGCCGCCGGTGAGATCGCCAACGACCTGGGCATGATCTGCTCGTTCATGCCCAAGCCCGACCCCAAGCGCGCCGGCAACGGCATGCACTTTCACCTGTCGCTGGCCAGCAGCACCCACAAGAACCTGTTCCACGACCCGTCCGACAGCAGCGGCATGGGCCTGTCGAAGTTGGCCTACCACTTTGCCGCAGGGCTGATGGCACACGGCCCGGCGCTGTGTGCCTTTGCGGCGCCGACGGTCAATTCCTACAAGCGTCTGGTGGTGGGCCGGTCGTTGTCGGGCTCCACCTGGGCCCCGGCCTTCGTTGCCTGGGGGGCCAACAACCGTTCGGCGATGGTACGCATTCCTTATGGTCGCCTGGAGTTTCGCCTGCCGGACGCCGGCTGCAACCCGTACCTGGTCACCGCCGCGATCATTGCCGCCGGCCTGGATGGCATCGACCGCCAGCTGGACCCGGGCGAGATGTGCAATGAAAACCTCTACAACCTCAGCCTTGAAGAAATTGCCGCACGCGGCATCAAGACCCTGCCGCAATCGCTGAAGGAGGCCGCCGACGCGCTCGAAGCCGACCCGTTGTTCCGCGAGGTGCTGGGCGCCGAGATCGTCGACGAGTTCATCAAGCTCAAGCGCATGGAGTGGGTGGAGTACTGCCGCCACGTCTCCGACTGGGAAATCCAGCGTTACACCGAGTTCTTCTGACCGCCCCCAATCCCCTGGGCGGCCAATACGAGAGCGGTCGCCCACTGCCTAGTAAGGAGCATCACCATGTGTGGAATTGTAGGCCTGTACCTGAAAAAGCCCGAGCTGGAAGCCCAGCTTGGCAAGCTGTTCGAACCCATGCTCGAAGCCATGACCGACCGTGGCCCGGACAGCGCCGGCTTTGCCATCTACGGCGACGAAGTGGCCGATGGCTGGGTCAAACTGACCCTGCAAGCGGCCGATATAAATTACCCGTGGACCACCCTGATGGGCCAGCTGGAAGGGCACCTGGGCTGCTCGCTGGACTGGTTCCAGAACGCCAGCGCCGCAGTGCTCAAGGTGCATACCGATGAAGCTGCGGCCCGCGGCGCGCTGGCTGCGCTCGCGCCGGACGTGCGCATCATGAGCGCCGGGCAGAGCATCGAAATCCTCAAGGGCATGGGCTTGCCGGCGGAAATTTCCAGTCGCTTCGGCCTGGCCGGCATGAAGGGCAGCCACATCATCGGCCACACCCGCATGGCCACCGAAAGCGCCGTGACCATGGAAGGCAGCCACCCGTTTTCCACCGGCGCCGACCTGTGCCTGGTGCACAACGGCTCGCTGTCCAACCACTTTCGCCTGCGCCAGGAGCTCAAGCGCGAAGGCATCAGTTTCGAAACCGACAACGACACCGAAGTGGCCGCCGGCTACCTGACCTGGCGCCTGCAGCAGGGTGACAGCCTGGCCCAGGCCCTGGATGGCGCATTGGAAGACCTGGACGGCTTCTTCACCTTTGCCATCGGCACCCGCAACGGCTTTGCCGTGATCCGCGACCCGATTGCCTGCAAGCCGGCGGTGCTGGCCGAGACGGAAGACTACGTGGCCATGGCCTCGGAATACCAGGCACTGGCCGGCCTGCCAGGCATCGAGCACGCCAAGGTCTGGGAACCGGCCCCGGCCACGCTGTACGTCTGGGAGCGCGAAAGCGCCTGACCTGCCACCGAACCCTTGGAGAACCTTATGAAGACGATCGACCTGTCCAGCACTTCGGTGCGTGTGCTCAACCAGTCCTTGCACGACGAGGTGCAGGACCTTGAATGGCAAGTGACCCACCCTGGCGGCAAGCACAACCTGGCTGTGGGCATCAACGCTGCCGTGGCGGTGGATATCGAAGGCCATGCCGGCTACTACTGCGCCGGCATGAACCAGCAGGCCAGTGTCACCGTGCACGGCAACGTCGGTGTGGGTGTGGCCGAGAACATGATGTCCGGTTCGGTGCGGGTCAAAGGCAGTGCCTCCCAGGCCGCTGGTGCCACTGCCCATGGCGGGCTGCTGGTGATCGAGGGTGACGCCGGTGCCCGTTGCGGTATTTCCATGAAAGGCGTGGACATCGTGGTAGGCGGCAACATCGGGCACATGAGCTGCTTCATGGGCCAGGCCGGGCGCCTGGTGGTGTGTGGCGATGCCGGCGATGCGCTGGGCGACTCGCTGTATGAGGTGCGCATCTACGTCAAGGGCTCGGTGCAGTCACTGGGCTCGGACTGCATCGAAAAGGAAATGCGCGCCGAACACCTGCAAGAGCTGCAGGAACTGCTGAACAAGGCTGGCCTTGACCACAAGGCCGCCGATTTCAAACGTTACGGCTCGGCCCGCCAGCTGTACAACTTCAAAGTCGACAACGCCAGCGCGTACTGATCCAGGAGCATTCCCATGAGCGAGCAATTCCCACCGGTACTGCGTGAGTCGGCCACCTTCGATCGCCTGACCATCCAGGAAATCCAGCGTGCCGCCGAAACCGGCATCTACGACATTCGCGGTGGTGGCACCAAGCGCCGTGTGCCGCACTTCGACGACCTGCTGCTGCTGGGCGCCAGCGTGTCGCGTTACCCCCTGGAAGGCTACCGCGAGAAGTGCGGCACGGACGTGGTGCTTGGCAACCGGTTTGCGAAAAAGCCGATTCACCTGAAAATCCCGGTGACCATCGCCGGCATGAGCTTCGGTGCGCTGTCGGCCAATGCCAAGGAAGCGCTGGGCCGTGGTGCGACCATCGCCGGCACCAGCACCACCACCGGCGACGGCGGCATGACCCCGGAAGAGCGCGGCCAGTCGCAGCATCTGGTGTATCAATACCTGCCATCGCGCTACGGTATGAATCCCGATGACCTGCGCAAGGCCGACGCCATCGAGATCGTCCTCGGGCAGGGCGCCAAGCCGGGCGGTGGCGGCATGCTGCTGGGCATGAAAGTGACCGAGCGGGTGGCCGGCATGCGCACCTTGCCGATCGGCGTCGACCAGCGCAGCGCCTGCCGCCACCCGGACTGGACCGGCCCGGACGACCTGGCGATCAAGATTGCCGAGATCCGCGAGATCACCGACTGGGAAAAACCCATCTACGTGAAGATCGGCGCCAGCCGCCCGTACTACGACGTCAAGCTGGCGGTGAAGGCCGGTGCTGACGTGATCGTGCTCGATGGCATGCAGGGCGGTACAGCAGCGACTCAGGAAGTGTTCATCGAACACGTCGGCATCCCGATCTTGCCGGCGATACCGCAGGCGGTGCAGGCGCTGCAGGAAATGGGCATGCACCGCAAGGTGCAGTTGATTGTCTCTGGCGGTATCCGCAACGGTGCCGACGTGGCCAAGGCCATGGCCCTGGGGGCTGACGCGGTGGCCATTGGTACGGCGGCGCTGATCGCCCTGGGTGACAACCACCCCCGCCTGGACAGCGAGCTGAGGAAGATTGGCTCGGCCGCCGGCTTTTATGACGACTGGCAAAACGGCCGCGACCCGGCCGGCATCACCACCCAGGACCCGGAGCTGGCCAAGCGCCTGAACCCGGAGGAGGCGGGGCGACGGCTGGCGAACTATCTGCGTGTGCTGGTGCTGGAGGCGCAGACCATGGCCCGGGCGTGTGGCAAGTCGCACCTGCACAACCTTGACCCGGAGGACCTGGTGGCATTGACCGTGGAAGCGGCGGCGATGGCGCGGGTGCCGTTGGCGGGGACGGCCTGGGTGCCGGGGCAGGCGCAGTACTGATCCATCGGTTACTGGGGTCGCTTTGCGACCCTTTCGCGGCACAAGGCCGCTCCTACAGGGGATTGCAGTGCCTGAGCTTGCGCGCTCCCCTGTAGGAGCGACCTTGTGTCGCGAAAGGGCTGCAAAGCAGCCCCACGGGCCCCCACCATTTCCACAGGAGTGACTCGATGAAGCACCTCAGCCTCGCTGTAATGTTGTTAGCCCTGGCCACCCAGGCCACTGCCGCCGAAACCACCCTGGACACCGGCAACACCGCCTGGATGATCTGCGCCGCGATGTTTGTGTTGATGATGTGCATCCCTGGCCTGGCGCTGTTCTATGGCGGCATGGTGCGTGCCAAGAACTTCCTCTCCGTGTTCACCCAGCTGTTCGCCGTGGCCGGGGTTATCGGCATCCTCTGGGTATTGTTCGGTTACAGCCTGGTGGTCGATACCACCGGCATGGTCGAGGGCCAGCTCACCTTCAACAGTTTCATCGGCGGGCTGGACAAGGCACTGATGCTGGATATCGGCCATGACAGCCTGGTCGGCACCATCCCCGAAGGCGTGTTTGCGGTGTTCCAGCTGACGTTCGCCATCATCACCCCGGCGCTGATTGCCGGCGGCTTTGCCGAGCGCATGAAGTTCAGCGCTTCGTTGCTGTTCATGGCGGCGTGGTTCGTGCTGGTGTACGCACCAATCGCCCATATGGTGTGGGGCGGGCCGGGGGCGTTGATGGTCAACTGGGGCGTGCTGGATTTCGCCGGTGGTACTGCGGTGCATATCAACTCTGGCGTGGCTGCCTTGGCTGCTGCGTTGATGTTGGGCAAACGCAAGGGCTACCCGCAGGTGGCCTTGCCGCCGCACAACCTCGGCTTTACCCTGGTGGGTGCGGGGTTGCTGTGGGTGGGCTGGTTCGGCTTCAACGTGGGTTCGGGGCTGGCGGCCAACGAGGGGGCCGGGGTGGTGATGCTGGCGACCATGGTGGCGGCTTGTGCGGGGATTGTCGGTTGGTTGCTGACCGAGAAGGTGATGCATGGCCGGCCGACTGCCTTGGGTGCAGCTTCGGGGGCATTGGCCGGGTTGGTGGGCATCACACCGGCTTGCGCGTTCGTCGGGCCCCTGGGTGCGCTGGTGATCGGTGTGCTGACGGGGGCCATCTGCTTCTTTGCCGTGACCCGGCTCAAGCAGGCGCTGGGGTATGACGACAGCCTCGATGTGTTCGGGCTGCATGGCGTTGGCGGGATGGTCGGGGCGGTGCTGACCGGGGTGTTCGCAGCGCCATCGCTGGGGGGCTATGTGGAGGGCGTATCGCCCATTGGGCAGGCACTGGTGCAGCTCAAGGGGGTGGCGTTCACCTTCGTGTACTGCTTCGTGGTGAGCTGGGCGATTCTCGGGGCGATCAAGCTGACTGTCGGGCTGCGGGCCAGCCGGGAGGAAGAAGAGCAGGGGCTGGACCTGGCGGAGCACAATGAGCGGGCTTACAACCTCTGATGGATTTGCCTCCTGCCTGGCATCGCCTTCAAGCCATGTACAGGAGTTGTAGGAGCAGCCTTGTGCTGCGAAGAGGCCATTTCTGCTGAAGAAGATCTTGTTCCTTACTGGCCTCTTCGCAGCACAAGGCTGCTCCTACAAGTACTGACGTAGCCTGGGTAGGGGGCGGGCTTGCCCGCGAAGAGGCCGTTACAGGTTGAATCAGTGCCCCATGGCCAACTTGGCACTCGTCTGCCGACGACGGTAGGCACTGTCACGGCTGGCCAGCCACCAGTACAGCGGCGAGGTAATTGCCAGCCCTACCAGCCACGACAGGTCAGCCCCGTTGATGTGCTCGGAAATCGGCCCGACATACAGCGGCGTGTTCATGAACGGGATCTGCACCACGATACCTACCGCATAGGCAATCAAAGCCTGTGGGTTGTAACGCCCATAGATACCGCCATCGACCTGGAAGATCGACTGGATGTCGTAGTCACCTTTGTGGATGACATAAAAGTCGATCAGGTTGATCGCTGTCCACGGCACCAGCACCACCAGCAGCACCAGCACCATGTCGACGAAGTGGCCGATGAAGTCTGCCGAGGCGAACACCGCCACCACGCAACAGGCCGACAGCACGATCAGCGACAGCACCGCACGGCTCTTGGCAGTAGGAATCCAGCGATAAGCGAAGGTTTGCACCAGGGTGATGATCGACAGCACCGCGCCATACAGGTTGAGGGCGTTGTGGCTGATGACGCTGAGCAGGAACAGCACCAGCATGATCGGGCCCAGGGTGCCGGTGGCCAGCTTGACCGCATCCATGGTGTCCATGCCTGCCGGGATCGCCAGCACCGCCACGGCGCCGAAGATGAACGACAGGCTCGAGCCCAGGGCAGAGCCCAGGTAGGTGGTCCAGAACGTCGAGCTGACTTTCACATCCGCCGGCAGGTAGCGCGAGTAGTCCGACACGTAGGGCGCAAAGGCGATCTGCCACAGCGCCGCCAGCGACACGGTGGCCAGCCAGCCGGCCAGGTTGAAGCTGCCACGGGTCAGGAAGTCGTCGCTTTGCACGTGGGTGAAGATGTAGCCGAAGCCCACCACGATGCCGATGCCCAGCACCCAGGTGCCGATACGGTTGAGCACGTGGATGAAGCGGTAGCCGATGATACCGATGATGCCCGACCCCAGCGCACCGATGACGATGCCCACCGGTACCGGCACGGTGTCTACCACGCCATGCAGCGACTTGCCGGCGAGCACGATGTTGGAAGCGAAGAAGCCGATGTACATGACGCCGGCGATCACCACCACCAGCAGCGCACCGAGGGTGCCGAACTGGGCGCGGCTCTGGATCATCTGCGGGATGCCCATTTGCGGGCCCTGGGCCGAGTGCAGTGCCATCAGTACCCCGCCGACCAGGTGGCCGACCAGGATGGCGACGATGCCCCATATCAGGTTCAGGTGAAACAGCTGCACGCCCAGCGCGCCGGTGACGATGGGCAGCGGCGCGATATTGCCGCCGAACCACAGTGTGAACAGATCCCTTACCTTTCCATGGCGGTCTTGCGGGGGCACGTAGCCGATTGTGTGTTTTTCTATCAGGGGTGCCGAATTGGCTGCACTGGTCATGACTGACTCCAAGGCAAGGTAGGGCATCGGGAGCTGCCCGGGGGCGTGCCGGCGATGGGCGACGCGTTCTTGTTGGAGGGATGATGCGGGGCGCGGGGATAACGAGAAATTAGTAAATATGTACCCATAAACCTTAAAAAACCTAAGGCTGACAAAAGCTTAAGCGGGTGACGTTAGCAAGGACGGTGCCAGTTGGCGGTAGGGCCTGGGATAGAGGGGTTGAGCCCTGTGTCGGTAGAAATCGGTGGGCTTTGATGGTGCGTGATGCGCGTTTTCAGGGCAGCTGAATCGTTGCCTGTATCGGCCCTTTCGCGAGCTTGCCCGATGCCACAGGTATGGCGCAGCGTTCAGTACCTGTGGTGAACCTGTGGCAGCGGCCGAGCCCGCGAAAGGGCCACTACAGGCGATGGAGCTACATCGGCAGCAACCGGTCCTGAATCACTTCTTTCATTACCAGGGTCGAGCTCAGGCGCTTCACGTTGGGAATGCTGGTCAGTTTCTCGTCGTACAGCTTCTGAAACGCCGGTAGGTCCTTGGCCACCACATGCAGCAGGTAATCCGGATCGCCAAACAACCGCTGCGCTTCGACAATCTGCGGGATCTCCGAAAGTGCCGCTTCAAAATCCGCCACTGGCTGGCGGGTGACCTCGCGCAGGGTCACGAACACCAGCGCAGCAAAGTTCAGCCCCAAGGCGCTCGGCGCCAGGCGGGCGTGATAGCCGAGTATCGCCCCGGACTCCTCCAGTGCCTTCAAGCGCCGATGGCACGGCGACAGGCTGAGCCCCACACGCTCGGCCAGCTCGGTTACCGACAGCCGACCGTCTTTTTGTAGCTCGGCAAGTATTTTTCTGTCAGTTCTGTCCATTGAGAAGGATCTTCCGGTAATTGAACGATTACAGGGAATATATGAAAGAAAATCCCCGAGCGGAATCCGTAATCTTTCGACATCCCAAGGCAGTAGATAAGGAAGATTCAAGTGGCTATCAGTGTGCTGACGGCATTTTGGGCCGTGTCGATGCTGTTCGTGATCACCCCCGGTGCAGACTGGGCTTACGCCATTTCGGCAGGCATGCGCGGGCGCTGGGTGATGCCCGCAGTGGCGGGGATGTTGTCGGGGCATTTCCTGGCGACACTGGTGGTGGCTGCGGGTGTAGGCAGCCTGTTGGCAGGCCACCCGCTGGCGCTCACCCTGCTGACCTTGGCAGGGTGCAGCTACCTGCTGTGGCTGGGCGGCAACCTGTTGCTGAGCCCGGCATTGCCCGAGGCCGGGCAGGGTGGTGAGGGGGAGTCGGGTTCGCGTTGGGCGTTGAAAGGGTTTTGCGTCAGCGGCTTGAACCCGAAAGTGTTCCTGCTGTTCCTGGCCTTGCTGCCGCAGTTCACCGACCCGCAGTCGAGCTGGCCGGTGCCTTTGCAGATCTTGCTGCTAGGCCTGGTGCACCTGTGCAGCTCGCTGGTGATCTACTCACTGGTCGGCTATGGCGCCAAAGCCGTGCTGAGCACCCGGCCGGGGGCGGCGAAGCTGGTCGGGCGGGTATCGGGGGTGGCGATGATTACCGTGGCCCTGGGTTTGATAGCCGGGCAGATCAACTGATTTCACCCGTGACAAATGGCTTCAGATACACTCGCCGCAAACCCACGCACAACCAGGATGTGCCCCATGCCTGAAACCACCCAACTGCTTACCTTCGCCCTGATCTGCCTCGGCATGGTGCTGACCCCGGGGCCGAACATGATCTACCTGATCTCCCGTTCGATCTGCCAGGGCCGCAAGGCCGGGTTGATTTCCCTGGGGGGTGTGGCTCTGGGCTTTGTCATCTACATGTTTTGCGCGGCCCTGGGCATCACGGCGCTGGTAATGGCAGTTCCCTTTGCCTACGACGCGCTGCGTATCGGTGGCGCGCTGTACTTGCTGTACCTGGCCTGGCAGGCGCTGCGGCCCGGTGGCCGTTCACCCTTCCAGGTCCGTGAACTGCCCGCCGATAGCCCGCGGCGGCTGTTCACAATGGGGTTTGCCACCAGCCTGCTCAACCCTAAGATCGCCGTCATGTACCTGTCGCTGATGCCGCAGTTCATCGAACCGGGCCATGGCAGCGTACTGGTGCAGTCGCTGGTGCTGGGTTCGACACAGATCGCCATCAGCGTCACGGTCAACGCGATGATTGCGGTCATGGCTGGGTCCATCGCCGTGTTTCTGGCTGGCAGGCCGCTGTGGCAACAGGTTCAGCGGTGGTTGATGGGCACCGTGCTGGCAGGGCTGGCGCTGCGCATGCTGGCAGAAGGGCGCCGTTGATCGTCCATTGCGCTGCAATGGTATCAGTGGCTGCTGGCCGAGGCGTCTTCGGCCGAGGCCGCAGGCGGATCCTCCTGTGGCAGGTAAAGGGTGAAGGTGGTGCCCTGGCCGGGGATGCTTGCTACCTGTACATCGCCCCCGGACTGCTTGGCAAAACCGAACACCTGCGACAACCCGAGCCCGGTACCCTCACCCGGGGCTTTTGTGGTGAAAAACGGGTCGAAGATGCGCTCCAGCAGTTCGGCGGCAATACCCACACCGCTGTCGCTCACCGAAATCGCCGCGAACCGGGCTGGCGGTGAAGGCTGGCCGCGCAGGGCAGGCAGGCGCTGGTCAGCCTGCAGGCGCAGCTGCAAGGTGCCTTCGCCGGCCATGGCGTCGCGCCCGTTGAGCATCAGGTTGATCACCGCGGTTTCCAGCTGGCTGAGATCGGCGCGGATGTGGCACGGCGCCTGCGGTAGTTGCAGCTCGACCTGGATGCGCGCCCCGGTGGCGGTGTCGAGCATGTCGGCCATGGCTTCCAGCCGTGGCCCGGCCTCGAACACTTCGGGGCTGAGGGCCTGGCGGCGGGCGAAGGCCAGTAGCTGGCCGGTCAGTTTGGCACCACGGTGGACTGTGTCAGATATGGTCTTGATGTAGCGCTCGCGGCGTTTTTCATCAAGGTTGGGGCGCTGCAGAAAGTGCAACGACGAGCGAATGATCGTCAGCAGGTTGTTGAAGTCGTGCGCCACGCCACCGGTCAGCTGGCCGATGGCTTCCAGCTTCTGGGCCTGGCGCAACACTGCCTCGGTGTGCACCAGCTGGGTGGTGCGCTCGTCGACGCGGTGTTCGAGGGTGGCATTCAGCGCCTCCAGTGCAGCCATGGCCTCACGCACTTCGGCATGGGCCTGAACCCGCTGGATATGCGCCCAGCAACGCTCGGTCACTTCGCTGATCAGCGCCTGTTCGTAGGGTGTCCATGTGCGCGGTGCGTTGTCATGGATCGCCATCAGCGCGATGAGGCGGCCGCCTTTGATCAGCGGCATGCAGATGGTGGCGGTAATGCCGATGGCCTGGAAGGTGGCGGCTTCGTCGGCGGCCAGTTCACTGAGGTTGTCGTTGATCACCAGCGGCAGGCCGCTGCGCAGGCGGCTGAGTGCCAGACGGCCGAAGTCGTGCAGTTGGTACTGGCCCACCAGCCTCGGCGAGCCGGGGGCCACCGCGTCGCCACAGATGGTAAAACCGTCCTCGTCAGCGTCCATCACCGCATACGCGCAACTGGAAAGGCCCAGGTGCTCGACCATCATGCGCGTGGTGGTGTCCAGGATCTGGTCCGCGGCGGTGGCGTCGGCTATGGCACGGCCGAGTGCGTCGAGAAAGTTGAGGTGCCTGTTGGCGAGCACGCTGGTGGTGGTTTCGGTGACCGTGTCGAGCATGCCCAGCACCTCGCCATCAAGGCCGCGAATCGGGCTGTAGCAGAAGGTGAAATAGGCCCGCTCCGGGCCGCCGTTGCGGTCGATGATCAGCGGAAAGTCTTCGATGTACACCGCTTCGCCAGCCAGGGCACGGTCAGCCATGCTGCCAATGTCGGCCCAGGCTTCCTGCCACACGTCGCGGAAGGGGATGCCAAGGGCCAGGGGCTTGCGCCCGAGAATCTGGGTGAAGGCATCGTTGTGCAGGGTGAGCAGGTCCGGGCCCCAGAGTACGGCCTGCGGGAAGCGCGAGGCCAGGCACAGGGCCATGGTGGTCTTCAGCGCATCGGGCCAATGTTCCAGTGGGCCCAGGGGGGTACTGGCCCAGTCGTGGTTGCGGATGCGTTCGGCCATCAGCCCGCCGCCGTCTAGCCATTTCGCCATGTGCTCTGTCGGTCCTTTATTTCAAGGTCTTTAGGGTGCACCGAGAATAGACGGTTGGCGAGTATTTTGTGGTGGTCTGTGCTAGCGAATGAAGTGCACCTTGCCGGTGTCATCATTGCCCATGTAAATGCCATACACCCCAGCCTGCCGCTCAAGGATGTAGCGCTCGAGAATCTGCCGGATTGCCGGGTAGTAGATCTCGTCCCACGGAATCTCGTCGGGTTCGAAGAACTTGTATGCCAGGGTCTCCGGCCCGTACTGCCCGGTTTCTTCGGTGACGCTGGCGCGGAAGATGATGTACACCTCGCTGATTTTCGGCACGCTGAAGATGGAGTAGGGCGAGACGATGTCGGCACGCACGCCGCTTTCTTCCCAGACTTCGCGCAGCGCCGCCTGCTCGGTGGTTTCGCCAGCCTCCATGAACCCGGCCGGCAAGGTCCAGGTGCCGGGGCGTGGCGGGATGGCGCGCTGGCACAACAGGTATTTGCCATCGCGCTCAATGATGCAGCCGGCGATGATCTTCGGGTTGATGTAGTGGATGTAGCCGCAGCCGGTACAGTGCAGGCGTTCGTGGGTGTCGCCTGTGGGAACGCCCCGGGCCAGTTCCGTGGTGCAGTGCGGGCAATAGCGCGGGGCGGTAGGCATGATCAGCGACCTATGCGGGGTTCCTTGAGGGCCAGGGGCTCGACGATGTCGCGCACCTTGGGGTTGTCATCCTGCTTCTGGCGCAGGTAGTCCAGGGCCACCTTGGCGGCAGCGCGGACGTGGTCGACCGAAGCCTGGTGGGCCACCAGCGGGTCGCCGCCCTTGATGGCTTCGACGATCTTTTCCATTTCGCGGTTGCTGGCGCCACGGCGGTTTTCCTGCGAGACCGAGGTGGCCCGCAGGTAGCTGATGCGTGCCTGCAACTGGCGCAGCTGCTGGGCCGCCACCTGGTTGCCGGAGCCTTCCAGCAGCACATCGTAGAAACCTTGTACCGAATCCAGCACCTGTTGCAGCTCGCCTTCTTCCAGCGCTTCGCGGTTGACCTCCAACGCACGTTCAAGGGCACGAATGTCCTTGGCCTTGGCGTTGAGAGTGAACAGCTGCACGATCAGGCCCTCGAGCACGCAACGCAGCTCGTAGATGTCGCGGGCGTCTTCCAGGGTGATGATGGCCACGCGCGGGCCCTTGGCGTCGGCAAACTCCACCAGGCCTTCAGACTCCAGATGACGCAGGGCTTCGCGTACCGAGGTGCGGCTGACGCCAAGGCGGTCACAGAGGTCGCGCTCGACCAGGCGGTCGCCCGGGAGCAGGTGGAAGTTCATGATCGCCGCGCGCAGCTTGTCTAGCACGATTTCACGCAGGGTAACGGGGTTGCGGTTGACCTTGAAGCTGTCGTCGAGTGGCTGGCGTTTCATCAGGTGCGCTCTTTAAGAGGCTGTTGCGCCAACATCGCGGAACGCCCCGAACCGAGGCTTTCCATGCAGTGGTTCGAACAGCCCGTTGTTATCGGGTTGACTCCGCATCGGCTTCGGCAAACGCTTCACGGGCCAGGCGGAAACTGTCCACCGCCGCGGGTACGCCGCAATAAATACCGACCTGGAGCAGAATTTCGCGAATCTGTTCACGGCTCAGGCCATTACGCAATGCACCGCGAATGTGCAGCTTGAGCTCGTGGGGCCTGTTGAGCGCGGAAATCATGGCCAAGTTTATCATGCTGCGCTCTTTGAGCGACAAGCCTTCGCGGCCCCAGACGTGGCCCCAGCAGTATTCGGTGACCAGCTCCTGCAACGGCTTGGTGAACTCGTCGGCGTTCTGGATCGAGCGGTTGACGTAATCCTCGCCCAGCACCTGGGTGCGGATGGCCAGGCCTTTGTCGTACTTCTCGTTACTCATGTGCCGTACTCCGGAAGAAAAAAGGGAACGGGGGCAGCAAAGCAGCCCCGGCGGTCTCAAGGTCAGCCCAGGGGCGGCAGGGCGCCCAGTTTGCCCTTGTGATAAACCATCGGCGTCACCGGCTCGGCCGGCAGCACCAGGTTCTTCACTGCGCCGACGATGATCGCGTGGTCACCGCCGTCATACTCGCGCCACAGTTCGCACTCGATGATCGCCGTCGCCTTGGCCAGCAGCGGGTTGCCCAGCTCGCTCAAGTGCCACTCGACGCCCTTGGCCTTGTCCTTGCCCTTGCCCGCAAAGGCATAGGCTTCGGCGGTCTGCTCGGCGGACAGCAGGTGAATCGCGAACTGCTTGCTGTCACGCAGGATCGGGTAGGTGTCGGAGGCGTAGTTGGGGCAGAACAGTACCAGCGCCGGGTCGATCGACAGCGCGCTGAAGGCGCTGGCGGTGATGCCGACAATGGCGCCGTCGGCGTCCAGGGTGGTGACTACCGTGACGCCGGACGGGAAAGAGCCCATCACGTCTTTGTAGATGCCGGGTTCGATCATCTCGTGTTCCTCCTAGCGCATCACGAACGGGTCGGGCATCGGCGCGGTGGACAGGTTGATCCACACGGTCTTCAGCTCGGTATAGGCCAGCACCGAATCGATGCCGCTCTCACGGCCGTAGCCGCTGTTCTTGAAACCACCAATTGGCGCCATGGCCGACACGGCGCGGTAGGTGTTGACCCAGATGATCCCCGAGCGCACGTCGCGGGCCAGGCGATGGGCACGGCCCAGGTCGCGGGTCCAGATGCCGGCTGCCAGGCCGAACTGCGAGTCATTGGCGATGGCCAGGGCTTCCTCTTCGGTCTTGAAGCGGATGACCGCAGCGACCGGGCCGAACACTTCTTCCTGCATGATGGTCATCGAGTTGCTGTCGCACTCGAACAGGGTCGGCTCGTAGAACCAGCCGTCACCGTCGACCTCGGCACGCTTGCCGCCCATGTGCAATTTGGCGCCTTCAGCCTTGGCCGCAGCCACCAGGCCTTCGACCACGGCCAGCTGCTGTGCGGTGGCCATGGGGCCCATTTCGCTGGCGTCGTCTTGCGGGTTGCCGATGCGGATGCGCTTGGCGCGGGCAATCAGGCGCTCGACGAACACATCGAAGATCTCGTCCTGCACCAGCAGGCGCGAACCGGCCACGCAGCTTTGCCCGGAGGCGGCATAGATGCCGGCCACTGCACCGTTGATGGCGCTGTCCAGGTCGGCGTCGGCGAAGATGATGTTCGGCGACTTGCCGCCTAGCTCCAGGGAGAGCTTGGCAAAGTTCTCGGCACTGCTGCGCACCACATGGCGGGCTGTAGCGGCGCCGCCGGTGAAGGCGATCTTGCGCACCAGCGGGTGGCGGGTGAGTGCTGCGCCGGTGGTTGGGCCGTAGCCGGTGACCACGTTGACCACGCCAGCCGGGAAGCCGGCTTCGAGGGCCAGGCGGGCCAGCTCGAGGATGGTCGCCGAGGCGTGCTCGGAAGGTTTGAGCACGATGGTATTGCCCGCAGCCAGGGCCGGGGCCAGCTTGATCGCGGTGAGGTACAGCGGGCTGTTCCACGGGATGATCCCGGCCACCACGCCGATGGGCTCGTGCACGGTGTAGGCGAACAGGTCGGGCTTGTCCAGCGGCAGGGTGCCGCCTTCAAGCTTGTCGGCCAGGCCTGCGGTGTAGTGGAAGAACTCTGGCAGATAGCCGACCTGGCCGCGGGTTTCGCGGATCAGCTTGCCGTTGTCACGGCTTTCCAGCTGGGCCAGGTGTTCCTTGTTCTCGGTAATCAGGTCACCCAGGCGACGCAGCAGCTTGCCACGCGCGGTGGCGGTGATGCTGCGCCATTCCTTGCTTTCGAAGGCACGCTGGGCGGCCTGCACGGCCAGCTCGACGTCGGTTTCGTCAGCGTCGGGAAGCTGTGCCCAAGCCTGGGCGGTGGCCGGGTTGAGGCTGTCGAAGGTCTTGCCGCTCTGGGCATCGCGCCATTGGCCGTCGATGCACATCTGGAAACGAACGAGGGTCATGCAACAATCCCCTTGGCGGATTCGGTGAGGGTGCGGGCTTGCGCGAGGAAGTCCAGCAGCATCTTGTTGACTTCACGGGGTGCTTCTACCGGCATCATATGCCGTTGCTCGGCGAGGACCACACTGTGCGCACCCGGGATGCTGGCGGCGAGCTGGCGGGTCATGGCCGGTGTGGAGCCCGAGTCGAGTTCGCCCGTGGCGATCAGCGTCGGCACCTGGATGCTGCCCAGGTCGCCGGCGCGGTACATGTCCTGGGTGGCAAACAGCGAATACGTGGTGTGGTAGCCCTGCGGGTCGTTGCTCGCCAGCACCTGGCGAATCGCCGCAACCTGCGCGGGGTTGGCAGCCTTGTATTCACGGCTGAACCAGCGGTCGAGGGCGGCATCGACGTTGGCGTCGGGCCCCAGTTCGGCAGCCTGGGCGGCACGGGCGATCACGCCGGCACTCTGCTCGGGTGTGCGGTTGAACACGCTGTTGAGCACGACCAGTGCAGCCAGGCGCTGCGGGTAGTTAAGGGCAAAGGCACGAGCAACCAGCCCGCCCATGGAGAAGCCGATCACGGTCGCTTGTTGAATTTGCAGGTGCTCGAGCAGTTCGGCGAGCTGGTCGGCGTAGCCTTCCAGCGGCGTGTCGGCAGCCGGCACGCGGCTTTGACCATGGCCGAGCATGTCGTAGGCGATGACGCGGTAGTCGTTGGCCAGGCCAACGATCTGACCGCCCCACATTTCCTTGTTCAGGCCCACGCCGTGGATCAGTACCACGGGTTGGCCCTGGCCTACGGACAGGTAGCTGGTGCCGGCAGGTGTACGTTCAGCGACAGGCTGAATCATGGAGGGCGCTCCTTGAAGGTCGGGCACGGCGGGAAAGCACGCCACGCCCCGGCCCGTCTTGGTTGTTGTTATTGAGCGTTGGCTTTTTCGGCAGCCAGTTCTTCCAGGTCGATGTAGCGGTTGCCGATGCGCGGGTGCAGGCGGCCACCGTCGGCAGCGCCCAGCACCACGACGATTTCATCGGCGCGCGGGGCGTCTTCGATCTGCATTTCCAGGGTGATGTAGTGCGAACGCAGGCCTTCGTCGTCCTTCTGCATCATCGGGATCTGGATCGAAGTGCCAGGGCCGCCGCGCTTGTTGGTGAAGCTCAGGTAGCTCTTGGCCTGGACCGCTTCGCGGTAGTGGTTGCCGAAGCGCAGGGTGTGGATCACGGCCGAGGCATGCTCGATCTCGCCGTCGGCGCCGACCACGGCAGCTTTACCGTAGGCTTCGATCTTGTCGGCACCGCCGATGGCAGCGGTGAGGCGCTCGACCATCAGTGCACCCAGCTCCGAGCAGTTGGCGCGGATTTCGGGCTTCAGATCTTCAACGAAACCGCGACCGGCCCATGGGTTCTTGATCACCACGGCCAGGCCGACCATGGTCACCGGCTTGTCGGTGGCCTTGCCGCCTTCGATGCGGGTCTCTTCGGAGTAGGTGACGATCTTGCGGATTTCGAAACTCATGGGTGGCTCCTGGTGAGGGTTATCAGCTCTTGTTGTCTGATGGTATACCATAATATTTGTTGTGCAAGAGGTGTCTGGAAATTTCTCTCGGTGGGGGGACGAAAGGTGGCCTGATGCCTTGATTTCTCTGCTGTCTGTACTGGCCTCTTCGCGGGCTTGCCCGCTCCCACAGGGACTGCACAGGTTTCAAAAAAAAGCCCGCTCACGCAGGCCGAAGGGGCCCACGGGAGCGGGCGCGTCCCGCAATGATTCAGGCAATGGGAATTCAGGCGAACGCCGGCACCACTTCCTTGATGAACAGCTCCAGCGACTTTTTCTTTTCGGCGTGGGGCAGGCTGTTGTCGCACCAGAAGCTGAACTCGTCGACGCCGAGCTCCTGGTAGTACTTGATGCGCGCGATGATTTCTTCCGGGGTGCCGATCATGGTGTTCTTGCGGATGTTCTCCAGCTGGAATGCCGGCACTTCGGCAAACTTCGATTCCGGGCTCGGCTCCAGGAAGCCGTTGACCGGTACGGTCTTGTTGCCGAACCAGGCATCGAACGTCCGGTAGAAGCGCGAAATGGCCTGGGCGCCGATTTTCCAGCCTTCAGGTTCCGCCGGGCTGTGCACGTGGGTATGGCGCAGCACCATCAGTTGTGGGCGCGGCACGTCCGGGTTGTTGTCCAGGGCGGCCTGGAACTTGTTTTTCAGGTCCAGCACTTCTTCGTCACCCTTCATCAGCGGGGTGACCATGACGTTGCAGCCGTTGGCCACGGCGAAGTTGTGCGAATCGGGGTCGCGGGCGGCGATCCACATCGGCGGCGTCGCGTTGAACGGTTTCGGCACGCTGGTGGAGGTGGGGAACTTGTAGACTTCGCCGTCATGGGCGTAGTCGCCTTCCCACAACTTGCGTACCACAGGCACCATCTCGCGCAGCGCCTTGCCGCCGTCGGTGGCCGGCATGCCATTGGCCATGCGGTCGAACTCGAACTGGTAGGCGCCACGGGCCAGGCCCACTTCCATGCGGCCATTGCTGATTACGTCGAGCAGGGCGCATTCGCCGGCGACGCGGATCGGGTTCCAGAACGGCGCGATGATGGTGCCGGCGCCCAGGCGGATCTTCTCGGTGCGCGCGGCCAGGTAGGCCAGCAGCGGCATCGGGCTTGGCGAAATGGTGTACTCCATGGCGTGGTGCTCGCCAATCCATACCGTGCTGAAACCGCCGTTTTCGGCCATCAGGGTCAGTTCGGTCAGGTCTTCGAACAACTGGCGGTGGCTGACCTGTTCATCCCAACGTTCCATGTGTACGAACAACGAAAATTTCATGGGGCTTTCCTCAACGCTTGAAAGGGGCTGGCGCCTGGCAGGGTGGGCACCAGTGGTCACGATTCAGAATAGGCTTCAGGCAAAGGCCGGCAGGCTGGCCATCTTGCCGCGGCAGTACACCATCGGCCGTGGCGCTTCTTCGGGCACGATCAGGTTATGCACCTTGCCGACCATGATGGCGTGGTCGCCACCTTCATATTCACGCCACAGTTCGCATTCGATAACGGCGGTGGCGCCGGCCAGGATCGGGTTGCCCAGTTGGCTCATGGACCACTCGATACCGCTGGCCTTGTCCTTGCCCTTCTTGGCAAACGCATAGGCTTCGGCTTGCTGTTCACCGGACAGCAGGTGAATGGCAAAGCGCTTCTGCTTGATGAGCACCGGGTAGGAGTCGGAGGTGTAGTTGGGGCAGAACAGCACCAGCGGCGGGTCCATCGACAGGGAGGAGAAGGCGCTGGCGGTCAGGCCGACAACCGAGCCGTCGTCGTCCAGGGTGGTGATGACGGTAACGCCGGACGGGAAGGAGCCCAGGACGTGCTTGTAGACGGTTGCGTCGATCATCGGGAGTACCTCTAAAAGGCTGCGGTGGTCCGCGGTTTTTATCGTTGATGTGTCTGATGGTATACCGTAATACCTATTTTGCAAGCGGAATTTTCAAGCAAGGGTATTGCGCGATGAACGGCTCTAAGCCACGTGGAACGTGGCTTAGAGCGGTTAGGCGGTTTGTCGCAGGGGTTTCCAAAGCAGATCAGTGGACGCTTTTTCGTGCGGATCAGTGTTGTCAAAAGTTTGGAATACCATAATATGGTCCGCAGCTGAGAGGCCGCCTAGATGCGGTTTCCTTACAAAGATAAAAACGACCTTTCGAGCTGAATCCTATGTCCCAACCGTCATCGCAACACCAGTTTGTCGAGAATCACACGGTCGATTACGTTCCGCCTGCCGAGCGCCACGGGAAGGCGCGCGACCTGTTCACCCTCTGGTTCAGTACCAACATTGCGCCATTGCCTATCGTTACCGGCGCCATGGTGGTCCAGGTGTTCCACCTGAACCTGTTGTGGGGGCTGATCGCCATTGTGCTGGGCCATCTGGTCGGGGGCGTGGTCATCGCCCTGGCCTCTGCGCAGGGACCGCAGCTGGGCATTCCACAGATGGTGCAAAGCCGTGGCCAGTTCGGCCGCTACGGCGCGTTGCTGATCGTGTTCTTCACCGCGCTGATCTATGTCGGCTTCTTTATTTCCAATATCGTGCTGGCGGGCAAGACCATTCACGGCATTGCCCCGAGCATGCCGATGCCGGGTGCGATCGTGATCGGTGCCCTGAGCGCCACTGCCATTGGCGTGATCGGCTACCGCTTCATCCATGTCCTGAACCGCATCGGTACCTGGGTGATGGGGTCCGCGCTGCTGGCGGGCTTCATCATGATGTTCGCCCAGGAGCTGCCGGCCGACTTCTTCAGCCGTGGTGCATTCAACCTGTCGGGCTTTATCGCCACGGTGTCGCTGGGCACCATCTGGCAGATCAGCTTCTCGCCGTACACGTCCGACTATTCGCGTTACCTGCCGCGTGAAGTGGGCATTGCCAGGCCGTTCTGGGCCACTTACTTCGGCGCGACCCTGGGCACGATCCTGTGCTTCAGCTTTGGTGCCGTGGCGGTGCTGTGCGTGCCGGAAGGTACCGACGCCATGGACGCGGTCAAGCAGGCCACCGGCTGGCTGGGCCCGATTCTGATGGTGCTGTTCCTACTCAACATCATCAGCCACAACGCCCTCAACCTGTATGGCGCGGTGCTGTCGATCGTCACCGCGATCCAGACCTTCATCGCCGAATGGACGCCGAGCATCAAGGTGCGGGTGATGCTGGCCACGGTGATTCTGGTGGGCTGCGGGATGGTTGCACTGAACGCCTCGGCGGACTTCATCGGCCAGTTCATCGGCCTGATCCTGGCGCTGCTGCTTGTGCTGGTACCGTGGGCTTCGATCAACCTGATCGACTTCTACCTGATCAAGAAGGGCCAGTACGACATTGCGTCGATCTTCAGTGCCGACGGCGGTATCTATGGCCGTTTCAACCATCACGCCATCATTGCCTATGCCTGCGGCATCCTGGTGCAGCTGCCGTTTGCCAATACTTCGCTGTATGTGGGGCCGTATTCGAACATTGTCGAAGGGGCGGACTTGTCCTGGCTGTTCGGGCTGCTGGTGACGGTGCCGCTGTATTACTGCCTGGCGACTCGCGGCAAGGCTGCCGAGCAGGCGGGGCGGGTTGTGAGTGTCAACGACTGACAGATTGATGTTGCGGTAACAGTGGCCGCTTTGCTGCCCTTTCGCGACACGAGGCCGCTCCTACAGGGCGTACGCGGTTCTTTGTAGGAGCAGCCTTGTGCTGCGAATGGGCCGCAAGGCGGCCCCAGCTGTTTTGGATCAAACCTTGAACTGCGCCATCATGCCGTTCAAATCCACCGCCAACCGCGACAGGTCCTGTGCCGCCGCGCTCGTCTGGTTGGCCCCCGCCGACGTCTGCATCGCCAAGTCGCGAATGTTCACCAAATTGCGGTCGACTTCACGCGCCACCTGCGCCTGCTCCTCCGAAGCGCTGGCAATCACCAGGTTACGCTGGTTGATCGAAGCAATCGCCTCGGCAATCACTTCCAATGCCTGACCGGCGCCCTGGGCCACTTCCAGCGTGCCCGTCGCTCGCCCCTGGCTGCTGTGCATCGCCGTCACGGCCCGCTCGGTACCGTTCTGGATACCGGCGATCATCTGCTCGATCTCTGCGGTCGATTGCTGGGTGCGGTGGGCGAGGGCGCGGACTTCGTCGGCGACCACGGCAAAGCCACGGCCCGCCTCGCCGGCGCGCGCGGCCTCGATGGCGGCGTTCAGTGCCAGCAGGTTGGTCTGCCCGGCAATTGCGCCGATCACATCCAGCACGCGGCTGATCTCATTGGCATTGCTGGCCAGCTGTTCGATTTCGGTCGAGGTACCTGTCACGTCGGCCACCAGGTGCTGGATGGAGGCCAGTGCCTGGTTGACCCGGTCACGGCCATCGCGGGTGGTCTGGTCGGCGCCTTTCGAGGCATCGGCGGTGCTGACCGCATTGTTGGCCACTTCCTCGACCGCAGCGGTCATCTGGTTGACGGCCGTGGCGGCCTGGTCGATTTCGGCACTCTGCTGGTGCAGCCCGCGGCTGGTGTCTTCGGTGACCGTGTGCAGTTCTTCCGAGGCCGAAGCCAGCTGGTCGGACGACGCAGCGATCTTGCGCAAGGTGTCACGCAGGCTTCCCTGCATGCGGCCCAGGGCGCGCAACAGCATGGCGGGCTCGTCGCGGCCGGTAACGCTGATTTCGCGTGTGAGGTCGCCGGTGGCTACGCGTTCGGCGACAGCCACGGCATCGGCCAGCGGCACCACGATGCTGCGGGTGAGCACGGTGGCAATGGCGGCCAGGGCAACCATGATCACCAGCAATGAGACGATGATGGCAGTGAACGCTTCGTCGGCCACATCGCTGCTGCGCTGCGAGGCCTCTTCGGCACCTTTGCTGTTATAGGCGATCAGCGCGGTCAGGGCCTTCATCATGGTGTCGGCGCGCTGCGTGAGCGGGCCGCTTATCTGCTGCTTGGCCTCGTCCATGCGGCCTGCGGCAATGTCCTGCAGCACGCGCACCTGCAGGTCCAGGTACTGTCGGTGCGCCTCATCGAAGGTGTTGAACAGGGCGCTGTCGTCGGCGGCGATGATGGTGTCGGCGTAGTCTTTCAAGCCGTCCTTGAGCTCGGCATTGATGCCATCGAGCATCTGCAGGTTGCGAGAACGTTCGGCGGGGTTGTCGTCCAGTGCGGCGCGCAGGGTGACGGCGCGGGCGCGCCCGAGGTTGCTGCTGATCTCACCCAGCGCTACCACGGCGGGCATCCAGGTGACTCGGATTTCGTCGGTGGCCTCGTCCATCTGGCGGGTTTCGTAAAGTGCGGTAAGGCCCATGACCAGGACCAGGATGCCCAACAGGGCGAATACGCCGGCAGCGCGAATGCCGATCTTCAAATTCCGTAACTGCATGGAATGCTCCTTGACGGTGGCTGCAGGCGTCAGGAGCTGGCCGCAAAGCCAGGACACCGAGGTGGCGCCAGGCTCTTGATGCACTGCGGGTTAGTAGATTTTTCTCACCCTCTTGCATGGTTTTTCTTTAAATGATGCCATATGGCCATCAGTTGAACAGTCATTCAATGTAACGGGATAATTGACAAAACCGTCATTTTTTGACGGTTTTGTCAGGTTCTTCACATCAAGCGATTGCAATCATCGGGTCGGCAGCAGCCAGGGCCAAGGCGCGGTCGGCTGCCGGCGGGTAGATCCACACCGAGTTGATCTGACGCTTCAGTTCCTTGCCCTCCTGGCCTTGCAGTTTCAATGCTCGCTCCCAACCTTCGCTGTACGCCGCCCCCCACTCACCCAGGTCGAGGCAGGTGACGTACTTGGGTTGGCGGTACACCACTGGTGCCACCCCAAGCAGGTCGGCCATGGCGTTGTTGCCACTGTGGCGACCCATCGGGATGGCGTGCTGGCAGGTCATCAGGGCGTGGTTGCCAATGTCGTCGACAGCAGCCCAGGCGGTATCGCCGGTCGCATAGATGTGGTCCTGGCCAATGACCTTGAGGTGCCCGTCGACCTTGAGCCGGCCGAAGTTGTCCCGCTCGCCGGCAACCTGCGCGGTCAACGGGCTGGCCTTGACGCCGACGGTCCAGATCACGGTGTTGCTGGCGATGTATTCGCCGTTGTCCAGGGTTACGCCACCGGCATCGACAGCCACCACCGAGGTGCCGGTCAGCCACTGGACGCCGGCAACCTGCGAGGCGGCCACAATCGACGGCTTGATGCCTGCCCCCAATGCCGCGCCGATGCTGGCGCCACGGTCTACCAGCAGCACCCGCACATCGGCGTCTGCGAGGATGGCGCGCAGCCGGGCGGGCATTTCGGTGGCCGTTTCGATGCCGGTGAAACCACCGCCGCAGACCACCACGGTATTGCGGGCAGGTGAAGCGGGCAGGGCGGCCAGGCCCGTCAGATGCTGCTCGAGGCGCATGGCCGATGCCATCTTGTCGACGTCGAAGGTGTGCTCGGCCAGGCCCGGGACTGCCGGGCGTGCGACCTGACTGCCAGCGGCGAGGATGAGGCGATCGTAGCTGATCTGCTGGCGCTGGCCTTGGCTGTCGATGTAGCTCACGGTGCGCGCACCGGCATCGATGGCTTCGGCGTTACCGGTGATGAAGTGCACGCCCACCGCATTGAACAGCTCACCTACGGGGGCCTTCAACGTGTGTGCGTTGGCCTCGTAGAAGCGCGGGCGAATGTGCAGTTCCGCTTGCGGCGCTAGCACGCTGATGCTCAGGTCGTCGCGCTGGGCCTGGTCGAGTAGCCGGGCGGCGCTCAGGGCGCTCCACACACCGGCAAAGCCGGCACCGATGATCAGGATGTTGGATTTCATGCAGGTGCTCCGCAAAGGTCGGGGGATGAAAAGGTGGCTTCGACCACACGATTGGTGTGCCTCGAATAACTACGACTCTATTTGTCGTAGTTTGTCTCTGCAAGTTTTTTTTCGTCATTGCGATGAGGCGAGCACCGGAGGGGGGTCAGGAAAGGCCGTATTTCGTGCTGCCGTGTCTGCTGCGGCCAAGGCCGCAAACCTTGCTATCCCCACCCCCATCCGTTATAGATAAAAAAGAAACCATAAAGAAAAGAGGCCATTTCAGCCCCCATGCACGAGATCACACGTATCTTCTCCCCCTCAGGCCCCCATTTCGCGTCCAGCGCAGATGGATACGGGCCAGCCCCCATGACCCTCTCTCCGCTTTCGAGCCTGTACCACGTGTTGTCGATCCCTCCGGTCAAGCTCCTGCTGACCCAGATGCGCAAACGCCCCGTCCCTCCACCTGCACCGTAGCGCCTGAATTCTCTATCACCCCCGGTCTTTTGCCGTTTGGGGTTGGGGAGCCTTTGCATTTTTTCAGCGTTCAACTGTTCAGGAATCACTATGACTCTTCGTGTCGCTATCATCGGTGCCGGCCCGTCCGGCCTTGCGCAACTGCGTGCCTTCCAATCCGCCCATGCCCAAGGCGCACCCATGCCCGAAATCGTATGCTTCGAAAAGCAGGCCGACTGGGGCGGTATGTGGAACTACACCTGGCGCACCGGCCTCGACCAGCATGGCGAGCCGGTGCACGGCAGCATGTACCGCTACCTGTGGTCCAACGGCCCCAAGGAATGCCTGGAGTTCGCCGACTACAGCTTCGATGAGCACTTTGGCAGGCCGATTTCCTCGTACCCGCCGCGCGAGGTGCTGTGGGACTACATCCAAGGCCGCGTGAAGAAGGCCGGGGTGCGTGACTACATTCGCTTCAATACTGCGGTCAAGAACGTCAGCTTTGATGAAAACACCCGCGAGTTCACCGTCAGCGCCCACGACTACAGCGCGGGGCTTGGCATCGAGCAGGTGTTCGATTACGTGGTGGTGGCCAGCGGGCACTTCTCTACCCCGCACGTGCCGGAGTTTGAAGGGTTCGAGCGTTTCACCGGCCGTATCCTGCACGCCCACGACTTCCGCGAAGCGATGGAATTCAACGGCCAGGACCTGCTCATTGTCGGCAGCAGCTACTCGGCCGAAGACATCGGCTCGCAGTGCTACAAGTACGGCGCGCGCTCGATCACCACGGCTTACCGTACCCAACCGATGGGCTACAAATGGCCCAAGGGCTGGGAAGAGCGCCCGCAACTGATGCGCGTCGAAAACGACCTGGCGTTTTTCGCCGATGGCTCGAACAAGCGCGTAGATGCGATCATCCTGTGCACGGGCTACCAGCATCACTTCCCGTTCCTGCCCGATGAACTCACCCTCAAGACCAACAACCGCCTGTGGCCTGCCGGGCTGTACCAAGGCGTGGTGTGGGAGCAGAACCCGCAGTTGCTCTACCTGGGCATGCAGGACCTCTGGTACAGCTTCAACCTGTTCGATGCGCAAGCCTGGTTTGCTCGCGACTACATGCTGGGGCGCATCAAGCTGCCGACCAAGGCGTGCATGCAGGCCGACAGCGCGCGCTGGCGCGAGGATGAGGAGCAGCTGGCAACCACTGCTTCGATGTATGAATTCCAGGGCCGATACATCAAGCACCTGATCGAGCAGACGGATTACCCGCGCTTCGACATCGATGCGGTCAACCGCATCTTCCTGCAATGGAAGACCGACAAGAAGCACGACATCATGGGCTACCGCGACAAATCGTACCGCTCGGTGATCACCGGCACCCAAGCGGTACCACACCATACCCGCTGGATGCAGGCGATGGACGACTCGCTGCAGGAGTACCTGCGCGAAACGAATGGCAAGCAAGGCGAGGTGAAGGTGCTGCGCGGGTAGCTGCGTGCTTTGAAGCTTCTGAAAACACCGTCCCATTGGATCACCCCTGACTTTATTGCGCGTGAGGCAGAACACAATCGTCATTGATTGCAAGCAGCACACGATCTATTGTGGTTGTTATCCACTATGCAAAATTATAATTTGCTATGCGAATAGCTTCCGCTTGTTCATGTGAAAAATGCTCGTATTCAACGGTCGGAGAACAACAATGAGCAGCACGAATCTTCGGTTTGACGGTGAGGTAGCAATAGTTTCAGGGGCTGGTCGTGGGTTGGGGCGAGCTATCGCGTTGAACCTCGCTGCTCGGGGGGCCGCGGTAGTCGTCAATGACCTCGGTTGCGCTTTGACGGGCGATCAAGGCGGTGACCGAGGGCCCGCCGAGGCTGTAGTTGAGGAAATTCGGGCGGCGGGTGGTGTTGCAGTGCCCGTGGTTGCCGACATCGGCAGTGCCCAGGGCGTAGCAGAAGTGGTCAAAGCCGCGGTGCAACTCGGCGGGGTCCATATAGTGGTGCACAACGCAAGTCCTGTCATGCCCATGACTTCCCTTGAACAAGCAACCGAGGAGGGCTTCAGCACGAGCCTGCGCGTGAATGCCGTCGGCAGCTGGGAACTTGCGCGTCAGTGCTGGCCTGTTTTTCGTGAACAGGGCCACGCGCGAGTCGTGCTGATCAACTCCGCTGCAGGGTTGTGGGGAAGAAAGGGCATGCCCGCTTACTCGCTGGCCAAGTCATCAATGTCCGGCTTCGCCAAATACCTGGCCAGTGAGGGTGAAGAATATGATATTCGCGTCAACTGTGTTGCCCCAGTAGCGGCAACGCGCGCTTGGGAAGGGCAAAACGTGCCTGAGGGCCTGGCTGAAATGATGGCGGTTGACTACGTTGCCGAATCCGTTGCGCTTTTCGCCCACCGGTCATGCCCAGTCAATGGAGAGCTTTTCCACAGCGTGGGTCAGCATCTTTCCAGGGTGGTCGTAGGTCAGACTCGGGGCAGGGCGTTCGACTCCGCCGAAGCGCTGCTCGACGGTTTTGATGACGTAATGAATGTGACGGATATGGACCTGCCTCGAGAATCCAACGAAGCCGGGGCAGTGATAGCTGCTCGGCTATTTGAGCGCGCCGCTGGTTGTCGATAGCCACCCAGCATGAGAAGGCGCCGCTGAGCAGGCTGCGGGGGCGGCGAGGAATAGGTTCCGGCTGTGGTCCGCACTGGGCCCCAGCCCGGTCTTAGATCAGCTTGACCATCACGTTCTATCGTTTATATTATCGACCATCGTTCACAAAGACGCATGGAGATAATATGAATAAGCACCTCCGTAGCACTGAATACCTACTGTTCAGCGTTGAGAACCGAATTGCCCGCATCACCCTGAATCGTCCCGAAAAACGCAACGCTTTGCATCCCGCGATGCTCACTGAGCTGCGCGATGCCTTGCTCGAGGCCGATGACCGTAATGATGTCACCGTGGTCATTCTTGAAGGCGCGGGTAAAGACTTCTGCGCTGGCTATGACCTGGCAGGTGCCTATGCGGGTTTCGAAGGCGGTACGCCGCCGTGGGATCAAACGCGTTACCGCACCACGAACAAGACCATCGATGACGATTGCTGGAACCTTGAGCAGACACAGAAGCTGAACATGGTGCTGTTCGACATGCACAAGCCGGTCATCGCGAAGGTGCAAGGTAACTGCTTGGCAGGTGGTACCGATTTGGCACTCATGTGCGACTTCGTGATTTGTGCGGAAAACGCCAAGATCGGCTTCCCGGCAGCCCGTGCCAATGGCACGCCGCCTGTGCAAATGTGGGTGTACCACGTAGGTCCCCAGTGGGCGAAGCGTATGTTGATGACCGGCGACAACCTGTGGGGGCGTGAAGCTGCTCGCATTGGTCTGGTGCTCGATGCCGTACCGGTAGAGCAACTGGACAGCGCCGTCGATGAGCTGGCGCGGCGTATCAGTTTCGTCGACGCCGAACTGCTATCGGCGCACAAGCGTATCGTCAACACTGCACTTGAACTGCAGGGTGCTAGAACCTTGCAACGTTTCGCGGCGGAGATGGATGCCCGAGCCCACCTGACCCAAGGTCCACGCCGCACACAATTCAAGGCGGACATGGCAGACCTGGGCCTGAAAGACGCCCTGAAAAAGCGCGACGAGCCTTACGGCGATGGCATGGTCAAAGCACACTGGTTGAATGGTGAGAAAGGAGCAGAATGATGAGTGACAACTTCCTGATTGACGAGCCGATCGAAGGCGTCAAACGCATCACCATCAACCGACCTGATGCTACCAATGCCTTCCAGTTCGAGATGTATACCGAGCTTGCGGACCTTTTCAAGCAGATCAAATACGACCCTACAGTCCGGGTCGTGATCCTGACCGCAGCGGGTAACCGCCATTTCTGTACTGGCCATGATCTGAAAAACCCAGGTAAGGCTGACTGGGTACCGGAGGGCGTGGGTAAGCCGTTCTATTCACGCTATACGATCGATGTGATCGCTTCGCTGCCCGTGTTGATGCGCAACTTGCCGCAACCGATCATCTGTGGCGTCAACGGCACCGTGGCAGGCATGGCACTGGCATTCCCACTGGCGGCCGACATCACTCTGGCGGCTAGATCTGCCAAGTTTGTCAATGCCATTCACAACGCCGGGTCGGGTGCCGAGCTGGGTATCAGCTATCTGCTGCCCCGTGCGGTTGGCGCACAGCGTGCCGCGGAGATTCTGTTGACCGCGCGGCCAGTACTGGCCGAAGAAGCCGAACGTATTGGCATGGTGCTCAGGGCAGTACCCGATGAAGAACTTCAGGATGCCTGCCTGGAAATTGCCAAGAATATCGTGGTCAACGTGCCGATGGGCATTTGGGTGACCAAGCAATCGCTATGGCACAACATGAATGCGGGCAGCCTGGAGCAGGCCATCGAGTTCGAGGGTCGAGGGGTTTACGTAGCACAGTCCACCGAAGACAAAGTAGAGAAGCAAAAGGCGTTCTTCGAGAAGCGCGCGCCAAATTTCTCTTACAAGTAACCGCGCCCTGAGGCTGCGGTTTCCCTGGGTACTGCAAGCTGGCGGCGGTGATACGCCGTCAATGAGGAGATGGAACTGTGACTTACGAAACTATCCGCTACCAGGTCGAAAACGGTATCGCCACGGTGACGCTTAACCGTCCTGAGGTGTTTAACGCAATGAACTCGCTGATGATGAACGAGCTCATTGCGCTATTTGATGAGACTGACCGGGATGACGCGGTACGCGTCGTCGTGGTGACGGGGGAGGGCAAAGGTTTTTGCGGTGGCGCCGATCTTTCCAAAGGCGCTGACATCTTTGACAAGGACAAGAATGGCAGCGCTGACAAAGATACGCCGATTCGCCCCGACGGCTCGTTCGACTACAGCAAAGAGTCGGCGCGAGATGGCGGCGGCAGGCTTGCGCTGCGCATCTTTGACAGCCTCAAACCGGTGATCGGCGCCATCAACGGTGCTGGCGTGGGCATTGGGGCATCCATGCTGCTGCCAATGGACATCCGCATTGCAAGCGAGAAGGCGAGACTGGGCTTCGTCTATGCCCGTCGAGGTATCGTGTTCGAATGCTGCTCGTCCTGGTTCCTGCCCCGTATCGTAGGCATTACCAAGGCGCTTGAGTGGAGTTACAGCGGGCGTGTCATGCCGGCCGATGAACTCAAGGCGGGTGGCCTGGTGAGTGAAGTTGTAGCGCATGAACAGCTACTGCCGCGGGCCTACGAAATCGCCCGGGAGATTGCCGATAACACCGCCCCGGTCTCAATCGCACTGATGCGGCAGATGGCCTGGCGCAGCCTCGGCATGTCTCACCCCATGGAAGCCCACCGTATTGAAAGCCGGGGCATCTGCACCCGAGGCCGCAGCCCGGATGCCAAGGAAGGTGTGCAGTCGTTTATGGAGAAACGCCTGCCGGAGTTCGCCTGCACGGTGTCTGAAGACATGCCGGACTACTTCCCTTGGTGGGACGAGCCCGCTTACTCGTAATCCTTGAAAACCCAACAATAACGCTTGGTCCAGGCCAGCGTCCAAGGACTCAGATAATGAAAACTGCGATTACCGAACTGTTCGGCATCCAATACCCGTTACTTAACGCGGGGATGGGCAGGGTCGCGTTTCCGAATATGGTTGCGGCTGTCTCGAATGCTGGCGGCCTTGGGGTGTACGGTGCGGGCTCCAATCCCCCCGAAGTGACGCGCGCCGCCATTCGGGAAATTCGCACCTTGACTGATAAACCCTTTGGCGCCAACGCGCCACTTGCGCTGCCTAACGGTATGGCTAACGCGAAGGTGATGCTCGAGGAAGGTGTGCCCGTCATCAATTACTCGATGGGCAAGGGCGACTGGATCGTCAAGGCCGCGCATGCCTACGGTGGTAAGGTCATGGCATCGGTCAGTGATGTCAGGCTGGCGCAGCGGGCAGAAGCGCACGGTTGCGATGCGGTGATTGCAGCAGGCTATGAGGCCGCCGGGCATGCGGGGGAAATCGGCAGCTTCGTGCTGATCCCTCGCTTGGCTGAACTTCTAAGCATTCCCATCATTGCCGCAGGTGGCGTAGCTAACGGTGCCGGTTTGGTGGGGGCCCTGGCGCTCGGCGCCTCGGGGGTATCAATGGGTACCCGGTTCTGGGTTACCCAGGAAGGCCCAATGCATGCCAACTTCAAGAACAAAGCCTTGGAGCTGGATGTGCAGGACACCATCTTCTCGGACCGATTCGATGGCATCCCCTGCCGCCAGATGAAAACGGCAGCTGCCGAGCGTATGGTCAATGCGAAGATGTTGAATATCTGGGAGATCTTCCTCAACTCATTCACCATCGCCAAAGAGCTCAACACGCCTTGGCTAAAGCTCGTCAAGCACACACTGTCGCTGGGCCCGCGCCAGATCGAGTCAATGATGCGCATGTCCAAGATGCTGCAGATGCATGGCTTGACCATGTCTACCGGCGACCTGGATAAAGGCATGACCGCTTCGGGCCAGTCGGTTGGCTTGGTTCACGACTTGCCCACCATCGCCGAATTGATCAAGACCATTATCGCCGAAGCCGAAGCGGTTCAGCGTCGGCTTGCGGTCCAGATCCCCGTCGATGGGGTAGCCCCGCAATCCGAAATACGCTTGGTTACCCCGCGGACATAGGCTCGACGGTTTACGAAAACGCCCCTGGAGCTTGGCTCCGGGGGCGTTTTATTTGCAGTGCAGGTTATTGGCTTTAACTCTGCTTGAGTTTTTGTTGCTCGATGAACTGGGTAGCGATTGCGTGGTGTTCAGGGCTGACGGTGGCGGCCAACTGGCGGCCAAGTGTGGCGTCGAGCACTTGTGCTGCGCTGTTATGCAGGTGCAGGTTCATCAGCTTTTTGGTCTCGCGCAGCGCTTGGGTCGGTTGCTTGAGCAGCTTTGCGGCCAATGCCCGTGCCTCCTCAAGCAATTTGTCAGGCGCTACCACGCGATTGGCCAGGCCGAATTCCACCGCCTGCTGTGGAGTGATCCGGTCACCCGTGAAAATCAGCTCCTTGGCGCGTAGCAGGCTGGTGTAAAGCGGCCACGATACTGAGATACCGTCACCCACCACCAGCCCGATATTGATGTGGGGCTCGGCCACAAATGCTGTTTCAGATATCAGCACAATGTCGCACAAGGTGGCCATCGTCGCCCCCCAGCCAACGGCCGGCCCATTGACGGCGGCGATGATCGGTATCGGCAGGTCGATGAAGCTGTGGATGGTACGGCGTGCGTTCTCCTGCACACTGCGGGCGAAGTCGGTGTCGTCCAGCGTCTTGACGAAGTGATTCATGTCGCCGCCTGCGCTGAACGCACGCCCTGCGCCAGTCAGAATGGCGACCCTGGCCTCAGGGTCCTCGGCCAGGGCACGAAAAAGCTTGGGGTAAGAGAACAGCATCTCGGTAGTAGACGCGTTCAGGTGGTCTGGCCGGTTAAGCGTAATGATGCGTAGGCCGCCCTCGGCGGTGACCTGGATGTCTTCGGGAAGGTCGTAGAGATTGGTCATGGTTGTACTCTTATTGTTGGTGAACCACGAGCGATGTCGGTCATGCGTCGATCTGGATCTCTGCAGCGTGGCGCTCAATCCAGGTGGCGAAGGGCGTCAGCACGATGCCGCGATCGCCCAGTGCTTGAGTGAGCGCCGGGATATCTGCGCGATAGCCCACTTCGTTCGTCCACTCCTGGGAACGCACCCACCCGGCGAACAACCCGGCCTCGACCGCCTGCCCAGGGCTCACGGACTGGGCTGACACAGGTTTGCCCAGCGCCTGTGACAGTGCGTCTGCCACCTCTTCCATGGTGAGTGCTTCAACCGCCAGGTCGATGTTTTTACCCGAAAAATGCTGCGGATCCTTGAAGGCGGCGTGAGCAAGCCTGCCGACGTCGTCAGCTGCGACAAGCTGCATACGTGTCGCGGGGCCCAGGGCCGTGATGATCTGACCTTGCTGTAAGTGCGGGAACATGTAGCGGGCTTTGGGCTGAGCGAAGTTGTCCATCATGAAAGCTGGCTTCAATACCGTCCAATGGTTGAAGCCGGCGCTGCGTACGGCCTCTTCTACGTCCCATTTGTCGGTCCAGTACTTTTGCCACCAGTAATCATTGCCCCAGCGTGGAAATGCGGTGTGCTTGCCCGCTTCGCAGACCGAAGTGTGAACGAAATGGGTCACTCCAGCGGCTTTGGCAGCTTCAATCAATGCAAATCCATGACGGCGCTCTGCATCTGTTCCGGCAGCATCGGGTATCTGGACCGAAAATACGCCCGATGCACCTGCGACGGCGCTCGCTAACGAGGCTGCATCCTCCATGTCACCCGCCACGGCTTCAGCGCCAGCGGCGACCAGGGCTACAGCCGCTGGCGAGTCAGGATTGCGCGTCAGAAAGCGCACGCGAAAATGCTCTGCGAGCAGCGCTCGGGCAGTGGCGCCGCCTTGTGCACCTGTGGCCCCGGTAACGAGGATCAGGGGTTTGATCGCTGACATTGATAACTCCTTAGGTGATGAACAAAAGGCTGCTTCAGTCGGCCGCGACTGCAAGTTGTCTGGCCAACTCGACCAGCTGACGGCCCTCGGCCATGAGTCTTTCTTCTGGCCACTCTGCAGCAAGGCCCGATGCGGAAAGCGCGTAGACAGTGCCACTGCGCAATGAGCGGATGGGTACTGCCACCGCATTGAGGTGCTCGTGGATCACGCCAATGCTGGTGATGAACCCATGCTGCGCATACTGCGTACACGCCTGGTCGAGCAGGGCGCGCACGCTGGGCATTGCATTAGGGTCATGATGCTCAAGGGCCTCAAGGACTTCGTTGCGCTCATTCGTGTCGTAAGCGGCGAAGCAAGCCCAGCCGGTCGGCGCGGTGGCGAAAGGGCGCCGGGCGCCCACGGGGTCGTTCATGTACACGAAGTCACCATGTGTGCGCTGTATGTACAGCATCGACAGGCCGTCGCGAACGGCCAGCGACATACCCACACGCAGGCTGTCGGTGAGCGCCTGCATATGCGGCAGGGCAATTTTCGGCAGCGACTGCCGCACTAGGGCTGCATAGCCCAAAGCCAGCGCAGGCAAACCGAGCGCCATGCGGTTGTTTTCGCCTGCGCAAACGATGAAGCCCTCTTTGCTGAGGGTATGGCAGAGCCGCCAAATCGTAGGCTGCGGGAGGCCAGTCATGCGCACGATTTCCTGGGGTGTCAGCTCGGGCTTTTCATGGCTGAAGCATCGCAATATCTGAAGCCCGCGGGCCAAGGCGGTGACGTATTGGCGATCTTTCTCGCCCTCGGGTGCTGGGTTTTTCGAAGTTTCTGAACTCATTAACTTGCGCTCGACTGAGATGATCGGAGTATAGTCAAAATTCACTAAGTGGATACAGAATTTGCACAGCGAATAAAAATAGAAGGGAACACAATGACCGTATCTTCCTTGTTTGACCTGCGCGGCAAAGTGGCAATCATCACCGGTTCCAGCCGCGGCTTGGGGCTGGCCAGTGCCAAAGGTATGGCAGAGCATGGCGCCCGGGTAGTGATCTCCGGCCGCAAAGCCGAAGCCTGTGAAACAGCTGCGGCCGAGATTCGGGCGGCGGGCGGTGAAGCGATCGCGGTGCCTTGTAACATCGGCAGCAAGGAAGAGTTACAGCATTTGGTCGACACTGCCATGGCCCAGTGGGGGCGCGTGGATATTGTCATGGCCAATGCCGCGATCCACCCTTGGATTGGCTCGGTGCTGGACTTGCCGGAGGCAACTTTCAACAAATTCATGCAAGTAAACGTGCAGAGCAGTATCTGGCTGGCGCAAATGACCATGCCAGGCATGCTGGAGCGCGGCTACGGGCGTTTCATCGTGGTGGCCTCCGTTGTCGGCCTTTTAGGCGACCCGGTGACCGGCACTTATGGCTTGACCAAGGCAGCGGATATGCAGCTGGTGCGCAACATGGCCAATGAGTTCGCCAGCAAAGGCGTCACTGCCAACTGCATTGCCCCAGGTACCTTCAAGACAGAGATGGCGCGGTCGCAGTGGGAAGACGATGCGATGGTGCAATGGTACCGCGGGCGCAATCCGTCCCAGCGCTTTGGCGAGGTAGAAGAACTGGCGGGCCTGGCCGTATTGCTGGCATCCCCCTCGGGTGGCTACATCAATGGCCAGACGATTGCGGTCGACGGCGGCCATACGATTTCCTTCCGCTGAGCGAGGCTACCCATGAATTTTAAACCCAACGCAAGCAGCGAAGCTTTCCGAGAGGAGGTCCGCACCTTCTTGCGTGAGTACCTGCCTGCCGACATGGCGTGGCGTGGCCAGCAAGGCTACTTGCCGGGCGATGATGACTCGCTGAAGTGGACAAGAATCCTGCATGAGGCCCGCGGTTGGTCGGTGCCTTTCTGGCCGAAGGAGCACGGCGGCACCGACTGGACTGCAGAACAGCGGTACATCTTTGAAGAGGAATGCTACCTGGCCGGTGCGCCATCGCCCAACCAACAAGGCGTGACACTGGTTGGCCCGGTGATCTGCGAGTTTGGCAGTGACGAGCAGAAGCGCCGATTCCTGCCGGCAATACAAAAAGGTGAAGTGTATTGGGTGCAAGGGTTTTCAGAGCCTGAGGCGGGGTCGGACCTTGCTTCGTTGCGCACCACTGCAGTTCGCGACGGCGACCATTACATCGTCAATGGTCAGAAGATCTGGACCAGTAACGCAATTTGGGGGCAGTGGTGTTTCCTGCTCGTGCGCACCGACACTGAAGCCAAGCCGCAAAAAGGCATCTCCTTTTTGCTCGTAGACCTTGCCACGCCAGGGGTGACGGTGCGGCCGATCACCAGCCTGGACGGCTGCAACCACTTGGCCGAGGTGTTCTACGACAACGTTCGGGTGCCTGTAGAGAATCTGGTGGGCGAGGAAAACAAAGGGTGGGGCTACACCAAATTCCTGCTGTTCAACGAGCGCGCGTTTCTCGGTGCCGAAGCGCCGGCGCTCAAGCGATACCTGGCCAAGATTCGCCGCTATGCCTCGCAAGAGCGAGCCGGTACGCTGCCGCTGATTCAGGACCCCACGTTCGCCAACCGCTTGGCCGAATACGAGCTGGAAGTAATGGCGATTGATATGGCTGTCAAACGGGTGTTGCACCTGGGGGTTAGTGAGCAGACCGGAGGCATGGCGATCGGCTCGATGCTGAAGGTACGCGGGTCCGAGCTGCACCAGAAACTGACCGAGATGCTGGTAGAAGTGCTGGGTGACTATGGGGCTGTCTACTACCCAGATCCGAATGAGGACCGCGCGCTGCGCGATCAGCGATTCACGGGCCCAGCGTTCGCGCCGGGCATGGCGGCTGAACTGTTCTATCGCCGGGCTTGTTCCATCTATGGTGGGGCTGCCGAAATACAGCGCAACATCATCGCCAAGGCAATGTTCAATCTTTGAGGGGAGTGGCATGGATTTCAATCTGAGCGATGAGCAGCGCATGCTCCAGGAAAACGCCAGGCGCTTCATGGAGAAGGATTACGCTTTCAGCAGGCGCAAGGCCATTGCCACCAGCGGCGGTTTCGAACCGCAGGTCTGGCGGGAGTTTGCCGAAATGGGCTGGTTGGCCGCAGGCATCCCCGAACCGTTTGGCGGTATAGGCTTCGGCCCCGTGGAGACGGCAATCCTTGCAGAAGAGATGGGGCGGGGTTTGCTGCTCGAGCCGTACTTGCACGGGTGCCTTCTGCCCGCAGCGGTGCTGCAGCATTGCGCTGATGAGGCGCAGCAAGCCGAACTACTGCCCGTGATCGGGTCGGGCGAAGCGCTGATGGCAGTGGCTTGCAGCGAACCTGAATCCCGAGGGGACGTGGCGTGGGTAACAACGACAGCGCAGCGACGGGGTGACGGCTACGACCTGAATGGCCACAAGAGTGCGGTGGTTTGTGCCGCGCAAAGCGATCGGTTGATCGTGGTCGCTCGTACTGCCGGGGAGCCTGCGAGCCTTGATGGCCTGTCACTTTTTCTCCTGGACCGAGATACGCCTGGCATGTCAGTGGAAACGGTACGCCTTCTTGACGGCACACCGGCTGCGGATTTGATCCTCGACAATGCAGTAGTCCCTGCTGATGCCCTGCTGGGTAGGGAAGGCCACGCTTATGTCGGATTGCAACGGGCTATTGATGAGCTGATCGTGCACCAGTGTGCAGAAATCGTAGGTGGGATGGAGGATGTGCTTGCGCTATGCGCCGACTACCTCAAGACCCGAAAGCAGTTTGGGGTGCCGATTGGCAGCTTCCAGGCGCTTCAGCACCGTATGGCTGACATGGCTATCGAAACCATGCAGGCGCGCGCTAGCCTGCATCGGGGCCTGGCTATATTGGCTGGCGATGCCCCAGTGCACGAGCGCAGCGCCCAGATCTCGGGTTGCAAGGCACAGGTCATGCGCAGCGCAAAATTCGTCACCGCGCAGGGTATACAGCTGCATGGCGGCTACGGATTGACGGAGGAGTTCAGGGTTGGTCATCACTACCGCCGCCTTGTGCTGAGCAATGCGTGGTGGGGCGGGTTGGAGTATCACCTGGCGCGCTACGCGCGCTCAATGCAGGGTATGGGTGCTGCTGCATAGTAAGGGCGCAATCGGGGCCTGCCGGTATGCCGGCGGGCCCTTGGCAAGTGCACGAGCGAATCAGTGCTTCAGCTGGCCCGATGCCTCAGCGGCGGTTTCCAGTAGCAATGGCCGCAAATCATTGAGCTTATGCTGCATCCGTTCAGCAGGCGCTGCGATCACCAACGCTGCGGCGACGGTGCCATCCGTGTCAAAGACGGGGGCGGCAATACCGGCTGCGCCCTCGCTGAGCTCACTGATACTGATGGAGATGCCGCTCTCGCGGATTTCCTTGAGCTGTTTCTTGAGTGTGCTGCGATCCGTGACGGTTCTCCAGGTCATCGCCTTGAGCTTGGCAGTGCGCAGGTAACGCTCTTGCGTTTTTTCGTCTTGGTAAGCCAGGAGCAATCGGCCAGGTGCCGTGCAATGCAATGGCCGAGGTGCGCCCAATGGCGATACGTAACGCACAGGGTTCTGCGAATCGATGCCATCGATATGGGTGACCATCTGGGTCTCCATGTCAATGACCGACAGGTAGATGCTTTCGCCAGTCTTACTTGCGAGGTCGTGCAGGTACGGACGCATCATCTTGGAGAAATTCCGAGTGGCCAAGATATTGCCGGCCAGCCGATAGATGAACGGCCCAAGGTGATAGCGGCTGGTTGTGTGGTTAAGGTAACCCTCGGCGACCAGCGGCCGCAGCAACGTCAGCAAGCTGCTCTTGGGAGATTCCAGGGTGCTGCTGAGCTCTGCCAGGGACATCCCGTCCGGGGATTTAGCGAGGACCTCAAAAAGACCAAGAATCCGAGTGACCGATCGAGGGCCCAGCGAAGCTGGCGTTTCAGTGGCGTCCACTTCATCTTCCCTTTTTTTCATGAATTGACCCTTGTGGGTGAAATTGTTGATGCAGCGGGCACTCAGCGGCGCCTTGCAAGTCACGTGCAGTATATCAAATACCGTTCAGTTGTGACCCTCCATTTAGATTAGTGCCGATTTCGCCCTGCGCACCGCTATTTGTCTCGCTTTCAGCATACCGTGTGAGCGGCAAGCCATAACTCAAAGGTACTTAGTAACCTACCTAATGTTTGCGTATGCGAACAACGTTCATTATTATGATTTGCAGCTGAGCTGTTGCGAGCTATCAGCAATGCATGGCCCTGTGCGCTTTTGCAGCGCGCGTACAACGTTATGGAGCAAATCATATGGCGGTAATGGTCGAAGGTAAGGTCGTTCTGGTGACTGGCGCCGGCGGTGGTATCGGGCGTGATATTGCCCTGCTGATGGCGCAGCATGGGGCCAAGGTCGTGGTCAATGATGTCGGCGCTTCTGTGTCGGGCGAGGGCGCAGATGTGGGCCCGGCACAGCGGGTGGTGGACGAGATCATTGCTGCCGGTGGCGAGGCCATGGCCAATACGGACAGTGTCTCGGACCAGGCGGGCGCTGCGCGCATGGTTGAGCAGACGGTGCAACGATTCGGCAGGATCGATTGCGTGGTCAATAATGCGGGCATTCTACGTGACCGGTTCTTCCACAAAATGAGTGCTGAAGAGTTCGACGCGGTGCTCAAGGTTCATTTGTACGGGTCATTCTACGTCAGCCGCGCTGCGGCTAACTATTTCAAGGAGCAGGAGGCGGGCTGCTTCATTCACATGACCTCTACCTCAGGGCTCATCGGCAACCTCGGCCAGGCCAATTACAATGCTGCCAAGCTGGGCATCATGGCCTTGTCCAAATCCATTGCGCTGGACATGGAGCGTTTCAATGTGCGTTCGAACTGTGTCGCGCCCTTTGCCTTCAGTCGCATGATTGGTGCCATCCCCACCGACACCCCAGAGCAGCAGGCGCGGGTCGAGAAAATCAAGCAGATGACACCCGCCAAGATCGCCCCTATCTGCGTCTACCTGGCCAGCGATCAAGCCCAGGCTGTCAATGCGCAGGTGTTTGCCGTGCGCAACAATGAAATCTTCCTGATGAGTCAGCCTCGGCCGATCCGCTCGGTCCAGCGGTCCGAGGGCTGGACGCCTGAATCCTTGGCCGAGCACGGCATGCCCGCCCTCAAGGGCTCGTTCGTACCGGTCGAGCGCTCGGGTGATGTGTTCTCCTGGGACCCTGTTTGAGCCCAGCGTCATGACACTGGCAAGGTCGCTTCGCCTATATTGATGATGCGCCCGGATAGGGGCAGCAAGATGAGGACACCAATGAATCTTTCAAGCTACGAGGCGCTCAAGCTAGAGCGCAATAACGGCATCCTGACGATCACCCTGAATCGGCCGGATACGCTCAATGCCATTGATGATGATATGGATAAAGAGCTGTCGAGGGTGTTCATCGAGGCGGGTCATGATGCCGATACCCGGGTAATCGTTCTGACGGGCGCCGGGCGTGCGTTCAGTGCCGGCGGTGATATCGAAGAAATGCAGAAGGTCATCGACGAGCCTCAGCGCTTTTTCGATAGTATGCGCCGGGGCAAGCAGATCGTTTTTTCAATGCTCGATTGCCAGAAGCCCATCATCGCCAAGATCAATGGCCATGCCATTGGCCTGGGCGCGACCCTGGCGTTGTACTGCGATATCAGCTACGCGGCGTTGCCGGCCAAGATTGGTGACCCACATGTCGCTGTTGGCTTCGTTGCGGGCGACGGTGGGGCAGCGATCTGGCCTCAATTGGTCGGGTTTGCCAAAGCAAAAGAGTACTTGCTCACCGGGGATGCGTTAACCGCCGAGCTTGCCGAAAAAATCGGCCTGATCAATTACGCAGTCGCCCCCGAGGCGCTGGATGATCGGGTTCAGGAAATGGCTACGCGGCTTGCCAACGGCGCAGCTTACGCCATCCAGTGGACCAAGGCGTCCATGAACATTGTGCTCAAGCAAGCGGTGACATCCGTCATCGACGCGTCGCTGGCCTATGAGGCATTGTCGAATTTGACTGAAGATCACCAGGAAGCGGTGAACGCATTCCGTGAAAAGCGCAAGCCAGTCTTCAAAGGGCGGTGAGCGCTGTCAGGCGAATGGGTTTCAAGACAACGGGCCGCATTGCGGCCCTTTGCTCAGTGTGGGAACAGTGTAATTTCCTGTTTCCACGTTACAGCTAGTAGCGTTCGAAGATTGCAGCCAACCCTTGGCCGCCGCCGATGCACATGGTTTCCAGACCGTAGCGTCCTTGGCGTCGCTGCAGCTCATGCAGCAATGTGGTCAACATGCGCACGCCCGTAGCACCAATGGGGTGGCCCAGTGAGATGCCCGACCCATTCACGTTCAGCCGTTCGGTGTCATGCCATTGCCACCCCTTCAGAACCGCCAGCACCTGGCAGGCGAACGCCTCATTCAACTCCACCAGGTCCATCTGCTCCAGGCTCAGGCCAGTCCTTGCCAGCAGCTTGTGCACGGCTGGCACCGGGCCTATGCCCATTTGCGAAGGCTCGCAACCGGCCGCGGCCCAGCCAACCAGAAAGCCCATGGGTTCCAGCCCCAATTCGGCGAGCTTGTCCTCGGCGACCACCAAGCAGGCCGCTGCCGCGTCGTTTTGCTGACTGGAGTTGCCTGCAGTCACGGTGCCGTCACGCACCAGTGTGCGCAATTTGCCCAGGCTTTCCAGGTTGGCATCGGCACGGATACCTTCATCGCGACTGAATAGAAGGGGTTCGCCCTTGCGTTGCGGCACACTGACCGGGACGACTTCGGCTTCGAACCGGCCTTCGGCCCAGGCTTGTGCTGCTCGACGGTGGCTTTCAATCGCGTAGGCATCGCTGGCCTCACGGCTGATGCCATAGCTGCGGGCAAGATTTTCTGCCGTTTCGATCATCCCGGAGATGAAGCCGAAGCGCTCTTCCGGTTGAGAGCGTTCACGCCCACGCTCGAGGCGGTCATGCAGCTTGACCGTCCCAGCCCGTGAGCCCCAGCGCATATCGGTGCTGTAGTACTCGATATTGCTCATGCTCTCGACGCCACCCGCGACCACCACATCAGCAGCGCCGGTTTGTACCATCATGGCGGCACTCAATACCGCCTGCAGTCCGCCGCCGCAGCGCCGGTCCAACTGCATGCCCGGGACTTCGACCGGCAGGCCTGCCTGCAGACCGATCCACCGGCCCACGCAAGGGGTTTCGCTGTTGGCATAGGATTGGGCGAAGACGATATCGTCGATACGCGCGGGGTCCAGGCCGCTTTTGTTCAAAACTGCGTTCACTACATGGGCGCCAAGTACCTCTACGGCAAGTGGCCGCAGGCTACCCCCGAAAGTACCGACGGGGGTTCGCAAGGGGGCGACAATTGCTGCACGTCTCATGGTGGGCTCCTGTTGCCAGCTAAAGGCTGGCGGCGTCTCGTTTCAGTTGTTCGCGAAAATCGGGGTGGGCAATTTCAATCATGCAGCGCGCACGCTGGCTGAGGCTCAAGCCGCGCAGGTCGGCTACGCCGTACTCGGTAACGATCAACCCGGCGTCGCTGCGGGGGGTGCTGACTGGGCCACTGAGTCGGGAAACGATACGGCTGCGCGCTCCGGCAGTGGAGGGTAGGGCAATGACTGGCAGGCCGCCGCGGGACTGTCGTGCCCCGCGCAGGAAGTCGACAGCGCCACCGAGCGCGCCAATGTAGTTGCCACCCACGCTTTCAGCGTTGATTTGCCCGGTCAGGTCAACCTCGATTGCCGAGTTGATGGCCACAAATTGATGTTGAGCCGCGAGGGTTTGCGCGCAATGGGTATAGGCGGTAGAGCGCATGCGGATGGACGGGTTGCCATGAGCAAAGCGATGCAACGCCTCACTGCCCATCAGTACGCCAGCCACCGTGACCCCTTTGTCCAGGCGCTTACGGGAATTGGTAATCACGCCGCGTTGCATGAGCTCGGCTACGCCATCGCCGATAGTTCCCGAATGCACGCCAAGCTCGCGATGACCATGCAGGGCCTGAAGTACGGCTTCCGGCATTGCACCAATCCCCAGTTGGAGGGTGGAGCCGTGCTGGATGCGCTCGGCAACGCGCTGGGCGATGTCGCGCTCTACCGGGCCGGGCGCTATGGCTCGGCTTTGCAGTGGAGGACGGTTGGTGTGCACGATCAGGTCAAGTTCGTTGGCGTGCAGGTAGCGCTCGCCATACGTCCAGGGGCATGCCTGATTCACTTCCGCAATGACCAGCCTGGCCTTCTCCAAGGCAGGTAGAAGGTATTCGTGGGCAAGCCCAAGGCTGTACCGCCCCAATGCGTCCGCGGGAGCCAGTTGCAGCATCAGCACATCCACCTTCAGAAGGCCTTGGCGGATCAGGTTGGGAAACTCGGAATAGTGGCTTGGCAGAATCTGAAGGGCGCCTGCCTTGGCCAGCGCCCTGTTCTCGCCGCTGCCGCAATAGGAGAGGAACTCAATGCAGTCGGCATGCTCGGGGCGACAGGTGTCGCTGTCGGTTATCCCGAGGAAAACGCGAAAATTGCCGATACGCTGACGCTGTTGCATCAATGCGCGGGTCAACGCCAGGGGCTCGGCATTGGCCTGCCCCCACATCACGGTATCTCCGCGCTTCACCAGGCCGCTGAGGTCGGGTGAGTGTTCGCAAGTCAGCAATTCAGTCATGGTCATTTGTCTTGTGAGGGCGGGTCAGTTGGCCGAGACGGGTCATGGCATGGCGCGCATCATCGATGATGTCGTCAAAGATGGCCTCAACAGGCTTGATGGCGTCGGCGAATACCACAGCAGGGCCGTAGTCGAGCATGCCCAGGCGGCTGTCGCCGCTTCTATAGGCCTCGGTTGCAAGGGCGCCAACCACGTGCGGCCGGTACTGCTCGAAGTCGCTGGCCCCAGTGGCATCGAGCGCGGCAACGGCCTTGGCGCTTTCGTTGAGGAGTACCCGGTGATGGTCCCGCAGGCCGGTCTTGACCACGATGCTCTCGGTGCCGTCGCCGCCTACCACCTGGGCTTTATAGGCTTCATGGATTGCCAGTTCCTTGGCCACCAGCATGCGTGAACCCATGAGGATGGCGTCGGCACCCATGGCCAGGGTGGCCGCCAGCTGGCGGCCAGTGCCTATACCCCCGGCAATCACGATCGGTACGCTGAGTTCAGCCGTGGCCTGTGCAGCCTGGACCATGCTGCTGATGCCATGAATGCCGGGGTGACCGCCGCAGTCGTTACCAACCACGATGACCGCATCAACGCCTAGCCGTGCGGCACTGCGCGCATAACGTACGGCGGGTACTTTGTGCAGCACCTTGATGCCTGCGTCGCGCAGTGCCGGTAGCACTGCCTCGGGGCTGGCGCCAGCGGTTTCCACGCACTTCACGCCTTCTTCGATAAGCACCTGTACCTGACGCTCAAGACGTTGGGTTCCGCCGGCCTGGCGAGAGATATACAAGTTGACGCCAAAACCTTGGCCGCCTGTGAGCTGCCGACAGCGTAGCAATTGATCGCGAAACACCTCTGGGTCAGGGAAGCCGGCCGCGACCAGAAACCCCATGCCGCCCGCGTTGACCACCGCAGCTACATACTCGGCGTCTGCAAGTGCCGGGCCCAGGCCGCCACAAAGAATCGGGTGACGAATGCCGAGAAGTTCTGTGATGCGGGTCGTGAACAATGACTCTCGCATTGCTGTTACCTCTGAAATGAAGCGTCCGGCGAGGCTGCCGTGGGCGGATTGAGCGCAAGCGCTGGGTGTGCTTCACGGCTCATGTAGAGGGTGCAGCGGCCGCTGGCCAACAGCGTGCCTGCGCTGTCCAGCACGCGTGCATGCGCCGTACACAGGCGCCCACCCAGATGCACCACGCAACCTTCGACGCGCAGCGCACCGGGTGTGCCTGCGCGATGAAAATCGGTTTGCAGGCTGACGGTGCTGACCCCGCGACCACTGACGCACATCGCCGCGTATCCGCAAGCGACATCGATGAGGCTGGAGATGACGCCTCCGTGCACCCGCTGCAATGCCTCGGTGCCAAGCATCTCTGGACGGCTCGGCAGGTGCAGTTCGATACCGTTCTTGCTGACCCGGTGAACACGAAGTTGCAACCAGGAGCTGAATGCATTGGCGTCGATGACCCGTTGCAGCTGCGTAGATGTCAGGGGGTGCTCTATAGCGTTCATGTGCCGCTGTGCCCTCGGCGCGCTTTCGGAAAAAGCTTGTAATGCAGTGACGAATTCAGATGAATTTATACTGAACATCGTTCACATATCAATACGATTGTTCGCTTGATGGGCATTTTAAGGACGATCGCCAGGTAGGTTCCTAACGGGTTGCTCGCTGAAAAGGCTAAAGCCACGCGGCTTTGAAATTTTCCCATGCCTCCTTGCGTGCCGGAATTATCTGGTCTATTTATGGAACTCCATTCATAAATATGAATTTGCGACTGCCGTACCCTTCCAATAAAAAAGCCAAAATGGGTTATCAATGATGATGAAGGCGATGTCACCGGGGCGCTTGCAGCCCCATTTGCTGGGCGTAGCGATCGCGTGCATGACGGTAGGCCAGGCCCAGGCGTTCGAAGTTGACTTGGGTGATTCCGATTTCCGTCTCCGTTGGGATAACACGGTGCGTTACAACTGGGCCATGCGCTTGCAGGACCAGAGCCATTTGATCGACCGCGCAGGGGGTGGCGCTTACGACCAGAGCAACGCCGCGTTCGACAAATACGACACCATCAGCAACCGTCTTGACTTGCTCAGTGAGATAGACCTGAACTACCAGGGGCGTTACGGTGCCCGTCTGAGTGCAGCGGCCTGGTACGACGAGGCGTACGACGGCAAGAACCCAGCGACAGTCCCCGGTGGCACGAGCTACGTTGACAATCGATTTACCCCTATCGTAAAGCGGTATTACGCAGGCCCTTCCGGCGAGTTTCTTGACGCCTACGTTTATGGCCGCTTTGAGCCCGCAGGGCTCCCGACGGACCTGCGCCTTGGCCAGCATGCGGTAATCTGGGGCGAGGGGTTATTCGGCAGCACTAACGCAGTTTCGTACTCGCAAGCGCCGGCGGACCAGCGCAAAGCGACCGCCAACCCAGGTGCATCGGCCAAAGAAACGGCCTTGCCGATAGACCAGATATCGTTCATGACCCAGGCCAGCGACCAGATTGTCGTGGCAGGCCAGTACCTGTTCGAGTGGGACCCGAATCGTATCCCGGAAGGCGGCACTTACTTTGCGGGGAGCGATGCGATACTCGAAGGCCCCAACGTTGGCCGGGGCAAGGCTATCGAGGGCGACAAGGGGGACTACGGCCTGTCGGTGCGTTATCGACCGGACTGGTTTGATGGCACGCTGGGCCTGTACTACCGCCGTTTCGATGAAAAGTCTGCGTGGGTCTCCCAGCGTGACTTCGCCACTGGTCTGGTGCACGCCGTCTACGCCAAGGATATCAAGCTCTATGGCCTGAGCGTCAGCAGCAACATCGGGGGTACGTCGGTCGGCGCTGAGTTGTCCTATCGCGAGAACATGCCGCTCAACTCCAGTGGTGCCGCTGCTGACCAGGCTCATCGCCTGGAGGGCGCGCGCGGCTCTACGTGGCATGCCTTGGTCAATGCCGTGCAGACCTATGGTGATAGCGCGCTCTTCGATTCGGCCAGCCTTTCCGGTGAACTGGCCTGGGCCAAGCTGGACAAGGTCACTGACAACCGCAGCGCCTACCGCGCCAAGGGTTACAACGCCGGCTGCGGCAGCAACGCCAAGATGCTCGGTTGTTCCGATGATGAGTTTTACTCTGTCGCGGTGGCCTTTACCCCGACATGGGTCCAGGTGTTCCCCAGCATCGATCTCAAGCTGCCGATTTTTCTTTCTAGAAACCTCAGTGGCAACGCCCCTACCAATGGCGGTGGCAGCGAAGGGTTCACCACCGCCAAGGTGGGTATTTCTGCAGAAGCCTATTCACGCCATTTCGTAGACCTCGCCGTTACCTATTACGACCAGAAGAAAAGTGACTCGGACAACCTGATTCTTGGGGCGCCGTACCTGGACAAGGCGTGGGTGTCGTTGACCTACCAGACGACCTTCTGACCTGCCGATATTCACCACGAGGCAAATCCATGTTTAGAAAAATGTTTGTAGCTTGCGCACTGGCAGGCCTGAGCAGCAGTGCCCTGGCAGCAGTCAGTGCTGATGAGGCGGCCCAACTGGGCAAGACCCTGACCTTGTTCGGATCTCAAGCCCAAGCCAGTGCCGACGGGAAAATACCCGCCTACGATGGCGGCCTGCCGACCACCACCAATCCGCCAGGCTTTGTAAAAGACAGCGGCAAATGGGTGAATCCGTACGCTGCAGAGAAGCCGATATACGTCATCACGGCAAAAAACATGGCCGAATACGCGGACAAACTGTCGGAAGGCACCAAAGAAATGCTGCGGCGTCAGCCCAGCTATCGTCTGGACGTCTATCCCACACACCGCAGCGTCAGTTACCCACAATTCATTCTCGACAAGACCCGCAACAATGCGACCCAGGCCACTCTGACCAAAGGCGGGGATGCCCTTGAAGGCGCCATTGGCGGCATTCCTTTCCCGATCCCCAAAACCGGCCAGGAGGTCATGTGGAACCACATGGCCAGGTACAGCGGGCTCGCGGTCGAAGATCACATGCGCAACTTCTACGTCGACAGCAACGGCAAATTGATCAATTCGGGTGAAATCAAGCTATCGCGCAACTTTGCGTTTCATAACCCGGAGGCAACCGCTGAGTCGGTCAAGAAGAACGATTCGTTCATCTTTCAAAACGCCTACCACTTTACCGGGCCGGCCCGCAGCGTCGGTGATGCGACCATGTATTACGACACGATAGACATGGTCGACATGCCCCGGCGGGCCTACACCTACTCGGCCAGCACGCGCCGGGTGCGCTTGAGCCCGGACATCGCCTACGACACGCCAATTGCGTCACAAGGTGGTGTGACCACCTATGACGACGCCGAGCTGTACACCGGGCGTCTTGACCGTTTCGACTGGAAGCTGGTGGGTAAGCGTGAGCTGTACATCCCTTACAACACCTATGACCTCAGCTTCAATGTCGGCTCTGACAAGTCCCTCACGCCCAAGCACGTGAACCCCGACCATGTGCGCTGGGAGCTGCACCGGGTGTGGGTGGTGGAAGGTACCCTCAAACCCGGTGTACGGCATGTGTACAGCAAGCGGGTGTACTACTTCGACGAGGACTGGTCAGGCGCAGGGGTAACTGACGAATACGATGGGTCGGGCAAGCTCTACAAATCGATGCAGCAGGGGATGAGCCAGCTGTATGACAAGCAGGCGCCCATGTCGCGTACCTATTGGGCGTATGACTTTGCCACTGGGGCTTACTCTTTTTCCCAGCACTATGCCGACCTGAAGTTTGGCTGGCGGGTGATGGATAAGCTCCACCCGCGCTCGACTTTCACGCCAGAAGCCTTGCAGGCCCGCAGCGGCCGCTAATCATCGGCGATCGCCCCTGGCGCAGTGGCGCTCGGGGCCACCTACAAGGAGTGGCCGATGTCACTGATACAACGAAATCTGGTGCTCGTTGCCGGGCTGTTGTTGAGTGTCGCTTGCGCAGCGGCAGCCCAGTTCCGCGACCCGCTGGACATTCCAGCCCGCCCCAGCACGCTTGCCCAATACAGCATGCTCACCGCTATCGCCCAAACGCCCGGGGGGCGTTGGGTGGCAGTGGGCCGCCGTGGTCACGCGTTATATTCCGACGACGGCACTACATGGCATCAGGCCGAGGTGCCGGTCTCTGTAGACCTTGTTGCCGTGCACTTCCCCACACCGGATCAGGGCTGGGCGGTTGGGCATGGAGGCGTCATCCTGCACTCAGCCGATGGCGGCAAGACTTGGCTCAAGCAGTTGGATGGGCGGGCACTGGCAGACCTGTTGATCGCGTACTGGAAGCCGCTTGCCGCGAAGGCTGATGAAAGTGATGCCGGTCCGTCATTAGCACTGTTGGACGCCGAGCGCTTCAAGGTGGAAGGGCCAGGCCGGCCGTTTCTGGACGTGCGCTTTAAAGACGCCCTGAGCGGATACGCAGTCGGCGCCTACAACCTGCTGCTCGCAACCGAAAATGGTGGGCAAAGCTGGCAGGTGCTCTCTGACAAGACCGACAACCCAGGCGGATTGCACTTCAATGCGGTCCGGTTGGGTGAAGCAGGGCAAGTCTACCTGGCGGGGGAACAAGGGCTGCTGTTGCAAAAAAATCTCCAGACCGGGCGATTCGACTCCCTCTCGACACCCTACAGCGGCACCTGGTTCGGCATGCTCGAACAGGGTAGCCGCCTGCTGCTATTTGGCCTGCGCGGCAATGTGTATGTCAGCCATGACCAGGGCCAGCACTGGCGCAAGGCAAATACCGGAACTGACAACACGATTACAGCCGCGACCTCGACGAAGGATATGCAGGTGGTGCTGGTGACTCAGGCCGGCGAAGTACTGATGAGTGAGGACAGCGCTGCGGAGCGCTTTCGGCCGATCGTCAACCCAAGAGCCATGCCGTTGTATGGCGTAGCCCCAGCGGGCAAAGCTGCCGTGATCGCTGTGGGTGCTGGTGGGGTAGTGAATCTCGAACTTGGACGTCAGTGAGGAATACCCGCATGACCATTTTCCAAGACAGCGGCGCCGGCGATCGGCCTGCAGTCAGTGAGGCTGCGCAGTTCGATCCGTATTCAGGCAGCTACCTGGAGCAACTGCTGTTCAATCACCGCTTGTTCATCATGCTGGCGTGCGCCTTCCTGACGGTGTGGTCTGCCTTCCAAACCAGCAAACTGCAAGTGAATGCTGGTTTCGAGGAGATCATTCCGCAGTCCCACCCCTATATCCGTAACTACCTTGAAAACAAGGCGGACCTGCGCGGGCTGGGTAACAACCTTCGCGTTGTGGTCGAAAACACCCAGGGTGACATTTATGACCCTGAGTACCTCGAGGCGCTGAAGCAGGTCAATGATGCACTGTTCCTCATGCCTGGGGTAAATCGCTCTTTCGTCAAGTCAATCTGGATGCCGGTGGTACGCTGGACCGAGGTGACCGAAGAGGGCTTTCGTGGCGGCCCGGTGATGCCGGACACCTATGACGGCTCCGCTCGGGCCATCAATGAGCTACGCACCAATGTCAGCCGTGCTGGGTTACGGGCCAACCTGATAGCCAACGACCAACGCTCGGCAATGATCATTGCGCCGCTGCTGGAGCGTTATGCTGACACCGGCAAGCCGATCAACTACGGCACGCTACACGGCCAGCTCGAAGCGGTGCGAGCGTTGCAAGATTCCGCTCTGCCAGACAAACCCGGGAAGATTCGCATCCATATCGTCGGCTTCGGCAAGTTGGCGGGCGACCTGATCGCGGGCTTGTACCAGGTCATGATGTACTTCGCTGTCGCAGCGCTGGTCACGATCGTGATCCTTTACTGTTATACCCGGTGCGTGCGCAGCACCCTGTTGGTGGTTGCCTGCTCACTCGTGGCGGTTGTCTGGCAGCTGGGCATGGTGCGGGCTTTGGGCTATTCACTTGACCCTTATTCGGTGCTGGTGCCATTCCTGGTGTTTGCCATTGGCATTTCCCATGGCGCCCAAAAGATGAATGGCATCATGCAAGACATCGCCAGAGGAACGGACAAGTATGTCGCCGCACGCTTTACTTTCCGTCGCCTGTTTCTGGCCGGTTTGACGGCTCTGGTCGCTGACGCGGTTGGCTTTGGGGTGCTCATGATCATTGACATCCCTGTCATCAAATCGTTGGCGCTGACAGCAAGCATTGGCGTGGCAGTGCTGGTGTTCACCAACCTTATCTTGCTGCCAATCCTCCTGTCGTACCTGGGCGTGGGGGCTAACGCCGCGCACCGCAGCCATGAGTCGAGTCAGAACCCGCCGGGAGCCTGGGACGTCCTTGTACGCTTCACCGAGCCCAAGTGGGCGCTCATGGCTATCGGCATTGCCATGGCGTTGGCGGCCGCGGGCTTTGTCATCAGCTTGCAACTGCAGATAGGTGACCTGGACGCAGGGGCTCCGGAGCTTCGGCCCGATGCACGTTATAACCAGGATTCGGCATTCATTACGGGCCACTACGGGCTTTCCAGTGACCAGTTTGCGGTCATGGTAAAGACGCCGCCCGGCGGCTGCGAAGCATGGCAGACACAGATGGAGGTTGACCGCCTGGAGTGGGCGCTGCAGCAGGTGCCGGGCGTGCAAAGCACGGTGTCGCTGGCGGGCGCTGTCAGCCGGCTGTCTTCGGCGCTTTTCGAAGCATCACCGAAGTGGATCACCATCAGCCATAACCAGGCCTTGGTCAACACCTCCGTGCTGCGTGCGCAGGAGGCCAACCCGGACCTGGTCAACTCGGACTGTTCGCTGGTGCCCGTTATCGCTTACCTGGCTGACCACAAGGCGCAGACCCTTGCTCGGGTCCTGGCTGCGGTGGAGGCCTTTGCCCGTGAGCATGATTCCGATCAGCTGAAATTCTTGCCGGCTGCAGGTTCCGCGGGCATTGACGCGGTGACCAATATCGTCGTGCGTGACGCCAACCGCACCATGCTGCTGTTTGTTTACCTGGCGGTTGCCGCTCTGTGCTTCATCACCTTCCGCAGTTGGAGAGCGGTTGTGGTGGCGCTGGTGCCACTGGTGGTGACGTCGATCCTGTGCGAGGCGCTGATGGTGGCACTGGGCATTGGGGTAAAGGTAGCGACGCTGCCGGTCATTGCCTTGGGCGTCGGTATCGGGGTCGACTACGCACTGTATCTGCTCAGTGTGCAATTGGCACAGCAGCGCAACGGGGTGCCACTTGCAGAAGCCTACAGGCGTGCCTTGCTGTTCACCGGCAAGGTAGTAGCACTGGTAGGCATCACCCTTGCTGCAGGTGTCATCACCTGGGCCTGGTCACCCATCAAGTTCCAGGCAGATATGGGCATCCTGCTGACCTTCATGTTCCTCTGGAACATGCTGGGTGCGCTGGTACTCATTCCTGCCTTGTCCTGCTTCCTGCTGCGGAGTACTGCACGATGAAATTGGAAACGCCTGCTTTGGCAGCCAATCTGCAACCATTCCCTCGGCACACGACCGCGTGGTACATGACTGCGGTCTTGTTCCTGCTTTATTGGTTGTCACTACTGGACCGGCTGGTTATCTCGTTGCTGGTGGACCCGATCCGACGGGACCTAGGCATCACCGACTTTGAACTGTCGCTGTTGCAAGGATTCGCTTTCGGCCTGTTTTATGCCGTCTGCGGGTTGCCGCTGGGTTGGTTGGTCGACCGCTTCAGCCGCCGCTGGGTCATTTTTGGTGGGGTAACGATATGGACGCTTTCAACCACCTTCTGCGGCTTGGCGCATAACTACTGGCAACTGTTCCTGGCGCGTATTGGCGTGGGGGCGGGGGAGGCCGCGTTAAGCCCTGCTGCCTATTCGCTCATGGCTGACAGTTTTCCCGCGCACCGGCTGACAACTGCCCTGGCGGTATATTCACTGGGCTCGCTGTTTGGAACAGGCATGGCCTACCTGATGGGTGGCGTGATCGTCGGCTTGGTGGCAGAGCACGAGTCGGTACTGCTGCCTATCGTGGGTGAGGTTCGTTCCTGGCAGATGGTGTTCATTACCATTGGGTTGCCGGGCGTATTGCTGGGTTTACTGGTATTCACTTTCCGCGAGCCGGCCAGGCGCACAACGTTGCCAGTTCGGCCTTCCACCGCGCTCGCAACTGCCATGTTCGGGGAGGTGTTCGCCCATGTACGCCGGCACGCGCGGTTTTTCTTCTGTCACCATATCGGTTACACCCTCTGTGTAATGGCCGTTGCCGGGCTGGCGTTGTGGGCGCCTTCCTACTTGCATCGCGCGTTTGCCTGGAAGCCTGCTCAGATTGGTGTGTGGCTTGGGGTGGTAGGCACTCTGGGTGGGGTAATGGGTGCTGTGGGATGCGGACAGCTCATCGACCGACAGATCGCGCGCGGGCGTTTGGACGCACATATGCGCTTGTTCTGTTTCACATCGCTGGTGAGCGTGCCCATCGCAGTCGTCGGGGTGCTGTGGCACGATCCTTACGTGTTCCTGGCCGCGTTTTTTATCATCCAGATACTGGTGAGCCCGATCATGGGAATCTCAGCAGCGGCATTGCAAATTGCCACACCCGCTGAGTTGCGTGGGCGTTTGTCATCTGTCTATCTGTTTGTGATGATTTTGCTAGGGATTGGGGCTGGGCCGTCGGTGGTCGCGGCTTTCACTGACTTCATCTTCAAAGACGATAGCAAGGTGGGGTACTCACTGGCATTGATCTTTGCCTTGGCGTTGCCTCTGGCCGCGCTGGCCTTGCACCTGGGCAGGCCGGCGATGCGTCTGGCGGTGAAGGAAAACATGGTGCGCTAGTGTGTACGGAAGTCGCCGAGCGGCATCAAAAAAAGAGGCGTCATACTGCACGCCTCTTGAAGGGGTCCATCGAAGGGGTATTGTTTAGCGATGCGCGATGATGCTCACGGCGCATCATCGCCAGGCAGGTTAACGAATTTGAAGATACCGCTGGCAGTCGCTACCAGCCTTTCCTCGTCGTCAACCAGATCACCCTCGCAAAACGCTAACGTCTTGCTGGCGTAGCGCAGCTTGCCACGGGCTGACAGTCGACCGCCGCTGCCGCCCCCAGGGCGCAGGAAGTTGGTTTTCATTTCCACCGTGACGCATGAACGTTTTTGGCCATCAGTGGTACGCGCTGCAGCCGCCATGGCCATGTCTAGCAAGGTCATCATCAGCCCGCCATGTGCCTGAGCGGCGCCGTTGAGGTGCTTTTGCTCAAGTTCGACAACCAGGCAAGGTGGCTCTGGCTCTGGTTCGACAAGGATATCCAGATGGTCCAGAAAGGGCACCTCGACGCGGTATTCAGCATACCGAACTGCCTTGGTGGGGAGCGAACGGTGCTTGGTCATGGGGCCTCCTATCGGTGCTTGAACTGCGCTGGGCGTTTTTCGACGAATGCAGCCAGCCCTTCGCTTTGGTCCTCTGTACCGAATGTCACGTAGGCCATGCGGCGCTCGTACAGCACACCTTCGCTGAGGCTGCTCTCAAAGGCCCGATTGACGCATTCTTTTGCCAGTGCCACCACCGGCTGCGAGAACCCAGCCATTTTTCCCGCCAATGCCAACGCTTCGGACTGAAGGTCAGCCAGTGGCACAATCCGGCTGACCAGTCCGCTACGCTCGGCTTCGTCGGCGAGCATCGGACGGCCGCTGAGGATCATCTCCATCGCCTTGTACTTGCCAATGGCGCGCGTCAAGCGTTGTGTTCCCCCTGCACCTGGGATGGTGGCCAGGGTGATTTCCGGCAACGCGAATCGGGCGTTATCCGCAGCGATGATGACATCGCACATCATCGCAAGCTCACAGCCGCCACCTAGCGCCAGGCCACTCACCGCAGCAATTACCGGTTTGCGGCAGCGCGCAGCACGCTCCCAGTTGGCGGTGATGAATTGGCGTTTGAACACGTCCATCATGTTCCATTCGCGCATCATCTTGATGTCTGCGCCTGCCGCAAACGCTTTTTCGCTGCCGATCAGTACGATGGCGCCAATGGCGTCGTCGGCCTCGAGGTCGTCGAGCGCGGCGGTCAGGTCATTCATCAGCTGATCGTTCAATGCGTTGTACGCTTCAGGCCGGTTCAGGCGTATCAGGCCGACCTTGTCCTGCTTATCCAGAATCAGGGTTTCGTAAGGCATCATTCCGCTCCTGTACAGACACGCATAAGGCGCCTGGGTTGTCTTACATGTTGGGGTAGTTGGGGCCGCCAGCGCCTTCAGGGGTGACCCAGGTGATGTTCTGAGCAGGGTCCTTGATGTCGCAGGTCTTGCAATGCACACAGTTTTGCGCGTTGATCTGGAAACGCTTGCCGCCATCGTCTTGTGTCACGACTTCATAAACGCCGGCGGGGCAGTAGCGCTGCGCCGGTTCGTCAAAACGGGGCAGGTTCCAGTTCAACGGTATGTCCGGGTCGGTAAGCCTCAGGTGGCAAGGCTGCTCTTCCTCGTGATTGGTATTGGACAGGAACACCGACGACAGCTTGTCGAAGCTGAGCTTTCCGTCGGGTTTTGGGTAGGCAATCCGGGTGCATTCGGCGGCGGGTTTCAGGCAGGCGTGATCTGGCTTGGTGTCGTGAAGGGTGAAGGGCAGCTTGCCGCTGAAGATGTTCTGATCGATGAAGTTGAACGCCCCGCCTACCAAGGCGCCGAACTTATGCAAGGCTGCGCCGAAATTACGGCTGCGGAATAACTCGTCGTACAGCCAGCTGGCTTTGAACCCCTCAACGTACCCGTCAAGCATATCGCCGCCTTCGCGGCCTGCGGCCAATGCGGCCGCTACTGCTTCGGCGGCGAGCATCCCGGATTTCATGGCGGTATGGCTACCCTTGATCTTGGCAAAGTTCAAGGTCCCCAGGTCGCATCCTATGAGCGCCCCGCCGGGGAAGATCATCCTGGGCAGCGAGTTCAGGCCACCTTTGCAGATAGCCCGAGCCCCGTAGGACACGCGTTTGCCGCCTTCCAGGTATTGCTTGACCACGGGGTGGTGCTTGTACCGTTGGAATTCGTCGAATGGCGACAGGTAGGTGTTGCTATAGGACAGGTCGATGATCAAACCCACCACCACCTGGTTATTCTCCAGGTGATAGAGGAACGAACCGCCAGGGTTGTCGTCATTGAGCGGCCAGCCAGCAGTGTGGACCACCAACCCAGGCTGGTGCAGGGACGGGTCGATATCCCAGATCTCCTTGATCCCGATACCGTAGTGCTGTGCATCAGCCTCACTATCCAGCTGATACTTACGGATAAGTTGTTTGCCTATATGGCCTCGGCAGCCCTCGGCAAACAAGGTGTACTTGGCCCTCAACTCCATCCCCGGGGTGTACAGGCCATCTTTGGGCTGGCCCTCCCGGTCAACGCCAAGATCCCCGGTGACAATGCCGCGTACGACACCATCGTCATCGATCAACGCCTGCTGGGCGGCAAAGCCAGGGTATATCTCAACGCCCAGGCGCTCTGCCTGTTGGCCGAGCCAGCGGCACAGGTTGGCAAGTGAAATGATGTAGTTGCCCTGGTTATGCATGGTCTTAGGCACAAACAACCCTGGGATCTGGGTGGCTGTCTCTGGGCCTTGCAACAGGTAGATGTCGTCTCGCGCCACCGGTGTATTCAGTGGCGCGCCGAGGGCTTGCCAGTTGGGGAACAATTCATTCAGTGCTCGAGGTTCGAACACTGCGCCAGAAAGAATATGCGCACCCACTTCAGAGCCTTTTTCAACTACGCACACGCTGATTTCCTGGCCTGCCTCGGCAGCAACCTGCTTTAGCCGACAGGCAGCGGACAGGCCGGATGGCCCGGCGCCGACGATCACCACGTCGAACTCCATATACTCACGATCGGACAACAGATTTCTCCTATGCCACGTCTTCGGTGGCGTCTGGTTTCACGGTTACGGCGTGGGAACGACGAGCAGGTAGTGAGACACGCTAGGGGTCGTCCCTGGCTGCAGGTAATGCGTCAATTGTTTTTCTTGTTCTTGATCGGCGAGCGTGCTCCTGCGGCGTTGCAGCAAGTGCTCGCCCCAGGAGGCTGTGACAAAGCGTTCGCTGAATCGCTGCGGATCAGCCAGGTCTCGAAAGAGCAGCCACTGCGTGGCCCCATCGCGTTTGCGAACGTGGCCCAATCGGGAAATCAGCTGACAGAAGTCCTGCTGATGCTCGATGGCCACGTGGTAGTCGACTTGCACCACCACTGGCCCGTCATTGACGTCTGGGCTGATAGCTACCCGGTGGTCAGCCCAGTGCGAGGACAGTGTGACCTCTGCCTCTCGCCCCATTCGCAAAGGGTAATGGCGGGTAACGGCCATGCCGAGGACGATCAAGCCGGCTGCCAGGGTCAAGGTCCACGACACGCCCAGTTGGTTGGCTACAGCGCCCCAGAGCATGCCGCCAATTGCCATGGACCCTTGGAAGGTGAGCATGAAGATGGCCAGCGCTCGGGCCCGTACCCAACCAGGCAGGGTTGTCTGGAAAGCCGCGCTGGTCGTCGAATTGAAGTTGATCCAGGCTGCACCCGCGAGTACCAGGGTAGCGCTGATCAATATCAAGTAGGGGGCCCAGGCGGCGATCAGCATGGCAAGCAGAAAAACCAACGTGGATAACGTCGAAAGGCGGTGAAAGTTGCTGATGCGCGGCCTTAGCTGGTTCAGGACGATACCGCCCACTACGGCACCGGCACCGAGGCTGCCAACCAGCAGGCCATAGCCGCCCACGTTGTCTGTGCCGGCAACCAAGGGAAGCAGTGCCCACAGGCTGCTCGCACAGCTGACGAAGAAAAGCGTGCGCAGGATGTGACCGTGCAGCGGGTGGGCATGCCGAACATAGCGCAGCCCTGTGCGCATGGCGGCGAGCAGGGGCTCTTTGGACGCGGGCGGGGTAGTGCCCGGTCGATAGGCAAAGACGAAGATCCCCAGAACGCTCACCAGCAGCACGATGTTCAAGGCAAATACCCATTCCAGGCTGGAATTGGCAATGATGATCCCGGCCAGGGCAGGGCCGACAGCGCGCGCAGCATTGTAGGCGATGGCATTCAGGTTGATCGCCGCGCCAAGAACCGTACGAGGCACTGCGTCGGAGGTGGTCGCCTGCCAGGCAGGGATGCTGACGGCGCTCCCGCTACCGAGGCTGAACGCCAGCAGCAAAAGCCCCCAAGGTGTCAGCTGGCCGCTGGTCAGCAGCAAGTAGAGCAGCAAAGTGGCCGCCAACATCCAGGCGTGGGTCCAGATCAGGATACGTCGCTTGTCGAGCAGGTCGGCGTAGACCCCTGCCGGCAGGCCAAAGAGAAATGCAGGCAGGGTAATCGCGGTCTGCACCAGTGCCACCATCAACGGAGACGGGTCGAACTGAACCATCAGCCAGGCTGCGGCCACATTCTGCATCCACAAGCAGATGTTGGCCGTGAGGGTTGCGCACCATACGGCGCGGAACAGCGGGTAGCTCAGCGGTGGCAGGTTGACTGCCGGTGAGGCTCCAGGAGTGCTCTGGCCGTCTGGCTGCATACAGGGTCCGTGGGGCCTAATGGCCCGGTTTGTTATTGTGAACGCTGTTTATGATTCTGAATGCGTTTGCGCGATACTGTCAACCTGGCTGTTTCTGTGAAGCCAGCAATGCACGCAGTACCGACACAAGCGCAAGCGGTTGATCCAACATCAGATGATGATGGCTGTTGGGAATACCGATAGCACCGCGACAATGACGCAGCCGGGCAGCGATCCTTCTTGCACGCCAATGTTCAACGACGATGCTCTCTTCGCCGTAGACGAAATCCACCGGGACATGGATGCTCTCCAGCAAAGCATCGCCATCGGTCTCGGCGAGGGTGAATGGCAGGGCAGGGTCGAGTCGCCAGTGCCAGCCCTGCGGGCTAGAGGCGATGGTGTGGAATGCGACATGCTCGAAGGTATCGGCAAGGGGCAATGGCTGTGCGGGGATCACTCGATAGCGTTCGCGGATCGTGCGGTAGTCGGGGTAATGCCGAGCGCTGCCGCTGCGCGCTGGGGGAAGAGGGAATGCTGACTTGGGCTCATCGAGGAAGCGAACCCGGCTGTCGATTATCACTGCCTGCTGAACCAGGTCTGGGCGATCGGCGCAGACGCGCAAGGTGCGCAGTCCGCCATAGCTATGGCCAACCACGGTGGCGGGACCTAATCCGTTCTCGAGAATGGCAATAAGGTCGTCGGTGAAAGCTTGTGCGCTGTAGCTGCTGCGTGGCCCGCTTTGGCCCATACCCGAGAAGTCCATTGCATAAACGCGGTACCGATCAATGAAGAAGGGGGCGATGAAATCCCACCAGTGGCTGTTTGCCCGATAGCCGTGGGCGAACAAGAGTACCGGCTTGCTGGAGTCGCCTGCGTTCCAGCTGCGGTAGTGCAGCCGGGTATCCGTGCATTGCACATAATGAGAGAGCGTGGGCGTATTCACGGCGCGCAACAACCAGGGCTGAGCCTCGATGTATCGAGGCGCCGGTAATTCCTCGGCAGCTTCCGGCGAACTGTCCAGGGCAGCAGCCAAGCTGGCGAGTTTGGCTTTCCAGATCTTGCCCGTGCTGCCTTGGGGCAGTTGCGCCAAGAAGACGATGCGGTTAGGGCGCTTATAGGGAGCAATCAGCTCGCGTAGCGCACAATCGATCTGTTGTGCATCAATTTCGTGGCCGGGGCGAACCTCGATGAAGGCAACGATTTCCTCATCACCATCGGCAAGCGCTCGCCCAACAACACCTGAGGCGACGATAGCCGGCAGGCTGTTGAGCGCGGCCTCGACCTCGGCGGGATAGACATTGAAACCTGAGCGAATGATCATTTCCTTTTGCCGGCCTACCACCGCCACGGCGCCATCCGGCAGCCGGCGGCCCAGATCGCCGGTTGCGACCCAGCCGCCTGGGCGCAAGGTGGCGGCGGTTGCGGCCGGGTTGCGGTAGTAGCCGAGCATCGTGGCGGGGGCACGCATCCAAAGTTCGCCGATGCCGCCCTCGGGCACGTCAAGGCCGTGGTTATCGACAAAGCGAAGCTCCACGCCTTCTTCAGCAAAGCCGACAGTGCCGGGCTCGCTTGTGCGATCGGCCCGGGTACGCGCTCCCGGTGCGCATTCCGTCATGCCGTAGCCGTTGACCAGCGGCAACCCGAACAATGCCTGTACACGCTGCTGCAGCGTGTGATCGAGTGGTGCGCCGCCACTGCTGATGTAGCGCAGACGATGCCCTGACACATCGAGCTTTTGCGTGGCGATGTAATCGAGCAAACGTACGTAAACCGTCGGTACGAATGACAAGTGCGAGATGTCACCTTGGGCAATGGCGTTGGCCAGCTGTGGCAGTTCGAGTCGCCCCATTAAGCGCAGGCTGGCACCGGCGACCATCACCGACATCAGGTTCGCCACGCCCATGATATGGGCGAGAGGTGCGACGCCGTTGTAACAGTCCGTCGGGCTGACCTGGCGCGAGCGGCTGAGAATGGAGCCTAGCGCCAATAGCCCCGCATGGCTGTGCATGACCGCCTTGGGCTGGCCGGTGGTGCCGGAGGTGAAGATGAGTAGACCCACCTGGGCATCCGGCATTTGCGGTTCGGCGCGAACTTGCGCATGGGTGGCGCCTACCGCGAGCGCCCCGGCCAACAAACCCTCGACTCGCGCCGCGCCTGCGCTTTGGGCATGTGCTGCGCAAGCCATGCTGTCCGCAGTGGCATACACGCACACGCGGGGTTCAACGAGTGCTTGCAATCCGGCCAGCTCTGCCTCTGGCAATCTTGCGTTGACCACCGCCGGCCACGCTTCCAGCGCTTGGCAGGCAAAAAGTGCGACCACAGCGCCGATATTGTTCTCCGCAACAATCAGGACCCGATCGCCGACAGTGACACCCCTCGCGCTTAGCAGCTCACTGACTTCATCGATGGCGCGGGCCAGCAAACCATAGTCAAGCGCCAGGCTGGCGTCACTCAGAGCAGGTGCATGGGGGGTGACGCGAGCCCAATGACGGACGACGTCGCAGGCCAGAGACAAGCCGGGAAGAGCCCCTGGAGCGATTTGTGACGAGCTTTCTTGAGGAGTCATGGCATTCACGTTGGCAAGGTTGGCAGGTAAAGTGTTGTTCAAATATAAGACCGATGTTCTACTATGTGAAGATATTTGATGCGTCGCAGCTTCGCACTGAGCTCAGCACCAAGGCGGATTTCAATCTGGGAGCAGGGCATGGCACGGCGATGCGTCAGCAGTGAAGGCCTCCATCAACCGTTAGTCTGAAGAGGATTGCCCCCCATGAGTGAAGCTCAACGCGACCCGGATGGTCGTATAAAGCTGGAGCAGCGAGGCCCCTTGTTGCTTATCGGCATCGATCGTCCTGAAAAGCGTAACGGGTTCACGCCAAAGATGTTTGCCGAGCTGGCGGCTGCCTATACCCGTCTGGAAGAAGATCCTGAGCTGCGCGTAGGCGTGCTGTATGCCGAAGGCGACCACTTTACGGCTGGCCTGGACATGCCGAAGTGCGCGCCACTGCGCAAGGAAGGTAAACCCTACATACCACCTGCCGAAGTCGACCCTTTCGGCCTGCGTGAACCGATTCGTACCAAGCCCATGGTCATGGCACTGCAGGGCATCAGCTTCACTGTTGCCATCGAGTTGATGCTGGCTGCGGATATTGTCATCGCTGCGCAGAATTGCCGCTTTTCGCAAATCGAAGTCAAACGCGGGATCATGGCCGGTTGCGGCGCCACGTTCAGGTTTGTGGAGCGTGCAGGTTGGGGTAATGCCATGAAACTGCTGCTCACCGGAGACGAGTTCGATGCCGCCGAAGCGCTGCGACTCAATTTTGTTCAAGAAGTCGTACCGGTAGGCGAGGAGTTGCAGCGCGCCATCGAGCTGGCGGAGCGCATTGCCGAGCAGGCGCCGCTGGCGGTACAAGCGACTTTGCAGAACGCTCGTACGGCGGTAAACCATGGCTGGCAAGCGGCTTATGCCTCGATTGCCAATACCCAGCGCAGGCTGTTCAATACCGAAGATGCCAAAGAAGGCGTGCAATCCTTTATCGAAAAGCGGCCTGCCCGTTTTGTTGGGCGATAACAAAAAAAAGAGAGGAAACGACGATGAGTAAGGGCCCGCTTAGCAATGTTCGTGTGCTCGACATGAGCCGCATCCTAGCCGGCCCCTGGGCCGCGCAGATGCTTGCCGACCTTGGGGCTGAGGTGATCAAGATCGAACGGCCTGGCAAAGGTGACGATTCACGCCAGTTCGGCCCGCCTTTCCTGCAGGATGCGCAGGGGCAGAACACGCGAGAGTCTTCGTTCTACATCAGCACCAACCGCAACAAGAAATCCATCACGTGTGACATTGCAAAACCCGAAGGCCAGGCGCTGATCCGCCAGTTGGTGGGCAAGTGCGACGTTCTGCTGGAAAACTACAAGGTGGGAGACCTCAAGCGCTATGGCTTGGACTACGCCTCGTTGCGGGAAGTGAACCCGCAGCTGATCTATTGCTCGCTGACCGGATTCGGCCAGACCGGCCCTTACGCTCCGCGACCCGGTTACGATTCGATCTTCCAGGCCATGGGCGGGTTGATGAGCATCACCGGCTTACCCGATGAAACCCCCGGCGGCGGCCCCATGAAAACCGGGCCGAGTCTGGCAGACATCCTGGCTGGCCAATACGCGGCCTATGCCATTCAAGCGGCGCTGTATGCGCGCGACGTCAATGGTGCCCCGGGGCAGCATATCGACATTGCCCTGCTCGATGCCTTGATCGCATCGACCTCCCACTACGCCAGCCAATACCTGGTGTCGGGCGACGTTCCCGTAAGGCGGGGCACCGAGGGCAATGGCGGCATGCCTTCGCGTATGTTCCGCTGTGCCGATGGCGACATCATGATTGTTGCCGGCAACAACGAACAGTACGCCCGTTTTTGTGAGGTGCTCGGCCATCCGGAGCTGACGCTGGATGCGCGGTTCGCCGAGATCCCCCTGCGCGTGGTCAACCGTCGTGCCCTGGGCGAGGTGTTCGAACCATTGGTGGCCACGTGGACAGTGCTTGACTTACTGCGCGCCCTGGATGAAGCAGGCGTGCCGGCGGGCCCTATCAACAACCTGGAACAAGTCTTCGCCGACCCGCATGTGCAGGAACGTGGCATGTGCGTGGAAAGTCCGCACGCCTCTTCAGCGAATGGCAAGGTCAGGATGGTCGCCAACCCGGTCAAGTTCTCGGCTACCCCCATCGTTGACTACAAGGCACCGCCAACCCAGGGTGAGCACACCGACAGCATCCTGGGCGAATGGCTGGGCCTGGATGAGACCGAAATAAAAGCGCTGCGTGAGAAGCGTGTGATCTAGCGCAGAAGGGCGCCACCGCTGTTCCGTCGTTGCCTGTACCCCACCCGGCCCGCCATGCGTAGCCGGGTTTTCTTTTGCTGGGAATCGGCATGAATGCAGGGCAAAAAAACGCCGCCGGCATAAAGCGGGCGGCAAAAGGGTACCAAGCCAAGGTGCGCCGATAACCCCGCAGTCACCCTGGCGATGCGCACCAGGGGCTGACAGCAGTCATCGTGCGAGCATTCGGATGATCACTTCACGTATTTTCGGAACTCAGGCTTGCGTTTCTCGCGGAAGGCATTACCGCCTTCCTTGGACTCTTCGGTGTCGTAGTACATGGCCAGGGCTTGCATGGCGAATGCGCCAATGCCACGAATGTTCTCGTTATCCATATTGAAGGAGCGCTTGGCCAACGCGATGGCGGTCGGGCTCATCTGCAGGATGTCGTCACACCATTTTCTGACTTCGGCATCCAGCTGGTCTGCCGGCACAACCGCATTGACCAGGCCCCAGTCCAGCGCTTGCTGCGCGGTGTAGCGTTTGCACAGGTACCAGATTTCGCGCGCACGCTTGTCACCGGCAAGGCGGGCGAGCAGGGCGGTGCCGAAGCCTGGGTCGACCGAGCCAACCTTCGGCCCCACCTGCCCAAGCTGCGCTGTATCGGCGGCAATCGCCAGGTCGCAGAGGGTCACCAGCACGTTACCGCCGCCAATGGCGTAACCGTTGACACGCGCGATGACCGGCTTGGGGATGTCACGGATAATGCTTTGCAGCTCCTCGATCGGCAGGCCTACCACCCCGCGCCCCTTGTGCCTACCGCCGGATTGATCGCTGCCGGTGCAAAAGGCCTTGTCACCCGCGCCGGTGAGCACCACTACGCCGATGTCCTTGTTGTAGCCGGCTTGGCTGAACGCCTGAATCAGTTCCTCACAGGTGTTGGCGGTGAAGGCGTTGTAGACCTGGGGACGGTTGATGGTGATGGTGGCGATGCCGTTGTCTTCGGTGTACAGGATATCTTGGAATTCCATGCTTCACTCCTTAAAAAATTCAGGCTCAGCCGACCATCGTCAAGCCGCCAGATACGCTGATCACCTGGCCGGTGATGAACGCAGCATCGTCACTGGCCAGGAACAGCACCGTCCCGGCGATGTCGTCTGGTTGCCCCATGCGACCAAACGGCACTGCCTTGACCAGCCCGGCCTTGATCCGCTCGCCCTTTTCGCCCTGGGCGAGGTTGTCCAGCAATGCTGTTGCGGTAGGCCCTGGGCACACGACGTTGACCGGTATCTGCTGGCGGGCCATTTCCCGCGCCATGGTTTTGCTGAAGGCAATCAGGCCGCCCTTGCAGAAGGAATACACAGCCTCCATCGAGGAGCCAACGCGGCCGGCGTCGGAAGAGATATTCACCACACGGCCATGCCCGCGCTCGCTCATCCGGCGCAATACTGCATGGTGCATGTTGAGCGGGCCGTACAGGTTGATGGCGACAACCTTGTCCCAAAACGGCTTTTCGGTCTGAAGGAAGAACGCACCTGTGTCCCAGCCAGCGTTGTTGACCAGCACGTCGATGGGGCCCAGTTCTTCTTCCACGCGCGCTACTGCCGCGTGGACTACTTCATGGTCGGTGATATCGACGCTGTAGTCGCGGGCGCGACCACCGGCTGCTTCTATTTCGCCAACCAAGGCGCTTGCAGCCTGGGTGTTCAGGTCGAACACGGCCACAACCGCGCCGGCTTCGCTGAAGCGTTTGCAAATGGCGCTACCAATGCCACCCGCGCCCCCGGTCACTACTACGACTTTATCTTTCAGTCCTTTCATCACGAGTACCTTTGAGTCTTTTATCAGGGACGCGGCTGAGCCGCGGTTTCAGGATTCATGCCCTCAGCGCTTGCGTGCAGGGCAGGTGCCGGCGCCGTCGCTGCAGCCGGTGCACGACCAGCGCAAAGGGCACTGATCTGCTCATGGCTGTAGCCCAGCTCGCCGAGGATTTCACTGCTGTGTTCGCCCAGATTCGGGGGCAAATAGCGCACGTTGCCAGGGGAGGCGGAGAACTCCACGGGGATCGAGGTCATGACCAGTTCCCCCTCGGTCGGATGCTGGACTTTCTTGAAGAATTCGGTCTCCTTCAGATACTCGTCATTCATCATGTCGTGCAGTTCGCGGACCTGACCATGGGGTACGTCGGCCTCATCGAACAAGGTTTCCCAGTGCCCGGAGGTCTGCGTGGCGATCACTTCCCCAAGGATGCTGTACAACTCATTGATATGGCGCATGCGCTCGGTCATGCGGCAGAAGCGAGGATCTTCCAGCAGCTCAGGCCGGCCGATTGCGGTCAACACACGTCGCCACTGCTCGTCATTGACCGCCAGCAGGCAGATGTAGCCGTCGCGCGTCGCGTATGGCCGGCGATTGGCCGAGAACATTCGGGTGTAGCCCAGGCCGTCGGACTTGCCCAGCGCGCCCTCCCAGAGGTGTTCGAACAAGTTGAACTGCAGCATGGTCTCCATCATCGGGACGCGCACTTCCTGTCCCTGGCCGGTGCGCTCGCGGTGCAGCAAGGCCATGCTGATGGAGGAGGCCAGTACGTAACCGCAGAATTTATCGACGATGACCGTTGGGAAATAGCGCGGGCGGCCGTCGCTATCGCGGTTGATCGCCGCCAGACCGCTCTCGCCCTGGATAACGTCATCGAACGCCGGCATGTTGGCGTACGGACCGTCGCTACGGTAGCCAGGCGCGAAGGCGTAGATGATCTTGGGGTTGCGGGCGCTCAGTTTTTCATAGCAGATGCCCAGCCGCTTGGCTGCGCTCGGCCGCATGCTATGCACGACGACATCGGCTGTTTCAACCAGTTTGAGCAAAGCCTCCATGCACGCCGGCTGCTTGAGGTCGAGCACCACGCTGCGTTTGTTGCGGTTCATGATGAGGTAGAACACCGACATACCGGGATTTCGACCCGGGCCGTTCTGTCGGTTTTGATCGCCGGTTGGCGGTTCCACCTTGATCACGTCCGCCCCCATGTCGCCCAGAATCTGAGTGGCGACGGGGCCAAGGACGTTGATCGTGAGGTCGATCACACGCAGCCCCGACAGCGGGCCGGTGGGTTGTGCCAATGCCCGTTGGGTCATGATCAGTCAGCCCTGTAGTCCTTGCCTTTAACGAGGCGCAGGGGGGTGTACTCCTGCACCAGCGTGCCATCTTGCTTGTAGATGCGGTTGCGGGTACGCACCAGGCCCAGCCCAGGCCGGCCCTTGCTTTCGCGGCACTCGATGACCTCACACTCGACATGAATGGTGTCACCGACGAATACCGGGCCCTTGATGTCCAGTTCCATATTGAGGAACGCAAAACCCACCCCTTGCATGGTCGCTTGGGTAAGCAAGCCTTCTGCAAACGTGAACACCAGGGCCCCAGGGGCAACGCGGCCCTTGATGGCGGACTGTTCCTTGAGGAATTCGACATTGGTGAAAAGCACTTCGAGCATGCCGGTCACGGAGACGAAGTTGACAACATCCGCCTCCGTGACGGTGCGGCCCACGGTTTTGAAGCGGCGCCCGACCGGGAGGTCTTCCCAGTGAATGCCAAGGCCCACGGTTTCGATCTGTTCCATTCTTGTTGTTCCCTAAGGTTGGTTATTTGGAACTGCAACTGATTGCGACTTAACGGGGTTTGGCGTCGTTGCGGGCAACACGTCCGAGCACGCTGTCGGCAATGATGTTTCGCTGAATCTGGTTGGTGCCCTCGATGATCTGCACCACCTTGGCGTCGCGGAAGTAGCGGTTGATCGGGTATTCATTGGAAATGCCTGCGGCCCCGAACAGCTGCACGGCGTCAGTGGCGACTTTCATCGCCACGTCCGAGGCGAACATCTTCGACATGGCCGCCATGGGTGCGAGTGTGCGGCCGGTAACGCCGGCATCGACCATGGACGCGGTGCGATAGACCAGCTGGCGGGCAGCTTCGGTCTGGGTGACCATGTCTGCGATCATCCAGCGTATGCCTTGGAAGTCGCTGACTTTCTGTTTGAAGGTGACGCGGTTCTGGATGTAGTCCACCGAATGATCGATGGCGCCCTGAGCCAACCCCACCGCCCTGGCGGCCACCAGTGGACGGCTGGTATTGAGCGCCTCCATGGCGATCTTGAAACCTTCGCCTCCCTCGGGGCCGAGGCGGTTGGCGACCGGCACGAAGGCGTCATCGAAGAACAGCGGGCAGGCTGCTACCCCCCTGGCTCCCATCTTGTCTTCTGGCGCACCAATCGTAAGGCCGGGCGTATCGCGATCAACGATGAACAGGTTGATGCCCAAGCCCGTGCCATCCTCGGCGACAGTCTTGGCAGCGACCAGGATGAAGTCGGCGATGTTGGAGTTGGTACACCAGATTTTCGAGCCGTTCAGCACATAGCCGCCTTCGGTACGGCGTGCAGAGGTCTTGATGCCGGAGACATCCGAGCCGCTTTGCGGTTCGGTGATCGACAGGGCACCGCGCAGGTCGCCGCTGGCAAGACCTGGCAATAAGCGTTGCTTCTGTTCCTCGGTTCCGCCAGCGAGGATTGCCCCGAACGGCGTCCATTGCACAACGAGCAGGTAGCCGGTGTTGTAGCAGACACGCCCCAGTTCCTCGACGGCTATGCAGGCCGACAGCAAGCTGTTGGTGCCACCGTATTCAGTCGGAAACGGCAGGGCGAACAGCCCCAACTCTTTGAGAAGCGCGAACATGTCATGGGGGTATTGCGCCGTGCGATCGATCTCGTCTGCGCGTGGCGCAACTTTTTCCCGAGCGACCCGACGAATCAAGTCCTGGATCTCACGCTGCTCATCGGTCAATTCGTAGTTCACGGTTCTGTTGGCTCCCATCGAGGACTGCTCACCCACTGCGTTCAATGTCGTTCGGGGTGGAGTGTTATTCTGAACGCTGTTCGTAAAAGTAAACGACGTATGTTGAGGGTGTCAAGGCGCACTGAGCGGGTAAACCGTCATCGCGGGTTCTGATTTTGTACTTGAGCCAAGCCAAGCGGGTGTTCAGGCGTGTCGCGGAGTTACTGGGCTGCAGAGACAAGGGGTGGGAAAGCGCAGAAAATAATGGAAACGCCGTTTGGCATAGTGCATAAGAGGAGGGGAAACGGTATCGAGCAGCTTGACGGATCAAGATGTCAGCGTTTAGCATTCGGAACATCGTTCATAAAAACTAATTCTGCAGCTCAACGGAGGGCTTATGCAAAGCCTGTTGCCAGAATCGGATTACCAACAGTTCCTCACTGAGGGGCGTTTCATGCTGCAGCGCAGTCGCCAGAACGGTGGTTACTGCTTCTACCCCCGCGTAGCTCAACCCGGTACCGGCAATACCGACCTGGAGTGGGTACAGGCCAGTGGCCGCGGTGTGGTGTATTCCTCCACCGTGGTCCGTCAGCGCCCCCCGACCCCTAACTACAACGTCGCCTTGATCGACCTGGAGGAGGGCGTGCGCATGATGTCCCGGGTTGAGGGTGTGGCGCCCGAAGACGTGCAGATAGGCATGAGCGTGCGGGCAAAGATCGTTCAGCTCGACGATGGCGCGCCGTTGCTGGTGTTCGAGCCAGCCTGACCTGACGCACGGCAAAACCATTCGCAACCTGCAGCAATAACAACAAAGGCAGGAAACTATGAAACAAAGTCTTCGTGGACAAACAGCCATCGTGGCGGGAGCCACATACGGGATGGGCGAGGCGCCAGGGCTGTCGTCCATGGACCTGGCCGCTGCTGCCAGCGTACGTGCCCTGGCGCAGGTGGGGCTGACACCTGCTGATGTGGATGGGCTGTTCGTCAGTGTGCCTGACGACATGCTCTCTGGGCTTACCTTTTCTGAGTACCTGGGCATTCACCCCCGGTTCACCGACAACAACCGCACCGGTGGTTCGGCATTCCAGATCTACGCCCATACTGCCGCGATGGCCTTGGCCTCGGGGCAGATTGATGTCGCACTGATTGCCTACGGTAGCAACCAGAAAAGCGCCTCGGGCAAACTGGTGCAGTCTTCACGCCCGTCGCCCTGGGAAACCCCCTACCGGCCGATGAACCCTGTGTCTTCCTACGCGCTGGCGGCCGCACGGCACATGCATCAGTACGGCACCACCCGTGAACAGCTTGCCGAGGTTGCCGTTGCGGCGCGCAAGTGGGCGCAACTCAACCCCGATGCGTACATGCGCGATGAGCTGAGCATCAGCGACGTGCTGGGTGCGCGCATGGTTTCTGACCCCCTGACCGTACGCGATTGCTGCCTGGTGACCGACGGTGCTGCAGCGGTGGTCATGGTTCGGGCCGACCGTGCCCGTGATCTGGCCAAACGCCCTGCTTATGTACTGGGCGCCGGTTCTGCTACCACGCACCGTGAGATTGCGTCGATGGCAGACCTGACGGTTACCGCTGCGCGGGAATCTGGCCAGCGTGCCTATGAGATGGCCGGTGTCAGCCCCTCGGATATCGATGTGGTGATGCTCTATGACGCCTTCACCATCAATCCGATTCTGTTTCTCGAAGACCTTGGGTTCTGCCCGAAAGGCGAGGGCGGGCGCTTTGTATCGGGCGGCGCGATCGCACCCGGTGGCCGGCTCGCAGTGAATACCAACGGGGGCGGCCTGTCGTGTGTCCACCCAGGCATGTACGGCCTGTTCACCATGGTTGAAGCCACCCAGCAGCTGATGGGGCAATGCGGCGCGCGGCAAGTGGCCGACGCCAAGCTGGCGATCGCCCACGGCAATGGCGGTGTGCTGTCGAGCCAGGCAACGTTGATCCTGGGTACGGAGGAGACGCTGTGAGCGAGGTCCAGGCAAATACCGACGATATTGTCCAGGTCGAGTACGACGAAGGCGTCGCCATCGTTACCTTGAACTACCCCCAGCGGCGCAACGCCTTCTCGCTGAAAATGCGCGAAACACTGTATGAGCGCCTCTATGGCCTCATGTACCACGACGCTAAATGCCGGGCCATTGTGCTGACCGGCGCCAACGGGGTGTTCTGCGCGGGTGGCGACATCTCCGAAATGAAAGACCGCACGGTGATGGAGTACCGCGAACGCAACCTGCTGCCGCTGAACATCTTCCGCCTGCTGGTTGAAGGGCCTAAAGCGGTGATCGCTGCTGTCGAGGGGTTTGCCATGGGCGCAGGCGTTTCGCTCGCCGCAGCCAGTGACTACGTGGTCTCTGCGCCCGATACCCGCTATGCCTGCGCATTCGTCAAGGTTGGGCTGATGCCCGATACCGGGCTTTTCTGGTCGCTCGCTCAGCGCGTGGGCGCTGGGAAAGCGCGTGAACTGATGCTCACCGCCGATGAATTCAATGGCGAGCAAGCCTTGCATAGCGGCTTTGCCAACCAGCTCGCGCCCGCTGGCGAAACTCGCCAAGCCGCATTGGAGGTGGCTCGCCAGTATGCGCGGATGCCACCCCTGGCTGTCGCACACCTCAAGGCTGCGCTGGCCAACGGCATCGGCTCGCTGGATCAAGCGATCGAGACCGAAGTGAACCTGCAGCCAATCATGCGCCGCAGCCAGGACCATCAGGAGGCAGCAAAAGCCTTCATGGAAAAACGCCCTGCCGTGTTCGTTGGCAACTGAGGAGAGCACGATGTCCGAACATACCGACGAACGCATTCAGGTTACCCGCGATGGCGAAGTGGCCATCATCACCCTCAACAATGCTGAGCGCCGTAATGCGATGGGGCGCCAGATGCGCCTGGCGTTGCGCGACACCGTGCATCGGCTCATGGTCGCCGACCCTGAGTCCCGGGCTGTGGTGCTGACAGGCGCTGGCGGGCAATTCAGTGCCGGCGCTGACATTTCCGAGATGACCAAGCGCACCGTACTGCAGAGCCGAGAGATCCTTGCAGAGTCCTGCGAAGTGGTGCGCGACCTGCTCGGTGGCCCCAAGCCTGTTGTGGTGGCAGTGGAAGGCGTGGCATTCGGTGCCGGCCTGTCGCTGGCCGTGGCGAGCGATTACCTGGTAGCGGCATCGAACGCACGGTTCTGCGCCGCCTTCCTGCGTATAGGGCTGATTCCTGACACCGGTGTGTTGTGGACCCTTCAAAACAGGGTGGGGCCCGCCAAGGCGCGCGAGCTGCTGTCGTTGGCGCGAGAAATTGACGGTGTCGAAGCCGGGCGCATTGGCTTGGCCAATCAAGTGGTCGAGCCAGGCCAGGCGCTGAGCGTAGCCATCGAGTACGCCAAGTCTTTGGCCAAATTACCCCCGCTGGGCGTGGCCTTGACGAAGACCGCGTTGACGTTTTCAGCAGACGAGATGGACGCTGCGTTACGCGCCGAAATCGACTATCAGCCGTTGTTGCGTCAGTCGCGCGATCACCTGGAGGCGGCTAATGCCTTCCTCGAAAAGCGCGCCCCTGTATTTACCGGCCAATAAGGAACCTGTGATGACTCAACACAGCGAAATCGTCCAGGTCGAGCATCGGGGCGGGGTGGCAATTGTCACCATGAACTACCCGGAGCGTCGCAACGCCTTCTCACTGAAGATGCGTTTGGCACTGCTGGAGACGTTTCACCGGCTTCATCATCAGGACGACACTTGCCGCGCCATCGTGCTGACCGGTGCAGGTGAACACTTCTGTGCCGGAGGTGACCTTTCGGAGATGACCACCGCTCCGTCTTCGTTGCTGGACATGCGTGAGCGCATCAGCATCGGGGTCCGGCTATTCCGTCTGATTTTCACCGGCGACAAGCCTGTGGTGGCAGCTGTTGAAGGCAACTGCATGGGGGCTGGACTGTCGCTCGCCGCGGCCTGCGACCTGGCCGTCGGGAGTGAGTCGGCCAAGCTGGCTTGCTCTTTCGTCAAGGTGGGTTTGTTGCCCGACACGGGGCTGTTGTGGACCCTGCCGCAGAAAGTCGGTGCCGGCAAGGCCCGCCAGTTGATGCTCAGCGCCGAACCGTTCGACGGCGTCAAAGCTGGCGAACTGGGGCTGTTCAATCAGGTGGTGGCGCCGGGGCAGGCCCTGGAGGCAGCGGTGCAGCGTGCCCAGAAGCTGGCTCAACTGCCACCTGTGACATTGGCGTTGCTCAAAGCTTCGCTGGTGCGTGGTGGTGACAGCGTGGAGGCCGCCTGGCGCCGTGAGGTCGACCTCAACCCGCTGACGCGCCAGACCCAGGATCACCAGGAAGCCGTTGCGGCCTTCATGGAAAAACGTCAACCGACTTTCAGCGGGAATTGAAGCATGTACGCAAACGACCTTTTGGCTGGCAAGAAAATCCTCATCACCGGCGGCGGCACGGGGCTGGGCAAGAGTATTGGCAAGCGCTACCTGGAGCTGGGCGCTGAGTTGGTGATCGCCGGGCGCCGCAAGGAAGTGCTTGAAGCGACTGCCGAAGAGTTCCGCGCTGCACTGCCGGGGGCACGTGTCGCCACCGTGCAAGCTGATGTGCGTGACGCTGAATCGGTCGAAGCCATGATGGAAGAGGTATGGCGCAGTGGCCCGTTGGATGTGTTGCTGTGCAACGCCGCCGCCAACTTCATCGCGCGCACCGAAACCTTGTCGCCGCGAGCAGTGGATGCGGTCTTGGACATTGTCCTGCACGGCAGCTTCTATTGTGCGATTGCAGCTGGCAAGCGCTGGATTGCTGAAGGGCGCCCGGGCAATGTGATCAGTACGGTGTCCACGCCAACCATGACGGGGTCGGCCTTCACCGCGCCCAGCGCAGCGGCCAAAGCTGGCGTGCTGGCCATGACCCGCAGCCTGGCCGTGGAGTGGGGGCCCAAGGGCATTCGTCTGAACTGCGTAGCACCGGGCCTGTTCCCCACCCCAGGTGCCTGGGAGCAGCTCTATCCGCCAGGTTCGCAGGTGGAGCCGCAGGAAAAGAGCGTGCCTTTGCGGCGCTTTGGCGACCACCGTGAGCTGGCTGACCTCTACAGCTACCTGGCTTGCGATGGTTCGTCCTACATCACGGGCGAAATGGTGGTGATTGATGGCGGGCGCTGGATGCAAGGGGTTGGCGGGCCCAGCTTCCGTGCCATGCAGGACTGGAATGAAGAGCAATGGCAAGCGATGCGCGGCCAGGGGCGCAGCTGACATGGCCGGGCCACTTTCCGGAATCAAGGTTGTCGAGCTTGCCGGCATCGGCCCAGGTCCGATGTGCGCCATGTTGTTGGCAGACCTGGGCGCAACGGTAATCCGCGTCGATCGTAAACAGCCGGCCAAGCTCGGTATCGAGCGTCCGCTGCAGTACAACACCCTGCTGCGCAACCGCTACGCGGTCGCCGTCGACCTCAAGGACCCGGCAGGGGTGGAGACAGTACTGCAATTGGTGGAACAAGCCGACGCACTGATCGAGGGTTTCCGCCCTGGGGTGACTGAACGCTTGGGCCTGGGCCCGGATGACTGCCTGGCGCGCAACCCACGCCTGGTGTACGGCCGGATGACCGGCTGGGGCCAGGACGGCCCGCTGGCCAAATATGCTGGGCATGACCTCAATTATCTGGCCTTGACCGGTATCCTCGATGCCATTGGTCGTGAAGGGCAACCGCCGAGCATCCCGTTGAATCTGGTGGGGGACTACGCGGGAGGGTCGCTGTATCTCGCGCTCGGTCTGCTGGCTGGCATCCTGGAGGCGCGTGGCTCGGGTAAAGGGCAGGTGGTTGATGCAGCCATCGTCGATGGGGCTGCACACTTGGCGAGCACCTTCTTTGGCATGCTGGCTGCTGGCATGTGGAAAGAGGGGCGGGGCACCAACATTACTGACAGTGGGTCACCGTTCTACGACTGCTACCTGTGTTCCGATGACAAGTTCATCAGCGTTGGCCCGATCGAAAGCAAGTTCTATGACGAGTTGCTGCGGCTGATGGACCTGGACCCGCAGCTCTTGGGCGATCAGATGGATCGCGAGGCGTGGGCCAATGCCAAGAAGGTGCTCGCCGCACGTTTCCGTACCCGAAGCCGTGATGAATGGGTGGCGGTGCTCGAGGCCAGCGATGCTTGTGCCACCGGCGTGCTGACGTTCTCTGAAGCCGCAGGGCACCCGCACTTGCGCGCCAGGGGCACGTTCATCGTGGTCGACGGTGTGACTCAACCTGCGCCAGCGCCCCGTTTTTCCCGCAGTGTGCCAGTTACGCCTTTCGCACCGCAGCCCATCACGCCAGCCAATACCGACGCCGCGTTGTCCGCCTGGTTCACCCCGGAGCGGGTTGAGCAATTGCGTGCCACCGGCATCATCGACTGAGGAAACCCCTATGGATTTGCGATTTACACCGGAAGAACTGGCTTTTCGCGATGAGGTCAGGGCTTTTCTGAAAACGGCAGTGCCGGCGTCGATTCGGCGCAAGGTTGAATATGGCCAGCGACTCTCGAAAGCAGAAATGGTCAGCTGGGTGCGAATCCTCAACGCCAAGGGCTGGGCCTGTCCGGCTTGGGCGCCCGAGTGGGGCGGCCAGGCCTGGAGTGCCACCCAGCACTACATCTTCAAGGAAGAGCTGCACATGGCGCCCGCGCCGGAGCCGATCTCTTTCAACATGAACATGATCGGCCCGGTTTTGATTGCATTCGGGACGCAAGCGCAGAAGGAACATTTCCTGCCGCGTGTGGCGAACATGGACTACTGGTTCTGCCAAGGGTTTTCCGAGCCTGGTTCAGGATCGGACCTTGCCTCATTGCGTACCAGCGCCGTACGTGAGGGTGATCACTATGTCCTCAATGGCCAGAAACTCTGGACCTCCACGGCCCATCATGCTGATTGGTGCTTCATGCTGGTGCGCACTGACGCTACGGCAAAGAAACAGCAGGGCATCAGTTTCCTGCTCCTGGACATGAAGACGCCTGGCATTTCAATTCGCCCGATTGTCACCCTCGATGGCCACCACGAAACCAACGAAATGTTCCTGGATAACGTTCGGGTTCCGGTGGCCAACCTGATTGGCGAGGAAAACCGCGGTTGGGATGTCGCCAAGTTCCTGCTCGGTAGCGAGCGCGGCGGCATCGCCCGGGTCGGCCTGTCGAAATTCCGCGTAAGACGGGCCAAGCAACTGGCTCGCAGCGTGGCCACGGGCGCAAGCGTTCTGGCGGACCAACCACGCTTTCGCGAACGGGTCGCGGCCTTGGAGGTTGAACTCAAGGCCCTGGAAATGACCCAGATGCGCGTTATCGCCGACAGCGAGAAGTACGGGCACACCCCAGACCCGCGCAGTTCGATCCTGAAAATGAAAGGCTCGCAACTGCAACAGGCGGCGACTGAGCTGTTGATGGAGGTGGCAGGCTACAACGCGATTGAGTACGACCAGGCGTTCGTGGTGGGTGAGCGCGAGGTACAGCATGACGATGATTGGGCGCGCACCATCGCGCCAAATTACTACTGGGTGCGCCATGTCTCCATTGTCGGGGGCTCCAACGAAATCCAGCACAACATCCTGGCCAAAACTCTGCTCGGACTCTAAGCATGAATTTCGATTTCAATGAAGAACAGCGCATGCTCAAGGACGCGGTCGACCGCCTGGTCGGCGACCGTTATGGCTTCGAGCAACGCGGTCGCTATCTGGACACGAAGGAAGGCTGGAGCCGGGAGCTGTGGGCTCGCTACGCCGACCTGGGCTTGCTGGGTCTGCCGTTTACCGAGGCCGATGGTGGCTTTGACGGTGGTCCAGCTGAAACCATGATTGTCATGGAAGCGGTGGGCCGCGGACTGTTGCTTGAGCCTTACCTGGCCAGCGTGGTGCTCGCCGGTGGGTTGTTGGCCAGTGCTGGCGATGCGCAGCAGCGGGCCGAGATCCTCCCACCCCTGATCGCCGGCGAGCGTCTGTTGGCTTTTGCCCACAGCGAAGCCCAGGCACGTTACGACTTGGCAGATGTCGCTACGCGGGCCCGCCGCGAGGGTGACCATTGGGTGCTCGATGGCTGCAAACGCTTTGTGTTGCATGGCGACTGTGCAGACCAGTTGATTATCTCCGCCCGCACCAGCGGTGAACGCCGGGACGCCGATGGCGTCGCGCTCTTCATCGTTGATGCCAAAACCGCAGGTGTTAGCCGCCGGGGTTACCAGACCCAGGATCGCCTTCGCGCTGCGGACATTACGCTTGATGGCGTGCGCCTGCCGCTGGCGGCGCTGCTGGGATCATCACGGCAGGCCTTGCCGCTGATCGAACAGGCGGTGGATCGCGCCGTGGCCGCGTTGTGCGCCGAGGCGGTCGGGGCCATGCAGCAGGCTTTCGACATGACGGTCGAGTACCTCAAGGTTCGCAAGCAGTTTGGGGTGTTGATCGGCTCGTTCCAGGCGCTGCAGCACAGCGCCGTGGACATGTTGGTAATGATCGAGCAGGCGCGCAGCATGGCCTATTACGCCAGCATGATGGTGAACGATGGCGACGCCCTTGAGCGTCGCCGTGCCATCGCTGCGGCCAAAGTGCAGATCAACCGTTCGGCACGCTTCGTGGCGCAACAGGCTGTGCAGTTGCACGGTGGAATCGGCGTCACCGAGGAATGTCAGGTGGGTCATTACATGCGCCGCCTGTCCATGATCGAAATACTGTTCGGCGATGCCGACCACCATTTGGCGCAACTGGCTAGCGATGGCGGCCTGATCGCCGCAGACGCTTGAATCGACGAGAGAACGCTATGAAACATGACGCAAACGATCCGTACCGTGAACTGCGTGACTCCCTGCGAGGCCTGTGTGGCGAATTTCCTGATGAATACTGGCGTCAGATCGACCATGCGCGGGTCTACCCTGAAGCGTTCGTCGACGCACTGACCAAGGCGGGTTGGATGGCCGCTTTGATTCCCGAAGAATACGGTGGTTCGGGGCTAGGGCTGGCTGAAGCCTCGGTGATCATGGAGGAGATCAACCGCAATGGCGGCAACTCCGGGTTCTGCCATGGCCAGATGTACAACATGAATACCCTGTTGCGTAATGGTTCCGACGCACAGAAACGCAAGTATCTGCCCAAGATCGCCAGTGGCGAATTGCGCCTTCAGTCCATGGCCGTGACCGAGCCTACCACCGGCACCGATACCACCAAGCTACGTACCACAGCGGTCAAGAAGGGTGATCGTTACGTGGTCAACGGGCAAAAGGTATGGATTTCCCGCGTCCAGCACTCGGACATGATGATCCTGCTGGCGCGTACCACGCCGCTGGCCGATGTGAAGAAAAAGTCCGAAGGCCTGTCCTGCTTCCTGGTCGACCTGCACGACGCCATCGGCAAAGGCCTGGATGTCCGGCCTATTCCCAATATGGTCAACCACGAGACCAACGAGCTGTTCTTCGATAACCTCGAGATCCCGGAGGAGAACCTGATTGGCGAGGAAGGCCAAGGGTTCAAGTACATTCTCGACGGGCTCAACGCCGAGCGCACCCTTATCGCCGCCGAATGCATCGGTGACGGCTACTGGTTTGTCGACCGTGCGACCCGGTATGCCAATGACCGTGTGGTGTTCGACCGGCCAATCGGGAAAAACCAGGGCATCCAGTTCCCCATCGCTGAAGCCTACATGGATATTCGGGCTGCCGACCTGATGCGTTACCGCGCCTGCGAGCTGTTTGACGCACATCAGCCGTGCGGGGCCGAGGCCAACATGGCCAAGCACTTGGCGGCTACTTCATCCTGGAAAGCGGCCAACGCTTGCCTGCAAACCCATGGCGGCTTCGGCTTTGCCTGTGAATACGATGTAGAGCGCAAGTTCCGCGAGACTCGCCTTTATCAGGTGGCCCCGATCTCCACCAACCTGATCCTGTCCTATGTAGCCGAGCACATCCTCGGTTTGCCACGGTCGTTTTGAGGGAGCTGGCATGAGCTACGAGAGCATTCTCTATGAGGTCAAGGACCGCATCGCCACCATCACCATCAATCGGCCTGACCAGCTCAACAGCTGGAATGACCAGGTGGCGACCGAAGTGTATGACGCCATGCAGGCGGCGGGAGCGGACAAGGGTGTGCGCGTGATTGTCTTCACCGGAGCCGGCAAGGCATTTTGTGCGGGTGGTGACATCAACAGCTTCGGCGGTGACCCCAACGGCCTGATGACCAAGCTGCCGCGGCCCTTCGACATGCGCAAGCGAGCCGACTGGCAGACGCGGTGCTCTTACTACCCGGCCATCCCCAAACCGGTGATCGCCATGCTCAATGGCGCCACTGTTGGCATCGGCCTGATCCATGCGTTGTTCTGTGATATTCGTTTCGCTGCCGAAGACGCCACGATCACCACTGCGTTCGCCCGGCGTGGCCTTACCGCTGAGTACGGCATGGCCTGGATCCTGGAGCACCATGTTGGCCAGGCTCATGCGCTGGACCTGTTGCTGTCCGGCCGCAAGATCAAGGGCGTGGAAGCACAACGCATGGGCTTGGTAAACCTCGCGGTGCCGGCCGAGCAACTGGCTGAGCATACCTATGCCTACGCTCGCGACCTGGCTCAGAACTGCTCACCACGCTCGATGCGCGTGATGAAGCAGCAGTTGTGGGAGGTGCCGTTCCAGACCTGCCATGAGGCCGTCATGAGCGCTGGTCTGGACATGCCCATTGCCAATCAGGGGCCGGATTACAAGGAGGGTATCGCCAGCTTCATGGAAAAGCGCCCACCGCAGTTCCCTGACGACGAATGCTAAGCGTACAAGGCCCAGCGCACCCCCGGTGCGTAACGGCACAACTGACAACAAGAGGAATACGCAATGAGTGGAATGGTTGAAGGCAAAGTGGTTGTAGTCACCGGCGCAGGTAACGGCATCGGCCGCGCCATCGCGCTGGCCATGGCCGCCGAGGGTGCACGTGTCGTGGTCAATGACCTGGGTTCGTCCGTGCATGGCGAGGGCCAGGATGCAGGGCCGGCCCAGCGCGTGGTCGACGAAATCAAGGCCGCTGGCGGTGAGGCGGTTGCCAGCACCGACAGCGTGGCGGGTTGGGACTCGGCACACCGTATCGTGCAGACCGCCATGGACACCTTCGGCCGTATCGACACGGTGGTGAACAACGCCGGTATCCTGCGCGACCGCATGTTCCATAAAATGGACGAGCAGGAATGGCAAGCTGTGCTCAACGTGCACCTCAACGGCTCGTTCTTCATGGCACGCGCAGCAGCGCCGCACTTCCGCAGCCAAAGCTCGGGTTGCTATATCCACATGACGTCCAATACCGGTCTGGTAGGGAACATCGGGCAGGTCAACTACGCAGCGGCGAAGATGGGGATCGTCGGTATGTCCAAGGCCATTGCGCTGGACATGGCCAACTTCGGCGTGCGTTCCAATTGCATCTCACCAGCTGCCTGGAGCCGCATGATTGGCGCGGTGCCCACCGATACGCCAGAGAAAAAACTGCAAGCCGAGCGCATGGAACGCATGATGCATCCATCGCGCCAAGCGCCACTGGCTGTGTTCCTGGCATCCGACCAGGCCCAGGATGTTTCTGGGCAAATTTTCTACGTGCGCGCCAATGAAATCATGTTGGTCAGCCAGCCTCGCGTAACCCGTTCGGTGCACCGTGACAACGGCTGGACCCCGCGCGATGTCGCCGAGCACGCCATTCCGGCCTTGCGCTCGAGCTTCCTGCCATTGCACCAGACCCATGACGTCTACAGCTGGGAACCGATCTGAGCCCTACGCGACCGATCCCCATCGGCGCCGCCGGTGGGGCGAGCCTGAGACCCGACTACGAGCTAACCCTATGCTGAACTATGAACGCGTCAAGCACTGGCCCATTGAAGAGGTCACGCGCACGTACACGGAGCGCGACACCATCCTTTATGCGCTGGGTCTGGGAGTTGGTGGCGACCCTATGGATCCTGTCCATCTGCGGTTCACCTTTGAGGAAGGACTTCAGGCGGTGCCAACCTTGGCGGCGGCGATTGCCTGGCCAAAGCCATGGATGACCAACCCCGAGACCGGTGTCAATTACCTGAAACTGGTACACGGCGAGCAAGACACCCGCTGGTTCATGCCGATGCCAGTGAGCGGCACGGTCATCAGCCGCACCCAGGTCAATCGCATCTGTGACAAAGGCGAAGGCAAGGGCGCGATCGTCGAGCTGCTGCGCGATATCATCGACGCGGCCAGCGGCGAGCGCATTGCCCAGACGCGCCAGGTGTCGTTCCTGCGTGGCGATGGCGGCTACACCGCCCAAGGTGGCCGCAGCGATGAGCCGCCGCAAAGCCTGCCAGCCGTGCCTGACCGCGCTCCGGATTTCGAGTATGAATTGCTCTCGCCTGCGCAGGCTGCGCTGATCTACAGGCTGTCTGGCGATGCCAACCCGTTGCATGCCGTCCCTGAAGTCGCCGCACGTGCGGGTTTCAAGCAACCAATCCTGCATGGCCTGGCCACCTACGGCATGGCCGCGTTCGCTGCAATCAAACGCTGCGCTGAAGGCGACGCCAGGCGGCTGAAGCGCATTGCCGCCCGTTTTACCTCGCCTGTGTATCCTGGCGAAACGCTGCGCTTTCAGTTCTGGAATGGCGAGGGTAGCCAAGTCCATCTGCGCGCTCGTGTCGACAGCCGCGATACCGTTGTGCTGAACAACGGCGTGATCGAGCTCGCCTGAGGAGTATGAGTCGATGAACTTTCAGCAAAGCAGCGAAGAACTGGCGTTTCGCCTGGAAGTTCGTGCCTTCGTAGAGCGCGAGCTACCGGCTGATATCCGTGATCGGGTGTTGGACTTTCAGCACCTGGGACGCGAGGATTACGTGCGTTGGCAGCGTATCTTGCAGCAACGGGGCTGGGGCGCGCCGGGCTGGCCGGTAGCCTTTGGCGGTACGGGTTGGACGGCTGCACAACGTAATATTTTCGATGAGGAGTGCTTCACGGCAGGTGCCCCCCGGCAAATGCCGTTCGGGTTGTCGATGGTGGCGCCGGTGCTGCAGAAATTTGGCACCCCGGAACAGCAAGCCCGGTTCCTTCCGCGCATCCTCGACATGAGCGACTGGTGGTGCCAGGGCTACTCCGAACCTGGTGCTGGCTCTGATCTGTCAGCGCTGCGCTGCCGCGCCGAAGTCAGTGGCGATGGGTACCGGGTCAATGGCCAGAAGATCTGGACCTCGTTCGCCCAGTGGGCAAACTGGATTTTCTGCCTGGTGCGTACCCATCATGAAGGCCGACAGCAGGAGGGCATCTCTTTCCTGCTGATCGACATGGCAAGCCCTGGTATCCAGGTACGCCCGATCAAGACGCTCGATGGCGGGCACGACGTCAACGAAGTGTTCTTCGATGATGTCTGGGTGCCCCGTGACAACCTGGTTGGCGAAGAGCACAAAGGCTGGGGAATCGCTAAATACCTGCTCGGGCATGAGCGCACCAACATCGCCGGTCTAGGCAACTGCAAGCGCTTCATGCGCCGACTGCGGGAGATCGCTGCCAGTAGCCAGAAGAAGGGCCGCCCGCTGCTTGAAGATGTTCGGTTTCGGGACAAGGTGGCCGCTATCGAGATGGAACTGCACGCCCATGAATGGTCACTGCTGCGTTTGATCGACCAGGAGGGCAAGGGCCAGGGCAAAGGGATTGAGGCTTCGCTGCTGAAAATCCGTGGGTCCGAGATACAGCAGCGGCTGACCGAGCTGATCATGGAGTGCGCAGGCCCTTACGCGGTGCCGTTCGTACCCCAGGCGCTGGAGGGTGATACGCAGGTCGATACTGCCAATGGGCAACTGCTCAATGCGTTGGCATCGCACTACCTGGACTGGCGCAAGATCTCGATCTACGGCGGCTCCACGGAAGTGCAGAAGAACATTATTGGCAAATTGACCCTTGGCTTGTGACCGGCGCTAACGCCCTGGAGGTTTTGCAATGGACTTCTCCCTCGATGAAGAGCAACAGATGCTCGCCGACATGGTCGCTCGCTTTGTCGAGCGTCAGTATGAGTTTGAGACCCGCCGCACCCTGGCCCAAAGCCCGCGAGGCTGGTCCGAGGACAACTGGTCGTCCTTGGCTGAAACGGGTCTGCTGGCCCTTGGCCTGGATGAGCAATATGGCGGTCTTGGTGCCGGCGCCGAAGAAACCCTGGTGGTGATGGAGGCCTTCGGTCGCGGACTGGTACTGGAACCCTTTCTCGCCACCGCGCTGGTGGGGGGGCCGTTGCTCCAGCGGGTGGGCAGCGCGCAGCATAAAGAGCGGTTGCTGCCTTTGCTGGCGCGCGGCGAGTGCCGCGTCAGCCTCGCTGCACTTGAGCCACAAAGCCGCTTTGACCTGGCGGATGTGACGTGCCAAGCCAGTGAAACGGGCACTGGCTATCGTTTGAACGGACGCAAGAGCGTGGTTTCACACGGTGACTCTGCCCACTGGTTGATCGTTTCGGCCAGAACCCGCGGGGTGCAGGACGACCATGATGGTATCAGCCTGTTCCTGGTTGAAGCAGGGTCGCCTGGTGTCAACGTGCGCAGCTTTGCGGGGCTGGATGGTCAGCGCGTTGCTGAAATAGAACTGTCCGACGTCAGCGTGAGCCGGGAGGCGCTGTTGGGCGTTGAGCACAAGGGGTTGGCGGATCTTGAGTGGGCAGCAGACCGAGCTTGCTTTGCCTTGTGCGCAGAAGCGGTTGGATGCATGGACCGCTTGATTGAGTTGACAGTCGAGTACTTGCAGACGCGCAAGCAATTCGGCAAACCCATTGGCAGTTTCCAGGCGTTGCAGCATCGTGTGGCAGAGATGCTTGGTCTGAGTGAGCAGGCGCGGTCCATTACCCATTATGCCGCCGCCAACCTCGACAATGCCCGTGCCGATGAGCGTGCGCGGGCGGTATCAGCGGCCAAGACACTGGTGGGGCGCGCGGGTAGGGTTATCGGGCAGCAGGCCACCCAGTTGCATGGTGGCATGGGCATGACTGATGAACTGGCGGCCGGTTGGTACTTCAAGCGTCTGACCACGATCGATATGAGTTGGGGGGATAGCGATCACCACACCGAGCGATATGGTTCGCTGATGTAGCCGCGGCTGCGCCTTGTTCGTACGCACAAATACACCGGGCCGCCTAGCGGCCCGGTTTGCGTTGGAGGTGAATTCGCAGGGTTTAGCGGAGCATCGCCAGACTCGCAGAGGGGGTGTTGCAGGTATAAGGCTGGGCATGACATGCCGCGATGCGTGCTCGCAGTTCCATCTGTCGAGCTTCGACGACAAAGTGGGCGACGATGACCAGTGCGAAAACCGACAGCGAAAGGCTCAAGGGTAAAGATAGCTTCATGTCGTTTATACCTGCTTCTGAGCAGTGTTATTGGAATGGGTAGCGCCTGTCCCTCGGTCAGGATGCGTGGTCCCTTGGAGGGCAGGTCAGGCGCTATCCGGATCTTGCCACAGCATCAAAGTAAACTGAACGCTGTTTGTAAATATAAATAGCATGTGTGCGCAGACCTGCCAGCAGCAGAAGACGAATGGTCGCGATGCGTGCTGTTCAACCGTATCAGAAGGTTTGACAACCCTCCGAACTTTGTTCAACATCATGAATAACGTTCGTATAGATGCGAGGTTGCGATGAAAGTTCTGGTAGCTGTGAAGCGTGTGGTCGACTACAACGTCAAGGTTCGCGTCAAAGCGGATAACTCGGGCGTCGACCTGGCCAACGTCAAGATGGCCCTGAACCCGTTTTGCGAAATTGCGGTAGAAGAAGCGGTTCGTCTGAAAGAAAAAGGGGTGGCCACTGAAGTCATCGTGGTCAGCGTGGGTTCAAATGTTGCCCAGGAACAATTGCGTACCGCGTTGGCCCTGGGTGCTGACCGGGCCATCCTGGTTGAAGCGGGCGACGACCTCGGCTCCCTGGCTATCGCCAAAGCGCTCAAGGCAGTGGTGGACAAGGAGCAGCCGCAGCTGGTGATCCTCGGCAAGCAAGCCATTGACAGCGACAACAACCAGACCGGTCAAATGCTGGCTGCGCTCAGCGGGTACCCTCAAGGCACCTTCGCTTCGAAGGTCGAGATCGCTGGCGACACACTCAACGTTACCCGCGAAATTGATGGCGGCCTGCAGACGGTGGCCCTGAAACTGCCAGCGATCGTTACCACCGATCTGCGCCTTAACGAGCCACGCTATGCCTCGCTGCCCAACATCATGAAGGCCAAGAAAAAACCACTGGAAACTGTAACGCCAGATGCACTGGGCGTGGCCCTGACGACAACCTTGCAGACTGTCAAGGTCGAGGCCCCTGCGGTACGCGGTGCGGGTATCAAGGTCAAGTCGGTGGCTGAACTGGTCGAGAAACTGAAAAACGAAGCGAAGGTAATCTGAATGACTATCCTGGTTATCGCTGAACATGAGAACGGCGCCGTAGCACCGGCCACCCTCAACACGGTTGCAGCTGCCGCCCAGATTGGTGGTGATGTGCACATACTGGTCGCAGGCCAGAACGTCGGTGGTGTCGCTGAAAGTGCTGCCACGATTGCTGACGTGGCGAAGGTCCTGGTTGCCGACCATCCTGCCTACGCCCACCGGCTGCCTGAAAATCTTGCGCCGCTTGTCGTCGAGCTGGCGCCAGCGTACAGCCATGTGCTCGCCCCGGCGACCACCAACGGCAAGAACGTGTTGCCCCGTGTCGCAGCGCTGCTGGACGTAGACCAGATCTCTGAAATCACCGCGGTCGTATCGGCCGACACCTTCCAGCGCCCGGTGTATGCGGGTAACGCCATCGCGACCGTGCAGTCGAGCGCCGCAGTGAAGGTGATCACCGTGCGCAGCACTGGGTTTGATGCAGTGGCCGGGCAGGGCGGTCGTGCCAGTGTTGAAATCGTCAATGCTGTGCATGATGCAGGCACTTCTACCTTCCTTGAAGAAACATTGGCCAAGTCCGATCGCCCCGAACTGACCGCAGCAAAAATCGTCGTTTCTGGCGGCCGCGGTATGGGCAACGGCGACAACTTCAAGCACCTCTACAGCCTCGCCGATACACTCGGCGCTGCGGTGGGTGCATCGCGTGCTGCAGTCGATGCGGGTTTTGTACCTAACGACATGCAGGTGGGCCAAACCGGCAAGATCGTCGCGCCGCAGCTGTACATCGCCGTAGGCATCTCAGGTGCCATTCAGCACCTGGCCGGCATGAAAGATTCCAAGGTGATTGTCGCGATCAACAAAGACGAAGAGGCGCCGATTTTCCAGGTGGCTGATTACGGCCTGGTCGCTGACCTGTTCGAGGCTGTACCGGAGTTGGCCGCAAGCCTAAAGTGATGAACCCGGGCGTCGCAGGATTTCAGTAAACTGTGTACGCCCCTTCAGGTGGGGCAGATCCCTGCACCTTGCACGGTTGCCAGGCTGCCCACCCAGGCCTCATCAGCAAAAGAGATAATAATGAAGACACTCGGTGAGTTGCTGGAACGCAACGCGCGCCTGTTTCCCCATCAAGAGGCGGTGGTCTACGACGATCGCCGCATCACCTATGTGCAATTGCTGGAACGTGCCCGCAGATTGTCATCTGCACTTTATGTGCGCGGCATGCGCCATCAAGACCGCGTCGCGGTCCTGGCGATGAATTGCAACGAGTATTTCGACGTATACGGCGCGTGCCAGCTGACCGGTTACATCTGCGCAACTGTCAATTTTCGGCTTGCTGCCCCTGAGATCGAATACATCCTGCAGGACAGCGCCCCCCGGGTATTGGTATTTGAAGACCAATACGCCGATGTGATCGACGGGCTGCGGCCGCAATTGAAGTCTGTTGAACACTATCTGTGCATAGGCGCTGCCTGCCCGCCCTGGGCGCAGCCTTATGAGGTGGTGATGGCCGAGGCGGATACCGCCGGCGCCCCGTTGCGCGCGACGGCTGAGGATATCGTCCATCTGGTCTACACCAGTGGCACCACGGGGCGCCCCAAAGGTGCGGCGCGTAGCCAGCGTGGCGACCTTGCATTGGCGCAGAATCAGGCCGAGGTCATGGATGTGCGCATCAACGGCCGTGTCTTGGTGATGATGCCCATGTTCCATGCTGGCGGTATTTCAATGATGCTGTCGGAGTTCTGGCATGCTGGCTGCGTCGTGCTGCACCGCAAGTTCGATGCCCGCGAGGTGCTACGAACCATAGAGCGCGAGCGTGTAGTCACCGTGCACATGGCACCGACCATCGTGCAACAGGTGCTGGACCTGCCGGACATCCGCGATTACGACTTGTCCAGCCTGGAAACCATCCTGTATGCCGCTGCCCCGATGCCTGTGGCTGTGCTGCGTCGCGGTGTCGAGCTGCTCGGGCCGATCTTCGTCAACTCCTGGGGTATGACTGAAACCAGCGGTACCGTCTTGCCCCGTCATCTCCACAAGCTAGAAGGTAACGAGGATGACCTGCGACGGCTGGGCTCAATAGGCCAGGCCATGGCCTATTGCGACATCCGCATTGTCGATGACCACGAGCAGGATTGCCCCGACGGTACGCCTGGCGAGATCTGGATCCGCTCGCCTGCCAACCTGGCTTACTACTGGAACAACAACGCAGCCACGTTGGACGCGCTGCGCGATGGCTGGTTGCGCACAGGGGATATGGCCTGGCGTGACGAGCAAGGCTTTTTGTACTTGGTCGACCGCAAGAAGGACATGATCATTTCCGGCGGTGAGAATATCTATTGCCAGGAAGTCGAGCAGGCGCTGATGTTCCATCCGCAGGTTGGCGACGCTGCAGTCATCGGCGTTGCACATGAAAAGTGGGGGGAGACCGTAAAGGCTATCGTGGTCCTCAAGGACGGTGCCGAGTTAACCGCCGATGAGCTCATCGAGTACTCCGGTACGCGCATCGCGCGTTACAAGCGGCCCACCAGCGTGGATTTCGTGGCCGAACTCCCGCGCTTGCCCAGTGGCAAGGTCAATAAAATTGCGCTGCGGCAGTTGTTTTCTGCATAACTAGCTGAGGCTGCGCTACCGTTGGAGCTCCCCCGGCGGTAGTCCCGGTCACCCGACGTGGGCACGGGCTGGGGCTGCGATCTGTCTACCCGTTGGGTAGTGCTCGAGCATGAAATCGACGAACGCGTGGATCTTGCTCGACGCCCTCCGGCCTTGCGGGTATAGCAGCTCCATGGTCGGCGCAGTCATGGCCCAGTCCGGGAGCACCTGGCAAAGCGCGCCACTGCGCAAGTGCTCCTCCAGATAAAACCCCATGCCTTGCATGATGCCCTGCCCATCGAGCGCCGCCTCGATCTGGATGCACCCTTGGGTGATGGACAGGCTGCACGGCAGGTCCAGTGTCTTGCGATGCCCATGCTGCTCGAAAGCCCATGGGTGCATGCGACCGGTCCTGGTGTTTCTATAGCTGATGCAGGCATGTTCAAGCAGGTCTTCTGGAACTTGCGGCATCTTGCACGTCGCAAGGTACCGAGGCGAGGCGACCGTGAGCAGCGGGGTATGGCCAAGCTGACGGGCGATCATGCTCGAGTCGCCTAATGGGCCGAGGCGCAGGATCACATCGTGTTGGCTTTCGACCGTGTCGTAAAGCTGCTCGGAGTCTGAAAAGTCGAGTTGGATATCCGGGTAGCGGCTGCGAAACAGCGAAAGTAAAGGCACCACCAGGTACTGGCTGATGATGCTTGGCGCATCGACCCGTAGCCGCCCACGGGGCTGCACGTGCGAGCCGGCCAGCAAAGACTCGACGTCGGCGATCTCGTCATGCAGATGGCGGCAATGCGCATAGTAGATCGTACCTTCATCGGTGAGGTTGATGCGCCGTGTGGTACGGTTCAGCAGCCGCACCGCCAAGGTGCGCTCAAGGTTGCTCAGATGGGTGGAAACCATCGAGGGGGAAAGGCCCAATGCAGTTGCTGCACTGCTGAGGCTGCCGTGATCGACGACAGCCATGAAAACTTCCATGCAGCGCAGCTTGTCCAAATCCCTCTCCCGCCTAAGCAAACTGCATGGATTCTAACAGGACAATCCTTGAGTACGGCTAGTGGCCGAGCGTCTGTTCAATAATTGCGAATTCATCGGACAAGGATTCAGGCACGCTGTACTGACTGATATCGCTGATCTGCTGGAAGTGTTCGGCCAGCAGTTCTGCGCTCACCGGATTGTCTCGTGGGCCCGCCCAGCCTTTCGATAGCCCGATAAAGGCGCGGGCATAGCGACCCAGCGCTGCAGAGTAGATCGCCCGTGTGCTGGAGCAGGCCTCGCTCGCGAGGTAGACCACTAACGGGGTAACGAACTCGGGCAGGTAGGAAGTGCCCAGTTTCTCACCCAAAGCGGCATATTGCGCGGTGAACGCAGCGAGCTGCTTTGGGTCCATCGCGGCCTCCATACGACTTGTGGCGACCGGCAACAAGGCGTTGCACTGTATACCGTGTGCGCGACCTTCCAGCGCAAGTACATTCATGATACCCAGCAGCCCGGCTTTGGCGGCGGCATAAGCGGCCTGCTGAGGGTTACCGAACGCAGCGGCGGCAGAGGACGTGAAGACTACCCGGCCATAACCGTGCTTTTTCATGACTTTGTATGCGGGCTGGGTGACGTAGACAGCGCCTTTGAGGTGGACATCGATGATCGAGTCGAGGGTGTCGTCATCGATGTCCTCGAAGCAAGCGTTACGCAGGTGACCGGCATTATTGATAACGATATCGACCTTGCCGAAATGATCCAGTGCCATTTGCACGATGTTCTCGCCACCGGCCCGGCTGGCCACCGAGTCGTAACTGGCGACAGCCGTGCCACCCGCAGTGCGAATTTCCTCAACTACCCGATCGGCCATGCCTGGCGAGCTACCTTGGCCATCGAAACGTCCCCCCAGGTCATTAACGACCACTGCGGCGCCTCTGGCCGCCAGCGCCATTGCAAAAGTACGGCCTAGCCCACCCCCGGCGCCGGTGACAATTGCGACCCGGTTGGTGAAGTCAATTGCAGTCATATGATCCTCACTTTTTATTGTTGTTTTCGGGCGTACGGCACCCGCGAGCTTGCGTAACTACTCAAAAACTGGAAGCAGGCAACCGGATTACCAGCCCGTCGAGTTCTGGGGTGACCATGATCTGGCAGCTCAGACGGCTGTGCTCTGTGACGTCCACCGCGCACGTCAACATGTCGTGTTCGTATGGTTGGGCGGCAGGCATGTGCTGGGCCCACTCCCGGTCCACGTAGCCATGGCAGGTGGCACAGCTGCAACTGCCGCCACAGTCCCCCAGGATGCCAGGCACCTGGTTGTTGACAGCAGCTTGCATGACCGAGAGGCCAACAGGGGCGTCTATCCGCTGCTCGCTGCCGTCCGGCTGGATGAAGGTGATTGTGGGCATGGCTATCCTCGTAGCGGGTTCAGGCGCGGGTCAGCAAGTCTTTGACGGGAATGGCGTCGTCAGCCAGGCGCAGAGGGTCGACATGGATACGCTCGCTGATCAGCCGTTTGGCCACCATGAATTCCGGCGCGCGGTTCACCGTATCGACGGCCAGGACCTGACCGTCTTTCAGGTAGAAGGCGGCGAAAGAGTCTGTTTCAGGTGCCCCGCGCAACACCAGTTGGTCATAGCCTTGGGACAGGCCGACCATTTTCAGCTTCAGCTGGTACTGGTCCGACCAGAACCACGGAACAGACGCATAGGCCTTGGGCTTGCCGCAAAGAGATGCGGCCACGCAGCGTGCTTGTTCCAGTGCGTTGGGCACCGACTCCAGGCGCAATCGCCTACCCAGGATTGGGTTGGGGTGGTTGGTGCAGTCGCCTGCTGCGTAGATGTTCGGGTCGCTGGTTTGACCGAACTCGTCCACGACAATGCCGTCGTCCACAGCCAGGCCTGCTTGCACTGCCAGCTCGACATTGGGCACAAGTCCGATGCCGACCACGACCAAGTCGGCTGGCACGCAGCTGCCGTCAGCGCACAGCACTGCCGTGACGACCCCACCGCAGGGCGTCAGCCGCACACCCTGCACTTGGCAGTTGGTACGAATATCCACACCCGCCTGGCGATGTCGCGACAAGTAAAAGGCCGACAGTTCCGGCGCAGTGACACGCGCCAGCACGCGCGGTAGCGCCTCCAGCACCGTGACCTGCAGGCCGACCTCTACGGCCACGGCAGCAACCTCAAGGCCAACGTAACCGCCGCCGATGACAACCAGGCGCTTTCCCGCTTCGAACTGTTGGCGAATTCGTTCGACGTCTTGGAGCGTACGCAGGTAATGGAAATTGTTGGCGTTTTGCGCCTGCTCTATCTGCGGTATCGGAAGGCGTCGAGGCCTGCCGCCTGTAGCCAGGATCAGACGGTCGTAGTGAATGGTCGTACCGCCTGCGAGCTCGATCGTGCAAGCGCTACGATCGATCGCACTGACTCGTGTGCCGCTGATGAACTCCACATCAGCCTGGTCGAAGGTCGTTTTGGGCTTTATCAGCAGGCTTTCAGTTGTGGCAGCCCCGCAAAGGTAGGCTTTGGACAGCGGCGGGCGATGATAGGGAAGGGTGGGCTCTTCGCCAATCAGAATGATGCGGCCTCGCCAGCCATTATCACGTAAATGAGTTGCCAACTCAGCGGCGGCATGCCCCGCACCGACGATGATGGCAGTGCCTGTAACAGCTTCAGTCATATCGACACCTTTGGTCAAAGCCCGCCAACAAAGGGCGGGGAAGTGAGCAAAGTATGCCTGTGAAATAGCAGAAGATTATTCAATTTTATTGAAAGATCCTGTCAGTCGTTCTGGATTTATTCCCTCTAGGCAGTTGCATAGAGTGGCCAAAACCGATCTTCAGGCAGCGGCTGTGAATGCTCAGTGCGTGACGTCGGGACAATAAACAAAGGCGGAGAAGCAACTGATGAGCGCAGTGAGCCCACTCGAGGAATTTGATGATCCATCCTTCGATCCCTTTCTGGAGGATGCCTTGGTGTTTGGCGAGCATTTGGATCCTTATCCGAAGCTCGCCGGGTTGAGGCGTGAAGCTTCAGTGCTTCAGGGGGAATACCGCGTGCTTATGGGACTTGCTCCGGATGTCACCAGCCCCGCAGGCGCGATGCATTTTTGTGTGCTGGGCTATGACGAAGTAGCGCAGGTGCTGGGAGACCCGCAGACCTTCACCAATCACGCCTACACCTACAACCTGGGCATCAGCTTCGGGCGCAGTATTTCCACCATGGACGCTCCTGAGCATCCGCGATTTCGCAGAATTTTCCAGAAGGCGTTTCTGCCTCAGACGGTCGCTGCCTGGGGTGACGAACTGGTCGACCCCGTGGTGCATGAGCTCATGGAGGCGTTCGTTGATCGGGGCGAGGCGGACTTGGTGCAGGCATTCACCCTGCATTATCCCTTCCGGATCATTTATCGGCAGCTGGCGCTGCCGCCGCAAGATGTCGCCACCTTTCATAAGATGGCGATTGCGCAGACTGTCGTTGCCGTCGATGTGGCTCACGGCACGGAGGCGTCACGTAAGCTCGGCATCTATTTCAAAAACCTGGTCGCCGAGCGCCGGCGTAACCCCGGGAGTGATTTGGTCAGCGCTTTGGCCCACGCCGAGGTCGATGGTGAGCATCTGCCCGAGGATGTATTGATTTCCTTCCTGCGCCAGTTGGTCAACGCCGCGGGGGACACTACTTACCGTGCCACCAGCGTCTTGCTGAGCGCCTTGCTGCGTCATCCACAACAGCTAGAGGCAATCCGCCAGGACCGATCCTTGATCCCGCAGGCAATCGAGGAGGCCGTGCGCTGGGATGGTCCGGTATTGATGCAGTCCCGTTTTGCCAGCAAGACGGTCACGCTCGGGGGCGTAGAAATCCCTCAAGGTGCCTTCATCGATGTCATCGCCGGCTCCGCCAACCGCGATGAGCGCAAATTCCCCGATCCTGACCGCTTCGATATTTTCCGCAAGCCCCAACACCGTCACTTCGCGTTTGCCTTTGGCCCCCACGTCTGTATTGGCCAGCATCTGGCACGTGTCGAGATGACCCGCGCGCTCAATGCACTTCTGGACAAATTGCCCAACCTGCGGCTGGATCCGGACAAACCTGCCCCACAGATACGTGGCGCCATGATGCGGGTCCCGCACTCGATCCATGTGAAGTTCGGTTAAGCCTATGAACGACTACGACTACATCATCGTGGGTGCCGGCTCTGCGGGTTGCGTCCTGGCCGATCGACTGTCCGCCAGTGGGCTTCACCGGGTTCTGCTGATAGAAGCGGGGCCTGAGGATCGCAACCCCATGGTGCGGATGCCAAGAGGCTTTGGCAAGTTGCTCAACGACCCCACTCACGCCTGGCATCTGCCCGTGACGGTGGACCCCGCCAGTGGGCGCACCCAGGAGATATGGGCGCGCGGCAAGATGCTGGGTGGCTCAAGCGCCATAAATGGCATGGTGTATATGCGCGGGCACCCTGCGGACTATGACGAGTGGGCCGCTAATGGCGCCAGCGGATGGGGTTGGGAGACCATGGCCAAGGCGTTTCGCAGCATCGAGAAACACGCGTTGGGCGAGTCAGTACTTAGGGGCGGACAAGGCCCGCTGAAGGTCGGGCCTTATGCTCAGCGTTGCGAAGTGGGCGAGGCGGTGATACAGGCCTGTGAGAGCCTGGGCTTGCCCCGCAAGCTCGATATCAACGAACTGGACCACGAAGGTGTCGCCTACCTCACCTATACCCTGTCAGGGGGAGTGAGGCAGAGCGCTGCGCATGCGTTTCTCAAGCCGGCCCGAAAACGGCTCAATCTGAAGGTCTTGACCGATACCCAAGTACAGCGCGTCCTCTTCGAAGGGCAGCGGGCTGTCGGCGTCAGTGCACGCAACGGGAATGCAGAACCCTTTGAATACCGCGCGCGCCGGGAGGTAATCCTGTGTGCTGGCGCTTTGCAATCGCCTCGCTTGCTGCAGTTGTCTGGCATCGGCAACAGCAGCTTGCTGGGACGATTGGGGATACCCGTGATTGCGCACAGCCCCAATGTCGGACAGAACATGCGCGAGCACTTGCTGTGTTATCTGCAAACGCGCCTGAGCACTTGGCGCGGCAGCCAGAATCGAGAATTTTCAGGCGTGCGGCTGCTCAAGAACGTCATCCAGTATGGCCTCTCGCGGCGCGGCGTCATGGCGCTCGGGTCCTTCCCGGTCGGCGGTTTTTTCAAGACTCACCCGGATCTGGATCGTCCCGACGCTCAGCTGATGATGGCCCCTTACTCGATGGACTTTTCCTCACCGACTTACCGCTTCGAACCCCATCCGGGCATGCAGCTGTTCACCTACCCATTGCGTCCGCGTAGCCAGGGCAGCGTTACGATCGAATCTGCTGACCCTGCCCAGCCTGCGCGGATCGTCACCAACTACCTGGCCGATGAGTACGACCGGCAGGTATCGATTGGGGCTTTTCGAGTCATGCGCAAGGTCATTGCCAGCGCGCCCCTCAAGCCTCTGGTAACGGCCGAGACCTACCCCGGCGCGCAGGTGCAGAGCGACGAGCAGATTCTTGAAGAATTCCGCCAACGGGGGCAGTCGGGTTACCACGCTTGTGGCACCTGCGCGATGGGGGCGGATAGCGCCTCGGTACTGGATCCCAGGTTACGTGTCAGGGGTGTGCAGGGGCTGCGGGTAATGGACCTGTCGGTTATCCCGTCAATGGTTTCCGGCAATACCAATGGCCCGATGATGGCCATGGCATGGCGCGCAGCGGAGCTCATCCTGGAGGATGCTCGCTGAGCCCGCCTCCAGTATTGATCCTTCACTGAATTTCACGGCACATGAGAGAGGTAAGCCATGCAGCAGAACTTGGATCCGCGCGCTCAGGCGTTGGTGCAGCATGCGCTGGACCACGCGACCACTGCCAGCGGTGAGGTCGGGTTGCAGGTAGCAGCGTATCTGGACGGCAAATTGATCATCGACGCCTGGAGTGGCATTGCCGACCCGCGCAGCCGGCGCCCGGTGGACGGCGACACGCTGTTCAACGTCTACTCCGTAACCAAGGCCGTAGCGGTGACGGCCCTGCATATCCTGGCAGAGCGGGGGCATATCGAATACGACGCGTTGGTAAGCCGGTATTGGCCCGAGTACGCGGCCCAAGGTAAAGGGGCCACTACTGTGCGGGATGTGCTCACCCACAGGGCGTGTATTCCTCAGATGCCAGCGGGGGTTACGCCTGAGTTGATGTGCGACTGGGCCTGGATGACCGATGCTATTGCGCACTTGAAGCCGCTGGCAGAGCCTGGCAGCAAGACCCTTTACCTGTCCATGACGTTTGGCTGGATCGTCGGCGAACTGGTGCGTCGGGTGGACCCGGGGCAACGCTCGCTCGGCCGGTTCGTGCGCGAGGAAATCGCCATACCTTTGGGTATCGATGATCTGTGGATCGGTATTCCTGACGCTGTCGAGCACCGCGTTGCGACGCAGGTCAACGCCATGGTTGCCAGCCCCATCCAAGACCTGCCACCGCTGTTTCTGGCTTCGATGCCAGAACAGGTTGCGCTGGTGCCCGAGGTGTTCGAGCGGGCGGATGTGCGCCGGGCCGAGGTGGCAGGGGTGGGCGGTATTTTCAACGCGCGTTCACAGGCGCGTTTCTGGGCCTTGCTCGCCAATGGTGGCGTGCTGGATGGCGTGCGCTTGCTGTCAGCGCAGCGGGTGGCTTCGTTCAGCACACCCCGGGCCAACAGCCAGGAACCGGACGCTGTGATGTTTGGATTCCCTATTCCTATCACGGAAGGCGGTTTCTGGTTCGGCGGCGATCATCCACCAGTCGGCTGCGTGCACAACCCAAGAGCGATTTGCCACCCGGGGCAAGGTAATTCGATCGGCTGGGCTGACCCTGACCTGAACCTGGCGGTCGCCATTTGCCACAACCGACTGTTCAACCCTACATCTGTCGCACAAGACCCGCTCTTCCCTGTGGCGCAGGCGATTCGCCAAGCCGCCGCGCTGCTGCGTTGAAGTGATTAACCAGCCAGACAATACAACTACAAAGCTGTAAGCATCCGTGGAGGCCCCGATGATCCAACCTACAACATGGACCGTACCTGACCATGTCCCCGAAGACCGTGTGGTCGATTTTGATTTCATGAACCCGCCCAATGCAGTCAACGATGTTCACCTGGCCTGGAAAAAACTCCACGAAGGGCCGGATATCGTTTGGTCGCCGTACAACGGGGGGCACTGGATTGCCACGCGGGCCGATGACATCGAGGCCATTCAGAAAGACCATCAGCGGTTTTCTCATGCCCAGGTCAATGTACCGCCGAGCCAGGACCTGCCCCTGGTGCCCCTTGAGCTCGATCCGCCCGAGCACACCGGCTACCGTGCGCTGATTGCACCGGCATTTTTGCCACAAGCCATCGCCGAACTGGAAGATGACATTCGCGCCCTGACGGTTGAGCTGATCGAAGGCTTCGCGGAGAAGGGCGGATGCGAGTTCGTGAGTGAGTTCGCGAAGATGCTGCCCATCGTGATCTTTCTGCGACTGGTCAACTTGCCCCAGGAGGATCGACTGGAACTACTGGAAATGACCGAGTTGGCCGTACGTGGCAGCGTCGATGAACGACATCGCTCCCAGCAGATGCTCGCGGGCTACATCGGTAAGTGGATCGAGGCCAGGCGCCGTGACCCTGGCGCCGACTTGATAAGTCGGATCGTCAACGCAAAGGTCAATGGAGAGCCGATTGCACCTGAGCGTATGTTTGGCCTGCTCACCGTGGTGATATTCGGTGGCCTGGACACAGTTGCAGCAATGATGAGCTTCATTTGCCGTTTTCTGGCAGAGCATCCCGCCGAGCGCAAGCGCCTGGTAGAGCAACCAGCGCTCATTCTCACCGCAGTCGATGAATTGATAAGGCGACACGGCGTTACCAATACTGCGCGAGTGGTTGTAGAGGATGTGCAGTTCAACGGCGTGACGCTCAAGCAAGGCGACCAGATCCAGGTGCCAAATGCACTGTTCGGCCTTGATGAGCGGCGATTCAACAATCCACTGATGGTGGACCTGGAGCGCAAGCCGGTTTTGCATGCTGCTTTCGGCAACGGCCCACACCGCTGCCCTGGCTCATTCCTGGCTCGCATGGAAATCAAGGTTTTCCTGCAGGAGTGGCTCAAGCGCATTCCTGACTTTGAAACTGTGCCTGCCGACCCACCTCGCTGCGCGTCGGGCATGGTCAACGGCCTGCTCTATCTGCCGCTGCGCTGGCAAGTGGCAGGAGGGAGGATGAAATGAAACAGTGGCAATGCATATTCTGTGGGCACAGCTATGACGAGGCTTTGGGTTGGCCTGATGACGGTATCGCCCCAGGCACCCGCTGGGAAGACGTGCCTGATGACTGGGTCTGCCCCGACTGCGGGGCCACCAAAAGCGATTACACCATGGTTGAGGTCTGATCGGAGGAGGGCACCGACACATCCCCTCCATTTCCCCTTTCGTATTGCACGGGGAGAAACCGGCAGTTGTTAATGCCAGGCCAATCCCCGCCCGCCTTGTTTGCAATGGATGTTTCGCAGTGATCAGCGATTTCTGACGCGTTGACACCCAATCTCGCCGCGTTTATAGTCTTGAACATCGTTCACAATAATGCAGGGTCGGTAATGCCGGCTCGCCAACAAAAATACGAGCCCAGGCAGCATTTCACAGGCTGCTGATGAAGGAGGTTTGCAGATGTCTGCTCGAGAATCGGCACCGAAGACCGTACGGCCTGACTTTGTACCCCGCGAAGCTTATTTGTCCAAGGATTACGTCCAGCTTGAAAAGGAGCGGATGTGGCCGAAGATCTGGCAGGTGGCCTGCCGACTCGAAGAAATCCCCAATGTCGGTGACTACGTTACCTTCGACGTCATCGACGAGTCCATCATTGTCACCCGCCTGACAGGTGACAGGATCAAGGCCTACTACAACGTCTGCCAACACCGCGGCCGCCGCCTTACCACTGGCTGTGGCCATGCCACCAAGTTTCACTGCAACTACCACGGCTGGCAGTGGAACCTCGATGGCAGCGTACTGCGTATTCTCGATGAGCAAGACTGGGCCGGTTGCCCGAACATGAGTCATGACGAACTGGCGCTCAAGGAAGTGCTGGTCGATACCTGGGGCGGATTCGTATTCATCAATATGGACCCCAATGCTGAGCCGTTGGCCAAGTACCTTGCGCCGGTGCCCGAGATCACCGATTGCTACGAATTCGAGAAGATGCGGTACCGCTGGTACAAGTCGGTGCGCCTGCCGTGCAACTGGAAAGTTGCACTGGAAGCCTTCAACGAGGGCTATCACGTCGCAGCGACGCACCCACAGATCCTTGATACTCAAGGTGACGACGTTACCCGCAGCTTCGCCTTCGGCAAGCACGGCATGTTCGACTATTCAACTGCAACCCGCCTGCCGGGTACTCCATCCCCGCGCACTGGCAAGCCGATCCCGGATGATATCCGCCCGGGGATGGTCAAGTTCTACCAGATCATGGAAGACCAGTTGAAGGCGATTTTCACCGATCGGGACAACGAGGCGACCAAACGGTTGATGACGGAAGTCGAGCCGACTCAGGACCAGATGCTGGTGCTGGGCAAAGCCATGCAGTTTCAGGTCGAAGCGGCCATTGCCGACGGCGCTGGCTGGCCGAATATTTCCATGGAACAAATGGCTCGCGCAGGTACCGATTGGCATGTCTTCCCCAACCTGGTGTTCCTCCACTATCCAGACGGGGCACTGTTCTACCGCGCCCGTCCTGATGGCGATAACCCCGACTCCTGCATCTACGATATCTGGTCGCTGAAGCGTTATGCGCCGGGCCAGGAGCCAAAGCTGGAGCGCGAGTTCTACCACGGTGTGGACGACTGGAAGAACGACACGGTAAAGAACTTCGGTCTGATCCTCAGTCAGGACTTCCAAAACATGGGGCAAGTGCAGGCGGGTATGAAGTCACGGGGCTTCAGCGGTTCGCGTACGAATCCGTTGCAGGAATCGTCAATTTCCAACTTCCACCGTGAACTGCAGGAATACCTGTTCGGCACGGAGTCCGCGCAATGAGCCAATGGGATGAGTCGTATGATCTGGTGATCATTGGCAGCGGTGGTGGCTCCATGTGCGCTGCACTCAAGGCCAAGGAACTGGGCAAACGTGCGTTGATCATCGAAAAACAGAGCAAGATCGGTGGTTCGACGGGCTACTCGGGCGGTGTCTGGTGGGTGCCGAACAATGCGGTGATGAAGCGTCATGGCGTGGATGATTCCTACGAGCGGGCCCGGCAGTATTTCGACAGCGTCGTCACCTACGAAGGCCCATCTACCAGTGTCCCGCGCCGTGAGGCGTTCTTGCGCACGGGCCCTGTGATTGTCGACTTTCTAGAGCGCAAGGGCATGGCGTTCGAATACGCCGACGGTTGGTCCGACTATTACGATGACCGCCCGGGCGGCGAGCCACGTGGCCGCTCCCTCGTGGCCAAACTGTTCGATGTGAAAGAGCTGGGGGAGTGGGAAGGGCGTCTGTCGCGCTACCGCGGTCCCGCCATGCCAGCCAATTCCAATGAATTCCCAACCCTGTTCCTGCTCAAGCGCACGTGGGCAGGCAAGCGTAAGGCCATGCAACTGGGCTTGCGCCTGCTCAAGCAAAAGGTTCGCGGCCAGCATGTGCTAGGTGGCGGTGCCGCCATTCAGGGGCGCATGCTACAGATCGCGCTACGCGAGCAACTGCCCATCTGGACCGAGTCTCCAGTCGAAGAACTGATTGTCGAAGACGGCCGGGTAGTGGGCGTAGCTGTGCGCCAGGGCACTCAGCTGCGGCGTATTCAGGCACATGATGGCGTGCTGATCAACACCGGTGGTTTTTCGCACAATGCCGAAATGCGCAAGCGCTACCAGCCGCAACCGGCATCGGCGGCGTGGACCAACGCAAACCCAGGCGACACCGGCGAAGTGATCCAAGCCGCCATGCGCCTGGGGGCAGCCACTGATTGCATGGACGAGGCATGGTGGGTGGTCACCTCGCTCGGTCCGGGCGAAACATTGCCGGAAGGCGCGCGCACGCCCACCGGTGAACCGTTGCCGTTCATGCATCACCTGGACTTGTCCTTGCCCTACTCGATCATGGTCGATCAGGACGGCGAGCGCTTCTGCAACGAAGCCGGGTCGTACATGGAAATCGGCCAGCGCATGTACCAGCGTCAGGCCGAAACAGGCAAGGCCGTGCCAAGTTGGGTGGTGATGGACAGCCGACAGCGCAAGTTCTACCCCTGGGGCACCGCCATGCCTGGCCAGGTCCCTCAGCAATGGCTGGACAGCGGCTACATGATCAAGGCCGATACGCTCGAGGCGTTGTCGAGCAAGTGCGGCATCGATACCGGCGGGCTGCTCAGAACCGTCAAGCGCTTCAACCAGTTTTGTGTCACGGGCAAGGACGAAGATTTTGCCCGCGGCGGCAAAGCGTTCGACCGTTGCCATGGAGACCCGACCATCAAGCCCAACCCCAACCTGGGTGCGATCGAGCAAGGCCCGTTTTATGCGGTGCGCATGTACCCAGGCGACGTCGGCACTGCTGGCGGCCTGGTGACCGATGAATATGCGCGGGTGCTGCGCGAGGACGGCCAGCCGATTGCCGGGCTCTACGCCACGGGCAATGCGACGGCAGGGGTAAGCGGGCGAGCGTATCCGGGGGCCGGTACCAGCATCGCGGCATCGTTCATCTTTGCCTACATCGCTGCTGCGCATTCGGCAGGGCAAGAAAAGATCTGGTGAGTACGTACTCAGCCTTGTGATTCGGTTCGAATGGAGAGCATTGAAATGACAGCCTCAATTCCAGAAGGCGAGATCCTGGTCGGCATCTACCGGCGCATGACGCGGATCAAACAGAATGACGACCGTTTTCGTGCGGTGTTGAAGTCCGGCAAGCTGGTCATGCCGTATTACTCGCCGCGCGGGCAGGAAGTGATTCCCTCGGCAGTCTCGGCATGCCTGAACGACGAAGATTACATCTGCACCATTTACCGCGGCGTGCATGACATGATCGCCAAAGGTATTCCGCTCAAGGACCTCTGGGCCGAGTTTGGAGGCCGTGCAACCGGCACCTGCAAGGGCAAAGGCGGCCCTATGCATGTCACCCACCCGGCCACGGGCGTGATGGTAACCACCGGTATCGTCGGCAGCTCGATGCCCATTGCCAACGGCCTGGCCCTCGCCGCGCAGATTCGCGGTGAGAAGCGCGTCAGTGTGGCTTATTTTGGTGACGGTGCGAGCAACATTGGCGCCTTCCACGAAGCGCTGAACATGGCGTCGGTGTGGAAGTTGCCAGTGATCTTCGTGTGCCAGAACAACGGTTACGCCGAGCACACCAAGTATGCCTACGGCACCTCCGTGGCAAATATTGCACAGCGCGCAGCGGCTTATTCGATGCCCGGCATCACGGTAGATGGCAACGACCCGGTGGCCACTTATCGCGCAGCCCGCGAAGCAGTCGATCGCGCGCGGGACGGCCAAGGGCCGTCTCTGATCGAAGCCAAGACGTTCCGGTTCCATGGTCATGTGTTCGGTGACGCCGACGGCTACATGGACAAGGGCGAAAAAGATGCCTGGATGGCAAAGGACCCGGTGCCTCTGCTGCGTAGCTGGCTCATCGCAACTGGCCTTGCCAGCGAAGACTACCTGGCCAGTATGGAAGCCGACATCGAGCGTGAAATCGACGAGGCCGTCGAGTTTACCTTGAACAGCCCCTACCCGGATCTCGCGGAACTCCAGCGCGACATCTACAAGGATGAGGTCACTGTATGAACCAGCCAGCCAAGATCAACAGCATTCAAGCGATCAACCAGGCAATAGATGATGCCATGGCGGCCGATGTCAACGTCATCGTGCTAGGTGAGGACGTGGGTGACAAGGAGGAGGGCGGTATCGTCGGCGTAACCCGCGGCCTGTCCAGCAAGTACGGCGATTCACGGGTTCGCTCCACACCGATCGCCGAACAGGCGATCATTGGTGCGGCTATCGGTGCGGCCATTGTCGGCATGCGCCCGGTGGCAGAAATCATGTTGATGAACTTCACCACCGTGGCCATGGACATGATCATCAACCATGCCGCGAAGCTGCGCTTCATGTCAGGCGGCCAAACCCACGTACCCATGGTCATCCGCACCATGACCGGTGCGGGTTTCGGTACCGGTGGGCAGCATGCCGATTACCTGGAGGCCTGGTTTGCCCATACCGCCGGTATCAAGGTGGTAGCCCCCTCCAGCCCTGCGGACGCGTATGGCTTGATGCTTTCGGCGATCGAGGACGACGACCCCGTACTGTTCATTGAAAACATGCCGACCTACTGGGCACCCGGCCCTGCGCCTGAACGTGGAAAGAAGATCCCGTTGGGCAAGGCCAATGTCCTGCGCGAAGGTACCGACGTCACGCTGATCAGCTATAGCCGCCGCGTTCTGGACTGCTGTGCGGTGGCAGAGAAGCTGGCGGCTGAGGGTGTCTCGGCCGAAGTGATCGACTTGCGCACTATTTCGCCGTTGGACACCGGCACCTTCCTCGCTTCGGTAGCCAAAACCGGCCGTGCGGTGATCGTCCATGAGGCGGTCAAGCCATTCGGGGTCGGGGCTGAAATCGCTGCGCTGATCTACGAATCGCTTTACGGGCAGCTCAAGGCCCCCGTTCAGCGCGTAGGGTCCAACTACGCGCCTGTGCCTTTCTCCAAGCCGCTTGAAGACGCACATGTTCCCAGCCTCGAGCAGATTGAAGCGGCTGTCCGCGCAACGCTCAAGTGAAATTCAACCCAAGGAAACAGCCATGAGCACCCAGATCCTGCTGCCCAAACTGGGCTTTTCAATGAATGAAGGTACGTTGTCCGAGTGGCTGGTTGCAGACGGCGCCACCGTCGAGGAGGGGCAGATCATCTATGCCCTGGAAAGCGACAAGTCGATCCAGGAGGTTGAGGCGCCTGCGAGTGGCACCTTGAAGATCATTGCTGAGGCCGGTGAAACCTACGAGGTTGGTACGGTGTTGGCCGAGATCGTCTGAAACGTCAGGTAGGGAGAAGCTAATGAGTGTCGAGAGCCCAGCGGCCAAACAGCCCAGTAACACCCAAGCCGCTCTAGCTGAACCGCTAAAGTTCGGGAGCGATCTGCCGGCTTGGCCACAGGTCGATTTTGGCGAATTTGGCGAGATCGAGACGCGGCCGCTCAGTCGTGTGCAAGCGTTGACGGGCAAGTACATGGCGCGCAACTGGGTGATGATTCCCCATGTCACGCACCATGACGATGCTGACATCACCGAGCTCGACGTCCGCCGCAAGGCCCTCAACGAGGCCGGGGCCACTACCAGGCTTACCCTGCTGCCCTACCTGATAAAGGCCGTTGTCGGCGCGCTGCAGAGCTTGCCACAGTTCAATGCATCACTGGACGGCAGTGGCAAGAACCTGGTGCTGAAGAAGTATTTCCACATCGGTGTGGCGGTTGATACCAAGTTTGGTCTGCTGGTACCCGTGCTCCGGGATTGCGACCGCAAGACCATTCATGAGCTGGCTGCCGAGCTACAGGCCATTTCTTCCAAGGCGCGGGACAAAGGCCTGGCCATGACCGAAATGACCGGCGGTTGCTTCACCATCAGCTCGTTGGGAAGCTTCGGCGGCACGGCGTTCACGCCGATAGTCAACGCGCCGGAGGTGGCCATTCTTGGCGTCACGCGAACACAGGACAAACCCCGTCGCGGTGCTGGCGACGCCATTGAATGGCGCCAAACGTTGCCGTTGTCATTGAGCTATGACCACCGGGTAATCAACGGGGCCGATGCCGCACGTTTTACTGCCAGGCTGGCCGAGTTGCTGGCAGACCCTGCCGCCCTGGAGGGCTGACCGCACACTGTTTGTACCCTGCATAAACGTAATCCGTTCTACAACAGCCTGATAAGAATGACGGAATATCGATGAAGACTCTTGGTGAGATGACAGAGCGCAACGCTCGCTATTTTCCTGCTGGCAATGCTTTCACCAGCGCCTCGCGCCGGGTGAGCAATTTTGAATTAGCCGAGCGTGCGCGTCGGCTTTCATCCCATCTCTATCGAGCGGGCTTGCGCCGACAGGACCGCGTGGCGATTCTGTCGACCAACTGTGTTGAATATTTTGAAACCTACCGTGCCTGTGAGTGGGCGGGATATATCGCGGCAACGGTGAATTTCCGCCTTGCGGCGCGGGAAGTTCATTACATTCTGCAGGATGCCTCGCCCAAGGTGCTGGTGTTCGAAGCGCAGTACACGGCGCTGGTCGACCAGCTGCGTGGCGAACTGCCCTCGATCGAACACTTTATTTGCATTGGCGTAACCCCGCAGTGGGCTACACCGTTCGAGCAAGCTGTTGGCGACGGGGACGAGGCGGGGCCTCCCATCCGTTCGCAGCCCGAAGATTTCGCCTACCTGATGTACACAAGCGGCACCACCGGCACGCCGAAGGGGGTAGTCCGAACCCACCACGCCATGTGCAGAACGGCAGAAAGTTGTGCATTGGTCACAGGTTTCAGCGGTGCGACGAGGGTATTGCAGACCACCCCGGCCTTTCACATTGGTGGCATTGGCTTCGTCAACTCCGCAGCGTGGATGGGTGGTTCAACGGTGGTGCAAGCGGGCTTCGATCCCCTCGCGGCAATGCGTGCTATCGAGGATGAACGGGTTTCATTCACGTTCATGGTCGCCGCCATGCTGCAGTCATTCCTTGACCACCCGCAGATAGACCAGTTCTGCCTCAAGTCCCTTGATCATGTGGTCACGGCTGCAGCGCCTATTCCAGTCCCGCTGTTGAAACGTGCCATCGACAAACTCGGCCCGATTTTCTCAGTCCAGTACGGGATGACTGAAAGCAATGCCTGTGCGTTACCACGTCATGAGGTAGACCCGTATGGGAGCGCCGACCAGATCAGACGTCTGGAATCGGTGGGTATCCCTGGCCCCGGGTTCGACCTGCGCATCGTCGATGACGAAGGCCGGGACTGTGACCAGGGTGTGCCTGGTGAGGTGTTGCTGCGCTCCGATACCCAACTGACCTGCTACTGGAACAATTCGGTAGCCACCATGGAAGCCCTGCGCGACGGCTGGTACCACACCGGTGACATGGGCTACCAGGATGCCGATGGCTACCTTTTCCTGGTCGATCGCAAGAAAGACATGATCATTTCCGGCGGTGAAAACATCTACAGCCGGGAAGTTGAAGTCGCGCTTGAGTTGCACCCCCACGTCGTTGAGTCCGCAGTCATTGGGATCCCGGACAGCAAATGGGGGGAGGCGGTGAAAGCCTTCATCGTACCCACTGCGGGAGCACACCTCAGCGAGGCCGAACTGATCGGCCACTGCAAGTCGGTCCTTGCAGGATACAAGTGCCCCAAGGCCATCGAGTTCGTCAGCGAGCTACCGCGGATCGCCACCGGGAAGATCAACAAGGTGGCTCTGCGTCAACGCGCTCAAGCTAGCCATGGTTAGGTGAAGATCATGCTGCCGCCCAGACCTACCCTCCATCGACAATGAGAGACTGCAGTATGAATTTCGAATTCAGCCCCGAGGATGAGCGCTTCCGTCAGGAAGTCCGGCAGTTTTTTCAAGAAAGCGTAAGCCCCGAAGTAGCACACTTCGGCTACGTGGGTGCACACCCTCCGCCCCGCGATGTTCTGCGCCAATGGCAGAAAACCCTTCACGCAAGGGGCTGGGGCGCGCCGCACTGGCCAGAGGCCCATGGTGGTACCGATTGGTCACCCATTCGCAAGCACATTTTCCTTGAGGAGATGCTCAACGCCAATGGCCTGGACTACGGCTGGCAAGGCACCCACATGATGGCCCCCGTGGTGATTGCGTTCGGCAACGCGTGGCAGCAGCAAACCTTCCTGCCTCCTCTGCTGGCAGGCGAGGTGTTCTGGTGCCAAGGCTTCTCCGAACCGAACGCAGGCTCGGATTTGGCCAGCCTGAAAACCCGTGCCGAACTTGACGAAAGCGGGACGCACTACGTGGTCAATGGCCAGAAAATCTGGACCAGCGATGCGACGATTGCCGACTGGGGCTTCTTCCTGGTTCGTACTGATTCGACCGTCAAGCCGCAGCGGGGCATTTCGTTTCTGCTCATCGACATGAAAACACCTGGTATTACCGTGCGCCCGATCATTTCCATCGACGGTGGGCATGGTCTGACGGAGGTTTTTCTGGAAAACGTCCGGGTGCCGAAGGAGCAGTTGGTCGGTGAGCCAGGCATGGGGTGGACCTATGCGAAATACCTTCTCGAGAAGGAGCGGACTTCCAGCGCATTCATCTACTTCAACAAGCGGGAGCTGGAAAAGGCCAAGGCCATCGCTAGATCGGAAATGATTGACGGTATACCGCTGCTCGATACCCCGGCGTTCGCCCGCAAGGTGGCGGAAATCGAATGCGACATTCTGGCGCTCGAATGGTCGGTACTGCGCATTCTCGCCAAGGAAGAGCTGCGCGATAACCTCGATGCTGTTGTCTCGACATTGAAAGTACGAGGTTCAGAACTGCAGCAGCGCGTAACAGAGCTGCAGGTCGATGCCATGGGGCCTCGCGCTCTGCGCTTCTTCACGCACGACATGCTGGAACAGGACGCACCTGAGGCTGCAGATGAAGTCTGGCCGGGCCACATGCTGGGACGTACCAACATGTACTTCTTCCAGCGCGCCGCGACCATTTACGGCGGGGCACGTGAAGTACAGAAGAACATCATCGCCAAACTGGCTTTCGGACTCTGAGGGTTTTCACATGGATTTCAATCTTTCCGAAGAGCAGTTGATGCTGCGCGATGGTGTAGAGCGTTATATCCGCGAGGATTACGGTTTTGAGCAGCGGCGGCACCAGGCGACTGCTGGTGAAGGCTTCAGCCGTGAACATTGGCAAACTTTTGCAGAACTTGGCTGGCTTGCATTGACACTGCCAGAGGATGTTGGCGGGCTGGACTGCTCATTCGTCGAGGCTGCAGTAGTACTCGAATCGTTTGGCCGGGGCATGGTGCTGGAGCCTTTCATCAGCAGTGTGATGTTGTGCGCGCGCATCGTTGACCGCTCGGGTAGCGATTACCACCGCAAGGATTTGCTGCCAGCCCTGGTCGAGGGACGTATGTTGCTTGCGTTTGCAGACAGCGAGTCGGGGTCGCGCTTCACGTTGGGGTGCGTCGACGATACCGTAGCGCGTCGTGCCGGCGATGGTTATCAGCTTGATGGCTTGAAGACACTGGTCTTCGATGCGCCCTCTGCCGACAAGCTCCTGGTCACTGCACGCCTGGATGACTATCAGCACCCGGCCGTATTCATCGTTGACCGCAAGGCCCCCGGCGTTGAGGTCATCGAATATGCGCTGGTAGATGGTACGCGGGCCGCCGATGTTCGGTTCAACCGGGTTGAGCTGGCTGCGGCGGCCTTGCTCATCGAACCTTCGCGCAGCCAGCCGATCCTTGAGGAAGCCTACGACCGTTCGGCGTTGGCCGTGGTCGCGCAGAGCCTTGGCGTGATGCACGGGGTCATGGACATGACGGCCGAGTACATCAAGACCCGTAACCAGTTCGGCCAGCCTATCGGCAAGTTCCAGGCCTTGCAGCATCGTATGGCTGAAATGTTCGTAGAAGCGCAACACGCACGTTCCATCCTGTTCCGCGGCATGGCGTACCTCGACAAGCCCGCCAATGAACGCCGCCGAGCAGTCTCGGCGGCGAAGGCCGCGACTGGCAAGGCTGGGCGGTTTGTTTGCGCCCAAGGCGTGCAACTGCATGGTGGTATTGGCATGACCGAGGAGTATCCGGTTGGCCACTATTTCCGTTTCATGACGCTGCTGGAAAAGCGCTTCGGTGACACGGATTACCATTTGGCGCGCTTCGCCAAGGGGTACTGAACGGTCGTGTAGTCACCCACCCTTTCACTCGAATGAGGACGGGCTAGCCATGAGTAAGGCAGGACGGAACACGTCGCTACTGAGCGCCACCAAGGTTCTGCTGGCGATTCCCGGATGCCCGGGTTTACGCGGCTTGGCGCAAGCCATGCGTGATCAAGGAGCGGCCTGCAGGGTACTGGACGCCGACCAGGACTTCACTGACCTTGCGGCTGTCGAAGCCGCAGTCGCTCGGGCCAAGTTGGCATTGGGGGGCATCGACGCGGTTGTCTTGGCTGTGGGTAATGCGCAGAGCCGCGATGCCCAGCCTGTGGTGGCGCTATCGCCTGAACAGTGGAGTTCGGCGTTGTTGGCCCCGCTGCGAACCAGCCGTCATTGCTTGCAAGCAGTATGGCGGGCTTTGGCCCCTGGCTCGGCAAGTGTTGTGCTGATTGGCCCTAACCTTTCACTCACGGGGGCGGGCGGGTTTGCTGCCCTGTCTGCATTGAGCGAGGCGCAGCGCGCAATGATGAAGTCGGCAGCGCGTCAGTGGGGAGGGCAAGGTATCCGGCTCAATTGGCTTGGGCTCGATCCCACTGTATTCGCGGGGCAACTGGTGGGCGCGGCCCTGCCGCTGAGTCCGGAAATGGGCCCACCACCGCCTGCGCTCGGGTTCGTCCCGGGGATCGAGACGGGGGTCGTGCAAACAATCGCGATGCTGGTCGGCGCTCGTGCCGTGACCGGTGCATCGATCCCCGTGGACGGTGGCGTATGGATGGTCCCATGAAAAAGACAATGCCGAGCAACAGCCTCGCGGGGCAAACTGCCCTGGTCACCGGAGCGGGCGGAGGTATCGGGAGGGGTATCGCTCTGGAGCTGGCCGCTGCGGGTGCGCAGGTAGTCGTGGCAGCGCGGCGGGGTACTACCGGCGAGGAGACCGCGCAGCTGATACGCGCCGAAGGGGGGCAAGCGCTGGCGATTGAGGCAGACGTCACGTGCCTGCTGGACATGCAACGTGCGGTCAATGCCGCCTTGGAGCGTTTCGCTGGGCTCGATATTCTCGTCCACAATGCCACCCACGGCGCCTCCGGCCATCCTAAGCAACTGCAGGACTTTGCAGACGACGATTGGGACGCCCAGGTCGCTGTTGACCTTGTGGGGGCACATCATTGCGCGCTTACGGCCCATGAAGCGTTAAGCGCCAGCGGCGCCGGCCGCATGATTCTGCTGTGTTCGACATTCGGCCTCCACGGCGCCGCCCTGAACCCTGCCTACGCAGCGATCAAGGGGGGTATTCGTGGCTTGACCAAGGCCCTGGCACGCGAGTGGGGGCCGCAGGGCATCACAGTCAATGCTATCTCGCCTTCAGCGCTTACGGCGGCATCGGCAGCGTTCTTCGACAGCAACCCAACACTGCGCGATGCGTACATCGCCAACTTTCCCCTCGGTCGCATGGGCCATGAACGTGACGATATCGGCAGGGCGGTGGTTGGGCTGTGTGGCGAAGGCATGGGGTACATCACGGGCCAGATCATCCAGGTCGATGGCGGGCTTTATACCGCGGTTTGAAACGGAGAACGAAGATGAATCGACTGACAGGCAAAGTTGCCATCGTGACCGGTGCTGCATGGTCGGCATGAGTCAGGACCTATTGCTGCAACGTCTGGAACGGGTGGAAGCGCACCTAGCCATAGGCCAGTTACCTGCACGCTATGCCTTGGCCGTAGACTCCCGCGATCTTGACAGCCTGGTTGGCCTGTTCGTGGACGATGTCGATTGCGGCCGCTGGGGCAAGGGGCGTGAGGCGCTCGCGGCGTTCTACGGCTCCGAGCCGATTCTCAAGGCGTTCCATCGCTGCGTTCACCAGATCTGCGGGCAGACCATTGATTTTCAGGATGCGGACCATGCCACTGGCACCGTGTATTGCCGGGCGGAGCATGAGGACGGCGAGCACTGGGTGGTCATGGCCATCTGTTATTTCGACCACTACCAGCGCCGGGATGGGCAATGGTTTTTCGTTCGACGCGATGAGCGCCACTGGTACTCCACCGACTGGTTGCAACGCCCTGGCAATCCCCAGTGGCAGAACTGGCCGGGCAAATACACGACCGAGCGCCACCAACCGCGCCTGCCCTCGAGTTTTCCAACCTGGGAAGGTTTCTGGTCCGGCTCTGGCAGCAACGCCCCTCGCCGATGATCTGTCACGCTATTTGAGGTGTTACTCCATGGACTCGCTACTGGCTCCACTGTTCGACCCCCTGCGCATCGGCTCGCTTCAGCTGAAAAATCGCATCGTCATGTCGCCGATGACCCGTAACTTCAGCCCTGGGGGTGTACCTGGCGAGAGGGTAGCCGGATATTACCGGCGACGTGCTGAAGGTGAGACCGGGTTGATCATCACCGAGGCCGTCGGGATCGATCACCCCGCAGCTTTGGGCGAGGCCGGGATCGGCGAATCGGATTTGCCTCACTTGTACGGTGAAAGCGCGCTAGCCGCCTGGCGCCGAGTGGTACAACAAGTCCATGAGGTCGGTGGTGTGGTCTTCCCGCAACTCTGGCACCAGGGGGTCATGCGCCGTCAGGGCACAGGCCCACACCCAGAGGTCGCCTCCATGCGGCCATCGGGCATCTGGGGACCGCAGGGAGGGCTGACCTCATCCCCGGATAGCTATGTACAAAGCCAACTGGTGCCTACCGAGCCCATGACTGAACGGGATATCGCCGACGTCATCCAGGCCTACGCACGCAGTGCTGCCCACGCCCGTGACTGCGGTTTCGATGGTATCGCCATACATGGCGGTCATGGCTACCTGATCGATAACTTCTTCTGGTCGATCACCAACCAACGGCGCGATAGCTGGGGTGGCAACCATCGCGAACGCAGCCGCTTTGCCGCTGAGGTGGTGCGTGCCATACGCAGCGCTGTGGGCCCGGAAATGCCGATCGTGTTTCGGTTCTCGCAGTGGAAGCAGCAGGATTTCAAGGCCAAGCTGGCCTACAACCCCTCAGAATTGGAACAGATGCTGACACCGATCGCCGAGGCGGGCGTTAGCGTCTTCGACGCCAGTGTGCGCTTCTTCGACCGCGCAGAATTCCCCGATCAAGGCGGTGAAGATGGCCTTTTGAACCTCGCTGGCTGGGCTAAGAAGCTGACCGGTTGCTTGTCCATGACAGTGGGTGGGGTTGGCCTGAACAACGGTATGTATGACAGCAACAAGAAAGGCGGGGCGCAGGCCAGTGACAACTTGCCTGCGTTGATGAAGCGATTTGATCGCGGTGAGTTCGACCTGGTGGGTGTTGGTCGCTCATTGCTGCAGGACCCACACTGGGCACGCAAGGCACGCCTGGGCCTTGATTTCGATGCGTTTTCCAATGAAGCGCTGTCGGCACTTAACTGACACATCCCGCTGCGATCACCTGACGTGCATCGCCTCATTCCAATAACAAGAGGGTGCAGCATGACTGCCCAAGACAACGATCAATGGCGTATAGCCATGCGTGAATGGCGCGAGCACTGGCGCTTAGGGCTGGCGGCATTGCTAGGCACGGGTGTGTGCCTTTCGGTGTGGCCTTCGGTGTCCAGCCTGTTCGTTGCGCCGCTGCAGGCAGCGTTTGGCTGGAGCAGGGGAGACATCGCACTGGCGCACAACGCCAGTCTCGCAGCCGCACTTATCGCTCCGGTGCTTGGCAGGCTGGTGGACCGTGTCGGTGTGCGTCCGGTGTTGCTTGCGGGGGTAATACTGACCGCCTGCGCCTATTTTTCACTGGCTTTGATGCACGGACCGCTACCGCTCTATTACTTGTTGTACGGGCTGCTCAGCGTATGCGGTGCAGCGACCACGGGTTTGACCTTCACCCGGGTGGTCACCGGCGCTTTCGAGCGCTCACGGGGACTGGCGCTGGCCATCACTCGATCAGGTCTGGCGTTATCGGGCGCTTTGTTACCACCGGCGGTGTTCGCCATTATCGCCACCTATGGTTGGCGCACCGGCTTCGTCGCCCTCGGTGGACTGATTTTGCTCACCGCTTTACCTACGGCCTGGTTATGGATAAGAGGCGCGAGCGTAGCTCCCACTTGCACCCCTGTGGGTAGCAAAGCTGAGGTTTCACTATGGGGGCTTTTGAAGAACCACAAAGTGATCCTGGTGTGCCTGGCCTCGGCATTGAACTATGCCCCTATCGTTGCCTTGCTCTCGCAGTTCCAGCCGTTACTGGTAGGGAAGGGGCTGGAGGCCGCTAGCGCCGCTGCACTGATCGGCGTGGTCGGCGTATCGGCGCTCATCGGCGCCTTTGTGACCGGGACGCTGGTCGACCGGATCTGGGCACCGCTGGTGGCTTGCCTATTCACCCTGGGCCCCGCGATAGGCTGCCTGTTGTTGCTACCGGAATCGCTCGAACCCTGGATGGCGGTTATCGCGTTGGTGTTGCTCGGCCTGGGCCAGGGAGCCGAGATCGACGTCGTGGCGTTCATGATCGCGCGATATTTCGGCATGCGCTCCTACGCCTCGATTTACGGCATCAGTGTTTTCTGCATCGCCGTGATGATCGCTGTGCAAGGCTCCCTGATTGGGCTTTCGTACGATTACTTCGGCAACTATAACGTGGCATTGATGGTGGCAGCCGGCTGTTTCGTGTTGGCGGCGCTCAGTTACCTCGGTATGGGGCGGTACCCGACGGGTGAACAGATATCCGCAGCCGCGATCGCTGCACGGGGCTCACCTGACGCGAGCGTGGTGCCCTCGAAATGACAGCCAAACCGGGCCGGCATCTTCTGCCGGCCTTCGCATTCGACCAGGAGCTTTGACAATGTCTGACAATGAAAACTGGAAAGCCGGTTACGACCTGATGGTCCGCATGATGGGCCCGGAATTTGCCAAAACAATGGAGGCCAACGTCAACTCAGGGCGTTTCGCCGCTGACGTCGGACGCATGGCCGTGGAACACGCATTCGGCGCCGTATGGTCACGCCCCGGGCTGGATCTGAAGACGCGTAGCGTTGTCGTGATCAGCACGTTGATCGCTCTGCGTCAGACCGAGGAGTTGCGCAATCATTTGCGCTTCGGCATCACCAACGGCCTGACAGCCGATGACATTCAAGAAGTGATCATTCAAACCGTCCCCTATGTTGGGTTTCCGGCGGTTTCCAGCGCGTTGGCCGTAGCGGTTGAGGTGCTGCGCGAGCGTGGCATGGACGGCGGGGCTCAAACCGCTGCTGAGACAGGACTGTTGTAACCCGCAATGAGAAGGGGCGGCCACGGCCATGATCGCCCCTTCAGTGTTCAGCGTCCTACACGCTGAAACGGCCTACGGCAACCTTTAGCTGTGAAACCAACATCGACAGTTGTCGGGACGCCTCCTCGGAGTGACCAGCACCGGCGGCTGTGCACTCCCCGGCACGGTTGATTTCCACGATAGTGCAATCCATCTCCATGGCAACCGCATGCTGCTGCTGGGCTGCAGCGGCGATTTGCAGGCTTTGTTCAAGGATGCGGCCAGCGCAGGCCAGGATGTTGCCAAAGGCGCTTTCCACCCGTTGCGACTGAGTCCTGCACAGGTTCGCCTTCTCATGGCTGGCGCTCATGGTGCTGACAGCGATGCTGACCCCTTGCCCAAGTGCTTCGATCATGTCCTCGATTTCGCGAGTGGACTGCTGGGTACGCTTGGCCAGGGTACGAACCTCGTCGGCCACCACGGCAAAGCCCCTGCCTTGCTCGCCGGCTCTTGCCGCTTCGATGGCGGCATTCAAGGCGAGCAAGTTGGTCTGTTGTGCGATGCCGTTGATGACATCGACGATGCGACCTATCTCATGGCTGTTTTGGGCAAGCTGGTTGATGGCCGTGACCGACCTTTCCATTTCCCCGCCAAGGTCTGCGATCGCGCCTACCTGCGTGCCCACCAGGGCCTGGCCGGTGATGGTCTGCTGATTGACCTGCCGGGCGCTGTCCACGGCCAGTGCTGCATTCCCCGCCACTGAATCTGCGGTCGACGACATCTGGCTCATGGCCGTTGCCAGCACGCCGATCTGGTCACGCTGATTCGAAATGGCCTGAAAGCCTTGAATAGAGTGCACTTCGACCTGCGCGGTGCTGTGTGCCACCTGTGCGGCGGTGGCGCTGACACCAACGATCAGCTCTCGTATGCGGGCAAGGGCGCGAGCAAGCGTGCGGCCGAGCTCACCCAGCTCGTCCCGGCTTGGCGGGACGTAGGCGGCCGTCATATCGCCATTGGCGACCTGCTCGAGCAGCTTACCCAACCCTCGCAGTGATGAACGAATGGATAGGTAGTAGCCCCCGAACAGGTAGGCGATGGTCAATAGCAGTAACACCTGCAGGGCTACGAAGGTCAGCAAATTGGCGACCTGGCGGTCGACCCGGCGTTGCAGGTTTTCGCCAATTCGATCGATCACTGCGCTGTTCAGCTGGTAGGTTTTAGCCATCTCCTCACTGACCTGGACGAAAAAAGTCTGCCACGTACCCTTGAGCTCATCGCCTACCAGCAATTCATTGGCCAGCAGGCGCTGCTGTTGAGCCAGCGTTTGCAAGCTTTGCGCGCCTGGTTGGTCCAGCGCTGGATCGTGCAGATCCGCAAGCGTCTGGCGGTACTCGTCTTCCAGGCCGCCCAGGGTCATAAGGTTTTGTTCCAGCCGTATGGCGTTGGCTGATCCGAGTTGCTGGTCGAGCATAACCAAGGCTCCGAGCCCACGGGTCGTGCCCAGCGCTGCGACGACCCGCGGCGTACTGCTGGTCACCAGGTCGACCAATTGCCGGTTCACACGGCTTCGATCTTGTGAGAGGCCGGCTTCGGAAACAATTGCCTTGTTCAAGTTCAACGCATGTGCCAATTGCTTGCGGCGGATTTCCAGTTTGGTTGACCAGCGTGCCTCTTGATTGGCAGCGCGCAGGCCTGCGACGAGTGCGTCGCGCTTTTCGCCAAGAACACTTTCCTCGCCCCAGGGTATGCCGTCCAGACGTTGTAGGGCCTCAGCTTCAAGGGCCTCAACCTGCCTGATCGCCTCGGCGGCGCGGCCTGTAGTGCCATGTACCAGCAGCAACTCAGACAGATCGACGAGTGTTTGAAGATCCCGACTGACATCCAATGCCGTGCGTAGTGTGCCCAGGCTATCCAGTTCAACACGGGTTGTAGTGATTTGCCCGTAGATATCGCGGGTCAGGTAATACTCGGCTGCCAGCAATGGCAGCAGCAGCAGTGCGCAGATCAAGCTGGACTTCAGGGTGAAGCTCAAACGGTTCATTAACACGATCGCTGGGGTCAGCAAGAATTGCATGTCGGCTTCCTTTCCCGTTTGGGTATCGGTTCTTGTTGTTGTAAGGGGCGGGCACATCCAACGTGCGGTCGCACGGGTGCAGGACCGGTTGCAGGTGAGTGCGGCCAGGGGGTGTCGAGAGAGGTCTTGATTGGAGCAGCCTGCCCGGGCGGGCAGGCTGCTGTAACGCGGATACCTAAGCAGTTCTGGCCGTTGCGGCCTTTTTGTGACTTGGCTCGGCTGCCGCTTCTGAGCGCATTTCTGGCGCCTCCAGGCTGGCCGCCTGTGCCTGTTGACGCTGTTCACGGCTTTGCAGCAGGAAGTACGAAAGTGCCGGAATCAGAATCAGAGCGCCCAGCATGTTCCAGAGGAACATGAACGCCAGGAGAATGCCCATGTCCGCCTGGAACTTGATCGGTGACCATGCCCAGGTGATCACGCCCGCGGCCATGGTCATGCCGACCAACGCGACGACCCGCCCAGTGAACTGCAAGGAAGCGGTGTAAGCCTGGAACAAGGTGACACCACGGCGCTGCAACAGCAGCTGCACCGACAACAGGTACAGCGCATAGTCGACCCCAACGCCAACCCCCAGTGCGATCACCGGAAGGGTCGCTACCTTGACCCCAATACCAAGCCAGACCATGAGTGCTTCGCACAGTACCGTGGTGATCAGCAAAGGAATCAATGCGACCAATACGGCACGCCAGCTGCGGAACGTGATAAGGCACAGCAGGATCACACCCACATAGAGCAGCCCATGCATTTTGTAGAATGACTCTTTCACCACAATGTTGGTCACCGCCTCGATTCCCGCACTCCCGGCCGCTGGCAGGAATTGCACTTCGGCGCTGTTGTGCTCTTTGGCAAATGCTTCGGCGCGTTCCAGCACGCGGCTGAGGGTACTTGCCTTGTGATCGCTCAGATACGCCATGACCGGGAACACCGAGCATTTAGGGTTGAGCACGTCCGGATTGTTGACCAGCACTTGCGAGGCCGCGTAGCCCAGCGACCGCGGCTCGCGGATGATGCTGTTCCATTTGAAGTAGCCTTCATAGGTGCCCGCGACGCCACGCTTGGTGAGCGTGGCAAAGGACTCAGTGGCTTGCACACCCGGGACATGGCTCAGTTCCCAGCCCAGCCGATCTGCTTCGAGCAAGTTGCTGAAATGGTCACAGACGTTAGGTTGGGTCTTCACCAGGATCGCAAACTGGTCGTTGGACAACCCGTAGTTCGCCGTGACGAACGCGACATCCCGGTTGTAACGCGATTCTGGCCACAGTTCGGGGGCGCCAGCACTCAGGTCGCCGATTTGCAGGTCGTGGCGAACGAACAATGCGGCGGTGCTAAGCAGGGCAGCGACGATGACCGCGCCCCATGCCCACTTACGTTGGGTAAAGGCTGCAAAGAAGGCCCAGATCCGGGTGGGTTGGCTGTGATCGCCGCTCTGCTCGCGCAACGAGCGCTCGGCAGCGTGCTGGCCCACACCCGTGTAGGAAAGAAGGATAGGGATCAGTATCAGCTTGGTGAAAATCAGTACCGAGACGCCGATGCTGGTGGTCAGCGCGAGATCCCTGATCACCGGGATATCGACAATCATCAGCACCGCGAAACCAACAACGTTGGCCAACAGAGCTGTGAGTCCCGCCATGAACAAACGTCGGAAGGTGTAGCGCGCCGCCACATACTTGTGAGTCCCACGCCCGATGTCCTGCATGATGCCGTTCATTTTCTGCGCACCGTGGGACAACCCGATGGCAAAAATGAGGAAGGGCACCAGTATCGTATAAGGATCCAGTTCGTAACCTGTCAGATGCATGAGCCCCAACAGCCAGACCACGCCCAATATTGAAACGGCGACCAGCATAAGGGTACTGCGCAGACAACGCGTGTAGCCATATACGAACACGGTGGCGATCAATGCAGAGATGCCGAAAAACATCAGGACTTTGTCCAAGCCCTGGATCAGATCACCCACCAGCTTCGAGAAGCCAACGATGTGAATTTTGATACCGTCACGTTCCTTGCTGCGCACGTTCTCTTCAAGGGCTTGAGACAACGCTTTGTAGTCAATGGGCAACCCAGTGTCGGCGTAGCGGTCCAGTACTGGCACGGTGATCATCGAAGACTTGTAATCATTCGCCACTATCCGTCCTGGAGCCCCAGAGCGATTCAGGTTCTCGCGTAACTCAGCGAGCTTTTCCGCAGAGCCATCGAAATGGTCGGGCATGACCGGGCCGCCGCGCATGCCATCTTCGGTTACCTGGTTCCAACGCAGGATCGGGGTCCATAGCGATTTCATCCAAGGCCGATCAAGGCCGGGCGTCAGGAACACCTCATCGTTGACCTCCCGCAAGGTCTGGAGATAGGCCGGGTCGAAGATATCGCCGTCGGTATTTTCGACCACGATACGCAGGCTGTTGCCCAAACCACTCAGTTCGTTGCGGTTGTCGATGAAGTTTTGAATGTAGGGGTGTGAGGTGGGGATCATCCGGTCGAAATTGGCGTTCACGACCAGGCGTGTTGCTTGCCAGCCCAGAATCAAAGATACCAATGCAATGATCAGTATGATCACCGCGCGGTAATTGAAAATAAGTCGCTCGACGCGGTTACCGGTCTTCTCATCGAAATCTCGACGATGCGTGATCACGGGATATTTGTCCGTGGCCTGGTCCATCTTTATAGCCATCGCGGTTTCTCCGATGGGGAAGCAGGTGCTCGCGCTGTCCAGAGGACGCACGACTCATTGTTGTTCAGGGTTGCGCGACGAGCCGTACCCCATCAGGGCCGATTGCCACGAGTCCGGAACTGGCAGGGGTCACCCCATAGACAGGCATGCGACCAGCCGATAATTTGCTGGCAATGCGACTGCCGTCTGCACTGCTGACCAACAAGGTTCCACCAGCGGTGGCCAGCACGAACCTGCCATCAGCCAGCTGGGTGCCCGCGTTGATCGCGTCACTGCTACCGGTATCCAATTTGATCCAGGAGTTCCCGTCGTCACGGCTGATGAATGCATTGCCGCGTAGGCCGAAGACCACCAGCAAGCCCTCTCGGCCTGTCAGGCCAAAGAACGAGCCAGGGTAAGGGCTCTCAAGCTTGACGAAACGCTGCTGGTCCCGATCCAGTCGCATGAGTAGCCCCAATTCACCAACGATGTAGACGTGGTCGCCTACCTTTTTGATGGCATGCAGCGAGTATTCATCGGGGTTCTCAGTACGGTCCATCCATGGCTGCCAGTGTTTGCCGCCATCGTTGGTGTGCAAAATCAGGTTGTACGCGCCTATAGCCCAACCGTTTTTCTCGTCATCGAAGTACACATCCATCAGTGGCCGTACGGGCCCGCTCTGCTGCAGTGTCTGTGCGTTCTCTTTGGCCCGATCCAGGGCTTCACTGCTGCCAGTCACCCTCGCGTAATATTGAGTCGAGAGCTCGCCGATCTGCCGCCCATCCAATTGGTGTGTCCAGCTTTTTCCGCCGTCTTCGCTGTGCAAGACGACGCCGTCATGGCCCACCGCCCAGCCCTGCGAAACGGTGGGAAAATAGACCGCAGTCAAGTCGCTGCTTAGAGGTACTTTGCTTTGGGTAAAGTGCTCGCCGGCATCCATTGAGCGCAGTACATGGCCCCGTGGGCCTACTGCTACCAACTGCTTGCCACCATTACCCGCGAGCCCGTAAAGCGCCGAGCGAACAGCTCTGTCCGACATCATCGCGGGCTGATCGAGCGGGTCGGTGAAGGCTAGGGCGGGGGCTATGCAGGCACACATTCCTCCGCTCAACGCCAGCACCTTGAGTAGTGCTTTCATTATTCTTCTCCCAGTCTTGTAGAACACCGGTGCAACGTGGAACACCGGTCATCGCTATGAAAGCGGAACGACAGCAGCAGGCGAGCCTGCTGCTGTCGTATCCATCAACGCTGCGATTGACGGGCCAGCGATTCAGGCGTGAAGAACTGGACAGGTTGCATCTTGGCTTGCGGGAAGATGCCGCCGCGAGCCCCGCCGGTGATGCTGGAGTGGTAGTAAACCCCAGTGGCGAAGTCGAACAACCAGGTGGACGACGTGTGCGGGATCTGTTTGTCATACATTTGATAAGCCGGCATGTAGACGCCCTTGGCCAATTTGCCTGAAGCATCCCACGCATCCGTCATGCCAGCGCCGAGGATGTCCTCATCGTAGTAGAGGGTACGCTTGGGCTGGACGTGCCGCATGCCTGGTTTCAGGGTCAACTCGACCACGTGTACCCGGTGCAGTTCCCAGCGGGTGGCCTCAGGGTTTGGGTGATTCGGCTGGAGAAGGTCATCGGGCGAGGTCGACGCCCAGTCGTAGTTGTTATAGGGAATGATCATCTCTTTCTTGCCCACATACTTGAAATCGTACCGGTCTTGCTTGCCCGAGAAGCCGTAGATTTCGTCGTAGAGCATGGCGCCGCCCGATGTGGAGACCGGGAAGTCATACTCGGCGTCCGGCGAGCGCCGCACCCGACGTTGGCCTGGGGAGTAAGCCCACGTTGGGTTTGGCGTCGCTACCGGGTTGAGGTAGAAGCGCTGCAAGTTGCCCTCACCCACGTTTCGAGAGGGGGCCGTGTAGATGTTCAGCTGGGTCAGATAGGTGCCGATAGACGCGAACTTGTCGACATCCAGCTCCTTGTTGTAGTACTGCGCGTCGCCCCGGTTGTTGATGCCCCCTGTCAGTACGCGGCTACCCTTGGAATCGACGTACCAACCCTCACCCTTGGTAATGTTGGATTCACCTTTATATTGCAGTTGAGCATTCCAGACGACCTCATGACCTGTTTTGGGGATGGGGAATGGAACACCACCAAAGCAGCCCTCGACGGCCAAGCCGTCCTCGATGGTCTTACAGCGGGTGGCATTGGCAATACTGTTCTGATTGATCCAGTCTGGGTAGTTCGCGGTCCGGTGCGTCGGGTAAACCGGCACTTTGTAGGTATCCGGGAAGCGCTTGATCAGCGCTTTGGTGCTTTCGGACAGCTTGTCGGCATACTGATCGACGTTTTTCGCGGTGATCACGTACAGCGGTTTTTCATTGGCGAATGGATTGACCCAATGCCCGCTATCAGGCTGAAAACCTGCTGGTCTGCTTGTAGTGGGGAGGCCGCCAGTGTAGGCAGGAATGGTGCCGTCCTTGTTGCCTGCGATCTCGGCCCCCCACGGGGTGAGCGACTTACCCAGCTCGGCGGCTTCCTGCGGCGAAACGGCTGCATGAGCGGCACTGGCTGAAAGGATGGCTAAAGCCAGCGTTGGGGTCGTTAATTTCATGCTGGAACTCCCGATCAGAATGCGGTCTGGTAAGTAAGGATCAGCGTGTCACGGTCATGCAGGAAGCCCAACCCGGAGTATGCGTTGGCGCCTCCAATATTGCCGGTACGGCCATGACGTGCGGTATAGGCAAGATCAAACTGGTGCTTCATGGAGCCAGCGAAATACTCCAGGCGCGGGCCCAACTTGACCAGATAGGAATCCTCTGGTGGGATCCCTGCGTTCTGGGCAGCCGGGTTACCGTACAAGCCGTAGGTGGCGAAAATTGGGAAAGATACATCCAGGCTAGGCATTACCTGTTGCCAAACCGGTGTGAACGAAACACTTGCAGCCGCAGCATTGCGCGTCGAACAGCCACGCAGCAGCTCGTTATCTTCGCAGCGCCCTGCAACCGACCCACCCTCGCTGTCGCTGGCGTTGAAGAACGACTTGTTATCAGTCACTTTGACCAGATGCATGTAGTCAAACTGAGCAGCGACTGCGCCGCTGTCGAAGAATGCGTTTTTGTTGATGGTGAACACGCCGCTGAGCAAGGCATGCACGGTATCACCGCGAGCGCCGTCCAGGTTCGAAGGTTCCGGCTGGCCGATTGCGACAAAGGTCTGCCCGGTGGTGTTGAGTGGCATATTGGTCCGGTAGTTGACTTCGGCACCGATACTGACGGACTTATAAACGCCGTTCCAGGTCAGACCGTACAACTCGATATCCTTGGCGTACACAGCCCGGGCATAGGGCGCGGTAGGGGAGCTCACGATGACTTGGTTGGCCCAGCTGGCATACTTGTCGTCGAATTTCCGATACCACAGGCCGAAGCTGCTATCCATGCCCCAGCTCGGTGACCAGCGCAGGCCGACCGCGATATCACCATTGTCGCCTTCTTTCGCATCGCGACGCGCTACACCTGGCGCCAGGAAATCCGGCCCAAGCAGAGCACCATCGGACACGGCATAGTAAGTGCCGCCTTCCGATACCCGCGATGGCTCGAAATCGTAGGTGTACTGGAACATCAGAGAGAGTTCCGGAACCAGTTGCCAGGTGGTTGCAAACTGGCCAATGGGCAGTGACGTTTCCTTGGCCGAAGCGCCTGGGCTAAGGTCGCTCAGCAGCCCATCGTTTGGTGACATGGAGTAAGACACACTGCTGCCGTTGCCAAACAGGAACTCGCCTGGTAACCAGGCGAAGCTGCCCACCTTGGCATTGAGCTCGGTAGACCCGATATTGAAGTTGCCCCACACGAAGTAGTCACGAAACTCAGCCGATGGACCAGCGTAGTAGCGATCGACAACACTCGAGTAGCGGTTGTTGCGGTAGTTGGCCACGCCTTCGAGGCCTGGGGCGCTTTCGCTCTTGTCCGGGAAATTGTGGTCGTACCAGGCCGCGCCGCTCACCCGCAGACCGTACTTGTCCTGCCAGTTGAGGTCGAATTCGCTGAACAGATCGAGGCGCGACAGAAACACATCCCCTTTGTCGGCCAGGCGATTACCCTCGTCAAAGCTTGGGTTGTTTGCCAGATTATTATCGCGACCATCGACGCGCCAGCCTTGGTTGTAGCGCACCGTCGTGTCCAGGCTCATATTGAGGTCGGGGTTGCCGCTATCGATGCGCAAGGCGAACGCTTCATCGCTGGCCCCCATGGCCAGGCAAAGCCCAGCAAGCATCATCGGCGCTGCGGTGAGGGGGCGAGTAACTAGCATTTTCCTTTTGTCCATCTGAAGTGCCCTCTGAATTGTTGTTTTTGTTTTCATTCGAAGCGCAGTGGCGTAGAGGAGCTGCGCTCGTAAATCTGTGCAATACCAGGAGCTCTGCTTTTAACCCATGAGGCAGCTGGCTCATGACAAGCGCTCTGACTTCCGGTCCCGCGGCTGCATCCTTGTCGGCACGCAAACGGCTTTTCTTGAATCATGTTCACATACACGCACACCATTTATATGAGCAACCCGGGAGCAGTGCAAGTCCTCCCGAGTGATTGTGCGTGCTAATTTCATACGGTCGTTTCAATTGGAGTGAGGCACCTCAACGGAGGCGCTCTGTGCGCTTGCCATGTTTCAAAGAAAGGTAATATGCTGAACGCCGTTCGTAATCGTGAATACGTGGGGGTTGCGTTATGCCACAGTCCAAGGTGCATAGAGAATGCCTGGGTCCGGTCGCACTCCTGACACTGGACGGGCCTCCAGTCAACGCGTTCAACCTGGGTATGCGCCGTGAGCTACACGATGCGCTGCAATGGACCGGCGCGGATCGGCAAGTGAAGGCGGTGGTCATCACCGGTAGCGGGCGAGGTTTTAGTGCAGGGGGCGATATTCGGGAATTTGGTACGGCTGAGGCCGGTGCGCTACCCGGGCTTTCGAGCCACATCCACATAGCCATCGAACGCTCGCGCAAGCCTGTAATCGCGGTTGTGCAAGGTTTTGCCTTGGGCGGCGGCCTGGAGACCGTACTGGCGAGCCATTACCGCGTTGCCGAAACAGATGCATGGATCGGGCTGCCAGAAGTCGCTCTGGGTACGCTGCCATTGTCGGCCACACAGCGCCTGCCGCGCCTTTTGGGGCTTGTCCCCGCTGTGCGGTTGATGATCCAGGGGCAGCGAGAAAAGGTATCTGCGTTTTATCAGACAGCATTGTTTGATCGCGTTGTCGATTCGGGGCAAGGGGTCTCAAACGCCTGTGCCTGGGCAGCCGAGATGGCGGCTTCGCCATTGTGCTACGCCGATCTGAAAAGAAGGCTGGTGCGTACCCTGCCCATCCCAGGGAATGACCTGCAGCAGGATCTGATAGAGGCGAGGCAGTTATTGCAAGGCAGAACTGATGCCGCCTCACACGCGTTACTGCAAGCCGTGCAGGCGGCCGTCGATAGCCCAGACTTTGATACGGGGCTCGCTTGCGCTCGACGCTTGTACGACCAACTCATGTCCAGTGAAGCGCTGCTGCATGGCCGTGATCGATTTCTTGCCGGGGCGCCTGAAACAGGCGTCCTGGCAGACCACAAGGCCCAATAACAGAGGATTGGCTAGCGTGCCTATCGATGAAAAGCTACTTACTCAATGGATCGGTCGCCAGCAAACCCAGCGCGACCTGTTGACGTCGTTTCCTCTTGGCGCACTCGCAGCCGTACTGGATCATGAAGAGCACGCCTATGGTAGCGATGCTCAAGTGCCGCCGCTGTGGCATTGGCTCTATTTCCTGCCCTTGGCGCGGCAATCGAATGTTGGCGCCGACGGCCATCCACAGCGGGGTGGTTTCCTGCCCCCGGTTAGCCTGCCGAGGCGAATGTGGGCAGGGGGGCGGCTCAGTTTCAGTGGCCCGTTGCCGGTAGGCTCTGAGGTAGAGCGTATTACCACGATCACTGACGTAACGCACAAAGCTGGCCGCAGCGGAGAACTGGTGTTCGTCAAGCTGTTGCACGAGCTGTCAGTGGATGGCGAAGTTCGCGTGCGCGAAGAGCAAGATATCGTCTATCGCGATGCACCTGGCCCGGATGATCCGCCCCCAACGCCTCAGTCCGCACCGACAGGTGCACAGTGGATAAAAGAGATCGTGCCGGACCCGGTTCTGCTGTTCCGTTATTCGGCCTTGACCTTCAATGGCCACCGCATCCATTACGACCGCCCGTATGCCACTGAAGAAGAAGGCTACCCCGGGCTGGTAGTGCATGGCCCATTGATCGCCACGCTACTCATGAACCTGCTGCGCGAACAGGTACCGCTGGCACACGTCACCGCATTTTCCTTCCGCGCAATGCGCCCCGCGTTCGACCAGCGGCCGCTGCGCCTATGCGCTCGCGTTGAGGCTAACAGGGTGCATTTGTGGGCGGAAGATGAGCAGGGCTTCCTGTGCATGGACGCCCGAGCAGAACTCGACTGATGCAGCGGCGCAAACCGCTGTGCACCGACCTGATTTGGGTGCTGCTGTGGGCGCTGGTCATCGTCATGACGTTAATGGGCACGAGGTGAATATGCGTTCTTGTCTTTTCGTACCTGGAGACCGCCCAGAGCGGTTTGCCAAAGCCCTGGCGGCCGGTGCCGACAGGGTCATTCTTGACCTTGAGGATGCGGTGGCCCCAGGTAACAAAGGGGCTGCGCGGGAGCACATTGCAAGGGCGGTCGAGGAGGGCGCGCAGGTCATGGTCCGCATCAATAGCCAAGGCTCAGATGCGTTTGCCGAAGACCTGGAGTTGATCCGCCGCCTGCCCGTGAAGGCCGTCATGCTACCCAAGGCGGAATCTATCGAGCCTTTGCGCGCATTGGCCGCGGTTACCACCGCCCCCATCGTGCCGCTGATTGAAAGCGCGCTGGGTGTTTGGCAGGTGATGGACGTTGCCAGGGGGGTGAACGTAGAACGGCTAGCGTTCGGCTCGATTGATTTTCAGGCTGACGTCGGGTGTGCGCACACAGACGAAGCCCTGCTGTATTCGCGCTCGCAGATCGTCCTTGCATCCCGTGTGGCTGGCCTGCAAGCGCCGATTGACGGCGTGTCAGTCATACTCGATGACAGCCAGGTGATTGCTGCCGAGGCCAAGCGCAGTCGAGCACTGGGCTTTGCTGGCAAGCTCTGTATCCACCCGCGCCAAGTGCCCATAGTGAACCTGGCATTTACGCCCTCGAGTGAGGAGCTGGCCTGGGCACGTCGCGTAGTGGAAGCCAGCAGCCGATCTGCGGGTGCGGCAGTTTCAGTCGATGGCGCCATGGTCGACCTGCCGGTGCTTGTCAGGGCACGCAGTCTGCTGGCAGTCGTGGGAGAGGGCTGAAAACGCTCGCTCAGTACTGTGATGCTGGCAGCCGCACGACCAGACCATCCAGAGCGGGGCTGACAATGACCTGGCAAGTGAGGCGGCTGTTCTCGGTGACTTCCGAGGCACAGCTGAGCATGTCGTGCTCATACGCCAGAGCTTCAGGGATTTGTGCTGCCCAGTCTGCTTTGTCGATATAACCATGGCAGGTTGCACAACTGCAGTTGCCGCCGCAATCGCCGAGAATTCCGGGTACCCGATTGTTCAAGGCAACTTGCATCAGGGACTGGCCGACCTCGGCTTCAACGTGCTGTTCGCTGCCATCGTGCTGAATAAAGATGATCGTAGGCATTCTTGTTCTCTCGCCGCCTCTTGGCTGGGGCCGGTCAATCCATGGCACCGACACCGTTGTGAAATGTGTGTGACACAGATATGTTATTTGGAACGTCGTTAGAAATACTGAACGACGACGCAGGCCGCTGTCAAACCGGCGCGATCGCGGCCTGCCCTCATTACTACCCACTGTGCAGGAATTTTCAATGACGCAGAATAATGCTTTCCGTCTCGATGATCGTATTGCCGTAGTAACGGGAGGCGGTGCAGGCATCGGCCGCGGCATCGCCGAAACCTTTGCCCTCGCTGGCGCACGTGTGATCGTGGCAGATCTGGACGCAGCTGCAGCGCAACTGACCGCAGACGCTATCACCGAAGCGGGCGGGCAGGCGCATGCAGTGGCCGTCGACGTCTCAAATGAACATGAGGTGATCGCGCTCTTTGAGCAGGTGATCGGGCAACACGGCGGCCTGGACGTGCTGGTCAATAATGCGGCGATCTTTCCCAAAAAACCATTTCTGGAGGTCGATACGGCATTCTGGGATAGCCTGCAGGCCGTCAATCTGCGTGGGACATTCCTGTGCCTGCGCGAAGCGATCCGCCATATGAAGGCGGGAAAAGGCGGCTCGATCGTGAATATTTCTTCGGTCTCGTCCATGCAGGCTGTGGTGCATCACAATGGCACCTACAACGCCACAAAGGCCGGGGTAAATAGCCTGACGCGCACCACGGCGCTCGAATTCGGCCCCGATGGAATCCGGGTGAATGCCGTGCTCCCAGGCGGGATCCCCACGCCTGGGGCGCGCACAGCATCGGCGGCCATTGAACTCAAGGGGCCAATAATGGGGGAAGGGCGCATCCCACTGGGAGGGATAGGTGATGTGCAGGATATTGCCAATGCAGCCTTGTTCTTGGCCAGCCCTGCATCACGTTACATCACTGGCCAACTATTGGCCGTAGACGGTGGGTTCCTGGTTAGCTGAGGGCGCCTGAAGGCGCGCGTCGTTCTTGTGGAGTACTCGGTACTGACTCGGACTGGTACCGGCATGCTCCTTGAACACCTTGCGGAAGGTCTGCACATCGCTGTATCCGCAGAGGGTGGCGATCTGCGCGATCGAGCGACTGGTACGCAATAGCAAGCCCTGTGCTGATTTGATTCGCAGTTGTCGAACGTACTCTTGTGGCGTGCTGCCAAGATGCCGCTGAAAATGCCGCAACACTGTCTGTTGGCTGACTGCCATGGCCTTGGCCAGCTCAGAAATGCGTACGTCCTGGGCGAATCTTTCTTCCAACCACAACTGGGCGTTCGCGGTGAGGGCGTCGTCAGCGAGATGGTCTTCAGCCGACTGATGCAAACTGGTCACATCGCTCAACCAACGGGCCAGTTCTGGCGTTGTAACATGCTCGATCAGTCGGGTGATCAACTGCATGTCCGCCGCCAGCCCACTACCAGTGATCACCCGGCCATGCTCGACCACGGCGCTGCGATGCTCGACGCGAATATTGGGGTAACGACGTCGGAAAAGTGGCAGAAGAGTACGTCCTATTGTTGCCGTACCGCCGCTTAGGAGCCCTGCTTCAGCCAAAATGAACACTGCTGAGCCGCTCGCTGAAATCAGCGCGCCGCCGGCGTGCTGGCGGATCAACCATTCACACAGGGTAGTGTGTTTGGCAAGCCAATCAGGGAGAGACAGCTGCTCGTCCAGGATGACAGCGGGCAAGTGAATCAGATCGAATTGCAAGCCGGCGTCCAGTCCGCCGTCGGAGGGCAGGGTGCGGCCTCCGGCTAATTTTGCGGCGCGGCCATCGGTTGTGAGCAAATGCACCCGGGTCTGCATGGTAATGGGTTGGCGCGTGCGATAAAGCTCCACGACTTGTCGGCCGATGAGCTCGAACGCATCGAGAAATACGCCCAGGCTGGAAAGGTATGCGCCTGTGATGCCTACTACTGCAAAGCCCGACATGGAGTGGTCCTTGGATCAGGAGAGCTGCTGCCGGAGTATGCCGCAAGCACGGTGTGAGGCGCACCCTTGGACGACTGGCAAGGGCTGGACTCATACAAATCGCGCAGGGTTCAAAACCGGGCCTGCCAGGTGCTGGCCTCCGTCGCCGTGCAGTGTTTCACCATTGACGAAGCAGCAGGCATCAGAAGCCAGGAACAACGCGGCACCACCCACGTCCTCGACTGGATCACCAAGGCGCCCCAGCGGCAGTTGCCCGATCATGAGGTCTATCACCCTGGGGCGTAAAGCATGGCAGTGTCGCACTTCGGGGGAATCGGCCAACGGTAGCAGCAGATTGGTGGTTATCTGATATCGCCCCCAATCCAAAGCGGCGGTGCGGGTCAGCCCGACAAGGCTCCAGGCCGCAGCGTTGTAAGCCGCCAGGCCTTCATTGATACCCTCTCCATAGCGGTGCCCAACGTTGATGATGCGCCCAGCGCCCGCCAATTGCATCGCTGGCACCGCGCACTGCATCGCGCAGATTGCTGCCTGCACACGTGCAAATGCCTCGTCGAATGCGGCGCGAGGCTGGTCTTCCAGAGGAGCAATGGTGGGTATTGGCAAGACGTTATTGATCAGCACATCCACACCGCTCAGCGCAGCGATAGCCATTTTCAAGGTGGCGCCGATCTGGCCGTCAAAGGCGGCGGCATACGCCAGCGCAGAACCGCCCTTGGCGCTAATGACCTCGGCGACCTCAGTGGCTGCGCTGAGCATGGGGTCCAGCACAGCGATTGAAGCTCCCTCGCGCGCCAAGCGGATGGCGATGCCGCGGCCAATGCTGTCGGCGCCCAGTACCAACACCTTTTTATCTTGCAAAGCGTTCATGGCGCGACCTTCTGGGCGGGTGATTCCAGGGCATGCAACTGAGGTAGGCCGAGCAGATTCTGACCGCCATCGATGAAAAGCGATTGCCCCGTGATAAAACGGCTAGCCTCACTGGCAAGCCCTAGCACTGCCGAACCTATGTCCTCTAGCGCCCGACCGTGCCGACGCATGGGTGTCTGCCGCGCGACGGCTTCGAGCTTTTGCATATCGTCGCCATAAAACGCTTGGTATGCGGCGCTCCAGCCGGAGGGCAGCACCGCATTTACCGTGATATTGTGCTGTCCCCACTCATTGGCGAGCGTGCGGGTCAGTCCTCGGATGGCTTCTTTGGTTGCGTTATAGGCCAAGCCGTAACGGCTGCCGTAGGCGCCATTCACGGATGCGAAGTTAATGACTCGACCGGCACCTGCCTGAATTAACCACGGCAGCGCGGCTTGCGCAGTCCAGAGCGAGGCGTACAGCCCGGAGCGAAGCGCCACATCGAGCAACCCATCATTGTCATCTGAGCAGGCATGGGCCAAAGGCGGAACCACTTGGGCATTATTAACCAGAATGTCGAGGCGCCCGAAGTGCGTAGCGGCTTCGCGGACCAGCGCTTGGGCCTGGTGTTTATGGCTCAGATCGGCCTGCAGGAAAATCGCTTGCGCACCGAGCTCGCGTAACGCCTGCGCGACTTTGTCTCCGCGCTCCCGTGAGCGCCCGTTGACGATCACCATTGCACCTTCCTGCGCGAAACGCTGGGCGATGCCTTCGCCCAACCCTTGGGTAGAGCCGGTGACCAATGCTACCTTTCCGCTTAGTCGAGTCATGCTGTTTCTCCGTCGTTCCCCATGCGCTAATCCCACCATGCCTACCCGGTCAGATTCGCATCGCCATCGATCCATTGCGCCAGCCGATCAGCGAGCTGCATATCCGCCAGCTCGACGAAATATCCCAGCTGGCTGACTGTGTCGAGGTGGATGATGGCGGGGTGGCCTTGGGCGTTGAGGTTGTCGATGGTCTCGAAGCAGACCTGCGCTCCCCCTGGCCGCTGCTCCAGATTGGACGTCGCATAACCCAGATGGAAAATGCCTTCCCCCCGACTCTCCAGCCATTCGGATGCGCTGCTCTGGCCGCTACCAGGCTCTACCATTTCCAGATAAAGATCGCCCCAGCGCGCGAACGCATTGCGGTTGGCAATCCGCTGTTCGATACCCCGGTAACGCCCGGTGTAATCAGTATCGAGCCGGCGAAAACGCCCGAGGCCGAACAGGGTTCGATAATGTTCCATGCTGGCTTCCAGATCGCGTACGACAACCCCGATCTGGTAGAGCTTTCCGTCGAATTCCATTGTGTTGATCCTTCGTTCAAACGGTGGAAAAGCGGCTGACTTCACATCAACGACCAATGCCTGTGCAGAACAGCCGTGTGTATTGTTCGATGATATGGGCCACGTCCTGTCCGGCATTGCGCTGCAGCCTCATGGCTGCGCAATGACACAGGTCGATCAGCGCGCGGACAGCCAGTGGGCAATCGATCGAGGTGTCTAACAAGCCCTGAGCACCTGCCTGTTCGAGCATTTCCTGGAGCAGCGTCCGATACTGGCGAGACTGGGCACTCACTGCCTCTTGCTGTTCCGCACTCAGGTATCGGCGTTGCTCTGCAAGCACAATCATGCAGTCCCGATGGGCATCCAGGTCATGAAGGTAAGCGTGGATAACTGCGTAGACCCTATCGGACAGCGAGGCGCTTGGCGTTTTGCTGATCTCCCGCAGGCGCGCAGTGGCCGTTTCAACTGCGTAAAGGCACACCGCATCCAATGCGGCTTCCTTGGTGGGAAAGTAGTAATACAAGCTGGCCTGTTTGAGCTCAAGCCGGTCGGCAATATCTTGGGTGCGGCACCCATGAAAGCCCTTTTCAGCAAAAACCGAGGCGGCGGCCATGAGGATTTCCAACCGGCGCTGTGTGAATTTGCCGGTGGTGGGCTTGATCGGCATCTGCAGTGTCCGCGCTCAAATTAAAAATGTCCTGCCAAGGTAAGCGACCCCTCTCCAGAAATTCAATAGTGCTATAGAAAATAATCGCTGAATGCCCTGCATGCGGGTTGACACATAAGCCGATGCTTATTCTTAATGCTGTACGGAATCCAAGTCCAAGGATACATAAGTAATGGCTTATGATGAAACGTTACGAGCGCTTGCTGATCCCAGCCGGCGAGCCCTCTATGAAAGCCTGGTGCGGGTGCCTGCCCATACCGCCGCGCTGGCCGAGGAATCACGCCTGAGCCAGCCGGCTGTATCGCAGCACCTGAAGGTGCTGCTAGAGGCTGGGTTGGTGTCTCAGCAGCGTGACGGACGGCGCACGTTGTATGCGGCAAGGCCCGGAGCATTGGACGACTTGATGAGCTACCTCGGGGGGCTGGCAGCAGCACCTGCCAGCGCCGAGCGCGGCCTACCGCACACGCTTGAAGCTGATGCAATCGCCTTGGCCGCGCTGCGTTGGGCGCGGGAGTGGCCGGGCCAGGATCCGAATGTCTACGCAGTGACCCAACGCTTGCTGTTGATGGGGCGCCATGTCGAACGGGCGCTGAAGGAAACCGCTGAGCGTCATGGCCTGCAAGGCAGTGAGCTGCTGCTGCTGGATGCGATCAATCTGACTCCTGGCCATAGCCTAACGCCTTCTCAATTGCAGATGCGGCTGGGGCTGACCAAGGGCGCGGTCACCAAACTGATGAACAACCTTGAACGTCTTGGGCTGATTTGCCGGTCCGCTTCCCAGCAGGACCGTCGTATCAGTCATGTTGCGTTGACCCCCAAGGCTCAGGGCATGCTGAAGACCATTCTCGACCACCACGAATACGGCGCCGACCATGCCGCCGCCAAGCGCCTGCCTGCCAACGGTCTGACCCAGCTGGCGCACCTGCTGCAACACTTTCACGGGTTGATGGAGGGTGAGTTGGCGCGGCGCGCTGCGTCAGGCAATTCTGAATAGCGTTCAAAAAAACTGTTGACGATAAATGTTTCCTGGTGAACTATTAGGTCAGGCGGTTGAGACCTGTCATCTAAAAGATGGGCGGTAGCAATGCCAAACGTACTCACCTACGGAGAATAATAATGAGATCAGCGGTGTTTCACGCAGCCGGAGAGCCCTTGGTGATCGAGACGCGTCCCGATCCCGCACCTGGCCCTGATGAAGTGGTCATGAAAGTTCACAGCTGCGGTATCTGCGGCACCGACCTTCATATGACCGAGGGGCATTCGCCCGGCTTTGACTACCCAGCCGGTACGGTCCCTGGGCATGAATATGCAGGCGAGGTGGTGGCGGTGGGGGCCGAGGTTCAGGGGCTGCAGATCGGCGACAGGATCAGTGCCTTGCCATTCACCGGTTGCGGCCATTGCCTGGCCTGCCAGCGCGGCAGCCCAAGCCATTGCGCAGCGTTCCGCGGGCTGGGTAGTGGCTTTAGCGAATATGTCGCAGTCAGCGAGCGCACCTCGATCAAGCTTCCAGACTCATTAACCTACGACGACGGTGCCCTGCTGGAGCCTATGGCAGTGGGCCTGCATGGTGCAGCCATGGCGGGCATAACGCCTGGCGCCACGGTACTGGTCCTGGGGGCTGGGCCTATTGGCCTGGCAGCCGCATTTTTTGCGCGCAAATTGGGCGCTGGCCGAGTCGTGGTCGCCGCCAATTCCACCCGCCGTCAGGCGCTGGCCCTGCAAATGGGCGCTGATGCATTCATCGCCCAAGGCCAGGGGCAGACGCTTGCTGCCGCGGCCACCGAGGCCTTCGGTGCAGCGCCAGACATCGTGCTCGAGTGCGCGGGCCAACCAGGCTGCATCAGCCAAGCCATCCAAGCCGTGAGCCGCGCTGGAACCGTGGTGGTGCTGGGCTTCTGTACCACAGCAGACAGCTTTGTGCCAGCGACAGCGGTATGGAAAGAAATCACGTTGCGTTTTTCCAACACATACACCGTGGGTGATTTCCAGTATGTGGCACAGGTGCTTGCGCGTGGGGCGCTGGAGCCGCGGGCAATGATCACCCAGCACGTTTCGTTGGACGAGGTGCCGTCCGTATTCGAAGCGCTGCGCACGCCCAGCGGACAATGCAAAGTCATGATTCATCCCTGGGCGTGAATCGTCGGCGGACCTGCTCCCGCTCTTTCATCCATCTATCCAGATGCGTTTCACCGGAGGTGACTGAATGAATGCTTCCCTGCAACCGTGGGCGAGCTACGTCGACCTGCTCAAAGCCGCCAGCGAAGTCGAACTACAGCTTTGGGACCCGCTTGACGAGCAACTGCGTGCCGAGCTGTATCGCCAATTCGCCATGAACCTGTCGCAAGGTTATTTTCTGTATTTTCAGGCGGACCCCGATTACCCCGACTGGGCACCTTTCGAGAACTCGGTGTTTCTTGCCCAGCCCAACCCCGACGCGGTCTATCACTTCAGCGCCGTCAGCGGCGAGGGGGTCTACCGCGTGTCAGGTAACAGAGGAAATGTGCCGGTGGCGGGCTTCGCGACAGGCAAGCACATGATCGGTATGGGCAACCCACCAGGTCCGGGCTTCAACAACTACGACCTTAACCAGCTGGACATCGCCGAGGACGGCAGTTTCGAGGTCATCTTCAGCAGCGAGCGGCCAGAAGGCTACCAGGGCGACTGGTTATACCTTCACCCAGAATCACGCTTCTTGCTGTTGCGCCAGTTTTCCTACGATTGGGGGAATGAGCGCGACGTCAAGGTGTGCATCGAGCGCCTGGGGGAGCAGCCGCTAAAACCACGTATGAGCGTGGCTACGATTGATCAGCAATTGCGGGATCTGTTTGGCGGTTACGTGAAGCGTCTGTCACAACTGTGCCAAGGGATCATCGCCAACAGCCGCAGCAACCGGCCGCCGCACGAGATGAAGCTGGTCACGTTTGCAGAGCTGGGTAATGGAGATGACTGGCCACAAGCCTATTACGAATGCACCTACGACTTACAGTCTGACGAGGCGCTGATTCTGGAAACCGAACTGCCGGAACGCTTGGTGTATTGGAACGTTCAGGTCGTCGATGCGTTGTGGAATCAGGTCGAACTCGTTCATCGCCAGAGCAGCCTCAACGGTCATCAAGCTCATGTGAATGGCGACGGGAAGTTCCGCGCAGTGCTGTCCGTGGAAGACCCAGGCGTTGCGAACTGGCTGGATACCGGCGGCAATCTCAAGGGCATGTTGATAGGACGGTGGTACCGTAGCAGCTCTCATCCCACGCCCATCCTGAAGAAAGTCAAACTCGCCGACCTGGATGAGCACCTGCCATTGGATACGTTGCGCGTCACCCCGGTGGAGCGCGGCGAGGCCCTGCGCGTGCGGCGCATCGGGGCGCAATTACGCCGGCGTTGGTAGGAGGCGGCCAGCATGGAACAACTCAATGGCAAGGTGGCGGTCGTGCTGGGTGCCTCCACTGATCCGGGCATGGGCAGCGCTATCGCCCGATTGTTCGCGGCGCATGGCGCCAAGGTTGTGGTCGCGGCCAGACGCATCGCACCACTTGAGCAACTGGCATGGGACATAGGCGGCAGTTGCCTGCCTTGCGACGTGACCTGTCAGGCTGACCTCGAGCGCCTGGCAGAGGTCACATTGCAACGCTACGGTCGGCTGGACATTGCCGTCAATGCTGCGGGCATCGGTTTGAGCAAGCCGTTTGCCGAAACCCGCGAGGAAGACCTGGACCAGGTTTATCGCACCGTTTTCAAAGGCTCGTTCCAGTTTTTGCAAAGCATGCTGAGAGCGATGTCCGACGGGGGGGCGGTGGTCATGCTGTCGTCGGCCATCGCCCGTATCGGCTTCCAGGACCAGGCGCTGTATGGCGCCTGCAAGGCCGCCGGCGAGCATGTGGTCCGGGCGGTCGCCGATGAGTACGGCGTACGCGGTATCCGTATCAACAGCATCGCCCCCGGCCTGACCGAGAGCGGAATGACCCAAGGCTTCACCGAAGTGCCCGGCGTGCGCCAGGCCTTCGAGCGGGCGTACCCGCTGGGCCGCTTGGGCACCGTGGACGATGTCGCCCAAGCCGCATTGTTCCTGGTCAGCGAGGGGTGCTTCATGACTGGCCAGACCTTGCAGGTGAATGGCGGCCTGACGCTGCGCCGCAATCCTACCTTTGCCGAAATCCAGGCAGCCATCGCTTCTGCCAGGCCCGGGTAGCTGCAGCGACTGCAATGTGGCGTCCGCCACTTTCTATCACTAGCTAACGAGATAACCATCGTGACGATATCCGCCAACTTCAAGGGCGCGGAGGGGCAGTTGCACGCCGCCGCCAGCGCCGCAACGGGTTTGACCGACTTTGGTGACCCTGCTGAATACCTGCCGGGCTTGCAGCGGCTGCTGGCTGCTCTGGATGACAATGGCCCGGTCTTCAAGCCAGGCGGCCGCGAGTTTGCCTGGAATCTGCTGGTCGGGATTCTGGTTTCGCGCTTGCTCAGCGAGGAGGGCTGGAAAACACATCCAGGATGCTTGCAGCATCGCGTAACGCGCCCGCTGATTGTGATCGGCATCCCACGCACGGGCACCACGGCACTGCACAAGTTGTTGTCGATGGACCCGCAATTCCAGGGGATGGAGCGCTGGCTCACTGCGTTCCCGATGCCGCGCCCGGAACGCCACACCTGGGCCGCGAACCCTTGGTACCAGGCTTGCGTGGCAGGCCTTGAACAGTTTTTTGCAGCGGCGCCACACATGCGTGCTGCCCACGACATGCGGGCCGATGACGTGGACGAGTGCCTGGAAGTGCTGAAGCAGAATTTTTGCAGCAACTTCTTCGGCTCCTCCCTCCGTGTACCCGATTACGACCGTTGGTGGCTGGAGCAGAGCGAGGCGAGCAGTTATCGGCGCCTGCGCAAGGTCATTCAGTTGATCGGCGCCAACAGCCCGGAGAAGACCTGGCTGTTGAAGAACCCTGGGCACGTGGCCCAGGTCGGCAACCTGCTGGACGTGTTTCCCGATGCTTGTGTGATCCAGACCCATCGCGCCCCGGCCAGCGCCCTGCCTTCGCTGTGCAGTGTACTTCGTGAGGCTCGCAGCATTCTGGAGGAGGGTGTCGATACGCGGGCCATCGGGGAACGAGAAGCCAGCTACTGGGGCGCGGCAGTCGAGGACGCACACCGCGCAAGGGCCAGGGCGCCCGGCCAGTTCCTGGACATCCTGCAACAGGACATCCAGCGCCAGCCGATGGCCGTGATCCAGACCATCTACCAGCACTTTGGCCTGACCTTAAGCGATCAAGCGCGCGCGCGGATGCTTGAGCGGATAAGCGCCGCGCCGGAAGCCCGACACGGTGAGCACCGCTATAGCGCTGAAACCTATGGCCTGGACCCAGACCGGGTCAATCAACGGTTCGCCCCCTATATCCAGCGCCAGGCCCTGGCCTGAGCTACTTCCTGTACTACAAGAGGTATCCCAATGCCCGATCTGACAATAGACGATGCCGAGCTGGCATCACGCCTGGCAACCGCTGCCGGCGAACATCTGCTCAGGCTGAAAGAGCATGGCCTGTTATCCAGTACCTACCTTGGCGTACATGGTGATCGCCTGGCGAATACCTTGCTGACTGACTTGCTGCGCAGGCATCGCCCTGATGACGGCCTGCTTTCAGAGGAAGAGGCGTCCGACGATGCTCGCCTCCACAAGCAAAGGGTGTGGATTGTCGACCCGCTCGATGGCACCCGCGAATATGCGGAAGGCCGACCGGATTGGGCGGTGCACGTCGGTTTGGTCAAGGACGGCAAAGTCGACGCGGCTTGCGCTGTGAGCCTGCCAGCGCTGGGCAGCGTGTTCAGTGCAGCTGCCCCAATCGTTCTACCGCCAGCGCCAGCGGGGCGCATGAAAATCCTGGTCAGCCGCACCCGAGCGCCGCGGGTCGCCGAGCAGGTAGCACTGCGGCTGAATGCGCAATTGGTGCCCATGGGGTCGGCAGGCGCGAAGGCGATGGCGGTGGTGCGGGGTGAGGCCCACGCCTACCTGCACGCTGGTGGCCAATACGAGTGGGATTCTTGCGCCCCCGTGGGCGTAGCGCTGGCGGCGGGCCTGCATGCTTCGCGCATTGACGGTAGCCCCTGCAGCTACAACCAACGTGAAGTGTTCATGCCTGATCTTCTGATCTGCCGGCCAGAGGTTGCAGCCGCTCTCCTTTCGACCATTGCCGAGTGCCAGCGGCACGAGGAGCTCCAACATGACTGATTTGACCCATCTGCAACGCCTTGAGGCAGACAGCATCGATATCCTGCGCGAGGCGGTATCGGAGTCAGAAAACCCGGTAATGCTGTACTCGATCGGCAAGGACAGCGCAGTGATGCTGCATTTGGCACGCAAAGCGTTCTTTCCGTCGCGTCCGCCGTTTCCGTTGTTGCATGTAGACACGACCTGGAAATTCCAGGCGATGTATCAGATGCGCGAGGAAATGGCGAAAGCGTCGGGCATGCAGTTGCTGGTTCATCGCAACCCCGAGGCCGAAGCACAGAATATCAACCCGTTCACCCACGGCTCGGCGCTGCACACCGACATGTGGAAAACCGAAGGGCTGAAGCAGGCGCTGGCCCTGCACAAATTTGACCTGGCATTCGGCGGCGCACGCAGGGATGAGGAAAAGTCCCGTGCCAAGGAGCGGGTGTTCTCATTCCGATCAGCCCAGCAACGTTGGGACCCCAAGGCCCAGCGCCCGGAGTTGTGGCGGTTGTACAACGCGCGCAAACACCCAGGTGAGAGCATCCGCGTATTCCCGCTTTCCAATTGGACCGAGCTGGATATCTGGCAGTACATCTACCGCGAGAGTATTCCCATTGTGCCGCTCTATCTCGCCGCTGAGCGGCCGGTGGTGGAGCGCGACGGCACGCTGATCATGGTCGATGACGAGCGCATGCCGCTGCGAGATGGCGAACGCGTGCAAATGCGCAGTGTGCGGTTCCGCACACTGGGTTGCTACCCATTGACCGGGGCAGTGGAATCCCAGGCAGACACGCTGCCGGCCATCATCCAGGAAATGCTGCTGTCCACCACCACTGAACGCCAAGGGCGCGTGATCGATCACGACAGCGCAGGCTCCATGGAAAAGAAAAAAGTCGAGGGGTACTTCTAATGAACGCTAACACTGCACTCATCGAGCAAGACATTGAGCAGTACCTCAACCTCCATGAGCAAAAGACGCTCTTACGGTTCATCACGTGCGGGAGCGTCGATGATGGCAAGAGCACGCTGATCGGCCGTCTGCTGTATGAAGCGAAAGCCCTGCTGGAAGACCAGATGACCACCCTGGAGGCCGATTCGCGCAAGTCTGGCACCCAGGGCGACCAACTGGACTTTGCCCTGCTGGTCGATGGGCTGAGCGCCGAGCGCGAGCAGGGCATTACCATCGATGTCGCCTATCGGTTCTTTTCCACCGACAAGCGCAAGTTCATCGTCGCCGATACCCCTGGGCATGAGCAGTACACCCGCAACATGGTGACGGGCGCTTCTACCGCCGATGTTGCGATCATCCTGGTCGATGCGCGCAAAGGCCTGCTGACCCAGACGTTTCGCCACAGCTACCTGGTGTCTCTGATCGGCATCAAGCACGTGGTGCTGGCGGTGAACAAGCTCGACATGGTCGATTACGCACAGGAAGTGTTCGAACGTATTGATCAGGCCTACCGCACGTTCGCTCAGCAACTGGAATTCAGTTGCATCCAGAGTATCCCGCTTTCAGCCCTCAAGGGCGACAACATGACCGAACCTAGCCCTAATACCCCTTGGTATGCAGGGCCTAGCTTGATGCAATATCTGGAGAGCGTCGATATTGGCAATGTCAGTAACGACGCCCCTCTGCGCATGCCGGTGCAATGGGTCAATCGGCCCAATCTCGATTTCCGGGGTTTTTCCGGACGCGTGCTAGGGGGCTCGCTCAGGCCAGGTGACAATGTGCGGGTGTTGCCATCGGGCAATTGCAGTACGGTCAAACGCATCGTCACCTTCGACGGAGATCTTGATCTCGCACAGCGGCATCAGTCCATTACCGTCACCTTGGCAGACGAAATCGATGTCAGCCGCGGCGACGTGCTGGTGGCAGCAGGCGACCCGGCGGAGGTTTCGGACCAGTTCCAGGTCACGCTAGTGTGGATGGACGCCAACGAGATGCTGCCCGGCCGCCCTTATCTGCTGAAGATGGGGGCAAGCACCGTCAGCGCAACGTTCTCGACGCCGAAGCACCTTGTCGACGTGAACACGTTGCAGCACCTGCCGGGCAAGACACTGCAACTGAACGATATTGCGGTCTGCAACATGGCGCTGGACCGACCTCAGCCGTTTGATTCGTATACCCAGAATCGCGACATGGGCAGCTTCATCGTCATCGACCGCATCACCAACCTCACAGTCGGGGCGGGGATGCTGCAGTTTGCCCTGCGCAGAGCGCAAAACGTGCACTGGCAAGCCGTGGAGGTGAACAAAGCTGCCCGTAGCCGGCTCGCTGGGCATAAGCCTGTCGTGCTCTGGTTGACAGGGCTTTCGGGTACGGGCAAATCCACCATTGCCAACCTGGTCGAGCAGCAGCTTCATGCGCTTGGCGTACGTACCTACCTGCTTGATGGTGACAATGTACGCCATGGGCTCAACAAAGACCTCGGCTTCACGGCCGCTGACAGGGTCGAGAATATCCGTCGTATCGCCGAGGTTTCCCATCTGATGGTTGATGCAGGGCTGGTGGTAATCAGTGCATTCATCTCACCGTTCAGGGCCGAGCGCGAACTGGCCCGCAGCCTGGTGGAGGAGGGTGAGTTTGTCGAAGTCTTCATTGATACCCCGCTGGCAGTCGTGGAACAGCGCGATCCCAAAGGTCTGTACAAGAAAGCGCGCCAAGGAACCTTGAAAAACTTCACCGGCATCGACTCCCCCTACGAAGTGCCGCTCTCGCCGGACGTGTACATCGACACGACACGCCAAAGCGCTTTGGACGCTGCGCAGCAGATCGTTGCATGCCTGCGTGAGCGCGGCGTGGTGGCCAGGTAGGTATTGGCCGGCTTGGGCAATTTCAAACGGAGGCTATTTCCATGGCTCGAATTGCGGGAAAGGTAGCGGTGGTCACAGGGGCAGGCGCGGGTATTGGTCGGGCAATGGCGCAACGGTTCGTGCAGGAGGGCGCGCGGGTGATAGCCGTGGACCTTGATACCGTCGAACCTCTGCCTTCGGGTACGGCTGATAACGCCACGGGCAGTTTCGAGTCTTGGCCCTGCGATGTCAGTGACCCAGCGGCGGTCGAGGCATTATTTACGCATGTTCATGCGCGCTATGGCCGGCTCGATGTGCTGGCCAATAACGCCGGTATCGGGCCCGCGCAGCGGGTGCCAACGCATGAAGTGACACTCAAGGATTGGGATCGCGTCATCGATGTGAACCAGCGCGGTGCGTTCTTGATGATGAAAAGCGCCTTGGTGTTGATGATGGCCTCAGGGGGAGGCTCGATCATCAATACCGCTTCTGTCGGTGCATTTTCAGCCACCTCCAACTCCATCGCCTATCTGGCATCAAAGGGTGCGTTGCTGATGATGACGCGGGCGGCGGCCTTGGAGTATCGAGCCCATCGCATTCGCGTTAACGCAATTTGTCCGGGCATGACGCGCACGTCGATTTTTGAGGGGCTTTCCGATGAAAGCATGGCCAGCCTGTTAGCCAGAACCAGCGCCCGCATGATCGAACCGCACGAGGTAGCAAGCCTGGCGCTGTTTCTGGCAAGCGACGAGGCTGCAGGAATAACCGGTGCCATGCAGGTGATCGATGATGGGCGCACAGCAGGAGCGTAATCAATGGATACAACTAAACGACGCTTGTCGAATTCACCCCCTAATTATGTTGAATGCGACCCTAATGCCGGCCGGAAATCCGGGTCAGCATGGGACATCATCAACCTCGTTGACTGAACCCAAGTCAGAAGGAAAGACGGTGTATGAACAATAACAACGCACAAACCGTACCGTTGAACCCGCCCAGGCAAATGGGCCAATTGAAAACTGCGAATCACCTGCTCGGCGACCGGAAAGCGCTCGATCAGGCATGGGAACGCGATGGTTATTGGTACTTCAAAGGGGTCCTGGACAAGGGTGTTATCGGCGAAATGCGTGCGCGCTGGATTGATTATCTGCAGCGCCATGGCCTGATCGATCCTGGCGTTACCGAAAATCGTTATAACGGCGCCAGCTTTGAAGGCAAGAGCGTGTCCCCCGCCGAGCTCGCGCGCGTCGGTGAGTTCAACCACAACGACATGCATCGTATGTTGACCGAAAACCCCAAGATCGTCGCGACCATGAAAGAACTGCTCGGCGACGATCCGTTCTGGCTGCCCATCGCAGAATACCGAGCCAATCCACCGGTAGAGGATCCAGGCCAGAACCGGTTCATCTACCCACATCAGGACGGCTTTTACAGTCGCGGCCTGGAAATGAAAATCTGCTGGGTACCCATCGATACTGTTGACGATGAAGTCGGTGGCTGCGCCTGGGTTGAGGGCGCGCACCGCGGCCCCATCTTGCATGACGTAACCAACCCTCCCTCATTCCCTATTCCGGCCAACCTTATTCCCATTGAAGGCTGGAAACGGGCTGATTTCGAGCCGGGCGACATTGTGATCTTCGATTTGAATCTCCCCCACAGTGGTTTGACCAATCTGTCGAAAGACCGCTTCCGGATGTCCATGGATATCCGCGTCACCGAAGCCTCGGGCAAGGTGCCATCGATTGGAAAGGTACTCGGCATTACGCCCGACCAGGTTACCCTGCGTGACCAGCGCACTCAGCAGGAAAAAAGCTTTGCGATCGTCCCGCAGACCTATGTGCGCGGGACCGACGGGAAGAAGCGCGAGGGTGATGACATCCCGAAAACATTCCAGATCGGCGAGACAGTGCTAGTCAACAGCGACGATGGACTGGTCGCGACACTGGTGCGGTCGATCCACTGACCCTCTACCTGGCAGGCTAGCTACCCCGCCGCACAGCTCTTTGTTGAAGGGCGCTGCGGCGGGGCGTTCGGCTGCCGGCTGAATACCTGCTTGTATCTGGAGCGCTGAATCATGCCTCAACCCAAAAACTACAACGCAACGATGGCTGGAAAGGTCGCAATCGTCACCGGCGCTGGCGCCGAAGGCGACGGCATTGGTATTGGTCGGGCAATTGCCGTCGTCCTCGCCGGTGAAGGGGCCAAAGTGTGCCTTGTGGACCTGGATGCCCAGCGAGCGCAAGACACGCTCAATCAGATAGAGAGCATGGGCGCAGAAGCCTTCGTTATCAGCGCAAATGTCACCCTGCGTGATGACTGTGCCCGAATCGTCGAGGAAACCATGCGCCGTTATGGCCGCCTTGACGTGCTGGTGAACAATGTTGGTGTGGCTACGCCGGTCGCTCTGGAGGCGGACGATGAAGAAGCATGGACGCGTGTGCTCAACATCAACTTGACCAGCGCGATGCTGATGAGCCGTTACTCGGTGCCTGCGATGACCCAGAACGGTGGGGGCTCGATCATCAACATTTCGTCGATAGCGGGCATACGCGCCCACGGCAGTATTGCCTACGGCCCTTCGAAAGCCGCCATGGCAGCATTGGCACGCGAGCTGACGGTGTTGTATGGCCGTCAAGGCATTCGGGCCAATACCGTTGCGCCTGGCCATGTACTCACCCCCCTGGCGATGTCGCTTCTACCCGAACAGATGCGCGTCAAGCGGCGCAATGTCGGCCCACTCGGTATCGAGGGTGATGGGTGGGATGTTGCGTTGGCCGTGCGCTTCCTGGCCAGTGATGAGGCGCGCTTCATCACCGGCGTGCACCTCCCGGTAGACGGCGGGGTGACCGAAATCGGCCCACTGTCTGCCCATGCGTTGATCGAGGCTGGCGCCGCGCAATAGCGCTGACAGGGGGTAGAGGAGACTGTCGCGTAGGCCATCAACAGCCATTTACAAACGGCACTGCGAAAGGAATTCCAACGATGAAATTCATCGCTCCAAACGCTGCGGCGCACGCAGCGATTGCCGCGACACTGCCTGATGTCAATCTACTGATCGGTGAGCGGACCATCGCGCGAGGGAGTGGTGGGACTTTCAGCCACTGCAACGCCGCCACTGGCCAGTTTCAGATGGAGATCCCCCTGGCTGGCCGGGACGAAGTGGATATGGCAGTGGCTGCTGCCCGCGCCGCATACCCGGCGTGGCGCCTCACGAAGCCGGCGCATCGCCGGCTGATTCTCGATCGTTTCGCAGGCCTGATCGACCAGAACATCGACCGGTTTTCACAGATGGCAGTGGTCGAAAACGGCATTCCAATCAGCACCATGGTCGAGGGCATTGCCCCTCGTGTCATCAACTGGGTGCGCTACTACGCCGGCTGGGCCGACAAGATAGAAGGCTTGGTGACCGGGAGCCCAGCGGGAGGAGGCCACTTCGAGTACACAGTGCCTGAGCCCTATGGTGTCGTGGGGCATATCATCACCTGGAATGCGCCTTTACTGTCGTTGGCAATGAAGGTCCCGCCTGCGCTTGCGGCCGGTAATTGCGTTGTCATCAAACCGGCTGAGTTCACCCCGTTCAGCGCCCAGCTTTTCGCGGAGCTGGCGTTTGAAGCAGGTGTGCCGCCTGGGGTCATCAACGTATTGCCAGGAGGAGTAGCGGCAGGCGCAGCACTCGTGAGTCATCCTGGCGTCGACAAAATCTCATTCACTGGGGGGCCTGGTGCGGCGCGCGCAATCATGCGGTCGGCCGCGGACACCCTGAAACCCTTGGTGTTCGAGTTAGGAGGCAAATCGGCGAATGTTGTGTTCCCCGATGTGGATGTCGCGGCTACTGCCGCTTACTGCGCTACGTTTGGGTTGTCCAACAGTGGCCAAGGCTGCGCTTTGCCTACCCGCTTGATCATCCATGAGGAGATCTACGAGCGCTTTATCGATGCGCTTCAAACCACCATTGACCATATACCTTACGGTGACCCGCTTGACCAAAGCGTGATCGTGGGGCCTTTGATCAATGCCACTGCCTGGGAGCGGGTACAGGACATGATCGACACCGCGCGTGCAAGCGGCGCCGGCCGGTTTTTCGATCATGCGGTGACTGCAGGTCCGCCGGGTAACTTCATCCCGCCGACGTTGATTGCAGATGCCGACCCGTATGCATCCATTGCTCAAAAGGAAGTGTTCGGCCCTGTGCTATGTGCCTTCAAATTTCGTGATGAGCAGGAAGCTGTAGCCTTGGCCAATGCGACTGAGTACGGCTTGGCCGCCTACATCCAGACCACCAACCTCAATACTGCCCAGCGTCTGGTTGATCGGTTGCATGCGGGGACTGTGTATGTCAACCGTGCAACTCCGGCCCTCCACCCAGGCTCACCTTTTGGCGGGCTGGGGAATTCCGGATTTGGTCGCGAAGGCGGCAAAGCTGGCCTGGATGAGTTCATCCGTACCAAAGGTGTGGGTGTCAGCATTTCAACAAGCTGAAGAGCGCGAGCATTGTTCACTCCATGGTTGCGTGCTATTTTGAATGGCGTTCAAATATAAGAACAATTCGTGATCCACCGCAACAGGAGAGAGGGCGTTATGAAGACCGCAGTTACCGAGCTGCTTGGCATCCGCTACCCGATCGTACAAGGGGGCATGATGTGGGTGGGGCGCGCTGTACTTGCCTCTGCTGTTTCCAATGCCGGCGGGCTTGGCATCTTGACCGCCCTTACTCAGCCGACACCTGACGCATTGCGCGCCGAGATCGACCGGTGCCGAGGCCTCACAGACCAGCCGTTTGGGGTCAATCTGACGGTACTCCCTTCAGCCAACCCACCACCCTACGCTGACTACCTGCAGGCCATTATCGAAAGCGGAGTGAAGATCGTCGAAACCGCAGGTAATTGTCCTAAAGAGTTTTTTGATCGTCTGAAAGCGGCTGGAATCAAAATTCTGCACAAATGCACATCGGTACGTCATGCCCTGAGTGCACAGCGCAATGGCGTCGATATCATCAGCATCGATAGCTTTGAATGCGCTGGGCATCCTGGTGAGGATGATGTGGGTGGCTTGGTCCTGATACCGGCCGCGGTCAAAGCCCTGACTATTCCCGTGATTGCATCTGGCGGCATTGCCGACGGCTACGGCCTGGCGGCTGCGCTTGTACTGGGCGCCCAGGGGGTCAACATGGGTACCCGGTTCATGCTTACCCAAGAGGCGCCGATCCATTCCAACATCAAGGAATCGGTTGTTCAGGGCAGCGAGCGTGACACGGTGGTTATTTTCCGCACGTTGAAAAACAGTGGCCGGGTCTTCCGTAACGAGATTTCCGAACAGGTGGTAGCGATCGAGCGTCGGCCGGGTGGCTGCACGTTCGAGGATGTCCGACCCTTGGTGATGGGCGCGCGTGGACGCGCGACACTGGAGTCGGGTAACGTCAACGATGGATTGGTCTGGGCGAGCCAGGCGATCGGTTTGATGAATGACATTCCCACCTGCAAAGACTTGCTCGAGCGCATGATCAGCGAATGCCGCAAGCAGCTGGCTCAAGCAACCCTCTTTGCTTCGGCGTGAGCGGGAACCCGTAGGCAGTGACCGTGCTGAGCGCATTCGAGCCAAGCGGTTCAGGGTCACTGCACTTCAGAACTGATCTCTTGGAATTGCCATGTTCAAGACCAGAATTACAGAACTCTTCGGTATTGATTACCCGTTGATTCAAGGTGGCATGCGCTTCGTTTCGCGCGCAGAGCTTGTAGCAGCGGTAGCGAACGCCGGCGGGCTTGGCTTTCTTTCCGCGCACAGCTTCCCTTCACCTGGTGCTTTGCGTGAGGAAATCGAGAAGGTTCGCAGCCTCACGGACAAACCATTCGGCGTCAACCTTACGATCCTGTCCAAACTCAGCGTCAAGCCTGAGGACAGCGCCAAAGTGATTCTGGACGCTGGGGTGACATGCGTGGAAACGGCGGGTGGCAATCCCGCGTACTTTATTGCCGCTTTCAAGGAAGCCGGCATCAAGGTACTTCATAAATGCACAGCCGTGCGTTTTGCCCTGAAAGCACAGCAGCTCGGTGCAGACGCAGTCAGCTTGACCGGCTTTGAAGCGGCTGGTCATCCGGGCGAGGACCAAGTGCCCAATATGGTGCTGATCCCCGCAGCGGTCGACCAACTCACGATCCCTGTGGTAGCCAATGGCGGATTCGCCGACGGCCGTGGTTTGGTGGCAGCGTTGGCGTTGGGTGCAGAAGGGATTGCAATGGGAACACGGTTTTTGATGGCCCGCGAGTCACCTATGCCCGAAGCAGTCAAAGCCCGGTATCTGGCGGCGACGGAGCGTGATACCACGCTGATCTGCCGCAGCATCGGCGACTCCACTCGCGTGCTCAAAAATGCGCTGACCGATCAGATTCTGGAGCTGGAGCGGGCAGGGGCGGACCACGACCAACTGATGACCTTGGCGAGCAGCCAGCGCTGGGTGAGTGCGGTGGAGCGTGGCGACGCGGATGATGGCGCCTACGCTGCCGGGATGGGGGTAGGCCTGATTCGCGACATCCCGAGCTGCGACACGCTTGTGCAAACCATCATTGCTGATGCCCGTGCGATCATCAATGAGCGGCTGTTGCGCTACGCAGCGCGGTAGAAGTCTGGCCTTCCCGTAGCCTGCTGTCAGGTGTCGGGAAGGGTACCCAGCAAACTCTCCAATACATCGTCCAGGCCCTCGCGCTGCGTCGGTGAAAGCGCATTGAACCCGACGTAGCTCTGAGTGAACTGCTCATGGCTGATCGCCTCGAAGGTCCGGGCGCCCGCCGCTGTCAAGCGCACCTGTACCGAGCGACGATCCTCTTCGTCACTCGTACGCTCAATCAAGCCTGCCTGTTCAAGACGGTTCAGGCGCTTCGCGATCCCCGTCACGGATATCAGCGAATGCCGACCTAATTCGGTCGGCGTGCAGGTACGGTCATTCCCGAGCCTTTTCAAAGTGCCCAAGATCATCGCTTCGCCCACATTCAGCTGGTAAGCGGCCGCGGTGCGGGCGAGCAGGCGCTCCATACGGTGACCCGCCACATAAAACCGTCCAGCCAATGAGACGGTTTGAGCGTCGACCTCGTCGTTGACGGCTGCCCAATCCAATGTCCGTGCCCCGCCTCGTTCCTGAATGACCAGCGGAGTACGCTTCGCGTCCGTTTCGCCTGGCGCAGGGGCAACGAGCGACAGCGCATAATTGCTCAATGCCTTGAGCACCCCCTGCGATTCATCCATCACCGCATAAATGCGCTGCTGGCCCCGTTTGGCTTGTTGCACCAATCCTGCGTCCTTGAGCACCTTGAGGTGCTGCGAGACCGCTGAACGTGACACTGGCACCTGCTGTGCCAATGCGCCCACATGGCTTGGGGCCTTCGCCAGGATTTCCAGCAATGCGCGCCTGGTGGGATCAGCCAGAGCAATAAATACAGCCTGTAGATGCTCAGATTGGTTAGTAATCACTTACGCATAAGCCTCGAGGGTGTGGTTTGCACACACTAACAGCACGCTTGGATCCTGGCCAACGCTATTTGTTTTGCAGGTAAAACCCCCTAGAGCGCTGCATTTCGTGCAGTTGACGCCGAGAATAAACCGGTATATTAATTTCCACGGGAAAACAAAACGCCGTTCACATAAAAGAACAACACTGTGAGGTAAGCAATGACTCCCGTACGTAAGCAATTGTTGTCGCACATACTCGACCCCGACAGCGCGTTCGATCAGCCGCCTGCCAACGTGCATGACATGCAGATCCAGGCTGCCCAGGAGCTGTTCCGAGAGCGCATCGAGCAGATACCGCTCCTGCGCCACCGCGCAGAGGAAGCCGGGATCACCCACATCGACAGCCTCGAACAACTGGTGCCGCTCCTTTTCTCGCACACGGTTTACAAGTCCTACCCGCAGTCCTTCATCGATAACAATCGGTGGGACCGCATGCTGCAGTGGCTGCAAACGCTATCGGTTGCTGACGTCAGCAATGTAAACGTGGACGGCGTGCGCGATGTCGATGAATGGCTCGAGCGCCTGTATGAAGCCGGCCACCGCCCATTGGCCACCAGCGGCTCGAGTGGCAAATGCTCATTTCTCAATCACACCGCCGGCGACCAGGAAAACAAGGCGCTGCATTACAAGCATGCCACCGGCTGGCCATTTGCGAAGGCGGAGCCCAATCGTGCCTTGTTCTGGCTTGGCCCGATCAAGGGATACAACAGCGCTATCGAATCGGCGCAGATCGGCCGCGTTAATTGGGGTCGGCCGGGTGCAATGTTTGCTTTGACTGAAGAGCCGTTACTGATCAGTGAAGTGAGCCGTGCTGCTGCAATGCGCAAAGCCATCGCCGAGGGCACCGCGCTGCCTGAAGAAATCCAGGCTTTTGAAGCGTCAGCACGGGTGAAAGCGCAAGAGGGCGCTGCGGCCATGCGCCTGCTTGCCGAAAAAATCCTCGACCACCGCCATGAGCCGATCATGGTCAGTGGCCTTTGGGCCCAGCACATGATGATTATCCAGTGCGCACGGGAGCGCGGTATCGGCGACGGTGAGTTCCACCCTGGGGCCATTATTCAGGCGGGCGGCGGTATCAAAGGCGTCGCACTGCCTGAAGACTACAAAGAGCAAGTGGAACGCTTCTACGGCAACGTCATCCGCCCTGCGGCCTATGGCATGACTGAAATGGCCCAGCTGATGCCCCGCTGTGAAGCCGGGCGCTACCATCGCGCCCCGGGCTTGATCTGGTTGATTACCGATGAGCCGGGGGAGCGCTTGCTGACGCCAGCAGATGCCGACGAAAACGGTAGGGTCGAAGGCCGCTTTGCATTCCTTGACCTGCTGTTCGAAGGACGCTGGGGGGGCGTGATCACCGGCGACAAAGTGACCGTCGACTTCTCTGACCATTGCCCTTGCGGGCGCCACGGCCCCACCTTGCTCGACAACATCACGCGTTTTAGCCAGATTGGCCAGGACGATCATATCGGGTGCGCGGGAACGCTCGATGCCTACATTCGCGGAGCGCTTGCAGAATGACCACTTCCTCAGTTGCACAACCCGCAGCCGAAGCGGTTGCTGTTTGCCACATCATCAAGGGCGATGTGGTACTAGGCGCCGAGTCGGAGCATGGGCCTGCCCACGCGCGGTTCGCTACCCCTCGAATTGACCTCGATCAGCTGGTTTGGAAGCGGGATAAGCCTGGCCCGGCCTTCGAGACGCCAGTCAGCGAGATCATTGATGTATTGGAGCAGACCGGCCAGTGGCTCAAGGCAGACCCTGAGGGGCTGGTAGCCCAAGCCTTGGAGAACTCCCTCAAAACGGGGCCGTTGCCGCGGCATATCATGGAGTTTTCCTATGAGAATATTTCAGCGCCGTTCAATCGGGCGGGCCTGGAATTCCAGATTCGCACTGAACTGGGCGGCTCCGATGTGCTCGACGGCTGGCGCGAGATCAAGGATTCCCCCAGTGGACGGCAGAGCCGCATTCGCGCATTTCCACCCAGGTTGATTCATATCGTTGCAGGAAACGCCCCGGGCGTTTCTGCATTGACGGTTGTACGGGGAGCCCTGACCAAAGGCGTCCACCTGCTCAAGTTGCCTTCCAACGACCTGTTCACAGCGCCAGCTATTTTGCGAGCCATGGCGAGCGTGGCACCTGGGCATCCGCTGACGCGCTCGTTCTCTGCAGTGTATTGGCGAGGAGGCGATGAGCAGGTCGAGCGTGCGCTGTTCAGGCCGCAGTTCTTCGACAAGGTGGTCGCTTGGGGCGGGGATAGCGCCATCCGCAGTGTCAGCAAGTACATAGGTCCTGGTTTTGAGCTTGTGTCGTTCGATCCCAAAACCTCGATCTCGATGATTGGTCGTGAGGTGTTCGACTCACCAGAGACACTGGCGGCTGTCGCCGACAAGGCAGCCTTCGATGTCACCCTCATGAACCAGCAGGCTTGCGCCTCCAGCCGCTTTCAGTTTGTCGAGGGCACGACCGAGCAAGTCGACCGCTATTGCGCGCTGTTGCAACAGCGCATGAATGTCGACCGACCTATGGCTTCGGCAATCGGACCGCGAGTACCGGCAGAGCTGCGTGACGAGATCGACGGTTTGCGAATGCTCGAGCCCGCCTACCGGGTGTGGGGTGGCTACGGTGGGGAAGGCGTGGTTATCCGTTCACAAGATCCCGTTGACTTCCACCCTGATGGCAAGATCGTCAATGTCGTGCAGGTCCAGGACCTGCAGGATGCGATACGCCATGTGAACATCGCCACCCAGACGGTGGGTGTCTATCCAGCGCAACGCAAAGCACTGCTGCGCGACCGGTTGGCAGGGGCGGGGGCGCAGCGGGTGGTGAATATCGGCGGCTCGGCCGGCATAGAGGCCGGCTTGCCTCATGACGGCTTCAATCCTCTGCAGCGCTTCGTTCGCTGGGTGAACGACGAGGGCTGAGCAGCTGCATGCGCAGCCATGACGCCGCTGCGCGGCGTCACTCCCTCACACACGGCTCAACTCAGTGAGGGTACATAGCAACAGGAAACCTGCCGACGATCTTAGCAACCCGCAGGTTTGAAGCTGCGCCAGGTGGCGCGAGGCCTAGAGCTGACTGTGTCGAGCGCCCAAATCAGCTCGCAGACGCAACTCGCCCTAAAGTTGGCAACGCGTTCTGCAGTCGTTTTGGCAAAGGCTCTCACCTATTAGTTACATGTAACGCAAAAAAAATGCTCAGCACCAAAAAAGTGGTTAACCCCTTAAAAACCCTTACACAACAACGATAATGCTCACTGTTAAGCGGCCTATTTGTCCTGCAGAGGGCTTGGCGAATTCAGCGACAGCACAAAAGCCTTTGCGTCGAAAAATAGGTGCCTTTAACCTTGCTGTATGTTTTCACGGCCTGAAACCGAGGCCTCAAAAACAAAAAGGAAAATCCCTACTGCACCTCGAATGAAAACAAGAACAAAAATTCAGAGAGCAATTCAGATGAAAAAGAGAGATGCCTGGTTCTCCTACTCCCGCTCGACCGCCTGCAACGGGTCAGGTCCACCGACAGCAGAACAATCCGAGCCGACGAATTACCAAACTGCGTTCCTATCGGGAGTTCCCGCATGAAAATAATGACTCCAACACTGGCTATCGCCATTCTTTCAGCCAGTGCCGCTCATGCCGCCGTATCACCCCAGGAGGCCGCTGAGTTGGGTAACTCACTGACTCCCTGGGGTGCTGAAGTCGCAGGTAACAAGGACGGGACAATTCCCGCCTACACCGGAGGGCTTTCCACTTCAACGAAGCCGGCTGGATTCAAGCCGGATACCGGGCATTGGGCTAACCCGTTCGCCGATGAGAAGCCGATATACGTCATTACGGGAAAGAACGTCGACCAGTATGCGGACAAGCTTTCCGAAAGCACCAAGGCCCTGCTCAAGCGCTTTCCGGAAACCTACACGGTCCCGGTTTATCCCACCCACCGGTCCGCGAACTACCCGGACTGGGTGAACCAAAACAGCGTCGCGAATGCTACCCGCTGCAAGACAATCGAGAATGGCTTAGCAGTTGAAGGCTGCTTCGGCGGCGTACCGTTCCCAATTCCCAAGACGGGCAACGAGGTCGTCTGGAACGCCTTGTTGCACTTCAAGGGCGTCTCCAACATCACCAAGGGTGAAGGTTGGTACGTCGATGCCAGAGGCAATCGCGTGCTGACCGGGGGCATCAACAACCGTGCGGACTCTCAGTACTACAACAAGGCGCTGGACATAGAGAAGTTCGCGTCCATCGGCACCTACCTGACCCAGCTGAACATATACACTGCCCCCTCTCGTAACGTGGGCGAAGGCAATCTGCAGCGGTTCTATCTCAATCCAGTCGCAACACCAAACCCTACTTGGAATTACTCCCCAGGCCAACGGCGGGTACGGCGCTCACCGGACGCCGAGTACGACTTCCCGGTTTCCACCTCCGGCGGAGCCATGCTTTACGACGAAATCTACGGATTCTCGGGCAAGCAAGACCGTTACGATTTCAAGTACGTGGGCAAGAAAGAGATGATCATCCCGTACAACAACTACGATTGGTCGGCATCCACGCCTGATGACCTCCTGAAGCCTAATCACCCCAATCCGGAAGCCGTGCGCTGGGAGTTGCATCGTGTGCATGTGGTCGAGGCGACACTTAAGCCCGGCATGCGTCATGTTCAGCCCAAGCGCCGCTATTACTACGATGAGGACATTCGCTCTGCTGGTATGTCGGATGCTTGGGATGCGTCCGGCAAACTCGCCAAGGGCATCTACATGCCTTCCTACCAGATGTATGACAAGCAGATTCCGCATGCATCGTCGACCTGGTTGTTTGATTTCGCTACCGGTGTCTACTACCACAGCAGCATCAGCGGCGGCGCACGCAACGGGATATTTCCTCAGGCCAATATGCAACCTGTTCAATTCTTCACCCCAGAGTCACTGGCTCGTCAATCCCAGCGCTGATGAATACGCCAGCAGCAGGCTCAAGTGCTGCTGGCGTTCGGCAGCATGGGCCGCGAATCGACGACGCCAGACTCTGTGTGGCGAGGAACGACCGTTCAGAAGACGCTCATATACTATATTTGAACAGCGTTCATATAAAGGAACGATAATGCCTTTCGCGCACTGCGAGTCCACTTAGGCCATGCTCAGGTGCCAATGGGGCGACCTACCCATAGGAAAAGAAATGCAGACCACCAACCCGCAATTACAATCAGCGCCGCTCAATCTCTCGGAACACATCAAGGCACTGGTAACAGGCGATGCTCAGTTGCGCGAGGCCATGCCCCTTACGCCAGTCAACGAAGCCAAGCTCAACCCTGCCTTAGGATTGGCGCAAACGGTCGCACTGTGCATGGAGGGCTATTCAGACCGCCCTGCATTGGCTCAACGCTGTATCGAGCGTGTCACCGACCCGGTTAACGGGCGAGTCAGCCAGCGTCTGCTGCAAGACTTCACAACCCTCTCGTACGCTGAACTCTGGAGGCGTGCCAAGGCCTTGGCCAGTCTCTGGCAGCAGGATGAAGCCCGACAGCTGGGGGCTAATGATTTCCTCTGCATTATCGCGTTTGCCGGGAGCGAGTTCGTCACCGTCGACCTGGCGGCCATTCATAACGGCGTCGTGGTCGTCCCCTTACAGACCAATGCCCCTTTGAGTCAACTGACTGAGATCGTCAAGGAAGTGCAGCCGCGCTGGTTCGCCACCAGCCTGGAATGCCTGCACAATACAGTGCAGCTGGTACTGCAGGGCCATCGCCCGTTAGGCGTGCTGCTATTGGACTACGATGAGCAGATAGATGACCACCGCGAAGCATTGGCCGCCGCCCAGGCCGAGCTATCGGCGGCCGGCCTGAAGGATCTGGTGCTGACACTGGAGGACGCCTGCGACATGGGCACGAAACTCCCCGTGCCACAGCTATTCGCAGAACAAGCAACAGGCAACCGCTTATCCACGCTGTACTACACCTCAGGAAGTACTGGCCTGCCCAAAGGCGCCATGTATCCGGAATCGATGCTGATACCTAACTGGCGTCTGAATGCTCCTATTCCTCTCATTTATATGCACTACATGCCGATGAACCACTCATTTGGCCGAAGTGGCGTATTCAGTACACTAGGCAGTGGTGGTACCTGCTATTTCACTGCGAAGAGCGACCTTTCTGAGTTGTTCAATGACATCCAGCGTGTGCGGCCAACTGTCATGGCCATCGTGCCGCGGATCTGCGAGATGGTCTATCAACACTATCAGACTCAGCTGGAGCGCCGCAGTGCCGGGTGCAATGAGACCGAGACCCTGCGAGACCAACTGATGGGTGAAATTCGAAATGTCCTGCTCGGCGGACGCCTGCTCAGCGGCAGTTTCGGTTCCGCACCGCTAGCCCCCGAATTACGCCTCTTCATGGAAAACTGTCTGGGCTTTCGGATGGACGAGTTCTATGGGGCTACCGAAGTTTCCGGCGTTTCGCGTAATAACCGTTTACTGCGACCACCGATCATCGACTACAAACTCATCGACGTCCCGGAACTTGGCTATTTCACCACCGACAAGCCACATCCCCGTGGCGAGTTACTGATCAAGACTCACTCCATGATGCTGGGGTATTATCAGCGGCCTGAAGTGACCAACTCAGTCTTCGACGAAGACGGTTACTACAAAACTGGCGATATCATGGCAGAAACGGCGGTGGATGAGCTCGTGTACCTCGACCGCCGCAACAACGTCATCAAGCTGTCCCAGGGCGAGTTCGTCGCCATCGCGAGGTTGGAGGCAGTGTTCACCAACGGTCACCCACTGATTCGCCAGGTGTATCTCTATGGCACCAGCGAGCGCTCGTTCCTGCTAGGCGTTTTAGTGGCGAACGAGCAGACGGCTCGGGATATGGGCATCAACGACGAAGCTGCGCTCAAGGCTGCGCTGCGCGAAGCGGTCAAGAAGGTTGCTCGCGACGAGCAGCTCAACGCCTACGAGGTGCCGAGGGACTTCCTGTTAGAACATACACCGTTCAGCGTTGAAAACGGCCTGCTGACTGGCATCGGCAAATACCAGCGCCCCAAGTTCAAGGAGCGCTACGCCGCCCGTCTGGAGCAGCTCTATGATGACATTGCGACCCGTCAGGCTGACAAACTTCAAGCGCTGCGCCGTGAGGGCCGCAGTGCACCGATCTTTGAGACGATTGTGCGTGCCGTGCAGGCGACGCTGGGCATGGAAGTGCTCGACCCGCAAACCCAAGCGAGCTTTACAGAGCTAGGTGGTGACTCTTTGTCTGCGCTCTCCTGCTCTGTATTGCTGGAAGACATCTACGAAGTCGAAGTACCTGCCAGCGTGATCAACCATCCGACGGGCAACCTGCGGCAGGTGGCGCAGTACATAGAACGTGCCCTGGACGAGACGTTCCAACACCCGACCTTCGCTTCTGTTCACGGTCGCGGTGCCACCGAGATTCGCGCCAGCGACCTGGTTCTTGATAACTTCTTCGATGCCAGGACACTGAAAGAAGCGTCCCATGCAACGCCACCGTCCAGGGAGCCGCGTACGGTGCTGGTCACCGGCGCGAACGGCTATCTGGGGCATTTTCTCTGCCTGGAGTGGCTGGAGCGCATGGCGGCGGTTGGCGGCCAGGTCATTTGCATCGCCCGTGGGCGAGATGCCGACTCAGCGCGCCAACGCATTGCTGAAGCGTTTGAGAGCGGCGACGCGCAGCTCAAGCAGCACTTTGAGACCCTCGCCGACAAATACCTATACGTACTCCCTGGCGATCTGGGCGAGCCGGATTTGGGTCTGAGCGCCAGTGATTGGCAGTCGCTAGCAGAGACAGTGGACGTCATCGTCCATCCTGCTGCCTTTGTCAATCATGTGCTGCCGTATGCGCAACTATTCGGCCCCAACGTTGCGGGCACCGCCGAACTGATAAGGCTGGCATTGAGCAAGCGCGTGAAGCCGATTCACTATGTCTCCACCGTAGCGGCCGCAGCGATCCCCGGCGGTGTCATTGATGAGGAAGCCGACGTCCGCGAGGCCAGCCCAGTGCGCCCCCTCGAGACTGAGAGATATGCCGACGGCTACGCAAACAGCAAGTGGGCCGGCGAAGTACTGCTGCGCGACGCCCACGAGCGCTTTGGCTTACCGGTGGTGGTGTTCAGATCGGACATGATCCTGGCGCACAGCGTTTATCACGGGCAGCTCAATGCCTCCGACATGTTCACCCGTTGGTTGTCCAGTGTAGTTCGCACCGGCTTAGCGCCACGTTCGTTCTACGCGCAGGGTACAGATGAGCCTCATTACGACGGCCTGCCGGTGGACTTCACCGCCAAGGCTATCACTGTGCTGGGCGCCGAGGCAGGCGATGGCTACCAAACTTATCACGTGATCAATCCTCACGAAGACGGCATTTCGATGGACACGTTTGTCGACTGGGCAACAAGCGCTGGGTATCCGATTCAGCGTATTGATAATTACGATGACTGGTTCACGCGCTTCGAGACTGTGCTGCGTGGCCTGCCGGAGAAGCAGCGGCAACAGTCTTTCCTGCCGCTGTTACACCAGTTGCGCAAGCCGATGCCGCGCACGGCTGGCGCTTGGGTATCAGCGACGCAGTTCCAGCGAGACGTGCACAAGTTCGGCGTCGGCCCGGGTGGAGATATTCCTCATCTTTCAGCTGCGTTCATTGGCAAATATCTTGCGGATCTCAAACACTTGGGGCTGGTATAGGCAACTTCGACAGGTGCCCTACAGTACGGGCGCAGAGCTAAAGACCATTGATTGAAAGCGGAGGCGGCGCGTTCCCGGAACGCGCCGACATCCATTGAATTATCGCGGCGCAGCTTCAAGCAAGCTTGGCGCGGCTCAGGAGAGTGCGGGGTCAATTCGGCATGTACCACTGAGTCAAGGCTGCGGCGCTTTGCACCAATAACGCTCCACCACGGCACGGTGATGGCCGTGGTAGAGGCGCTTGATTACAAGGACCCTGGGCAATCAGTCGTATAGGATGTTTTCGCTCACTTCGCGCCAGGTATCCAGCTGGTCGCTAGTAGCCTGCAGGATCGATTTGTAGGTACTGAAAGCGCTGGGATGAACCGGCAGATGCAAGGGCGGGTGTTCTGCGTCGACTGCGGCCAGAATCGCCAGTGCCGCCTTGGCAGGGTCACCGTCTTGACGACCATCCAGTTTCGCCAGCCCGCCGCGCACTGCACCGGCCGTACGCTGGTAATCGTCGATCACCCGCTCCGAGCGTACGATGGCGTCGCCAGAAGCCCATCGGGTGCGTAGGGCGCCTGGCTCGACATTGGTAACGCGAATCCCTAGCGGCCCTGCTTCGGCGGCGAGGGCGGCCCCGAGCCCTTCAAGGGCGAACTTGGAAGCGCTATAAATTGGCATGCCGGGAATTCCCATGAAACCGGCCATGGAGGTGATGTTAACTACATGCCCCCAGCGTTTTGACCGCATCGATGGCAGCACCGCTTGAGTTGCCGCCAGGGCGCCAAAAAAATTCGTCTCCATCTGCTCACGCGCTTCGCGCTCGCTGACTTCCTCCAGAGCACCGGCAAGACCGTAGCCGGCGTTGTTCACGAGAACGTCGACCCCTCCATGCTGCTGCGCTATCTCGGTGATGCGCTCCACCACCCGTGCATAATCGCGCAGGTCCAATTCCAGCGCATGGGCGCGCCCAGGAGCGAGGGCTTCGAATGCCTGCATTTGCCCAGGCTGTCGCAGCGTACCAATGACCACATCGCCACGCGCCAGTACGGCCTTGGCCAACGCCTCTCCAAGACCACTTGATACGCCAGTAATCAACCACTTTCGAATCGAAGACATGCTAAAGCTCCTTCTCTTTTATGGATATTGCGGGCTTGATTCTCTAACATACGCATTTGTGAACACCATTCACAATACCCATCTGAAAAATTCAGAGCTGCGGAGCTTGAGCCTTAGCAAAATCGCGAACAACCAGACGTATGAAATCAGCGTCATCACTCGCACCGGCTCAGGTCAACCAAGCTTTGATACCGCCGATATAGTGATCCATTAAGGCCAATGCCTGTTCTTTGTCGCGTGCGATAAGTGCCTCAGCGATTCGTGCATGCAGACGTTTAACCCGTTTAACCACCGCATTTCGGTCATGCAAAGAGCGAAAATGGAAAGTCGAATGCGCATCCGCTAATTGCAAGACCACGGAGGTGAACAGGCGCAAGGCCGCATCGCCACACAATTCACCGAGTAAGAAATGAAACTGCAAAAGCTCATCAGCGCCCGCTCGACCATCCAACGCCTCCTCAGCTGCAATTTGCTCCCTCAGGCGCAGCTCCCCTTCGTGATTCAAACGTGCAACCACTAGATTTACCGTGGCGGCCTCCAGGGTCTGCCGCGTAGCCAAAATCTCACCTGGGCCAATTTTCGCGTACTCCAAATAAACTTTGATAGCACGTGTGGTGGCCTGCAGGTCGGGCCTAGCTACCACCAGGCCGCCGCCTGCGCCTCGTTGGACCGTTGCTATGGAATCATGCTCAAGTAAACGTATTGCCTGTCGTAAAACAGCGCGACTGACCTTGTATTCTTGCATCAAGTCCGACTGTGACCCCAAGGGCAGTCCTACGGGCCATCCGAGTTGATAGATACGCTTCATGATTTCGCCAACAAGTGCTTCAGCCTGGCTCAACCCTTGCCTTAGCCCCTTAGCTGCTTGTTCCCCGTCCGCGCTCTGTGCTCGGGCATGCAGTGCCACAGCTGCCAGCCACTGACGCGATGAGAATTCGCTCTCAGGCTGCTCGCTTCGCTGCTTGCGTCGCTGAGCTGCGAGCTCCGCAAACATTTCGGCGTCTTGCGTGGGTATCAGCAAGGACACAGTGGTAAATCCTTCAGATTTCTTTCGCGCACGAAAGCTAGCAACACGCTCTGCAGTTGATTTTGGCAAGTGAATACCCTCACGTTACATGTAACGATAAATATTTTTAGTATGCATTCATGAGTCTGCCTACTCAAAAACCGTTATACATCAATGGCAAGGCCCCAAGCGTGCAAGCCATTGCATTGAAATTAACCTCGGCGCATTTAGCCACGGTTTAAAAGGCTTTGCGTCAAAAAATAGGTGCCTTTAATCTTGCCACAAGCCCCAGAGGCCCGGAATCGAGACCTCACAAACAAAAAGGAAAATCTATATGGTGAACCTAACTCGCCCTCGTCGCGGCGGATTTGGCTGGCAGCCTCTCGTGAGCGCCTTTGAGCCCACCCTTGAGGACATGATGTCCAATCGCGCCTATTTCGGTATGCCACCGGAAGCCCTTTATCTGTGGGGGACGTTCCGCGACGAGGACGGTGAAATTTATACCGCCATGCGCCGCATCCCTGCTGGCCTGCCTGGAGACGCAAAAGACTCGCGCCGACGTTTTTATCTGCTGACCACAGCAGGTCATGAAGATGGTATGCACATGCATCCTGCTGGCCGCGACTCTGTACCCAACGACAACTGCCGCCGGACGCTCGAGACCGATCATGTTCACTGGCGAAGTGATCCTGATATGGCTGGCAACCCATTTCACGTTACCTGGAGTCCAGAAGACTGCAGCTGGCAAGAAGAGGGGGTCATGGACATACGCGGGACGCTCGTCAAGCCGGGCATGCACTGGTACCTCCCCGGCGCCGACGCAGGCATGTACTACGTAGCCAATATTTTTGAAATGGAAGGGACCATCCTGGGTAAAAAAGTGCGCGGGATGATCGGATTTGATCCCATCTACATGTATGAGGGCGGCGAGATCTACAAGACCAAGGACGCCTTGGTGCAGGAAAAGCTCGAGTTGGTCTGGTACACGTGGGCCACCCGTTACAAAGACGGCAGTATTGATGCCGGCCACTTCACGCTGGGTAATGATCAGTTTGGATTCGCCATTCTCACCAACGAACGAGGTGAAGTTCGCTTCACCTACGATGTCACCGGCAAAGTGGATTTCGGCGCCAATGGTTATTGGCAAGAAGGCATCCGCTACAGCGCGTTTGGTGAAGAATGGGAATTCATTCCTGACCCCAAGGGCCGCTTGGTGGGGTTGGGCACACTGAAGAATCCGCAGGTAGATGGTCGCTGGCGTCGAGTCGGGGATACTCGCGAGCCGGATGTTTGGTTTGCCTGGGGAGAGGCAGCGCCAGAAAACGGCCATCAACCGGTCAACCGCTTCATTGATCTTGGCGAGCGAATTGGTGTCGACTTCAAGAAATACTAATGTCTTGGACCCGGGACCCACTCTCAGCTGATGTAGAAGGTCAAGGCGAAGAATTCGCCCTGACCTTTCAGGTGTTTCAGAGTCTGAATCGGAGTTTGCGCTCTGTGCCGGTAAGCGGACTGGTTTCGCCCCAAGCCCAGTAAGTCTCTGGTTCCCTGGTGTCGCCTACTCGGCGCCAGCGGCCTTCGTTCTGCGGGGTGGATGGCTGAGATTTCCCAAGAAAATCAGGCATGCGCCCTTTCGGATCAGGGATGAATTCCCATAGCGAGTCCGCGGCGCGCAGATAAATGGCCTCTGGGAAGTTTCGATCGGGGCCAGACTTTACGATGGCTTCGACATCGGTGCAGGTGGTGACTACCTGTTGGTCCGTGGTTATCAGTGCGAAACCCCATCGGTCATGTCCGGCGCTAAAGTGGCCTCCTTCAAATGAGCCATCCTTATAGCGCGTTCCCCACGTGTACCAAGTGACGTGTGTATGGTCGCCGGCCATTGGATCGCCTTTGCCATACAACATCGCGTCTTCGCGCATGAACACCGTGTCGGCGCAGACGAAGCCTCGAACATCCCGACCTGCCAGCTTACCGCTGACCTGGAACATGGCAGAAGCGTAATAGATGCCGGAGTCAGTCTGCGGCAAATACCAATGCAGGCCCGGGCCACAGAGTATACCGTCAAGTTCCATTACACCCTGCTCGCGCCACTGCAGGGTGTCCGAGCCGTAGACGATCTCATAGGCGGCGCCATCAGCGTCGGCTGGGCTACGACGAAATGCGATACCGTTCTCAACGCCGCTGACGACATTCTTGCCTGAGGCGGCGCCTCGGAATAGCGGGGTATCGAAATGCAAGCATCCCTCAGCATTGCGCGTTGACTGGATGATCAGAGTGTCACGCCCTCCCTTGCTCGTATCGCAGAAGCGCCGGGTGAGGGAATACAGATGACCTTCGTTGTCTCGCAGCGTCCCATAGTGCAGCGCGCCTTCCCAACCAAGACCAAAATAACCCCGGGTTTCAATCAATCGTTCGGGCTCATATAAATGAGGCCCGACAAGTGCCTTGTACCCGAAGTTACCTCGTTGAGGCCATTGCAGAGTGGACATGTGCAGTATTCTCCCTTATGTGAAACCCTGCAGTGGTGTCGGGATCAGTGATTGACAGGTGCACCGCAGAGACTAATCGCAGGATTCACCAAGGCCGTTCGAAGCGAGCAAGCGGGCCGCGGCTCGGACCATAATGGTACGAGGCTGTATCTTTATCAAGGGTTACTTGTACATGAAGCAGACTAACGAGCCTATTTCTGGCCACGCAGCAACAGCATCCGAGCAGCTTCACAAGCCGCGCAGAGGCCGCCCATCGCGAGCGGATGCTCCGCGCATGGAGCAGCATCTGCTCGATATTGCTTGTCGGCTTTTCGTCGCCAGCGGATACGATCTGACAACCATGGACGCCATTGCGATGGAGGCTCGCGTGTCCAAGCGGACGCTTTATCTACGCTACCCCAAGAAAGAGCTGCTGTTTGCGGCGGTGGTAGCCGACCATACCGCTCGTAGCTTCGCCGCGGTAGAGGCGGTGCTGGAGCGATTTGCAAGCAACCCTAGCTTGAGTTTGCGTGCACGGTTACAAATGTTGGGTCATGTCTTCGTAGAGCAGGCTGTTAATCCGGACACCTTATCCTTGGATCGGAGCATGGCGACGACCGCCCAGCGCTTCCCCGAACTGCTTGATTCGCTGCACAGGGCCGGATATGAGCGAGCTACCTCCATCGTTCAGACCTTGCTCTCAGAGGCGGGGGCCAAGGAGTCGGCAATTTCCGCACAGGCGTTTTATTCGTTGCTGGTGCTCGCCCCCATTCGAGAGCGGCTAAGGGACGGGAAGCAACAGGTTCCAGACGTTGACCGAGTGGTTGACTTCATCACCGCTGGGGCTCGAATTTCGACGACATGATGAAGTTGGCATTTGCACGGGTAGAGCGCGCCTTTGAAATGAAGGTAGAAGGCACGACACCTTTTCCTGGGCGATTTAAAAGGCTGCTCAGGATTTACAGGGTTTACTAACGTCCCTTCAGATCGATATTCGTCAGGACCACCAACGGCACACGCTCTAGCTCATGCTGGAAAATTCACTCACCGCTGTGTACGAATGGCAGGTAGCAAGCGCACTTTTGGCTGCCAGTCACGTTGGCCGATTGATCAGCAGGGCGCGTAATACCGCGACCAGCGTAAGCGGTTGATCGAGCATTAGATGGTGGTGGCCCTGGGGAATACAGATCGCGCCCCGAGAATAACGCAGAAGCGAGGCGATTCTCTCGGCGCGCCAAGGCTCTACAACGCTGCTTCCTTCGCCGTACACGTAGTCCACCGGCACGTCGATGCGTCCGAGTAACGCACTGCCGTCGCACTCGACAAGGGTGTAGGGCAGCGCGGAATCGGCGCGCCAGCGCCAGCCTCCCTCAACCTCTTCAATGGAGTGAAAGGCAACGTGCTCGAACAGATCGTAGAGGGGGAGCGGTTGTTCCGGGAGCACGCGGTAGCGTTGGCGAATGGCCTCGTAGCTGGGGTGCAGCTGGGTGCTCCCGCTTCTTGGCGAAGGGGTCGAGATAGTCTGACCGCTGTCCACGTCCAGAAAGCGCACCCGGCTGTCGAGGATAATCGCATGCCGGATCAGATCCGGACGATCGGCGCATGCACGCAGTGTGCGCAGGCCGCCGTAACTGTGGGCAATAACTGTAGCCGGGCCAAGGTCGGTCTCCAGGATGACGGTCAGATCTTCAGTGAAGGCTTCTGGGGAGTACTGCGCTCGCGGGCCGCTTTCACCCATGCCCGAAAAGTCCATCGCGAAAACCCGGTAATGATCGATGAAATAGGGAGCGATGAAGTCCCACCAGTGGCTGTTAGCCCGATAACCGTGGGCGAAAAGCAGTACGGGCTTGTTGGCGTCGCTGGCGTTCCAGCTGCGATAGTGCAGGCGTACATCCGGGTGTTGGACAAAGTGGGATATGCTCGGGGCTGAGACAGCGCGCAAAAGCCACTCGGGTGGGGCAACGTATTGAGGTGCGCCTGGTTTTTGATGCATGTGCACGCTGTCTCCTGGGTCTGTTGCCGTGATGGCCACGATATCTTCTTCGCCGTTCGACCTCGGCGGGTTAACGTGACGCCGGCGCGAATCAATATGTCCTTCTGCCGCCCGAGCACGAGCAGTGCTCCGTCGCTGCCTCCGATCCGGATCGCCACTGACGGTCCAGCGTAGGCAGGCCGTTCAGCGGTTTAGACGAGATTGAGGTAGTAGCCCAGCATCGTCGCAAGAACCCCACATCCTCAGCTGCCCAATGGGCCTGTGGTTGCGGCCTTGGTTTCGTGATTTGTATGAGGGTCGACCCCGTCGCCATGCGTCATCATGAACACTGTTCGTTAATGTAAATACAGCGAGTTTGCGTGTCAACGCGCCAGGACGCTGATGACTGAGGGTGGCAACGCCCGCCGTATGCGGAGGGTGGCTGATGTGGTATTTGTGACCGGTTACGACCGGTCACGAACGCCGCTATGGGCCTACGCCGAATCTTGCTGGGGTCGAAGATAAATGCCGTACAGCATCAGATCTATGGCCTTTTGCAGGTAGGCTTTCATCATCGTCGCATCACCCTTGGCAATCGGGTTCGCCAGTAACTCCCGCCTAGGCTGAGTGACGAGAATGTCGAAGACGATCGAGGCGGCGATGTGAATCGACTCTTCCTCGATCTCACCTCTATCGGCAGCCGAGCTTAGTAGAGACTCGATCAACGACAGTCGCCCTTTCTGAATGGTACCGGATACGCGCTGGTAGACATCGGGTATCCGGTATTGCACCAAGGCTATGAGCCGTTCCAGGCCGATCACCTCAGGGCGCAGCGAAATCTGCATCATCTCGCCGCCTAGAAAAAGCAGCTGATCTCGAAGCGTTCCGTCGGGTATCGCAGTCGAGATCGGGGTGATCAACCGCTCGATACCATGCTCTATCGCGTCCACCAACAGCGTTTCACGGTCCTTGAAGCGTGTATAGAGCGTGCGTTTGGATACCTGTGCCTCCTGGGCAATCTCGCTAAGCGTCACGCCATCAAGCCCGTGCTGGCAGTAGGCGCGCAGTGCCACCTCTAGTAGATGATTGCGTAGCTGCGCGGCAACCTCGCGGCTGGGTCGCCCCCCTTTGCTGGAACGGCCTTCAAGCAGGGCAGGCGCCTGCTGTGCCTCTTCTGTAGCTGCTCGTTTCAATCCTGTATCCCTTCAAATTGCGCCAATGATCAGCAAGTCCTTCTAGAAGAAACGGAACCCGTGAGTATACTTTACGATTATGAGCCTGTAGATTCTCAGTCTGCTACCTCTGCTTGTCGCCTATGACCGACGACACCCCGAAGCACGATAATCGAAAAGGACTGATCAATGAGCGATGATTACAATTCCAAGTACACGTCCATCAAGCATTCCCATGCGGCGATTACCCTTGACGATGAGGGAACCCATTTCGAATCACTGTCCAAACCCTCTACCGAGACCGACTTCTGGGAAGAGACGGCGTTAGGTGTGGTCGGCCAGGCTGGCGATTACGACGTGCTTCTGTGGGCCGCGGGTTATGCGCTGTCGGGCAATGGCGAAGGCATCTGGGGCAAAGGCCTGAGCGCCGAGCGGGAGATTCAGCTCATCGTAGTGCCCCGGGCTCAACGAGGCACGATGAGTGACAACAACTTCCTGCGCGTGGGCTGGACACCCACAGAGCGCTTATCGATGGACCAGCTGAAGGTGACCCGTACCGATGAGAAGGTCACGTGGGACTTCAAAGGGCTGCGCTTCGAGGCGGCCCCCCCTTACTGGGCACTGAAAGGGGAGGCCGGGGGGGCCCAGTTTGACCTTGCCTATGAGCAAAACGGCACGCCGCTCTGGAACTGGGGGCCGTTCAACAACGCCGCTCAAGCGGATCGTGCTGGCTACGATACCTTCGTGAGTGTCAATGGCTCGATCACGCTACCTGAACAGACGCTGGAGCTTACAAACGCATATGGCGTGCGCGAGCACATTCTGACGGGTCAGATGAACGACCCGGTCAAGAACCTTCCGGCGCCCAATTGGATGTGGTGGCTTTACACCATCGATGGCGACGTGAAGGTTAATTTCTTCCAGGTCAATGACACGATGCAGCTCGGTTTTGTCAAATACGGCGAGCACGAACAGGTCAATATTTCATCGCAGGGCGATGCAGGGTCGATTCGCTTCGAAGTAACAGAGAAATGGGAAGACCCGCGGACTGGTATGAACCTGCCGGTCAAATGGAGGCTGGACATGGAGCGTGAGGGTTGCAAGGTTGCCGTTGATATCGCCGCTCATGGTCGAGCATACAGCCACTGGCCGACAGCGCATGGCACACGCATGTACTGCTACCTGTTGTCGACCATGAGCGGCACAGTCGAATTGCCGGACGGCCGAACGATTCAGTTGCACCAGCACCTGACGGTAAACTCCTTCTGCCGCACGGTCCTGACAGCCACTGAGACCATCGCAGGGGCTGCTGCCAAGAAGCCTGTCTGATCGAGAACACTCAAAAGGCGATTGGCTCGGTGAGTCGATCGCCTGTCGGGCTATTTATCGACTTACAGCGCGATCGCGTTTCGCCGCAGCCAATGCTTCGGCAAATTCGGGGTTGACCGCGGCGATACCGGCCGACAGCCTCGCGCCCGATTGATCGGAGCTCTTCGGCACTGCGTAACCCGATTCATCGAGAATACGCGGCAAGGCCTCGAGCAAGCTCTCCGGCGACATCGTCTCCAGAGTGAATGAGGCGCCCCAAGGTCGGCATAAGTGCTCGCGTTATGGATCAGCATGTCAATCCTGCCCCATTGCGCGATAACCGCATCCACCATCTGTTCAGCTTGGGCACGGTCACCGATATCGCAGCAGGCCGCCATGGTTTGGCCGCCGGTGGCGCGAATTTCTGCCACCACCGAATCGGCAGGGCCAGTATTACCACCGTGCTCGCCGCGCCCATCCACACCATAGTTATTAACCACGACCAAAGCCCCGCGTTCAGCGAGTGAAATGGCATGCTGTCGGCCTATGCCGCGCCGCGCCCGGTAATGAGCGCGACTTGCCCATCGAATCTCAACATCGTGTTGTTCCCCTGGGTGATCGCGGACGGAAATGGGTTTGCCGATCAGTCAGTCTACCGTCAGCACGATCTTGCCTCTTGCCCGGCCGGACTCGCTGCGTACATGCGCCTGACCTGCTTGGGCCAGGGGAAGGACCTGGTCAATGATGGGCGTGAGCACACCGTCGTCCAGAAGCGAGGCAAGCTTAGCGATGCGTTTGCCATTTGCCGCGACCTCGACCAGCGCCGTGCGTACCTTCAGCTGTTTTGCGAGCATGGCCTCGATCCCAGGCGGTTGCAGGGTCACGATCAAGCCATCGGTGCGCAGGACTTCCATCGATTTGACTTGGGTTTCGCCGCCCAAAGTGTCAAGCACAATGTCGATGTCTTTCACGGTGCTGGCGAAGTCAGCTATTCGGTAATCGATGACCTGGTCAGCACCCAGCGAACGTACCAGCTCGACGTTGTCTGTAGAGGTTGTTGCTATGACTTCAGTGCCGGCAAGTTTGGCCAGCTGAACCGCAAACACGCCTACGCCTCCCGAGGCTGCATGAATGAGCACTCGCTGCCCCCGTTTGAGCTCGGCGTGGTCGAACAAGGCGCTCCAGGCCGTCAGGGCGGCCAGCGGCACGCCGGCTGCCTGGGTGTGGCTCAACCGTCTTGGCTTCAAGGCAATTGCATCACTGCGCACGGCGATGTACTGGGCATAGCTTCCGCCCACCTGGACGTCCCGCATGCCGAATACTTCATCGCCTGGCTTGAAGCCCTGGACGCCTGGACCAACCCGCTCGACCGTTCCGGAGAAATCCGCTCCGGGTATGAAGGGCAGGGTGAGGTTTACGAAATCCTTGAACCAGCCGGCGCGGAACTTGTAGTCGGCTGGATTGACGCCTGCGGCCTGAATCCGCACCAGGACTTCGCCTGCGCAAAGATTCGGGGCCGGTACGTCATCCAGCACCAGCAGGTCAGGGCCACCGTAGTGGTGGAAGCGGATGGCTTTCATTCCATGTCCCCTCATTAGGCCCGGGGTCAACGATCGCCCGGTAGATAATTGTCATCCCGTCACGCTGCGTACGCGCCCAGTTGTGTTGGACAGCAGAAAGCAGAGGCGCAGGTGGCATGAGGATGCTATTGTTTTCGTGTTCCACTATACGCCCCTTGTTCTGATATTCGCACGATCAGATTCAGTGGTGAAGCGAATTCTCATCAACAAAAATAAGGAAGAGCCATGAACAGCGCAGCCATTGCACCCGAACTGCAGGAACTGATTGACCGGCAGAAAATCCATGACTGCATCGTTCGGTATTGCAGCGGTGTTGACCGGTTTGACCGAGACATGGTGAGGGGCGTGTACCATTCTGATGCCATGGATGACCACGGCGCCTTTGTCGGGCCAGTCGAGGCCTTCATTGATTGGGCTTTCGCTTACCACGCGAAATACCAACACACCCACAAACACTACGTCCTCAACCACCGTTGCGAGCTCGACGGTGATACAGCGCATACCGAGACCTATTGGCTGTTTTCGGGCAAGAACCAGATCGGGCCAGGGCTGACCCTGAGCGGCGGTCGGTACATCGACCGTTTTGAGAAGCGCGACGGCCGGTGGGCAATCGCTGCGCGTAAATGCGTCATTGAATGGAACGGCGCACTGGGCGAATTTCCCATGCCTCAGGAAGCACTTGATGCGTACGCTGCAACGGGCGTCGCTTCTCGGGATAAAAACGATCCGTCCTACGAGCGTCCGCTCTGTGTAACGCGCTCCAGCACAGTATTGCCATTCTGAAGGCCCATGTCGTCCAACAATAGGGGTTTACGATGTGTTTGAAGCGCAACTGGTTGATCACAGGTATTTCAAGTGGGCTGGGCGAAGCACTGGCTAAGGCTGTATTGCCGTTGCACAGTGTCAGCGAAAATATCTTATACGACTGATCGGTTGTCAGAGGCTGGTTGAGAATAATTTGAAACCAGCCTTGGGGAGCAACGCATGATGCCTTGCTGCCGATCCTGCTCAGCAAACGCCTTATTACCCAGCGTCGTAGTGTGAGGTTTTGTGATTTCAGCGCGAGTTTTTATCCATTGCGCAATGCCTTGTGCGGCTCTAGCCTTCTGTCCATCCAATATCGCTTTGGCGAACATAACAAGAGAGGGTTTCGATGAGCCACACAGGCAAGAAAATCGCCGTAGTAACAGGCGGTGCGATGGGTATCGGTGCTGAGGCTGCCGTATCACTGGCAAAAGACGGGCATCACATCGTTATTTGCGACATCAACGTTGATGCGGCGGAGCGATTCTCTCGACAGCTCCGAGAGCAGGGCTACACGGCAGACGCTTGCCAGGTGGATGTAGCCTCGCTGGATTCTGTAACGAATGCATTTTCCTGGATCGATAGCGAGTTCGGTAGGTGCGATGTACTGGTGAATTCCGCAGGTATCGCCAAGACCATGCCGTTCCTGGAGTTTGATCTCGACGTTTTCAACAAGACCCTGCACATCAACGTCACTGGCACGTTCATGTGCTGCCAGCGTGCTGCTCAAATCATGCGAAAAAATGGCTTTGGCAGGATTATCAACATCGCGTCGGTCGCTGGCTTGCGTGCAGTGGGCAAGGGCCGTACCGCCTACGGTACTTCTAAAGGTGCAGTCATTGCACTGACCCGGCAAATGGCCGTGGAGCTTAGCGAGTATGGCATCACTGCCAATGCCATTGCACCGGGCCCGGTCGATACGCCCATGACCAAAGAACTGCACAGCGACAGCTTCCGCCAGGCGTATAGCAATGCTATCCCCGCCAAGCGATACGGAACGACTCAAGAGATTGCCGGCGCGGTCAGCTATCTCGCATCTGACGTCGCCGCTTACGTAAATGGTATTGTTCTGCCTGTCGACGGCGGATTCCTGGCCTGGGGCGCAGGCGACCTGTAATTGGCAAGATCACAAGCGCCCATACGGGCGCTTGTTTAGCTTTGAGCCATCTCTTTTTTCAACCACGTTTCCAAATCTGCAGTATCGGGACGCAGCCTTGCATTGGGTGAAACCCACAGCACCAATTTTGCTGCGCCTTGCGCAAAGCCAAATGGAGCCACCAAGGCACCACTCTCAAGCTCTGCTTCCACCAGCATGCGTGGTACACAGGCGAATCCCAAGCCAAGCTTTGCTGCCTGGATCAGTAAATAGAAATGCTCGAAATACTCCATTTCAAGCAGCTCTCCAGCCTCTCTATCAATGGAGGCGTACCAGGCTTTCCATGCGTGCGGTCGGGTTTTCGTGGTCAGTAAGCGCTCTTTACTCAAGTCGCTGACCTCCAGGACACCGGATGCTGCCAGATACCCAGGCGAACAGATGGCGCCTATCCATTCATTGGTCAATGGTATCGGTTCTATGCCTGGAGGTGGTTCGATGCTGTCGAGCCGTATCGCAACGCTCACGCCTTCATGCGCGAAATCAATAGGGCCGTGACCTGTCTTCAAGCCCAGTTCCATGGTGGGAAAACTGCTATGCAGCCTGGCCAGTCGAGGCAGCAGCCAATGCATCATGATCGAGGCGGAGCAGGACAGCTCAAGCGGGCGGGGGCGAACCTCATCGATACTTTCTTGTATCAAGGCAAAAGCCCTGGCCAGGCCCGAGGCGAGGCGTGATCCCTCTGGGGTCAGTTTGGTGCCGTGCGCATTTCGAGTGAGCAAAATGACACCTAACGCGTCTTCCAGACTTCGAACATGACGGCTAATAGCGCCATGAGTCACGCATAAGGCATCCGCTGCATCACTGAACGATCCTTTGCGCGCGATCATTTCAAACGCTCGTAGAGCGTTGAGCGAAGGCCTGACTGGCGACGTCATTTATGCACCTCTGTAGGACCGGAGTCTTGAACTCGACAACAATTCTAATGTGAGTTTTTCTCACGCTCGACGGAAATCATATCGGTTGGATTGACGCAGGGTCAATGTATATTGATTTGAAACTGCCATGCGACATTCCGGGCAGATTCAAAATAACAAATAGATTTGAGGCACCCATCATGGTCGATCTTAAGGCCGGGCGAGAGGAGTTTACTGCCCGATTTTTTGTAGAGAGCAGCTACCCGATTGAACGGGTCAGCGAGGTAATCGCAGGGGAGCAATCCAGCGGTACCTTCCTCTCTCTTCCTGGCGAATCGGCGGAGCTTAAAGAACGCTCTCGTGCGCGTGTAGTCGCTATCGAGCCGCTGCCCTCCGTTTCAAGTGCTTCTCTGCACAGTGATTACCTGGCCCGCCACAACCCCTCTGGGACGTATCACCGAGGTGAGGTCACTATCGCGTTCCCCACGGCTAATATTGGAACGAACATCCCTGCGTTGCTGACCACAATTGCAGGCAATCTCTTTGAGATTGGCGAGGTCAGCGGGCTGAGGGTGCTAGATCTGGAGCTTCCCGAGCGGTTCGCATCTGGCTTCATCGGCCCGCAATTCGGAATCGAAGGCACCAGGGCGTTAGCCGGTGTTCATGACCGTCCGATCATAGGCACCATCGTCAAGCCGAGTATCGGCCTTACTCCAGAGCAGACTGCCTCTGTGGTCGATGAGCTCTGCGCCGGAGGTATCGATTTCATCAAGGATGATGAGCTGCTCATTGATCCTGCCTACGCGTCGTTTGATGCCCGGCTAAGTGCGGTGATGCCTGTCCTCCACAAGCATGCAGATCGCCTCGGACGCATGCCCATGTATGCAATCAACATCTCAGGCAGCATCGACGAGATGATGCGTCGCCAAGATGCAGTGCTTGAGGCGGGTGGTACATGCGTGATGCTTTGCCTGAATTGGGTTGGGCACTCGGCGGTTGAGCACATCCGAAAGCATGCCCAGTTGCCAATTCATGGCCATCGCAATGGCTGGGGTGCTCTGACCCGCTGCCCCCAACTAGGGTTCTCATTCGAGGTGTATCAGAAGATCTGGCGGTTGGCCGGGATCGACCATCTGCATGTTAACGGTATTCAGGGCAAATTCTATGAGGCGGACGATTCGGTAATCGCTTCTGCGAAGAGCTGCCTTGCCCCATTTGCCGGCATGCGTCCCCTGATGCCTGTGTTCTCCTCCGGTCAATGGGCGGCCCAGGCGCCTGAGCTTTTCAACAGGCTTCAATCCGTTGACCTGATGCACCTCGCTGGCGGCGGCATCATCGGTCATCCAATGGGTATCGAAGCAGGCGTTCAAAGCATGCGTGAAGGTTGGGAGGCGGCTGTACAGCACGTGCCTCTGGAGCGTTATGCCGAGGGTAGGGCAGCCCTGTCAGCTGCCCTGCAGAAGTTTGGAGGCCAATAAGTCATGAGCTCCCAGCACGTTCCCACACTCCCGTTGGTCTTTTACGGCGATGACTTCACTGGTTCGACGGACGCTCTAGAGGTTTTGACGGCGGCTGGACTCAAGTGTGCCCTGTTCCTCGCGCCTCCAACCCCGGAGCTCCTGGCAGAACTGGGTGGATTTGACGCCATCGGTATCGCCGGTGACAGCCGTGCTTTGTCCAATGCTGAAATGGACGCGGTGCTGCCCGAGATTTTCGAAAGCATCAAACGTCTGTCGCCAGCGCTGATTCACTACAAGGTGTGCTCGACTTTTGACAGCGCCGACGCCGTGGGCAGCATCGGCCACGTAATTGAGTTGGCATCCCGCATTTATGATGTAAAAGGCGTTCCGATCATCGCGGGCAACCCTGCACTGGGCCGCTACTGCGTTTTCGGCAATCTCTATGCCTTGTCCAAGACGGATCACAAGGTTCACAGGATTGACCGGCACCCTATCATGCGTGCCCACCCGATCACCCCGATGCATGAAGCGGACTTGAGTATCCATATCGGCAAGCAAAAAAACTTGTCGATTGGCAAGCTTGATATTCGCCAACTCGAAAGTGGTGCAACGCTCGGCCGCTTGGTCGACGAGATATCACGGCAGCACGATGCAGTGTTGTTCGATGGCACTCATGAGTCACATATGACCACCGCTGGCCAAGTGTTGACCGAGCGCTCGTCGGCGGCGGCTCCGCTTTTCATCGTCGGTTCATCCGGAGTGGAGTATGGCCTCACACAATACTGGCGTACCGCTGGGGTGTTTCCGGCACGAGCGTCGCTGGCCGTCCCTCTGGAACCGGCCGACCAGGTGCTGGTGATCTCAGGCAGTGCTTCGCCGTTGAGTCAGTCCCAGATCGAAACGGCGATCGATTTCGGCTTTGTGGAGCTTGAAGTCGATGCTGCCGCATTGATTACGGAGTCCCGAAAAAGCGCCGCGATACGAGATGTGGTCATTGCCGCAGTATCGCACCTCGAAGAGGGGCGGTCGGTGCTGATTCACACTGCCAAAGGCCCGGGTGACGCTCGGATTGAACAGATGATCGAGGCCATGCTGCAAAAAGGTTTGCCTCGGGATGAAGCGAGGGTTCAGGGAGGTAAGCAGCTAGCCATGGAAGTAGGCCACGTTGCGCTTGAAATCCTTAGAGCATTCCCATTGAAAAGATTGGTGGTTTCGGGTGGTGACACATCGAGCCAAGTAACCAAAGTACTCGCACCCGATGCTTTGGTTATCAAATCTGATATTTCTCCTGGCGCGCCTTTGTGTCAAATGCACGCGCGCGAGCCGTACCTGAAAGACGTTGAGATTGCACTCAAAGGTGGCCAGATGGGAGACCGGGATTATTTCGTCAAAGCACTCAGGGGTGTTGAATAAGCTCTGAGGATTTTTAGCAAGACAGACTTGCCTATCTACAATAACAAAAGGTGAAACCATGCATACCTCAATATCGAGCCCTGTCGAAAGTGACCTCGATCACATGGATGATGGCGAGAAAAAAACCATGAAGAATGTTGTTGCCGGAAGCCTGTTCGGAACAGCATTGGAAACCTACGATCTCTACCTGTATGGCACTGCCGCTGCCCTTATTTTTGGACCTTTGTTTTTTCCTGGGAGCGACGAAACCGTTTCCCGGCTAGCCTCTCTTGCATCCTTCGCCATTTCATTCGTCGCCCGGCCTTTAGGGTCGCTTGTACTCGGGCATTTTGGGGACAGGATTGGCCGCAAGAAACTGCTGTATCTCACCCTCATCATCATGGGTTTGAGCACGGTAGGTATTGGTCTTTTGCCCACCTACGCCAGCATTGGCATTTGGGCGCCTATCATGCTTTGCGTGCTCCGCTTCATCCAAGGCTTTGCGTTTGCGGGCGAGTACAGTGGCGCTGTGCTGATGCTCTTAGAGCATGCGCCAAGAAGAAGGAGGGGCTTCTATGCGGCGATCAATAACATTGGCCCAGTCTTTGGCTTCATTGCATCCGCTGGCATGCTTCTGGTTGTCAGTGCCTTGCTTTCCAAAGAGGATTTCACCGCGTGGGGGTGGCGCATTCCTTTCATCGCCAGCCTTGCGCTGTTGGTAGTGGGGGTGTTTGTCCGCTCCAAAGTGCCCGAGTCTCCTGTGTTCGAGAAGACGGCTGAGAAGAGGGCAGCCACGCCTGGCAAGTCGCAATCGCCCGCGCTGCGCTTGTTCACTCGCTATCCTAAGCAACTGCTGTTAGTGGCCGGCGCTAATATCTGCCACTTCTCGACGTTCTACCTGTTCACTGTATTTGCACTGAGCTATGGCCAGCGAGAACTAGGCCTGTCAAATGCTTTCGTGCTGTCAGTGGCCATGGTTGCAATCTGTACGCATTTGGTGGTCGTACCTTTTGCAGGTTCGCTGGCAGATCGTATTGGCCGCCGTACCACGATGCTCATTGGTTTTCTGGTGACCGCCCTCGCAGCGTTTCCTTTCTGGCACCTTTTTTCAACTGGCGAGTTCTGGCCAATGGTCGCTGGATCATGCATGTTCATGACGGGATATGGTTTGGTATATGGCGCGGTGCCGTCGTTTACCGGCGAAGCCTTCGGCCCGAGCGCTCGCTTCACCGGTTTCGCAATGTCTACCAACGTCGGTGGGATCATAGGCGGTGGTACTGCTCCAATCGTAGGGGCATTCCTCCTGAGCCATTACGGTACGCCGTATGCGATCTCGACGCTCACGATAGCCCTCGCGGTGTTTTCTGGACTCTGTGTATACCTGTCTGCTGAGACAAAAGACGTGGACATCATCGACGAGTGAATGAGGCAGTTTCGTGCTTCCTTGGGGGCGCACGCAGCCTCACCCGTCAACCTCATGCGCAATGGCTGGATGCTCAGCCAGCCATAAACTTTCGAACTTAGTCAGTGCGATGAGGGCATCCTCGTGCCTGAAAGGTATCGGTATGACCATCCGTAGAACAAAGATCGTTGCAACGCTAGGCCCAGCCAGTAATTCGCCGGAAGTAATTGAAGCGCTGATCTTGGCCGGATTAGATGTAGCGCGTTTGAATTTTTCCCATGGTACGCCAGATGAACACATCGCCCGAGCTCGCTTGATCCGTGAGATTGCTGCCAGACACGGTAGGCATGTGGCTTTGTTGGGTGATTTGCAGGGCCCAAAAATTCGGATTGCAAAATTCACTGACAAGCGGATCGAGCTGAAGGTTGGCGATACTTTCTCGTTCTCCACGAGCCATCCGCTTGCATCGGGCAATGAGCGAGTCGTAGGCATCGATTACCCAGATCTGGTGAAAGATTGTGGCGTGGGCGACCAGCTCCTGCTGGATGATGGGCGGGTGGTTATGCGTGTTGAGTCGACTGCGCCCGATGCCTTGAATTGTATCGTCACCGTGGGCGGGCCGCTGTCTGATCACAAGGGTATCAACCGCAAGGGGGGAGGGCTCACTGCGCCTGCCCTTACCGAAAAAGACAAAGCGGATATCAAGCTGGCTGCGCAAATGGAGCTTGACTACTTGGCCGTTTCATTCCCGCGGGACGCCAAGGACATGGAGTACACTCGCAAGCTGCGTGATGAGTCAGGGGGGACAGCCTGGCTCGTGTCAAAAATCGAACGAGCTGAGGCCGTTGCCGATGATCAGACCCTTGATAAGCTGATCGCAGCTAGCGATGCGGTAATGGTCGCTCGGGGAGATCTGGGTGTGGAGATTGGAGATGCGGAGCTTATCGCTATCCAAAAGAAGATCATTCTGCACGCCCGGCGCAACAACAAAGCGGTAATTGTGGCGACCCAGATGATGGAGTCGATGATCTCCAGTCCGATGCCTACCCGCGCAGAAGTGTCTGACGTGGCCAATGCGGTGCTCGACAATACTGATGCCGTCATGCTGTCCGCTGAAAGCGCTGCAGGGGCCTACCCTGTTGAGGCAGTACTTGCCATGGCTCGTATTTGCAGGGGGGCTGAAAAGCATCCAACCACTGTAAAGTCCAGCCATCGATTGCATACCTCCTTTCGGCGTTGTGACGAAAGTATTGCGCTGGCCGCGCTCTACACCGCGAACCACTTTCCAGGTGTCAAGGCAATCATTTCTCTCACCGAGAGTGGCTTCACACCGTTGATAATGTCTCGGCTGCGTTCTCATGTGCCGATCTATGCGCTTTCGCCTCATCGTGCAACCCAGGCTCGCGCCTCCCTGTTCCGTGGCGTTTATCCAATAGCGTTTGATCCTGCTTCGCTGCCCTCTGAAACAGTCAGCGAAGCCGCCATTGGCGAATTGCTGAAACGTGACCTGGTACAGCCTGGTGATTGGATTATTCTCACGAAGGGGGACCGTTATGATGTCACGGGTGGCACCAATGGCCTGAAAATTCTTCAACTGTAACGCTCAGGCGCCAGAGGCGGGTTATGCCGCTTTCCTTACCGCGTCGGCACAGGGGTGCTGCCATTCAAGGCTGGAATCTGTGAAAACACTTCAGCCATAAAATCCATGAACACGATAGCCCGCGTGGGGAGCAGTCTGTTGGCGACATAAACCATCTGCACGGGGACAGGGGGGGCCACATGGTTGGTGAGAATGAACTGTAATCGCCCGCTGTTCAGCCCTCCCTCGAACAGCCACGCAGGTCCATGCGCCACACCCAGGCCTGCCGTGGCCGCCGCGCTCACAGCGTCCGGCGAGTTGACCCTGAGTCTGCCGGTAACCGGAATGTCCACGTCCCTGAATCGCCAGGTCGCCCCGGACGACAGTAAGGTGTAGATGATGCAATCGTGGTCGAGTAGATCATCCGGGGTCTGCGGAACTCCGCGTTTGGCCAAATAATCCTTACTGGCGACGAAGACCCGGTCGTACCCTCCAAGAGGCCGGGCGCGCAAACTGCTGTCTTCCAGCTTTCCTATGCGAATGGCGAGTTCGGTGCCTTCATTGACTAGGTCTACGTATCGATCGTTGAGTTGGAGATCCAGGATCAATTGAGGGTAGCGCTCCAAAAAGGCCGGCACGTGCGGCAGGACAAACGCATGTGCGAGCGCTGTCGGACAGGCTACGCGCAAAAGCCCCGATGGGTCGACTTTGTTCCTGAAGGACGATTCGGATTCATCCACCGCATCCAGGATGCGCCGGATGTCGGCATAGTAGCGTTCACCCTCCGGCGTCAGGGAGAGCTTGCGCGTAGATCGGTGGAGCAAGCGCGTTTGCAAATGATCCTCCAGTGCCGCTACATAGCGGCTGACATTGGGCTGCCCCAGCCCCAGATCGCGCCCTGCCGCCGAAAAGCTGCCGGTTTCTACAGCACGCGCGAAGCATGTCATCAACAGAAATCGGTCCACTTCGTTCCCTCTATTCATGCTTGATTTGCATGAATTATATGCGAATAGGCTGTCTTATCTACTGTTAGGCATGAGCGCATATTTCTCCATGTCGACCGCGGTGGTCGTCATTCACCGGAGAATTCAAATGTCGCGCTTGCAAGGTAAACGTACTCTCATCACTGGCGGGACCAGCGGCATCGGGCTGGAAACGGCAAAGCAGTTCCTGGCGCAGGGGGCTCGCGTTATCGTAACGGGTGTGAACCCCGATTCGATTGCCAAGGCCCAAGCCGAATTGGGCCCGGAGGTGCCGGTGCTGCGGGCCGACTCGGCCAGCGTTGAAGCACAAAGGGAGCTGGCACAAGTCATCAAGCAACACTACGGCCAACTCGACGTTGCCTTCCTCAATGCCGGCGTATCCGTCTGGGTGCCCATTGAGGAATGGACCGAAGACATGTTCGACCGCTCTTTCGACATCAACGTCAAAGGGCCGTACTTCCTGATGCAGGCGCTGTTGCCGGTCTTCGCAAATCCTGCTTCCGTCGTGTTGACCACTTCCGTAAGCGCGCATGCAGGCGCCGATCGCTCGTCCGTATATGCCGCAACGAAAGCCGCATTGCTGAACATGTCGAAGACGCTCTCGACCGAATTGCTGGGCCGTGGAATCCGTGTCAACGCAGTGAGCCCTGGCCCCGTCGAGACCCCTCTTTACGATAAGCTCGGTATTCCTGAGGCTTATCGCGAGCAGCTTAACAAAGCGATCGCGGCAACCATTCCGCTTGGGCGCTTCGGTAGCGCCGACGAAGTGGCCAAAGCAGTGCTGTATCTGGCATCCGACGAGTCGCGCTGGACGGTCGGCTCTGAAATCGTCCTTGACGGTGGCCGCCTGCTGAATGGCTAAGCACCCAGCTTAAAAATTGCGTGAATGCCACTTCAGCTGAGCTGAGTCAGTTTGGTACTCAAAGCCCGCATCTCGGCCAGTCAAGCGGGGAAGTGTTTTGCCGTACTGGCGCTCCCCGCGTATCATTTGCGACATGGTGGGTCGGAGATTGATATGTCGCTTTACAGTGCTGGCGTCGAATACGGCATCCATTGCCTGCTGTTTCTGGTAGGCGAGGGCGGTGAGAGCCGTGATTCCAGCGTGCGCGACCTGGCCGAGTTGCAGGGCGTGCCGCAGGAGTACCTGGCCAAGGTTTTCACCAAGCTGGCGCGTGCCGGCTTGGTGGCCGCCACCGAAGGCGTGCGCGGTGGCTTCCGCCTGGCGCGACCGGCGGCTGAAATCACCGTGCTGGATATCGTCAACGCCATCGACGGGCCGAAGAAGATTTTCGATTGCCGCGAGATTCGCGAACGCTGCACGTTGTTCGAAGGCTCGCCGCCCGCTTGGGCGACTGAGGGCACCTGTGCGATTCATGCAGTGATGCTAGGGGCGCAGAAGCGCATGGAAGAGGCCTTGGCGCAGCAGACCATCCTCGATCTTGCGAGACGGTTCGGGCGCAAGGCCCCGGCCGAGTTCGGTCAACAGGTGAATAGCTGGATGGGGGAGCGGCGCGAGGGTAAAGGTGGCGGGGATATACCGGTCAACCAGGTCTGATCGTCTTGCCTGTACAGGAGTAACGCGTTCAGCGCCCCTCATGCTGGCGCCGATACGCCCCCGGCTGCACCCCCATCGCCTTGGCAAACGCCCGGGTAAACGCTGCCACCGATTGATACCCCACTTGCGCGCCCACCTGCTCCACGGTATTGCCCGCCCGCAGCAACTGGCTGGCATGGCGCATGCGCAACGCCAGCAGCACCTGCCCCGGCGATTGCCCAGCCAGTTCATTGAAACGCTTGAAAAACGCCGACCGCGACAAGCCGGTGCAGGCGGCCATGCTCTCCAGCGTCCAGGCTTGACCCGGTTGCTCGATCAACTGTTCCAGCAGCCCGGCAAACGCTGGCTGGCGGGCGAGGGTGACCAGCCCGCCCAGTGACTGCCCGGCTATGACCTGCTGGCGCAGCACGTACAAGAACAACAGGTGCGTCAGGCGCTCCAGCAACGCCTGCGACGGGCCGGCGGTGCGCCGGCATTCTTCCAGAATCAGCTCGAACAGCGCCCGCGCCGCACTGCCGGCGGGGTCTTCGGCGCGCAGCAGGATCCAGTCGGCCAGGCCTTCGACAATCAGTGAAGACAGGCCGGACTGGAAATGGAAGAAGCCACAAACCAGCCCGACGCCGTCGCTGGCCTCGTTCTCCAGTGCCTGCATGGCCTGGCGCGGTTGGGCACAGGCGTCGACCGGGTCCTGAACGCTGGACAAGCGATAGGCAAGGTCGCGCAACAGGAATACTGCATCTCCCTTCTTTAGGCGCACCGGTTGCGGCTGGCCGTCGATGTGCAGCCAGCAATGCCCTTGGACCACCAGGTGGAAGCTGGCGCGGCCCATGCCCTGGGTGCTGGCGTGCCAGCCACCGCAGTAGCGGCCGACATGAAACAGGCTGGCATCGAGCTCCAGGCCCTCTAATAACCAATCGACAAGGTGGCTGGACGAAATCATCTAATACAAAGACTCAGGAACAAGGAAAGGTGACTGATGAATATGGAGGGTAATTCTTATAACCAACAGACTGTAGTGACACCCATCAAAAGGAGACCACTCCATGTCCTCGCGCATTACTTTACACACGCTGCAGAGTGCTCCGGAAGCGGCCCGGCCGTTTCTCGAGAATGCCCAGAAGAATTCCGGCTTCATCCCCAACCTGCTGGGCGTGCTGGCCAACGCCCCGGCGGCGCTGGAAACCTACGTGACCGTTTCGGCACTCAATGGCAAGTCCGAGCTGAGCCTGGCCGAGCGTGAAGTGGTGCAGCTGATTGCCGCCACCCGGCATGGCTGCGACTTCTGTGTAGCCGGCCACACCGCCGTGGCGCTGAACAAGGCCAAGCTGCCGCAGGAAGTAGTCGATGCCTTGCGCGCCCGCGGCGAACTGCCCGATGCCCGTTACGAAACCCTGGCCGCCTTCGCCCGTGAAGTGATCGACACTCGCGGTAACGTCAGCGAAGCCACCTACATGGCGTTCCGTGAAGCTGGCTTCAGTGAAGGCAACGCGCTGGAAGTGATTCTGGGGGTAAGTCTCGCAACCCTGTGCAACTTTGCTAATGTTTTCGCCCAGACGCCGCTCAACGAAGAGCTTGGCAAGTACCGCTGGCAGCCTTCTGCATAGCCCACGTGTGAGAGCGGCCCTGACGCGGTCGTTGTAGGAGCGGCCTTGTGCCGCGAATGGGCCGCCAGGCGGCCCCGGCGTTCCAAAAGGAGCAAGACCATGCAAGATTGTGCATTTCGACACTGGCTGGATGCCAATGCCGAGGCCATTGACCGGGGCCTGTGCGAACCGCAGCAGGTACTGGCGCAGATCGCCGAATCGCAGCTGTTGCGCATTGGTGTCGACCCGGCCCTGGGCGGCACGGGCGGGCAGGTGACTGATGCGGTCGAGGCGATTGCCGCCATCGCCAGCCGCTCGTTGGCCGCAGCCTTCGTCTGCTGGGGCCAGCGTGCCTTTATCGAATATCTGTTGCACAGCCCCAACCAGCCCCTGCGCGAGCGCCTGCTGCCGCGCTTGCTGACGGGCGAACTGGCCGGGGCCACCGGGCTGTCCAACGCCATGAAGTTCCTTTCCGGCATCGAAGCGTTGCAGGTGCGTGGCCGGCCCGCAGCCGATGGCTGGCACCTGGAAGGGCGCCTGCACTGGGTGACCAACCTGCGCAAAAGCGGCTTCGTGGTGGCGGCGGCCATCGAAGATGAAGCCGGCGGCGCGCCGTTCGTACTGGCCATTCCGTCCGACGCCCAGGGCCTGGAGCGCTCCGACGACCTGCAACTGATGGGCCTGCAGTCGAGCAACACGGCGGCACTGGCCTTCCACCAGGTGCCGTTGGCCCGTGACTGGCTGCTGCACGCGAATGCGCGCGAGTTCCTGCCCCGGGTACGTCCGGCATTCCTGGCGCTGCAATGCGGCATGGCCATCGGCCTGGCGCGACGGGCGCTGCAAGAAGTTCAGGCGCACCTGCACGGCCGGGCCTCGTTCCTCGATGAAGCCCGTCAGGTGCTCAGCGAGCGGCTGGAAAACACCGTCAGCGAGCTCAAGCAGGGCCTGCTCGATGACCGTTTTCAGCAACAGCCGGCGGCCCTGTTCAAGCTGCGCATTACCTTGGCTGAATGTGCCGCCGATGCAGTACAGCTTGAGTTGCAGGCCAGCGGCGGCAAGGCCTACCTCAGCGAGTATGGCGAAGGCTTTGCCCGCCGCTGGCGCGAGTCGGCCTTTGTGCCGATCGTCACCCCCAGCCTGGTGCAATTGCGCGCCGAACTGCAACGCCAGGCGGGCGCGGCATGAGTGACGTGTTGCTCGAAGCCCGCGACATCAGCCTGGGCTACCCGCGGGAGGGTGGCTGGCAGCAGGTGCTGGCGCAGTTCGACCTGCAGCTGGCACCGGGCGAAGTGGTGAGCATTCTTGGCCCCAGTGGCGTCGGCAAATCCAGCCTGCTGCGGGTGCTGGCCGGTCTGCAACAGCCCGGCGGCGGCAGCGTGAGCCTGCACGGCCAGCCGTTGCAAGGGCCGCACCCGCGCCTGGCGGTGGCCTTTCAGGACCCGAGCCTGCTGCCTTGGCTGAGCCTGGAGAAGAACGTCGCTTTTGGTCTGGACTTCGCCCGCCAGCCGAAACTGGCCGCTGCCGAGCGGCGCGCGCGCATCGACCACGCGATTGCCGCCGTGGGCCTGGCCCACGCCCGTGGCCAGTACCCGGCGCAATTGTCCGGTGGCATGGCCCAGCGCACCGCACTGGCCCGCTGCCTGGCCCGCCAGCCCGAGGTGCTGCTGCTGGACGAGCCGTTCGGCGCGCTGGATGAAGTGACCCGCGCCGACATGCAGCAACTGCTGCTGCAACTGATCGCCACCCACAACACCGCGGCAGTACTGATTACCCACGATATTGACGAAGCCCTGCTGCTGTCCAACCGGGTCCTGCTACTGGGCAACCATCCAGCGCACATCCTCGGCCAGTGGCACATCGACCTGCCGCAACCGCGCGACCACCGGGTCGAAGAACTGGGCGCCTTGCGCATCGAAATCCTCAAAACCCTTCGGCGGGCAAGCCGCACAGTCGAACCTACCTCAACCCCGTTGCCCTCGGAGGCTGTCCATGTGCTTGGATGACTGCTGTTCCTCTTCATCGCGTCGTGATTTTCTCAAGCTTGGTGCCATGCTCACGGCCGCTGGTGCGCTGCCATTGCTCTCGAGCCTGCAAGCCCGTGCCGCTTCCGAGCCGGACGCGCCAGTGCGTATCGGCTACCTGCCAATCACCGACGCCACGCCATTGCTGGTGGCGCATAACAACGGGCTGTTCGAGGCCGAAGGCATCAAGGCCGAGCGCCCGGTGTTGCTGCGCAGTTGGGCGCAGGTGATCGAGGCGTTCATCTCCGGGCAGGTGAACGTCATCCACCTGCTATCGCCGATGACCGTATGGGCGCGCTACGGCAGCAAGGTGCCAGCCAAGGTCGTGGCCTGGAACCATGTGGGCGGCTCAGGCCTGACCGTGGCGCCCGATATAAGCGACATGAAACAGCTCGGGGGCAAGACCGTGGCCATCCCGTTCTGGTATTCGATCCATAACGTGGTGTTGCAGCAGATGCTCAACGACAATGGCCTGACGCCTGTGTCGAAGCCTGCCAATGCGCAGTTGGCCGCCAACGAAGTCAACCTGCTGGTGCTGCCGCCATCCGACATGCCGCCAGCCTTGGCCAGCAAGCGCATTGCCGGCTACATCGTCGCCGAGCCGTTCAACGCCCTGGCCGAGAACCTCAAGGTTGGCCGCGTGCAGCGCTTTACCGGCGATGTGTGGCGCAACCACGCGTGCTGCGTGGTGTTCATGCATGAGCATGACTTGAACAACCGCCCCGAATGGTCGCAGAAGGTGGTCAACGCCATCGTCAAGGCCCAGCACTGGACCCGCGACCACCGCGCCGAAGCAGCTGCGTTGCTGTCGAAGGCCGGCCCCAACAAGTACACCCCGCACGAGCCCGCGGTGCTGGCCAAGGTGCTGGCGCCGGCCGCCGAGGACCGTGCCGGCTACGTTGCCAGTGGCGCCATTCGCCATCAGCAGTGGGACGAAAAGCGCATCGACTTCCAGCCATACCCGTTCCCCAGTTACACCGAAGAACTGGTCAAGCGCCTGAAAACCACCTTGATCGAGGGCGACAACGCCTTCCTTGCCGGGCTGGACCCGGTGCAGACCGCCCGCGACCTGGTCGACGATCGCTTCGTGCGTCATGCCATCGCTGCGGTTGGTGGCCCGTCGGTGTTCGGTATTGCCGACAACTTCGAGCGTAGCGAGGAGTTCGCCGTCTGATGCGCACGCATGTCGTACACGCCAGCCTTGGGCTGGCCGGGTTGTTGGCGCTGTTGCTGTTGTGGTGGGCCGGTGTTGCCGTGTTCGGCCAGGCCGACGGCCTGTCGGCGCGCTTTTCACCGGCGGCAACCTTGGCCAGCCTGGTCGAGCTGTTGGGGCAGGGCGAGGTTTACGGGCACATCTGGGTCAGCCTCAAGCGCATCCTGGTCGGGTTGCTGCTGGCGCTGCTGATCGGCGTGCCGCTGGGCTTGCTGGTGGGCAGCTACCGGCACCTGGAGGCGGCAACCACCCCGGCGTTCCAGTTTTTGCGCATGATCTCGCCGTTGTCGTGGATGCCGGTGGTGGTGATGTTGATGGGCGTGGGTGACCAGCCGATCTACTTCCTGCTGGCGTTTGCCGCGCTATGGCCGATCTTGCTGAACACCGCGGCGGGCGTCAGGCAGCTGGACCCACGCTGGCTGCAACTGAGCCGCAGCTTGAGCGCCACGCGCTGGGAAACCTTGTGCAAGGTGATCGTGCCGGGGGTGATCGGTCATGTGTTGACCGGCGTGCGCCTGGCCATCGGCATTTTGTGGATCGTGCTGGTGCCGTGCGAAATGCTCGGGGTGAGTGCGGGGTTGGGGTATTTCATCCTCGATACCCGCGACCGGCTGGCGTATTCCGAACTGATGGCGATGGTGCTGCTGATTGGCGTGTTGGGGTTTGTGCTGGATGCGCTGGCGCGCGGGCTGCATCGGCGCTGGGTGCATGGCTGACGGGCCAATGGGGCTTCTTCGCGGGCTCGCCCGCTCCCACAGGTACATCACCGGCCTGGGGCCTAACGGTATTCCTGTGGGAGCGGGCAAGCCCGCGAACAGGCCATCGGATCAATGCACGGTCTTGCGCTGCCGTACACACTCCAGCGCTTGGGCGGCCAGCTCATCCAGCCGCTCATCGCGCATCTGCTCTGCTTCGATCATCGCATCTTCACCCTGCTGGTTAAGCAGGTAGGTGTGAATCTGCATCACTTCAGCGGTTTGATAAATCGGCGCAATGTCCAGGCGCCCGATCAGCGCACCACTGGCCTGGCCGGTACTGCTCATCAGCACCTGCGGCCCATTGGCGGCCACCACCTGCATGCCCATCGCCTCAAACCACGGCACCTGGCTGGCAAAGGCGTTCAGCTCCACGCAGGCATGGCGAGCCTGCAGGTCGCCCAGCAGGGCGCGGGCGATGCCCTGGCGGCGATGACTGGCGCGCACGGCAAGAAAGGCCAGTGAACACGCCTGCTCATCGTCGTCGGCCGGCAGCGACAGGGCAAAGCCCAGCAATTGGTCCGGCGCCTCTGCATCCAGTGCAAGGGTCAGCGCCACGGCAAGGCCGCGAGTGCCATCCAGTGCTTGCAGGTACTGGTGCACCTCCATGCCGACGCCGTACTGGTACAGCGGGTACAGCGGGTTGTCGGCGGTAATGGCGACACTGCTCAGTTCGCCGACATGGTGGATCACCAGCTCGCGGATCTGGTTCTGGAAAGATTCGGGCGGCACGCTGTCGAGGCGGCTCAGGATGAACATCGGGGGCGGGCTCCGGCGGGTGGAAATACAGCCCGGGCCAGGTTGGCGCGGGCTGTACAGTTTAACCGGTTTTGCCGTATCAGCCTTGTTGCTGTAGCGCACCAAGCATCAGGTCGAGGTTTTGCACCGCCGCGCCGGAGGCACCTTTACCCAGATTATCGAACACTGCGGTCAGCAAGACCTGGCCATGCTCGGGGTTGGCATACAGCGCCAGGCGCAGGTCGTTGCTGTCGTTCAATGCCTCGGGGTCAAGGTTTGCAGCTGCGCCTTGCTGATGCAGCGGCATCACCTGCACATGGCGGGCGCCCTGGTAATGCTGCTGCAGGCAGGCCTGTAGCTGTTCGGCGCTGACCTGGCCCGGTAACAGGCGCAATTGCAGTGGGATACTCAGCACGATGCCCTGGCGGTAGGCACCGTAGCCAGGCATGAACACCGGCCGTGCCGACAGCCCGGCGTGTTGCTGGATTTCGGGTACGTGCTTGTGCGCCAGCTCCAGCCCATAAAGTTGCAAGACCGGGGCCTTACCGGCACCGGGTTGTTCGTGGCGCTCGACCGCCGCGCGACCACCGCCGGAGTAGCCGGAGATGGCATGGATGCCCAGCGGGTAGTCGGCTGGCAGTAACCCGGCCTTGACCAGCGGGCGTAGCAGGGCGATGGCGCCAGTGGGGTAGCAGCCCGGGTTGCTGACGCGCTTGCTTTGGGCGATGCGCTCGGCTTGCTGCTCGTCGAGTTCCGGCAGGCCGTAGACCCAGCCCGGGGTTGTGCGGTGCGCCGAACTGGCGTCGATCACCCGCACCTGCGGGTTGTGGATCGCTGCCACCGCCTCACGAGCGGCGTCGTCGGGCAGGCACAGCAGGGCGATGTCGGCGCTGTTGATGGCCTCGCGGCGGCGCTGCGGGTCTTTGCGCTCGGCCTCGGGCAGGGTGAGCAGGCGCAGGTCGCTGCGGCCTTGCAGGCGGGCGTGGATCTGCAGGCCGGTGGTGCCTTGGTCGCCGTCGATGAAGACAACAGGGGTATGCATGGTCAGGGTCCGGTCGGGTTGGGATGGCCCATGCTCGCCTGTGGCTGGACTAAAGGAAATTTGAATATCATGATGCTGATGTTCATTTATTCTGAATATAGGCCAGTAAAGACCATGCGCGAAATCAGCCTTGACCGCCTCCGCACCCTGGTGGTCATCGCCGACCTGGGCTCTTTTGCCGAGGCCGCCCGCCAGCTCAACCTGGCACCGCCCACCATCAGCCTGCATGTGGCCGAACTGGAGGCACGTATCGGCGCCCCGTTGCTCAGCCGCACCCGCGGCCAGGTGCGCCCCACGGCCATTGGCGAAACGCTGCTGGCCCGTGCCCGGCGCCTGCTGGCCGACGCCGACCTGGCGCTGGACGAAGTACGCCGACAAGTCGAGGGGCTGACCGGCCGGGTACGCCTGGGCGCATCCACCGGTGCTATCGCCCACTTGCTGCCGCAGGCGCTGGAGCACCTTCGTGCGGACCATCCGGGGATCGACGTGCAGGTACAAGTGCTGACTTCCCAGGCATCGCTGGGGCGATTGCGTGAAGGGACGCTGGATATCGGCCTGGTGGCCTTGCCGCAGGTGGCCGGCAAAGGGCTGACCGTTACCCCCTGGCGGCGGGACCCGATCCTGGCCTACGTACCGGCCGACTGGCAGCCGCCGGCGAAAGTGACACCGGCCTGGCTGGCGCAGCGGGCGTTGATTCTCAACGACAGCAGTACCCAGCTGTCACGGGTTACCGGCGAGTGGTTCGCGGCAGCAGGGTTATACCCCGAGCCGCGAATCGAGCTGAATTACAACGATGCGATCAAGAGCCTGGTCGGGGCCGGGTACGGCGCGACGTTGCTGCCCGAGGAAGGCGAGGCCGCCGAACTGGATCGGCGCATTGCGCGCCGGCCGCTGCGCCCAGGGTTGTGGCGGCAGTTGGGTATCGCCTGCCGGGAGGGCCAGGTGGAACGGGCAACGGGGTATGTGTTGCAAGCGTTGGAGCGCTTGCGACAGTAGGGCGCAGGCGTCGTACATGCCGCTGCGAGTGCGGGTTTTCATCGATTTCCTGTTCGCCGAGACCGGTTTACCGCTGGGCTGAAGCCCTGCGATTCAAGTTTCGGCCAACTATGCTGTTTGCTGCGTCGAGCAAGATACACCTCGACGAACCCTATGGTTTTCCAGGAGAACGCTCCATGAAATCCACGAAATGCATACCCTTGTTGGTGATTGCGTCCGTCCTCAGCTTTGCCGTACACGCAGACCCTGCGAGCAACTGTGAGGCCAAGATCAAGGAACTTGAAGATTTCCACAAGGCCAGCGGCCAGGCGATGCATGGCGGCATGGCCCATGACTTCAAAGTCCACCTGCAAAATGCCAAGGATGCTCAGAGCAAGGGTGATTTTACCCAGTGCCAGTCCTCGGCGGACCAAGCCAAGACCATCTATAACAAGGCGCGTAGCAAGTAAGCCTTGGTCGGCCCCTTCGCGGCGTTACCCGCGAAGGGGCCGGTGCAGGATGGCCCGCTGTCAGAACCAGCGATCGTTCTTCTTCCGCCCACGGGTCAACGCCGGCAAGATCAGCCCGGCCAGCAAGCCCGCACCGGCAATGCTGCCGCCATACACCATGTAGCGCATCATCACCTGCTTGTTCTCGTCACCCAGGCGCGCCTGGGTATCGCGCAGCTCCGACTGGCTCTGGTCGAACTGTTCATTCAGCGCCTTGTTGCGCGCCTCCAGTTCGTCGATGAGCTTTTTCCGTGAGTCGAGGGTTTCCTGCATGCCCTGTACCCGGCTCTTCCAGCTGTCGTCGATGGTCTTCAACTGCCCGGTCAGCTCCACGACCTGGGCGTCGAGTTGCGGCAGGCGCTCGTTCTGGCCCGGCACCGCTTGCAAGTCGTTGCTGAGTATCCATACCACATCGCCATTCTGCCCACGCACCTGGCTGTAATTGCCCTGAGTGCCGAGCAGGGTCAACTGTTGCCCCGACTTCAGGGTACCGACGATGCGGTGGCCGTCGGTGGGGCCGCTGCGCACATAGGTACTCAGGCTGTCGCTGACCCAGCGTGCATCGCTGGCGGGCTCTTCGGCGTGCACCGGCGCGGCAAGGGCCACCAAGGCGGCAATCAGGCCACCGCGCAGGGCAGGGAGGACGGAAGCGGTTGGGCGGGAATCGGGCATGTTGGGTCTTCGCTGAAACAGGACAAAAGTAGGCCCGATGACTGGGCCGATGAACCGGTCGCTGAGTTGACCGTCAGCCAAAGACCCTTTTTTTGTCAGCAGGTTCACTACCTGATATCGGAAATGTCTGCAGGATATTGCAGAACTCGCCCCAGAGCGCTTCGCCGCCGATGCTCTTGTGAATTCAACCGGACAGCCTTTTCATGCGCAAGGGCGGGGCTAGACTCAAAGGTCCATACCCTTCATGGAGCAAGGCCATGACTGCCAAAAACACCGTCTGCCTCTGGTACGACAACGATGCCGAAGAAGCCGCCAACTTCTACGCCAGCGTCTTCCCGGACAGCAAGGTGGTCGCACTGCACCCGGCGCCAGCTGACTACCCATCGGGTAAGGAGGGCGATGTGATTACCGTCGAATTCACTGTCATGGGCATACCCTGTGTGGGGCTCAATGGCGGCTCGACGTTCAAGCACTGTGAGGCGTTTTCGTTCCAGGTCAGTACCGAAGACCAGGCCGAAACCGACCGCTTGTGGGATGCGATCATCGCGAATGGCGGCGAGGCCAGCGTCTGTGGCTGGTGCAAGGACAAGTGGGGGATCTCCTGGCAGATCACCCCCCGTATCCTGATCGAGGCCATCGGCCACAGCGACCGCGCGGCGGCCAAGCGGGCGTTTGAGGCCATGATGCAGATGGGCAAGATCGATGTCGCCAGGATATCAGCGGCATTGAAGGGGTGAACCGTAGGCGTTTCATGGACTGTGGTTATCGATTTGCCCTGGAAAATCGCTTATCGAGGAGGCGCTGTTCCATCACTCAAGTGGCGCCCCCGAACCAGGCGCTTTACCCGCCCGCTCCTGCAAGGGACCGGGCCGGGTTGGCGTGTCAGGTTTCGGACACTTCGCCCGCTGCTACCGCCTCCTTCACCGCAGCCTTCTTCTCCTGCACCACGATGTAGAACTCCTCACCATGCTTCACCGCCCCATACAACACAGCCTTCTCGATCAGCTCGTTGCCGCGCAGGTGACGCAGCATCATCGGGTCCTTACGCAGGTCGCGGTACAGCGCCAGGCACAGCAGCACCATCACCACCACAAAGGGCAGGGCCACGACGATGGTCAGGTTCTGCAGCCCGTTCAGCGCCTGGCCCGGGTCTCGCGGGTCGCCGATCGCCAGCATGATCGCCGCCACCGTCCCGGTCAGCGCGCCCCAGAAAATCACCGTGCGCCGCGATGGCGCGGTGGTGCCGTGTTCCGACAGCGTGCCCATCACCAGTGACGCCGCATCGGCACCGGAAACGAAGAAGATGCCCACCAGGATCATCACCAGCACCGAGGAAACCGACGCCAGCGGGTAGCTGTCCAGCAGCTGGTACAGCGCGTGGTTGCTGTTGACCGCACCGTTGGCCAGCTGGAAGGCGCCTTCGCGCAAGGCATCGATGGATGCACCGCCGAAAATGGTGAACCACACCAGGCTGACCAGGCTCGGCACCAGCAGCACCCCGGTGACAAACTGGCGAATGGTGCGGCCGCGGCTGATGCGGGCGATGAACATACCCACGAACGGTGTCCAGGAAATCCACCAGGCCCAGTAGAACACGGTCCAGCCGGCCAGCCAGCTGTTCATCTGATCGCCGCCGCTGGCGTTGGTGCGGGCCATCATTTCCGGCAGCATCTTGATGTAGATACCGATCGAGGTCGGCAGCAGGTTGAGCATGAGCAGGGTAGGGCCGACCATGAACACGAACGCCGCCAGCACCAGTGCCAGCACCATGTTGGTGTTGGACAGCCACTGGATGCCCTTGCCGATGCCCGACACCGCCGAGGTGACGAAGGCAATGGTCAGCAGGGTGATGATGGCGATGTAAAACAACTTGCCGGGGCTTTCGACCCAGCCGTTGTATTCCAGCCCGCCGGCAATCTGCAGCGCACCCAGGCCCAGCGAGGCCGCCGAGCCGAACAGCGTGGCAAAGATTGCCATCATGTCGATCAGGCGGCCGAGCGGGCCGTTGGCGTGCTTGCCGATCAACGGCCGGAATGCGGCGGATATCAGCTGCGAGCGGCCACGGCGGTAGGTGCCGTAGGCAATCACCAGGCCGACGATGGCGTACATCGCCCAGGGGTGCAGGGTCCAGTGGAACAGGGTGGTGGCCATTGCCACCTGCATCGCTTCGCTCGTCTGCGCGGTGGCCGAGCCGGGTGGCGGCGTCACATAGTGGGACAGCGGCTCGGCAACGCCGAAAAACATCAGGCCGATGCCCATGCCGGCGCTGAACATCATTGCCACCCAGGACACCGTGCGGAATTCTGGCTGTTCGCCATCACGGCCTAGTGGCACCCGGCCATAACGGCTGGCGGCCAGCCACAGCACGAACACCACGAAAAGCGTCGAGGTGAGCACGAAGAACCAGCCAAAGTTGAGGATGACCCAGGATTGCGCGCTGGAGGCGCTGGTGGCGAGGCTGGCCTGGTTGAGAAAGCCCCAGAGGACGAACGCGATGGCCAGAAGGCTGGTGAAACCAAAGACAATCCAGTCGAGTTTGCCCTCGAAATGCCGGTCCTGGCGGGCTTCTGCGGTTTTCGAGGGGTCTGTCACGCCAAGGTCGAGTGTTTCGATGATGTGTTCCTTTGCCATGAATGATGAGGCCCCTTTGTGGTTTACCTGAACGCGCAGGCTTCTTGTTGTATGGGCGACCGAGTTCGATGACGGCCTCGGCGGGGAGATTGCCGGCCGATTATCCTGTGCCTGAAACGGCTGTACCTGTCCCGTAAACGTCCTGGGGCGTCCATTGCGCGACCTGCCAAATACTTTTAGTTCTGGGGGCGGTGGCCCTTTCTGCCTCGCGTTCTGGTACCCTGTGGGCATTACCCTGGCCTGCACATCCGGGCACCGTAGAAGCGTTGCTGCTTGTGGGCCAGGCCGCACCAGGAAACGGAGATTCGTCAATGGCCACTGACCGTGTGAGCCTGATTCATTTCGATAAATTGAGCATGAGCCCTGCCGCCGCCGATCGGTTCCAGAACGCCCTCGATGCGCTGGCAGCGCTCAAGCTGCAGGACCGTTACGTGTACCTCATCGCTCCTTATCTGGGTGATATCGCTGACGCCTCTGACGCTGAGCAACTGGACACCGCCCTGGGCCAGTGCATTCGTGTGGTCGATGAACTGCTGGCTGCCAGGTCGGTCAGCAGCGCCAAGGCTGAAGAAGTACGCCAGGTGTTCCACAGCGCGGCCGAACGTGCACGGGCAGACATGGCCGGCTGAGTGGTGGCATGGCCAAAGACATCGATAACCCCTGCGTCTCGTTATGCCAGCTCAACTGCGAGCTATGCGTGAGCTGTGGCCGCACCCGTGACGAAATTCGCAAATGGCGGGGCATGAAACGCCCGGAAAAGATGGCCACCGTGCAGCGTGCGGCGACACGGATGAAAGCTATCGCCAAGAAGGCAGCCAAGCGGCAGAATGCTGACTGAACCTGCGTGCCCTGCGCACGGCCTACCTTGATCTGCTTGACGAGCCTGAAATGGATTCTCACTCGCTGTTTGCGTTTACCCTGGTCGCCGCCATCGCGATCGCCAGCCCTGGCCCCGCCACCCTGATGGCCATCAACAACAGCCTGGCCCACGGCCAACGCAGCGCGGTCTGGTCGTCGCTGGGCAATGGCTCGGGCCTGTTCTGCCTGTCGGCTGCGGCCATGCTTGGGCTGGGCGCGTTGCTGGCCAGTTCCGAAGTACTGTTCAACGCCGTGAAGATCCTGGGGGCAGGCTATCTGTTCTACCTCGGTGCGCGGCAGTTGCTGAAAAAGAGCCCGATGCTGGAGCAGGGCGCTGCCGAGGGTGCTGTCAAGGTACGGCCCACACCGCTGAAGTTGTACAAATCGGCTTTCCTCACAGCGGTGACCAACCCCAAGGCAACCATGTTCTTCACTGCGCTGTTCCCGCAGTTCATCGACCAAGGGGCGGCACTGTTGCCGCAGTTCCTGACCCTGACCGGGATCTTCGTGGGCTTGTCGCTTGCTTCGCTGAGCTTGTATGCCGCACTGGCTGCGCGGGCCAAGGGTGTGTTGACCCGGCCGTCGATGTCACGCTGGGTGAGCCGCGTGGTGGGCACCACCTTTATCGGCTTTGGCGCGGCGATTCTGGCGATGCGTCGGCAAGGGGCCTGAGGCGCGACACCTCGAACCGGGCGCCGGTTGATAACTGGCGTCGTGACCGGCCAAGGTATTTGGTTGGCCTGTTTCTTGGCTGGCCGATGAAAGGCGGCGCCACTAACAACTCTTAGTCCAGACTGTCTACAGCACGCGCAGATGAATGCTGCGGTCGAGCACAAGATGTGGCAGCCTTTGGCCGCCACGCCGGGTCGCCGGATGTTACATGTGCCGAGGGTTGTAGATGATCGAGCGTTGCCTGCGCAAAGCCTTGCTGCTGTTGCCTTGCCTGTTGCTGCCCTTGGCAGGCGCAGCCGACGAGCCATGCCGGCGGCTGACGGCTACCGGTAACCCTGAATACCCCCCTTACCTGTGGCGCGACCCGCAAAACCCCCAGCAACTGATCGGTGCCAACGCCGATCTGCTCAAGTACCTGGGCAAGCAACTGGGGCTGGACATCGAGTTTGTTTACGTTGGGCCGTGGTCGCGTGCGCAGGAAGAAGTGCGCACCGGGCGGATTGACTTGATGGCCGGGTATTTTATGACCGAGGCCCGCCGGCAACAGATGGACTTCATCGCCCCACCATTCCTGAGTACTCCCAGCGTGGTCTGGGTGCGCCGGGACAATGCCTTCGCCTACCAGCAATGGGCCGACCTCAGGGGCCGCAAGGGCGGCACCCTGGTCAGCAACAGCCATGGCCAGCAGTTTGATGAATACGCCGAGGCCAACCTCACCCTCGAAGCGGTGCCCGGCGCCCGGCAGGCGTTCGAGAAGCTGATGCACAAGCGCAGTGACTACGTGGTCTACGAGCAGTACCCCGGGATGGCGCTGGCGCGTACGTTGGGGATCACCGATACCGTGCAGGTGTTGCAGCCGCCGGTGTCCAGCGAAGGGTTGTACCTGGCGATGTCACATGAATCGCCCTGCAACAAGCCGCAGCTGCGTGAGGCGCTGGCGCGGGAGATGGCGAAAATCGTTGGCGGGGCGTTGCCTGAGCAACTGCTGCAGCAGAACCTGGAGCGCTGGCAGTAACAGCCCTGGTACGTCCCTACAGGGGCCGTGCCAGTTGTTGCGCTTCCTTCGCCTGGGACACGTTGACCGCACGGGGCAGGGTGACGTCGTTTTTTGCGGCAAGGATTTCGGCCATGACACTGACGGCGATTTCGGCTGGGGTCTTGCTACCAATGTAGATGCCAATCGGGCCGTGCAGGCGCTGCAGCGAAGCTTCGCTTTCACCGAAGTGCTCCATCAGCCGTTCGCGGCGCAGCTGGCTGTTGCGCCGCGAGCCGATGGCGCCAATGTAGAACGCAGGGCTGTGCAAGGCTTCGAGCAGGGCCAGGTCGTCCAGCTTGGGGTCATGGCTGACGGCGACGATGGCGCTGCGAACATCTGCGGCAAAGGCGCGGACGACGTCGTCCGGCATGCCGGGCAGCAGGTTGACCCCGGCGATGGTCCAGCCTGCCGTGTACTCCGGGCGCGGGTCGCACAGCGAAACGTTGAAGCCGTTGAACAGGGCCATGGTGGCGAGGTACTCGGCCAGGGCACCGGCACCTATCAGTAGCAGGCGGTAGCCCGGGCCAAGGGTATTGAGCATGCGCTGGCCATCGAAGCTGAACAGTTCAGGCGTGTCGGTCGCGGTGAGGCGGGCTTCACCGTTGCTCAGGTTCAGCTCACGGCGCACCAGGTTTCCGCGGTCGAGGCAGGCCAGCAGCTGGTCCAGGTGCGCCAGTGAGGGGGCGGATTCCAGCACCAGTTCCAGGGTGCCGCCGCAGGGCAGGCCAAAGCGGTGGGCCTCGTCGGCGCTGACGCCATAGCGCACCACCTGGGGCTGGCCGGTAGGCATGGCGGGGCCGCCGTAGGCACTGGTGTAACGGTGGATGAGATCGTCTTCGATGCAGCCGCCAGAGACACTGCCGACCACGCGGCCGTCGCTGCGCAAGGCCATCATCGAGCCGACCGGGCGAGGGGAGGAGCCCCAGGTGCGGGCGACCGTAGCCAGCAGGGCGCGATGGCCGCCGGCGAGCCAGTCTCGGGTGGTGCGCAAAACCAACAGATCAATGCTTTCCATGGGGTTCCATTCAACCTGATGTTCAAGGGTGGCTGTGCTGGCCTCTTCGCGGGTAAACCCGCTCCCACAGGTACTGTACAAATTTCCTGAGCGGCGTGTTTCCTGTGGGAGCGGGCGTGCCCGCGAAGAGGCCGGTGCATGAACCACGGCAAATCAGCGCATATGCAAGATGATCGGGCTGCTGCTGGCCGGGTCGGTATGACCACGCAGCTTGCCTACCGCCTGCGCATCCACCGCCCCCCCCTGGTTGCCCCAGGCCGTACGCACGAAGGTCAGCACCTCGGCAATGTCCTGGTCACTCAACTGCGCGCGGAAAGCCGGCATGCGATAGGCATCCGGCACACCGGCAGCCACCACCCGCTGCGAACCATTGAGGGTGATATTGATCGCCGAGGCGTTTTCCCTGGCCAGTGCCGAGGTGGCGCCAGCCAATGGCGGCATCCATTCGGCCTGGCCTTTGCCGTCCAGACCGTGGCAAGACGCGCAGTGGGTCACATAGGTGTGCGCCCCCGGGCTGTCGAGCCGTGCCGCTGCCGATTCGGCCTGGTACTGCCATGGCGCGCCGTCACGCTGTGGGTCGCCGGGCAGTGATTTCAGGTAGTGGGCAATGGCGGCCAGGTCATCGTCATGCATGAACTGCGTGGAGTTGTTGAACGCCTCGGTCATCGAGCCGAATACCACGGCATGCCGGTTGCGCCCGGTTTTCAGGAACTGCACGATTTCTGCCTCGCTCCAGCGCCCCAGCCCGGTGTTGTGGTCGGCGCGCAGGCTCGGTGCGTACCAGCCGTCGAGCAGGGCGCCGGCCAGGTACGGTTTGCCGCCTTCATCCAGGGCTTTTTCGTTGAAAGCCAGGCCGCGTGGGGTGTGGCAGCTTCCGCAGTGGCCGGGGCCCTGGACGATGTAGGCACCCCGGTTCCACACTGCATCCTGCCCGGGCTTGTCGGCGTAGGGCGTAGTGGCGGCGAACAGGCCATTCCACACGGCAATGGGCCAGCGCAGGTTCAGCGGCCAGGGGATGTCGCTGGCCAGGTTAGCCTGCCGGGCGGGTTGCACGCCGTGCATGAAGAACGCATACAACGCCCTTACATCATCATCGCTGAGCTTGGCGTAGGACGGGTAGGGCATGGCCGGGTACAGCCGCCGGCCACCGGGCGCGACACCCTGGCGTACGGCGCGGTCGAAATCGGCCAGGCTGTAACTGCCGATACCGCTGTCGCGATCAGGGGTGATGTTGGTGGCGTGGATGGCCCCCAGCGGGGTGGCCATTTCCAGCCCACCCGCGAACGGTTTGCCTTCTGGCAGGCTGTGGCAGGCCACGCAGTCGCTGAGGCGGGCCACGTACTCGCCGCGGCTGATCAGTGCCGGGTCAGCGGCAGTGGCCTGCGCGTCGGCAAACGGCGAGGCCGGCTCGCGGGTGACATACCAGGCCAGCAGGCCTGCCGCGACCAGGCACGGCAGCGCCAGCCAACCAGCGGTCCTTGCGAAACGATGGGTCATGGGGCGTCCCTTGTGCAGTCAGCTGAAGGTATGGCGGCTCAGTGGCAAGCTGCGTACGCGCTGACCGGTAAGCTGCGCGACCGCGTTGGCCACTGCCGGGGCCACGGCGGGTAGCGGTGGCTCACCGATACCGCCCATCTTCGCCCCACTTTCGACAATGCGCACATGCACCCGCGCCATGCGCGAGGGGGGCAGGATCGGGTACAGGTCGTAGTTGCGCGCACGCGGCATACCCTCCACGTATACGGCTTCTTCCACCAGCGTCTGCGACAGGCCAAGGGCAACCGCGCCGTTGACCTGGTGTTCGATGATCGCCGGGTTGACGATGCTGCCCGGGTCGATGGCTTGCCAGATGTCGTGCACCTTGACCTGGCCGTTCTCGATCGATACCTCGGCGATGACTGCCGCCTCCGAGCCGAACGGTGAGGCCATGGCCACGCCGCGTGCCCGTTTGCTGCCATCCTCGGCGGTGAACGGCCCGCGTTTCCAGCCACCGGACAGCTCGGCGACCGCGTTCAGCAGGTTGGTCAGGCGCGGGTTGTCGCGCAGCAGGTGCATACGCAGTTCGAGCGGGTCCTTGCCGCCCTTGTCAGCCAGTTCATCAAGGAATGATTCATAGAAGAAGTCGTTCAACGAGTTGCCCACCGAGCGCCAGTAGCCGAGCATGGCCGGGCCTTTGACGTAGATCTGGGCGATGCGCTTGTTGGCGATGGCGTAGGACTTGCCTGACAGACCCTCCAGTGCAGTCGGGTCGATCTTTTCCCCTTGTTTGCCAGCAAGGGCCTCGGTCGGGCCTTCGGTGGCGCTTACTGCTTCGAGGGCCACCGGCATGCCGTCGGCATCCAGCGCGGCGCGGAACTTCACCACTGCAACCGGGCGCAGCACATCGCGCAGAAATTCCTCTTCGCGGCTCCAGATAAGCTTCACCGGCCGGCCAACCGCTTTGGCCAGGGCGATGGCCTGTGGGTAGGGGTTGGCCGAGTCGTACAGGAAGTGCCGGCCAAAGAAGCCGCCCAGCAGCGGCGAGTGCAGGTTGATTTGTGCAGGCTCCAGGCCTGTGCGCTTGGCAATGTCATCACGGAACATGTCCGGGGCCTGATTGGGCAGCCAGACGTCCAGGCTGCCGTCGGGGTTGAAGCGGGCGAGGGCGGACGGTGGCTCGAGCTGGGCATGGTTGAGGTACTGGTTGTGATAGCTGGCCTCGACCTTGGTTTTGGCATTGCTCAGGGCGCCGGCGATATCGCCTTGGTTTTCTTCATCACGGGCCGGGCCCTCGACCGTGGCGAGGTGTTCACGCCAGGCATCGCTGGAAAAGTCGGCGGGCATTGGCCGCACCTTGCTGTCGGCAGCCGGCTCCTTCCAGTCCACCTGAATCGCCTCCACCGCACGCTTTGCGTGCCACCAACGCTCAGCAACCACGGCCACGGCGCCCGGCAGTGGGTGCACTGAATGCACGCCTTTCATGGCCTTGACCTGGTCTTCGTTGCGCAGGCTACCCACGGTCATGCCCAGGCGTGGTGCGTGCTGCACGGCGGCGTGGAGCATGCCGTCGACCTTTATGTCGATGCAGTACTGCGCCTTGCCGGTGGACTTGTCGTAGGCATCCAGGCGGCGCACAGGCTTGCCGATCCAGCGGAACTGGCTGGGGTCACGCAGCTGGACGCTGGCCGGGTCGGGTACCGGCAGGTCCATGGCGCGCCCGGCAAGTTCATCGTAGGGTATCGAACGCCCTGTCGTGGTATGTACTACGTTCCCTGGTGTGGTCGAGAGTTCCTCGACCGGCACGCCCAGTTGTTGGGCGCCCGCCTGCAGCAGCATGGCCCGGGCAAGGGCACCCAGGCGGCGCATGGTCGGGTAGCTCATGCGCACCGACATGCTGCCACCGGTGATGCGCATGCCGTTTTCCATCACCACGTAGGCGTCGCCCGGTGGTGCGCTATCGACCACGAAATTGACGGGGTCGACATCCAGCTCTTCACCCACAATTTGCGCCATGGCGGTGAACGGGCCTTGCCCGCCTTCCATGAAGGGGCTGAGCAGGCGGACCTTGCCATCTGGGCGAATCTCCAGAAAAGCGGGCACCTGGGTACCGCGTTCCGGGGCGGCTGCAGCCGCTGCCTGCACGCGGCCCGCCCCCATTGGCAGGCCGAAACCCAGCACCAGGGCACCGACAGCCGTGCCGGCAAGAAAGCGCCGGCGCGACAGGTTGACTGTCTCGCCCGGTTGCAGCCTGAGCAGTTCGGCAGGAGTATCTATGGGCGTGTTCATCAGGCCTGCTCCCCTTGTGCCAGCTCATGCACGGCAGCGTGAATGGCGTTGTAGGTGCCGCAGCGGCACAGGTTGACCATGGCCGCGTCGATCTGCGCGTCGCTGGGCTGGGGGGTGTGCTTTAACAACGCCGTGGCGGCCATTACCTGGCCGGACTGACAGTAGCCGCACTGGGCCACCTGGTGCTCGACCCAGGCCGCGACCACCCGTTTGCCGACGGCATCGGTTTCGATGGCCTCGATGGTCGTGACCTCACGCCCGACCACACCGGCCACCGGGGTGACGCAGGCGCGCACCACGTTGCCGTCAACCAGCACCGAACAGGCGCCGCACTGGGCCAGGCCGCAGCCATATTTGGTGCCAGTCAGCCCCAGGTCATCGCGGATCACCCACAGCAAGGGCGTGTCGGCGTCCGCCTCGACCTGGTAGGTCTGCTGGTTAATGCGTAGTTCCATGGTTCACCTGCCAGTCATCGGTTGCTGTCGCTGTGTTTTTCTGTGCGAGGAATACGTTGTTCCCCAGAGCAGAAACGCTAGCACAGCGGGATGACCGCTGGTCTGGTGGCGGGGGCAGGTTCAGAGGATCAGGCAAGCAATCCGGGGGAATGCGCAAGCGACGAGGTAAACAGGACTTCCTGGGTGAAAACCCGGATAATGCCGGCCAATTTCGTTTTGCACGCTTAAATCACGGTAATCCCGCATGGAAATCAAGGTCAATTTTCTCGACAATCTCCGTCTCGAAGCCAAGTTCGACGACTTCACGGTGATCGCCGACCAACCGATCCGCTACAAAGGCGATGGTTCGGCCCCAGGCCCGTTCGACTATTTCCTGGCGTCTTCGGCCTTGTGCGCGGCTTACTTCGTCAAGCTGTACTGCCAGGCCCGCGACATCCCCACCGAGAACATCCGCCTGTCGCAGAACAACATTGTCGACCCGGAAAACCGCTACAACCAGATCTTCAAGATCCAGGTCGAGCTGCCCGAGGACATTTCAGACAAGGACCGCCAGGGCATCCTGCGCTCCATCGACCGCTGCACGGTCAAGAAGGTCGTGCAGACCGGCCCTGAATTCGTGATCGAAGTGGTCGAAAACCTCGATGCCGACGCCCAGGGCCTGTTGATGCCGGTGGCGGACAGCAGCACCTACATCCCTGGCAAGGACCTGCCGCTGGAGCAGACCATCGCCAACATGTCGGGCATCCTCGCCGGGCTGGGGATGAAGATCGAGATCGCTTCGTGGCGCAACATCGTGCCCAATGTGTGGTCGCTGCACGTGCGCGACGCGCAGTCGCCGATGTGCTTCACCAACGGCAAGGGCGCTACCAAGGAAGCGGCGCTGGCCTCGGCGCTGGGCGAATTCATCGAGCGCCTGAACTGCAACTTCTTCTACAACGACCAGTTCTGGGGCGAAGAGCTGGCCAACGCGCCGTTCGTGCACTACCCGAACGAGCAGTGGTTCAAGCCTGGCCCGCGTGACGCGCTGCCGGCCGAGATTCTCGACGAGCATTGCCTGGAAATCTACAACCCGGACGGTGAGCTGCGCGGTTCGCACCTTTACGACACCAACTCTGGCAACACCGCCCGGGGCATCTGCTCGCTGCCGTTCGTGCGCCAGTCCGACGGGCAGGTGGTGTACTTCCCGTCCAACCTGATCGAAAACCTGTTCCTCAGCAACGGCATGAGCGCCGGCAATACCCTGGCCGAGGCACAGGTGCAATGCCTGTCGGAAATCTTCGAGCGCGCCGTGAAGCGCGAAATCCTCGAAGGCGAGCTGTGCCTGCCGGACGTGCCGCAGGAAGTGTTGGCCAAGTACCCGGCCATTGTCGCCGGTATTCAGGGCCTGGAAGAGCAGGGCTTCCCGGTGCTGGTCAAGGATGCCTCGCTGGGTGGCGAGTTCCCGGTCATGTGCGTGACCTTGATGAACCCGCGCACCGGTGGCGTGTTCGCCTCGTTCGGTGCCCACCCGAGCCTTGAAGTGGCGCTGGAGCGCAGCCTCACCGAGCTGCTGCAGGGCCGCAGCTTCGAAGGCCTGAACGACCTGCCGCAGCCGACCTTCGAAAGCCATGCGCTGACCGAGCCGAACAACTTCGTCGAGCACTTCATCGACTCCAGCGGCGTGGTGTCGTGGCGCTTCTTCGGCGCCAAGGCCGACTTCGAGTTCGTCGAGTGGGACTTCTCCGGCCATGGCGAGGACTCCAATGTTCAGGAGGCCGCAACCCTGTTCGGCATTCTCGAAGACCTGGGCAAGGAAGTGTACATGGCGGTGTACGACAACCTTGGCGCCACTGCCTGCCGCATCCTGGTGCCGGGCTACTCGGAAATCTACCCGGTCGAGGACCTGATCTGGGACAACACCAACCGCGCCCTGTCGTTCCGCGCCGACATCCTCAACCTGCACAGCCTCGAAAGCCGCCCCCTCAAGTTGCTGCTCAAGCGCCTGGACAACTGTGATGTGGATGACTACACCACCATCACCACGCTGATTGGTGTGGAGTTCGACGAGAACACCGTGTGGGGCCAGCTGACCATTCTCGAGCTGAAACTGCTGATTTGCCTGGCGGTCCAGCGTTTTGAGGAGGCCAAGGAGCTGGTCGAGGCATTCCTGCAGTTCAACGACAACACCGTCGAGCGTGGCCTGTTCTACCAGGCGCTGAACGTGGTGCTGGAAGTGCAGCTGGATGACGAACTGGAGATGGAGGATTACGAAGCCAACTTCCGCCGCATGTTCGGCAATGCGCGCATGGACGCAGTATTGGGTTCGCTGGACGGCAGCGTGCGTTTCCATGGCCTGACCCCGACCAGCATGAAGCTCGAAGGCCTTGATCGCCATCTGCGCCTGATCGAGAGCTACAAGAAGCTGCACGCAGCCCGGGCCAAATTCGCCTGATAGCTGCTGTCCCACTCGTTGTTTGCGCTGGCTGTACCGCCCTCATCGCCGGCAAGCCAGCTCCTACAGGTACTGCACCCTGTGGGAGCTGGCTTGCCGGCGATTGGGCCAGCAGCCCTCATATAGCACTTTGATCCTGGCGCTATCCCCAAAGCGTCTTTCCGCTTCGCCTGACAGGCGAGTAAATTATTCTCCCCCAATAGATGGCGCGTTAACCGCCAGAAGGACCTCGGCCGCGCGCACGACAAGAAGGCGCAGACCATGAGTACCCCTTTGGACACCAATGCCCTTAAAGCCCGCCAGCAGGCCGCGTGGGCCAGCGGTGACTACGCGGTAATCGGCACCACCCTGCAACTGGTTGGCGAACGCCTGGCCGAGGCCTGCGACTTGCGCTGGGACGAGCAGGTGCTGGACGTTGCTGCCGGCAACGGCAACGCCACCTTGGCCGCTGCCCGGCGCGGCTGTCGCGTCACCTCCACCGACTATGTGCCCGAATTGCTCAAGCGCGGCGAAGAGCGGGCGCGGGCCGAGCACTTGAATGTGCTGTTCCAGGCGGCCGATGCCGAAGCGTTGCCGTTTGCCGACGGAACCTTCGATGCCGTGCTTTCCACCTTCGGCGTGATGTTCGCCCCTGATCAGGCGCAGGCCGCACGCGAGCTGGCCCGGGTGTGCCGGCCCGGTGGCCGCATCGGCCTGGCCAACTGGACCCCGCAAGGCTTTGTCGGGCAGATGTTCAAAATTCTAGGCCGGCATGTGCCTCCACCCCCCGGTGCCTTGCCGCCTTCGCGCTGGGGCGATGAGGAGCAGTTGCGCGTAATGTTTGAAGGGGCGCTTGGCGAACTGAAAGTCAGTCGTCAGCAGTTCAACTTCCGCTATCGCTCGGCGGCGCATTTCATCGAGGTGTTCCGCACTTGGTATGGGCCGGTACACAAAGCGTTTGCTTCATTGGAGCCAGAGGCGGCCAGTGCGCTGGAGCGGGATCTGACCCAGTTGCTGGATGAAAGCAACGTGGGTGGGTCTTCCTCGTTGGTGGTGCCCAGTGAATACCTTGAGGTGGTGATTAGCCGAGGCTGAATTCACGGGTGGGTGTCAGTTCTTGCACTTGGCCATCACTACTTGGCAAGTTCGGGGTGTGCCTCCAGAGCGGCCGGCATAGCGCATGCAATTGTTCATTGATTTCTGACGGGCAATGCTCAGGGTATTGCCCCAGGCCAGGCCGCCTTCGCCAGTCGTGGGTACAGCTTTGGCGAAGCAGTTGGAGCCTACTGCAGGCGTGGCGTAGCGCGCCTTGCTGCCTTTGCTGGAGCAACCAGCGGTGAGCGCCAGGCTGAGGGCGAGCAGGGTGGTCAGGGCCCAGGATGCGTTTGGTCTGCTCACGTGTTCCCCTTCTGCGCTTGGCAGCAAATGCCTTGCAGGATATTTCATTGTAGCGAAGCGGTGAACTATCGCGTCGTGAAGGGGCTCCTTTGCTTAGCGCACCCTGCGCTCACCTGATGGCGCAAGCCTATCAGCCCCCTGGGTCACTGAATGAAAAGGAGGCACTGTGACCGCCACTGACCAAACCCTCTACCGCTGTACCCCCAGCCCGCTGCACGCCCTGTTGCTGGCAGGCAGTGTCCCGTTGTTCCTTGGCGCACTGCTGAGCGACATCGCCTACTTCAACAGCTACCAGATCCAGTGGAGCAACTTCGCCGCCTGGCTGATCGCCGGCGGCCTGGTGTTCTGCGGGTTAGCCCTGTTGTTTGCACTGGCCAACCTGATCCGCGCCGAACGCAAGGGCGGGCGCGCCACACTGTACTTCGTGCTGCTGCTGGTGACCTGGGTGCTCGGCTTGATCAATGCGTTCGAGCACGCCAAGGACGCCTGGGCGGTGATGCCGTCGGGGCTGGTGTTGTCGGTGATCGTGACCGTGCTCTCGGTGGTGGCTGCCTGGACCGGCTTGAGCAACCTGCGTTCGGGAGGTGCAGCATGAAGCCTTTGCATGCATTGAGCTTATTGAGCATGGCGGTGTTGCTGAGTGCCTGTGGGGGGGACGGCGAGCCTACCCAGGCCCATGGGCCGGACCCGAAGCTGCCCGATCCGCAGCGCGGGCTGCTGCCGAGCATGAAGATTGCGCAGCCGGTTGCGTGGGGCGAGCAGAAACCGGCCGTGCCGGAAGGTTTCAGCGTCACGGCCATTGCCACTGACCTGAAGATTCCGCGGCAGAGCCTGGTGCTTCCCAATGGCGATATTCTGGTGGCCGAGGGCAGAGGTGGCAGCGCGGCCAAGCTCAAGCCCAAGGATGTGATCGCCAGCCAGATCAAGGCCAAGGGCAATACGCAGGTCAAGGGGGGTAACCGCCTGACCCTGTTGCGCGATGCCGACGGCGATGGCACCTACGAGGTGCAGACCGTGTTCGCGGAAAACCTCAACGCACCCTATGGCCTGGCCTTTGCCAACGGCAAGCTGTATGTGGCCAACCAGGATGCGCTGGTGCGCTTTGACTACAAGGAAGGCCAGACCCAGGCCGACGGCCCGCCCTCCAAGGTCACCGACCTGCCGGCCGAGATCAACCACCACTGGACCAAGGCGCTGACGATCAGCCCGGATGGTCGCTACCTCTACGTGGGAATCGGCTCGAACAGCAACATCACCGAGCGCGGCCTGGAGGTAGAGATCGATCGGGCCATGGTCTGGCAGGTCGATGCCGAAACCGGCGCGCACCGGCCTTATGCCACCGGCTTGCGCAACCCGACGGCATTGACCATTCAGCCGCAGACCGGGCAGTTGTGGACGGTGGTTAACGAGCGCGATGAACTGGGCCCCGACTTGGTCCCGGACTACCTCACTTCGGTGCGCGAAGGTGGCTTCTATGGTTGGCCTTACAGCTACTGGGGGCAGAATGTAGATGATCGGGTGCGGCCGCAAAACCCGGACAAGGTGGCTGCGGCGATCAAGCCGGACTACAGCCTGGGCTCGCATGTGGCTGCACTGGGCGTCGACTTCTCGATCCCGGCCATGGGCAAGGAGTTTGCCGACGGAGTGTTCGTGGGCGAGCACGGTAGCTGGAACCGGCCCGATCCGGTTGGCTACAAAGTGATATTCGTGCCGTTCAGCAATGGCAGGCCGGCAGGTGAGCCAATCGACTTTGCCACGGGCTTTCGCGGTGAGGATGGCAAGACCCGTGGGCGACCGGTGGGGGTGACCGTGGACCCGCGCGGGGCGTTGATCATTGCCGATGACCTGGCCAATACGGTGTGGCGGGTGACGCGAAACCGTTGAGTATTGGTCTGGCCCAAGTCCACGCTCCCATGGGAGTGGTTCATCCGTGAAATGCCGGCGAGGTGATGGCACCGGCAGGGTGGCGGGCAACGTCTATGCTTGTTGGCGCGTGAACAATTCGCGCCCTTTTTTAGTTGATCACATGGAAGCAGGTCTATGAATCCGATTCGCTCTCTCGCTTGTGCTGTTGCCTTGGCCACGCTGGCATCCGCTGCCAGCTTTACGGCGTACGCTGCCGATATTCCGATTGCCAGTGAGGCACTGGAAAGCCATGTCACCACGCAGGTTACAGCTATCGACCAGGCCAACCGCCAGGTCACGGTGAAAGGCCCTGATAACAAAGCGGATGTGACGTTCCAGCTCACGGATCAGGCCAAGGCTCTGCCTAACCTCAAGGTCGGGGACAAGGTCGATATCTTCGTTACCCGCGCCGTGGCCTATGTGCTCAATACCGATGTGGGTGGGGCGCCGAAGGCCACCGAGGAGTCCGGCACCATTCGCGCCACAGCGCAGAACCCCAACCCAGGCGGCGAGGCATTCCGCCAGGTCCGGGTCACCTCGCAGATCAAGAAGATCGACCTCAAGAAGCATGAAGTGAGCCTGCTGCCACCCGAGGGCAAGTTGCAGGTGGTCAAGGTCGAAAACCCGGACTTGCAGGCACGCATGAAGAATCTCAAGGTCGGCCAGACGGTCGATGCGATCTTTACCGAAGTGCTGCGCGTCGAAACCTCCCGCTGAGCATTTGCTGAGACAGGCTACGGGTTGCCCGTACATGAATCCGTCGTGATGCCTTGCATGACGGCGGATGCTGTAGGCGACCCGAGCACGCAAAAATCCTCATCGCGAGCGAACCGCAACCGCTGCGAACATGCGCCGGACGAATAATCTACGTGCATACGTTCAATTTCCATCAATGGAGAGAATTTTCGATCATTGCCTGAACATTTTCAGTAATGAGGGCTGCCATGTTCAGTAAAACGCTGTGTCTTCTGGTGCTTCCCTTTGCTTTGGCGTTGCTTGCTGGGGCGGTGCTGCCGTTCCAGGCTGCGGGTAATGCCGCCGTTGGCCGTGCCCTGGGGCATTGGTTGTGGGGGGCATTCACTTCGTTGACGGTGAGTTCGCTGGTGGTAGTCGCCGCACTGCTGATTCTCAGGGTGCCGGCACCGGACCTGGGCAAAGCCCTGCAGGGGCCTTGGTGGCTGTGGGTTGGCGGTGTGCTGGGGGCAATGTATGTGGCTGGTGCTGCGGCGCTAACGCCCAAGCTGGGCGCGGCGGGGTTCCTGGTGTTGGTGGTGGCGGGGCAGATCATAACAGCGGTGCTTGCCGACCACTTCGGGGTGATGGGGCTGGGCGGCAAGCCGCTGAGCCTTGCCAGGGTGGCAGGCGTAGTGCTGATCCTGTGCGGCGTACTGTTGGTGCAAGGCACCTGGTCGACGGCGCCAGCGACCAGTGCAATCACTGCGGTGAAGCAGCCAGAGGGCTGATCAGCGCCCCGGCTGACTGCAGGCCCACACGGTTTCGCGCAGCCAGCGGTGCCCGGGGTCGCTGTCCTTGCGGCTGTGCCAGGCCTGCTGGTAGTCGAACGAGGGGATGGCCAGGGGCGGCGTGAACTGGCGCAGTGTCTTGTGCTGGCGCAAGGAGCCCACTGCGCGGCTGGCTACTGTCAGGATCAGGTCGGTGCCAGCAAGTACCTCTACTGCCGCGCTCCAGTGTGGCAAGGCCAAGGCAATACGGCGGCGTAGCCCTTGGGCGGCCAGCGCGCGCTCGATCTCGTCGAAGGCATCCGGGCGCATGGCCATCAACACATGCGGGCGTGCCAGCCAGTCTTCCAAAGTAAGGCCACCGCTGGGGGGCAACACCTGGCGATCGGCAACGCTGATGAAATGGTCGGCAAACAGGGGCTGGGCGGTGATGTCCTGAGGCAGCTCGGGGAACAGGCCCAGTGCCAGGTCCAGTTCCCCATCGAGCAGTTGCGCCAGCATGGTTTCGCGACTGGCCTGGCTGATGGCCAGGTCCACCCCGGGTGCTACCTGGCGCAGGTGGCGCAGCAGGGGCGGCAGGATGATGCGCGAGGAGTAGTCGGACAGCGACAGCCGGAAACGGCGCTGGGCTTTGGCTGGTTCGAACTGTGGGGTGGCCAGCAGGCCGTTGAGATTGCTCAAGGCATCCTGTAGCGGTTTTACCAGCGACTGGGCACGGGCGGTGAGGGCCATGCCGCCGCCTTGGCGTACCAGCAAGGGGTCGTCGAAGTGCTTGCGCAGTTGCGCCAACGCGTGGCTAACGGCGGGTTGGCTGCGGTGCAGACGCAGGGCGGCCCGGGTCACGTGCTTTTCGCTGAGCAGGGCATGCAGGGCGAGTAGCAGGTTGAGGTCGATCTTGCGCAGTTCATCCATGGGGTGAATAGCCTTGGTTAATTCCGGCGGTGTTTATTAGCTTAACAAGCCTTGCGCAGTCGTTGGGGGAGCGGCCTTGTGTCGCGATGGGCCGCAAAGCGGCCCCGACGATATCTGCTACGGAGGTTAAAAGCTGAGGGCCGCTTCGCGCCCTATCGCGACGCAAGGCCGCTCCCACAAGGCTCGCGTTGACCGTTGGGGTTATACTCCCCGTCCGTTTTACTGTTATCCGAGTACTCCGATGGGTCTTTCTGCAACTGCCACACCCGAACCGCGTCGCCTGGGCGCCCCTTTGATCGCCATGGCTTTACTGCTGGCTGGCGCCTGGTTCCTCAATCTGAATGCCGGCTTCAAGCAGGTATTGCTGCTGCTGATCGGTGCAGCGCTCGGCCTGACTTTGTATCATGCCGCCTTTGGCTTCACCTCGGCGTGGCGGGTGTTCATCAACGAGCGACGAGGCGCGGGCTTGCGTGCCCAGATGGTCATGCTGGCCCTGGCGGTGCTGCTGTTCTTCCCGGCATTGTCAGCTGGCAGCCTGTTCGGCTACCCGGTCACTGGCCTGGTGGCCCCGGCGGGTGTCTCGGTCGTGTTCGGTGCGTTCATTTTCGGCATTGGCATGCAGCTGGGCGGCGGGTGCGCTTCGGGCACGCTGTTCACCGTTGGCGGTGGCAATGCGCGCATGCTGGTGACCCTGCTGTTCTTCATCATCGGCTCTGTAACCGCCACCCATCACGCTGACTGGTGGTTTGCCTTGCCGTCGTTCCCGGCAACCTCGATCGTGCAAGCCTGGGGTGTGGGGCCGGCGCTGCTGGTGAGCCTGGCAGTGTTCGGGCTGATCGCCTGGGCTACCGTGGTGCTGGAAAAGCGCCGACACGGCGCGCTGGAAGCGCCAGTTGCCAGCGAACACCAGGGCATGCGTCGCTTCCTGCGGGGCCCCTGGCCGTTGCTGTGGGGCGCTATCGCCCTGGCGCTTCTCAACTACGCGACCCTGGCGCTGGCGGGGCGGCCGTGGGGCATTACTTCCGCCTTCGCCTTGTGGGGTGCCAAAACCCTCAACGGCCTGGGCGTGGATGTCGGCAGCTGGGTATTCTGGCAGGCGCCGGCCAACGCCAAGGCGTTGGCCTCGCCGCTGTGGCAGGACATCACCACGGTGATGGACCTGGGCATCGTGCTGGGGGCGCTGCTGGCGGCGGGCCTGGCCGGGCGCTTTGCGCCCAGCCTGAAAATCCCGCTGCCGTCGCTGGTTGCCGCAGTCATCGGCGGCCTGCTGTTGGGCTACGGTTCGCGCCTGGCCTATGGCTGCAATATCGGCGCGTACTTCAGTGGCATTGCCTCGGGCAGCGTGCACGGCTGGCTGTGGCTGGTGGCGGCTTATTCGGGCAACCTGATCGGCGTACGCCTTCGCCCGTTGTTTTTCGCCGGTGAGCGGCGCCCTGCGGTGCTGACAGGCTGCTGAGGCACCGAGTGAATTGCTGCAAGAGGTGCAGAAATCATCTGCACCTCGCCTGATTGTTCAACTTTTCCCACCTGATTAGCCTGACCCGAACACCATTCAACAGGATTCGATCATGGCTACCCGTATCACGCTCAATGGCACCGGCAGCGCCGATGTGATGCAACCTGAACACATACAGGCACAACCCCCAGGGCCCGGCCAGGTCTGGCTGGAGCAGACAGCCATGGGTGTGAACCCCCTCGACCTGTTGCAGCGCAAAGGCGGTGCGCCGCTGGCTTTGCCCTCTGGCCTGGGGCTGGAAGGCGCAGGCAGGGTCACTGCCGTCGGTGATGGGGTGCACAACGTGCAGGTGGGGGACCGCGTGGCTTATGCCATGGGGCCGGTCGGTGCCTATGCCAGCGGCCGGTTGTTCCCGGCCGAACGGCTGGTCAAGCTGCCGCCGCAGCTGGAGGACGAGGCCGCCGCAGCGGTGCTGTTCAAAGGCATCACGGCGCAGTACTTGCTGAAAACCACCTACGCTGTGGGCCCGGGTACCCAGGTGCTGTTGTACGGCGCCGCCGGTGCCTTGGGCCAGCTGATGGCGCCTTGGGCGCGGCATCTCGGGGCGACGGTGATTGGCGTGGTATCACGCCCGCAAAGTGTGGCCAGGGCCCAGGCGGCCGGTTGCCACCATGTGCTGGTGTTCGACGCGGCAACGCTGGCCAGCGATGTGCGCAAGCTGACCCAGGGGCAGGGCGTGGATGTGGCCTATGACTGTGTCGGCAAGGTGTCGCTGGACGCTTCGCTGGACAGCCTGCGGGTGCGCGGCCTGCTGGTGTCGTTCGGGGGCACTTCCGGTGCGCCGGCGGCGATCGAGGTGGCCACGCTCAATGCCAAGGGCTCGCTGTACCTGACCCGGCCGTCACTGGCGGCACATACCCGCACGGTAGAGGAGTACCAGCAGCGCGCCGCCGATGTGCTGGCAGCCGTCGCCGAGGGTATCATCCAGCCTCGGGTCTGGCGTCGCTACCCGCTGGCCGAAGTGGCCAGGGCCCACAGGGACCTGGAGCAAGGGCTGTCGGAGGGCGCGCTGGTCCTTACCGCCTGATGCCCGAACCCTGCCACCGAGCCTAGCCATGGATGCCTACGACAGTCGCCGCGCCGATGAACTTGCCACCTTGCTGGCCCTGCACGAGCAGGGCTCGTTTGCTGCTGCCGGGCGGCAGCTGGAGCGCCACCCGACGGTGCTGTCGAAGCGCCTGAGTGCGCTGGAGGCGCGGTTGGGCATTCGCCTGGTGGAGCGCAGCACGCGGCAGCTGCGTTTTACCGATGAGGGCGAGCGGCTGGTGGCCAAAGTGCGCGAGGCCAACCGTCTGATTGCCGAGGCGGAGCAGGAAGCTGCCGAGGGGGCGGCAACGGTACGCGGGCGCTTGCGCCTGGCATTGCCGGCGGCCATGGGGCGGCGCTGGTTGAGCGGGATGCTGGCCGACTTCGCGCTGGCCTATCCGCAGGTGACAGTGGAGGCCGAGTATGCCGACCGTTTCGTCGACCTGATCGGCGAGGGCTTCGATGCCGCCATCCGCATTGGTGAGCTGGTGGACAATCGCCTGGTGGCCAGGAAATTGTGCGATCACTTGCGCATACTCTGCGCATCGCCCGATTACCTTGCTCGGCATGGCACGCCTGCACAACCGGAACAGTTGTCTGAGCATAATTGTCTATGTTTCAGTGGCTTACGTTCATTTCCTGAATGGCGCCTGATGAGCGGTGAGCGGCAGGTGAACGTGAAGGTCGTCGGCAGCCTGCGCAGCAACGACAATGAAGCGTTGCTGGAGGCGGCGAGGCGTGGCGTGGGCATTCTTGCCGGGGGGGACTGGCTGATGGGTGAGGACCTGGCCAGCGGCCGCCTGGTACGGGTGCTGCCGCAGTGGCAGCTGGACGTGGCAGCGGGCATTTACCTGGTACGCCCGACCGCGCGGCTGAACACTGCGGCCCTGGGCGCCTTCAAGGCCCGGCTGGAAGACCGCTTCAAGGCGGGGGCACCGTGGCGGTCTTGATACTCTTCTGCAGATTAAACGAATAACCGTCTGATAAATAATAGATTATCGTTTGGCTACCGCATGCTGAACACACTGCTCATAGTAAGTTTGCTTGATCGCTGCAGGCTTCAACCGCGAGCGGCTGTTGTAAGTCTGCTCAGTAATGCCGAAGGCGGTCATGCGCATCCAGGGTTTGGGGAATTTGCGTACCTGCAGCTTCTTGCGGGTGGCATACAGGGTCACCCCGGAAAGCTTGGCCTGCTGGGCCTCGGCCGCTATCTGTGCACCCCAGCCGCAGGTGTGGCGATCATTCTGGCTCAGCGCCCGGGCCTGGGCGCCGAAAGCCAGCGTGGCCAGCAAGCAACCGGCCATCGTTGCTAGAAATACTCGCATGTTGCTGTCCTAAGCATCTGAAGAAGAACGGAGTTTGCCTTCGCTTTCCGATGCCGGGGGCCAGCAATTTGCCGTCAGATCACGGCCACGCGCAGCGGGCTGGCGGCTGGCTTGCGCACGCTCGCCCAGGCCAGGCTGGCAACCCAGATGACCGACACACCATAGTTCAGGCGTTGATACAGGCCGAATAGCTGGCCGTTTTGCGCTGCCTGGCCCATCAGCGCGACGGTAATGATCGCCAGTACCACACAGGCCAGGGAAAACAGCGCAAAGGCCCGCGAGCCGGCAATGCGATTGCCTAGCCACGCCCACAGGGCACTGGCCAGGGTCAGCGAGAGGAACATCAGCAGGCCGGACAGGTTATGCAGTTGCTGTGAGGTGGAAGGCTGCGCCGGTGTGCAACCCTGGTCACAGGGGAACCAGCCGGTGCCCAGGCTACCGACACCATGCAGTAAGACCAGGGCTGCACTCAGCATTGCCAGTTTCGACCCACGCCAGCGCCGCACCAGGCCCCAGGCAAACAGCGCGAACAGCGCGGCCAGTGGGAAGTTGTTTACCCGTGGCGACCAGCTGTGGGTTGGCGCACCTACGGCGCCGAGCTGGCTCATGGCCTGTTGCAGGTGGTCATAGCCGGGGTAAGCTTGGGCGGTGAGCCAAACACCTGCCAGCAACCAGAGGGGTATCAGCAGGCCGCTGGCGAGCAATAGGCGGTCGAGGGGTTTCATGCGGCATTTTCCTTCCATGGATGAGTGAGCGCAAAGGCGCACAGTACAGGCTTGCGTGGCTTCTGGGCCAGCACTTGGGCCGGCTTTTTCATAGGTGTGGCTTGCGAGGGAGAGCAAGAAATACCGCACCGGGTGTATGTGATCGTACAACTGCTTGCGCTATGATGAGCGCTGTCTTTCTAGGTGAAATACAGGGCAATGACAGAGCAACAGGTACAGGCAAGGACCCGGCGCAAGCCGCGTAGTCTGGCCCAGGAACTGGTCACAGTGCTGACCGAACGCATTCGCAGTGGTCAGCTCAAGCGTGGCGACAAGCTGCCGACCGAATCGCAGATCATGGTCGAAGAGGGCGTCAGCCGCACCGTGGTGCGTGAGGCGATCTCGCGGCTGCAGGCCGCCGGGCAGGTCGAGACCCGCCATGGCATCGGCACGTTCGTGCTGGACGCGCCAGCGTCGGGGGGCTTTCGCATCGACCCGGCGACTGTGGTCACCCTGCGTGAAGTGCTGGCGGTGCTGGAGTTGCGTATTGCCCTTGAGATTGAATCGGCAGGCTTGGCGGCGCAGCGGCGCAGCGATGAAGAGCTGGCGGGCATGCGTGCGGCGCTGGACGAACTTAACGAAGGGGCGGCCCATGCCAATGATGCGGTGTCAGCGGACTTCCAGTTCCACCTGCGCATTGCCCAGGCCAGCGGCAACCACTACTTCGCCGACATCATCAACCACTTGGGCACCAGCATCATCCCGCGTACCCGGGTGAATTCGGCGCGGCTGGCCCGTGATGACCAGGCGCATTACATGAGCCGGTTGATGCATGAGCACGAGGCGATTTATGAAGCAATCGCCCGGCGTGACAGCGAAGGGGCAAAGATGGCCATGCGCATGCACCTGAGCAATAGCCGGGAGCGCTTGCGTCAGGTACATGAAGAGGCTGAGGCGCAAGGGGTCTGAAGCATTTGTGACCTATACCGGCCTCTTCGCGGGCACGCCCGCTCCCACAGAATCACCACAATGCCTGAAAATTGTGCAAACCCTGTGGGAGCGGGTTTACCCGCGAAGAGGCCGGCACAGCCAAAAGAAAAGCCCCGCCATGTGCGGGGCTTTCTTGTTTCAGGCGCTCGATCAGATCGCCTGGTCACTCCATTGCCCGTTCACCAGGCGGCGCAGCGCCAATGGGTTCGCGTTGCGCAGGGCTTCAGGCAGCAGGGCCTGCGGGTAGTTCTGGTAGCACACCGGGCGCAGGAAGCGGTCGATGGCCAAGGTGCCCACCGAGGTACCGCGCGCGTCCGAGGTCGCAGGGTAAGGCCCGCCGTGGACCATGGCATCACACACTTCAACACCGGTCGGGTAGCCATTGATCAGGATGCGTCCGACTTTCTCCTCCAGCAATGGCACCAGCCAGGCGTAGGCCTCGAAATCTTCTGCTTCGCCGATCAGGGTAGCGGTCAGCTGACCACGCAGGCCGAGCAGGGCTGCGCGCAGCTGTTCGTCGTCCTGCACTTCCACGGCCACAGTGGTCGGGCCGAACACTTCTTCCTGCAGCAGCGGGTCAGACTCGACCAGCAGGCGGGCATCGGCCTTGAACAGTTGGGCGCGGGCCTGGCTGCCTTCCTGCGCCTGGCCGGCCAGGTGCTCGATACCGGCATGGGCATGCAGGTGCTCCAGCCCACCCACGTAGCTGCGCAGGCCACCCGCGTTGAGCATGGTTTGCCCGGCCTGCTGGTCCAGGTGCTGGCCAAGGTCGGCCAGTAGCTGGCTGTACTGCGGCGATTGCAGGCCGATCACCAACCCCGGGTTGGTGCAGAACTGGCCGGCACCCATGCACACCGAGCCTGCCAGTTCGCGGGCAATGGCCTCGCCACGTTTGGCCAAGGCGGTTGGCAGGATGATGACCGGGTTGATGCTGGACATCTCGGCGAACACTGGAATCGGCTGCGGGCGCTCGGCGGCCATGCGGCACAGGGCGTCGCCGCCCTTGAGCGAGCCGGTGAAGCCGACGGCCTGGATGGCCGGGTGCTTGACCAGCCACTCGCCCACACCACCACCGAACACCATGTTGAACACGCCCTTGGGCATGCCGGTGCGCTCGGCGGCACGTACGATGGCGCATCCCACCAGGTCGGCGGTGGCCATGTGGCCGCTGTGCGCCTTGAATACTACCGGGCAACCGGCGGCCAGTGCCGCAGCGGTGTCGCCACCGGCGGTAGAGAAGGCCAGCGGGAAGTTGCTGGCGCCGAACACGGCGACCGGGCCGACGCCAATGCGCATCTGGCGCAGGTCCACGCGCGGCAGCGGCTGGCGCTCGGGCAAGGCCAGATCGATACGGGCACCGAGGAAGTCACCACGGCGCAGTACTTGGGCGAACAGGCGCATCTGGCCACTGGTGCGGCCACGCTCGCCTTGAATGCGGGCTGCGGGCAAGGCGGTCTCGCGGCAGACGATGGCGACGAAGGCGTCGTCCAGCTCGTCCAGTTCGGCGGCGATGGCGTCGAGGAATTCGGCGCGGCGTGCCGGGGCCAGTTGGCGGAACTCAGCGAAGGCGGCAGCGGCGGCCTTGGCGGCCTGGTCTACTTCAGCTTCGCTGGCTTGAGCGAAGCTGTAGGGCAGGGCTTCGCCAGTGCTGGCGTCCAGGCTCTGCAGGCGCTGTGGGCCAGCGGCGCTGCGCTGGCCGGCGATGAAGTTGTGGCCGAGGATTTCAGGCATGGGGTGCTCCTGTTGGCTGAAAGACAATCTGGGGGTGTCGCATGACCTGTGGGTTCTATGAACCAGCAAGCCCTGGGGCATCAGGTAATCGGTGCCGGGTTGAACAGGGTGATGTCGTTGTGCAGCCGGTGCTGTTCGGCCCAGGGCTGCTTGCGGCCGCTGGCCACGTCCAGGTAGTAATGGAACAGTTCCCAGCCCAGTTCTTCGATGCTCGAACGGCCTGTGGCGATGCGCCCGGCGTCGATGTCGATCAGGTCGGGCCAACGCTGGGCCAGTTCGCTGCGCGTGCACACCTTGACCACTGGCGCCATGGCCAGCCCGTAGGGCGTGCCGCGGCCAGTGGTGAACACATGCAGGTTCATGCCGGCGGCCAATTGCAGGGTGCCGCAGACAAAGTCGCTGGCCGGGGTGGCGCAGAAGATCAGGCCCTTGCGCGTTACCCGCTCGCCTGGGCCGAGCACGCCCTGGATAGCGCCGCTACCGGACTTGACGATCGACCCCAGCGACTTCTCGACGATATTGGACAGGCCGCCTTTCTTGTTGCCCGGGGTAGTGTTGGCGCTGCGGTCGGCAGCGCCTTGCTGCAGGTAGCGGTCGTACCAGTCCATTTCGCGTATCAAGGCGCCGGCAACGTCCTGGTTTTCGGCCCGTGAGGTCAGCATGTAGATGGCGTCGCGCACCTCGGTCACTTCCGAGAACAGCACGGTAGCGCCGGCGCGTACCAGCAAGTCGGCGGCGTAGCCCAGCGCCGGGTTGGCGGTGATGCCCGAGAACGCATCGCTGCCACCGCATTGCATGCCAAGGATCAATTCGCTGGCCGGTACGGTTTCGCGACGGCGCTGGTCGAGCTTCTTCAGGCGGGTCTCGGCCAGTTCCATGATCTGTTCGATCATTTCCACAAAGCCCAGGCTGGCGTCCTGCAGGCGGTACAGCCACGGCTCGCTCAGGTCTACCGAAGGGTCGTTGTCGTGCATCACCTGGCCGGCTTGCAGCTTTTCACAGCCGAGGCTGATGACCAGCGCCTCGCCACCCAGGTTGGGGTTGCGCGCCAGGTTGCGCACGGTGCGGATCGGAATGTAGGCATCGCGGGCGTTGATGGCCACGCCGCAGCCATAACTGTGGGTGATGGCCACCACGTCATCGACGTTGGGATACTTGGGCAGCAGTTCGCTGCGAATGCGCTTGACCGCATGCTCCAGCACGCCGGTCACACACTGCACGGTGGTGGTGATACCAAGGATGTTGCGGGTGCCGACGGTGCCGTCGGCGTTGCGGTAGCCTTCGAACGTGAAGCCTTCGAGCGGCGGCAGCGGTTGTGGGACAGCGTCGCAGCGCGGCAGGCTGTCCAGTTCGGGTGCGGCCGGCATGGCCAGCTGGCTTTCCTGCACCCAGCTGCCTTGGCGCAGGTCTTCCAGCGCGTAGCCGATGATTTGCCCGTAGCGGCGCACGGGCTCGCCCTTGGCGATGGCCACGGCGGCGACCTTGTGGCTTTGTGGCACGCCTTCGACCAGGGTCAGGCCGTCGGCAAAGCGGGCGCCTTCGCCCAGGCCGCCGTCGTTGACTACCACCACGACGTTATCGTCGTCGTGCAGGCGGACGTAGCGGGGCGAGTCGGAATGTTCGATCAACTGCATGTTTGGGCCCTACTTGTCAGGTTCTCAGGCTTTTTTGTACATCCGCCCGCACCGGTTGCCACGGTGCGGGCGTGTTCACTCAGTGACGCGAGCTGGCCAGTTCGCCGTTGGCGGCAGGCTCAGCCTGTGGCTTTGGGTCATCATCGCGCAGCTCGATCCGCTTGATCGGGCCCACGATCACCAGGTAGCTGAACACCGCTACCAGGGCGTTGGCGCCCACGTACACCAGTGCCCACTTGAACGAGCCGGTGGCGCTGATGATGTAGCCGATCACGATAGGCGTGGTGATCGAGGCGATGTTGCCGAAGGTGTTGAACAGGCCACCGGACAGCCCGGCGATCTGCTTCGGCGAGGTGTCTGCCACCACCGCCCAGCCCAGCGCGCCAATGCCTTTGCCGAAGAATGCCAGGGTCATGAAGCCGACTACCATCCACTCGGCATCGACATAGTTGCAGAACACCATGGTGGTCGACAGCAGCAGGCCGCACACGATCGGCAGTTTGCGCGAGAACGTCAGCGAGTTGCCCCGGCGCAGCAGCCAGTCGGAGATCACGCCACCCAGCACGCCACCAATGAAACCGCAGACCGCCGGAAGCGAAGCGATGAAGCCGGCCTTGAGGATGGTCATGCCACGTTCCTGCACCAGGTACACAGGGAACCATGTGAGGAAGAAGTAGGTGATGGCGTTGATGCAGTACTGGCCCAGGTACACGCCCAGCAGCATGCGGCTGGTCAGCAGTTGCTTGATGTAGCCCCATTTTGGGCCGGTGTTGCCGCGCTTCTGGTCCATGTCCACCAGGCCGCCGTTCTGCTCGATGTGTTCGAGCTCGCTTGGGCTGATGCGTGGGTGTTGGCGCGGGTTGTAAATGGTTTTCAGCCACACCATCGAGAAGATGATGCCCAGTACACCCATGACCACGAACACGTGCTCCCAGCCGAAGCTGAACACGATCCAGCCCATGATCGGGGCGAACAGCGCAGTGGCGAAGTACTGCGCCGAGTTGAAGATGGCCGAGGCAGTGCCGCGCTCCTGAGTCGGGAACCAGGCGGCGACGATACGCGCGTTGCCCGGGAACGACGGGGCTTCAGCGAAGCCGACCAGAAAGCGCAGGGTAAAGAGGGTGACCACGGCCCAGGCAACCGGCAGGCCACCGACAAAACCCTGCAACAGGGTGAACAGCGACCAGGTGAAGATGCTGAAGGCGTAGACGTTCTTGGAACCGAAGCGATCGAGCAGCCAGCCACCAGGAATCTGGCCAGCCACGTAAGCCCATCCAAAGGCGGAGAAGATATAACCGAGGGTAACGGCGTCAATGCCGAGGTCTTTCTGCAGGCTGGAGCCTGCGATAGCAATGGTAGCGCGGTCGGCATAGTTGATCGTGGTCACCAGGAACAGCATGAACAGGATCAGGTAGCGCACATGCGTCTTCTTAGTCGCTTGCATGCTGGCAATACTCCCACTAGTTATTTTTGTGCGGGCTCACGAATTGTAACCGGAGCGGGGCTGGCCCACTCCGGGCGCGGCATGTGGCAGGCCGCGGGCGACGCTTACTGCGGGCCCATCTTGTCCATCAGCGCGGCGAGCATCTCGTACTCTTCTGCGGTGAGGTCGGTCAGCGGGGTACGCACCGGGCCTGCGTCGTAACCGGCGATCTTGGCGCCCGCCTTGACGATGCTTACGGCGTAGCCGGCCTTGCGATTGCGGATGTCCAGGTACGGCAGGAAGAAATCGTCGATCAGCTTGGCCACGGCGGCGTGATCGTCGCGGGCGATGGCGTGGTAGAAGTCCATGGCGGTCTTCGGCACGAAGTTGAACACGGCGGAGGAGTACACCGGCACGCCCAGGGCCTTGTAGGCGGCAGCATACACTTCGGCGGTCGGCAGGCCACCCAGGTAGCTGAAACGATCGCCCAGGCGGCGACGGATCGACACCATCAGCTCGATATCACCCAGCCCATCCTTGTAGCCGATCAGGTTCGGGCAGCGCTCGGCCAGTTTTTCCAGCAGGTCGGCATTCAGGCGGCAGACGTTGCGGTTGTACACCACCACGCCAATCTTCACCGATTTGCAGACTGCTTCGACGTGGGCGGCGACGCCGTCCTGGCTGGCTTCGGTCAGGTAATGCGGCAGCAGCAGCAGGCCCTTGGCACCCAGGCGCTCGGCTTCCTGTGCGTATTCGATGGCCTGGCGGGTGGAGCCACCCACGCCAGCGAGGATAGGTACCGAGGTAGCGCAGGTGTCGACGGCAGTCTTGATCACCTGGCTGTATTCGCTGGCGGCCAGGGAGAAGAACTCACCGGTGCCACCGGCGGCGAACAGGGCGCTGGCGCCATACGGGGCCAACCATTCCAGGCGTTTGATGTAGCCAGCCTGGTGGAAATCGCCCTGGGCATTGAAGTCGGTGACCGGGAATGACAGCAGGCCGTGAGAGAGGATGGATTTAAGTTCTTGTGGATTCATTGTTGTAGGCATCCTGTGGCGCTTGGGTGAAGGGTGTTGTTTTGCGTTGGAGGTAAGTTATCGTACAACTTGTACGATGACTAGTCCTTTTTGCGAGATTTTTTGCAGTGGGCAGGGAGGAGGATCTGTTTCCTGTGCTGGCCTCTTCGCGGGTGAACCCGCTCCCACAGGCACGGCGCAGCGGTCCAGAGAGCTATGCAGATCAGTGTGGGAGCGGGTTTACCCGCGAAGAGGCCGGTGCAGGCGAACCATAACGGAAGGAAAAGACACCGATGTCAGACTATCTGCAATCAGTCATCGTATCTCTTGATAGGGGAGGAAAAAACGATCGCGGAGACAGGCACTAGGCCGCCGCCCGATTCCACGGGAAGTGTTCTGGGACCAGCAGAGGGTGACCGGGGAAACGGGGGCGGCCTTGCGCCGCCCCGCGATCAAAGCAGAGGAAACTGAAGGTCAGGCAGCGTGCTGGCGCTTGATTTGCGCCTTGCGTACCTGGGCACGGCAAGCATCGCCGAAGGCCTGGAACATCTTGATCGAATCTGGGTTCTTCGCAGCTTGCCACTCCGGGTGCCACTGCACAGCGAACAGGAAGGGCGAAATGCTCGGGGCGTGAATGGCCTCGACCAGGCCGTCTTCGGCCAGGGCGATGGCTTCGATGCCGGCGCCAAGCGTGCGCAGGCCTTGGCCATGCAGCGAGTTGACGCGAATTTCGTCGGTACCCAGGGTGTCACGCAGCCAGCTGCCTGGCTTGATCTTCACACCATGTACCTGGGCGTACTGCACTTCAACCGGGTCTTCCGGGTTTTCCCGGTGGTCGTTGAAACCAGGCTCGGCGTATACCTTCTGGTAGATGTCGCCACCCAGGGCCACGTTGATTTCCTGCATGCCACGGCAGATGCCGAAAATCGGCAGGCCACGCTTGATCGCCGCTTTCACCAGAGGGATGTCGAACAGGTCGCGGTTCTGGTCCTGGCCTTTGCCTGGGGTTTCATTCTCTTGGCCGTACAGGGCCGGGTCGATGTTGCTGCCGGCGCCGGTCAGGTACACGCCGTCGGCCATGTCCAGATAGGTGTCGAGGTCTTCAGTGCCGCAGCAGGTGGGCACCAGAACCGGGACGCAATCAGAGAACTCGACCAGCGGGGTGATGTATTTGTGGGTCATGACCTGATAGTCATGGCCTTTGCGCTCTTGGCTGCCCATGGTCATCAGGACGACGGGTTTGCGCAGGGAAGATTGCTTGTTGCCAATGTTGCTGTTGGACATATGTCACCTTGGGACAGGTTCAGCCTGTCGTTGTTGTGCAGGTGCACGGCGCGGGGCCCTGAGTGCAGCCTGAAGCTCCGAGCACTGCCGGCTCGTCAGAGGCGACGATTCCGGTCGGGGCATGTAGATAGCTTGCCAGAGCCGTTCGATATGTCAAACGACGGAAGAGGGCTTTAACGCGGGGAATGCACCGGTTTTTGGGGGCTGAAACCGATGCGGGCCTGTGGCGGCGTGGGTTTGGCGGGGGTGTTGGTCAATAATATTTAACGACGCAGTTGGGTCTTTGCAGCGGTGCAATGAAGGGGGGCTGGAGTTTGTGCTACTGGCGCTATCGCCGGCAAGCCAGCTCCCACAGGTACTGCATCCGCCGTTAAAAGCTGCAGATATCCTGTGGGAGCTGGCTTGCCGGCGATAGGGGCAGCACAGGCATCAAACATTTTGCTCAGTGCAGTATCTGCGCCAGGAACGCCTTGGCGCGCTCGGTACGCGGCTGGTTGAAGAACACCTGCGGCGGGCTGTCTTCGATGATCTGCCCACCCTCCAGGAACAGCACCCGCTCGGCCACTTGCCGGGCAAAGCCCATTTCATGGGTGACGCAGAGCATGGTCATGCCCGTGCCGGCCAGTTGCACCAGCACATCCAGCACCTCGGCGACCATTTCCGGGTCCAGCGCAGAGGTAGGCTCGTCAAACAGCATTATGCGCGGCTTCATGCACAGTGCCCGGGCAATCGCCACGCGCTGCTGCTGGCCGCCTGACAGCTGGCTGGGGTACTTGTGCGCCTGGCTTTCGATACCCACCTTGCTCAGGTACATGCGCGCCCGTTCTTCGGCGTCCTTGCGCGACAGCCCGCGCACGCTGGTGGGTGCCAGCAGGCAGTTGTCGAGCACGCTCATGTGCGGGAACAGGTTGAAATGCTGGAACACCATGCCGATGTCGCTGCGCACCTGCGCCGCTTCACGGGTGGTGGCTGCCAGGTCGATGCCGTCCACCTGGATGTTGCCCTGTTGGGCCACTTCCAGGCGGTTGATGCAGCGGATCAGGGTCGACTTGCCCGAGCCGGACGGCCCGCACAGCACGATGCGTTCGCCTTCGCGTACCTGCAGGTTGATGTTGTGCAGCACGTGGAACGCGCCGTAGTGCTTGTTCAGGCCTTCGATGCGGATCAGCACCGGGCGTGGGTCGGGCTCGGGGGCAAGGCTTGCAAGGCTCAGTGGTGCGGTCATGTTGTTGTTCTCCCGCGTGGGTTCAGTCGAAACGGGTCGCGCTGTAGGGCGCGGGGTCGGTGAAAGGGTGCTCGCCGGTGATCAGCTCTGCCACCAGCCGGCCGCTGACCGGCCCCAGGGTAAGGCCGTGGTGGGCGTGGCCAAAGTTGAACCACAGCCCCGGGTGGCGGGCTGCCGGGCCGATGACCGGGCGCATGTCGGGCAGGCATGGGCGGCGGCCCAGCCAAGGGGTGTCGTCCAGGCGCTCACCCAAGGCCGGGAACAGCTTGCGCGCCAGCGCCTCGCAGCGGCCTAGCTGGATCTGGTTGCCAGGCGCGCTGCTGGCGTCAAACTCGATGCCGGTGGTCAGGCGCACGCCGCGCGCCATCGGCGCCAGCACGTAGCCGCCCTGGGTGTCGCAGATCGAATGCTCAAGCGCCGCGCCGTCACGGGTGCTGTAGTGCATGTGATAGCCGCGCTTGATCGCCAGCGGAATCTGGTAGCCCAGGCCGCTGAACAGGTCGGCCGACTGCGGGCCGAGGCAGGCCACCACCTCGTCGGCGGTAATCGGGCCACGGCGGCTCTCTACCCGCCATTGGCCGTTGGCCTGGCGCAAGCTGCGTGCATCGCCATGCAGGAACAGCCCACCGCGTTGCAGGAACAGCGCCGCATAGCCGCGGGTGAGGGCGCCGGGGTTGTTCACGGTCTTGGGGTCGAGCCAGTGGATGCCGCCCACCACGGTGGCGTCCAGCTGATGCTCGCGAGCCTGCAACTGCCCGCATTCGAGGATTTCAAATTGCAGCCCATAGCGGCCCAGGCCCTTGGCGTCGGCCTTGGCCTGCTCGAACAGGGCAGGGTCACGGAACACTTCGATCCAGCCTTTGGCCTGCACCAGCGCTTCAAGGCCGGCGGCTTTGATCAAGGCGTCGTGTTCTTCGACGCAGCGCTGCACTAGCGGCAGCATGTCGGCGGCGGCCCCGGCCAGGCGCCCCGGGGCTGATTGGCGCCAGTAGCGCCATAGCCACGGCGCAGCCTTGGGCAGGTGCGCCAGGCTGTAGCGCACGTCGGGCTGGCGATTCAGGCCGTAGCGCAACAATGCGCCGAACTGCCGGGGGAAGGCGTAGGGGATGACGCTGGAGCGCTCGATCAGCCCGGCGTTGCCGTGGCTGGTGCCGCTGCCGGGTTCATCACGGTCGATCAGGACGACCTGGCGCCCGCGGGCCTGCAAGTGCAGGGCGGTGCTGACGCCGACGATGCCGGCGCCGAGGACAAGGGTCTGGCAATGCATGGAACGTATCCTTCGGTCAGTTCAGGTGGCGGCCCAGGCGGCCTTCCAGGTGTTTCAGCAGGCGCCGCACCAGTTCGACGATTACCAGGTAGAGCACGGCGGCCCACAGGTAGATCTGGAAGTCGAAACTGCGCGAGAAGGCCAGTTTGGTTACGCCCATCAGGTCGTAGATGGTCACCAGCGAGGCAATTGCGCTGGCCTTGATCATCAGGATCAGTTCGTTGCCCAGCGGGCCGATGGCCACCAGCAACGACTGCGGCAGAATCACCTTGAAAAAGGTGGTCGAGCGCTTAAGGTTCAAAGCCCGCGCCGCTTCATGCTGCCCCGGCGCAACGGCCATCAGGCTGCCGCGGAAGATCTCTGCCTGGTAGGCAGCGGTGTTCAGGGTGAAGGCCAGCAAGGTGCAGAACCACGCTTCGCGGAAAAACCACCACAGGCCGACGTCCTGCCAGAAGCCCTTGAGCGAACCCAGGCCGTAATACAGCAGGAACAGCTGGGCCAGCAGGGGCGAGCCGCGGAAGAAGTACACGTAGCCGGCGGCCATGCGTTGCAGCAGCAGGCTGCGCGACATGCGCGCCAGGGCTAGCAACAGGCCGAGTACGGCGCCCAGGGTGAAGGAAATGGCCACCAGTTTGGCGGTTACCAGCAGGCCGTCGACGAAGCGCGGGCCGTAGCGTTCCAGCAGGTCGGGGTCCACCACCAGTGCCAGCAGTTGTTCAAAGCTCATGCCCGTGCTCCTAGCAGGTGGCGGTTACTGCGCCGTTCGATGAAGGCGAACACGCGCCCGGAAAGCGCTGCGAACAGCAGGTAACCCAGGCAGGCGACGCCATAGAAGAACATCGGCTCCTTGGTCACGCTGACGGCCAGATTGGTCTGGCGCATCAGGTCGACCAGCGAAATGGTCGACACCAGCGAAGTGTCCTTGAGCAGCGACAGCCAGTTGTTCGACAGGCCGGGCAGGGCGATGCGGGTCAGTTGTGGCAGCAGCACCTTGAAGAAGGCGGTGCGCTTGCTCAGGCCCAGCGCCGAGCAGGCCTCCAGCTGGCCCTTGGGCAGGGTCTTGAAGGCGGCCAGCCAGATCTCGCTTGAGAACGCGGCGAACACCAGGCTGAAGGCGATCATCGCGGCGAGGAAGGTGTTGATCAGGAATTCACCCTGATAGCCCATGGCCGCGAGGATTTTCTGCGCGGCGATCTGGCAGCCGTAATAGATGATCAGCAGTGTCAGCAGTTCGGGCAGGCCGCGGAACACCGTAGAGAAGGTGGTGGCCCAGGCCCGTGGCAGGCGCTTGCGCGAGCGCGCTGCCAGCGCTACCAGCAGGCCCAGCGGCAGACCGATGGGCAGGCAGGCCAGTGCCAGTGAAACAGTCACCAGGGCGCCGGCCAGCAGCGCCTGGCCCCAGCCTCCGCTGGCGAAGGACAGCAAGGACAATTGATCGAGCATGACGAACACCTTGTGTTGACCTTACCGGCCCTATCGCCGGCAAGCCAGCCCCCACAAGGGACTGCACATTTGTCAGGCCTTGTGCGGTTCTGTGGGGGCTGGCTTGCCGGCGATAGGGCCGGATCAGGCGAGACGGGCTCTAAGGTCAGTTGTAGATATCGAAAGCGAAGTACTTGCTGGCGATTTTCTGATAGGTACCGTTGGCCACGATCTGTTGCAGCGCGGTGTTCAGGCGCTGGCGCAGGGCTTCGTCGTCCTTGCGCACGGCGATGGCGGCATCGGCCTTGGTGTCGGCCACGTCGCCGAGGATCTTGCAGCAATCCCCGCCGTTCTTGGTCATCCACTCGTGCAGCGGGAATTTATCGGCAATTACCCCGTCCAGGCGCCCGGCGGCCAGGTCGGCGTTGGCTTCATCCATGGTCGGGTACAGCTTCACGTCGGCCCCGGCCTTGCCATACACGTCTTCGGCGTAGATAGCCTGGGTGGACGACGACTGGGCACCGACGGTGTAGCCGACGAAGTCGGTCTGGGCGCTGTCGATCTTGCTGTCCTTGGCGACTGCGACGGTCAGCGGGGTGCGGTAGTAGTGGTCGGTGAAGGCGATTTTCTTGCGCCGCTCTTCGGTATTGATCATCGACGCGACGACGGCGTCGTACTTGCGCGCCATCAGGGCGGGGATGATGCCTTCCCAGTCCTGGGCCACCAGCGTGCACTCGACTTTCATCTGTTCGCACAGGGCATGGGTGATGTCGATATCGAAGCCGTGCAGCTTGTTATCGGCGTCTACATAGTTGAAGGGCGGGTAGGCACCCTCGGTGGCGAAGCGCAGGGTTTCGGCACTGGCGGCACCCGTCAGCAGCAGGGCACACGCACCCACCAAGGCCATGGTCTTGTTCATCTCGCACCTCATTGCACTCTTGCTATTGTTGTTTGCCCGTCGGCCACGAGGTGTAGCCGACGAATTCGTTATGTAGAGCGGCAGTCGCTTCCAAGCGTTTTTCAACATCAGGCCCGAGTTTCTTGCAGACCTCGTTGACCATCAGGTGTACCCACGACAGCATCGTCGAGGTGGATTCCCAGAACAGATTGAACTCGGTGGGGATGCGGAATACCTCGTCGGCGTTGGCATCGGCCCAGTCACAGAAGGTGTCGGTCACCAAGGTGACCGCAATGCCCGCCTCGCGTGCCTTCTGGCACAGCAGCAGGGCGTGGCGGGAATAACGGCGCGCCTCGAACACCACCAAGGCGCTGTCTTCGGCACGCCCCAGCAGCACCTCGCCGAAGTGCCCGGCGCTGATGTCCACCAGTTGCACGCCATCGCGCAGGTACTGCAGCAGGTGGCTCATGCACATGGCGATGCCGCGCTCGGTCTGGAAACCGGCGATGAACACCCGCGGCTTGCTCGCCAGGCGTTGCGCTACGCTGTGCCAGGTGGGGCTTTGGCGGTACTCGTGCACACGCATCAAGGCGGCGATTTCCAGCTCCAGGCTGCCGGCGTTGTCACTGGCGTCCTGGTTCTGGCGGTAATCTTGCAGGCGGTCGCCCACCAGCCATGGGCCGTCGCCCAGGTCGTTCTGCAGGTCTTGCTTAAGCGCCTTGAGGTGGGCATAACCGAGTGAGCGGCAGAAGCGCCCGACGCTGGATTCGCTGACGCCCAGCTTGGCGGCAATGCTGGCCGATGTCTGGAACGGCAGTTCGTGCAGGTTGGCGAGCATGTAGGTGGCGATCTTGCGGCCCGAGGCAGCGGCCCCTTCGAGGCTGTTTTCCAGGCGTTGCTTGATCGGTTGGCTCATGCTGCGGCTCCAAGGGTAAGGCTTGGGAAGAAAATGAATGTTTTCTGTCATCAAGTCAACATTTGACAGATTGCTGTCACATGCCGGAAAGTTTTTGTCGTTGCAACGCTGTAGCCATTCCAATACCAACAAGGAGCTTCAGATGTCCGCACCTTCCACCAGCACCGTCGTGCGTATGCCTTTTACCGAGCTGCAGGGTTTGTTGCAGGCCATTTTTCAGCGCCATGACTGCAGCGAGAGCGTGGCCCGGGTGCTGGCTTACAACTGCGCCAGCGCCCAGCGCGATGGTGCTCACAGCCACGGCGTATTCCGTATGCCTGGCTACGTCTCGACGTTGGCCAGCGGTTGGGTCGATGGCCAGGCCACGCCGAAGGTCAGCGACGTAGCGGCCGGTTATGTACGTGTCGATGCAGCGGGCGGCTTTGCCCAGCCGGCGTTGGCAGCGGCCCGTGAGCTGTTGGTAGCCAAAGCGCGCAACGCGGGTATTGCCGTGCTGGCGATCCATAACTCGCACCACTTCGCCGCGCTGTGGCCGGATGTTGAACCGTTCGCGGAAGAGGGCCTGGTGGCCCTGAGCGTGGTCAACAGCATGACCTGCGTGGTGCCGCATGGCGCGCGCAAGCCCCTGTTTGGTACCAACCCCATCGCTTTTGCGGCGCCATGTGCCGAACACGATCCGATCGTCTTCGACATGGCCACCAGCGCCATGGCCCACGGTGACGTGCAGATTGCCGCGCGTGCCGGCCAGCAACTGCCGGAAGGCATGGGCGTGGACGCCAACGGCGAACCGACCACCGACCCCTTGGCCATTCTCGAAGGCGGCGCCTTGCTGCCGTTTGGCGGGCACAAGGGTTCGGCGTTATCGATGATGGTCGAGTTGCTGGCGGCGGCGCTGACCGGGGGTAATTTCTCCTGGGAATTCGACTGGTCGCGCCACCCGGGGGCGAAGACACCCTGGACCGGGCAGCTGATTATCGTCATCGACCCCGGCAAGGCAGAAGGCGAGCAATTTGCCCAGCGCAGTCGCGCACTGGTGGAGCAGATGCAGGCGGTGGGCCTGACGCGCATGCCGGGTGAGCGGCGCTATCGTGAGCGCGAGGTGGCCGAGGAGGAGGGGGTGGCGCTAACCGAGCAGGAGTTGCAGGGCCTGAAAGAGCTGCTTGCCTGACCCGGCCAATCGCCGGCAAGCAGCTCCCACAGGTACATCACCAAGCTCAAGGCCTGTGGTGTACCTGTGGGAGCTGGCTTGCCGGCGATGAAGGCATCACTGTCAGCACAAATCTTCAGCCATGCAATGTTGCATAGACAACCTTGCACAATAGTGGATGTTCCTGAGCCCACACTCCGGGTATGCTCAGGTCTGCCTTTTCGAACTGTCCTGATCCAAGGAGCTGCACGCTGTGTTCAAACATGTCGATGCCTATGCCGGCGACCCGATCCTCTCGCTGATGGAAACCTTCAAGGCCGACCCGCGCGCCGACAAGGTCAACCTGAGTATCGGCCTGTATTACGATGAGGCCGGCGTGGTGCCGCAACTGGCGGCTGTGGATGCGGTGGAAAAACGCATTGCCGGCCAGGACCACGAAGCGTCCCTTTACCTGCCGATGGAAGGCCTGGCCAGCTACCGCCAGGCGATTCAGGCGCTGCTGTTCGGTGCCGATCACCCGGCGGTGACCGGCGGTCGCGTGGCCACTGTGCAGACCGTGGGTGGCTCCGGCGCCCTGAAAGTCGGTGCCGACTTCCTCAAGCGCTACTTCCCGCAGGCCGAAGTCTGGGTCAGCAACCCGACCTGGGACAACCACCGCGCCATCTTCGAAGGCGCCGGCTTCAAGGTGCACACGTACCCGTATTTTGACCAGGCCACCCGTGGCGTGGACTTCGACGGCATGCTGGCCACCCTGCAGACGCTGCCGGCCAACAGCGTGGTACTGCTGCACCCGTGCTGCCATAACCCCACCGGTGCCGACCTTACGCAAAACCAGTGGCAACAAGTGGTCGAAGTGGTCAAGGCACGCCAGCTGATCCCGTTCCTCGACATCGCCTACCAAGGCTTCGCCGAAGGCCTGGTGGAAGACGCCTACGCCATCCGCGAAATGGCCCGCGCCGGTGTGCCGTGCCTGGTCAGCAACTCGTTCTCGAAGATCTTCTCGCTGTACGGCGAGCGGGTAGGGGGCCTGTCGGTGGTCTGCGACGATGACGCCACTGCCCAGAGCGTGCTCGGCCAGCTCAAGGCGACCGTGCGCCGCAACTACTCCAGCCCGCCCAATTTTGGCGCCCAGCTGGTTGCAGGCGTGCTCAGCGATGCAGTCCTCAATGCCCAGTGGGCCGAGGAAGTCGAAGTGATGCGCAAGCGTATCCTCGACATGCGTCAGGCGCTGGTCGATGCCCTGGCTGTGTTGCTGCCAGGCCAGGACTTCCAGTTCTTCCTGCGCCAGCGTGGCATGTTCAGCTACACCGGCTTCAGCGTCGAGCAAGTGCGCCGCCTGCGCGACGAGTTTGGCGTGTACCTGATCGACAGTGGCCGCGTGTGCATGTCCGGCTTGCGCCCGGCCAACCTGCAACAGGTTGCCGAAGCGTTCGCTGCTGTTCAGAAGTAATTTCTCAAGGGGCCCTGCGCGGCCCTTCCTGTGGGAGCGGCCTTGCCGGGGCGCTCCCACAATCATCGCCTTAGCCTGCCGGTCTGGCGTGCTTGTAAAGACAAGTGCAACCGCCCCTCGGAAAAGGGCTTCGCAAGTGCAACCTTTCCGTGCACAATCGCGCCCCTCTTTTCCGGTTGAGTTGGGCGAACGCACTGTTTCGCCATTCTCAGCCTGTTGCAGTCTTGCGAGTGGAGCTTCACCCGGAATGAATGAGCAGGCCCCAAGCGTTGAACAACGCTTTGCAGAATCGACCCCCGCCACCCTCGGCAGCTGGGCGCGTCACGACACCACCTGGATGCTGGGCCTGTTCGGCACAGCCATTGGCGCCGGAACCTTGTTCCTGCCAATAAACGCCGGCCTTGGCGGTTTCTGGCCGCTGCTGATCCTGGCTGTACTGGCCTTCCCAATGACCTACTTCGCTCACCGCGGGTTGACCCGCTTCGTGCTCTCCGGGCGCAATGGTGGCGACATCACCGAAGTGGTCAAAGAGCACTTCGGCAGCAACGCCGGTGCCGCGATCACCGTGCTGTACTTCTTCGCGATCTTCCCCATCCTGCTTATCTATAGCGTGGCGCTGACCAACACCGTGTCCAGCTTCATGGAGCACCAGCTGCACATGGCGCCGCCACCGCGGGCCATCCTGTCGTTTGTGCTGATCCTCGGCCTGCTGGCCATCGTGCGCTGCGGCGAGCAGGCCACGGTCAAGGTCATGAGCCTGCTGGTGTACCCGTTCATCGTCGCCCTGGCGCTGCTGGGCCTGTACCTGGTGCCACACTGGACTGGTGGCATCCTCGACAGCGCCACACACGTGCCGCCGGCCTCGGCCTTCCTGCATACCCTGTGGCTGGCTATTCCGGTGATGGTGTTCTCGTTCAACCACTCGCCGATCATTTCGGCCTTCGCCGTCGACCAGAAGCGCCGCTACGGCGAGCATGCCGACGAGCGTAGCGGCCAGATCCTGCGCCGTGCCCACCTGCTGATGGTGGTGATGGTGCTGTTCTTCGTGTTCAGCTGCGTGCTCACCCTGAGCAGCGCCCAACTGGCCGAAGCCAAGGCACAGAACCTGTCGATCCTGTCGTACCTGGCCAACCACTTCAGCAACCCGACCATCGCGTTCGCTGCGCCGCTGATCGCCTTCGTGGCCATCGCCAAGTCGTTCCTGGGCCATTACATCGGTGCCAGTGAAGGCCTGAAGGGTATTATCGCCAAGACCGGTGCACGCCCGGGTGCCAAAACCCTGGACCGCGTGGTAGCCGCGTTGATGCTGGTAGTGTGCTGGATCGTTGCCACCCTCAACCCGAGCATCCTCGGCATGATCGAATCGCTCGGCGGCCCGATCCTTGCGGTGCTGTTGTTCCTGATGCCGATGTACGCCATCCACCGTGTTCCGTCGATGCGCAAGTACAGCGGTGCAGCCTCCAACGTGTTCGTTGTAGTGGTCGGCCTGGTTGCGTTGACCTCGGTGGTGTACGGCCTGCTGGGCTGATTCGCTGCCTGAAATAAAGAATGCCCGGGTCGCTTGTCGCAACCTGGGCATTTTTTTGTCCACAAAAATTGTCCGGCAATAGAACAATTTCACCTGCCCCCATAGGCACCCGGCCGCCTTCATGCTTAACTCAGTGTCCTTTTCAAACCCAGCATAAGGATTTCGTCATGGCTCAAGTGACTCTCAAAGGCGGCCCGGTTCAGGTCAACGGCGAACTGCCGAAAATCGGCGCCCAGGCTCCGGCATTCTCCCTGGTCGGTGAAGGCCTGGCTGACAAGTCGCTGAAGGACTACGCCGGCAAGCGCAAGGTGCTGAACATCTTCCCAAGCGTTGACACCCCAACCTGCGCCACCTCCGTGCGCAAGTTCAACGCCCAGGCCAACGATGTGGCCAACACCGTGGTGCTGTGCATCTCCGCCGACCTGCCGTTTGCCCAAGCACGCTTCTGCGGTGCCGAAGGCCTGGAAAACGTGAAGAACCTGTCGACCCTGCGTGGCCGCGAGTTCCTCGAAAACTACGGCGTCGCCATCGCCGACGGCCCGCTGGCCGGCCTGGCTGCCCGCGCCGTGGTGGTGCTGGATGAAAACGACAAAGTGCTGCACAGTGAACTGGTTGGCGAAATTGCTGACGAGCCGAACTACGATGCAGCGCTGGCAGTACTGAAGTAAGGGTTGCGGGGCAGGGCGGCTGAGTCCTGTGGTGGCCTCTTCGCGGGTGAACCCGCGAAAGGGCCAGCCCAGGCAACCGAAACCTTTCAGCCCGCCACTACTCCAAGCAACACCCTGTAACGGCCCGGAACGCTTTCCGGGCCGTTTTCATTTAAAGTTCAGCGTCTTGGCAACGTCAGCCAAAGGTAAACCTCTGGTAAAGGCCCTTTGCTAAAACGATGCCATTGCTTATCGTTCACCCTCCCCAAGCCGCCATTCCGAACAAGGTTCGTTCAACCCATGCAAGTGTCCAATTCCCGTTCCCCCCGTCGCTGGCTCGTCGGCCTGCTGATCCTGCTGCTGGTGGCTGCCCTGGCCTGGTGGCTGTGGCCTGCAGCAACGCCTGCGCATAAAGAAGCCGGCGGCGGCGGGCGCGGTGGCAAGGGCATGGGCATGATGGGCGGCCGCCCAGGGTTCGGCGGCTCCAGCGAAGCGGTGCCGGTACGCGTCGAACCGGTACGCGTGGGCGACTTCCCCCTGTATTACAAAGCCCTGGGCACAGTCACCGCCACCAACACGGTCAATGTGCGCAGCCGCGTGGCTGGCGAGCTGGTGAAGATCCACTTCAAGGAAGGCCAGCAGGTCAAAGCCGGCGACTTGCTCGCCGAAATCGACCCGCGCTCGTACCGCATCGCCCTGCAGCAGGCCGAAGGTACGCTGGCACAAAACCAGGCGCAGCTGAAGAACGCCCAGGTGGATGTAGCCCGCTACAAAGGCCTGTACGCCGAAGACAGTATCGCCAAGCAAACCCTCGACACCGCCGAAGCGCAGGTGGCGCAGTTCCAGGGGCTGGTCAAGACCAACCAGGCACAGGTCAACGACGCCCGGCTGAACCTCGACTTCACCCAGATCCGTGCGCCGATCAACGGCCGCGTGGGCCTGCGCCAGCTCGACCTGGGCAACCTCGTTGCGGCCAACGACACCACGGCACTGGTGGTGATTACCCAGACCGAGCCGATCAACGTCGCCTTCACCCTGCCGGAAACCGAGCTGAGCACCGTGCTGGAACGCTACCGCAGCGGCGCCATCCTGCCAGTCGAGGCCTGGGACCGCAGTGACAGCAAGCTGCAGTCCACTGGCGTGCTGGGCAGCATCGACAACCAGATCGACATTACGACCGGTACGCTCAAGTTCAAGGGCCACTTCGAGAACAAGGACCTCGCCCTGTTCCCCAACCAGTTCGTCAACGTGCGCCTGCTGGCCGATACCCTCAAGCAGGTGATCATGGCCCCGGCAGCGGCCATCCAGTTTGGTAACGACGGTACCTTTGCCTATGTGGTAAACGCTGAAAACACGGTGAACGTGCGCAAGCTCAAGGTCGGCGCCAGCGATGGCGAGAACAGCGTCATCCTCGAAGGCCTGAAGGCGGGTGACCGCCTGGTGCTGGAAGGCACCGACCGCCTGCGCGAAGGGACCAAGGTGGAAGTGGTCGAAGACAGCTCGCAAGTACCGACCACCCCAGGCCAGCACCTGCAAGGCCAGGAAGCCAAAGGTTCGGCGCACACAGGTGAAGCGCAGCCTGGCAACGCAGCAGGCAAGGCGGGCGCATGAATTTCTCGCGTCTGTTCATCCTGCGGCCGGTCGCCACCACGCTGAGCATGCTGGCCATCGTCCTGGCCGGCCTGATCGCCTACAAGCTGCTGCCGGTTTCCGCTTTACCGCAGGTGGATTACCCGACCATCCGCGTCATGACGCTGTACCCCGGTGCCAGCCCGGAGGTCATGACCAGCGCTGTCACCGCCCCCCTGGAGCGCCAGTTCGGCCAGATGCCCGGCCTGGAACAAATGGCTTCCACCAGTTCCGGTGGTGCCTCGGTGCTGACCCTGCGTTTCAACCTCGACATGAACATGGACGTTGCCGAGCAACAGGTGCAGGCTGCGATCAACGCTGCCAGCAACCTGCTGCCCAGCGACCTGCCAGCGCCGCCGGTTTACAACAAGGTCAACCCGGCCGACACCCCGGTGCTGACCCTGGCCATTTCCAGCAAGACAATGCCGCTGCCCAAGCTCAACGACCTGGTCGATACGCGTGTGGCGCAAAAGCTCGCGCAGATCAGCGGCGTGGGCATGGTCAGCATTGCCGGCGGCCAGCGCCAGGCGGTACGCATCAAGGTCAACGTCGACGCCCTGGCGGCCAACGGCCTGAACCTGGATGACGTGCGCACGCTGATCGGCGCCTCGAACGTGAACCAGCCCAAGGGCAATTTCGATGGCCCCACCCGGGTGTCGATGCTCGATGCCAATGACCAGCTGCGTTCCCCCGAGGAATACGCCAACCTGATCCTGGCCTACACCAACGGTGCACCGCTGCGTCTGAAAGATGTGGCCGAAATCGTCGATGGCGCAGAAAACGAGCGCCTGGCCGCCTGGGCCAACGAAAACCACGCGGTGCTGCTGAACATCCAGCGCCAGCCTGGCGCCAACGTCATCGAAGTGGTCGACCGCATCAAGGAGCTGTTGCCGTCGATCACCGACAACCTGCCGGCCGGCCTCGATGTATCGGTGCTGACCGACCGCACCCAGACCATTCGCGCCGCAGTCAAGGACGTACAGCATGAACTGCTGATCGCCATCGTCCTGGTGGTAATGGTTACCTTCGTCTTCCTGCGCCGTTTCAGCGCCACCCTCATTCCGTCGATTGCCGTGCCACTGTCACTGATCGGCACCTTCGGCGTGATGTACCTGGCCGGTTTCTCGGTGAACAACCTGACGTTGATGGCCCTGACCATTGCCACCGGCTTTGTGGTCGACGACGCCATTGTCATGCTGGAGAACATCTCCCGGCACATCGAAGAGGGCGAGACGCCCATGCAGGCGGCGCTCAAGGGCGCCCGGCAGATCGGCTTCACCCTGATTTCGCTAACCTTCTCGCTGATCGCGGTATTGATCCCGTTGCTGTTCATGGCTGACGTGGTCGGCCGCCTGTTCCGCGAGTTCGCCATCACCCTTGCAGTGGCCATCCTGATCTCCCTGGTGGTGTCGCTGACCCTGACGCCGATGATGTGCGCCCGCTTGCTCAAACGCGAGCCCAAGGAAGAAGAACAAGGCCGCTTCTACCGCGCCAGCGGCGCCTGGATCGACTGGCTGATCAAACACTACGGCAACGCCCTGCAGTGGGTACTCAAGCACCAGCCGCTGACCCTGTTGGTGGCCGTGGCCAGCCTGGTGCTGACCGTGTTCCTGTACATGGTGGTGCCCAAGGGCTTCTTCCCGGTGCAGGACACCGGGGTGATCCAGGGCATTTCCGAAGCACCGCAGTCCACGTCGTTCGCCGCCATGAGCGAGCGTCAGCAGGCCCTGAGCAAGGTGATCCTGCAGGACCCTGCCGTGCAAAGCCTGTCGTCCTACATCGGCGTCGATGGCGACAACGCCACGCTCAACAGCGGCCGCCTGTTGATCAACCTCAAGCCTCACGGCGAGCGCGATGTCACAGCCAGCGAAGTCATCAGCCGCCTGCAGCCACAACTGGACCGGCAGGTGGGTATCCGCCTGTTCATGCAGCCGGTGCAGGACTTGAGCATCGAGGACCGGGTCAGTCGTACCCAGTACCAGTTCAGCCTGTCGTCGCCGGACGCCGACCTGCTGGCGCAGTGGAGCGGCAAGCTGGTGCAGGCGTTGCAGCAACGCGCAGAACTGGCCGACGTGGCCAGCGACCTCCAGGACAAGGGTTTGCAGGTGTACCTGGTGATCGACCGTGACATGGCCAGCCGCTTGGGCATCAGCGTGTCGCAGATCACCAACGCCCTGTACGACGCCTTCGGCCAGCGGCAGATCTCGACCATCTACACCCAGGCCAGCCAGTACCGCGTGGTGCTGCAGTCGAAGGACGCTTCAGTGATCGGCCCGCAGGCGCTGGAGTCGATCCACGTCAAGGCTACCGATGGCGGCCAGGTGCGGCTGTCGGCGCTGGCGCGCATCGAGCAGCGCCAGGCCCAGCTGGCCATTTCCCACATCGGCCAGTTCCCGGCGGTGACCCTGTCGTTCAACCTGGCCCATGGCGCGTCGTTGGGCGAAGCTGTGCAGGTGATCGAGCAGGTGCAGCAGGACATCGGCATGCCGCTGGGGGTACAAACCCGCTTCCAGGGCGCCGCGCAGGCCTTCCAGGCGTCGCTGTCCAGCACCTTGCTGCTGATTCTGGCGGCGGTGGTGACCATGTACATCGTGCTGGGCGTGCTGTACGAAAGCTACATCCACCCGGTGACCATCCTCTCGACCCTGCCCTCGGCGGCGGTGGGTGCCTTGCTGGCCTTGCTCATCAGCGGCAACGACCTTGGCATGATTGCCATCATCGGCATCATCTTGCTGATCGGCATCGTCAAGAAGAACGCGATCATGATGATCGACTTTGCCCTTGAGGCCGAGCGCCACCAGGGCATGAGCCCGCGTGATGCGATTTACCAGGCGGCGCTGCTGCGCTTTCGGCCGATCCTGATGACCACCCTGGCCGCGCTGTTCGGTGCGGTGCCGCTGATGCTCGCGACCGGTTCCGGCGCCGAGCTGCGCCAGCCGCTGGGCCTGGTGATGGTCGGCGGGTTGCTGGTCAGCCAGGTGCTGACGCTGTTCACCACGCCGGTCATCTACCTGTACTTCGACCGCTTGGCCCGCCGCTGGCGCCCGGCCACTGACGTGAAGCAGGCCGAGGCATGAACCTGTCCGGTCCTTTCATCCGTCGCCCTGTTGCGACCATGCTGCTGAGCCTGGCGATCATGCTACTGGGCGGGGTCAGCTTCGGCCTGTTGCCTGTGTCACCGCTGCCGCAGATGGACTTCCCCGTAATCGTGGTGTCGGCCAACTTGTCCGGCGCCAGCCCGGAGGTCATGGCCTCCACCGTGGCCACGCCACTGGAGCGCAAGCTGGGCAGCATCGCCGGCGTGACCACATTGACCAGCAGCTCCAACCAAGGCTCCACGCGGGTCATCATCGGCTTCGAGATGGGCCGCGACATCGACGGCGCGGCGCGCGAGGTGCAGGCAGCGATCAACGCCACCCGTAACCTGCTGCCCAGCGGCATGCGCAGCATGCCCACCTACAAGAAGATCAACCCGTCGCAAGCACCGATCATGGTGCTGTCGCTGACGTCGGACGTGCTGCAGAAAGGCCAGCTGTACGACCTGGCCGACACTATCCTGTCGCAGAGCCTGGCCCAGGTATCGGGGGTAGGTGAGGTGCAGATCGGCGGCAGTTCGCTGCCGGCGGTGCGCATTGCCGTCGAGCCGCAATTGCTCAACCAGTACGGCGTGTCGCTGGACGATGTGCGTACGGCCGTGTCCAACGCCAACCAGCGCCGGCCAATGGGTTTTGTCGAGGATGCCGAGCGTAACTGGCAGGTGAGGGCCAACGACCAGCTGGAAAGCGCCAAGGATTACGAGCCGGTGGTGATCCGGCAGCAGAACGGCACCATCCTGCGCCTGTCCGACGTGGCCACCATTACCGATGGCGTGGAAAACCGCTACAACAGCGGTTTCTTCAATGACCAGAGCGCGGTGCTGCTGGTGGTCAACCGCCAGACCGGTGCCAACATCATCGAAACGGTCGACCAGATCAAGGCGCAGTTGCCAGCCCTGCAGTCGTTGCTGCCGGCCAATGTGCAACTGAACGTGGCAATGGACCGCTCGCCGGTGATCAAGGCCACCCTGAAGGAGGCCGAACACACCCTGTTGATCGCTGTGGTGCTGGTGATCCTGGTGGTGTACCTGTTCCTCGGCAGCCTGCGCGCCTCACTCATCCCCAGCCTGGCAGTGCCAGTGTCTCTGGTGGGGACTTTCGCAGTCATGTACCTGTGCGGCTTCTCGCTCAACAACCTGTCGCTGATGGCCTTGATCCTTGCCACTGGCCTGGTGGTGGACGACGCCATCGTGGTGCTGGAGAACATCTCGCGGCACATCGAGGACGGCCAGCCGCCGATGAAGGCGGCCTTCCTGGGGGCCAAGGAAGTGGGCTTCACCTTGCTGTCGATGAACGTGTCGCTGGTGGCTGTATTCGTCTCCATCCTGTTCATGGGCGGCATCGTGCGCAACCTGTTCCAGGAGTTCTCGATCACACTGGCGGCGGCGATCATCGTGTCGCTGGTGGTATCGCTGACACTCACGCCGATGCTGTGCGCCCGCTGGCTCAAACCACACCAGGCCGAGCAGGCCCGCGTGCAGCGCTGGAGCGACAAGGTGCACCAGCGAATGGTCAACGCCTATGACCGCAGCCTGGGCTGGGTCTTGCGCCACAAGGGCCTGACCTTGCTCAGCCTGCTGGCGACCATTGCTATCAACATCGCCCTGTACGTGGTGGTGCCCAAGACGCTGATGCCGCAGCAGGACACTGGCCAGCTGATGGGCTTTATCCGCGGTGATGACGGCCTGTCGTTCAGCGTGATGCAGCCGAAAATGGAGATCTACCGGCGCGCGTTGCTGGCCGACCCGGCAGTGCAGAGCGTTGCCGGTTTCATCGGTGGCAACAGCGGCACCAACAATGCCGTGGTGCTGGTGCGCCTGAAGCCGATCAGCGAGCGCAAGATCGATGCGCAGAAGGTGATCGAGCGCCTGCGTAAGGAAATGCCCAAAGTGCCCGGAGGTCGGCTGTTCCTGATGGCTGACCAGGACCTGCAACTGGGTGGCGGCGGGCGTGACCAGAGCTCGTCGCAGTACCTGTATACCCTGCAGAGCGGCGACCTGGCGGCATTGCGCCAGTGGTTCCCCAAGATGGTTGCGGCGCTGCGTGCACTGCCGGAGCTGACCGCCATCGACGCCCGTGACGGCTCCGGTACCCAGCAGGTGACGCTGGTGGTCGACCGTGACCAGGCCAAGCGCCTGGGCATCGACATGGACATGGTCACCTCGGTGTTGAACAACGCCTACAGCCAGCGTCAGATCTCCACCATCTACGACAGCCTCAACCAGTACCAGGTGGTGCTGGAAATCAACCCGAAATACGCCTGGGACCCGAGCACCCTCGAGCAAGTACAGGTCATTACCGCTGACGGCGCCCGCGTGCCGCTGTCGACCATCGCCCGTTACGAGAACAGCCTGGCCAACGACCGGGTCAGCCACGAAGGCCAGTTCGCCTCCGAAGACATCGCCTTCGACGTCGCCGAAGGCTACAGCCCCGACCAGGCCATGGCAGCGGTGGAGCGGGCGGTGGCTAAGCTGGGCTTGCCCGAAGAGGTGATTGCCAAGCTCGGCGGTACTGCCGATGCCTTTGCCAAGACCCAGCAGGGCCAGCCGTTCATGATCCTTGGCGCACTGCTGCTGGTGTATCTGGTGCTGGGCATTCTTTATGAAAGCTACATCCACCCGCTGACCATTCTCTCGACACTGCCTTCGGCAGGCGTTGGTGCCTTGCTGACGCTGTACGTCACCGGTGGCGAATTCAGCTTGATCTCGCTGTTGGGGTTGTTCCTGCTGATCGGTGTGGTGAAGAAGAACGCCATTTTGATGATCGACCTGGCCTTGCAGCTGGAGCGCCATCAGGGCATGTCGCCGGAAGAGTCGATCCGCCGGGCCTGCCTGCTGCGCCTGCGACCGATCCTGATGACCACCCTGGCCGCCATCCTTGGCGCCTTGCCGCTGCTGCTGAGCCATGCCGAGGGCGCGGAAATGCGCCAGCCGCTGGGCCTGACCATCATCGGTGGCCTGGTGTTCAGCCAGGTCCTCACCCTTTACACGACGCCGGTTGTCTACCTGTACCTGGACCGCCTGCGCCACCGTTTCAACCGTTGGCGCGGCGTGCGCACCGACGCCGCCCTGGAAACCCCGCTATGACTTTTGCCCAGACCCCACTTCACCGTGCGCTGCAAGCGCTGACCCGTGGGCGTGGCTCGCGCCTGCTCGGCGCCGGGTTGTGCGTGGCCTTGCTCAGTGCCTGTACCCTGAGCCCGGACTACCACCGCCCCGAGCTGAACAGCCCGGCGGCGCAGTTCAAACACGCCGAAGGCTGGAGCCAGGCCACGCCATCCGATGCCATCGCCCGCGGCGCCTGGTGGGAAATCTACGGCGATACCGGGCTCAATGCGTTGGTCGAGGAGCTTAACCGCAGCAACCAGACCGTGGCGCAATCAGAAGCGCAGTACCGCCAGGCCCAGGCGCTGGTGCGCAGCAGCCGTGCGGCGCTGTTCCCCAGCCTGGACCTGAGTGCCAGCAAGAACCGCTCGGCGCAGGGTACCGGCAGCTCCAGTTCCAGCTTGTCCAACAACAGCAGCGGCATCCGCAATACCTACAACGCCCAACTCGGTGTCAGCTGGGAAATCGACCTGTGGGGCAAGTTGCGCGAAACCATGAATGCCAACGAGGCCAGTGCCGAAGCCAGCCTCGCCGACCTCGCTTCGATCCGCTTGAGCCAGCAATCGGAGCTGGTGCAGAACTACCTGCAATTGCGGGTCATCGATGAGCAGAAGCGTTTGCTGGAAGCCACCGTGGCGGCCTATGAGCGCTCGTTGCGGATGACCGAAAACCAGTACCGCGCTGGTGTCTCTGGCCCGGATGCCGTGGCCCAGGCGCGTACCCAGCTGAAGAGCACCCAGGCTGATTTGATCGACCTGATCTGGCAGCGTGCGCAGTTCGAGAACGCCATCGCCGTGCTGCTGGGCAAGACCCCGGCCGATTTCGCCCTGGCTGACAGCAAGGCCATTCCGGCATTGCCGCAAATTCCGGTTTCGCTGCCGTCGCAGCTGCTGGAGCGTCGGCCGGACATCGCTGCTGCCGAACGCAACGTGATGGCGGCCAATGCCAATATCGGTGTGTCGCGGGCAGCGTACTTCCCCGATCTCAGCCTGAGCATGAGTGGTGGTTATTCCAGCAGCAGCTTCAGCAACTGGATCGAACTGCCCAACCGCTACTGGTCGGTAGGCCCGCAGCTGGCGCTGACCCTGTTCGACGCCGGCAAGCGCAGCGCCGAGGTAGACCGTACGGTGGCGGTCTATGACCAGACCGTGGCGCAGTACCGCCAGACCGTGCTGGATGGCTTCAAGGAAGTGGAAAACCTGTTGGTGCAGTTGAAGGTGTATGGCGATGAAGCGGTGGTGCGCCAGGAGGCGCTGGACGCTGCACGCGAGTCGCTGCGCCTGACCGAGAACCAGTACCGCGCGGGGCTGATTGGCTATCTGGATGTCGTCAACGTACAGACCACGGCGCTGAGCAACGAGCGCAGCGTATTGAACCTGCTGCAAGGCCGCCTGGTGGCCAGTGTGCAATTGGTGGCGGCATTGGGTGGCGGCTGGGATGCAGAGCAGGCGTTTGCCGAGCAGGACTGAAGTGAACGCACGCTTTTGTGGGAGCGGCCTTGTGTAGCGAAAGGGCTCGTATTGGATCCATTCCCATTCGCAAAAACCCCGTGCGTTTCGCCTAAGCTTGAGTACAATCGTCAGCTTTTGCCGGGCCCCATGTCCCGTCGCTGGAATTCCCAATGCTGACCGGTAGCTACTCCTCTTCGCTGGTGTTGATTTCGCTGTGCGTGGCGATTCTGGCGTCCTACACCGCCCTTGACCTGACCGGCCGTATTGCCACGGCCAAGGGGCGGGCGTCGTACTTGTGGATGGGAGGCGGCGCGCTGGCCATGGGCATCGGCGTGTGGTCGATGCACTTCATCGGCATGCTCGCGTTCAGCCTGCCCATCGACCTGGGCTATGACCTGGCCCTTACCGCGTTCTCGCTGCTGATCGCCGTCCTGTCCTCGGGTTTTGCCCTGTGGCTGGTGAGCCAGCCGAGCTTGCCGTGCCTGCAACTGGGTTTTGGCGCGCTGATCATGGGCGCCGGCATTGCCTGCATGCACTACACCGGCATGGCTGCGCTGCGCATGTTGCCGGGCATCGACTACGACCCGGCGCTGTTCGGGGCCTCGCTGCTGATCGCCGTGGGCGCCTCGGCAGCGGCGTTGTGGATCGCCTTCCGTCTGCGCCGGCACACCCCCTATGTGCGGCAGATCCGTGGCCTGGCGGCGGTGGTGATGGGCATCGCCATCGTTGGCATGCACTACACCGGCATGGCGGCGGCGAATTTCCCCGAGGGCAGCTTCTGCGGTGCTCTGGGCGGCGGGCTGCAGGGCGACGGCCTGGTCTATCTGGTGCTGATCACCACCCTGGCGGTGCTGGCGGTGGCCTTGCTGACCTCGGTGCTGGACGCCCGCCTGGAGGCGCGCACTGCCGAGCTGGCCCGTTCGCTGACACTGGCCAACCAGGAACTGACCCAGCTGGCCCTGCACGACACCCTCACCGACCTGCCCAACCGTACCCTGCTGGCCGACCGCATCGAGCAGGCCATCGCCAAGGTGGCGGAGCAGGGTGGCTGTTTTGCCCTGATGTTCATCGACCTGGACGGCTTCAAGCCAGTCAACGATGCCTTTGGCCATCATATCGGTGACCTGCTGCTCAAGGCAGTGGCGTCCCGCCTGCGCGGCCACCTGCACAGCCAGGACACCCTCGCGCGTATCGGCGGCGACGAATTCGTGCTGCTGGTAGAGCTGCAGGAGCCTGACGATGCCATGGACGTGGCGGTCAAGCAGGTGAACCTGGTGTCACGGCCATTCCGCGTGGCCGAGCATGACCTGCAACTGTCGGCGAGCCTGGGCATCGTCCTGTACCCCGGCAACGGCCACGACCAGCACGAGTTGCTGCGCAATGCCGATGCCGCCATGTACCACGCCAAGAGCGCGGGCAAGAACGGCTACAGCTTCTTTGATGTGTCGATGAACAGCAACGCACGCCAGCAACTGCAACTGCTGCAGGACCTGCGCCAGGCGCTGGAGCAAGGCCAGTTCCGTTTGCATTACCAGCCCAAGTTTGACGCCCAGGCCTGCCTGCCGATCGGTGCCGAGGCTTTATTGCGTTGGGAGCACCCGCAGCACGGTCTGTTGCTGCCCGACCGCTTCATCGGCCTGGCAGAAAAGACCGGCCTGATTATCCCGATTGGTGAGTGGGTACTTGACGAAGCCTGCCGGCAGATGCGGCATTGGCTGGATCAGGGGCACGCGGGCTGGCGCATGGCGGTGAACCTGTCGGCCATCCAGTTCTGCCATGCAGGGCTGGTCGAGAGTGTGGCCCGCGCCCTGCAGGAGAACGGGCTGCCGGCCAATTGCCTGACCCTGGAAATTACCGAAACCACCGCCATGCACGACGCCGATGCCAGCCTGACGGTGCTGCAACGCCTGTCCACCATGGGTGTGGACCTGTCCATCGATGATTTTGGCACCGGTTACTCCAGCCTGATGTACCTCAAGCGCCTGCCGGCCAACGAGCTGAAGATCGACCGTGGCTTCGTGCGAGACCTGGAGCAGGACAGTGACGATGCAGCGATTGTCTCGGCAATCGTCGCATTGGGCCAGGCACTGGGCCTGCGCATTGTTGCCGAAGGGGTGGAGACCGACAAACAGCAGGACTTTCTGACCCGACTGGGCTGTGATTCGCTGCAAGGATACCTGCTGGGGCAGCCGGTACCAGCCGAGCAGTTCATGGGCAAGTTGCAGGCCTTGCGCCAGGACAAGAGCGTTGCAGGCTAAACAGCGCGGCGCAAGGAGAGGGCGGGTATGAACGCGTCCATTTCCGCTTCGACGGCTTCGATGATGCGCTCCACATCGGCTGCGGCCATGATGGCTGAACACGGGATGCCGGCGATGGCCATGAGGGTTTCGCCGGTGGCGCGGTCGAACAGCCGCGCGACCATGCTGCGCGGCGCATCCATGTTGGCTTCGAAGCCCAATGGATGAAAGTGCCAGCGCATCACCTGGCAGGCGTTTGGGAACGTCATCTTGTTCATGCCAGCCTCCTTGTCCGTGCCTGGACGTGGTGAACAGCCAGCCACGCCTATGTGGCTGCCGGGAATGTAAACATAGCAGTTGCTACGGGTGATTCTCGGCTGCAAACATGACAAATGTAGCAATCCATGACTTGGGTCACACCCGGGCGATCATGCCCATAAGCCCGCTGCGTTCAGGCAAACGTTTACTTCACGCGATAGCGCCGGTTATCCGCTTCAATCAGGCAGCCCTCCGGGTTATCGACGAAACACTTTTCGGACGAGCGGCAGGGTCACCCCAGCAGCCCGGCCGCGATGTTGATGGTGAATCCCAAAATCGCCGTGTTGAACACGAAACCCACCAGCGAATGTGCCAGCACCACCCGCCGCAGTTGCCGGCCGGCAACGCCTACGTCGGAGGTTTGCACGGCCACGCTGATGGTGAACGAGAAGTAGTGAAAGTCCCAATAGTCCGGGTTGCGCTCGCCGTCGGCGAAACGCAACGGTGGTTCATGGTTGTGCCCGGTATAGAACAGGCGGGCGTAATGCAGGCTGAAGATGCAGCCGATCAGCAGCCAGGAGCCGGCCACGGTCAGGCCGGTGTAGAGGTAGTGCAGCGCCAGTGCAGTGCCCTGCAGGCCTTTGCTGGACACCAGTTGCAGGGTAACCGCAGCGAGGCTGGCGATGGCCGCGATGCACACGGTGAACAAGACCATGCCTGCGTTTTCGTCTTCGACGCGGGCAACCTTGCGGACCCTTTCCGGGCTGGCGTCCCAGGTGAGGTACAGCACCAGCAGCAGGTACAGCCATACGCCAAGGTTCCAGCCAGCGAGGATGTGCTGCACGGTATCATCGGCGGGGATCAGCCAGGCGCCGACAAGGCCGACTGCGGCGGCGAAACTCAGGCGGGGGTGGGTTCGGGTCAGGCGGTGGAAAGCCATGGGGCCTCATTTACTGGGGGGTTGGCTACTACTCTAGACGGTTGCAGCCGGAGTACTGGTTTACACGGTCTTTGTGGGAGCGTTGCCTGCGGTTTTCTTTGATGTCGCCCATCGCACGGCATTGCAACTCTCAGTACACTGCATGCTCAAACACCAACATCCGTTGAACTCGAGGTTTTTGCATGACGCTCAGTCCTTTGGCAGGCAAGCCGGCTCCGGCCAGCGTGCTGGTCGATATTCCCCGACTGCTCACCGCCTACTACACCGGCCGCCCCGACGCTGCCGTGGCGGCCCAGCGGGTGGCCTTCGGCACCTCGGGGCACCGGGGCACTTCGCTTGAATTGAGTTTCAACGAATACCACGTGCTGGCCATTACCCAGGCCATCTGCCTGTACCGCCAGGAAAAGGGCATCGATGGCCCGCTGTTCATCGGCGCCGACACCCACGCGCTGTCGGCACCGGCCACTGCCAGCGCCCTGGAAGTGCTGGCGGCCAATGGCGTGCAGGTGATGCTGTCCAAGGACGACGAATACACGCCCACGCCGGCCGTGTCCCACGCCATCCTCTGCCATAACCGTGGCCGCCAGCAGGGCCTGGCCGACGGCATCGTCATCACCCCGTCGCACAACCCGCCGCAAAGCGGTGGCTTCAAGTACAACCCGCCCAATGGCGGCCCTGCCGACAGCGACGTGACCAAGTGGGTCGAGGCCAAGGCCAACGAGTTGCTGGCAGCGAACCTGGCGGGCGTCAAGCGCATGGACCATGCCCAGGCGCTGCAGGCGCCCACCACCCACCGCCACGACTACGTGAGCAGCTATGTGGCGGACCTGGAAAACGTCATCGACTTCGACATCATCCGCAGCGCCAAACTGCGCCTGGGCGTCGACCCGTTGGGCGGGGCAGGGGTGCGCTACTGGTCGGCCATTGCCGAGCACTACAAGCTGGACCTGGAAGTGGTGAACACCGAGGTGGACCCGACCTTCCGCTTCATGACTGTCGACTGGGACGGCCAGATCCGCATGGACCCTTCCTCGCCATACGCCATGCAAGGCCTGATCGGCCTGCGCGAGCGCTTCGACGTGGCCTTTGCCTGCGACCCGGACCACGACCGCCACGGCATCGTCACCTCTGACGGCCTGCTGCAGCCGAACAACTACCTGGCCGTCGCCATCGACTACCTGTTCCGTCACCGCCCGCAATGGCGCACCGACGCCGCGGTGGGCAAGACCGTGGTGTCCAGCGGCCTGATCGACCGCGTCACCCAGCGCCTGGGCCGTGAGCTGTACGAAGTCCCGGTGGGTTTCAAGTACTTTGCCCAGGGGTTGTTCGACGGCTCGCTCGGCTTTGGCGGCGAAGAGAGTGCCGGCGCGTCGTTCCTGCGCCGTGATGGTTCGGTCTGGGCGACCGACAAGGACGGGCTGATCCCGGCCTTGCTGGCCGCCGAGATGACCGCCCGCACCGGGCGCAACCCGAGCCAGGCCTACGCTGACCTGACCGAGGCGCTGGGCAAGCCGTTCGCCACCCGTGTCGAGGCCAAGGCCGATGCACGGCAGAAGGCGTTGCTGAGCAAGCTGGCGCCGGAACAGGTGAAATCGACCGAACTGGCCGGTGAGCCAATCGTGCAGATCCTCAGCCACGCACCAGGCAATGGCCAGGCGATTGGCGGGCTGAAGGTGATGACTGCCAACGGCTGGTTCGCCGCGCGGCCGTCGGGCACCGAGGACATCTACAAGATCTACGCCGAAAGCTTCATAGACGAGGCGCACTTGCAGCGCCTGGTACAGGAAGCGCAGGTGCTGGTGGATGCGGCGATTGCCTGACCGGTAACAAACCGCTTGGTGCTGCGGCGTAACGTAAATTAGAATTAATCCTATTTACGCCGCCGCAGGGCCATCCCCATGATCGACGTCGCGCCGCCACCGGAGCCTAGCCTGCCTGCCCTGTACCGGGAGCATCGCAGCTGGCTTGAAACCTGGTTACGCCGGCGCCTGGGCAATGCCTGGGATGCTGCTGACCTTAGCCAGGAAACTTTTCTGCGGGTGCTGGCCAGTGCCCAGCCATTGGCAGACATTCGTGAGCCACGCGCCTACCTGCTGACGGTGGGCAAGCGGTTGCTGAGCAACTTCCACCAGCGGCGCAGCCTGGAACAGGCGTACCTTGATGCCTTGGCGCATCTGCCCGAGCAGCACGTACCCTCGCCAGAGCAGCGCTGGCTGTTACTGGAAACCCTGCAAGCCCTGGACGAGCTGCTCGATGGCCTCAAGGCACCGGTGCGCAAGGCCTTTCTCTGGAGCCAGCTTGAAGGCCTCGGCTACGCCGAGATCGGCAAGCGGCTGGGCGTTTGCGAGCGTTCCGTCAAACGCTACATGGCGCAGGCTTACGAACATTGCCTGCTGGCCGAGTTGCAATGACCACACACTCCCCCGAAATCCGCGAAGCGGTGCGTGCTGCCGCCCGCTGGCTGGCGTTGCTGGATTCTGGCGATGCCAGTGAGACCGACTTGTTGCGCCTGGCGCAGTGGCGGGCGAGCAGCAGCCTGCATGAAGACGCCTGGCAGAAGGCATCATTGCTGCGCGAGCGATTTTCCGGGTTGCCCGGGGCGTTGGCCATGGCCACCCTCGACCGCCCGGACGCCGGCCGCCGCGCGCTGCTCAAGCAAGCCCTGGGTGTAGCGGCGCTGCTACCGGCCGCCTGGCTGGCAAGCCGGGAGCTGCCGCTGGAGGCCTGGACGGCCGACATGCGCACAGGGGTAGGGGAGCGCCGGCAGGTGCTGCTGAGCGATGGCACCTTTGTACAGCTGAACACTGACAGTGCGGTGGATATCGACTTGCGTGCGCGCCGGCTGACACTGTTGCGCGGCGAAGTGGCGCTCAGGGTACCCGATAGCCTGCGCCTGGCAGTGCAGGTGCCTTACGGGCAGGTTGCACTCAGCGCTGGCGACTTCAATGCAGGTGAAGTGTGCTTGCGCCTGGTCGATGAGGCCTGCCGGGTTTCAGTGGTCAAGGGGCTGGCCAGCCTGCAGCCACTGCGTGGCGCGGCCCGGGTGCTGCAGGCCGGGCAGCAGGCCAGTTTGCAGGTGGCTGGCGTCGGCCCGGTTAGGGCACTGGACGAATGGCTGCTGGGCTGGCGCGAAGGCGTGCTGCGCCTGGATGACCGCCCCTTGGGCGAGCTGTTGCATGAACTGCGACGGTACCGTCCCGGCGTGCTGCGCTGGTCCCCGGAACTGGAACAGCTCAGGGTCACCGGCACTTTCCGCCTTGACGATACTGATCGGGTGCTGGCCTTGCTTGCCGCCAGCCTGCCGTTGCAGGTGCAGGCACGCACGCGTTACTGGGTGAGCCTGGCTGCGCGAGAAAATCATGCATGAGGCTGTCCCCTTTTTTTCACTCGCCGGTCATTACCGGTAGAAGAAACTAAAGGGGAGCCTTGTTCAATGCCTGCAGTAATGTCTTGCCGCTTGCGCCCACTGGTGCGCGCAGTGCGGCCGTTGTTCGCCATGAGCCTGTTGTTGTCTGCACCCGCCTGGGCCGATGAGGCGGCGCGGCGTGCCTATCAGGTGCCGGCCGCCAGCCTGGGCGCCGCACTCACCCGGTTTGCCGACCAGGCCGGCGTCAGCCTTTCGCTGGACCCGGCACTGGTCCGGGGCCGGCAGAGTAGCGGCCTGTCTGGTAGCTACAGTGTCGAAGAAGGCTTCCTGCAGCTGCTACGTGGCAGCGGCCTGCAGTTGCTGCCGGTGGGCCATGGTGCGTTCACCCTGGCGCCGCAGCCCCAGGCGGATGGGGCGCTGGAAATCGCCCCGACCAGCATTGTCGGCGGCCTGGCGGCGGGCGGCGAAGCTCAGCCTTATGCCGGTGGCCAGGTGGCGCGCCAGGGCGCCCAAGGGCTGCTTGGCTCTCGCGACTTCATGGAAACCCCGTTCAGCATCACCAGCTACACCAGCGAGTTGGTGAAGAACCAGCAAGCGCGAACCTTGGGCGAGCTTATCGCCACCGACCCCTCGGTGCGCGCCACCAACCCGGCGGGTGGGCGTTTCGAGCAGTTCACCATTCGCGGCTTCAGCCTGTTCAACAGTGACGTGGCGTACAACGGCCTTTACGGCATCCTGCCGACCTACTCGATCGACATGGAAATGGCCGACCGGGTCGACATCATCAAGGGCCCCAGCCAGTTGATCAACGGCATTTCGCCGCGAGGCAGCGTGGGCGGCGGTATCAACGTGCAGCCCAAGCGGGCTGGCGACAAGCCGCTCACCGAGTTCACCGGCAGCTACGCGTCGGCTGGCCAGGCAGGCGGCGCGGTGGACGTAGGCCGGCGCTTTGGCGAAGGCCAGCAGTTCGGCGTGCGCTTCAACGGTGTGAAGCAGGCGGGCGATACCGAATGGGACCACCAGCGCGTCGAGCGCGAAATGGCGGTGCTGGGCCTGGATTTTCGTGGCGAGCGCCTGCGGTTGTCGGCAGACCTCGGCCACACCGAGCGTGACACCGATGCGCCGCAAGAGCGTGTGCTGGTTGGGGCCAACGCCAAAGTGCCGGACGCCAACGATGTACGCCACAACTATGCCCAGGCCTGGAGCAAGGCGCGCACCAACGATACCTTTGGCGCACTGCATGCCGAGTACGACGTCAGCGAGTCGCTGCTGGCCTATGGCGCGGTCGGCGCGCGCAAAAGCAACCATGATTTCCTGCGGCACAACGTGTCCATCACCAACGATGCCGGTGATTTCACCGTGCAGCCGCGCGACTTTACCCGCGATGAAACGGTGCGCACCGCCATGGCGGGTGTGCGCAACTGGTTCCACACCGGGCCAGTCAGCCACGAGCTGAACCTGGCCGCTACCTACTTCTACATGGACTTCACCAACGGCGGCGCGCGCTATGCTTCGGCGCCCAGTAACCTCTACAACCCGGTAGCGACACCGACGCCTGGTTCGCCCACCCGCATTGACCCAGAGGTCTACACGGAAAACCGCTTCTCTGGCGTGGCTTTGGCCGACACCCTCGGGTTTTTCGATGACCGTCTGTTGCTGACCCTGGGGGCACGCTGGCAGCGGGTGCAAGTGGATGACTGGAGCGACGGCGTCAAAGGCGACACCGCCTACGACGAAGAAAAAGTCTCGCCCTCTGGCGGCGTGTTGTTCAAGGTTACCGACCAGCTGTCGTTGTACGCCAACTACATGGAAGGCCTGAGCCAGGGCAAGATCGCACCGTCGACCTCGGTCAACGAAGACCAGATCTTCCCGCCGTTCACCAGCCGCCAAGTCGAGGTGGGGGCCAAGTACGACCTGGGCCAGGTCGCCTTTACCGCCAGTGCCTTCCGCATCCGCCAGCCGGCCTACGAGACCAACGCCACTTCGCGGGTGTTCGGCCCCAATGGCAAACGCGACAACCGTGGTATCGAGCTGAGCGTGTTCGGTGAGCCCGTACAAGGGGTGCGGGTGCTGGGTGGGGTGATGTATATCGACAGCGAGCTGACCGATACCGTGGGTGGCGCCGTTGATGGCAACCGCGCGCCGGCCACGCCCGAGTACAACGTCAACCTCGGCGCCGAATGGGACGTGCCGGGGGTGAGTGGCCTGACCCTGACGGCGCGGGGCATTCACTCCAGCTCGCAATACCTGGACCAGAACAACAGCAAGCAGATCGATGGCTGGGAGCGTTACGACCTGGGGGCGCGCTATGCCTTCAACGTGGACGCTACCGAGGTTACCTTGCGGGCCAGTGTCGAGAACGTGCTGGATGATCGCTACTGGAGCTCGGCCGGTGCCTCGGATGACAGTGAACCGGGGCTGACCCTTTCCACGCCGCGTACCTACCTCCTATCGGCAACCGTAGGTTTCTAGCTCAAGCAGCCGGGGCCGCTTTGCGGCCCATCGCCGGCAAGCCTACATCGCCCGCCCAAGCTTTTGCGCCTGGCCCTGCAACACACGCATCAGGTGCATCGCCGCATGCGATGGCGGCTCGAAGCGCGAATAGACAAAGCTGATGTCGAAGTGAATTTCGTCCGTCAGCGGCACCACCGCCAGGCCGCTGTCCTGCGCCACGAATTCGTCGATCACGCTGATGCCCATGCCTTGCTTGACCAGCGCCACAGCCTCGTTGGCATTGGTGAACGACAACAGTGACGGCAATTGCGCGCCGTGGCGCTCGATGTGCTCGGCAAGCAGCTTGCCAAACGGCATGTCGGGCCTGAACAGCAGCAGCGGATGGCCTTCCAGTTGTTGCAAGGTCAGCGAGGTATGCCCGGCCAACGCGTGCTCGGGTGGCATCACCACCACCATGCGCCCGCGCATGAAGGCCTGCGAATGCAGGTGATCGTGTACCACGGGCAGGGCGGCAATCGACAGGTCGACCTTCTTCGACAGGATCTGGTTGGGCATCTCGCCCATCAGCGAGGTTTGCCACTCGATGTTCAGCGAAGGCGCCTCACGCTTGAGCTGGGCCAGGGCAATCGGGATCACCACCGTCGACAGCGAGGCGCTGCACGAGATGCGCAGCTTGCGGTGGCCGCCCGCGCCCAGTGACAGGGCGCATTCGTTGACCTCCAGCGCTGCCTGGTACACCCGCTCGACTTCGCGGAACAGCACCTGCGCCTCGGCCGTGGGCACCAGGCGGTTGTTGATGCGCTCGAACAGGCGGTAGCTCAAACGCCCCTCGATGTACTGGATCAGCTTGCTGACGGCCGGCTGCGACACGTACAGCAGCTTGGCCGCCGCGCTGATCGAGCCGGTCAGCATCACCGCACGGAACACTTCCATGTGCCGCAGCTTGAACACCATGGGGCTTGCGTCTGCGCCTTCGTTGCCAAGCAGCATATCTATTACCTTCGGTTATGGTCTTTGCCATCTGGGTATGAGCGCCAAACCTGGCCACGCAGTATCGTTAACCCAGCCAAATTGCCCTTGCGGCGCACAATAACAAGATCTGAAGGCAAGCGCAGTGGCGCTGCCGGGAGTGCTGCGTGAACATCTTTGACGAACCGAAGATCGATTGCCATAACCATTTGTTTGACCCCGCCCGTTTCCCTTACCACCCCGACGCACCCTATGCCCCCTCCGGCCAGGAAGTCGCCACCCAGGAACAGTTCACCCGGGTGATGGACACCTATGGCGTGCAACATGCCTTGCTGGTGGGCCCCAACAGCGGCTACCACACCGACAACCGCTGCCTGCTGCATGCCTTGGCCACCGGGCAAGGGCGGTTCAAGGGCGTGGCGGTGGTCGAGGTGGATATCCAGCTCGATGCGCTGGCTGCGCTGCAGGCGCAAGGGGTGGTCGGTGTCGCCTTCAATCCCGCGCTGTACGGGTTAGCCAGCCTCAAGGACGTTGACGGCCTGTTGGGCAAGCTTGTCGAGCTCGACCTGTTCGCCCAGGTGCAGGTGTGCGAAGACCAACTGCTTGAACTGCGTAGCCTGCTTCAGGGCTCGCGTGCACGCTTGCTGATCGACCATTGCGGCCGGCCGGACGTGGCGGCTGGCGTGCAGCAGCCGGGCTTCCAGGCGCTACTGCAACTGGCTGACAGTGGCCGCGCCAGCGTCAAGCTGTCTGGCATGCAGAAGTTCGCGGCGGCCGATGCGTTGCTGGAGCAAAGCCGTGCCTACGTGCACGCCTTGCTCGAAGCCTTCGGCGCGGATGCCTGCGTGTGGGGCTCGGATTGGCCGTTCATTCGCCAGCGCTCGCGGGTGGACTACGGCCCGTTGCTGAAACTGGCCGAGCGCCTGATGCCGGATGCCCGGCTGCGCCAGGCAGTGATGTGGGACACCCCACGACGTCTGTTCGGGTTCGCCTAGAACCCCGTTTTGCCATTCCAATAACAAGAGAGCAACCGTCATGAACACTGAACAGAACGCCAGCCTCGGGGTGTTTGACACCCCGGCACGCGCGCAGCAACGCACCCGCACCCGCTTCATGATCCTGGCGCTGATATCGGGCGGCACCATGATCAACTACCTCGACCGCAGCGTGATGGGCATTGCCGCGCCCAGCATCAGTGCCGACCTGGGCCTGAACGCGGCGATGATGGGGGTGATTTTTTCTGCCTTCTCGTGGACCTACGCTGCCGCGCAGATCCCCGGTGGCATCCTCATCGACCGGTTGGGCACCAAGCTCACCTACTGGCTGGCACTGACGTTGTGGTCGCTGTTCACCGGCCTGCAAGGGCTGGCTCAGGGCTTTCTGTCGTTGCTGGGCATGCGCTTTCTGGTGGGCATGACCGAAGCACCGTGTTTCCCTACCAACAGCCGGGTAGTGGCTACCTGGTTCCCGCAGAGTGAGCGGGCCAGGGCGACCGGTATCTACACCTTTGCCGAATACACCGGGCTGGCGTTCCTGACGCCGCTGTTGTTCTGGGTGCTGCATGCCTATGGCTGGCGCTTTCTGCTGCTGGCCGTGGGCCTGATGGGCATCCTCTATGGCCTGGTGTGGTGGCGCAAGTACCACGAGCCGCACGAGTCGACCACCGCCAACCAGGCCGAACTCGACTACATCGCCGCCGGTGGCGGGGTGGTCGATGGCGGGCAGAAAGCCACCCAGTTCCGTTGGTCGCAGATCCCGGCGCTGCTCAAGCACCGCAACATGCTGGGCATCTGCCTGGGGCAGTTCGCCTGCAACTCTACCAACGTGTTCTTCCTCACATGGTTCCCCACCTACCTGGTGACCGAGCGGCATATGCCCTGGCTCAAGGTCGGCTGGGTGGCGGTGCTGCCGTTCATTGCCGCTTCGCTGGGCACACTGGTCGGCGGCTGGCTGTCTGACGCCTTGCTGCGCCGTAGCTATTCGCTGAACGTGGCGCGCAAGCTGCCGGTAATTGCCGGGCTGCTTACTGCTTCGGTGATCGTGCTGGCCAACTACGTCGAGTCCGACGCGCTGGTCATCACCATCCTGTGCATCGCCTATTTCGCCCAGGGCATGTCGGCGCTGGCCTGGATGATCGTGTCCGATATCGCCCCCAAAGGTTTGCTGGGCCTCAGTGGTGGCCTGTTCAACCTGTTTGCCAACGCGGCGGGCATCGTTACCCCCCTTACCATCGGTATCATCGTTTCGATGACTGGCTCGTTCGTCTGGGCCCTGGCGTTCGTGTCGTCGATCACCGTGCTGGGGGCGCTGTGCTACCTGTTCATGGTCAGCGACCTGCGTCGCTTGCCGGAAATTCCTTCTGTCGAAAATGGAGCTAAACAATGAGCCAGTACCTGCAAGGCCAGACCGCAATCGTGACCGGTGGCATGCGTGGCATCGGCCTGGCAATCGCCCAGCGCCTGCATACGGCCGGCGCCCAAGTGGTGATCTGGGACCTCGCTGTCGACGGCTGGGACAGCGTGGAAAACGGCTTTGAACCGGTGCTGCGCCAGGCGGTCGATGTGTCGTCGCTGGCCTCGGTCGAGGCGGCTTTTGCCGAGACGCTGGCGCGCTTGGGCCAAATACAGATACTGGTCAACAATGCCGGCATCAACGGCCCGGTGGTGGCGTCGTGGGATTACCCGCCAGAGGCCTGGGACAAAGTCATCGCCATCGACCTGAACGGTGTGTTCTATTGCTGCCGCACCGCCATCCCGCACATGCGTGAACGTGGCTACGGGCGCATCGTCAATATCGCCTCCATGGCCGGCAAGGATGGCGTGCAGTACATCTCGGCGTATTCGGCCGCCAAGGCCGGGGTCATCGCCTTCACCAAGGCGGCGGCCAAGGAGCTGGCGCAGGACGGTGTGCTGCTCAACTGCGTGGCACCGGCCATGGTCGAGACGCCGCTGATGGCCGAGATGACAGCGGAACACATTGCCGCGAGCAAGGCCAAGATCCCCATGGGGCGCTTCCTCAAGGCCGAGGAGATCGCCAATATGGTCAGCTGGATTGCCGGGCCCGAGTGCAGCTTTACCACCGGCTTTGTCTTCGACCTCAGTGGTGGGAGGGCGACCTATTGACTGGCCTGGGCGTGGCGCACCTGACAGCGCTGCAACTGGCGCCGGCGAGGCTGGTACGCGAGGCGCGCCACGCCGGGTTCAGTGCGGTGGGGCTGCGCCTGCACCCGGTGATGGCGGGTGCACTGGCCTACCCGGTTGCGGCCGGTAGCCAGGCAATGCGAGAGCTGCGGGCGGTGCTGGATGGGGAAGGCGTGCGGGTGACGGACATCGAGTTCGTCTCGCTGACGGCGCAAACCCGGGTGGCTGATTACCAGGCGCTGTTGGCTGCAGGTGCCGAGCTGGGCGCGTTGAGCCTGACAGTGTCCGGCGACGATGAGGATGTTGCGCGGCTGACCGACAACTTTGCAGCGCTGTGTGAAATGGCGCGTGGCCATGGCCTGCGTGTGGACCTGGAGTTCATGCGCTGGCGGCCGGTGGGCACTTTGCAACAGGCTTGCGCGGTGGTGACGGGGGCGGGGCAGGCCAACAGTGGCGTGCTGGTCGATGCCTTGCACCTGCTCCGCTCCGGTGGCCAGGTGGCCGACATCGGCGCAGTCGACCCGCATTTGCTGCGTGCGGTGCAACTGTGTGATGCACCGATGCTGGCGCCTGCAGAAGCGCTGATTATCCCGGAAGCGCGCGAGGGCCGCTTGCTGCCGGGCGAAGGGCAGCTGCCGCTGGCAGCGTTGCTGGCGGCGTTGCCGGAGGACGTGGACATCAGTGTGGAGGTGCCGTGCGCCGGCTTGCCCGCCGAGCAGCGGCTGCAAGCGGCGGCACAGGTAACCCACGCCTGGCTACACGGCAGGCGACCTGTGTCACCCGCTGTGCAGGTTGCCGGTCACGCCTGATCCGGGACCACGGCGATCACGTCGATCTCCATCAGCCACTCGGCCTGAGCCAATCCGGCGACCACCAGCCCGGTGGAGATCGGGAACACGCCCTTCAGCCACTTGCCCACTTCCTTGTACACCGGCTCGCGGAAGCGTGGGTCGGTGATATAGGTGGTGGTCTTGACGATGTGCGACAGGTCGGAGCCCGCTTCTTCAAGCAGTTGCTTGACGTTCTTCATCGCCTGTTCGGTCTGCGCCTGGGGGTTACCCAGGCCCACCAGCTTGCCTTCGAAGTCGGTGCCGACCTGGCCGCGCACATAGATGGTATTACCGGCCCGCACGGCCTGGCACAGGTCGTTGTCCAGGGTCTGGTTGGGGTAGGTTTCCTTGGTGTTGAACATGCGGATGCGAGTATGGGTAGGCATCAGTGGGCTCCGAGGGTGCTGACGTTGCTGATCGTGTTGGTTTGCTGTTCATCCGCCTCGCGCTGTTCGCGGTCGCGGTAGGCCAGGTAGGTGCGTTGCGTGGCGATGTGGCCGGCGACGTGCTTGGCGTCGTGCCACACCCCCCAGATGAACGACGAACCACGGCGCGACAACCACGGCAGGCCCAGGAAGTACACGCCAGGCTCGCGGGCTACGCCGCGCTGGTGCTGGGGCTTGCCGTTGGCGTCGAAGGTGTCCACCTGCAGCCAGCTGAAGTCCACGCCGTAACCGGTGGCCCAGATGATGCTGGTGACGCCGGCCTTGGCCAGGTCCAGCTCGCGCAGCGGGTTGCTCATGCAGGCCGGGTCTGGCAGGCGTGTGCGGGCCTCGGGTTCTTCCGGCAAGTCCAGGCCGTTGCTTTCGATGTAGGCGTCGGCGGCATCCAGCAGGGCCAGGTAGTTTTCATCGCCGCGGTTGATGTTCTCCACCAGGTTGTCCTGGAAACGCGCCACGCCGTTCTCGAACGACTGGGTAAGGCCGACCAGGGTCATGCCTTGATGGGCGAGGGCACGGAAGTCCACGGTGTGGCCGCCACGGGCGCCGCTGACGGCGATGGTGACGTGCTCGCGACCGGGCTTGGCGATTTCTGCGTCCCACTCACCCAGCACACCCAGCCACCAGCAGAAATCGCGGTTGCGGTAGGCCCGTGGCGGGCGGTCGTGGGCACCGACCGACAGGTACACCTGGCGGCCTGCGCGCATCAGTTCTTCGGCAATCTGCACGCCGGAGGAGCCTGCGCCCACCACCAGCACTGCGCCCTCAGGCAACTGCCCGGGGTTGAAGTAGGCGGCGGAGTGGATCTGGTGCAGGTTGCTGTCTTTCGGTGCGATGGCCGGGATCACCGGCTTCTGGAACGGGCCGGTGGCAGCGACCACGCGGTTGGCGCGGATCACCCCTTCATTGGTTTCGATGGTGAAGCCAGGGCGGTCGCTGTTGCGCACCACGCGCTTCACTTCGATGCCGGTGCGTACTGGCAGGTTGTACTTGCGTACGTACTGCTCGAAGTAGTCGGCCACTTGGTCCTTGCCCGCGAAGGCGTCGGCGTCGAGGTTGAATTCCAGGCCCGGGAAGCGGTCGTGCCAGACCGGGCCGTTGGCCACCAGCGAGTCCCAGCGGCCGGTGCGCCAGGCCTCGGCGATGCGGTTGCGCTCCAGCACCAGGTGCGGCACTCCAAGCTTGTTCAGGTGTTCGCTCATGGCCACGCCGGCCTGGCCGGCGCCGACGACGAGCGTGTCGATTTCGAGGTTGTTCAGTGTCATGTCCGAGCCCTTGTTCAGGCGGTTTTTGTAAGGTCGGTTTGGAGGACCGCCGTTGCCTGGAGCCAGACTAGGGATGCTGCACGAATGGCGAAAATAGTATTTAGCTGGTGCTTGCCGATAAAACGGCGAAGGCCTTGGATTTTGTGGTGTGTAGTGTGTGTTGGCCCAGTGCATGTCTTGGTTAATGGGGTGGTGCAGAGATCGAGCGCCGCCCGCGCGGCGCTCGATCTCTGCCGGAACATATTTTTTTCCTGCCTAACCCCTCGGAAAATGTTGGTTTCGTGGGCTAGAAGGTTGCGCCCAGAATGCTCTGCATCGCACAGGACAACAGGAGCATTACCATGACCTTCTCCATCATTGGCCGCTGCCAGGAAACCGGCCAGGTCGGCATCGCCATCAGTTCGTCGAGCATCGCCGTGGGCGCCCGTTGCCCTTGGGTACGTGCGGGTGTTGGCGCTGTTTCCACCCAGAACATCACCTTGCCGGCACTGGGCCCGCAGATTCTCGATGCCCTGGAGCAGGGCCAGTTGCCGCCTGCGGCTGCGCTGGACCGCGTACTGAGCGCCAATGGCTGGAGCGAGTACCGCCAGGTCACAGTGATCGACAGCCAAGGCCAGGTGGCACTGTTCACCGGTCGCGAGGCATTGGGCACGCACAATGCCGTGGCCGGTGAGCAATGCGCGGCGGCGGGTAACCTGTTGTCCTCGACCCGGGTGATCGAAGCGATGGTCCTGGCCTTTGAAGAGGCCAGTGGGCACCTGGCGGACCGCTTGCTGGCTGCCATGCATGCGGCGATGGCCGCAGGTGGCGAGGCCGGGCCGGTGCACTCGGCAGCGTTGAAGATCGCTGGCGAGCTAACCTGGCCATTGGTGGACCTGCGCGTGGACTGGGCCGATACCGACCCGATCGGTGTGCTTGATGGCCTGTGGCAGGCGTACCGCCCGCAGATGCAGGATTACGTTACCCGCGCGCTGAACCCGACGGCCGCGCCCAGCTACGGGGTGCCGGGCGATGAGTGATTTTGCCAGCCGCGCGCTGCTGGCCCGGCTGGTCGGCTTTGCCACGGTCAGCCGGGACTCCAACCTTGAGCTGATCGGCTTTATCCGTGATTACCTGGCCGAGCAGGGGGTGGAAAGCGAACTGTTCCACAACCCGGAGCGCACCAAAGCCAACCTGTTCGCCACCATCGGCCCCCAGGGCGTTGGCGGCGTGGTGCTGTCGGGGCACACCGATGTGGTGCCGGTGGACGGCCAGGCCTGGACCGTCGAGCCGTTTGCCCTGAGCGAACGTAACGGGCGCCTGTATGGCCGCGGCACGGCTGACATGAAAGGCTTCATCGCCTCGGTGCTGGCAGCCGTGCCCGCGTTCCTTGCCCAGCCGTTGCACACGCCGGTGCACCTGGCATTCTCCTATGACGAGGAAGTGGGTTGCCTGGGTGTGCGCTCGATGCTGGCCGCGCTCGAACAGCGCCCGCACAAGCCACGCCTGTGCCTGATTGGCGAACCTACCGGGCTCAAGCCGGTGCTGGGGCACAAGGGCAAACTGGCGATGCGCTGCCAGGTGCAGGGTGCGGCCTGCCATTCGGCGTATGCGCCGTACGGGGTGAATGCCATCGAGTATGCGGCGAAGCTGATCGGCAAGTTGGGTGACATCGGTGACGCGCTGGCATTGCCGGCGCATCACGACGCGCGCTTCGACCCACCGTTCTCCACGGTGCAGACCGGGGTGATCAAAGGGGGTAGGGCGCTGAATATCGTGCCGGCAGAGTGTGAGTTCGATTTCGAAGTGCGCGCGCTGCCAGGGTTCGAAGCGCAGGCAGTGGCCGACCAGTTGCAGACCTATGCAGAGGCCGAGCTGCTGCCGCGCATGCGCAAGGTCGATGCCGCCAGTGACATTCGCCTGCAACCGTTGAGTGCGTACCCTGGGCTTGCGACATCGGCAGACAGCGAGGCGGCGCGGCTGGTGGCGCTGCTCAGTGGCACGGATGAATTCGGTACGGTGGCATTTGGCACCGAAGGCGGGTTGTTCGACCAGGCCGGGATCCCGACCGTGGTATGCGGGCCTGGCAGCATGGACCAGGGGCACAAGCCGGATGAATTCGTCAGTGTCGAGCAGTTACGGGGGTGTGATGCCATGCTGCTGAGGTTGGTGGATTACCTGCGGCAGGCTCCCGTCTGACAGGGTAAAGAACGTATGCAGGAGCGACCTTGTGTCGCTCCTGCAGGGATCGGTGTCTGCTTCAGATTAGAAGCTGGCCTTGACCTGCAGGCCAACCACCAACGCGTTGTCGATCTTCTTCCCCGAGAACGCCCCCGGCTCGATGATGTACTGCACATCCGGGCGCAGGTTCAACCATGGCGTCGCCTGGTAGCCATAGCTCAGTTCGATCAACTGCTCGGCGCTGTCGATGTCGGGGAACTGCTGGCCAGCGTTGAAGGCAGCGTCTTCCAGCACATCACGGCTACGCGGGTTGGGCACGGCACGGCCGTAACCCAGCGCCACCGTATCTTTCGGGCGGCCTTCGAACGGCTTGTACAGCACCACGCCGGCGCCATACCACTTGGTGAACGGCGAGGCGGCCTTGCTGGATGCCGAGTACTGGCCGAAGGCATGCAGGCTGCGGCCTGGCGAGCTTTGGTCGTTCCATACGGCCTGGTCGATAAGCAGGTAGTGGCCGCCACGGCCGGATACTTCGTCATCGCTGCCGATGCGTTTCACGTCGGAGCTGTCGTAGTAATAGCCCAGCTTGTACTCGCCGGGCAGTTCACCCTGCAGCTTGTACACCAGCTCCACTGGTACCACGGTGCCGGTGGTGTGCTTGGGGCCCAGGTGCCAGGCGCGGCTGGAGTTGCCATTGCTTTCGGGGTCGACGTTGAACGCCGCCACGCGCAATTGCCAGGCGGGCGACAGGTCGTACTTCACCCGCACGCCCAGGTGAGCGTTGGGGTAGTTGGTCCAGCCGCTGCCACCGGACATGTTCAGCGGGTGGCCGCAGAAGCCGGCGTTCATGAAGTTGCACAGGATGCCGCTGTCCAGGCCGCCCAGGTCGTTACCCATGGCCATGTAGCCCAGCTTGACGTTGAGCGCCGGGGTGAACAGGGTGCGCTCGTAGCTCAGCTCGGTCAGGCGGGTGTACAGGCCACCGAAGTTTTCCTGGATCGGCAGGCGGTTGCCTACCAGGTCTTCCGAGGCACTGTTACCACGGCGGTCGTTGATGGTCAGCTGGACCTTGCCGCCGTTGTCCAGGCCATACAGTTTCGACAGGTCGAACTGCACGCCCAGCTTCAGGTTCTGCGAATAGCGCGCCGAGCGGTGCAGGCCGCCGTGGGCGTTGTAGGCGGTTTCGCCGCTGTAGTCGCCGGTGAACTTCACGCCGTCGTCTTCAAGCTGGTGGCGCAGGCCGCCCCAGTCGCCGGTCAGGGTACTGCGGGTCATCAGGTCGCCGTCGGCCAGGGCGGTGGTGCTGGCCAAGGCCAGCAGCAGGGTAGGGGTAATGCGAATTGCGGATGGCATTGCTGTGTCTCGGGTTGTTATTCAGGGCCATTCACGGATGAACCCGCGCCCGCATGGCCAGTGCTGACCTTGTGGGAGCGGGTTCACCCGCGAGGGGGGCGACGCGCTCTTACGGCAAGGCGTAAGAAATCACGTAGTCGCCGCGATCAGTCGACTGGCGGGCGCCGCCAGCAGTGATGACCACGTACTGCTTGCCGGTCTTCGGCGAAACATAGGTCATCGGGCCGCCCTGGCTGCCCACTGGCAGGCGAGCCTTCCAGATTTCGTTACCGTTGCTGCTGTCGTAGGCGCGCAGGTAGAAGTCCTGGGTGCCGGCGATGAACACCAGGCCGCCTTGGGTCGACAGGGTGCCGCCCAGGGTTGGCAGGCCGATCTTGATCGGCAGGTGCATGCGGATACCGAGCGGCCCGGTGTCTTCAACGGTGCCCACCGGTACTTGCCAGGCCACCTGGCGGGTCTTCATGTCGATGGCGGTGAGGGTGCCGAACGGTGGTGCCTGGCACGGGATGCCGGCTACCGACAGGAAGCGGTTCTTGTTCACCGCATACGGGGTGCCCTTGAGCGGTACTGCGCCCATGCCGGTGTTCAGCGCTTCGCCACCGGAAGATGCACCACCTTTGTTCTGCGACGGAATCATCTGGATCCACAGGCCCAGGCGCATGTCGTTGACGAAGATGAAGCCATGAACCGGGTCGGTGGAAATGCTGCCCCAGTTCATGCCGCCCAGCGAACCCGGGAAGCTCAGCGACAGGTCGGTGCCCGGCGCGGTGTACAGGCCGTCGTAGCGCATTTTCTTGAAGTCGATGCGGCACAGCAGCTGGTCATACGGGGTGGCGCCCCACATGTCCGACTCGGTCAGGGTTTGCGCGCCGATTTGCGGCATGCCCACCGATTTCGGCTGGGTTGGGGAGTACGGCTCGTTCGGGATGTTGCTTGGCTTGACCGGTACTTCGTCGACCTGGGTCAGCGGCTTGCCGGTGGCGCGGTCGAGCACGTAAATCTGCCCGGCCTTGGTGCCGATCACCACCGCAGGAACCGACTGGCCGTCGTCCTTGGTAAAGTCGATCAGGCTCGGCTGCATCGGCAGGTCGAAGTCCCACAGGTCGTTGTGCACGGTCTGGAACACCCACTTCTGGTTGCCGGTGGTGGCGTCCAGGGCCAGCACCGAAGCGCCGTAGGTGTGGTCCAGCTTGCTGCGCTCTACACCGTAGATGTCGGTGGACGACGAACCCATCGGCAGGAACACGGTGTTCATTGCCGGGTCGTAGGACATCGGTGCCCAGCTGTTCGGGGTGCTGCGCACGTAGGTGCTGTCGCCCTGCGGTGCCTGGCGGTCTTCCGGGTTGCCTGGGTCGAAGGCCCAGCGCATTTCACCGGTGATCACGTCGAAACCACGGATCACGCCGCCTGGCATGTCGGTCTGGACGTTGTCGGCAACACGGCCGCCGACCACCACGGTGGTACCGGCCATCAGCGGTGCGGAGGAGAGCTGGTAATAGGAGTCCGGCACATTGCCCAGGCCGGTCATCAGGTTGACCTGGCCGTTGTTGCCGAAGCCCTGGCAGAACTCGCCATTGTCGGCGTCGACGGCAATCAGGCGGCCATCGATGGTGTTGGTCAGCAGACGACGCTGGCAGTTGGCACCGGCCGGCACGCTACCGCCGGCGACCGGCGAGCTGTTCGGCTGGGTCGGCTGGGCGATGGCTGCAGTGGCGTCGAAATAGGCCATGCCACGGCAACGCTGCCAGACCTTGGACTGGGCGTTGATTTCGTTTTTCCACAGCTCTTTGCCGGTATCGGCATCGAGGGCGATCAGGTTGTTGTGCGGGGTGCAGATGAACACCTTGTTGCCGATCTGCAACGGGGTCAGCTGGTCCTCGGCACCATTGCCGTCGCTGATGGCCACGTCACCGGTGTGATAGGTCCAGGCTACTTTCAGCTTGTTGACGTTGTCGCGGTTGATCTGGTCCAGCGCGGCGAAGCGGCTGCCACCTTCGGTGTTGCCGTAGTGGGCCCAGTCCTTCTGCTCTTTGCCAGCCTCGACCGGGGTCATGCCCGGGCCTTTGCCGGTAGGGGCGACGCTTGGGTGGGCGACGAACATGTTGCCGGCGGCGATCACCAGTGCAACGGCCATCACCCCGGCAACACCGTAGGCACCACGGCCGGCACTGGCACCGTTGGCACGGGCCAGCAGCGGGTAGACCAGCGCCACGACCATGCCGATCGCAGCAAACATGAACAGGCGCGAGAACAGTGGCCAGAACACCAGGCCGGTGTCGATCAGCGCCCAGATCGCGGTACCGACCAGGAACGCTGCGTACAGCCAGGCACCGGCCTTCTTGCGGCGGGCGATGAGGACACCGGCGATGGCCATGGCCAGGCCGCCGATCAGGAAGTACAAGGAACCGCCCAGGCCGGCCAGCTTGATGCCGCCAGCAGCCAGGAGGAGGCCGAGCAGGGCGATGATCACGCCCAGGCCGATCAGGATGATGTTTGTGGCGCCAGAAGCGCGCGGTGTTTCGTTCATGCCAGGGATCTCAGCAGGTGGAATGCGCGCAGTCTAAGCCCTTAGCTTGCTAATTAACAAGTTGGTACATAATTTTATGAGGCTGATTGTCGCAGGGCTGATCGTGCGATGGTGTGGCTAAAAGTGTAGATCAGGCGCTCAAAAATGCATTAAACGGGGTGTTCATGCGCGTTATGTAATATGCATTCATACTTTGGTCGAGTACAAAAGTGGCCAGGTATCACGCTGGCCACGGGGTGGAGCTGGTGTAGAACACTGCCAGCCAGATGGTGGCTGTGCCGGGGGCGGTCCACTCCACGCGGTGGCGGGAGTGGGGCGGGATGTCCAGGCAATCGCCCGGCGCCAGCAAGCGGGTGTGGTGCTCGTGCTCGAAACGCAGGCCAGCAGCACCGCTGAGCAGCACGATCCACTCGCCTTCGGCCTGGTCGTACCAGAAACCGGGCGGGCTGGCCTGGCCGCTGGAGACAATACGTTCCACACGCACGCCAGGGCGGCTGAGCAGCTCGTCGACACGTTCGGCACTGGTGGGGTCGCAGGGAGGCAGGGCAGTCAGCAGGTTATTCGGTGTCATGGAAAGCCTCGCTTTGAAGGTGTGTTGCCACTATGGACGCAAATACCCTGCAGCGCGCTTCTTGACCCGCCCGGCTGTTTGTAAGACCTTTCCGAGATTTGGATGACGGGCAGCAAATGGACAAACTCCAGGCGATGAAGATGTTCGTGGCCACTGTCGATGCCCAAGGCTTTTCTGCCGCTGCGCGCAGGCTTGGGCTGGCGACTTCGTCGGTAACGCGCCTGGTTGATGCGCTGGAAACGGCGCTGGGCACCACGTTGCTCAACCGCTCGACTCGTCAGGTCAGCCTGACCGAAGCCGGCGCCCGTTACTATGAGCGTGCGCGGGGCATTTTCGAGGCGCTGGATGAGGCCGATGCCAGTGTTGCCGACCGTGGCGAGGAGCCTGTCGGCGTGTTGCGCCTGTGCCTGCCGGTGGAGTTCGGCAGGCGGGTCATCGCCCCGCATCTGGGGCCGTTTCTGGCACGGCACCCGGCGCTGGAGCTGGACATCGACCTCAGCGACCGCCTGGATGACCTGCTGGACGGGCGCTATGACCTGTCGATTCGCCTGGGCGACCCGTCGGCCAATGACGAATTGGTGTGTCGCCAGCTCGGCCGCTTCGAACGTTGGCTGGTGGCCAGCCCGGCTTACCTGGCCGGGCGAGATACGCTGCAGCACCCCCGGCAGTTGCTGGAGCACGCCTGCCTGCGTTTTCGCTACGGGCAGAAAGCGCGCCCCTGGCGCCTGGAGCTTGGCCAGGAAAGCCTGGAGTTGAACGTAAGCGGGCCGCTGCGCAGTGCCAATGCCGACATGTTGCGCGAAGCCGCACTGGCGGGCAGTGGCATCGCGCTGCTGGCCGACTGGCTGGTGCGCGAGGATGTGCTGGCCGGGCGCCTGCTGCGGGTGTTCCCAGGTTGGCGAGCCAGCCCTGGCACGGCCAATGACAGCATCAACGCCCTGTACCTGCCCAACCACCGTGGTTCGCGGCGGGTGAATGCGTTTATCGATTTTTGCGAAGGTTTGTTAGACCGGCACGGCTAGCGTTGCGCTGTGCGCAAAGGCGCGTTGCGCCAGGGTTGGATTCCCGGCATTGACGCGCCTGGTTAAGGTAGCCGGCATATTCCACCCCTTGTCGAGGAACCTCGCATGAATCCCTCCCTTGCCGCCGCGCAACCTGCAGCAACCGGCCTGAGCCGGGCACTGGTCGTGCTGCTGGCGTTCTGCTGCGGCGCGATCGTGGCCAACATCTACTACGCCCAGCCCATCGTCGGTTTGATCGCCCCGGACCTTGGGTTGTCCACCGAGCATGCCAGCCTGATCGTTTCACTCACCCAGCTGGGTTATGCCCTGGGCCTGCTGTTGCTGGTGCCGCTGGCTGACCTGCTGGAGAACCGCCGCTTGATGGTCGCCACCGCAGTGCTGGCGTGTGTCAGCCTGCTGCTGGCAGGGACCAGCAGCAGCGGCCAGGGTCAGTTGTTCCTGGGCTATGCGCTATTGATCGGGTTCAGTTCGGTGGCGGTGCAGATGCTCATTCCGCTCGCGGCGCACCTGGCGCCGGAGCAGCAGCGTGGCCGGGTGGTGGGTAACATCATGGGCGGGTTGCTGCTTGGGATCCTGCTGGCGCGGCCGTTGTCCAGCCTGGTGGCCGACCACTTCGGCTGGCGCGCGGTGTTCATTGGCGCTGCCGGGGTGATGCTGGCGATCATCCTGCTACTGGCGCTGACCCTGCCGCGGCGGCGGCCTGAACACAAGGCCAGCTATGCCGGGTTGATGCTGTCGTTGCTCACACTGTTGCGCCGCTATCCGCTGCTGCGCCAGCGCTCGTTGTACCAGGCACTGATGTTCGCAGCGTTCAGCCTTTACTGGACGGCGGTGCCCATGGCGCTGGCGGGTGAGCACGGCCTGTCGCAAAGCCAGATTGCCGTGTTCGCCCTGGTGGGCGCGGTGGGCGCCGTTGCCGCGCCCTTGGCTGGCCGCCTGGCAGATGCCGGGCACGCACGGGCCGGCTCGCTGCTGGCGCTACTGCTGGCCCCGGCGGCCTTGTTGCTGGGCTTGACGGCGCCGGGCTACAGCGTGATCGGCCTGGGCCTGACCGGCGTGCTGCTGGACTTTGCAGTGCAGATGAACATGGTCATTGGCCAGCGCGAAGTGTATGCACTGGACCCGGCCAGCCGCGGGCGGCTGAACGCGGTGTACATGACCAGCATCTTTCTGGGTGGGGCGCTGGGGTCGGCAGTGGCCAGTGCGCTGTTCAGCCAGTTCGGCTGGCATGGAGTGGCGCTGGTGGGGGCAGGGCTGCCTGGCCTGGCATTGATCGCTTTTATGGCCAAAGCTTCCCGATCCTGACCGGTATGCGCTCCTTGTATGTTGTGCCTAGCCTGATGAGAGAGGTTATTCTCGTCAGGCTATAGAAGCACTTCCGGGGAGGCCGATCGCTCCTGAAGGCAGGGTTTGCCCCTGACCTACAAGGAAATGGCAAGCCTGAGCGATTGAGCCATTGCCGCAAAATTGCCATGGGTGATATCCGCACCGGTGAGCAGACCATCCTCGATCACCTGATCTAGTCGCTGAACCGCGCCAAGGAGGCACTGGTTTCAAGCCATGCAAAGTACGTGTAGGAGCAGCCTTGTGCTGCGAAGAGGCCATAGCTGGCGAAGATGATCTTTTGCCTTGCCGGCCTCTTCGCAGCACAAGGCTGCTCCTACAAGGGCATGGCACGCCTGAGCGATTGGGCCATTGCCGGCAAAATTGCCATGGGTGATATCCGCACCGGTGAACCATTTGATACGGCCAAGCTTTTCAGCTCTGAGTACCTTAGAAAAGCTTGACCGCCAACAGAGTATCTACAAAGACCGTGCATATCTGTCCAGGTGCTATCGGCCAAGCGGCAGCGCCACGCCAATCAAGGCAAACAGGCTGCCGCAGCAGCGATTGAAACCTTTGCCACCCTTGGCCAGCCACGGCCGGATGCGAAACGCCAGGCGGGCCAGCACATACTCGACCAGAAACTCCACACTGGCAAAGGTCGCCGCCATCACCACGAACTGCAGCATCAGCCCGCGTTGCGGGTCGATGAATTGCGGCAGGAAGGCACCATAGAACAGCAGTACTTTGGGGTTGGCGATGGCCGACAACAAGCCTTGGCGGAACAAACCCGCATTGCCGAGCCGTGCACTGCGCTCGGTCAATTCCAGATGCAGGCCCGGGCTGCGCCACAGCTGGATACCCAGCCAGACCAGGTAAGCGCCGCCTACCCACTTGAGCACGCTCAACACCGAAGCCGAGGTTTGCAGCAACGCGCTGAGGCCAAACATGGCCAGGGCGATAAGCGCGCTGAAGCCAAACACGCCGCCCACAATGGTGAACAACGTACGGCGGGCGCCATACAGGGCGCCGTGGGTCAGGGCCAGCAGGCTGTTGGGGCCTGGTGTCAGCGACAGGCCGATGCTGGCGAGCAGGTAGATGAGCCAGGTGTCGAATGCCATGGTGCAACGCCTTGTTGATTTCAAGGGTGCCAGTCTAGGGCGCAGTGCCCAGTCAGCAAGGGTATGATCTGGACATTGAATAGTCGTTTCTGGACACAATGCCATGTTGCCTGATATCCGCCTGCTGATCTTGCCGTTACCGGATTTCGCCCTGCTGCCATTCGGCGGCTTTCTCGACAAATTGCGTTTCAGCGCCGACGACGAAGACTACAGCCAGCAGCGCTATTGCAGCTGGATTGTGGCCGGGCTCACGCTCGACCCGGTACCGTCGAGCAGCGGTGCAGTGGTGCAGGTCGAGGCGGTGGCCGGCCAGCTGGAACTGGCCAGTTTCGACTACCTGGTGGTGTTCGGCGGCCGCAATGCCATGGCTACAGCTGCGTTGGCGCCGCGCTACCAAACCTTGCTCAGGCAGGCCGGCAAAGCCGGGGTCAAGCTGGTGGGGGTCGACAATGGCGCCTTCCTGTTGGCCGCGTGCGGGTTGTTACGGGGGCACAAGGTGGTCGTGCACTGGCGTCACGAAGCCGAGTTTCGCGCCGCGTTCCCACAGTTGCAGGTGCTGCGCGATCAACTGTATTGCATCGACGCAAACCGTATCACCTGTGCTGGCGGCACGGCGGCCATCGACCTGGCGGTGGCGCTGTTGTCACAAGCCTGTGGGCGGAGCCGGGCGCTCAAAGGGCTCGCCGACATGCTGGTGGACGAAACCCGCGACAGCCGCCATGCCTTGCGCTCGCTGGAACTGGGCGCCGGCCAGGGGCGCCAGGTGCAGCGGGGACAGGCCCTGATGCGTCACCACCTGGGCTCCCCGCTGGCGGTCGAGCAACTGGCCGCTGAACTGGGCATCAGCCGGCGCCAGCTGGACCGGCAGTTCCACGCCAGCCACGGCATGAGCGCCAAGGCCTGGTGGCTGGAAATGCGCTTGCAGCAGGCGCGCTGGCGCTTGCTCAACTCAAGTCACAGCCTGGCGCAGATTGCCGATGAGGTGGGGCTGGGCGATGCCAGCTACCTGGGTAAATGTGTGCGGCGGCGGTTTGGTTGTTCAGCCCTTGAGTTGCGGGCAGGCAACCCCCCAACCTGAAGCCGCTGCAAAGTTACTGCGGCGTCCCGAATAACCCCGTCCAGTAAATCCCTGCGTCACTCTTCGGGTCCACGGCATAGGCGGCACCCAGCTCACGGAAATCCGGGTTCATCAACGTGGCGCAATGCCCCGGGCTCTCCAGCCAGCCATCAACCACCTTGTGTGCGGTGTCACGCCCGGCGGCGATGTTTTCACCGACTTGCTGGTACAGGTAGCCAGCCAGCTCCGCCCGGTCGCCGGGGGTGCGGCCATCCTTGTCGATGTGGTCGAAGAAGTTCTGGTTGGCCATGGCCCGCGTGTGGTTGGCGGCGGCCCCGGCCAGTACCGTGCTCCAGCTCAGTGCGGGGGCTGCGGCGTACGGCTGGCCGCCGCATTGGCGCGGCACCTTGCGGGCAGCGTTGATCTCTTGCAGTACCTTCTGCCCCTCGGCCTGCCAGTCGCCCAGGCGGCCGCTGAGCAGCGGCCGGGCCAGCACGATGCGCCAGTCGCGGCCCTCCTGGCTGACGCCGATATCGACGAACTGCGGGTCTAGCACCACTTGGCAGAAGCTTTCTTCGATGGCATGCATGGCCGCGCGCGCATCGCGTGGCCCCGACAGGCTGATGGCCTGCACGTTGACCATAGGGTAGGCAGCGCGGGTCATGGCCTGCTGCAGGTCACGGGTGCCCTCTGGCGACAGTGCCAGGCGGGTGTCGCTGTTGAGCGGCGGCAGCTCCAGCGACGCTTCGCCACCGCAGGGCTGGGCCTTGCTGCGGTAGACATTGATCGAATCGATCAGTTGCGCCTCTTCGCCGGTGACAGCCAGTGCCCCGGTCGAGACGACCAGGCCCAGCGACAAGGCGGCAACGGATGACAGGACGCGCATGTGGATCTCCCTATGACTGGCAGCGTCGTGGTATGCGCTGCTCATCCTACACAAGCCGGGGGCTTTTGGCCCTAGCGGGTGCAAAGCAATGAAAACGCCGGCAATCGTTGCTGGCGGCAAAAGAGGGAGTAGACCACTGGTCGCTGGAAAAGTGCGATGAGTTGCTAATCATTCGTATCGAGCCAGGGCTTTCAGCCGTTTTGGCATCAACGGGCCACCGCCGGGTTCGGCTTGTAGAACAGGAAGTGCGTGGTCTGCGCAGTCTTGCGGTAGGCCTTGGCCCAGTCGGGGTGGACCGTACGGTCGTGGAAGTACAGCGCACCGCCGGTGGGGTCTTTTAATTGCTGGTTGAGCGCCTTGCGTGCGATCTCCTTGGCCACATCGTAGCGTTGCGCTTCCTCGACCTGGTCCGGGCGCCCGTCGCACCACCAGGAAAACTGGCAGGCCTTGGTCTCGACGCCCTGCTTGACCACGCCGCAGATGGTGTCGGGGAAACCATCATGCTCCAGGCGGTTGAGCACCACGCTGGCCACCGCCGCCATGTCTTCGGCATCGGCACCCTTGGCTTCCCAGTAGAGGGTGCGGGCCAGGCAGGTGATGCTGTCGTCCAGTGGCGCCTGGCCGGCCGGGTCGACTGCCTGCGTTTCGCTTGAGGTCAGTTTTTCTGTTTTTTTTGGCGGCGGGGCATCGTTGACCACCTTTTTTTCCAGTACTTCGGCCTTGTCTTCGGCCACTGCGGCCTTGGCCGTGTCGGCTGCGTGCAAGGGGCCTGCGAGCAGGGCCGAGGTCAAGCCGATCACTATCCAGACAGGGCGCATGGCGAGGCATCCGAGTGGGGGCTGATTGCCAGTCTAGCCAAGCGTAAGCATTAGTACCAAAGGCAGGGTGGCGGCGGCCGCGACGGTCTGCAGGGCAATGATGGTGGCCATCAGCGGGGCGTTGCCACCCATTTGCCTGGCCATTACATAGGAGGACGAAGCAGTGGGCAGGGCCTGGAACAGCACCGCCACCACGGCTGCCTGGCCACTCAGGCCCAGCACGCGGCACAGGCCCCATGTGGTCAGGGGCATGACCAGGAACTTGAACGCCGACGCCGCCATCAGTGGGCGCACCTGCTGGCCCAGGCTGGCCCCACCCAGCGCTGCGCCCACACATAGCAGGCCCATTGGCAGGGCGGCCTGGCCCAGCGCCTTGACCGTGGGTTCGATGCCCGGCGGTAAGCCCAGCCCCGTTACCCGCAGCAGCAGGCCGCCGGCACAGCCGACGATCAACGGGTTGGCGAAGATTGCCCGCAGCACCGTGGCCGGTGAGCTGTGGCGGGCGGTGAAACGCGCGAACACCAGCACGCAGAGCAGGTTGACCAAGGGCACGATGGCGGCATTGGCCACTGCTGCAAGGGCAATCCCGGCGCTGCCGTAGAGGCCGGCGGCCAGGGTAGCGCCGATGTAGTTGTTGAAGCGGATACCGCCCTGGAAGACCGAGGTGAAGTCCGCGCCGTCGTGGTTGATTGCGCCCTGGTACAGCACCAGCAGCACGGCGCCGGCCAGGGTGGAGAGCATCAGCACGCCGACCATGCCCATCACCGGTACGCCATCGAGGTTGGCCGTGGCCAGGCCGTGCAAGAACAGCGAAGGTAGCAGTACGTAGTAGCTCAGGCGCTCGGCGCCGGGCCAGAAACTCTCGGCCAGAAAGCCGCGCAGGCGCAGGAAAGTACCCAGGGTAATCAGCAGGATGATCGGTAGCAGGGTGGTCAGCAGCAAGTGAAGCATGGTCGACGTTCCGTGGTCGGGTACGCGCAAAGACTACTGCTGAGGACTGATCTGTAAAAACGTTGTTTTCTGCACTGACTGTTGAGAAAAAATGCATGGTTTAGGCATTAGGCGGTCTCTGTGGGAGCGGGCGCGCCCGCTCCCACAGAGATCCCGCCAGGACAGTCAGTAATTGCAACTACGCCTCAAGCGCAGTCTTCAACACCGCGCTCAAATGCCGCCGTTGGCTTTTCTCATGCTCCAGCAACACCACACGGCGGGTCAGTTGCGGTTCGCCAAACGGCAGGCAGGTGGCCGGCGGCAGGCGTTTCAGGTCGTCGTCTGCCATGGGGATGATCGCCACACCCAGGCCCATGACGGCCATGCTTGCCAACGCTTCCTGGCTGTCCAGTTCCATCTGTTCGCTCACTTGCAAATGCTGGCGGCGCAGTTCCTGCTCGATCTGCCGCCCGGCCCAGGCACGCTTGTCGAAGCGCAGGAACGGTTGACTGGCGAGCAGCTCCGGTACGCTGTACCCGGCCAGTTCGGGGCTGGCGATGGCCCAGAAGCGGTCCTCGAACAGCGGTGTGAAATCCAGGCTTTGTGGGTATGGGCTGACCGGCTCAGTGGTGATTGCCGCGTCCAGCTCACCGTCCTCCACGCGGCGTGCCAGCTCCGCCGACATGCCCGAGGCCACGCTGATGTGCAACTGTGGGTGGTTGGCCTTGATCCATACCAGCGCCTTGGGCAAGCGCCGCGCCAGCACGGTATGGATCGCCCCCAGGCGCAGGCGGCCGCGCAGGCTCGGGCCGCTGGCCACAGCGTCGGCCAGTTCGTCGTAGGCAGCCAGGATGCTCTCCGCGCGGGCCACCGCCAACTGGCCTGCTTCGGTCAGCACCACCTGCCTGCGGCTGCGGTCGAACAGGGGTGCCTGCAACTCGTCTTCAAGGGTCTTGATGTGCAGGCTCACCGCCGAAGGGGTGAGGCTGAGCAGATCGGCGGCGCGGGCAAAGGTGCCGTGGCGGGCGATGGTTACCAGGGTACGCAAGGCTTTGAGAGACACGCGGGCAGGTCCAGGGTTGAACGGTCAGTGCTGCATTGTCAGGCCCGGTCCTTTCGCAGCACAAGGCTGCTCAGCGCACATTACGCCCATACGCCTGGCTGATCCGGTCGATCACCATGGCCAGGGCGACGATCGCCAGCCCGGCCTCCACACCCTGGCCGACATTCAAGGTCTGGATCCCCGCCAGCACATCCTCACCCAACCCGCGGGCACCGATCATCGATGCAACCACCACCATCGACAAGGCCATCATTACCGACTGGTTGAGCCCGGCCATGATGCTTGGCAGCGCCAGCGGCAGGGCAATGCGCCGCAGCCGCTGCCAGCGGGTTGCCCCCAGGCCGTGTGCGGCCTGCAGCAACGAAGGGTCGATCTGGCTCAGGCCCAGTTCGGTCAACCGCACCAGTGGCGGCAGGGCGTAGATCAGCGTGGCGAACACGGCGGGGACCTTGCCCAGGCCGAACAGCATCAGCACCGGGATCAGGTAAACGAAGGCCGGCAGCGTCTGCATCACATCCAGTACCGGTGACAGCAGCCGCCTCGCCAGTGGCCGGGAAGCCAGTAGTATGCCCAGCGGCACGCCCACCAGCACGCACAGGCCGGTACTCACCAGCACCAAGGCCAAGGTTTGCAGCAGCTTGTCCCACAGCCCGAGCATCCCGATCAAGGCCAGCAGCGCTACCAGCACCGCGCTGCGCAGCAGGCTGCGGCTGGCGTGCCAGGCAAGCAGGCCAACCAGTAGCAACAGCAACCACCAGGGCAGCAGGCGCAGCAGGTTCTCCAGGCCGACCAGTAGTTGCAGCAGCTGGTCAGAGACCGCGCGCAAGTGATCGCCGTAATTCAGCACCAGCCAGTCGACCAGCCTGTTTACGCTGTCAGCGAAAGAAAACTGCAGGGCTTGGGGAAAGCCGTTGCTCACAGGCTGCCCTCGACCTTGGTGGCAACCTCGGCAGGCAGCCAGGCTTTCCACACCTCTGGGTTGTCACGCAGGAAGGTGAGGGCGGCCTCGCGCGGTGGCGTGCGCTTTTCGCTCATGACGGCCAGCGCCTTGTTGAGCCGATCGATCGGCAGGTCGACCTGCTCGAACACCGCGACGAGGTCCGGGTAGCCATCACGGAAGGCCTTCGATACACCAATCGACAGCTTCGCGGGCAGTGAGCGGCTACCCTTCGGGCTGGGGTTTCCGGCATCGGTCAGCGTGGCCCACGCCTCGGCATCGAACGCTGGCTCTTGCAGGCGGATGAGTTTGTATCGCCCCATCAACGGTGTCGGGTTCCAGTAATAGAACAGCACCGGCTGGCCACGGCGGATGGCCGAGCCGATTTCCGCATCCATCGCTGCACCGGAGCCACTGCGGAAGTTGGTGTACAGCTCATCCAGGCCATACGCCTTGAGTTTCTGGCTGTTGACCGTTTCCGATGTCCAGCCGCTGGGGCTGTTCAGAAAACGGCCCTTGTCGGGTGACTCGGGGTCGCGAAATACCTGCGGGTAGCGCTTGAGGTCGTCGACGCTGCGCAGTTCGGGCGCCAAAGGCTTCAACTTGCGAGCAGCGTCGCCTTCGATCACGTACGCGGGTACCCACCAGCCTTCTTCTGCATGCTTGACCGTGTCGCCCAGTGCGAATACCTGGCCTGCCTGCTCGGCCTTGACCCAGGCAGGGCTGCGTCCGGCCCACTCTTCGGCGATCACCTGGAGGTCGTTGCGGGCCAGGGCCACTTCCATACTGACGGTGCTGCCGGGGAGGGTATCGGTGGTGTAGCCATACCCGCGCTCCACGATCAGCCGCAGGATTTCGGTGGTGAGGGCACCGCTTTCCCAGCCGATGGCACCGAAATGGATCGGTGGGCGTTGCTCTGCCGATACAGCGTTGTGGGTGTTGGCCAGGCCTACGGCTAGCATCAGGCCGGCCAGCAGCGTTGAAAACTTGTTCATCCAGACCTCGTCGTTTGCCGCGCCTTGGGGGTGGGGGCAAGTGTAGACGACGAGGTGTTGGCGGGGCTCAGGGCCGCGCGGGGCGGCCCCGGTTGCCTCAGACGAGGAACTGGTCCATCAGCGCCTGCTGCTGGTTGGCCAGGCTGTTCAGGGACTGGCTGACTCGCGCCGACTCGTTGGCCTGCCCCGACAGCGATTCGGTGACATCGCGGATGGTTGCCACGTTGCTGTTGATCTCTTCGGCCACCGCGCTTTGCTCTTCGGCGGCCGAGGCGATCTGCAGGTTCATGTCGGTGATCACCGTCACCGCCTGGCCGATACGCTGCAACGCAGTCACGGCCTGGCCAACCTGTTCGACACCGCCCTGGGCCTGACGGTGGCTGTTGTCCATGGCACCGACCACTTCGCGGGTGCCGTCCTGCAAGGCCTCGATCACCTGGCGGGTTTCTTCTACCGACTCCTGGGTGCGTCGGGCCAGGTTGCGCACTTCATCGGCAACCACGGCAAAGCCACGGCCGGCTTCACCCGCGCGGGCTGCCTCGATGGCGGCGTTCAGCGCCAACAGGTTGGTCTGTTCGGCAATCGAGCGGATCACTTCCAGCACCGAACCGATCTTTTCGCTGTTCTGCGCCAGGCCTTCGACTTCGGCCATGGCGTTGCTCATGTCGGCGGCCAGGGCATCGATGCTTTGGGTGGTGCGGTCGATGACTGCCAGGCCTTCGCGGGTGGCCTGGTCGGCATCACGGGCGGCCTGGGCGGCCTGCGAAGCACTGCGCGCCACGTCCTGGGCCGTAGCGCTCATTTCGTGCGAGGCCGTGGCCACCTGGTCGACCTGGCGGTATTGCTGCTCCATGCCGGCGCTGGTTTGCGTGGCAATTGCCGAGGACTGGTCGGCGGTGCCTCGTGCAGCCTGCACCGAGCGTTTGACCTCGGCGATGGTCGGCTGCAACTTGTCGAGGAAGCGGTTGAACCAGCCGGCCAGCTCGCCCAGCTCGTCCTGCTTCTGGTAGGTCAGGCGGCGGGTCAGGTCGCCTTCGCCGCTGGCAATGTCCTTGAGCATGGCGGCCACGCCGAGGATCGGCCGGGTAACGCCGCGGGCCATCAGCCACACCATCAGCAGGCCGGCAATGGCTGCCGCCAGGCCCAGGCCCAGCTCCAGGAGGGTACCACTGGTGTTCAGCGCGTCCAGTTCCTGCTTCAGTGTTTCGGCAGGCCCGGTCAGGGCATTTTCCGGCACATCCAGCAGCACGCCCCAGGGTTGCGCGTCGGGGATCGGCCGGAACGCGGCCAGCACCTTCAGACGCTGCTGGTCGTGCAGGATGGTCATCTTGCCATCGGCCAGCTTGCTTACCAGTTCGGCGCCCTTGGCCGAGTCCACCTGGTCGAAGCGCTGGGCCAGCTTGCTGGCATCGGCGCTGTAGCCGGCCAGCAGGCCGACCGGGCTGAGGATACCGACCGTGGTGCGGCCCTCGTACAGGCTGCGGCTGGCCTCTTGGCTCAGGGCCTGCAGGCTGTTGAGGTTAATATCGATGGACAGGGTGGCAATGATCTTGCCGTTGACCGCCAGCGGGAAGACGATGCTGGTCATCAGCACCTGCTGGCCATCGATGTCATAGAAGTAGGGCTCTACCACGCACACCTTGCCGGTCGTACGCGGGCACACCCACCAGGTGTTGGCCGGCTGGCCGCTGGGGCCGATCTCGGTGTTGGCCATGTCGTGTTCAGGCAGCGCCATGGCGGTCAGCTGGCCGGCGCGCGGCTGCGACCAGTACAGGGCAAAGCGCCCGGTTTCGTTGCTGCCCAACTCTGCCTTGCCGGCGAACAGGCTGTCCTTGGCGTCCAGCGCGTTGGGCTCGAACACCAGCGACAGGCCGAGCAGGTCGGGGTTGGCCTGCAGGGCGGTGCGCACCTGGCGGGTCATGTCTTCACGCAGGTCAAACGCGTCGAGGTAGCGCTTTTCTGCCTGTTCGCGCAGGAATAGCACCTGGCGGGCGAAGCCGGCGCCGTACTGGTAAGCATCCATGAACTGGCGACGGATGTTCAGCGCTTGCACTTCACCCTGCGACTCGATGCGTGATTGCGCCGCCTCGGTCAGCATCTGCATGCTGCTGGCCTTGACCAGGTCCGAGCTATGGTCCATCCGGTACAACGACAGGCCGACGAGCAAGGTGACGATGCCAGCCAGGCAAAGGCCGGCGAGCAGGGTGATCTTCCACTGGATGGAAAGTTGGCGCAAAGGCATGGGGGCGGATCCCTTTTTTTGGGCACTAAGGGTTATGGCTTTGGGGCTGGGTTGGGCGGGGAGCCCAACAGCTTATCGGCCCAGTCAATTTTTTCTTTATTCAAACATTCAATTTAAATCCGGCCTTCTGTGAAATCCGCCGCAACATGGCGCTTTTGACATCTGCCGCGCACTGCTTCAGAGTGCGCGCTTTTTTCTGTCGTAATGAGGTAAGCCAACCATGAATGCAGTGATCGCCGCGGTCGGCATCATGCTGATACTCAGCCTGTCCCGCGTGCACGTGGTCATCGCCCTGATCATTGGTGCCTTGGTGGGTGGGCTGGTGGGCGGCCTGGGCATCGAAGGCACGCTCAAGGCGTTCAACGGTGGCCTGGGCGGTGGCGCCACGGTTGCCTTGTCCTATGCGCTGCTGGGCGCTTTTGCGGTGGCCATTGCCAAGTCCGGCCTGGCCCATGCCTTGGCTGACCGTGCATTGGCCATGATCGATCGCCAGGGCCACGCCAATGGCGGCAAGGTCAAATGGCTGATGATCGGCCTGATGCTGGTGGTGGCGGTGTCGTCGCAGAACATCCTGCCCATCCACATTGCCTTCATTCCGCTTCTGGTCCCGCCGTTGCTGTATGTATTGACCCGCCTGCGCATCGACCGCCGGCTGATCGCCTGCGTGATCACCTTCGGCCTGATCACCCCGTACATGTTCCTGCCGGTGGGCTTCGGCAACATTTTCCTCAACGAAATCCTGCTGGCCAACGTTGCCCGTGCCGGTGTCGAAGTGAGCGGTGTCAACGTCACCCACGCCATGGCCATACCGGCTGCGGGCATGTTGGTCGGCTTGCTGCTGGCAGTGTTCATCAGCTACCGCAAGAAGCGTGACTACGACCTGGCGCGCATCGAGCAGGTGGAGCAGGTGAGCGTGCAGTACAACCCGCTGACGCTGCTGGTGGCGGGGCTGGCAATTGCCGCAGCGTTCATCGTCCAGTTGTTGCTGGACTCGATGATCATCGGCGCCATGGTCGGTTTCCTGATTTTCTCGCTGTCAGGGATCGTCAAGTGGAAGGACACCGACGGCCTGTTCACCGAGGGCATGAAGATGATGGCGATGATCGGCTTCATCATGATTGCCGCCTCGGGCTTTGCCGACGTGATGAAGGCGACCGGTGAGGTGAAGAGCCTGGTGGAAACCTCGGCCCAGTGGATCGAGCACAGCAAGGGCATCGGTGCCTTGCTGATGCTGCTGGTGGGTTTGCTGGTGACCATGGGCATCGGCTCGTCGTTCTCCACCGTGCCGATCCTGGCCGCGATTTTTGTGCCACTGTGCGTGCAGCTGGGCTTCGACCCGCTGGCCACCGTTTGCATCGTCGGTACTGCCGGTGCCTTGGGTGACGCAGGCTCGCCGGCCTCGGACTCGACCCTGGGGCCGACCTCGGGCCTGAACGTGGATGGCCAGCACCACCATATCTGGGACACCGTGGTACCGACCTTCATCCACTACAACCTGCCATTGCTGGCGTTTGGGTGGGTGGCGGCGATGACGCTGTAAGGGGCGAGGGGGTCAGCCCTTGTCGGGCGGCGGCGAGATGCGGTTGAGCACGGTGCTGCCGTCCTTGCTGCGGGTGAGGTAGATCGGCAGCACCTTGGGCAGGTTGTTGACCAGGCGCGCGACCTCACGGGTGTTGTAGATACCACTGATGCGAATGCGGCCGGTGCCGGCATCTGCCAGTTGCAGCGGCGCATCGAGGTAGCGGTTGATCACCGGCAGCGCCTGCTCCAGGCTCAGGTTGTCGAGCACCAGCTTGCCGCTGCGCCAGGCCAGGCTGTTGCCGTAGTCATCGCTCTGTTCAAGCTGCGGCTCGAAGTCGCCCTTGTGATAACTGGCCTGCATCCCAGGGCCCAGACGGTAGCCACCGGTGGTGCCGTCGCTGGACACCAGCACCGAGCCTTCCACCAGCGTAACCTTGACCTGGTCCTGGTATTTCCACACGTTGAATTGGGTGCCAGTGACTCGGGTCTGGCCACGGCCTGCATGCACGATGAACGGGTGGCTGCTGTCGTGCTGCACCTTGAAGAACGCCTCGCCGCGCTTGAGCGTGACCTGGCGCTGGTCCTTGTAGTTGAGGTAGGTCAGCTCTGTGTGGAGGTTGAGCTGTACCGTGCTGCCGTCGCTCAACTCCACGGTCTGCATGCGGTCGCCGGCTTCGAAATGCTGGTAGTGGTTGGGCAGCCAGCCTTGTTCCCAGCCCAGCCAGCCGGCCAGCGGCAGCACGGCCAGGGCGATGGCGGCGGCATATGCCAGCGCGCGCCAGTTGCGAGGGCGGGCAGATTGACGGGTGGCCGGGTTGAAGTCTACGACGATGGCGTTGCGTGGCAACAGGTCGGCGGTTTGCCAGATCTCCAGCATTGCCTGGTATTCCTCGGCATGCCGCGGGTCCGCCGCCAGCCAGCGGGCAAACGCCTCGCGCTCGGACGCCGTGCAATCATCGGCGTGCAGGCGCATGCACCAGTGCGCGGCGGCGTCGGTGATGGCATCGTCAGGGCTGGTGTTGAGGCGGTCGTGATTCATTGCGGCTCCGGATTTTGCGTATTCTACCCTTGCTGGAGGGCTCCCGAGAACCGATGTAATGGCGAATGACTATCAGTTGTGGCTGTTTTTCGTCAGATTTGCACGGTTTTTCAGCGTTTGAGAACCCTTCGCGGGCGGCAAGGGAGGCTGAAATCCCTGGCGCTGCCTTGCAGCCCATCGTGACACAAGGCCGCTCCACAGGTAATCGCGTACCTCTTGTGGGGCAGCTGTCTTGTACGAAATCACAAAGCTTGCGCGATCACTGTGGGAGCGGGCTTGCCCCGCGAACACGGGCGAAGCCCGTGCCATGCACCGCGTGGTCTGCTTCGCGGGCATGCCCGCTCCCACCGGTAATGCGCAGGCTTCAGAACTGCGCCGCCTCCAGCCCATAAAGGCTGCCGCTGCCTGCCCTGATACTGGCTTCCAGCCCCAGACCACGCGGCAGCATACGCTGGAAGAAGAACGCCGCACATGCAAGCTTGGCCCCATGAAACGCGTCATCTTCCTCACGCCTGGCCAAGGCCACCGCCGCCATCCGCGCCCACATGTAGGCATACGCCGTCAGCCCGAACAGCTGCAGGTACTCCACCGCCACCGCACTGACCAGGTTGGCATCCTCGCCTGCCCGTGCCCGCAGCCAGGCGCTGGTAGCCTCCAGCCGCGCCAGGCTCGCCTGCAAGGCCTCGCGGTGCAGCGGTGCATCCACACTGAAAGCACGTACTTCGGCGGCGAAGCTGGCCAGTGCCTGGCCACCGTCCCCCAGTACCTTGCGCCCCAGCAGGTCGAGCGCCTGGATACCGTTGGTACCTTCATAGATTTGCGCAATGCGCACATCGCGCACCCGCTGCTCCTGCCCCCATTCGCGGATGTAACCATGGCCACCGTATACCTGCTGGCCGAGCACGCAGCTTTCCAGGCCGTTGTCGGTGAAGAAGGCCTTGGCCACTGGGGTCAATAGTGCCACCAAGCGCTGGGCGTGCTCACGTTCACCGGCGTCTTCGGCGTAACGCGTCAGGTCCAGTTGCTGGCCGACATAGGCGGCAAACGCCCGGCCACCTTCGGTGAGGGTGCGCATGGTCAGCAGCATGCGCCGTACATCACCGTGGTGGATGATCGGGTCGGCAGCCTTGTCCTGCGCCTGTGGGCCAGTGGCGGCGCGGCTCTGCAGACGCTCGTTGGCGTACCGGGCGGCGCTCTGGTAGGACGCCTCGGCACAACCGATGCCCTGGATGCCGATGGACAGGCGCTCGTAGTTCATCATGGTGAACATGGCCGCCAGGCCCTTGTTCGGCTCGCCCACCAGGTAACCCTCGGCATCGTCGAAGTTCATCACGCAGGTGGCCGAAGCCTTGATGCCCATCTTGTGCTCGATCGAGCCGCAGTGGGCGGCATTGCGCGCGCCCAGTCTGCCATCGGCCTCGACCCGGTATTTGGGCACAAGGAACAGCGAGATGCCTTTGGCGCCGGCGGGCGCATCCGGCAGCTTGGCCAGCACCAGGTGGATGATGTTCTCGGTCAGGTCCTGCTCGCCGCCGGTGATGAAAATCTTGCTGCCGCTGATGCGATAGCTGCCGTCGGCCTGGGGTTCGGCGCGGCTGCGGATCAGCCCCAGGTCGGTGCCGGCGTGTGGCTCGGTCAGGCACATGGTGCCGGCCCAGCGGCCTTCGTACAGAGGCGGCAAGTAAGTTGCCTTGAGCGTTTCGCTGGCGTGGGCATCGATTGCCAGGCAACTGCCGGCGCTCAACGCCGAATACAGGCTGAAGCTGCAGTCGGCGGCGTAGAGCATTTCTTCGAACAACACCCCTAGCATTTTCGGCATGCCCATGCCGCCGAATGCCGGGTTGCCGCCCAGGCCGACCCAGCCGCCTTCGCGGTAGGTCTGCCAGGCTTCGCGAAAACCGTCTGGCGTGGTGACCTGGCCGGCGTCGAAGCGCACACCTTGCTCGTCGCCGTTACGGCTGAGCGGGGCGATCAGCTGGCTAGTGATTTTGGCTGCTTCTTCCAGGATCGCGTCGGCGGTGTCGGCATCGATGCGCTCGGCCAGGGCGGGCAGGCGGGCCCACAGGGCCGGGGCGTTGAACACGTCATGCAGGACGAAGCGCATGTCGCGCAGGGGGGCGGAGTAAGTGGTCATCAGGGGCTCTTGAAGTGAAGAGGATATCTGTGAAGGTTGCGCCGTACCCGTGTAGGAGCAGCCTTGTGCTGCGAAGGGCCGGCAGGGCTGAAGGTAGTCTTCGCCGGTGAGGGCCTCTTCGCAGCACAAGGCTGCTCCTACAGAGAAACGTCGAGGCCGTTACGGCTTCAGAGGGCCTTGGCCCGGTCGCGCAGGACGTACTTCTGGATCTTGCCGGTGGAGGTCTTGGGCAACTCGCCAAACACCACCGTCTTCGGCACCTTGAACCCGGCCAGGTGCTCGCGGCACCAGCCGGTGATGTCGGCTTCGCGGGTGTCCTCCCGGCCTGGCTTCAGGGCAACGAACGCGCACGGGGTTTCTCCCCACTTTTCATCCGGGCGCGCCACCACGGCGGCTTCAAGTACTGCCGGGTGTTTATACAGGGCGTCCTCGACTTCAATGGTGGAGATGTTCTCGCCACCGGAAATGATGATGTCCTTGAGGCGGTCCTTGATCTCGACATAGCCGTCGGCATGCCACACGGCCAGGTCACCGGTGTGGAACCAGCCGCCACGGAACGCTTCGGCGGTGGCTTCGGGGTTTTTCAGGTAGCCCTTCATCACGGTGTTGCCGCGCATGAAGATCTCGCCCAGCGTGTTGCCATCGCGTGCCACCGGCTCGAGTGTCTGCGGGTCGGCCACCATCAACCCGTCCAGGGTCGGGTAGCGCACGCCCTGACGTGACTTGATTCGCGCACGCTCTTCCAGCGACAGTTCGTTCCACTCGTCATGCCAGGCACACACGGTCACCGGGCCATAGACTTCGGTCAGGCCGTAGGTGTGGGTGACGTGGATGCCCATCTCTTCCACGGCGCCAATGACCTTGGCCGGTGGCGCGGCGCCGGCGACCATGGCCTGTACCGGGTGCTCGATGGCGGCTTTGGCTGCCTCGGGCATGTTGACCAGGGCGTTGAGCACAATCGGGGCGCCGCACAGGTGGGTGACCCGGTGTTCGCGGATCAGGTTCAGGATCTTCTGCGGGTCGACCCGGCGCAGGAACACGTGCGTGCCGGCCAGGGCGGTGATGGTCCAGGGGTAGCACCAGCCGTTGCAGTGGAACATGGGCAAGGTCCACAGGTACACCGGGCGGTGGCCCATGGCCCAGGTCATCTGGTTGCCCAGGGCGTTAAGGTAGGCGCCGCGGTGGTGGTAGACCACGCCCTTGGGGTTGCCGGTGGTGCCGGAGGTGTAGTTGAGCGAAATGGCCTGCCACTCGTCATCCGGCCATTCCCAGGCAAATTCCGGGTCGCCTTCGGCGAGCAGGGCTTCATAGTCCAGCGCGCTGACCGCACGGCCTTCGCCGTACTCCGGGTCATCCACATCCACCACCAGGGGCGGGTGTTCGAGCAACGCCAGGGCGGCCTCGATCACCGCATGGAACTCGCGGTCGGTAATCAGCACCTTGGCTTCACCATGCTGCAGCATGAAGGCGATGGCCTCGGCGTCCAGGCGCACGTTAAGGGTGTTGAGCACGGCGCCGGTCATGGGCACACCGAAGTGCGCTTCGAGCATCGCCGGGGTGTTGGGCAGCATCACCGCCACCGTGTCGCCACGCCCTATGCCACGGCCCGCAAGGGCGCTGGCCAGGCGCCTGCAGCGTTGGTAGGTTTCTTGCCAGTTGCGGCGGATGGCACCGTGGATCACCGCCGGGTAGTTGCCGTACACGGCGGCGGTGCGTTCGATGAAACTTAGCGGGGTGAGGGCGACATGGTTGACGGCAGCGGGCATCAGGCCCTGGGCATAGATCGACATGCGGTAATCCTGTAAGGGAGGCAGGCGCAGCTTGTGCGCTTGGCCCCCGATGGCTGATTGTTAGCTCTGTTCAGGGTGCAGGGGCGCGGACGGTGGGCCGCTCCCTCTGTCGCAGTTTTACGCGAGTCGCTATGGTAGTAGGAATATCGACTATAGCAATATAGTAAAACTACTATAACAACGAGCCGCCTACCGTGGACCAGACTGCTTACCCCTTGCTTGCCAAAGACCCACAACCCAGCCTTTTGCTGGCAGCCGACGCCAAGCCACTGGCACTCAACGCGGCCCTGCAAGCGTGGATTGACGAAGGCCCGGCGCTGACCAGCTGGCTGCCGGCCAACTGCGCCGCGCTGGTGCGTGCGTGCCTGCGCCAGCATCGGGCGATTGCCGACGTCGAGGTGCAAGTGGGGGAGCGCACCGTGCTGTGGTCTTTCATTCCGGATGACCAGGGCCAACAGGTGCTCGGGCGCTGTCGTGACGCCAGCGAAGAGCGCCGTGGTGCACGCGAGGCCAGCCGCGCCCGGCGCCTGTACCGGCTGATCATTGAAAACACCACCGACCTGATCTCCCGGCACAGCCCGGATGGCCGTTTCCTGGATGCCTCGCCGGCAGCGTTCCGCCTGCTCGGCCTGTGGCCCGAGCAATTGCGTGGCATAGCCGTGCATACTTTGCTGCACCCGCGTGAGCGCCGCCAGGTGCTGCGCCAGGCGGCCGCTGCCCTGGACCAGGATGGCTATCACACCATGACCTGCCGGGTGCGCCAGGCCTGTGGCGGCTATCGCTGGTTTGAAATTGCCAGCCGGGCCATCCGCGAGACCTACACCGGCTCGGTGGTGGAGGTGGTCAGCGTGTCCCGCGACATCACCTTGCGCATCGAAGCCCAGGAAAGCCTGGCGCACAGTGCACGGTTGGCCACCCTCGGCGAGCTGGCTTCAGGCATTGCCCACGAGATCAACCAGCCGCTGGCGGCGGTGGTCAACTACGCCAACGCCAGTCAGCGTTACCTGCAGGGCCTGGAGGGTGATCCCCAGGCCCGCGAGCGGGTAGGGCAGGGCCTGCTGCGTATCCGCGAGCAGGCCACCCACGCCGCTGAAGTGATCCGCCGCCTGCGCGCCTTCCTGCGCAAAGGGCCACGGCGCCTGCAGGCGCTGGACGTGGCCGAAGTGGCCGGCGAAGCCATGCGGCTGTGCGCCTGGGAGGCCGCGCGCGACCAGGTGCTGGTCGAGCTGCGCGTCAGTGCGCAGCTGCCTTCGGTGTATGCCGACCGGGTATTGCTGGAACAGGTGCTGCTTAACCTGCTGCGCAATGCCATCGATGCCAACCGTGAGCTGCACGGCGACCAGCCGTCACGTATCCTGCTCGGCGCCGCGCGGGACGGCGATGGTGTGCTGGTCGAGGTGGCCGACCAGGGCCCGGGTGTAGCGCCCGAGCGCCTGGATGAAATCTTCACACCGTTCACCACCAGCAAGGCCGATGGCCTGGGCCTGGGTTTAAGCATGAGCCGCAGCCTGATCGAAGGCTTTGGCGGCAGCCTGTGGGCGCGCGCGGGTGATAACGGCGGTTTGGTACTGTGCTGCCGGCTGGCAGTCAGCAGGGCGTAAAGGGGGCGGTGGTGCAAGCAAAAGTGTATGTGGTTGATGACGACCAGGGTATGCGCGACTCGACAGTCTGGCTGTTACAGTCGGTGGGCCTGCAAGCCTTGCCGTTCGCCAGCGGGCAAGCGTTTCTCGATGCATGCGTCGACGATGGGCCCGCCTGTGTGCTGCTGGATGTGCGTATGCCGGGGCTGGGCGGGTTGGCCGTGCAGCAGGCGATGCGCGAGCGCGGCCTGGCGCTGCCGGTGATCTTCGTCAGCGGCCATGCCGATGTGCCGATCGTGGTGCGGGCATTCAAGGCTGGCGCCTGTGATTTCATCGAAAAGCCCTACAACGACCAGTTGCTGCTCGACAGCGTGCAGGCGGCGCTGGAGCACGCCGGGCGGGCGCGGCAGGGCGACCAGGCGCTGGCCTTGGTGCAAGTGCGTATCGACGGCCTGACGCCGCGTGAGCGCGACGTTTTCGTGCCGTTGGCCCAAGGGTTGAGCAACCGCGAGATTGCTGAGCAACTGGGCATCAGTGTGAAGACCGTCGACCTTTACCGCGGCCGGGTGATGAAGCGGCTGCAGGCGGGCAGCCTGGCAGAGCTGGTGGGCATGGCGATTGCCTGCGGGGCGGTTGAGGCGCTGGGCCTGCGGGCGCAATAACCGCCCTGACGCAGGCCCTTGTAGGAGCGGCCTTGTGCCGCGATGGGCCGCAAGGCGGCCCCAAAAATTGCTGCCCTGGCACAAAACTGGGGCCGCTTCGCGCCCCATCGCGGCACAAGGCCACTCCTACAAAGGGCCGCATTTCAGGCATAAAGCATGAAATTTTCCATAGCTAGCTAATCAAAGCTTTGACATTCACTGCCTAGGCAGTAATATTTTCACACAATTGCCCGAGCAGCCTCCGATGGCCCACTTCTCCCCCGAAAACTTCCAGACCTGCGCCATCGGCATGCTCCTTGGCCGTGCGGCGATCCTGAAGGACCGCATTCTCGACTGGCACCTCGAATCAGAGGGCGTCACCGCCGCGCAGTTCAAGGTGCTGATCATCGTCACCCAGTACCAGGTGGATACCCCGGCCGAGCTGTGCCGCTACCTGGGCCTGGACAGCGGTTCGATGACCCGCATGCTGGACCGGCTAGAGCAGAAGGAGCTGATTGTGCGCAACCGCTGCGCCGACGACCGCCGCCTGGTGCGCCTGGCGCTCACCGCCGATGGCCAGCGCCTGGCCGACCGCCTCCCGGAAATTGGCGCTGCCGCCATGAACGAGTTGTGCGGCGTGCTGGCGCCTGATGAGCTCAAGGCCCTGGAAGGCCTGCTGGCCAAGGTCCTGCTCGGTGCTGGCGACCCGTTGACGATCCGCCGCTTTGGCGACCGTTGAACCCTGTCACGAATTATCCAAGGTATTGTCATGGCTACCTCCGCAGATACCCCGACTCCCTCCGCCGCGCCCGAGCCGTCGCGCAAGCGCAAGGCCTGGCTGCTTGGCCTGCTGCTGTTGCTGGTACTTGCCGGTGCATGCACCTGGGCCTGGTACAGCCTGGTGGGGCGCTGGCACGAAAGCACCGACGATGCCTACGTCAACGGCAACGTGGTGGAGATCACCCCGCTAGTGACCGGCACCGTCACCAGCATCGGTGCCGATGACGGCGACCTGGTCCATGCCGGCCAGGTGTTGCTGCAATTCGACCCGGCCGACAGCGAGGTGGCCTTGCAGTCTGCCGAAGCCAAGCTGGCACGCAGCGTGCGTCAGGTGCGCGGGCTGTACAGCAATGTCGACTCGCTCAAGGCCCAGCTGGAAACCCGCCAGGCCGAACTGCGCAAAGCCCAGCAGGACTTCAACCGGCGCAAGGTGCTGGCCGATAGCGGGGCGATTGCTGCAGAAGAGCTGTCCCACGCCCGCGATGACCTGAGTGTCGCCCAGGCCGCTGTCAACAGCGCACGTCAGCAGCTCAGTACCAGCAGCGCGCTGGTCGACGACACCGTGGTTTCCTCGCACCCCGAGGTCATGGCCGCCGCCGCCGACCTGCGCCAGGCTTACCTCGACCACGCTCGCACCACCTTGGTGGCACCGGTTACCGGTTACGTTGCCAAACGTACTGTGCAACTGGGCCAGCGCCTGCAGCCAGGCACCGCGACCATGGCGGTGATCCCGTTGGACCAGGTGTGGATCGACGCCAACTTCAAGGAAACCCAGCTGCGTGAGATGCGCATCGGCCAGCCGGTGCAGATCAGCGCCGACCTCTACGGCAGCGAGGTCAAGTACAGCGGCACGGTCGACAGCCTTGGTGCTGGTACCGGCAGTGCCTTCGCCCTGTTGCCGGCACAGAATGCCACCGGCAACTGGATCAAGATCGTCCAGCGCGTCCCCGTGCGTATTCACCTGAGCCCCGATCAGCTCAAGGACCACCCACTGCGTATTGGCCTGTCCACCGTAGTAGAAGTCGACCTGCATGACCAGAGCGGCCCGGCCCTGGCCCAGCAGCCCCCACAGCAGGCCAGCTACACCACCCAGGTGTATGACCGTCAGTTGGTCGAGGCCGACAACCTGATCGCCCGGTTGATCCACGACAACAGCGCAACCGGCAAGACGGCCCAGCGATGAGCGACAACGCCGCTGCCCAGTTCACGCCGCCGAGCCTGCTGCTGACCACCATCGGGCTGTCGCTGGCGACGTTCATGCAGGTGCTCGACACCACCATCGCCAACGTGGCATTGCCGACCATTTCCGGCAACCTGGGGGTGAGTTACGAGCAGGGCACCTGGGTCATTACCTCGTTCGCGGTGAGCAATGCCATCGCCTTGCCGTTGACTGGCTGGCTCAGCCGGCGGTTTGGCGAAGTGAAACTGTTCATCTGGGCCACGTTGTTGTTCGTGCTGGCGTCGTTCCTGTGCGGTATCGCCCAGTCGATGCCCGAACTGGTAGGTTTCCGCATATTGCAGGGCGTGGTCGCCGGGCCGTTGTACCCGATGACCCAGACCTTGCTGATTGCCGTCTATCCCCCGGCCAAGCGGGGGATGGCCCTGGCGCTGCTGGCGATGGTCACGGTGGTGGCGCCCATTGCCGGGCCGATCCTGGGGGGCTGGATCACCGACAGTTACAGTTGGCCGTGGATCTTCTTCATCAACGTGCCCATTGGCCTGTTTGCCGCCGCTGTGGTGCGCCAGCAGATGCGTACCCGGCCTGTGGTCACCAGCCGCCAGCCGATGGACTACATCGGCTTGCTGACGCTGATTGTCGGTGTCGGGGCGTTGCAGGTCGTGCTCGACAAAGGCAACGACCTGGACTGGTTCGAGTCGTCGTTCATCATTATCGGTAGCCTGATTTCGGTGGTGTTCCTGGCGGTGTTCGTGATCTGGGAACTGACCGACCGCCACCCGGTGGTCAACCTGCGCCTGTTCGTGCACCGCAACTTCCGCGTCGGCACCATCGTGCTGGTCGGCGGTTATGCGGGGTTCTTCGGTATCAACCTGATCCTGCCGCAATGGTTGCAGACGCAGATGGGCTACACCGCCACCTGGGCGGGCTTGGCGGTGGCGCCGATTGGCTTGCTGCCGGTGATCATGTCGCCGTTCGTGGGCAAGTACGCGCACCGCTTCGATCTGCGTGTGCTGGCGGGCCTGGCGTTCCTGGCGATCGGCACCAGTTGCTACATGCGTGCCGGGTTCACCAGCGAGGTGGACTTCCAGCATGTGGCCTTGGTGCAGCTGTTCATGGGCATTGGCGTGGCGTTGTTCTTCATGCCGACCTTGAGCATCCTGCTGTCCGACCTGCCGCCGCACCAGATTGCCGACGGTTCGGGGCTTGCGACCTTCCTGCGTACCTTGGGCGGGAGTTTTGCGGCGTCGTTGACGACGTGGATCTGGATTCGCCGGGCGGACCAGCATCATGCTTATCTCAGCGAAAACATCAGCCAGTTCGACCCGGCGACGCGGCATACGCTTGAGCAGTTGGGCGGGGCCAGCCCGCAGAGTTATGCGCAGCTGGAGCAGATACTCAACGGGCAGGCTTACATGATGTCGACAGTGGACTACTTCACCCTGATGACCTGGGTGTTTGCCGGGTTGATCCTGCTGGTGTGGTTCGCCAAGCCACCGTTCACTGCCAAGGCCGGGCCGGCATCGGCGGGGCATTGAGCTAAATCACACGGTCACGGTTGTGTGAGCTGACCTCGGTCATTCCCATCTGTAGCCTTTTCGCCTATTGTCGATCCTCCCTTTCCCAAGCGATTGGCATAATCATGGAGAACGTCATCGTCATCACCGGCGGCAGCCGCGGTATCGGTGCCGCCACGGCGCTGTTGGCGGCCCGCGAGGGCTACCGCATCTGCATCAACTACCACGCCGACGACCAGGCCGCCGAAACCCTCCTCGGCCAGGTCCGCGCCCTGGGCGCCGAGGCTATCGCCGTGCGCGCCGACGTCAGCGTCGAGGATGAGATCATCCACCTGTTTCGGCGCGTCGACGAAGAGCTCGGCCCGGTCACCGCACTGGTCAACAACGCCGGCACCATCGGCCAGCAGAGCCGTGTCGAGGAAATGTCCGAGTTCCGCCTGCTGAAGATCATGAAAACCAATGTCGTCGGCCCCATGCTCTGCGCCAGGCACGCCTTGTTGCGCATGGCGCATCGGCATGGTGGGCACGGCGGGGCCATTGTCAACGTGTCATCGATGGCTGCGCGCCTGGGCTCGCCCAACGAATATGTCGACTATGCCGCCTCCAAGGGCGCGCTCGACACCTTCACCATCGGCCTGGCAAAAGAAGTGGCAGGCGAGGGCGTGCGGGTCAATGGCGTACGCCCGGGCTACATCCACACAGGGTTCCATGCCTTGTCCGGCGACCCCGACCGGGTCAGCAAGCTTGAGCCCGGTTTGCCCATGGGGCGCGGCGGGCGCCCCGAGGAAGTGGCCGAAGCCATTCTCTGGCTGCTCTCGGACAAAGCGTCCTATTCCACCGGCAGTTTCATTGACCTGAGCGGCGGGCGCTGAGCGCGCCCGTCAATCCCCCAGCAGCTCACGTACCCGCTCGGCGAGTGTGTCCAGTTCAAACGGCTTGGTCAGCACCGAGCTACCCTGCAACAGCTGGCCGTCGCTGAGCGCCGCGCTCTCATCGTAACCGGTGATGAACAGCACCTTGAGGTCTGGGTAGCGCACACGGCAGCGCTCGGCCACCTGGCGGCCATTTAGGCCACCCGGCAGCCCGATATCGCTCAGCAGCAGGTCTGGCCGCTCGCCGCTTTGCAGGTGGGCGAGGGCGGTCGGGCCATTCTCGAAGGCGTCCACCCGATAGCCCAGCTCTTCCAGCACTTCGCCCACCACCAGGCGCAAGGCGGTCTGGTCTTCGATCAACAGAATGCGCTTCGCAGCCGTGCTGCTTCTTTGCAAAGGCGTGCGCTGCGGTTTACCGGCAGGGGCCTTGGGTTGCTCGTCGTGGCGGGGCAGCAGCAGCTCGATGCGGGTGCCTTCGCCAAGCACCGACAGCACGCGTAATTGCCCACCCGACTGACGCACGAAGCCGTAGGTCATGGACAGACCCAGCCCGGTTCCCTGGCCCATCGGTTTGGTGGTGAAGAAAGGGTCGACTGCGCGCTCGGCCACTTCAGCCGACATGCCCTTGCCGTTGTCGACGATACTCAGCCGCACATACTCGCCGCCTGGCAGCCCCCCTGCCAGGGCCTGCTCGTCGTCAAGCACCAGGTTATCGCCAATGATCTCGATCACACCATCCGCAGGCATGGCATCGCGGGCGTTGATGCAGATGTTGAGCAGGGCGCTTTCCAGTTGAGGCGGGTCGATGAAGGTCGGCCACAGCTGGCTGGCGAAACGGCTGCTCAGGCTAATGGCAGGGCCGATGGTGCGCCGCAGAAGGTCCTCCATGCCGGCAACCAACGTGGCCACTTGTGTGGAGCAGGGTTGCAGAGTTTGCTGGCGAGAGAACGCCAGCAGCCGGTGCACCAGCGAAGAGGCCCGCTGCGCCGAGCCGCTGGACAGCTCCAGCAAGGGTTCCAGGGCGTCGAAGCGAGACTGGTCCAGGCGTTGCCGCATCAGTTCCTGGGCGCCAAGGATGACGCCCAGCAGATTATTGAAGTCGTGGGCAATGCCGCCACTGAGCTGGCCTACGGCCTCCATCTTCTGTGCCTGACGCAGCGCTTCTTCGGCCTTGGTCAGGCGTTCCTGCTCTTGCACCCGTTCACTGATGTCATAAGCAAACAGAAACGCGCCTTGTATCTCGCCTTTTGAGTCGCGCAAGGCGTTGAAGCGCAATTCGTAATGGCGCAGCATGGGAGGCTTGCCGAAGGTGCCAGTTTCGATGAACTGCTCGCCAGCCAGGGCGCGCTGCCACATTGGCAGAATAGGTGTCTGGCCAGCGCCTCCGTCTTCAAACAGCCCGGGCAGGTAGTCGCCGATTTCCGGTGTCCTTCCGTACAGCAGGTGGAAGTCATGCTTGGCCTGGCGGTTCACAGCCAGCCAGCGCAGGCCCTTGTCCACCACATGCACATTGACCACGCTGTGATCGACCAATTCGGCAAACAAGCGTCGCTCCGCCAGTGCGGCATTTACCCGTTGTTCCAGTTCTTCGTTGAGGCGCTGCAGGGCCTGCTCTGCACGCCGGCGTTCGGTGACATCCTTGAACAGCACGGCTACCTGGCGTTTCTCTGCAGGCTCTACGCGAAACGTGGTCACCGACAGCACATGGCCGGTGGCGACCAGCTCCTGCTCGAAGTGCAGCGGTTCCCCTGTGCGAAGCACAGCGCCATAGCGGGCCACCCAGTCATCGGCCTCATCAGGCACCATTTCGCGCAGTTTCTGCCCGGCCACGTCGGGGATGCCGGCGTGCTTGGCATAGGCCGCATTGGCTAGCACATGCACATAGTCACTCAGCGGGCCATGTGGGCCGTCAAAGAACTCGATGATGCAAAAGCCTTCGTCCATGGTGTCGAACAACGACCGGTAAAAGTCCTGATCCTGGTCTTGATAGCTGGCGAGCTGTGCTTCCAGCAGCGCATTGCGCCGTTGCAGGGCTTCGACTTGTTGACGCAGTGTGAGCGGGTCGCGGAATGGCATGCCGACGTCCGACGAAAAAGGATGCGCAGACTTTAACGTGTTCACCCGCAGGCGGATAGGCGGTCAACGTTGCGGCGGGGCAATCCCCAGCAGGCGGTCAATTCGCTGGCCAAGGCTCTGCAGGTTGAACGGTTTGCACAGCACCTCGGTGCGCCTGTCCGGGCGGCCACTGATCGGGATGTCGGCAGTGTCATAGCCGGTAAGCAGCAGAACGGGCGCTTTGGCCACAAGCGTTTGAAACGCTTCTGCCAGCTGATATCCGTCGATTCCACCGGGCAGGCCGACATTCGTGATCAGCAAGTCCGGAGGTACGCCCGCATGCATAGCCTCAAGCGCCGGGCGGCCACGGTCGAAAGCCTGTACTTCATGGCCCAGTTCAGTCAGTACTTCGACAAGCACAAGGCGCATGGCTGGCTGGTCTTCCACCAGCATGATTCGCTGCACGCGGGGGGCAGAAAGCTCGACGCCGGTGGTGAGTGGCACAGGCTGGCTGCAGGCAGCGATGCTTTCCTCGAGAGGGAAGTACAGGTGAACGCAGGTGCCTTGCCCGGGCACGCTTTCGATCTGCAACTGCCCGCCGGACTGGCGGACAAAGCCATAGACCATGGATAACCCCAAGCCGGTACCTTGACCGAGTGGCTTGGTGGTGAAGAAAGGGTCCAGGGCGCGCTGGCGCACCGTGCTGGACATACCCATGCCGGTATCGGCAACGCGAATGTGCAAGTACCGCCCCGCAGGCAGGCCCAAGTGACCGGCCTCAGCTACGGCGAGGTCGCTGTTTGCACAAGCGATGCTGAGCGTACCGCCCAGGGGCATGGCATCGCGGGCATTGATGCACAGGTTCAGCAGAGCATTTTCCAGCTGCTGCGGGTCGACGTGAATTGACCATTGCCCGGCCAGTGTTCGGTCGTGAAAGTCAATGTGCTGGCCTATAGAGCTGACGATCAGGTCTTGCATGCCCGCTACCAGGCATTGCACGTCAACCGGTTGCGGCAACAGCGTCTGCTGGCGCGAGAAGGCCAGCAGGCGCTTTACCAGCGCAGCGGCGCGCAAGGCAGTACTGCGGCAGAGTTCGAGCATGCGGGCGGTGTCGGCATGGCGTTGTTGGTCCAGGCGCTGTTCGGCCATTTCCACTGCGCCGAGCAGGCTGCCCAGCAGGTTGTTGAAGTCGTGGGCGATGCCGCCGGTCAACTGACCGACCGCTTCCATTTTCTGCGACTGGCGCAGAGCCTCCTCGGCCTGGTGCAGGCGTTGCTGTTCGGCGATGCGCTCGGTGATGTCATAGGCAAACATGTATCCGCCCTGGATCCGCTGCTGCGCATCGCGCAACGGGTGGTAGCGGATTTCGTAATGGCGCGGCGCATCAGGCGGACCGAAGGTGACGGTATCGACGAACGCTTCGCCGGCCAGCACACGCGGCCAAACCGGGGCCAACCGGTTCATGATATCGGGCTGATTGGTCAGGAACTGCGGGACGTAATCGCCGATCTGCGGCAAGAAGCCGCGGTGGCGCTGGAAGGTTTCGCGAGCCGTTCGGTTGATGGCCACCAGACGCATCTTGCGGTCGGCGGCAAACACGTTGGCGAGGCTGTTGTCGAGCAGTTCACCGAGCAGCTTGTTGTGTGCATGGGCGCTGTCTTCGCGTTCTGCCAGGCATGCTTCAAGTTCTGCGACGCGCGCCTGCAGTTGGGTGATCGATGGACGCGAATCTGGCTGCATGACCCAAGCCCCATGAACGGATCGGGCAACTATAGTCGCCCTTCAGGCTTGTAGCGATCAGAACGAGCGAATGATTCGCCCGAGCGTCTCCATGGCCCGTTCGGCACCGTCATGCCAGGGGCTGCCGTAGTTGAGGCGGATGCAGTTGCCGAAGCGGCGGGTGGGCGAAAAGATCGGCCCCGGGGCGATGCTGATGCCCTGGGCCAGGGCCATGTGGAACAGCTTGAGGGCATCCATCTGCTCGGGCAGTTCCAACCACAGGAAGTAGCCACCCGAGGGCTGGCTGACCCGTGTCTGCGCCGGGAAGTGGCGGGCGATGGCGGCCAGCATGTTGGCCTGCTGGCCTTCAAGGGCGTAGCGTAGTTTGCGCAGGTGGCGGTCATAGCCACCGTGTTGCAGGTAGTCGGCTATCGCTGCCTGGGCCGGCATCGAGGCACACAGCGAAGTCATCAGTTTCAGCCGCTCGATCTTCTGCGCAAAGCGCCCGGCCGCCACCCAGCCGATGCGGTAACCGGGTGCCAGGCTTTTGGCGAACGAGCCGCAGTGCATGACCAGGCCTTGGGTGTCGAAGGCCTTGGCCGGTTTGGGCGCCTGCTGCGAGTAGTACAGCTCGGCGTACACGTCGTCTTCGATCAACGGCACCTGGTGACGCGCCAGCAGTTCCACCAGCGCCTGCTTCTTGGCCTCCGGCATGCTGGCGCCTACCGGGTTCTGGAAATTGGTCATGCACCACACGGCCTTTACCGGGTGCTTTTCCAGCGTCTGTGCCAGTACCCCCAGGTCCATACCTTCGCGCGGGTGCACGGGGATTTCCACAGCCTTGAGCTTGAGCCGCTCCAGCACTTGCAGGCAGGCATAGAAGGCGGGGGCCTCGATGGCCACCAGGTCGCCCGGTTGGGTAACTGCCTGCAGGCACAGGTTCAAGGCTTCCAGTGCACCGTTGGTGATCAGCAGCTCTTCCATCGGCAGCATCAGCCCACCGACCATGTAGCGCAGGGCAATCTGCCGGCGCAGCTGCGGGTTGCCGGGCGACAGGTCGGTCACCACCATGCGTGGGTCCATGCTGCGGCTGGCGCTGGCCAGCGAGCGCGACAGGCGCTGCAGCGGAAACAGTTCGGGGCTGGGGAAGGCTGAGCCGAACGGTATGGTGTTGGGGTCCTTGATCGAGTCGAGGATCGAGAACACCAGGCCGCTGACGTCCACGTCCGTCGACTCACTGACCGGCTGCAATGCCTGCGGCTCGCTGAACTGGCGCGGGGCGTGGGCGTTGACGAAATAACCCGAGCGCGGCCGGGCACGGATCAGCCCGCGCCGCTCCAGCAGGTAGTAGGCCTGGAACACGGTGGACGGGCTGACCCCGTGGGTCTGGCTGGCGTAGCGTACCGAAGGCACGCGTTGGCCGGGGCCCAGGACCCCGGAGCGGATCAGTTCGGCAATGTCGTCGGCGAAGCGTTCGTAGCGTTTCATTCTGGCCTTCTGTCGAAGCCTGGCAGGCAAGGTGGAGTCAGTGTAAGGGATCAGCGGTTCATCGGTGCGACGAAGCGGCTTTGGGCCACGCTGCGAATGGCTGGGTCGTCGCGCTCGCTGATTTCGAAGCTCAGCGTTTGCGAGCTGCTGGCCGGGCGCTCGGCCAGCATCGCGACCGATACCGGCAGTTCGCTCATTTCGCCGGCCGGGATCACCAATGCGGTGGTGCCCTGCAAGGTGAAACCGTCAGCGTCCAGCAGGCGCAGCGCATAGTGCTGGGTGCGCTCGGTCTTGTTGATGACCTTGAGCAGGTAGATGTTCTCGATCTGGCCCTGGGCGTTTTCCCGGAACAGGCCGCGGTCCTTGATCACATCCAGCGAAACCATCGGGCGCATCTGCAAGGCCACCACCAGTGCTGCGATCATCACCCCGAGCGCAGCGACGTAGCCCAGCAGGCGCGGGCGCAGCCAGTGGGTGGCGCCGCCCTGCAAACTGTGTTCGGACTTGTAACCGATCAAGCCGCGGGCGTAACCCATCTTGTCCATCACCCCGTCGCAGGCGTCGATGCACGCCGCGCATCCGATACAGGCCATTTGCAAACCATCGCGGATATCGATGCCGGTAGGGCACACTTGCACGCATAGCGTGCAGTCGATGCAGTCGCCCAGGCCTTGCGCGCCAACGTCACTGCCTTTCTTGCGCGGGCCACGGGCTTCACCACGGCGCGGGTCATAGGCAACCGCCAGGGTGTCCTTGTCGAACATCACAGCCTGGAAGCGCGCATACGGGCACATGTGCAGGCACACCGCTTCGCGCAGCAGGCCTGCGTTTATGTAGGTGGCAGCGGTGAAGAACAGTACCCAGAACAGCGCCACGCCGCCCAGTTGCAACGTGAACAGCTCTGCGGCCAGTGGGCGGATTGGCGTGAAGTAGCCGACAAAGGTCAGCCCGGTGACTACACCGATGGCCAGCCACAGGCTGTGTTTCAGGGTGCGGCGCGCCAGTTTGTTCAGGCTCCAGGGCGCGGCGGCAAGCTTGATGCGCTGGTTGCGGTCACCTTCTATGACCTTTTCGCACCACATGAACAGCCAGGTCCAGGTGCTTTGTGGGCAGCTGTAGCCGCACCACACGCGGCCGGCGTACACGGTGATGGCAAACAGGCCGAAGGCGCAAATGATCAGCAGCGCCGACAGCAGGATGAAATCCTGTGGCCAGAAGGTGGCGCCAAAGATGTGGAATTTGCTTTCACCCAAGTCCCACAGCACGGCTTGGCGGCCGTTCCAGTTCAGCCAGGCGGTGCCAAAAAACAGCACGAACAGGGCCCCGGCAAAACCAATGCGCAGGCTACGGTACAGCCCGGCAAAGCTGCGGGTGTGAATGCCGCTGTCGATGCGTCGCGGTTGTTGGCTGGCTGGGGCGGCGGCGATCTCTGTAAAAGGGATTCTGTTATTCATGGTTCGGTGCTCATCAGGCCTCGATCAGGCATGAGCACTATGGCCCTGAGGCTGTTATCAGCACAGGCTCAGATTTTGCGATAAAAACCGTATCAGATTACCCGGTTGGCCCCGCCAGGCCTTAGATCACCGAGCCTGGCACACTGGCCTTCAGGTGCCTGCGGCTATCCACCGCACCCACCACGGTCAGTGCATCGGCCTCGGCTTCGGTGATGGGCACGCGTTGGCCTGCGAGCAAGGCCACCGACATGTGCAGTTGTTCGTCGGTGATGATTTCGACATCGGGGCCATCACCCTCGATGCGCAGGTCTTCGCCGATCAAGGTGCAGCGCTGGGTGGCTTCGTCGATTTCAATGGGCATGGTGTGGTGCTCCTGCTGGTGGTTACAGGGTGGACCACAGTGAGGGGCTGGTTGCTGCATCAACAGGCTGAGCGGCACTTTGCCCTGTGTACAGCGGTCAACCCTTGCATAGGCCGGCGCTGGCCAAACAAAGCTCAGCAGGGGGCAACTGTAATGGACGTCATCTGGCAAGCAATCCAGGCTGAATTCGCCGATGTTACCGATGAGCGCGAAGTCACGCGCATTCTCGTGCGCCTGCTGATGGCAGCCGTACTTGGCGCTGTGTTGGGCTTTGAACGTGAACACAAAGGCAAGTCTGCCGGGGTGCGCACCCACATGCTGGTCTCGCTGGGTGCGGCCCTGTTTGTGCTGGCGCCTAGCACGGCCGGGGCTGACGAACAGGCGCTAAGCAGGGTAATCCAGGGTATCGTTGCCGGTATCGGCTTTCTGGGTGCGGGTACCATCCTCAAAGGTAACGGCAAGGACCCCAGCCATGTGAAAGGCCTGACGACCGCTGCAGGGCTATGGATGACTGCTGCTATCGGCACGGCTGCCGGGATGGGCCGCGAAGCCACGGCGCTGATCAGCACGGTACTGGCCCTGCTGGTGCTGGGGACGATGCCGTTGCTGGTAGAGAAGGTCGAAGGTCAGAGTGAGGAAAAGCAGGAAGAGGAGGAGGGCAGGAAGCACTAAGGGGAGCCTAAGCTCCCCCCAAAGCGTTGCTGCTTGCTCTTTTCTTATTATTGAGACCGGCTTTTTGTTGTTTTTGTCAGCCTGCCTTGGTGTTGCGAGCGACCCCCATGCGGGGTCAAGAGCAAACGTATTTTTTTGAGCGCTGACCTGCTTTCATCATTGATCCGAACCTGGCTGTAGCTACCTTGAGGTAGTTTTATTGTTCTGTGCCAGACCGCGGGGCGTACCCCTGAAAAGCGTGTCGACTCCAAAAAGATCTGCTTGCTACGCCTCTGCCGTGTTGTTCTTGTTATGTCAGAGCCGTTACCTGTTGTTTTTATTGGGTGTCACATTTTTTTTGTTCTTGTACGAAAGATATAGCAGGGTGCGTGCCAACTTTTTAAAATCCTTTAAAAACAGGCGCTTAACGATTTTGGTCCCAGCCAGCCAGCCTGAGATTCTGTCGATTTGTTTCCCTGTTACCCGATTTTTTGCTGTGAAACGTGGGGCCGGTAACACTTCACCCACACGTATGTGACACCCGTATGACTTACTGCGCGTTGCGCGCCCGCGCTACCCGCGACCCATTGCCGCGGCCGAGCACATCGCTGATGCGTTGGCCGGCGGCAATCAGCCGGTCCAGGTCGATACCGGTAGCAATGCCCAGCCCCTGGAGCAGGTACACCACATCTTCCGTGGCGATGTTGCCGGTAGCGCCTTTGGCATAAGGGCAGCCACCCAGCCCGGCCACCGAGCTGTCGAACACATTGATACCTTCGAGGAGGCTGGCATAGACGTTGGCCAATGCCTGGCCATAGGTATCATGGAAGTGCCCGGCCAGTTGCTCGCGCGGTACCAGGGCCGAAACCACCTCGAAGAGGCGCCGGGTATCGCCGGCGGTACCTGTACCAATGGTGTCGCCCAGCGAGACCTCGTAACAGCCCATGTCATGCAGGGCGCGGGCCACCGGGGCCACCTGTTCGGCGCTGACCTTGCCTTCATAGGGGCAGCCGAGTACGCACGACACATAGCCGCGCACGCGTACGCCATGGCTGCGCGCGGCATTCATGATCGGTTCGAAGCGCTTGAGGCTGTCGCTGATCGAGCAGTTGATGTTGCGCTGCGAGAACGCTTCAGAGGCAGCTGCGAACACCGCCACTTCCTTCACCCCTGCAGCCAGCGCGTCCTCGAAGCCGCGCAGGTTTGGCGCCAGCGCCGCATACGTCACACCGGGGCGCTGCTGGATACCGGCGAACACCTCGGCGGAACCGGCCATCTGTGGCACCCACTTGGGCGAGACGAAACTCCCCACCTCGATGTAGGCCAGGCCCGCTGCGGTGAGGTCGTCTACCAGGCGCACTTTGTCGGCAACGCTGATGGGCTGGGCTTCGTTCTGCAAACCGTCGCGGGGGCCTACTTCGACCAGACGGACTTCTTTGGGCAAGGGCATGGCGGGTTTCCTGTGGCGTTCAGCGGTTGTCTTTGTTGTTCAGGGTGGCGGCCAGGGCTTGTTCACAGCGCTCCTGGGCGGTGTCCAGTTCCAGCTGCATCTGGTGGATGTCGAGCATCTGCTGTTCCAGCTGGGCGCGCCGTTCGGCGATTTTCGCCAGCATGCTGTTGAGCTGTTTGAGGTTGCCGCTGGTGGGGTCGTACAGCTCGATAAGCTCGCGGCACTCGGCCAGCGAAAAGCCGATGCGCTTGCCGCGCAGGATGAGCTTCAGGCTGACCTTGTCGCGCGCCGTGTAGATACGTTCCAGGCCTCGGCGTTCGGGGCTCAGCAGGCCCTGCTCCTCATAGAAACGGATGGCACGGGTGGTGATGTCCAGCTCGCGGGACAGGTCGGAGATGCTGTAGGTCTGGGTGCTCATGCTGGGGCTCGGCGTGGGGTATGCGGTTATCCTGACTGCAGGTTGACGTATACGTCAAGCAGGGGCTGAAGATGCGTGTTGCCGGTGCAGGTAACCACATTTCATTCCGGCTGCACCGCCCGACGATAGCCATTGGGCGTCTGCCCACTCAAGCGCTTGAACCACCGGGCAAAGTACGTCGGGTCGGTGAACCCCAGGCTGTCCGACAGCTGCCCGATACTCATCCGCGTGTAAATCAGGTTGCGCCGCGCCTCCAGCAACAAACGCTGGTGCAGCACCTGCAGCGCAGTCTGCCCACTCAGCGCCCGGCACAACTGGTTCAGTTGCAGGCTCGGAATATTCAGCCGCGCGGCGAAGTCCTCCATCGACAGGTGCTCGCGGTAATGCGCTTCGACCAGTCGCAGGTACTGCCCCAACAACTGGCGGTCACGCTCATCCCGATTTCGCGGCGCTTGCCCCAGCTGCTGGCGGCGGGTGATCCACACCATCAGCGCGGTCACCAGCGCTTCGAGCATGGCCGCCCGCGCGGGGGCATTGCCCTGGTATTCCTGCTGCAAGGTGCTGATCAGGCTGCGCAGGTGCACGCGGTCCTGGCCCAGCGGGTAACACGCCGGTTTCGCAAGCACCGTCAGGGGCGCGCCCAGGCGCTGTTCCAGGTTCGCCACCAGTGCGGTGCCAAAGGTCAGCACATACCCCTGGATATCGGCACTGAAGCGAAAGCCATGCACGGTCATCGGCGGCACCACCTGGATCGCCGCCTCGCCGAGGGCACTGCGCACGCCTTCGACCTCAACCTGGGCCTGGCCGCGCTGTACGTAAAGGAGCTGGAACAGTTCGGCATGCTGATGCGGCTTGATTTCCCAGTGGTGCAAACGGCTACGCGCCGGGATGGACTCGCAGTGCAGCAGGTCGGTGCCGGGCCAGGCCGTGTTTTCACCATACAGCTTGAACAACGGGACGCCGGGGAGGGTGGATTTCATGCGGGCAAGCCTGTCCGTTAATCGAACGATTTTTGTAAAAGTGCAGGTTATTCATGGAATAGCACACTTAATGGGCATTTTTTGCCAGTAAAAATGCAGGGGCAAACCCTAACAGCAGATGCCGCCCCACTGCCAGTCCAGGGCCGGCATCGTCCGAACAGAGACAACAACAATGAAAACTCAGGTTGCAATTATTGGCGCAGGCCCATCTGGCCTGCTGCTGGGCCAACTGCTGCACAAGGCCGGTATCGATAACGTCATCGTAGAGCGCCAGACGCCCGAGTATGTACTTGGCCGCATCCGCGCCGGTGTGCTGGAGCAAGGCACGGTCGATCTGCTGCGCGAAGCAGGTGTAGCCGAGCGTATGGATCGTGAAGGCCTTGTGCACGAAGGTGTCGAGCTGCTGGTTGGCGGGCGCCGTCAACGCCTGGATCTCAAAGCCCTGACGGGTGGCAAGACGGTGATGGTGTACGGCCAGACCGAAGTCACCCGTGACCTGATGCAGGCCCGTGAAGCCACAGGTGCACCGATCATCTATTCCGCCGGCAATGTCCAGCCGCATGAGCTTAAGGGCGAGAAGCCGTATCTGACCTTCGAAAAAGATGGCCGCGTGCACCGGGTGGACTGCGACTATATCGCTGGCTGTGACGGCTTCCATGGCGTTTCGCGACAGAGCATCCCCGAGGGCGTGCTGAAGCAGTACGAGCGGGTTTATCCATTTGGCTGGCTGGGCCTGCTGTCGGACACACCGCCGGTCAATCACGAGCTGATCTATGCCCACCACGAACGAGGCTTCGCGTTGTGCAGCCAACGTTCGCAGACACGCAGCCGCTACTACCTGCAGGTACCTTTGCAGGACCGCGTCGAGGCGTGGTCTGACGAGCGTTTCTGGGACGAACTCAAAGCCCGCTTGCCCGCTGAAGTAGCGGCCGATCTGGTGACTGGCCCAGCGCTGGAAAAAAGCATTGCGCCGCTGCGCAGCCTGGTGGTCGAACCCATGCAGTATGGCCACCTGTTCCTGGTGGGTGACGCTGCGCACATCGTCCCACCCACCGGTGCCAAAGGCCTGAACCTGGCAGCCTCGGACGTCAACTATCTCTACCGCATTCTGGTCAAGGTGTACCGCGAAGGTCGTACCGACCTGCTTCAGCAATATTCGCCGCTGGCCCTGCGCCGGGTATGGAAAGGCGAGCGTTTCAGCTGGTTCATGACCCAGCTGCTGCATGACTTCGGTAGCCATAAGGATGCCTGGGACCAGAAGATGCAGGAGGCTGACCGCGAGTACTTCCTGAACTCCCCGGCGGGCTTGCTGAACATTGCCGAGAACTATGTGGGGCTGCCGTACGAAGAAGTGGGCTGAGGTTCTGTGCTGCCTGGCCTGGCCCCATCGCCGGCAAGCCAGGTCCCACAGGCACTGCACATGACTTGAATACGATGCGGCCAATGTGTGGCTTGCCGGCGATCACGGGCGAAGCCCGTGTCATGCAAACCTTGCCTACTGGGCCAGCAACGCCTCCATCTCCCGATACCCTCGCTGGCGCGCGTGCTCCAGCGCGGTGACCCCATCCTTGTCGGCAATCTGCCGGTCCGCCCCCGCCGCCAGCAGCCGGCGCACAATCTCCACATGCCGCGGTCCGCCATCCCCCAGGATCACTGCCTCCATAAGCGCGGTCCAGTGCAGGCGGTTCAGGTGGTTCACGTCCACCCCGGCATCGATCAGCATCTGCACGGTCTCGACATGCCCACGCTCGGCCGCCGGGATCAACGCAGTCCCCCCGTAGCGGTTGGTGCTCCTGAGGTTGGCACCGTGGCTCAGGGTCAGCCGCAGGATATCGTTCAGGCCTCGGGCGCCGGCATACAGATAAGGGCTGTCATCGATATTGTCTTTGGCGTTCACGTCGGCACCGGCCTGGATCAGTGCTTGCGCCGCCGCCACCTGGTTGCCGTGGGTGGCCACCAGCAGGGCAGTGCGCCCTTGCTCATCACGGCTTTCCAGCCGGGCCCCTTCTGCCAGCAACTGTTGCAGGGTGCGCACGTCGTCCTGGCGGGCGGCGTTGTGCAGGCGGTTGTCCATGGTGGTGTTCTCGGCGTGGGCGGCAAGGCTGGTGAGCAGGGCGAACAGCATGGTTGTGAGTGATCTACACATGGGGTGGCTCCTGATTGACCTGCCTGCATCCTAGAAAAAACGCACAAAGTCTTGAAGTTAAGTTTGCGCATGACCGACAGTGGTCTGCTGAATAGACAAAGCAGGAAGCAAAACGATGAAGTTCTCCACACCGCTGATGAGCGCGCTGTGCCTGGGGATCGCGAGTGGGTGGGCCTGTGCCGAGCAAGTGTTGCCCGCGCCACCCGAACTGGCCTCCGGTTACCGCTCTGGCCTGCAGCCGGTGCACGCCAGCCGGCATATGGCCGCCGCTGCCAACCCGCTGGCCACCGAAGCGGGGCGGGCGATGCTGCGTGACGGTGGCAGCGCCATCGACGCGGCCATCGCCATGCAAATGGTGCTGACCTTGGTAGAGCCGCAATCCAGCGGCATCGGTGGTGGGGCTTTTATCCTCTACTGGGACGGCAAACGTGTTCAGGCTTTCGACGGCCGCGAGGCAGCCCCGGCGCAGGTAACGGAACAACTGTTCTTGCAAGCCAATGGATCACCGATGCCGTTCAGGTCGGCGCAGATCGGCGGGCGCTCAGTGGGTGTGCCGGGGGTACTGCGCGCGCTGAAACTGGCTCACGAGCAGCACGGCAAGCTGCCTTGGCAGCAACTCTTTGCCCCGGCCATCGCGTTGGCACGTAACGGTTTCCCCGTTTCCGAACGCCTCCACACCCTGGTGGCGGGCGACCCGTATATCGCCCGGTCACCAGCCATGGCGCGCTACTTCCTGGATAAAAACGGCAAGCCGCTGCCCGTGGGCACGAGGTTGCGCAACCCCGAACTTGCGCAAACGTTCGAGCAGATTGCCGCGCACGGGCCCCAGGCGTTCTACACCGGTGAAATCGCCGGGGCCATCGTGGCCAAGGTGCGCAGCCATACCAATGCCGGTTACCTGTCGTTGCAGGACCTTGAGCAGTACACCGCCAAAGAGCGCGAGCCGGTGTGCGGCACCTACAAAGCCTGGCGTATCTGCGGCATGCCGCCGCCATCGTCGGGTGGGGTGACGGTATTGCAGACGCTGGGCATGCTTGAAGCCGTGCAGCGCGCCACGCCACAACGCGACCTGGCGGCGCTGCGGCCGCTGGCGAGCGCATCCCTGGCAGGCCTGGAGGCACCGCCGCTGGCCGTGCACCTGATCGCCGAGGCCGAGCGCCTGGCCTACGCCGACCGCGCGCAGTACCTGGCCGACAGCGATTACGTGCCGGTCCCGGTCAAGGCCCTGACCGACCCCGCCTACCTGGCCCGCCGAGCAGCGCAGATCGGCGAGCACAGCATGAAGCGCGCTCGCCCTGGCCAGCCGCAAGGCGCCGACCTGGCCCTGGCACCCGATCGCTCGCCTTTGCGCATTTCCACTTCGCACCTCAGCGCAGTGGATGACAATGGTCAGGCACTGGCCATGACCACCTCGGTGGAGGCCGCGTTCGGTTCGCACCTGATGGTCAAGGGCTTCCTGCTCAACAACCATCTGACGGACTTCTCGTTCATCCCCCGGGAGCACGGCAAGCCTGTGGCCAATCGGGTGCAGCCGGGCAAGCGGCCACTGTCAGCGATGGCGCCGACGCTGGTGTTTTCGCGAGCCTCTGGCGAGTTTGTGGCCAGCCTTGGTTCGCCAGGGGGCTCGCAGATCATTGGCTACGTGAACAAGGCGCTGATCGGCTTGCTGGATTGGCAGCTCGACCCGCAGCAGGCGGCCGGCCTGCCCAACTTCGGCAGCCGCAATGCCGGCACCGAAGTGGAAGCCGGGCTGGCCAGCCCGTCGCTGATCCGCCAATTGGCAGCCTGGGGCCATGAGGTCACGCCGATGACCATGACCAGTGGCATGCAGATCATCCAGCGCAGCGGCGATGGCTGGTCCGGTGGCGCCGACCCTCGGCGTGAAGGTGTGGCCCTTGGCGACTAGCCGTGATAGAACGCAGTCTTGCCATTCAGTAGTTGAATACCAAGATGTCCATCAGCGTGAAATCGAATAGAGCCCTGTTCGACCTCGACCTGCTACGCGCCATTGTGGTGGTGGCCGATTGCGGTAGCTTCACCACGGCGGCGGCGCGCCTGCACTCGACCCAGTCGACCATCAGCCAGAAGGTACGCCGCCTGGAAGACATGGTCGGCCATCGCCTGTTGGTGCGGGGTAACCGCGATGTGCTACCGACCGACGCCGGGCAGACCTTGCTCGGCTACGCGCGGCACATGCTGGCGCTGAATGACCAGATGCTCGAAGCCCTGGCCGGGGCGATGGTTGGCACCACTGTACGCCTGGGCGTGCCCGAGGACTTCGTTGGCGGGCGCACCACCAATGCGCTGTCGGCGTTCAGCCGGCTGCACCCGCAAGTGAAACTGGAAGTAACCAGCGGCCTGTGCCGCGACCTCAGCCAGGCCTACGACAACGGTGAACTCGACCTGGTGCTGCTCAAGCAGCGGCGCAACACCCGGGAGGGCGTGGCTTGCTGGCCCGAGCGCCTGCAATGGATCGACAGTGCGCGCACCCCCGCCTTTGAGCTGGACCCGATCCCGCTGGTTACCTTCCCGCCGCGCGGCTTGTACCGCGAGGACATGATCAACGCTATCGAAAGCATGGGCCGGCGCTGGCGCATCAGTTTCACCAGTTCCAGCCTCAGCGGTATCCAGGCGGCAGTTGCCGATGGCATGGGCATCAGCCTGCTGCCACCAAGGGCGGCCACGGGTGAGCACCGGGTGCTGGGGGCCGGGCAGGGGCTACCGGAGGTCGACAGCTATGAAATCGTCATCGTCCACCGGCCGACGGCGGATGTGATGGTCAAGGCGTTGGCCGAGGTCATGACGCAACTGCTGGCGGGCGGCGGGATCTGACACGGCCTTACGAACTGACGCGGTCTTTGTGGGGGCGCCCCGGCAGGGCCGCTCTCACAGGAGATCGAGTCGGCCGAGGGTGGATGGTCAGGCGCAAGCCGCCGCCAGGCGTGGCGACAGGTGAATGCCGGCAATCATGCAGCGCACCGAGCCGCCGGCCATCTCAATGGTCGGCACGTCCAGTGGCACCAGCCGCGCCGAACGCTCGATGCGCCGGCGTTGCTCGCTGGTCAGGCTGTCGAAGGCCTTGCGTGACAGCGCCAGAATACGCCCGTCACGCCCGGACAGTTCGATGGCATTGCCGGCAAACTGGCTGATCTGCTGGTTGCTCAGGTCAATCACATCGCGGCCCGATTCGATCAGGCGCATGCGCACTTCCTCGGCCCGCGCCTTGTTGGTGAACGTGCCAAAACCCACCAGTGCAAACTCGGTCGCCACGCACATCAGTACGTTGGTGTGGTAGATCGGCGTGCCTTGCTCGTCGGCAGTGTCGAATACCATCGGCTCGAAGTTGAAGTGCGTGCTGAAGCGCTCCAGGGCAATCGGGTCGGCACGGTTGGAGCGCGCGGTGTAAGCCACCCGCGACAGGTGGTCGAATACCATGGCGCCGGTCCCTTCGAGGAACAGCTCGTCCTGCTCCAGCCCTGAATAATCGATTACATCCTGCACGCGGTACTCATGCTTGAGCATCTCGATCACATCGGCGCGCCGCTCGCGGCGGCGGTTGCGCGAGTACATCGAGTAGATCGCGATATGTCCTCCGGGGTGGGTCGAGAACCAGTTGTTGGGGAACACCGAGTCCGGGGTGTTGTGCTCGCCAAAATCGTCGAACAGGTGTACGCGCACGCCTTCGGCCTCGAGGCGGCCGACGGCCTGGGTGACTTCATCACGGGCAACCTCTGCGAGCGCCTGTGCGGCGAGGCTGGGGTTGCTGCGCTGAAATGAGTTGTCGGCTGCGGTTTCCGGGTTGGGGGTGAATGCATGTGGCCTGACCATGACCACTGCTGCAGGTGCTTGAATCGAACGCGCTGGGAATGCCATCTGGAAGTACCGGGTAGGAAGCGGGGTTAGGCAACGCGTCGGATGCGGCTTTTGGCAGCGCGGCCGCGGGTGTGGCTGAACAGGTCTTTCGGGTCGTCTTCCACCCATGGCACCAGGTCGATCTTCGTGCCCATGCCGCGCTTTTCGGCCTGCTGTAGTACGTAACGTAGTACGGTGTAGTCCTCCAGGGCGAAGCCCACCGAGTCGAATACGGTGACCTGGTTGTCGCTCTGGCGCCCCTCGGTCTCGCCGCGCAGCACACGCCACAGGTCAACCACCGGGAAGTCAGCGGGCAGCTGCTGGATGTCACCTTCGATACGGGTTTGCGGCTCGTACTCGACGAACACCCGGGCGTTGCGCAGCACATCGGCGTGCAGTTCGGTCTTGCCCGGGCAGTCACCCCCCACGGCATTCAGGTGCATGCCGGGTTCGAGCATGTCTGGGGTGATGATGGTGGCGTAGGCCTTGTCGGCAGTGACCGTGGTGATGATGTCCACGCCTTTCACCGCTTCGGCCACCGAGCCGGCCCGGCGAATGGTGAGGCCGCTGTATTCCTTGAGGTTGGCAATCAGCTTGGCGGTGGCCAGCGGGTCGGTGTCGTAGGCGACGATTTCTTCGATGCCCAGGTGCTTGTGGAAGGCCAGCGCCTGGAATTCGCTTTGCGCGCCGTTGCCGATCAGCGCCATCTTGCGCGAGTTCGGTCGGGCCAGTGCCTGGGCTGCCATCAGCGAGGTAGCCGCAGTGCGCAGGGCGGTGGCAATGGTCAGTTCGGACAGCAACACCGGGTAGCCGGTTTCGACATCGGCCAATACGCCGAAGGCCATCACGGTATGCAGGTCACGCGCGGTGTTGGCCGGGTGGCCGTTGACGTATTTGAAGGCGTAGCGGCTGTTGTCGGCGACCGGCATCAGTTCGATCACACCCACTTCCGAATGGCTGGCAACCCGTGCGGATTTATCAAACTCCTGCCAGCGTTTGAAGTCTTCACGAATGGCTGCAGCCAGTTCACCTATGAACGGCGCTACGCCAATGTCGTGCACCAAGTCCGACATGGTTGGAACATCAATGAAATACGTCATGCTCTTGCACCTTGTTATTGTGCGCTGCCCTGTGGATATTGCAGGGTGAGCGCTTAGGATTATCGAAGTGTCGCCGGCTCGAACATTTTGATGAAAGGTTGCGTCAACAGGAAGAATGCAGGTTGCCAGTTTCGCCAACTTTCTAGACAATCTGCCACCCCAAAGTAGCAATCTGATTATTTGGCAGGCATATGGACACTATCGATCGGGAACTGATTGCGCTGTTGCGGGACAATGCACGTACCCCCGTGCTGACCTTGGCAAAAAAACTCAAGGTGGCCAGGGCAACGGTGCAAAACCGCATCACCCGCCTCGAAGAGCAGGGCGTGATCATCGGCTACACGGTACGCTTGCGCTCCGATGCGCTGGATCAGGGCGTGCGGGCGATCACCAGCATCGGCATCAGCGGCCACCACGCCGCAGAGGTCAAGCACGCGCTGCGTGGGCACCCCAACGTGGTGGCCATTCACACCACCAATGGCCGCTGGGACCTGATGGCAGAGCTGCGCGCCGACACCCTTGAAGCGTTCGACAGGGCGCTGAACACCATTCGCTCCATCCCGCACATCGAGAATACCGAGACCAGCATCCTGCTCTCCACCTACAAGATGTGACCGCTGGGTCAGGCATTTTGACAGGCGCATTGCGCAAACTGCCACCCAGGCTTTCCACAGTGCAAAAAATCCCTTTGGCTGTGCGCATTCTGTAGCGTTCCGCTTGGCCCGGGCCACTGGCAAAATGAAACTGTTTTCGTGCAACGGTACAAGGCGCACCACCCAAGGTGCGTTTCAAACAATAAAAAAGCCCGCAGCGAAGTTGCGTCGGGCGTGAGTGTGCGTTTTCGTTATTACCTGCGCTTTTATCATTTTCAATGACAGGGAACTTGCACCTTAGTGCCAATTAAATGGTGCGGCGCGGGGCGCTGAAGTTTTACCAAAAAAGAATAAGAGGTCGACTATGCATCAAACGTGCAATGCGCAAAGCGCTGCTCCGCAAGAGGGCCGAGCGCTCAAGCGACGGCTGGAAAACCGACACATACAGCTTATTTCGATCAGTGGCGCAATTGGTACCGGTTTGTTCATGGGCTCGGGCAAGATCATTGCGCTGTCTGGCACTTCAATCATCCTCGTCTACGCCATCATCGGTTTTTTTGTGTTCTGCATCATGCGCGCCATGGGCGAGATGCTGCTGGCCAACCTGCAGATGGAATCGTTCGCCGACCTGGTGCACAACTACCTGGGGCCACGGGCCGGTTACATTCTCAGCTGGTCGTACTGGCTCAGCTGGGTGGTGGCGGCGGTGGGCGACGTGGTGGTGGTCGCAGGGTTCGTGCAGTACTGGTACCCCGATGTGCCTACCTGGCTACCGGCTTTCGCCACCATGTTCCTGTTGCTGGGCCTGAACATGCTGGCGGTGAAGGCCTTTGGTGAGGTGGAGTTCTGGTTCGGCCTGATCAAGATCGTCGCCATCGTGCTGCTGGTGGTAACCGGCCTGGTGATGGTCGCCACTTCCTATACCTCGCCGGGCGGGGTGACGGCGTCGTTCAGCCACCTGGTGGCGCCTGGCGTGGTCATGCCGCATGGCATCCTTGGCTTCCTCGCCGGGTTCCAGATCGCTATCTTCTCCTTCGTCGGCACCGAGCTTATCGGCACCGCAGCGGCGGAGGCCAAAGACCCCGAGAAGACCCTGCCGAAGGCAATCAATACCATCCCCGTGCGTATCCTGCTTTTCTACATCTGTTCGCTGGTGTGCATCATCAGTGTGGTGTCTTGGGCCAATGTGCCGGCCAACCGCAGCCCGTTCGTTGAATTGTTCCTGCTTGGCGGGTTGCCCGCTGCTGCTGGCATCATCAACTTCGTGGTGCTGACCTCTGCGGCCTCGTCGGCCAACAGTGGCGTCTACTCGGGCTCGCGCATGCTCTACGGCCTGTCGCACCAACAACAGGCGCCGACGGCGTTCGGGCGCCTGTCCGGCTCGGGGACGCCGGTGCGGGCGCTGGTGTTTTCCGGGGTGTGCATGGCGATTGCGTTGACGTTGCTGTTCGTGATCCCGGAAGTGATGACCGTGTTCACCCTGGTGTCGACCATTTCCGCGGTGATGATCATCGTTACCTGGTCGCTGATCCTGCTGTCCTATTTCGCTTACCGCCGACAGAATCCGCAGGCGCATGAGCAGTCCAGGTTCAAGCTGCCCGGCGGCAAGGTCACCGCCGCGCTGGCGCAGCTGTTCCTGATTTTCGTGCTGTGCCTGCTGGCGCTGGAACCGGACACCCGCACGGCGTTGTACGTGATGCCGTTGTGGTATGCGGGCCTGTTGCTGGCCTATCGACGCAGGACCAAGGCTTCTGCGCAACCGCAGACAGCGACTGCTACATAGGACCCTGGGGCTGCTGTGCAGCCCATCGCCGGCAAGCCACCTCAAGGCTGGCGTTCAGCAACTGCCCGCAACGTACGCAACGTCACCACCGGTGCATCCACCACGAACCGGTTGGCCAGCCAGCCGGGCACATCGCCAGCAGGGTCGGCCTGCAACTGGTAGGTCACCTCCGTCTCGCGTTCGCCCAGTGGTTTCATACGCCACTCACCGCTCAGATGCTGCACCCGGATCAGGCCTTCAACCTTGGGGATCCTGTCGGGCTCGGCGCTCAGGCGCCGCAGCAAGGTGCCGTCGTCCAGGCGTTCGCTGGTTACTTTCAGCACAATGTCCCGCGGCATCGTCGGCCACGGCAGGTTGGTGGTCAGGTACACCCAGGTATTGGCGCCATCCACCTCCAGCAGGCGCATCTGGTCGCAGGCGTACAGCCATTTGCAGGCTACGCGCAGGTTCTCTTGCAGGTCGGTGAGGGTGCGTACGCTCGCTTTCATGGTGCTCACACCACGAAATTGCTGGTAGGACGAGTCATCCGCGCCGCGCAGGTACACGCGTATGCCTTCGCGGTCATAAGCCAGGTTCCAGTCATCGGCAGCCAGGGCCGGGGCGCACAGCAGCAGGGCGGCGAGCAGCAGGCAGCGGTTCATGGCTGGTACCGCGCTGAGGATGGATGTTTAAGTATGCGCGGCAAACAGAAAGCCCGCCAGGTTGGCGGGCTTGCGGGCATCAGCCTGAGCTTAGCGCTTAGGGTTCAGCGTCAGGTGCACGTGACGGTTCACGTCTTTGTACAGCAGGTAGCTGAAGTTGCCTGGGCCGCCGGCGTAGCAGGCTTGCGGGCAGAAGGCGCGCAGCCACATGAAGTCGCCGGCTTCCACTTCGACCCAGTCCTGGTTCAGGCGGTACACCGCCTTGCCTTCCAGCACGTACAGGCCGTGTTCCATCACGTGGGTTTCAGCGAACGGGATCACGCCGCCCGGCTGGAAGGTGACGATGTTCACGTGCATGTCGTGGCGCATGTCGGCCATGTCGACGAAGCGGGTGGTTTTCCAGCGGCCTTCGGTGCCCGGCATCTCGATGACGGTGGCGTTGTCGCGGTGGGTGACGAACGACTCCGGTACGTCCAGGCCTTCAACTTTCTGGTAGTGCTTGCGCAGCCAGTGGAAGGTGACGTTGGACTTGCTGTTGTTGCGCAGGCTCCACTCGGCGCCCGGGGCCAGGAAGGCGTAGCCGCCTGGTACCAGGGTGTGGTGCTTGCCTTCAACGGTGATGTCCAGCTCGCCTTCGACGATGAACACCACGGCTTCGGCGTTAGGATCCAGCTCAGGGCGCTCGCTGCCGCCTTCCGGGGCCAGCTCGACGATGTACTGGGAGAAGGTTTCGGCAAAACCGGTCAGCGGGCGGGCGATGACCCACATGCGCATCTTGTCCCAGAACGGCAGGTGGCTGGTGACGATGTCACGCATCACGCCCTTGGGGATGACGGCATAGGCTTCGGTGAACATGGCACGGTCAGTCAGCAGCTCGGTTTGAGCTGGGTGCCCACCGTGGGGGGCGAAGTACGAATGGTTCGACATGGACAATCTCGACTTGTTGTTCTCTCCCCGTGCCGTGAACCGCACCGGCCGGTGCGGCGCAGGGGATGTGGCAACAGAATAGGGTCGAGCGCGCGCTATCCACAAATTAAATGTTGGAATACCCGGTATTTGATCGCTGAATGTCTACCTGGCGTCCGGCGTGCTGTTCCGGCAGCCGATCGCCTTGGCCGAACAGTTTGTGGCGCAGGGTGCCTTCGGCGTAGCCTGACGGGTAGCGGCCGCGGCGTTGCAGCTCGGGCACCAGCAACTCGACCACGTTGGCCAGGTCGTCCGGCTGCACGGCGTAGGTCAGGTTGAAACCGTCGATGCCGGTCTGGTCCAGCCAGCTTTCCAGCTGGTCGGCGACCTCGCTGGCGGCGCCTACCAGTACCGGGCCGCGACCACCCAGGCCAACGAACTCGGCGGCCTCGCGTACAGTCCAGCGGCGGTTCGGGTCGGCGGCGGTAAACGCGGCCAGGGCGGCGCGGCCGGCGTCGTTTTCGACGTATTCGATGGGCGCATCGGGGTCGAGGCCGCCAAAATCGATGCCGGTCCAGCCCGACAGCAGCGCCAGGGCAGCATCCAGGTCGACATAGCGACGGTATTCGGCGAAGCGGGCCTCGGCCTCTTCCTTTGTAGGGGCGACGATCAACAACGCCTGGGCATAGATCAGCACTTCATCACGACCTCGCCCGGCGGCTTCGCTGGCCTGGCGAATGCCGTCGGCGTAACGGCGCAACACGGTGGGGGTCGGGCCGCTGATGAACACGCATTCGGCGTGGCGCGCGGCAAACTGCTGGCCGCGTGCTGAGGCGCCGGCCTGGAAAAGCACCGGCGTGCGCTGCGGTGACGGCTGGCACAGGTGCATGCCTGGTACCTGGAAGTGCTCGCCCACATGGTTGATAGGGTGCACCCGGGTTGGCTCGATGTAGCGCCCGCTGTCGCGCTCCAGCAGCACCGCGTCGTCGTCCCAGCTCTTCTCCCACAGCTTGTACAGCACCTGCAGGTATTCCTCGGCCAGGTCGTAGCGCTGGTCGTGGCCCAGCTGACGCGCCAGGCCAAGGTTGCGGGCGGCGCTGTCGAGGTAGCCGGTGACGATGTTCCAGCCGACCCGGCCATTGCTCAGGTGGTCGAGTGTGGACATGCGCCGGGCGAAGGGGTAGGGGTGCTCGTAGGTGAGCGAAAAGGTGACGCCAAACCCCAAGTGCTCAGTGACGCCGGCCATGGCTGGCACCAGCAGCAGCGGGTCGTTCACCGGTACCTGCACGCCACCGCGCAAGGCAGCATCAGGGCCACCCTGGTAGACGTCGTAGATGCCCAGCACATCGGCAATGAACAGGGCGTCAAACACGCCGCGTTCCAGCAGGCGGGCCAGGTCGGTCCAGTAGCTCAGGCGGTTGAAGGCCACACTGGTATTGCGTGGGTGGCGCCACAGGCCGGGGGACTGATGGCTGGCGGCGTTCATGCTGAACGCGTTGAAGCGGATCGGGCGGGGCATGTCAGTGCGCTCCGCTCAAGGCAACACGGAAGCCGGGTAGACCGCGTCGGCCACCTGCAACTTGTGTGGAATCAGGCCCAGGCCCTGGAAGGTGTCAGCCAGTTTTTGTTGTTCGGCGACGATCTGCGGGGTGATGGCCACGGCGTTGTAGTTACGGCGCTCGCTGGCCACCTCAAGCACGTTGGCGTTGATGCCCAGCTGCGGGGCGAGCAGTGCGGCGACCTCTGCAGGCTTGGCGTTGGCCCACTGGCTGACTTTGCCCAGTTCGGTAAAGAAGGTTTTCAACAGCGCACGGTGCTGGTCGGCATAGCTGGCGGTGGACAGGTAGAAGGTGCGGTTGTTGGACAGGCCGCTGCCGTCACGCAGGTTTTTCAGGCCTGGCTGGCTTTCTGCTGCAGCGAGGAACGGGTCCCACAGGGTCACGGCCTGCACGCTACCCGACTGCAAGGCGGCCACGGCATCGGCGGCATTGTTCACGTAGGCGGGGGTGATGTCCTGGTAACTCAGGCCGGCCTGTTCCAGCGCGACGGCCAGCAGGTACTGGGCATTCCAGCCGCGGCCAGTGGCTACGCGTTTGCCTTTCAGGTCCTGCACGCCGGCCACATGGTCCTGCTCGCGTACCACCAGGCCGATGCCGCGTGGATAAGGCTGCTCGGCGGCCAGGTACACCACCGGTTTGCCGGCCGCCTGGGCGAACACCGAAGGTGCGTCGGCGGCGTGGCCGAGGTCGATGGCGCCGGTGCTCAGGGCTTCGAGCAACTGCGGGCCGGCGGCAAATTCGTGCCAGCTGACCTTCACGCCTTGCGGGGCCAGGGCCTTTTCCAGCGCGCCGCTGCCTTTGAGGATGTTGATGCTGTTGAACTTCTGGTAACCGATGCGCAGGGTCTTGGCGTCGTTGGCCAATGCTTCGGACCAGGGCAGCAGGGCACTGGCGACACTGGCCAGCAGGCCGCCGATCAGCAGGCGACGAAGCGGGGAGAAGGCACGGATTGGCATGGGGTTGCTCCTTGAAACCGGGTGGGAAGCGATGCGCCCAGACTAAGGAGGTGGCGTTTGGCTTTCAATTTTTATATTCCGTTTCGTTAGATTGTTTTGTTATTTTTATATCCTTTTGTTTTTTAACGCTTTGCCTTCTTCGACATTTTTTTCACATTCGCTTGCTAGCATCCCCGGCATTCCAAGGAGCCCTACATGCCGCAATTCCTGCGCAAGCGCAGCACCCGCATCGCCCTTACCGCCACTACCGGCGTGCTCACCGCCACCTTGGGTTTCTTTGCATGGCAGAGCTTCTACCCGGTCCAGGCCGCCTCCGGCTGGGATGTCGAGGTGCTGCATCGTGATGTGGCCAAGGCCGCATCGCTTTTGCCGCAAGCGGATGGCAGCCTGCTGGTCAGCCGCGAGCTGGATGATGGCCGCGGCAGCATCCTCAAGATCACCGCGACCGGCGACCGTGTCGTGGTGGTCGACAATCTTTCCAAGCCCGATGGCATGGTCGCGGCACAAGGCGGATGGGTGTTCAGCCAGGAAGGCGGTCAGGCGCCTGTGAGCCTGGCCCGCGATGGCCAGGTTACCCACCTGTTCGACGGTGAAAGCGTGCAGGGCCTGTGGAATGACGGCAACCACCTGTATGCCATCGAAGACCGCAAGGGCAATGGCCGCCTGATGCGTTATGACTGGGCCAGCGGCCAGCTTGATGTGCTGCGTTCCGGCCTGACCGAAACCGAAGGCCTCGCCCGCTGCAACGACGGCCGCTTGCTCTACACCGAAAAAGCCAATGGCAAGGTTCGCGCCCTGTCTGATGATGGCAAGGACCCGGTGGTGGTCGACGGGCTGCGCAACCCCACCTTCCTGTTCTGTGACCAGCGTGGCCTGTGGGTCAGCGAAGACAACACTCACCGCGCACGTTTGTTGCTGATCGGTGCCGACGGGGTCCAGCACACCATGCTGACCTTCCTCAAGGCGCCGCAGTCGATCGTGGCGGACGGCAAGGGCGGCTACCTGTTGGCCGAAGGCGGGCGTAACCGCGTGCTGCACCTGACGCCGCCACCAGCGCACGACACCGCCCAGCGTTAGCTGGGCAGGCGCCGCTTGCGCGCTGGCAGCAGGCCCAGCACCAGCATGCAGCCGAGCAGAATCACCAGGCCACCCGCCGCCTGTAACAGGCTGAGGGCTTCATTGAGAAACAAGGCGCCCACCAGTACCGCCACCAGCGTGACCACGAATTCCACGCTAATGGCACGGGTGGCGCCGATCCGTGCCACCAGGCCGAAGTACAACACGTAGGTGGTGGCGCTCATCACTGCGCCGCTGATCAGCAGGTAAAGCCAGTCGCCTGCTTGTGGCAAGCTGGGCACCGGTACCACCAGCAATAGCGGCAGGGTCAGCAGCCCGCCAGCCAGGAACGCGCCGCAGGTGACCGTCCACGGGTCCTGGCCGCGCAGATGCAGGCTGGCGTAGTTGCTGCCGTAGGCGGCACTGATGGCGCCAAGCAGCGAGGCGATGCAGCCGTGGATGAAGTCGTCATCGACCGCGCGGGCCGGAAAACCGACCAACATGGCGATGCCGGCAATGCCCAGCAGCAGCCCGGCCAGGCCTTGCGGGGTTATTTTCTCCAGCCCCCAGACCCGCCCGATCAGCATCGAGAACAGCGGAATGGTGGCGACAAAAATCGCCGCCATCGCCGTACCGATGCGTGGGGTGGCGTACGACATGCCGATCAGTTGCCCGGCCACCGTGGTCGCGCCTACCACCAGCAAGGGCAACAGCAGCGGGCGCAGGCGCAGTGGGCGGCCCAGCAGGGCTGCGAGGGCCGCCAGGGTGCCGCTGGCAATCAGTGCCCGCAGGCTGACCGCGCCCACCCAGCCAAAGGCATGCACCACTTTGAGCAACACCAGGAACGAAAAGCCCCAGGCGATGGCCAGGAACATATAGGCGGCGAGGTCGCGCGGTTGCATGAGGCAGGATCCATCCAGGGCAGGGGCAGGCAGGCTAGCGGGTTGCACGGCGCGATATCAAGGCCGGCCACCCGCAATGCATTATGGCTACCCGACCAACAGCGTGCTTCCCTGCATGGCTGCGCTCGCGGATAATCCCCCGTATTCCAATAAATCGCCTGTGAGTGGGTATGAGTGATTCCGTAGTGAGCCTTGGCCAGCCTGAAACTGAAGGGGGGCGCAAAACGCGCAAGAACAACCCCGAGAAAACACGCGAGGACATCCTCCAGGCAGCCATCAACGAGTTCGTCCAGCAAGGGCTGGCCGGCGCGCGCGTCGACGCCATCGCCGAGCGCACCGCTACCTCCAAACGCATGATCTACTACTACTTCGGCAGCAAGGAGCAGCTGTACTGCGAATGCCTGGTGAAGTTGTACGGCGATATCCGCAAAACCGAGCAAAGCCTGGACCTGGAGTCGTTACCGGCTGAGCAGGCGATCCGCCGGCTGGTCGAGTTCACCTTCGATCACCATGACCGCAACGTCGATTTCGTGCGGATCATCTGCACCGAAAACATCCATTATGGCGAGTACGTCAAGCAGTCGCCGGCGATTCGCGAAATGAGCAGCCTGGTGCTCGAAGCCCTGGGCAACACCCTGCGCCGTGGCGTGCAGGAAGGCGTGTTTCGCGCCGGCATCGAGGTGATCGACCTGCACATGCTGATGAGCTCGTTCTGCTTCTACCGGGTGTCGAACCGCCACACCTTTGGCGAGATCTTCCAGATCGACCTGTCTGATGACCAGGTCAAACTGCGCCACAAAGCCATGATCTGTGACGCCGTCTTGCGCTATATCTGCGCCTGAACGCCGCTTACTCGCCCAGCCGTTGCTCGCGTGACGGCGGGTAGCCGAAGTACGCCGCATAGCACTTGCTGAAGTGCGACACAGAAACAAACCCGCAGGCCACTGCCACTTCCATCACTGACAAGTCCGAATACTGCAGCAGCCGGCGGCTTTTGGTGATGCGCAGCTCCATGTAGTAGCGCCGTGGCGAGGTGCCCAGCTGAGCCTGGAACAGGCGGTCGATCTGCCGGCGCGAGCGCCCGCTGTAGGCGGCCAGCTGGTCGAGGCTGAGGGTTTCCTCCAGGTTGTTCTCCATCAGCTCGACGATGGTGCGCAGGTGCAGGCTCATGGACTTCTTCGCCCCTGGGCCAACCTGGCGGTAGCGGGCGCCGGAGAACGACAGGATTTCCTCCACGCCTTCGGCCAGCCCGTCGCCATACAGCCGGCGTACCAGGCCCAGCATCAGCTCCATGGCACCATTGGGGCTGGCGGCGCTGAGGCGGTCGCGGTCGAGGGTGAAGCTGGCAGGGGTGATGCGGGTTTGCGGGCTGCGCTCGGACAGGCTGGCGCGCTGCTCGGGGTGGATACTGCAGCCATAGTCGTCCAGCACCCCGGCGCGGCCAAGGAACCAGGCACCGTTCCACAGCCCGCCCAGGGCCATGCCGTGGGCGGCGCAGTCGTCCAGCAGGCGGTCGAGTTCAGGGTACTTCAGCGGGGTGCGCAAGCCGCCGCAGATCACCAGCAGGTCCAGATCTTTCAGCGCCCCGGCGGACAGCTCGGTGGCCACCAGTTCCAAACCCAGGTCGCTGGTCACCCGGTCGCCATCCATCGACAGCGGGGTGAACTGGAAACTGTCGGCGCGCAGCAGGTTGGCCGTGACCAGCACGTCCATGGCCACGGTGAAGCTGGCCATCGAGAAATGTTCGAGCAGGACGAAATCAACCCGATAGGGGGCCTGGGCATTGGCGCTGGTGGATTTCAGCCGCAGCATGTTGCTGGTGCTGGTCTTCTTGCTGAACTGACGTGGCGTGGGCACTCTGGACTCCGCTTCCTGGCTGGCTCGCAGAGTGTGGCGGGTGGCCGGAGGAAAGACAATGTTCCGGGTGGGTGTGTCGTATTTCAGGTCGTGTTCAGGCAACCTGTCTGGCTTGGCCTATTGCCGCCATGTTGCCCCCTGTCACTGAGGACGCCCTTGATGAAGCACGCCATTGCCCTGTTGTTCAGCCTGCTGCCGCTGCTGGCCAATGCCCTGGAACCGGGCGAGAAGCTGGCCCCGTGGACGCTGCTCGACCAGCACGACCAGGCCTACAGCCTCGATACCCGCACGCACATCCTGCTGGTAGCCCGCGACATGGACGGTGCCAAGCTGGTCAAAGCGGCGCTGGGCGAGCAGCCCCGGGGCTACCTGGAAGCGCGTGATGCGGTGTTCGTTGCCGACATCCAGCGCATGCCGGCACTGATCAGCAACCTATTCGCCATTCCGGCCATGCGCGATTACAACTACCGGGTGCTGCTCGACCGGGAAGGGCGCGTGGCCAGCCGTTATTCCGGGCAGGATGGCCAGGTGCAGTGGTTGCAACTGCGGGAGGGTGTACTGGTGAGCCAGCATTCTTTTGCCGATGCCGCGGCGTTGAAGGCGGCGCTGGAGAACGCGCCGCAGCATTGAGGGCGGTCGCGCTCCTACAACGGTTCGCAATGCCATACTGGTAGCCAAATCAATCTGAACCCTCAACGCTGTCGGTAACCCAATGCATTACATGCCAAACGGGAGAGCGCTCATGGAAATAGGAACGATCTGGATCATCATCGCAGCCTTGGTCATCCTGCTGGAAATCTGGGCCATCTGGCACATCATCGGCAGTGACCGGCGCGCCGAGCGCAAGATGCTGTGGATTGTGTTTGTCGTCTACGCACCATTCCCGGGGCTGTTGTTCTGGGCCTGGCGCGGGCCGCGGGCGGTGAAGGGCAGGGCGGTCCTGCAGGAAAAATGAGGGCTTCCGGCATCTGGCGTGGGGGCGCCTGATGCCGTCGATGTTCACTTGGGCAGGATCTGGAAGCGAATGGCTGGGCCCAGCCCATCAACCATCATGCAGCCGTAGAATTTCACGGTCGACAATACCCGCAGCTGTTTGAGCGCTTCGTGGATGTAATCGTGCAGCAGTTTTTCAGCTTCGCGCTTGCGGTCTGCGAGGGTGGTGCTTTTAAGCGTGATCATGCCGAGCAGGGTGGTTTCGATCTGCTCGACGGTGTCCAGGCCGAGCTTCTCGCGCAGGTGCAGGCGTGCCTGCGCGGCATCGGCTTCATCGTGGGCAGGGTTGTGCGGCTTGATGGTATAGGCCAGCTGAAAATCATAATTGCTCATGCGCTTTTCCTTGTGACGTACAGGCCTCCATGCCGGGTCTTGCAATCTACTGCCTGCCGGCCGCGGCGCAAACATACGCGTGGTTCAAGCATGGCAATGGATTGTGCGAAATGTCCTACCCCGCGCTTGACCTCGAGTTAACTTAAGGTCCGATACTGCGCCACTCTTCCAACCGAGTGAGGGCTTGTCGTGACCCAATCAACCGCATTTCAGTTGAGCAACCCTGAAGGCCTGTACGATCCCAGTGGCAATGCCTATTCCCATGTCGCCGAAGTGCGCGCTGACAGCCGCTTGCTGTTCATCGCCGGCCAGGGCGGGGAAGACAGCAACGGCCAGTTGCCCCCGCTGTTCGCCGAACAGGCCCGCCAGGCGCTGGCCAACCTTGAACTGGCCCTGGCGTCCAAAGGCGCCAGCCTGGCCCAGGTGTTCAAGCTGACACTGCTGATTGTCGAGCACTCCGAAACGCGCCTGCGCCAATGGGTGGCTGAGGCCGACAGGGCCTGGGGCCCGCACATGAAACCGGCCTGCACGCTGATCCCGGTACCCCGGCTGGCGCTGGATGGCATGCTGGTGGAAATCGAAGCGGTGGCAGCGCTTTAGCGCTGAGTGATGCGGCGGTGGCCCCTTGGAAACACTTTGTTGTATATCGGTACACGCATGGCCGCTATAACAACAATATTCCCTCAGAGTTGACCACACCATGAGCACCGGCACCACCACACTGACCGACCGCAAGGCCAAGGCCTGGTTCTGGCCGGCGCTCTTCAGCCTCATGGCCTTCGCCGCCAACTCGGTGTTCTGCCGGCTGGCGCTGAAGGACGGGGCCATCGACCCGGCTTTGTTTACCGTGGTGCGCCTGGCCAGTGGGGCGTTGTTTCTGCTGCTGTTGATCCGCCTGCGTAAACCTGCGCTTGGCATTGGCGGCAGTTGGCGCGGTGGCTTGGCCCTGTTCCTCTACGCATTCCTTTTTTCTGCGGCATACCTGCAGCTGGGTGCAGGTGCGGGGGCATTGCTGCTGTTCGGCGCAGTGCAGATCACCATGTTCGGCTTTGCCTGGTACAAAGGTGAGCGCATCACCGCCCGCATGCTGCTGGGCATGTTGATTGCTTTTGCCGGCCTGTTGGTGCTGTTGTTGCCCGGTGCAGCGGCGCCACCCTTGGCCAGTGCCTTGCTGATGGCCCTGTCTGGTATGGCCTGGGGCGTGTACACGTTGCTGGGCAGGGGCTCGCCCAGGCCGCTGGCCGATACCGCAGGCAATTTTGCCCGCAGCCTGCCTTGCCTGGCCCTGCTGCTACCGGTGCTGTTGCTGGGCACCGGCCCGCACCTCACGCTGCTGGGTTTGTTGTATGCCTTGGGCTCCGGCGTACTGGCCTCAGGTGCGGGCTACGCCGTGTGGTACGGCGTGGTCAGGCAGGTGAGTGCGCAGCAAGCAGCGACCATGCAGCTTAGTGTGCCTGTGATTGCCGCACTGGGCGGTGTTGTCCTGATTGGCGAACCGCTGTCGTTGCGCTTGCTGATCGCGTGTGTGGTGGTGCTGGGCGGTATAGCCCTGGCGCTGGCACCACGGCGTTAGAAGAAACTGCGCTGCGCCTTGAGCGTGACCACACTGTCGCAATAGGTGTTGATGCCCGAATAGGCATCGCAACCGCCGCCACTGAGATTGGAGTTGCTGTAGATCAGGTTAAGGTCGATGCCCAGCCAGGGCCGCGACAGTTCCAGCGACCAGTCGGAAAAGGCATTTACCTGGCTGCCGTCGCCAATGGTGAACGGCGTGCCCAGGCGATGATGGGCCAGCTTGACGGTGAGGTCGACATCGAACAGGGGCAGTTCGCCGAAGTCGGCGAACAGGGTGCCGGTGCGGTTATCCGGGTTGTCGCGCAGCGCGCCACCGAAGCGATTGCCCAACAGCGAGATGCCACCGTACAGGGCATAGCTGTCGGGGCCTGCAATAGTCGGCTGGCTGTAATGGATCAACCCCACTTCATAGCCCAGGCTGTTGTCGAATTGGTGCTTGTAGCCCAGGTAGCTGTCCAGGCGCAGGGTCGAGTTGGGGGTGACGCCCATGCTCGGGGCGTACTGGCCCAGGTACCACCCACTGGGGTGGCTGAAGTCGAGACCACCGTGGAATGCGCCGACGGCACTGGGTGAGATAAGGCCTTGGGCCATGCTGCGCGAGGGTGTGGTGCCGAGTGTGAAGTCGAAGTCGCCCAGTTCGCGTTTTATCTGCTGGGCCATCAACACTGGGCTGAACAGCAGTGCAGCACTCAGCAACAGAAAGGGCCTGGTCATGGTCTCCGTCCTGGAAGGCTTGCGGTTGAGCGGTAGAGGATACCTGCGCAGGTGGAAGGAGGGAACCTTTGCCTGGCCCGCTCAGCCTTTGGTCGAAGGGTCTGCGTCGGCGGCTTCGGTCACCACGGGCAGGTTGCCGGCACGTTGTATCACCCGGCGTTGCTGCTCGTAGTCGTCCAGCGACAGGCCGCGGCGCTGCAACGCTTCCAGTTGCAGTTGGCGGGTTTCTTCAGCGCTGTAGGTGCGCAGTTCAGGGTGATTGGCACAGCCAGCCAGTACGGCAATGCTGGTAGCGGCCAGGGCAGTGAGGAAAAGGCGGGCCTTGGTGTTCATCGAGCAGCTCCGGAATGCAGGGGATTCGCCAGGTTCGAATCGATGGAGCTAGCTTATTTAGCGGGGGCGATCAGTAGAAATTGCCTTGTTCGATAGTCACTATTGACGCAAGCATCAGTGCTAAAAGTTTGCACGCTCGCCGCTGGTCAAAAGCACCGCCATTGCTACCCTTAACCCACGCGATCTGACCTGTTGGGGATAAGCGATGCGCATGCCATTGTTTGCTTTGCTGTCGGCGCTGATGTGCCTGAACGCCGCGCCCGGCCCTGCGCTGGCGCAAGACGTACCAGCCCCCGACCCAGCTCCGCAAACCGGCACGGTCGCGGCCAAGACCCCGGTGTTCACTCAAGAGCAGCTGGACCAGATGCTGGCGCCGGTTGCGTTGTACCCCGATCCGCTGCTGGCGCAGGTATTGATGGCCGCCACTTACCCGGGGCAGGTGAGCGAAGCTGTGACCTGGTCCAAGGCCAACCCCAAGGCGTCGGGCGATGACGCCGTCAAACAGGTCGCGAAGCAGCCGTGGGACCCGAGCGTACAAGCGCTGGTCGCCTTCCCGCAGCTGCTGGCGACTTTGGGCCAGGACCCGGCGTGGGTGCAGCGCCTGGGTGATGCGTTCCTGGCGCAGCCCGACGATGTCATGGGCGCGGTACAGCGCTTGCGTCACCAGGCACAGGCGGCCGGCAACCTGCAAAGCAACCAGTACCAGAACGTGACGGTGCAGGCTGCCCCGGCAACACAGGCTTCCAGCAGCGCCCCATCCACCATCATCATTCAGCCTGCCGAGCCGCAAGTGGTGTACGTGCCCAGTTACAACCCCACCACCACCTATGGTACCTGGGCCTACCCGGCCTCACCGCCCGTGTACTACCCGCCGCCGCCGATGTACTACGCCGGTTCCGCGCTGGTGGCCGGCCTGGCCTTCGGTACCGGCGTGGCGGTCGTCGCCTCGTTGTGGGGCGACTGCGACTGGGGCAACAATGACATCGACATAGACGTCAACCGTTACAACAACATCAACGCCAACAACCGCATCACCAACAACCAGAACAAATGGCAGCACAATGCCGCCAACCGCGAAGGGGTGCCTTACCGCGATGCCCGCAGCCGCCAGCAGTATGGCCGCCAACTGGACGGCGCCACCCAGCGCACCGCCTTCCGTGGCGACGACGCCCAGCGGGCGCAGGCCCGGGACAAGGCCCGGGCCTCGATGGACCGCGCCGGCATGGAACGGCCGGCCGCCGACAACCGCCAGGCACGCCAGCAAATGCGCGAGGCGCAGGCCGGCAATTCGGTCGGCAACCGCATGCAACCCCGTGGCGACAATGCCAGAGCAACTGACCGTCGCCAGGAACCACGCAATGCCCAAGGCCGGCAGGTGGCACAGAACCGGCCGGCCAACAGCGCCGGCCGGGCGCGTAACAATGCCTTCGACGGCGTGGGTTCGCCGTCGCGCACCAGCCTGCATGCCAACCGCGGTCGTACCAGCCAGTCGTTTGCCCAGCGGCCCAATGCATCACGCGCCGCCGGCCACCAGATCTCCCGGCCCAGTGCGCCAATGCGTCGCGGCGCAGGAGGCCGTCGATGAAACGTTCAGCCTTTGCAGCAGTGCTGCTTGCGGCAGGCTTGGCATGGGCTTGCGTGTCGGCTGCCCAGGAAGCCTTCCCGACACCGGAGCAGGCCGTGGAGTCCTTCGTCGCGGCCCTGGGCGCGCAGAAGGCTGATGAAGCCCGCCTGGCCCAGTTGCTGGGTGATGACTGGCGCACCTACATTCCGCGTGGCGGTGTGCAACGCAGCGACGTGGACACGTTTCTGCAGCAGTATCACGCGCAGCACAGTATCGACAGGGCAGGCGAGGGCAAGGCCATCCTGGCGGTGGGCAACGCTCACTGGACCTTGCCCATACCCTTGACCAAAAGCAGCCAGGGCTGGCGCTTCGACCTCAAGGCCGGCAGCGCCGAAATTCGCGCCCGGCGCATCGGCCGCAACGAGCTCGGCGTTCTGCAGTCGCTGCTGGCCTATCACGATGCGCAAATGGACTACGCCACCCAGGACCACAACGGCAACGGTGCCCTGGAGTACGCGCAGAAAATCTTCAGTGAGCCTGGCAAGCATGACGGCTTGTACTGGGACGACGATGGCGACGGCCAAGTCAGCCCGCTGGGGCCGCTGTTCGGCCAGGATGTGGTTGGCGATGACTGGTATGGCTACCACTTCCGCATCCTCGACGCACAAGGCCCGTCCGCCCCCGGTGGCGCCTACAGCTACCTGATCGGCAACCAGATGAGCCGTGGCTTCGCCATGGTCGCCTGGCCGGCCAGGTACGACGACACCGGGGTGATGAGCTTCATGATCAGCCACGACGGCCAGGTGTTCGAAAAAGACCTCGGGCCACACGGCGACAGGCTGGCCAAGGAGATGAAGCGCTTCGACCCGGATGACAGCTGGAAGGTGGTGGATGTGGCAGCGGGGGATTGAGCCCGCAAATCACTGCAATCGTGCAGCCCTGACTTCTCGCGCCGTGCACCCGTAGTGCTGGCGAAACGCCCGGGTGAATTGCGCCTGGTCGGTAAAACCCCAACGGAATGCCAACTCGCCGATGGCCAGGTGGCAATGCGGGTCGCGCAGTTGGCGGTGCACGGCTTCCAGCCGCTGTTGGCGCACCCACTCGCCAAGGGTGTAGGGTGTGATCGCGAACAGCTTGTGCAGGTAGCGCAGCGACAGCCCGCAGGCGCTGGCGATGGTTTGTGGCGACAGTTCGGGGTCGCCCAGATGTTGCTGCACATACTGCTCGACCCGTGTCAGGTGCAGGGTGCTGAGGTTATTGCCTTCACTGCCCAGTACTCGCTCATCCTGCTGCAGGGCCAGCAGCAGCGTGGCCGAAGCCTGTTCCAGCAGTAAATGCCGGGCAGCGGCCGGGCTGGCGTCGAAATGGCGGGCACACAGGTCCAGTTGCTCTACAAAGATGCGCCCCAGGCCCTGGCTGGCATCGAAGCAATGCCGGGTATAGCGCTTGTGCCCGAGCAGGTTGGCCTTGAGTGCCCGCTCGGGCAGCTTGAGCACCCACAGGTCGTTCTGCGTGCCGTAATGGAAGCGGTAAGGCGCATCGCCGCGCTCGACGATGAACCCGCCCGGGCTGCAACTGAGCGGGTGGCCTTCCTGTTCGAAGTGCACTTCGCTGCTGCGCGGCACGGTCACCAGGTAGAACGCCTCATGGTCCTGGCCAACGTGCGCCTTGCTGCGCGAGTAGCCCAGCGGGCTGGAGCGCAGGCGTGAAAGGCTGAGTGGCGTGCTGGGCGTGCTCCAGCGCTGCAGGTGGCCATCGAATGGCTGCTCGCTGGCAAACTCCAGGCTCAACGGGAAATAGGTTTCACTGATGGCTTCGGCCCAGCGCGCCTGGCGCTCCGGCTGTGCCCAGCCGTGGGTCGAGATTTCTGTGGGCATGGTGGGTCCTTTTTCAAAGAGGGCAGCATTGAAAAAAGGAACTGCAGGCAAGCTACTCAAGCAGCTCTTGTTATTGTGCAAACCGCCCGGCAGCGCAAGGCTGCCGGGCGGCTTCAGGCCCATGATCGGCGCACGCCGACCGTTTGATCAAGCCCCGCGTGTCACCCGGTAGGTGGCCGAAGGCTCCAGGCGCGCCTGCCAGCCGGGGGGCAGGACGATGTTGGTGGTGTCTTCCTCGATGACGCACGGGCCATGCACCGTCTGCCCCGGCAGCAGGCGGTTGCCGTTGAACACCGGCGTGGGCTGCCATTCGCCCTCGGCACTGAACAGCATCGGGCGGACACCTTCCGGGGCAGGCGCGGGTGGTTGGGCCGGCCCCTGCAGCTCGGGTTGTGGCGGACGCGGCAGGTGACCAATTACCGAACACTCCAGGTTCACCAGCTCCACCGGGCTGTCGGGCTCGCTGTACGAGTACAGGGTCTGGTGGCGGCTGTGGAAGCGGCTGATCAGTGCGGCCAGGCCCGCGTCATCCAGTGCATGCTGCTGCAGCTCCACGCTGCATTCATGGATTTGCCCCAGATAGCGCATTTCCAGGGTGTAGTGGCAGCTGCTGGCCTGGTCGCCAAAACCGTCTTCACGCAAGTTTGCCAGGCCTTGTTGACGCAGCTCGGCAAGGGCCTGGTTGAGCTGCGCCAGGTTCACGTGCCCGGCGTCCAGCCGCATCGACAGGCTGGTGAGCTGGTCGTAGCGCACGTCGGACAGGATCTGGCCGAACGCGCACAGGCCTGAGGCCACCTTGGGGATCAACACGGTCTGCATGCCGATTTCTTCGGCCAGGCGCACCACGTGCATGCCCGCTGCGCCACCAGCGCCGATCAGGGCGAAGTCGCGCGGGTCGTGGCCGCGTTCGATGGACACGCGGCGAATGCCGTTGACCATGTTCAGGTTGACCAGGGTGGTGATGCCGAATGCTGCGCGTTCCACGCTGATACCTAACGGTTCGGCGATCTTGCTGCGGATAGCGTCCAGTGCGGCCTGGCGGTTCAGGCGGATGCTGCCGCCCAGTAGTGCGCCGTCGGGCAGGTAGCCCAGCGCCAGGTTGGCGTCGGTTACCGTGGGTTCGCTACCCCCTTTGCCATAGCACACCGGCCCAGGCATGGCACCAGCGCTGCGCGGGCCGACCTGGAGCATGCCGAGCTCGTCCAGGTGGGCAATGGAGCCGCCGCCGGCGCCCAGGGTCTCCACCTGGATCATCGGCACGCCGATGCGCTGGCGCAGGAAGTCGACGTCCTTGCTGAAGTTGGTACGGCCGGCGTTGGTCAGGGTGATGTCGAACGAGGTGCCGCCCATGTCCACGGTGATGACGTTATCGATACCGAACGGCCTCGCCACCGCCAGGCCCGCCTGTGGCGCCGAGGCGGGGCCGGAGTTGATTGCATTGACGGCGCGCTCGCGCATCAGGTGCCCGGGCGCCAGGCCACCGTTGGACTGGAAATATCGCACTGGCTGCTGCGCGCCAAGCTCCTGGAACAGGCTGTCGATGCGCGCCACATAGCGCGCCATCACGGGGCTGAGGTAAGCGTTGACCACGGTGGTGGAGGTGCGGGTGTACTCGCGAATCTGTGGGAACACCTCGCAGCCGGTGCAGACGAACACCCCGGGCAGGGCGGCCCGTACCAGCTCGGCGGCCCGCTGCTCGTGGCTGGGGTTGCGCACCGACCACAGGAAGGAAATGGCCACGGCCTGCACGCCTTCGGCACGGAAGTAGTCGATGGCGTCATGAATGGCGCGCTCGTCCAGCGGGCTGTGCTCACGTCCATCTCCGAGGATGCGGCCACCTACCGGGCGGCGCAGATGGCGTGGGGCAAGCATGTGTGCCGGCGGATAATGAGCGTCGTAGCGGTGGCCTTCCTCCTTGTGACCCAGGCGGATTTCCAGGCTGTCCTCGTGCCCGTCGGTGCACAGCAGGCCCACCTTGACCCCGGTGCGCTCGATCAGCGCGTTGAGGGCCACCGTGGTGCCGTTGATGCACAGGTCGCAGTTGGCGATCAGCTCGGCCGGGCTGCGCCCGGTGGCGTCGGCGATCTGCGCCAGGCCGGCGCGAATGGCCAAGGTGCCATCCTGCGGCGTGGACGGGGCCTTGAACAGCTGCACGCCGCCGTCGCGGTCGGCCAGGATGAAATCGGTGAAGGTGCCGCCGGCATCGATGCCCAGGCGATATTGATTACGCATGATGGTTCTCCGGGCAGCGCGGGGCGCGGGCAAGGCGGGTTGCGGTTTCGTCGAGGCGGCCATCGTCATCGAGGACCACGCCATACTCCAGGGCTGCCCCTTGTGGCGAGACCAGGCCGTTGCGCACATCCTCCAGTACGGCGGTGACCGGGCGGCGCAGCGGGTCGCCGTAGCCACCGCCCCCCGGGTTGATGTTGATGATGCGTTCACCGGGTTGCAGGGTGAGCATCGGGTTTTGCGTATAGTGGTCTTCGCTACCGTCGACGTGGCGGTGGATCAGCCGGCCCAGCTTGGGTTCGAGCAGGGCATTGCGTGCCCCGGCGGCACCGGCGGTGGGCAGCTGGCGGCCTTCGCCGAAGCCGACCACAGTCATGGCGTGGTCAAGCGGTTCGATCTCCAGGCGGGTGCCCGAACCACCGCGCAATTCACCGGCGCCACCACTGTCGGCCATCAGGCTGTAACGGTGGATCAGCACCGGATAGGCGTGTTCGAGCAGTTCGATGTCGCCGCTCATCAGCGCCCCGAAGCAGCACAGCGGGCCGCAGGCGTGCCAGCCATCCATCACCTGGTTGGCACCGGCACCGGAAATGATCGAGGCCAGCACCATCGTCACGTACTCGCTGTTGCCGTTGCGCGGGTCGTGGCCGGCGATGTTGATGCCGCTGGTGTGCCCCCAGGAGGCCGTTACCCGCTGTGGTGAGGCTTGCTCCAGCGCGGTGCGCACGGCATCGGCCAGTGTTTCCATCGGCGTGGTGGTGCAGTTGACATGGGGCGCCGGTTCTTCGGCGTTGCACAGGGTTCCCCTGGGCCCGACATCGACCGTGACGCAGCGGTACAGGCCTTCGTTGTAGGGCGGTGCCACCTGGGCGAACATCATCAGCCCCAGGTATACGCCCGATACCGAGTTGCCCTCGTAGGAGTTGATGAAGTACGGCACTTGCGGCGGGCTGTCGATACGCACGTGGGCCTGGTCACCACGTATCTGCACATGGGCGGTGATGGCCAGTTCGCCAAGGCCGTGGCCGGCATCTTCAAGAACGGCGGTGCCGCTGTAGTCACCGTCCGGCACATCGCGCAAAAGCGCGCGCATGTGCCGGTCGGCCATGTTCTTCAGCTCGGCAATGCAGGCACGTACTTGGGCCACGCCGTACTTGTCCAGCAGCTCCAGCAAGTGCCGCTCGCCGACCTTGCAGGCGCCGTACTGGGCATTGAGGTCGCCTTCCTGATAGGGGCGGGCGCGCATGTTGGTGAGCATGAAGTTGATCACGTCTTCGCGGCGCTTGCCCTTTTCCCACAGTTTGACCGGTGGGATGCGCAGCCCTTCGGCGTAGATTTCCTTGGCGTCGGGGTTGTAACCGGCGGGTACAGGGCCGCCGATGTCGGTCAGGTGGCCTTTGCACACGGTCCAGAACACCAGTTCCCCCTGGTAATACACCGGCTTGTACATGCAGCAGTCAAGAATATGGCTGCCCTTGTAGGCGGGGTCGTTGTGGTAGATCACGTCGCCTTCGGCGATGTCTTCGCCGAAGAACCCGGCCACGCATTTCATGGCCGGGATCAGCGAGCCCAGGTGGATGGGGATGTCCTGGCCTTGCAGGATCATCTCCGGCAGGTGGTCGAACAGCGAGTTGGAGTAATCGTGGGCCAGGTTGAACACACTGGAGCGCCCGGTCTTTTCCAGGGTCAGGGTCATTTCGCGCTGCGCTGTCTCCAGCGCACCCCGGACAACCGCAAGGGTGATCGGATCTACTGTCTGCATAGGTCACCAACGTTTGTTCTTGTGCTTTAGGTGCGTGCCGCGGCGGGGCGGCGCGTGGTGACAGGCTACGGGGCAGGGCGGGGGGAAGGCTTGTCGCTGGGTGTACTGGTTGTTGTGTTCTGGCGCACTACGGGGTCGCTCCCACAAGAGAACGCGACCCCCTGCAGGAGCGGCCTTGTGCCGCGATGGACTACGCGGCAGCGCCAGATTCTGGCAGGTTAAGACCTACTGCCCCAGCATCTGCCGCACCAGCCATTGCCCCGCCGGCCCAAGCGCCCGCCGGCTTGACCACGCCACATCCATATCCACCCGGCGCGGGTAACCCGCTATCTGCAACTCCACTAGCTCGTTGCCAAACCGCGCCACCAGCGCCCTGGGCAGTTCGGCCCAGCCAAACCCGCGTACGGCAAATTCCAGCAGGGTGAGGTAATCCGGTGCCGACCAGGCCTGGCCGCGGCCGCGGTGCAGGCTGGGGGCGTAGGTCTTGATGTACAGCTGCCGCGCGTTTTCAAGGTGTTGCGTTTGCACCGTTTTCAGGCCCGCCAACGGGTGCCCGCTGGCCACATACACACCGAACTCCGCCTGCTCGGGCAAGCGCGCCACGGCAACGTCGGCGGGGTAGCTAGGCTGAGTGGCCAAAATGCCGACGTGGGCCAGGCCCTGCTGGATCATATCGATCACATCAGCGTCTTCCGCCGGGCCGCAGCGCAATTCGGTGTGCGGGTACTGCTGGGCGAAGCGGGCCATCACGGCGCCCTGGAAGGTGACGCTGTAGCTGTCCGACATCACCACCGAGACCAGCGCCTCGACGTTTTGCGCCAGCCTGACCGCCAGGGCATCGAGCTGGGCGCTGGCGTCCAGGATCGCTTCGACATGGCTTAGCACCTGTCGGCCCGCTTCGTTCAGCGTGGGGTGGCGGCCACCGCGATCAAACAGCGGGTAGCCGATATCGGCTTCGAAATTGGCGATGGCGATGCTGATCGTGGACTGGCTTTTGCGCAGTTTGCGTGCCGCCGCAGAAAACGAACCCAGCGATGCGGCTTCGACAAAGGCGACCAGAGCTTCGGGTGAGTAGCGCATGGTATTGATAAAACCGATGGTAGCTATGTCGCGAGTATCAGTTCTATCAAAGAAAATAGGAAGCACGACTCACGCAATGGATGGAATTTGCAATGAAAACGGTCTCTTTCACCGAACGCCTGGTACACGCCGTAGGCTATGAAGTATTCGCGGTGCTGCTGTGCGCACCGCTGTTGTCCTGGGTGATGGGCAAATCGCTGGCGACGGCGGGGGCATTGGCAATAGCCCTATCGGTGATCGCCATGTTGTGGAACATGGTCTACAACGCGCTGGTCGATCGCTGGGTGCAGACTGAACGCATCCACTGGAAGGCCGGTGCGCGCTTTGTGCACGGTCTGGGGTTCGAGGCCGGGCTGGTGGTGTGGTGCCTGCCGGTGGCGGCGTGGATGCTGGATATTTCGCTGCTGCAGGCGTTCATGGTGGAGCTGGGTTTCTTCGTGATCATCCTGCCCTACACCGTGCTGTACAACTGGGCGTTCGACAAAGCCCGGCATCTGCTGATGCAGCGTCGCGTGGCATGAGTAGCCGGCCTCAATTGCGAATGCTCACGCGTTCCCTGTGGGAGTGGGCACGTCCGCTCTCACAGGGTCATCAACTCTGTCAAAAAAACGGGGCATACCATCGCTGGCATGCCCCGTTTTCATATATCTGATGCGCCTCAGGCGACCTTGACGATCCAGCCTGCCGGTGCTTCAACATCACCGCTCTGGATGCCGGTCAGCTCGTTGTAGAGCTTCTGGGTAACCGGGCCAACCTTTTCCAGGTCGTGGAACACGTGCAGCTTGCCGTTGTACTCGATACCGCCGATCGGGGTGATCACTGCAGCAGTACCGCAAGCGCCGGCTTCGATGAAGCGGTCCAGCTTGCTGATTTCGACATCGCCTTCGATCACGGTCAGGCCCAGGCGCGATTGCGCCAGTTCCATCAGCGACAGACGGGTGATGCCTGGCAGCACCGAGGCCGATTTCGGGGTAACGAACTCGTTTTTGGCGGTGATGCCGAAGAAGTTGGCCGAACCGACTTCCTCGATCTTGGTATGGGTCAGCGGATCGAGGTAGATGGCGTCGGCGAAGTTGGCCTTCTTGGCTTCAGCGCCTGGCTGCAGGCTGGCGGCGTAGTTGCCACCGACCTTGGCTGCGCCGGTGCCTTGTGGGGCGGCGCGGTCGAAGCTGGAGATCTGGAAGTTGTGCGGCTTCATGCCGCCCTTGAAGTACGAGCCAACCGGAATGGCGAAGACCGAGAAGATGAACTCAGGGGCGGTGCGCACGCCAATGTTGTCGCCGGTGCCGATCACGAACGGGCGCAGGTACAGGGCGCCTTTGCCGTGCGGTGGCACGAACTTTTCGTTCGCCTTGACCACTTGCTTGCACGCTTCGATGAACACATCGGTCGGCACGTGCGGCATCAGCAGGCGGGCGCAGCTGCGCTGCATGCGGGCGGCGTTCTGGTCGGGGCGGAACAGGTTGATCGAGCCGTCCTTGCAACGGTAGGCCTTGAGGCCTTCGAAGCATTGCTGGCCGTAGTGCAGGGCCGTGGAGCCTTCACTGATGTGCAGCACGTTGTCGTCGGTCAGGGTGCCCTTGTCCCACTCGCCATTGCGCCATACGGACAGGTAGCGTTTGTCGGTTTTGATGTAGTCGAAACCCAGCTTGTCCCAGTTAATGCTTTCGTTGCTCATGACACCCTCATTGTCTTGCAAGTGCCCGATCGCTCGGGCTGCTGTTATATGCGCACCACGCCACCATAATACATCCGTCGCGGATCGGGAACGGCCAGTCACGAATTGATAGCCTGCGATGCATTATTCTCGGTCCGCGGTCGTTGTAGGAGCAGCCTTGTGCTGCGAAGAGGCCGGTCCATTGGATGCAATTGTGTCGCCAGTACCGGCCCTTTCGCAGCACAAGGCTGCTCCTACAAGTGCAGGTAGCCATGCAGGGCCAGGTTTTCCAGCAAAACCGCGTCATGGGACGCCACTATCAGCGCCCCGCGAAACTGCCCGAGCATGCGCTCCAGGGCTGCCAGTGACGGCAGGTCAAGGTGGTTGCCGGGCTCATCCAGCAGCAACAGGTCGAGGGGCCGCTCGCGGTACAGCACGGCGGCCAGCGCTGCCTTCATCCGCTCGCCGCCGCTGAGCAGGCTGCTGGGCAGCTCGATACGGGCCGCATCCAGGCCCAGTTGTGCCAGGCGGCTGCGCAATTCGCCCTGGGCCAGCACCGGGTTGGCTTGGCGCAGGTGTTCAAGCACGCTGTTGTGGCCTGCCAGGGTGCTGCAGTGCTGGTCGAGCAGGGCTGTTTCGCCACTGCGGCGCAAAGTGTCGGGAGATGCCGGTAATTCCCCGTTCAGCAGCCTTAGCAGCGTGGACTTGCCACTGCCATTGGCGCCGACCAGACCCAGCCGCTGGCCCAGGCACAAGCGCAGGTCAAGCGGTTTTCGGGTGCCATGGGGCAAGCGAAGTGCCTGCAGGGCCAACACTTCGCGGCCCGCATGACGCTGGGGCGTGGGGGCATGCAAAGTAATTGCAGTGGCTTGCTCGACCTCACGGGCGGCGTCATGCACTTTGCCCAGTAGTGCCTGCCGGGCATCGCGATGATCACGCCGCTGCTTGCCCGCCGTGGCCTGGCTGCGTTCCTGCTGGCGGTCGACCAGGATCTTGGCCTGGTTGGCATGCCTGGCTTGACGCCCGGCCCGGGCCTGATGGCGTTCCAGGTCTTCGCGCTGGCGCTGCAATTCACGGGCCTGGCGTTGTTGCTCCTGCTTCAGCCGGGCAAGTTGCTGCTGGGCTTGCGCCACCTGGCTGGCTTTTTGTGCTGCATAGAAGCTGTAGTTGCCGCCATAGGCCTGCAAACCGAGGCTGGACAGTTCGACAATGCGCGCCATGTGCGCCAGCAGGCTGCGGTCGTGACTGATTACCAGCAAACCTCGGTCCCAGCCCTCGATCATGCTCAGCAGCTGGGCACGGGCGTCGCTGTCCAGGTGGTTACTCGGTTCGTCGAGGATCAGGTAGTCGGCACCGCTGAGCCATGCGCCTGCCAGCGCCACGCGCATGGCCTGGCCGCCGCTCAGGCTGCGTGCGGGCTGGCGCCAGTCAAGGTGACCCAGGCCGTTGCGCTGCAGGTGCATCTGCAATTGCTCGCGGATATCCCAGCGCTCGCCAACGGTGTCGAAATCCTGGGGGTTGATGCTGCCTTGCTCGATGCGCTCGAGCGCCGCAACCACCGCCCCCACCTGCGCCAGCTCGGCAAGTGTGGCGCTGCGCTCGATTACCTGCTGGTTCAGCAGATGGACAGGCCCACGGCGCCTGCACAGGCCGCTGCTCGGTGCACGCTGGCCGGCAAGAACCTGCCCTAGCAGGCTCTTGCCCACGCCATTGCGCCCGACCAGGCCGGTACGCTGTTGGTCGAAGGTTTCGTTGAGGTCGGTAAACAGTAGCCGGCCATCAGGCAAGGCCAAGGAGACGCTGTCCAGCGTCAGGATCGACGTGTTCGTCATGCACAACTCCACAAATGCCGCGACATCTCCGGAGCAAACCGGAGGCTGAAGACTGGCCGTCGAATGGACGGCGGCATTAATGGCGCATTGGACGAATACCTCGTATTGGGGGAGTGCGTAGCCTAACGGCCCGTTGGGGGCGGGTAAAGTACCGCCCGCCGTGTGCGAGGGGTGGGATGTGGGGTTTAAGGTGTTCGTCGCAGCAGTTTCAGTGCCTGTGAGATCGAGCGCCGCGCGGGCGGCGCTCGATCTCACAGGCGCAGCCAGTCTTACGTCTTGCGCTTCACAGGTTGGCCTCGTCATCGATCTGCTGGCAGAAGCGCAGGCGGTTGCCGAACGGGTCGCACACCTGCATCTGCAGGCCCCAGTCCAGGCGCTCTGTTTCGGGCCGGGCGTAACCGTACTGTTTGCCTTGCAGTTCATGCTCCAGCGCCCGCAGGTCGTCGATGCGGGCAAACACTGTAGAGCCGGGGCAGGCATCGCCATGGTGCTCGGTAAGGTGCAGGATCAGGCCATCGCGGTGAATCTGCATGTACAACGGCAGGTCCGGGCTGAAGCGGTGCTCCCAGTCCAGGCTGAAACCGAGGAAATCCATGTAGAACTCCCTGGCCTTGTCGACCGAGAAGATGCGCAGTACCGGGATGGCGGGGGCGAGGGGCATGGGGCGTCCTTGACAGTGGGCAAAGTCGCCACTGTACCGCAGTGCTGCCAAGAGTTGTCGGCAAGCCCCGCAGCAATGGTTGACCACCCGCCAGCCACTGCGTAGCCTTGCCACTTCGAGGTTCTTCGGCCAGGCCGAAGCTAAGACGGGAACGCGGTAAAAGCCGCGGCTGCCCCCGCAACTGTAAGCACCGACAACGGATCGACACAGCCACTGCGCCAACGCGCGGGAAGGCGTCATCCCGCCAGCCCGCGGTTCAACTGAACGGGGGGATGGAACGGTGCAAGCCAGGAGACCTGCCTCGCAACGTTTTCGACTTTCAACCGGGCGGGGTGATCCGGTGGCGAACAAGCCCGGCCGGCCTGGCCCGCGGCTGTCGTCCTGCATGCCCGCGCCACTCTGCCAAGGGCAATGCGACATGAAAACACTGGCCAAGCTCCCCGTTACCATCGTTACCGGCTTCCTCGGCTCGGGCAAGACCACCTTGCTGCGCCACATGCTCGACAACGCCCAGGGCCGCCGCATTGCGGTGATCGTCAACGAATTCGGCGAACTGGGCATCGACGGCGAAATCCTCAAGCAGTGCAGCATCGGTTGCACCGAAGAAGAAGCCAGCGGCCGCGTCTATGAATTGGCCAACGGCTGCCTGTGCTGCACCGTGCAGGAAGAGTTCTTCCCGGTCATGCGCGAGCTGGTGGCACGCCGTGGCGACCTGGATCACATCCTGATCGAAACCAGCGGCCTGGCCCTGCCCAAGCCGCTGGTGCAAGCCTTCCAGTGGCCGGAAATCCGCAACGCCTGCACTGTCGACGCAGTCATCACCGTGGTCGACAGCCCGGCCGTGGCCGCCGGCACTTTCGCCGCCTACCCGGACCAGGTCGATGCCCAGCGCAAGCTCGACCCTAATTTGGACCACGAATCGCCACTGCATGAGCTGTTCGCCGATCAGCTGGCCAGCGCCGACCTGGTGGTACTGAACAAGGCCGACCTGATAGACGCCGAAGGCCTGGCCAAGGTCCGCGCCGAGGTGGCCGAAGAACTGCCGCCGGCGGTCAAGGTGGTCGAGGCCAGCAGCGGCAAGCTGCCACTGGAGGTGCTGCTGGGCGTGGGCGCCGAGTCCGAGGCACACATCGATGGCCGCCGCACCCACCACGATTCGCACCACGACGGCGATGATCATGACGACCATGATCACGACGCTTTCGATTCCATTTCCATCGACCTGCCAGAGGCCGACGAAAGCCTGCTGCTCGACGCCCTCACCCAGCTGGTGGTGGAGTTCGGCATCCTGCGCGCCAAAGGCTTCGCGGCCATCCCGGGCAAGCCGATGCGCCTGCTGGTACAAGGCGTGGGTACCCGTTTCGACAAGCACTTCGACCGCGCCTGGCGTGCCGACGAGCCGCGCATCACCCGCCTGGTGCTGATCGGCCAGGAACTGGACGCTGCCCAGCTGGAAGCGCGCCTGCGCCAGGCCTTGGGCGCCTGACCCGTGCACCTGCTGCGGACCCAGCCCGGCGGCTTCGTGCCGGACGACAGTATTGCCGATCTCGGCCAGACACCCGCCGAGCTGGTGATTCTCTGCAGCGGCGATTCGCACCTGGCGTTGCTCGCCGATACCGCCGAGCAATTGCCTGAAGGCTTCCCCAGCCTGCGCCTGGCCAACCCGATGCAGGTGCAGAACCACGCTTCGGTCGACCTGTATGTCGACCAGGTGCTGCGCCATGCCAAGGTCATCCTGGTGTCGCTGCACGGCGGCGTCGGCTACTGGCGCTATGGTGTCGAGCAATTGGTCGAGCTGGCCGCCCGTGGCGTGCAGCTGATACTGGTGCCGGGTGATGACCGCCCGGACCCGGAGCTGACCCGCCTGGGCACCGTCACGGGCGACCAGGCCGAGCGCCTCTGGCACTACTTGCGCCAGGGCGGCAAGGCCAATGCCATCAACCTGTACAACTGCCTGGCCAACCAGTGGCTGGGCCGCGATTATGCCTGGGACGAGCCGCAACCCTTGCCGCGCACCGCTGTGTATCACCCGGCCAAGGGCAGTGCGGCACTGGAAGACTGGTACCCGCACTGGCACCCGGACTACCCGGTGGCGCCGCTGCTGTTCTACCGCTCCCACTTGCAGGCGGCCAACACCGCGTTCATCGACGTGTTCTGCCAGCGCCTGCAAGCCGCTGGCTTGAACCCGTTGCCGATTGCCGTGGCCAGCCTCAAGGAAAGCGCCTGTCTGGAGCAGGTTGAGGCCTGGCTGGACGAAGTCGGTGCCGAAGTGCTGGTCAATACCACCGGTTTTGCCCTGTCCAGCCCCGAGCGACCCAACCTGCGCCCGTTCCGCCGTGACATTCCGGTGCTGCAGGCCATCTGCGCGCAGGACAACCAGCCCGGCTGGGAAGCCAGCGAACAGGGGCTGGGTGCGCGAGACCTGGCCATGCACATCGCCTTGCCCGAACTGGACGGGCGCATCATTACCCGCCCGGTCAGTTTCAAGGACATGGCCTGGCGCAGCGAGCGCAGCCAGTCCGACGTGGTGTGCTACCGCGCCCACCCCGAGCGCATGGACTTCGTCGCCGAGCTGGCCCGCCGCTGGGTCGAGCTGGCGCACCTGCCCAATGCCCAGAAACGCGTGGCCCTGGTAATGGCCAACTACCCGACCCGCGATGGCCGCATTGGCAACGGCGTCGGCCTGGACACGCCCGCTGCCGCACTGAACATTCTCAAGGCGCTGCAGACCGAAGGCTATCCGCTGGCCGATTTGCCGGGCAGCGGCACGCAACTGATTCACCAGCTGCTCGGCGGCGTGACCAACGACCTTGACCACCTCGACCAGCGCCCTTGCGCCCAGAGCCTGAGCCTGGCCGACTACCAGGCCGCCTTCGAGCGCTTGCCCGAGGCCAATCGCCAGGCAGTGCTGGAGCGCTGGGGGCCGCCCGAGCAGGACCCGATGTACCGCAGCGGCCGGCTGATGGTGGCCGGCTTGCGCTTTGGCCTGACCTTCGTCGGCATCCAGCCCGCCCGGGGCTACCAGGTAGACCCCAGCGCGGTGTATCACGACCCCGACCTGGTGCCGCCGCACGGCTACCTGGCGTTTCACTTCTGGCTGCGCCACGCGTTCGCCGCCGACGCGGTGATCCATGTCGGCAAGCACGGCAACCTCGAATGGCTGCCCGGCAAGGGCGTCGGCTTGTCGGCGCAGTGCTGGCCGGACGCGCTGCTTGGCCCGCTGCCGAACATCTACCCGTTCATTGTCAACGACCCGGGCGAGGGCGCCCAGGCCAAGCGCCGTACCCAAGCCGTGATCATCGACCACTTGATGCCGCCGCTGACCCGCGCCGAAACCTACGGCCCGTTGCGCCACCTGGAGCAACTGGCCGACGAGTTCTACGAAGCGCAGCTACTCGACCCGCGGCGTGCACGCGAGTTGCAGCGCGACATCCTCGAGCTGGTCAAGGTCAACCACATCGACCGTGAGCTGCAACTGGAAGGGCAGCTGGACGATGCCTCCGTCTGGCTGCCGCGCCTGGACACCTATCTGTGCGACCTGAAGGAATCGCAGATTCGCGATGGCCTGCACGTGTTTGGCCAATCGCCAGAAGGGCGGCTGCGCCTGGACACGCTGCTGGCGCTGTTGCGGGTCGAGCGTGGCGACGGTCGTGGTGGTAATGCCAGCCTGCTGCGGGCCTTGGCCAAGGCCTTGGTGCCAGGCTTTGACCCGCTCGATTGTGAGCTTGGGCTCCCCTGGCAGGGCGAACGCCCTGAGCAGCTTCTGGCCATGAGCAGTGAACCCTGGCGCACCTGTGGCGATACCCGCGAGCGCCTGGAGCTTTTGGCGCAGCAGGTGATCGAGCAAGCGCTGGGCGGCACCCTGCAGTTGCCTGAACCGAGCGAATGGCAGCCGGTGCACGACGTGGTGCAGGCCTTGCGCGAAGCGGTGGCGCCCAGCCTGGATGCCTGCGGCGCTGCTGAAATGAGTGGCCTGCTGGCGGCGCTGGCCGGGCGATTCGTGCCTGCCGGCCCCAGCGGCGCGCCCAGCCGTGGGCGCCTCGACGTGCTGCCCACCGGCCGCAACTTCTATACCGTGGACGTGCGCAACCTGCCTACCACCACGGCCTGGCGCCTGGGTTTCGCCTCGGCCAGCCTGATCCTCGAGCGCCACCTGCAGGACCACGGCGATCACCTGCGCCAGCTCGGCCTGTCGGTGTGGGGCACGGCTACCATGCGTACTGGCGGCGACGACATCGCCCAGGCCATGGCGCTGATGGGCGTGCGGCCGGTGTGGGCGACCGGCAGCCAGCGCGTTGACGATTTTGAAATACTGCCGCTGGGCCTGCTCGACCGCCCGCGGGTGGATGTGACCTTGCGCGTTTCGGGCTTTTTCCGCGATGCCTTCGGCAACCTTATCCGCCTGTTCGATGCGGCCGTGCAGGCGGTGGCCGCGCTGGACGAACCCGATGATCTCAACCCGTTGGCCGCCCGTGTACGCAGCGAGCGTGCCACGCTGCAAGCGCAAGGGGTAGACGCCGAGCAGGCCGCGCGCCAGGCAGGCTGGCGGGTGTTCGGCGCCAAGCCCGGCGCGTATGGCGCCGGGGTGCAGAACGCTATCGACGGGCGCCTGTGGCACAGCCGCGACGATCTGGCCGAGGTCTACCTCAACCATGGTGGCTACGCCTACGGCGGCAGCGACGACGGCACCCCGGCCCGCGCCCAGTTCGCCCAACGCCTGGCCACGGTGCAGGCGGTGCTGCAGAACCAGGACAACCACGAGCATGACCTGCTCGATTCGAACGATTACTACCAGTTCCAGGGTGGCATGCTGGCGGCGTCAGAAACCTTGTCCGGGGCGCCGGTGGCCAGCTACCACGGCGACCACAGCCAGGCAGACCGACCCCGCATCCGTACCCTCAAGGAAGAGCTGAACCGGGTGATCCGCGCCCGCGCGCTCAACCCCAAGTGGATAGACGGGGTCAAGCGCCACGGCTACAAGGGCGCCTTCGAGATGGCGGCGACGGTCGACAACCTGTTCGCCTTTGATGCCACCACGCACCTGATCGACGACCATCATTACCAAGGGCTGGCCGATGCCTACGTGCTCGACCCGGCTACCCGCGATTTCATGCGCGAGCACAACCCCGAGGCCCTGCGCGACCTTACCGAGCGCCTGCTGGAGGCCCAGCAGCGCGGGCTGTGGCAGGCGCCGGGCGACTACCGCGAAGCCCTTGAGGAACAACTGCTCGACGGCGAGGAACAGGCTTGAAATGAGTGAACCCGTGCAATTTCCGCTGGCCGCTGTGGTCGGTGCCGACGACCTTAAGCTGGCACTGTGCCTGACCGCCATCGACCCGAAAATCGGCGGCGTGCTGATCGAAGGGCCGCGTGGCATGGCCAAGAGCACCCTGGCCCGTGGGCTGGCCGACCTGCTTGGCGAAGGCCCGTTTGTCACCTTGCCACTGGGCGCCAGTGAAGAACGGCTGGTCGGCACCCTCGACCTGGATGCCGCGCTGGGGCAGGGCAAGGCGCAGTTTTCCCCGGGCGTGCTGGCCCAGGCCGACGGTGGCGTGCTGTATGTCGATGAGGTCAACCTGCTGCCCGACACGCTGGTCGACCTGTTGCTCGATGTGGCTGCCAGTGGCACCAACCGCATCGAGCGCGACGGCATCTCGCACCGGCACAGCGCCCGTTTCGTGCTGATTGGCACCATGAACCCGGAAGAGGGCGAACTGCGCCCGCAGTTGCTCGACCGTTTTGGCCTGAACGTGGCCCTTGAGGGCCTGCCTGAGCCTGAGGCCCGTCAGCAGATCATCCGCCGGCGCCTGGCCTTCGACAGTGACCCGCAGGCTTTCTGCACGCAATGGGCTGCGGCCCAGGCGCAGTTGCGCGAGCGCTGCCAGGCGGCGCGCCATGCCCTGGCCGGTATTGCCCTGGATGACCAGGCGCTGGCCTGGATTACCGAGCGTTGCTACGCCGCCGGCGTCGACGGGTTGCGCGCCGACCTGGTGTGGTTGCGTGCGGCACGCGCCCACTGCGCCTGGCGCGGCGGTGCGGCCATCGAAGAAGTGGATGTCGAAGCGGTGGCCGAGTTCGCCTTGCGCCATCGCCGCCGCGTTGCGCCCCAGGCCAACCCGCCGTCGGCGCCGCAGCCGCCTGAGCAGCAGCCCGGCCAGCAAAGCGCTGGCAACGCGGGTGAACAGGGCGGGCAGGGCGACTGGGGGGCATTGCCGGCGCAACCCGTGGCCAGCGGCGCACGCCGCGAGGTACCTAACTGGGCAAAAAAGCCCTGAGCATCCCCCAGTCACCTGCAAAAGGGGCGGATGCCAAAGCGGGCGCAGGCAAGCAGAACGGCGCCAGCCGTGGCCGCGCGTGCAGTGCAGCAAGCGGCCGGGTGGCCTGGCTGCCGACCTTGCTCAAAGGGCGGCCACGGCTACGCCAGGACCTGTGCTGGCAACAACGCCAGGGCAAACCGGCAGAGTTGTGGCTGGTGATCGTCGACGCTTCGGCCTCCACCCGCCGCCATCAGGCGTTGGCACACACCAAAGGGCTGCTGGCGGCACTGTTCGACCAGGCCTACCGCCAGCGCGCCCGCCTGGCCTTGCTGACCGCCAGCGGGCGCACACCGCAGTGGCAGCGCCACGGCCTGAAGGCTTCGGCGGCCTTGCAGCCCTGGCTGCAGGCCCTGGGCGCCGGTGGTGGTACACCGCTGATCGCCGCACTGGAACAGGCCCGGCATTGGCTACAGGCGCGCCAGCGCGCCCATCCGGATGAAGCGGTACGTTGCCTGGTGTTTACCGATGGTCGCCTTCAGCACTGGAACGCCTTACAACCCATGCCCTGTACAACGTTGGTGGTGGATATGGAGTTGGCGGCGGTGCGTATTGGGCGCGCGCAACGCCTGGCCGAACAACTGCAGGCCGATTACCAGCACTTGCAGCAGTTCAAAGCGGTGGACTGAACAGCCTGGATGCGACACTGTGTCGCAATAGTGTAAGTTGCCAGAACAGCAACTTTGCATTTGAACAAGTGCGTGGCATTGCACGCACTTGGTTTGCAAGGGGATGTTACTTTGGCATCGACCACGGTTGCAGGTCGTAACCTTTTTCGCACAGTTCGGCGCGCACTTCTTCGATCAGGCTGGCCCACTGGGCAGGGTCGGAGTAGATGCTCGAAGACACTCGCTTGCTGCCGATGCGGGTGTTGGTCCGGTCGATCACTGCCAGGCTCAGCTCACCAGTACCGTTGGGTGCATCCCAGGCTACGCACTGGAAAGGTTCGAAGGCGTGGTCGGCAATCAGCAGTGCTTCGTTGACACGGAGCGGGGCGTTCATGGTTCGGTCTCTCTATGGTCCCAAACATCGAAGTGATTCCGCGTTGCTTTAAAGTCGCCTCAATGGTCGCGAAGTGCAGCGCGGGGTTATGTGTACTGATGCTCGTTGTCCGTGGGCAAGTCACACATTAGGTGTAAAATTTTTTGTCAGGCTTGAATCCGTTCTTCCCTGCGCCGCCATGTGATGTCGATAAAGTGCGAAAATTCCCGTGGCACTTTGTAAAAAAAAGCGTCAGCAGACAGACGGTAGTGGGCACCGTCAACTTCGTTGCTACTGTTAAACGGGCGCCACAACTTGCTGTTTTACTTCATAAAACCAAAAACTGGCGCCAAGGAACGGTCATGCTGCAGCCTGCCGCCCAACGTCGTTTGCTCATCGTCGACCCCTGCGACGACTGCCACCAATTGTTGCCTGGCCTGAGTAGCGCAGGCTGGGATGTGTACAGTTGCATGCTCGGTGCCGCGCTCGATCACCCTTGTGATGTGGGTTTGTTGCGCTTGCAGGCTTCGCACCTGAGGCACCCGGACGCGGTCAAGGACATGATCAAGCGCAGTAACACCGAATGGATCGCGGTGTTAAGCGCCGAACAGTTGCGCATGCCGGCCGTCGGCGATTTTGTCTGCGAATGGTTCTTCGACTTCCACACCCTGCCATTCGATGTCTCCCGCGTGCAGGTCACCCTTGGCCGGGCGTTCGGCATGGCGCGCCTGCGTGGCAAAGGGGCCGCCAAGGTGGACGACGCGACCCACGAACTGCTTGGCGAAAGCCGGCCGATCCGCGAGTTGCGCAAGTTGCTGGGCAAGTTGGCACCCACCGAGTCGCCCGTGCTGATCCGTGGTGAAAGCGGCACGGGCAAGGAACTGGTGGCCCGCACCCTGCACCGGCAGTCGCAACGCAGTGAGCAGCCGTTCGTCGCCATCAACTGCGGGGCAATCCCCGAGCACCTGATCCAGTCCGAACTGTTCGGCCATGAGAAGGGCGCTTTCACCGGTGCCCATCAGCGCAAGACCGGGCGCATTGAAGCCGCCCACGGTGGCACGTTGTTTCTGGATGAAATTGGTGACTTGCCGCTGGAATTGCAGGCCAATCTGCTGCGTTTTCTACAAGAAAAGCACATTGAGCGGGTGGGCGGCAGCCAGCCGATTCCGGTGGATGCGCGGGTTTTGGCCGCCACCCACGTGGACCTGGAAAGAGCCATCGAACAGGGGCGTTTTCGCGAAGACCTGTATTACCGCTTGAACGTATTGCAGGTGGTGACCGCGCCCCTGCGGGACCGACATGGTGACTTGTCGATGCTGGCCAGCCATTTTGCCCATTTCTACAGCCTGGAAACCGGGCGCCGGCCGCGTTCATTCAGCGACCATGCCCTGGCGGCCATGGGCCGGCATGACTGGCCGGGCAATGTACGCGAGCTCGCCAACCGGGTGCGCCGCGGCCTGGTGCTGGCCGAAGGCCGGCAGATCGAGGCGCAGGACCTGGGCCTGCAGACGTTGGACCAAGGGCAGCAGCCGCTGGGCACGCTAGAGGAATACAAGCAGCGGGCCGAGCGCCAGGCCTTGTGCGATGTGCTTAACCGGCATAGCGATAACATGAGCGTAGCGGCGAAGGTGCTGGGGATCTCCCGGCCCACCTTCTACCGCTTGCTGCACAAGCATCAGATACGCTGACTGAACTGTTCGAGGGTCAGTGTGGCGCGCGCACGATGGTTTTCAGCAGGTCTTCCGGGCTGATGTGCCCCACCACCTGGGCCACCGCACTGCCTGGGGTTGGCAGGTCGATGATGTGGCTTTTCATCTTGCCGACCACATGCATTTCGCACGGTTTGCAGTCGAACTTCAGGGTCAGCACTTCATCACCCTGAATCAGCTGCATCGGTGCCACCTTGGTGCGCACGCCGGTCACGCCCTTGGCCTGCTTGGGGCACAGGTTGAAGGAGAAGCGCAGGCAGTGCTTGGTGATCATCACCGGCACCTCACCGTGTTCTTCATGGGCCTCGTAGGCCGCGTCGATCAGCTGCACGCCATGGCGATGGTAGAAATCGCGGGCCTTCTGGTTGTACACGTTGGCCAGGAAGGAAAGGTGCGACTCGGGGTACACCGGTGGCGGCGTGGTCTCGGCCTTGCGCCCGCCACGCGGGTGCGCCTTGATACGCGCCTCGGTCAGCGCCTCGATGGCTTCGCGGCGCAGGGCCTTGAGCTGCGAGTTGGGGATGAAGTACGCCTGCGGCGCGTCCAGCTCGATGCTGCTGGCGTGGTACATCGTGGTACCCAGCTGGCCGAGCAGGTCATGCAACTGGTCCAGGGCCTGCTGCGGCTTGTTGGCCTCGCCGAACGGGCCGTCCAGGGCCACCTGCACGCTGACGCCTTCCTCACTGCTGAGGGTAAGCATCAAGCGCTGCTCGCGCAGTACAGCATGCCATTCCACACCAACACGGCGCTCGGAAGAGGTGCGTTGCAGGGCCTGCTGCCAGTTGTGGTCGAGGTTGCGCGACAGCGGGTGGTTGGGCCGCAGCTTGTGCAGGCCTTCGGGCATTTCGTTGGGCTCGACGCGGTAGCGGTAGCGCTTCTGGCCGTCTTCCTCGAACTCGCCACGTGGTTCGGCGATGTTGGCGCGGAAACCCACCACTTCACGTTTGACCAGCACATTCAGGCCGTCGCCGTTGGTCAGTGGCACTTCGGTCACCACTTGCATGTCACGCTTGCCGACCTTTTCCACCACACCCACCGGCAGGCCTGTGAAGGTTGGCGAGTCGAAGGCACCGATGTCGACCTTGCGGTCGGTCACGAAATAGTCGGTGCTGCCGCGGTGGAAGGTCTTGTCCGGGTCGGGCAAGAAGAAGTGTTCAGTCCGGCCGCTGGACGCACGGGCATATGCCGGGCGGCCTTCGAGGATGGCGTCGAGCTCTTTGCGGTAGTGGGCGGTGATGTTCTTCACATAGCCCATGTCCTTGTAGCGGCCCTCGATCTTGAACGAGCGCACGCCAGCATCGACCAGGTCGGCCAGGTTGGCGGTCTGGTTGTTGTCCTTCATCGACAGCAGGTGCTTCTCGAACGCTACCACGCGACCCTGGTCATCCTTCAGGGTGTAGGGCAGGCGGCAGGCTTGAGAACAGTCGCCACGGTTGGCGCTTCGGCCAGTCTGCGCGTGGGAGATGTTGCACTGGCCGGAGAAGGCCACGCAAAGCGCACCGTGGATGAAGAACTCGATGGCAGCGTCGGTTTCGGCGGCGATGGCGCGGATTTGCTGCAGGTTCAGCTCACGGGCCAGTACCAGCTGGGAGAAACCGGCCTGGTCGAGGAACTTGGCCCGTTCCAGGGTGCGGATGTCGGTCTGGGTGCTGGCGTGCAGCTCGATCGGCGGGATGTCCAGCTCCATCACCCCCAGGTCTTGCACGATCAGCGCGTCGACGCCGGCATCGTACAGCTGATGGATCAGCTTGCGCGCGGGTTCCAGCTCGTTGTCGTGCAGGATGGTGTTGATGGTGGTGAACACGCGCGCATGGTAGCGGCGGGCGAACTCGACCAGTTCGGCGATCTCGCTGACCTCGTTGCAGGCGTTATGGCGTGCGCCAAAGCTTGGGCCGCCGATGTAGATGGCGTCAGCGCCGTGCAGGATCGCTTCGCGAGCGATGGCCACGTCACGGGCAGGGCTGAGCAGTTCCAGGTGGTTCTTTGGAAGGGACATGTCGTTATATTTTCGGGCTGCCACGGTTTAGGCGGGCATTGTAGCGGCGAAACGGGCTGGCGGCATCATCGGGGTGCCAGGAGGTGTATTGCTTTTACCGGCCCTATCGCCGGCAAGCCAGCTCCCACAGCAATTGCATAGGGCTTGAGGCCGATGCGGTCGAGGTGGGAGCTGGCTTGCCGGCGATAGGGCCCTTGCAGGTAGCTCAGCGTTTGGCGGCCATTGCGGTCACTTCTACGCGCATGCCTTCAAATGCCAACGAAGCCACACCCACGGCCGCACGCACCGGCCATGGCTTGCTGAAGAAGCGCTGGTACACCTCGTTGAACGCGGCGCGGTCGGCCATGTCGGTGAGGTAGATGGTGAGGTGCAGCACGCGGTCCATGCCGCTGCCGGCCTTTTCCAGCGCTACTTTCAGCGCCTGCAGGGTGCATTCGCTTTGCTCGACGATGCCGCCCAGCTCCAGGCTGCCATCGGCGTGGGTCGGAATCTGGGTGGTGACCAGCACGCCGTTGAACTCGGCGACGTCGGACGAAATCGACTTGGCGTCCGGGTCCGGGGTGTAGATGATGTCTGCATGTGCCATGGTGTGTTTTGCCTTGCGACGGAAGGAAAGCGGCAAGCCTACGCGAGCAGGCGGGTCGGGTCGAGGGCGCCCAGGTGTTTGAAATGCGCGGCGTTCGCCGTCAGAATCGCGCCCCATTGCAAAGCCAGGGGCACATTTTGAACGAACAGACTTTGTCCAGGCGCCTGGAGCGCGTGGCTGCACATGTGCCGCAGGGCGCCCGCTTGGCCGACATCGGCTCGGATCATGGTTATCTGCCGGTAGCGTTGATGCTGCGGGGGGTGATCGAGGCCGGGGTGGCGGGCGAGGTGGCGCAGACGCCGTTTGCCTCGGCGCAGCGCAATGTGCGCAGAAACGGCCTGCAAGACCGGTTAACCGTGCGCCTGGCCGATGGCCTGGCGGCGGTCGAACCGCAAGACCGCATCTCGGTGGTCAGCATCTGCGGTATGGGTGGCGACACCATGTGCGAGATCCTCGAGGCCGGCAAGCAGCGCCTTGGCGGCGTCACGCGGCTGGTACTGCAGCCCAATGGCGGTGAGCGCGAGCTCCGCCAGTGGCTGGCGGGCAATGGCTACCAGATCGTCAGCGAAGAGCTGCTGCGGGAAAACCGCTTCGACTACGAAATCATCGTCGCCGAGCCGGGCAGGGTGGTGTATAGCGCTGAACAGCTGTACTTCGGCCCGATGTTGATGCAGGAGAAAAGCGAGGCATTTCTGGTCAAGTGGCGGCGCATGCTGCGGCAGAAGCAGCAGACCCTGGCCAATTTCCAACGGGCCCGCGATGCGGTGCCTCAGGCGAAAATCGACGATTTCAATCAGCAGGTGGGCTGGATCACCCAGGTACTCGCCTGACTCACTGCTGCGAGCAGTTGCCCATTTCGCGGTAGTCTATTTCGCGTTTCTGGCCCTGGTGGTCGACGTACACCATGTGCGCAGTGCCAACCTGGCAGTCGGCAGCGTTGCTGGCCGGGGTGATGGAGATCACTTTGGCCACATCCAGCGGCATGCCGTACTCATAATTGCTGCTGGTTGGCTGCGTACTGCCCGCATCGGCAAAGGCACCGAACGAGGCGAGGGTGGCGGCCACAGCAAGGACAGCGATCGAACGTTTCATGACAGGCTCCATTTGTTGAATGTATGACTAATGATGTATTCATTGGTCATCCACAATAAATGGGCCAGTCCGTGATAGATTCCTGCCTGTAACGCAAGAATAAGACTGAACAAGGAGCACACCCTCATGGACATGCTGCATGCCATGCGTACCTTCGCCCGTGTGGTGGAGTGTGGCAGCTTCGCTGCGGCCGCCAATGCGTTGGATATTTCCGCGGCACAGGTTTCGCGTATTGTTGCCGAGCTGGAGAACCAGCTGCAGACCCGCCTGTTGCACCGCACCACCCGGCGCCTGCGCATGAGCGAGGCGGGTGAGCGGTTTCTGGAGCGTGCGCGGCAGATCATGCTGCTGACCGAAGAGGCGGTGGGTGAAGCCCGCGGTGCGCACCTCACCCCTCGCGGCCATCTGCGCTTGCATTGCCCGCACGGCCTGGGCCTGTTGCTGATGCCGCTGGTGGCCGGCTACAACGCGCTGTGCCCGGAGGTGGTGATCGAGTTGACGCTGTCCCAGCGCAATCCTGACCCGCTGGCCGAAGGGCATGACGTGGTGATCACCGTGGACGGTGCGCTGCCGGACTCCCAGCTGATTGCGGTCCCGCTTGGCAATATCTTCAGTATCCCGTGCGCGGCGCCCAGCTATCTGGAGCGGCATGGCGTGCCTGAGCGACCCGAGGACCTGCATGCGCACCGCTGCCTGCGCATGGCGTATCCCATGTATGAAGGCGACTGGGTATTCCCCCAGGGGGTGGACCAGTGCGTGATCGCACCCAGTGACAGCTTCTCCACCAACGTTGCCGACGCCATGCTGGTGGCCAGTGAGTTGGGCATGGGCATCGGCCTGCTACCGTTCTATACGGCCAGCCAGTCGATCGAGCAAGGGCGTTTGTGCAGGCTGCTGGCGCCGTACCGTTTGCGCGAGAGTGCGCTGTATGCGATGTACCCGTCACGGCATTATCTGGACGCCAAGGTGCGGACGTGGATCGATTACCTCAAGGAGCAGTTGCCAGCGGTGTTCGAGGGGCATGCGCAGGTGGTGGATGATTCGCGGTACTGGCGCTGAATCGCAGATCGGCTTCCTTGTGGGAGCGGCCTTGTGTCGCGATTGGGCCGCACCCACAGACGGGGACCGCCGTACTACAGCGGGTAGTGCTTCAGCTCGCGTGCAATCAGCATGCGCTGGATCTCGCTCGACCCCTCATAGATCTGCGTAATCCGCGCATCCCGGTAATAGCGCTCCACCGGGTAATCCTCCAAATAGCCATACCCGCCATGCACCTGGATCGCCATCGAGCACACCCGCTCGGCCATTTCCGAAGCAAATAATTTGGCCTGCGACGCCTCCGACAGGCACGGCTTGCCAGCGCTGCGCAGGCGGGCGGCATGCAGGATCAGCAAACGTGCGGCGTTTACCTGTACCTGCATGTCGGCCAGCAGGTTGGCGATGCTCTGGTGCTCGTTGATCGGCTTGCCGAATTGCACCCTGTCGCGCGAGTAGACCAGCGCCGCCTCGAACGCCGCGCGGGCAATGCCCAACGCCTGGGCGGCGATGCCGATACGCCCGCCTTCAAGGTTGGACAGGGCGATGGCCAAGCCCTTGCCACGCTCGCCAAGGAGGTTGGCAGCGGGGATGCGGCAGTTGTCGAAGGTGACCGCGCAGGTGTCGGAGGCGCGGATGCCCATCTTGTGCTCGCTGCGGTCGACCTTGAAACCCGGGTTGTCGGTGGGCACCAGAAACGCCGAGAGGCCCTTCTTGCCCAGCTCTGGGTCGGTCACCGCGAAGACGATGGCCAGGCCGGCGCGGCGGGCGTTGCTGACGAACTGCTTGGCGCCATTGATTACCCACTCGCCGTTGACCAGCTCGGCGCGGGTGCGCAGGTTGTGCGCCTCGGAGCCGGCCTGCGGCTCGGTCAGGCAGAAGCAGCCGATGACCTCGCCGCTGGCCAGGCGCGGTAGCCATTGCTGTTGTTGCTCGGCGGTACCGTAGGCCAGCAGCGGGCCGCAGCCTACCGAGTTGTGAATGCTCATCATCGCCCCGGTGGCGCCGCAGCCCGCAGCGATTTCTTCCACGGCCAGGGCGTAGGCGACGTAGTCGGTGTAGCTGCCGCCGAAGTCCTCCGGCACCACCATGCCCAGCAGGCCCAGTTCGCCCATCTTGCGCACCACGCCGTCATCGATCCAGCCGGCCTTTTCCCAGGCCTGGGCGTGCGGGGCGATCTCGCCACGGGCAAAGTCCCGGGCCATGTCGCGGATCATGATCTGCTCTTCGCTCAGTTCCAGGTCTTGCATCTGTGTACTCCCGGGCTCACAGGCCTTCAAAGAATTGGTCAACCCGCTGCGGTTGCAGCGCGGCCAGGGTCGGCGGGTTCCAGCGAGGCTGTTTGTCCTTGTCGATGATCAGGGCGCGCACGCCTTCGATGATGTCGCCGTGCCGGAACCACTGGCGGTCCAGGTGCAGCTCCATGGCAAAGCAGTCTTCCAGCCCAAGGTGGCGACCGCGGCGCAACATCTCCAGGGTAACCGCCATGGCCAACGGTGAGCGGCTTTCCAGCTGGTCGGCGGCGGCCACGGCCCAGGCATGGCTGTCACCGATACTGACCGCACGCAATTGCTCGACGATGGCTTGCAGGTTGGGCAGGGCGAAGAAGTGGTCGATGACCGGGCGCAGCTTTTCCAGTGGGGCATCTTCCAGCGCCTGGGTACCGAGCGTGGCCAGCAGGTTCTGCAGGTCCTTCAGCGGGTTGTCGCCAAAGTTCAGTTGGTTCAGGCCCTGGTCAAGGGCGGTGAGCTGGTCACTGGCCAGGTACCAGTCGGCCAGGCCGCAGTACAGGGCGTCGGCCGCCTGAATCTGGGTGCCGCTGACGCCCAGGTAGATGCCCAGTTCGCCGGGGATACGTGACAGGAAGTAGCTACCGCCCACATCGGGGAAGTAGCCGATACCGACTTCGGGCATGCCCAGCCGGCTGCGCTCGGTGACCACGCGCAGATCACAGCCCTGGGCCAGGCCCATTCCGCCGCCGAGTGTGAAGCCGTCCATCAGTACCAGCACGGGCTTGCGATAGCGGTGGATGAGCAGGTCGAGGGCGTATTCCTCGACGAAGAAGGTTTCATGCAGCGTGTCGCCAGCTTTGAAACTGTCGTGCAGCGACCGGATATCGCCCCCGGCACAAAAGCCCTTGGGGCCTTCGCCGCGCAGCACCACAGCGCGCACTTGCGGGTCTTCGGCCCACTGGTCGAGGTGCTGGCGCAGGCTACGGACCATGTCCAGGGTCAGGGCATTGAGGCCGGCGGGGCGGTTCAGGGTCAGGTGGCCTACCTGGTTGCGGACCTCGGCCAGTACATGCTCGGTTGCCGAGGCTTGAGCGTGCGCAGTCATTGCGTTCTCCCTGCTTTGTTATTGATTTTCCAAGTGAAGTCTGGAGTTCGCTGGAGGATCGCAGGATCCTGTCATGCGAATTTGCCTTGCACAATCGACAATTATGCAGGGGCATCGTGCATTTTTGCTTTAGGCCACCGATCCGGCTAGGCAATTCATTAACCTGACAGTAACAAATGCGCCGGCAGCTTGATTGATCCGCCAGGCAACGCAGCCCTAAGGTGACCTCCACGACAGCGAACCTGTGGAGCCACCATGACAATAACTCAGAATCCACCGCCGCAATGGTCGCGGCGGCGCGCCGAAAAGCAGCGCCGCCTTGATCGGGTACGTCACCTCGCCGACGGCGTGGTGCTGCCCACCGAGCGTATCGTCGAAGCCCTCGAACTGCTGCTGGCCCCGGGCGACCGGGTGGTGCTGGAGGGCAACAACCAAAAGCAGGCCGACTTCCTTTCACGCTCGCTGGCCAAGGTCGACCCCGGGCGCCTGCATGACTTGCACATGATCATGCCCAGCGTCAGCCGCGCCGAGCACCTGGACCTGTTCGAGCGTGGCATCGCGCGCAAGCTCGACTTCTCCTTCGCCGGCCCGCAGAGCCTGCGCATCAGCCAGTTGCTGGAAGATGGCCTGCTCGAAGTCGGTGCCATCCACACCTATATCGAGCTGTACTCGCGGCTGCTGGTCGACCTGATCCCCAACGTCACTCTGGTGGCCGGCTTCATGGCCGACCGTGACGGCAACCTGTACACCGGCCCCAGCACCGAAGACACCCCGGCACTGGTGGAGCCGGCCGCGTTCAGCGACGGTATCGTCATCGCCCAGGTCAACCAGCTGGTGGACCGCGTGGACGACCTGCCACGGGTCGACATCCCGGCGTCCTGGGTCGATTTCGTGGTGGTCGCCGACCAGCCCTTCTATATAGAACCGCTGTTCACCCGGGACCCGCGCCACATCAAGCCGGTGCATGTGCTGATGGCGATGATGGCCATTCGCGGCATCTACGAAAAACACCAGGTGCAGTCGCTGAACCATGGCATCGGCTTCAATACCGCCGCCATCGAGCTGATCTTGCCCACCTACGGCGAGTCTCTGGGCCTGAAGGGCAAGATTTGCCGCAACTGGACGCTCAACCCGCACCCGACCTTGATCCCGGCCATCGAGACTGGCTGGGTGCAGAGCGTGCATTGCTTCGGCACCGAGCTGGGCATGGAGGACTACATCGCCCAGCGCCCGGACGTGTTCTTCACCGGCCGCGATGGCTCGCTGCGTTCCAACCGCATGATGTGCCAACTGGCGGGGCAATACGCCGTCGACCTGTTCATCGGCGCCACCTTGCAAGTGGATGGCGATGGCCATTCCTCGACCGTGACCCGCGGCCGCCTGGCCGGCTTTGGCGGTGCACCGAACATGGGCCACGACCCGCGTGGCCGGCGCCACGCTACCCCGGCCTGGCTCGACATGACCGTGCCGGAAACCCTGCTGGAGCGCGGACGCAAGCTGGTGGTGCAAATGGTCGAGACCTACCAGGAAGGCGGCAAGCCCACTTTCGTGGAAACCCTCGATGCCGTGGATGTGGCCAGGAAGGCCGGGATGCCGCTGGCACCGGTAATGATTTACGGCGATGACGTCACCCACCTGCTGACCGAGGAGGGCATTGCTTACCTGTACAAGGCCCGCAGCCTGGAAGAACGCCAGCAGATGATTGCCGCCGTGGCCGGGGTTACCGCCATCGGCCTGCGCCACGATCCGAAAGACACCCGGCGTATGCGCCAGCAAGGGCTGATCGCGTTGCCTGAGGACCTCGGCATCCGCCGCACCGACGCCAGCCGCGAGCTGCTGGCCGCGCGCAGCATTGCCGACCTGGTCGAGTGGTCCGGCGGCCTCTACAACCCGCCTGCACGGTTCAGGAGCTGGTGATGAAAGCACTCTTTCTCGAACTCCCCCAGGTTCCTGTGGGAGCGGGTTCACCCGCGAAGAGGCCAGCCCAGGCAACCGAAATTCCCCTGGCCGACCACCTCGCCGACCTGGCCGTTGAAGCCCTGATCGACGAAGCCGACCTGTCCCCCAAACCCGGCCTGGTCGACCGCCGCAGCAACGGCGCCCACCACGACATGACCCTGGCCCTGATGCACGCCTCGGCCCTGGCCCTGTGGCCATGCCTGCGCAACATGGCCGAAGCCGCCCGGTCCATCGGTCAGGTTGGCCAGCCCCTGCGCGCCACACTGGGCCAGCTCGGCCGCGAAGGCGAGGCCGCGATGCTTGCCGCCACCCACGGGGTCAATACTCACCGCGGCGCCATCTGGGCACTGGGCCTGCTGGTCGCGTCCACGGCCCTCGATACCCAGGCAGACGCCTGCACCCTGGCCGCCCGCGCCGGGCGTATAGCCCTGTTCGACGACCCGGCCATGCCGCACGAGCACAGCCACGGCTTGCAGGTCCGCCACCGCTACGGCACCGGCGGCGCCCGCGAACAGGCACAGCAAGGCTTCCCCGCCGTCATCGGCCACGGCCTGCCACAACTGCAGCGCAGCCGCGCCGCCGGTGCCAGCGAGCAGCACGCCCGGCTCGACGCGTTACTGGCGATCATGAGCGTGCTCAGCGACACCTGCGTGCTCTGGCGCAGCGGCCCGGCCGGGCTGGCTGCCGTCCAGCAAGGTGCCCACGCCGTACTTGCCGAAGGCGGCAGCGCCACACTGGCGGGGCGCCGCCAACTGCGCCAGCTGGACCGGCAACTGCTGCAACTGAACACCTCACCGGGCGGCGCCGCCGACTTGCTGGCCGCCTGCCTGTTCCTCGACAAAGCCGGGAGCCTGTGACATGGAAACCCTGAATTTTCAATTCCCCGCCGCCGAACCGGGCCGCGGCCGCACCCTGGTGGGCTGCGTCAGCTCCGGCGACCTCGAGGTGCTGATCGAGCCCGGCACTGCCGGCAGCCTGCACATCCAGGTAGTGACTTCGGTCAACGGCAGCGGCGCCCGCTGGGCGCAACTGTTGCAGCGCCTGTTCGAGGGCCGTGCGTGGCCGGCTGTGAACATCGACATCCATGATTTCGGCGCCACCCCGGGCGTGGTGCGACTGCGCCTGGAGCAAGGCTTCGAGGAGATTGCCCATGACTGACACCGAACGTTTGCTGCGCAGCCGCAGCTTTGTAGAACTGGGCGCCCGCCAGCGCGCCCGCGCCGTGCTTGACCCGGGTAGCTTCCGTGAACTGCTGGGCCCGTTCGACCGGCTGATGTCGCCGTGGTTGCCGCGCCAGGGCATCGTGCCGCAGGCCGATGATGGTGTGGTTATCGCCAAGGGCCGGCTGAACGGGCGCCATGCCGTGGTCGCCGCCATCGAAGGCGGCTTTCAGGGGGGCAGCATGGGCGAGGTGGGTGGGGCCAAAATCGCGGGTGCCCTGGAACTGGCCATTGAAGATAACCGCAACGGCATCCCCACTTGCGCCGTGTTGCTGCTGGAAACCGGTGGTGTGCGCCTGCAGGAAGCCAACCTCGGCCTGGCGGCGATAGCCGAAATCCAGGCGGCCATTGTCGAACTGCGGGCCTTGCAGCCGGTTCTCGGCCTGATCGCAGGTGCGGTGGGATGCTTTGGCGGCATGTCCATTGCTGCGGGCCTGTGCAGCCACCTGCTGGTTACCCGCGAAGCGCGCCTGGGCCTGAACGGCCCGCAGGTGATCGAACAGGAGGCCGGCATCGGCGAATACGACGCCAAGGACCGCCCCTTCATCTGGAGCCTGACCGGTGGCGAACAACGCCACGCCAGCGGGTTGGTGGACGGCTACGTGGCCGATGACATCGATGCGCTGCGCGAACGCTTGCTGCAACTGCTGGACGCACCCTCCAAAGACCGCGCCAGCCAGCACGCCTGGTTCCTCGGCCGCCTGGCCCGGCTGGGCGATGACTGCCCGCAACTGGATGCCGCCGCCGTGCGCGCCCTTTACCAAGGAGAAGCCCAATGAACCGTGCCTTGAACTGGCTGCCGGGCCTGGCCGGCGGGCAAGCTTTGCCAGGTTACCCCGCATCGTTGCGGGTGATCGACGGCGAACTGGACAACCGCCTGGCGCGCTTCATCGCCGTGGTGCCGGATGCCCACAATCCATTCCCCCGTGCCCGCTCGGGTGAAGTCGGCCTGCTTGAAGGCTGGGGCCTGGCCAAGGCGGTGAGCGAGGCGGTGGCGGCTGACCGCAACGGCCGGAAGCGTGCCATTGTCGCGGTGATCGATGTGCCCAGCCAGGCCTATGGCCGCCGCGAGGAAGCGTTGGGCATTCACCAGGCATTGGCCGGTGCCGTGCAGGCCTACGCCGAGGCGCGGTTGGCCGGGCACCCGGTGATCGGTCTGCTGGTTGGCAAGGCCATGTCCGGCGCCTTCCTGGCCCACGGCTACCAGGCCCAGCGGCTGATCGCCCTGGACGACACCGGGGTCATGGTGCACGCCATGGGCAAGGCGGCTGCGGCGCGGATTACCCTGCGCAGCGTCGAGCAACTGGAGGCGTTGGCCGCCGAAGTGCCGCCCATGGCCTACGACCTGGCCAGCTACGCCTCGCTGGGCCTGCTGTGGCGCCGCCTGACAGTAGACAACGCACAGGCACCGAGCGCCGCCGACATTGCGCAGGTACGTGCCTGCCTGGCAGAAGCAGTACGCGATATTGGTAGCACCACCGACCTGTCGTCGCGGCTGGCGGGGGAAAACCGCAGCGCCTCGCGCCAGGTACGCGAACAGCTGCGCCGGCAGTGGCAGGGCGCCTGAGATGAACGCGCCAAGGCCGCACGACCTGCTGTGGGGGATGCCCGTGTCCAGCTTGCCCGTTGATGCACCGCAGTGGGCGCAGGACGTGTTGGCAAGCGGCCGGCCAGTGGTGGTGCGCCGTGCCAGCTGTGAGGACGGCTGGGTGGCCGTAGGGCTGCGTGGGCAAGGCCGGGCGCAGCGCTTGGGTGCGTTGATGCGCCTGGCCGATGTCCAGCGTCAGCAAGGCCCCGAAGCGCTGCGGGTGCACGTACAAGGCCCATGGCCTGCGCTAAAGGCACTGGCCTTGGTCACCCCGGTGTTGCAGGCCAGCGGCCTGGCCTGGGGGCCGACGGGTGGGGTGGGGTACCAGATTGCGACCGGCATTGAAGTGGTACATGCCGACAGTGACCTGGACCTGCTGCTGCGCACACCACACCCGTTGGCCCGCGCTCATGCGCGGGGGCTGCTGGATATTTTCGACTGCGCGCCGTGCCGTATCGATGTGCAACTGGAAACCCCCGCAGGTGCCATTGCCTTGCGCGAATGGGCCGGATTTGCCCGCCGCGTGCTGCTCAAGTCGCCGCATGGCCCCCGCCTGGTCAGCGACCCCTGGGCAGCGATGGAGCGTGCCGCATGAGCAGTCTGTTCGCCTTCCCCGGCCAAGGTGCCCAGCAGGTGGGCATGCTTCAGCGTCTGCCTGAGGGGGCCGGGCTGCTGCTGGAGGAGGCCAGCGATACCCTAGGCCAGGCTGCGCTAGCGCTGGACAGCCGGCAAGCGCTGCAGTCTACCCGCGCTGTTCAGCTGTGCCTGCTGCTGAGCGGTGTGGCCTGGGCGCGCTGGCTGATGCAGCGCAGCCCAGCGCCGGATTACGTGGCGGGGTTGTCGATTGGCGCCTATCCCGCAGCGGTTACGGCGGGCGCCCTGGGGTTTGCCGATGCCGTGCGCCTGGTCGCCCTGCGTGGCGAGCTGATGCAGTGCGCCTACCCGCAAGGCTACGGCATGACCGCACTCAGCGGCCTGGACCTTGCAAGTGTCGAGCGTTTGCTGAGCGAGGCGCGGGGCGAGGTGTTCGTCGCCAACCTCAACAGCGAAAACCAGATCGTCATCGCCGGTAGCGATACGGCGATGGCTGCGGTCGCCGCCAGGGCTCGCCGTCAAGGCCAGGGCGTGGCCCGACGCCTGGCAGTCAGCGTGCCGTCGCATTGCCCGTTGCTTGATGGCCCGGCAGAGGAATTGGCCAGTGCCTTCGCCTCGGTCGAGGTGCAGCGCCCACGCATTACCTACCTCAGCGCCAGCAGCGCGCGCCCGGTGTTCGACCCGCAGCGTCTGCGCGACGACCTGGCGGGCAACATGGCCAGGGTGGTCGACTGGCGTGCCACGTTGCGCAACGCCTTTGAGCGCGGCGTGCGCCTGCACCTGGAAATTCCGCCCGGCAGCGTGCTCAGCGGGCTGGCCCGGGCAGTGTTCGAACAGGGCAGGGTAGTGGCCGTGGAAGGCACCCGTTGGGACACCCTGGATGCGCTGCTGCGCCAGGAGGTGGCTGACCGGCGATGATGGCTGGCTAACGCAATAATGTGTGTTTACGAAGAACAACAACAAGCAACTTCGACACAACCTGAGGACAACAACAATGATCATCTATGGTGTGGCTCTGCTGGCGGTTTGCACGCTTGCCGGCGTTATCGTCGGCGACTTCCTGGGCGTGTTGCTGGGCGTCAAATCCAATGTGGGCGGGGTCGGCATCGCCATGATCCTGCTGATCTGCGCACGGCTGTACATGCACCGCAACGGTGGCATGAGCAAGGAGTGCGAGTTTGGCGTGGGCTTCTGGGGCGCCATGTATATCCCGGTAGTGGTGGCCATGGCCGCCCAGCAGAACGTGGTCACCGCCCTGCACGGCGGGCCGGTGGCGCTGCTGGCGGCAGTGGGCGCGGTGCTGGTGTGCGGCGCGACCATCGCCCTGATCAGCCGCAGCCACCGTGGCGAGCCTTTGCCTGCCCTTGAACCTAGCCCCGAAGCCCGCGCGCAGGTTGCCCCTGCAGGAGGTCGTTGAACATGTGGCCGATCATTGAAAATGCCCTGGAACACAACGGCCTGATCACCGCCTTTGCAGTGGTGGGCGCAATCATGTGGTTGTCGGTTGTACTGTCGAAGTACCTCACCTTCGGCCGGGTACACGGCTCGGCCATTGCCATCGTCATCGGCCTGGTGCTGGCCTGGGTAGGCGGCACCGTGACGGGCGGGCAGAAAGGCCTGGCCGACATGGCGCTGTTCTCCGGTATCGGCCTGATGGGCGGGGCCATGCTGCGAGACTTCGCCATTGTTGCCACGGCCTTCGAGGTGCAGGCCACCGAAGCGCGCAAAGCCGGGATGATTGGCTTGGTGGCGCTGTTGCTGGGTACGGTGCTGCCATTCATTGTGGGTGCGGCAGTGGCCTATGCCTTCGGCTACCGCGATGCGGTGAGCATGACCACCATCGGCGCGGGGGCGGTGACCTATATCGTCGGGCCGGTGACCGGAGCGGCGCTGGGTGCAAGTTCGGACGTGATGGCCCTGTCGATCGCCACCGGCCTGATCAAGGCGATCCTGGTGATGGTGTTCACCCCGGTGTCGGCGCGCCTGCTGGCGCTGGACAACCCGCGTTCGGCGATGGTCTTCGGCGGGTTGGCAGGGACGGTGTCAGGGGTGACGGCCGGGCTGGCGGCGACGGATCGGCGGCTGGTGCCGTATGGGGCGCTGACAGCTACTTTTCACACTGGCCTGGGCTGCTTGATGGGGCCCTCGATTCTGTATTTCTGTGTGCGGGGGTTGGTTGGGTGATGGCCACCGGGTGTTTGGCGCAGCATTTTTAGCGCCTGGGAGATCGAGCGCCGCCCGCGCGGCGCTTCGCAGCACAAGGCTGCTCCTACATTTGTTTCGGGCCAGTAATGCCTGTAGCAGAGCGCGCGACCGCCTTGTTGATCCGGCGCGATATTAAGGTGGACGCCAAGGGACCGCCCGCTAATGGCACAGGAATAATTGGCCCGAAACAAATGTAGGAGCAGCCTTGTGCTGCGAAGCGCCGCGCGGGCGGCGCTCGGTCTGACAGACGCAACAAATGTTAAGGCGGGCACCTGCAAGCCGCCCCCCAAATCGGGGAAAACCGCCGGGTGATCCTCCCCAATCCGATTCGGTTACCTACGCAACCATTTGAAAGTATTACGTATCTTCTCCTGGCATACACCTTGCTCCATCCCTCCGCAGAGTTCCCGTGTCCCGGAGGTGCAGCATGTCTACGCCACGCAAAGGCCCCCTTCTGTCATCACTCGTTCTTGCCTTGTTAGGTTGGGAATCGACCAGCGAGGCGGCCGTGCAGTGCCAGCGCACCTTGGTCGCCAATGTGGTGGCACTGGACCAGCCACTGATGTTCAACCGCCTTGGCGCGCAAAACGCCAATGGCATGATGTTCGCGCTTCGTGAAGATGTGGTGGACGACAAGCAAGTCCCCCTCAGCAAAGGCGGGGCCGCGGTACCGGGCAAGGTCACCCTGCGCCCGGACAAGCGCCCACGGCCGATTGTGCTGCGGGTAGCCGCCGGTGACTGCCTCACGGTCAACCTGACCAACCTGCTGGCCTACCAGGCCAACCCCAACAAGCACGGCATCGAGGCCGCAGAGCCCGAGGGTGAGGAGGAGGGGCCGGAGGTTGAAAACCAGGGCGGTGAAGGCGATGTCGCCGATGAACAGGTCGCCGAGCGTATGGTCGGCTTCCAGGTCAATGGCATGCAGGCGGTCAACAGCATCGCCGATATCTCCGCCTATACAGGGCGCAATGGCAACTTCTTCGCCAGCCCCGGCAGTACCCGCAGCTATACCTTGTATGCCGAGCGCGAAGGGGCATTCGCCGCCACCAGCAAAGCCGCCACGTTCGGCGGCGAAGGCACGGCGGGCAATGTTGCCAATGGCCTGTTCGGGCAGGTGGTGGTGGTACCCAAATTGGGCCGCACCTACCGCAACACCCTCACCGAAGAAGAAATGCGCCTGGCCACTACCGGCCGTACTGCCACCGGCCAGCCCGTGATCGACTACGAAGCCCGCTACCCCCAGGCAGAACCGTGGATCACCGAGGGCAAGGCCGGCAAACCGATCATCGCCATGGTCAATGGCAACGAGATCATCAACAGCGAAACCGATGCCATCGTCATGGGCCCCAACGCCGATGGCAGCTTCCCCAAGTCGACCTACCCGCTGGAAAGCATCGGCAAGCGCAACCCGGCGCTGCCCAACCGGTTGGAGGCGTTCCGTGATTTCGCCTCGCAGTTCGCCGACGAGGTCGCCGGCACCCAGGCCTTTCCCGGCTACTGGGCAGACCCGGTGATGGGGCACGTGCTGGAACCGGCGCGAGACTCGTTCATGATCAACTACGGCTCTGGCGGCATGGGCGCCGAAGTGGTGGCCAACCGCCTGGGGGTAGGCCCGATGCACGACTGCCTGTCGTGCGCTTACGAAGAGTTCTTCCTCAGCGCTCACACCGTCGGAGACATCGGCACCCTGGTGGATGTGCCGGCCAATGTGGGCCTGGAGCACATCCGCCCGGGTGAGGTCCCACCGGCCAGTGCTGTCGGGGTCAAGGCCAGCATGGCCCTGTACCCTTCGGAACCTGCCAACGTGCACCACAGCTATATCGGTGACTTCACCAAGTTCCGCAACACCCACAACGGCCACGAGCAGCATATATTTCACCTGCACGGCCACCAGTGGCTGTTCAACCCCAATGACGACAACTCCGACTATATCGATGCCCAGGGCATCGGCGCCGGCGTTGGCTACACCTACGAAATCGCCAACGGTGGGTCGGGTAACCGCAACCGGGTGGCCGGTGATGCTATCTACCATTGCCACTTCTACCCGCACTTTGCCCAGGGCATGTGGGCCATGTGGCGGGTACATGACGTGTTCGAAGAAGGCACCCGTCTTGAGGTGAGCGGGCAGGGCGAGAACGGCTTCCACAGCACACCGTTCGCCCTGCGCAGCGGCAAGCCTGCCGCTGGCGCCCGGGCATTGCCCGATGGCGAAATCGTTGCGGGTACGCCGATTCCGGCCATCGTGCCGCTGCCTGGCAAAGCCATGGCGCCGATGCCTGGCAAGGTCGTGGTGGTACCCAAACTGTCTGAGGAACTGGTCGCCGCCAGCGACGATGATGACGAAGCCGAGGACGAAGGCGATGACGACCACGCCAACCCGGCGCCGGTGCGCAAAGCCGTCGGCTCGCTGGCACTTATCGACCGCACCGATGCCAACCGCAACGCTGATGGCACCCTGAAAAACCCAGGCTACCCGTTCTGGATCGGCGGCATGGAAAGCAGCGTTGGCAACCGCCCGCCAACCCCGCCGCTGGACATGCTCGACCCAGCCCTGGCGCGCCAGTTGAAAGACAGCGGCAAAGCCCTGTGGGCCAACCTGGATGCAAACCAGGTCGATGGCTGGGACGGCGGCCTTGGCCGCCATGCACTCGACGGTGTTTCCGCAGGTGGCGAGGCGCAAACGACCACCACCAAGCTGGACTTCACCAAGGTCGTGCACAAGGCCAAACCTATCTACCTGCCAGAAGAAGGCACCGATGTCGAACAGGCGGCCATGCAGTTCCACGCCATGGCCGAGCACCCAAGCTATGCCCTGATCCCCGGCAGCCAGCCGGTGGCCAAGGCGTTCCGCACCAATGGTGCCTTGCCGACTGCTGGCGCGCCGTTCTACGAGCCGTGCATGGATGACCGCGGCAAGCGCCTCACTCAGTCCTCCGGTGTGGGCGAGTTTTTCAGCGGCGAGAGCCTGACCGGCGTCAACTTCCGTGGCTCTTCCGCCTTTACCGCCGACCGTCCACGCATCTACAAGGGTGCCAACATCCAGTTCGACGCGGTGTACAACAAGGTCGGCTACCACTTCCCGCAGGCTCGCATCATCGCCTTGTGGGAAGATGCCTGGCCAGTGATTAACAAGCAGCGCCCGCCAGAGCCACTGGTGATGCGCATGAACACCTTCGACTGCACCATGTACCAGCACACCAACCTGATCCCGAACATCTACGAGATGGACGACTACCAGGTGCGCACCCCGACCGACGTGATCGGTCAGCACATCCACTTGCCGAAGTGGGACCTGACCGCTGCCGACGGTTCGGCCAACGGCTGGAACTACGAAGACGGCATTCTATCGCCCGGCAGCGTGGTCGAGCGGGTGCAAGCCATTCGTGCCTACAACGGCTGCACCGAGGGCGATAGCCGCGATGGCACCGCTGCCTGCCCGAAAGCCAGGCAGCACCCGTACTTTGGCCGCTTCGGCCGGGCCGACTGGCTGGGCGCACGTACGGCCATGCAGCGCTGGTTCGCTGACCCGCTGGTGAACGTGCATAACGTCGACCGTGGCCTGGGCACCATATTCACCCACGACCACCTTGGCCCGTCGACCCACCAGCAACTGGGCCTGTATGCCACCGTGCTGGCCGAACCGGCCGGCTCCACCTGGTACCATGCCGAAACCGGCGAGCAGCTGTACAACCCGGCCACGCGCCAGGATGGCGGCCCGACCTCGTGGCAGGCGGTAATCCAGACTGGCGACCACGATGGCGATGGCAAGAACGACAGCTACCGTGAGTTCTTCCTGGAATACAGTGACTTCCAGCATGCCTATGAAGCTGGGGTGTATGTAGGTGCAGGGCCGGACGGCATCCCCAATGCCCAGTCGTACCCGGCCACCGCAGACAGCTTCCGCTACGCCATCAACCCGCCAGTGCGCGGCAAGGCGTCGAACCTGCTGGAAGCCATTGTCGAGGAGCGCGGCGGTATCAACCCGGGCTGCCCAAGCCGTCCGTGCCCGCAGGCGATCTCGGTGGATGACCCGGGCATGTTCGTGGTCAACTATCGCAACGAGCCGCTGGCCCTGCGCGTGTACGACCCGAACAAGGTCGGCCCGGACGGCAAGCGTGGCATGCAGGCCGACGGCCTGGCCGGCGACCTCAGCTATGCCATGCAAACTCGAACCGACCGCGCCATTCCGGCAATGAACCTGTCACCCTCGGCGATAACCTCGGCAGTTGGCCCTACCGGCGGCACCACGCTGTTTCCGCCACACATCAACAAGGCTGGAGCCGAGCCGGGCGACCCTTTCACCCCGCTGCTGCGCACCTACTCCGGTGACAATGTACGCCTGCGCATGCACGCCGGTGGCCATGAAGAGGAGCACAACGTCACCCTGCATGGCGTGAAGTGGCTGCAAAACGGCACAGGCTTCGGTAGCAGTTCCAACTCGGGCTGGAAATCGTCGCAGATGATCGGCATCTCCGAGCAGATGGGCTTCATGGCACCGGTGTCGATGATCTCCAGTTCCGCCGCCACCAATGGCGACTACCTGTACTCGCTGGACGCCGCGCTGGAAGGCTACTGGAACGGTATCTGGGGCATCATGCGCAATTACACCGCGCAGCGTGCCGACCTGTTCCCGCTGCCCAACAACCCGCAACCGGTGGCCATGCGCAACACCGTGAACTTTGACGGCATCTGCCCGAAAACCACGGCCAACCCCAACGGCATTGGCACCCGCACCACGGTCAAGCGAAACTACGAAATCGTCGCAGCGCTGGCCAATGACATCCTCGAGAACCGTAATGGGGTCAGTATCAATGACCCGGCGGGCATCGGTCAGCATGTCGGCGGCACGCTGAAGGCCAACGGTGGCACACTGGTGTTCAACAGCCGTAAAACCGCGATCCCGCTGGTAAGTGGGGTAGACCCCGAAGATGGGGAACCCTTCACCATCGGGGGGCATAGTGCGCCGCTGCATGACCCGACCGCGATCCTGTACGTGCGCAAGGCCGACCTGGACGCCACCACCGGCAAGCTCAAGGCGGGTGTGCCGGTTGAGCCTCTGGTGCTGCGGGCCAACGCCGGCGACTGCATCAGCGTTACCCTCGAGAACCGCCTGCCACTGGTGATGCCAGACCTGCCGAGCACTGCAGTGATGCATAACGTGGTCAAGCGTGACCGCTTCGACAGCGAGGGTTCCACCGCCTTTGCCAATAACCTGATGCGGCCGTCCAGCCACGTGGGCCTGCATGCGCAGTTGCTGGCCTACGACATCACCAAGTCCGACGGCGCCAACGTTGGCCTGAACCCGGTGCAGACCGTACCTCCACGTGCCGGCACCAGTGGTGCTTACCCGACCAAGGTGTACCAGTACTACGCCGGCCACCTGGAGCGGGAAGGCAAACCTGTGTCGCAGCTAGGTCGCACGGTGGACAACATCAACTCCACTGCCATCGAGTTCGGCGGCCTCAACCTGACCCCGTCAGACTTCATCAAGCAGCCGCAGAAAGGCCTGGTGGGCGCCATGAGCATCCTGCCGCAAACTGCCACCTGGACCGAGGACGCCGCGTCCCGTACCCAGGCCACGGTGAAGGTCAGCGGGCAGCCGGACTACCGGGACTTCGTCACGGTGTGGCAGCGCGCCCTGAACATGCGCTGGGCCGATGGTCGTCCGGTGGAAGGCATCAACACCGAAGGCAACGGTGCTGCCGGTGACCCGCAAGACAACGGCAACATGGCGGTCAACTACAAGACCGAGCCGTTGTGGCTGCGCTTCGGCATGGCGCCTGACTCACCGTTCGGCCGTGCAAATGGCCTGGGCTTTGGTGATGTACCAAACGCCCACATGGCCTACGCCAACGCCCTGGTCGGCGGCGACCCGCAAACCCCGGTGCTGTACGCCAAGCCTGGGCAACCGGTGCGCAACCATATCGTGATGCCCAGTGGTGGCAGCCGCGGCATGGTCTACCAGCTGGACGGGCACCTGTGGCCATTGCACAACTACCAGGCCGAGAAGAGTGACGTGGACGGCTACCCGATGAGCCTGCCTGGCATCGGTTCGGTGCGCTTTGGCTACAACCCGATGGCCATGTACATCGGTGCCCAGGAGAGCGTACTGCCTGCGGCGCACTTCAGCTTCATGCTGCCGAGTGCCGGTGGTGCAAACGCGGTGGCAGGTGACTACCTGTTCCGCGACTACGCCGCCTACGGCAACCTCTCGGGGCTGTGGGGGATTCTGCGGGTGACCAACGAAGCGCCGCCGGCAACGGCCCCGGCGCAGTGACGGAAGGGGAGCGCGAGCATGAACAAAAAGACTCGCCCTGCTTACTTGGGGGTATTGCTGGGGGTAGCGCTGATCGGCCTGGGCGTGGCGTATGAAAAGCTCTGGTGCGATCCCCGCGAGCTGTTGCAGGAACCTGCCGACCCGCAGGCCCTGCACCGGCTCAGCCGGGACGGCGTGACCGTGGAGTTCGAGGCCCGGCCGCTGGCCGGGGGCGAGTTGAAGGAAGGCGCCTTCGCCAATATCCGCTTCAAGGTCAGCGACCAGACCAGTGGCCAGCCGCTGTCGGGCATGGCCCCGGGGGCGTGGATCGACCCGGCGCAGTCGGCGCCGGTGGGCGACCGCAACCAAAGCTGCAAGGCGCGGGTTGCGCTGTTTCTCAAGAGCAGCATCGGCGCCCGGCCGCTGCTCGACCTGAACAGCTACTTCCTGTTGATGCTCAACAACGACGCCAGCCTGACGGTGATCGACCCGACCGTTTCGGTGGGCGGCGTGACCAGCACCATGGCCCGCATCGACCTGCCCGGGCGGCCCATGGACTGGGTGGCCACCAGCGACGACAAGCAGGTGTTCGTGTCGATCCCCGAGCGCGGCAAGGTGGCGGTGATCGATACCGAAACCTTTACCCGGGTGGCCGACCTGGACGCCGGTGACCAGCCGCTGCGCGTGGCCTTGCAACCCGACCAGCACCGGTTGTGGGTGGGCAACAACAGCAGTGACCCGGCCAAGGGTGGGGTGACGGTGATCGACGTGCCAGGGCGTACCACCCTGAAAAGCTTCAACACCGGCACCGGGCACCACGAAATTGCCTTCAGCGCAGACTCGCGTTTTGCCTACGTCAGCAACCGCGACAGCGGCACCCTGAGCGTCATTGATATCCCGCAAATGCGCCTTGCCAAAACCATCAAGGTTGGCCCGCACCCGCTGTCGGTCAGCTACTCGGCGCTGTCCCAGGCCGTTTACGTGGTCGATGGCGAGGAAGGCAGCGTGCGGGTGTTCGACGCCCGCAGCCACGAGCTGCGCCATATGGTCAAGGCCGAGCAGGGCCTGGGGCCGATGCGCTTCAGCAGTGATGGGCGCTACGGCGTGGTGCTCAACACCCTTGAGAACCAGGCACTGGTGATCGATGCCAGTACCGACAAGCTGATCCACCACATCCCGGTAGCGGCCGAACCCTACCAGCTGACGTTTACCAAGGGCTATGCCTATGTGCGTGGTCTGGCCTCGCCGAAAGTGACCATGATCAACCTGTCCAGCCTGGGCGAAGGGCGCTCGCCTATCGTCCAGGGCTTCGAGGCTGGCCCGGCAGCGCCGCGCCAGGCCGGTGACCTGCCACTGGCCCAGGGGTTGTCGGTGTCGCGTGATGACAATTCGGTGTTCGTGGTCAACCCGGTGGACAACACCACCTACTTCTACGCCGAGGGCATGAACGCGCCGATGTCCGGCTACAACAACCGTGGTCACCAGGCCCGCGCTGCCCTGGTCGTTGACCGCAGCCTGCGCGAGGTGGCGCCCGGGGTGTACGGCTCAACGGTGAAACTGCCCGCTGCCGGCAAGTTCGACGTGGCCTTCCTGCTCAACCAGCCGCAGATCATCCACTGCTTCAGCGCCGATGTCGCCGAAGCGCCCAATGCCGGCAAGCGCAAGGCCGCGCATGCCGAGTTCATCGGCCTGGACCAACCAATGCCGCAGCACAGCGCCATTACCGCACGGGTGCGTATCGTTGGTGACGACGGCCAGCCACGGCTGGGCCTGAACGACCTGAGCCTGCGCTACTTCCTGGCGCCGTCGTCGATGCCGCGCAACCTGCAGTTGCAGGAAGTGGGTGAGGGCGTCTATCAGGCAGCCCTGACACTGCCCGAAGCCGGCGCCTGGTACCTGCATGTGCAGTCGCCATCGCTGGGACGCAAGTTTGCCGAAGAAAACTACACCAGCCTGCGCATCCTGCCGGCCGCAGCAACCAACGCTTCCCAGACTGAAATGAGGAGTGTGCGATGAACGCCAAGCATTCTTTCCAACTGCTGGCACTGAGCCTGGCACTGGCCAGCAACCTGGCCCTGGCCCACGCCGGCCACGATCACAAGGGCGCCGAACAGCCACCGGCGGCGCGCCAGGAAAAGACCAGTGTACGTTTTGCCGACGTTTCCCTGCTGAACCAGGACGGCATGCCGGTGCGCCTGGAGAAGGACCTGGTCGGTGACCACCTGGTGGTCATGGGCTTCATCTACACCAGCTGCACCACGGTGTGCCCGGTGGTGTCGTCGATCATGGGCAAGGTCCAGCAACAGCTGGGTGGCCGGGTAGGCGAAGAAATCCACATGGTGTCGATCAGCGTCGACCCGCAGCGTGACGACGCCAAGCGCCTGCAAGACTACGCCAAGGCCTTCCAGAAGGGGCCAGGCTGGAGCTGGCTGACCGGCACCCCGTACGCTGTCACCGAAACCCTCAAGGGCCTGGGCAGCTTCAGCGCCGACCTCAGCCAGCACCCGCCGCTGATCCTGGTGGGTGACGGGCGCAGCGGGCACTGGACCCGCTACTACGGCTTCACCGACCCCACCGTACTGATTGAAGAAATCAACCGTCTCAGCGCCCGCCGGGTGCATGCCAAAAGTACGGCCATTGCCGACCACCAAGAGGTGCAACCATGAGCTCTGTTACCTCCCGCCGCGGCGGCATGCGCGCTTTCGACTGGCTGGTGCTGGGCGGCTGCCTGTGGATTCTCGCTTCTGTGGCGTTCGCCCACGAAGGCCACCTGGAGCAGGCCCCCGAGCCACAGCCCGCCCCCCAGGCGATGACCAGTGGCGGCGGCACCCGCGATGCCCAGACCTGGTTCACGGATACCGTGCTGAAAGACCAGAACGGCCGCGAGCTGCGGTTCTACAGCGATGTGCTCAAGGACAAGGTGGTGATGCTGAACGTGATCTTCACCCACTGCACCGACGCCTGCCCGCTGATCACCCGCAAGCTGCGCGAAGTGCGCGAGGCCATGGGCCAGCAACTGGCCAGCCAGGTGACCTTTGTGTCGATCAGCAGCGACCCGCTCAACGATACCCCGCAAGCACTCAAGGCGTTTGCCGCGAAGCAGGGGGTTGATGGGCCGAACTGGCTGTTCCTGACCGGTGACAAGGCCAATGTCGACCTGGTGCTTGGCCGTATTGGCCAGTTCCTGCCCAGCCCCGAGCAGCACTCCACGCAGCTGATTGCCGGCGATGTGGCGGGCAAACGCTGGAGCAAGATCCGCCCGGATGCTCCACCCGCGGCCATAGCCCAGCGCATGCAACTGCTGACCCAGCCACTGGCAGGGCGGTGATTGCCATGCGCGCCTGGGCTCGCCGTGCCGGCCTCTTCGCGGGGCAAGCCCGCTCCCACAGTTTTTTCATAGACCTCAGGCTTGTACTGATCCTGTGGGAGCGGGCGTGCCCCGCGAAGAGGCCGGCATGAAAACTGCAAAAGTTATGGTGTTGCTCGTCATCATCAGCCTCTGCAGTTCAGCCCTGGCCTTTGATCTCACTGCCACCGAACAAGCCGGCAAACGCCTCTACCGCGAGGGCGTCTCCAGCAGCGATGCACAATTGCAGGCCCGGGTCGGTGCCAGCGACATCAGTGTGCCCGCCAGCGTGCTGCCCTGCGCCAGCTGCCACGGCAACGACGGCCGTGGCCGGGCCGAAGGCGGCGTGCGCCCACCCAACCTGGACTGGCAACGCCTGGCACAAGGCCAGGGCGCACGCGAAGCCAATGGCCGCAGCTACCCGGCGTATACCGAGCGCAGCCTTGCCCGGGCCATCCAGCATGGCGTAGACCCGGCGGGCAATCGGCTGGACCCGGCCATGCCACGCTTCGAACTGACCATGGCCGACCAGCGCAACCTTACCGCCTACCTGAAACGCCTGGCCGAGGAACGCGACCCCGGTATAAAGGAGGGCGTACTGCGCCTGGGCACCTTGCTGCCGGCGTCCGGCCCGCTGGCCGAAGCCGGGCAGGTGGTACGTGCGGTACTGGAAGACGGGGTAGCGCAACTCAACCAGCAAGGCGGCATTCATGGGCGGCACCTGGAGCTGGTTGTGCTGGACCCTGGGTTCGACCCGGCCAGCGCCGAGCGGGCCTTGCAGCAGTTGCTGGAGCAGGAGCGTGTGTTCGCGCTGATTTCGCCTTTGGCACCGACGCTCGACCCGCGCCTGACAACCTTGCTGGCACCACAGAATGTACCCCTGATTGGCAGTACCCCGCGCAGCGGCGGCAGCGCGCAGATCTTCGACCCGCTGCCCGGCTTACCTGCGCAATTGCTGAGCCTGGCGGGCCACGCCCGTGCAGGTTTGGGCCTGGCACCGGGCGACTTGCGCGTGGTGTACGCCGGCAGCGACCAGGCAGAGGCGGCCGAGCAGGTACGTGAGCGCCTGTTGCAGGAAGGCTGGGCGCCGCCCGCCATCGAGGCCTTCTACGGCCAGGCCGTGGGCGGGCAGGGCATCGTCTTCCTCGGCCGCGCCCAGGCATTTGTCGAGCTGGCGACGGCGTTGCAGGCCGCAGGCCGCCAGCCCTACCTGTTCGCTGCGTCCGGCCAGGTGGCCGGCGCCGTGGCGCGTTTGCCCGAGCAATGGTCGCAACGGGTGTTTCTGGCCTACCCCTATGTCCCCGAAGACTGGACCGAGCAGGGCATGGCCACCCTCGCCGGGCTGCAGCAGCGCCAGGGCCTGGACCCACGCCAGGCGTCGTTGCAGGTCAATACCTTGTGCGCCCTGCGCCTGCTGAGCGAAGCGCTGAAACAGATTGGCCGTGATGCCAGCCGTGAACAACTGATCGGCGCACTGGAAGGCTTGCACGATGTGTCTACCGGCCTGACCCCGGCGCTGGGCTTTGGCCCCGGTCGCCGTCAGGGCATGGCCGGTGCCCATGTAGTGGCGGTGGCCCTGCCCGGGCCGCGTTTCACCGCAGTTACCCCTTACCGGCCGGTGCCGGACAGCCTTTGAGTGGAGGTTGCCATGCGTATTGTGTTGCTGTGCCTGTTGCTGGTAATGGCCAAGGCGAGCTGGGCCGATGTACCTGCTGCACGGGTCAATGGCGTGGAGATTGGGTTGACGCGCCTGGAGCGCTATTTCAGCGAATACCTGGCCGCCCAGGGCCGCGCGGTGACCAGCATCCGCAACCCGGGGCTTTACAAGCGCCTGCGCGATCAGGCGCTGGATGAGCTGATCGACAAGGAGCTGCTGTGGCAGGAGGCGCGGCGACAAGGCATCGCCATCAGCGACGCGCAGGTGTCGGCGCATGTCGGCGAGGTAGAAGCTGCGTTCGGCAGCCCGGCAATTTTCGAACGGCGTCTGGCAGAGGCGGGCTTTGACAGGGCACAGTACACTGAGTACACCCGGCAAGACATGGCGGCCCAGCAGGTGTATGCCCAGCTCAGCGCAGTCGACGCGCCGAGCCCGGCCGAAGTGCAAGCATTCTATGATGCCAACCGAGAAACACTGCAAGGAGCGCAGAACCAAAGTGTTAACCCTTCGGTCATACACGAACAGGGCCTGGTCTTGGCCAGGGCCGCGCTCATCGGTGAGCGCGAGGCGCAAGCGCGCAAGTCCGTGCGCCAACGTTTGCGCAATTCCGCTAAAGTGGAGATCGCTGACTGAAGCCCCTGGTGGCGTTCCCCCCAATGCTGGGGAATTAGGGTTTGGCAATGTGCCATCAGTTTCCCCGGTTGTGGGGAAGCGGGCGGGTGTGCCTGCCCGCCGTGTGTTGGGTGCTGGCTGGCACCTTTTGCAAATCAATGACTTACAGCCGTGCAACATGACTATTCACGCCTGGCACGAAGCCTGCTCAAGCCTGTACAAGGGCGCACTTCGCAGACCGGGAAACCGGGCAGTTCTTGGGAGTCGACCTTGGTGAACAGAGTATTGGTAGTCGATGACGAACAGACCCTTGCGCAGAACCTGCAAGCGTACTTGCAGGCGCAAGGCCTGGAAGTTCATGTTGCCCACGACGGTGCTAGTGGTATCGAACAGGCTGAGCGCCTGGCGCCACAAGTGATCGTGCTGGATTACCGCTTGCCCGACATGGAAGGTTTTCAGGTTCTGGAGGCTGTACGCAAGAACAGGCAGTGCCACTTCATGCTGATCACCGCCCACCCCACCGTCGAGGTGCGTGAGCGGGCCGCGGAGCTGGGTGTGAGCCATGTCCTGTTCAAGCCGTTCCCATTGGTGGAACTGGCCCGTGCAATCTTCGACCTGATGGGCATCGAGCGCCGGCGCAGGGCCACGGACAACCCGGCTGAAGGGTTCGTCGAACGACGCCAGAACAGGAACGAATCGTTCCCCCTGCAGTTGTACGATGGAAGCTGGGTGTTGGCTGACCGCCGCCGCAATGGCGCCAAGCCACCAGGGCCCGACGACGATCAACTGCTCACAGGGGAATAGCGGCGCCCGCACCCCTGGCTGAGCCAGCCTGCGACGCGCCCCCTGAGCGGAGTCGCAGGCCATGCCAGCAGCATTCGATGCACCAGTCTCAGCCTACCCCCGCGACCTGCTGGCCCAGGCCCGTCTGCAAGCCAGCGACGAGCGCCTGCTCAACTGCCTCGAACGCCTTGCTTGCGACAACCCCGACACCTTCACCCGTCGCCTTGGCCTGACCCTGCATTACCCGGTGCTGGACAGCCACACCCTGCTGGCGAGCAGCCCACGCTTTGACAAGGTCAGCCTAGCTGCGTGCCTGAAGCGCGAATTCGTGCTGATCGAGCAGGGCGGCCAGCTGTTGGGCGTGTTCGCCGACCCCTTCGACCCCGCCCGCCTGGCCTGGATCGATGATGTACTGCAAGGCGCGCCGCTGTACCTGGCCCACGCCGCCGAACTGGCCACCTTCCTTGCCCGCCACGAAGAAAGCTTCCACGCCGTCGATGCCCTTGACCATGACGCCGAGGCCAGCAGCGAAGGCGACCCGCTGCAACGCCTTTCGCTGGCCAGCATCAGCGAAGACCAGAGCCGCGTGGTCAAGCTGGTCAACTCCACCCTGTACGACGCCCTCAAGCTGCACGCCAGCGACATCCACCTGGGCATGACCGGCCAGGGCCTGACCATCAAGTACCGCATCGACGGTGTGCTCAACGGCGCCGGCAAGGCCAGTGGCAGTGCCTTCGCCGACCAGGTGATCTCGCGCATCAAGGTCATGGCCGAACTGGACATCGGCGAAAAACGCGTGCCCCAGGACGGCCGCTTCAAGGTTGCCGTGGGCGACCGGCAAATCGATTTCCGGGTATCGATCATGCCCAGCATCTTTGGCGAAGACGCCGTGCTGCGGGTGCTCGACAAGCAGGACTTGTCCGACCGGGTCAGCGGCGTGCAACTGCAGGCCCTGGGTTTTGCCGACGAAACCCTGCGCGCGCTGCGCCGGCTGGCTGCCGAACCCTACGGCATGATCCTGGTCACCGGCCCCACCGGCAGCGGCAAGACCACCACCCTGTACGCCATGATCAGCGAGATCAACCACGGCGTGGACAAGATCATCACCATCGAAGACCCGGTCGAGTACCAACTGCCCGGCGTGTTGCAGATCCCGGTCAACGAGAAGAAAGGCCTGACCTTCGCCCGCGGCCTGCGCTCCATCTTGCGCCACGACCCGGACAAGATCCTGGTGGGTGAGATCCGCGACCCGGACACCGCGCAAATTGCCGTGCAGTCGGCGCTCACCGGCCACCTGGTGTTCACCACCATCCACGCCAACAACGTATTCGACGTGATCGGCCGCTTCAGCCAGATGCAGGTCGACCCCTACAGCTTTGTTTCCGCGCTGAACGCGGTGCTGGCCCAGCGCCTGATCCGCCTGGCCTGCACCCATTGCTCCAGCCCCTGCGAAGTGGATGACGACACCCTGTATGGCTCGGGCCTGACCCGTGAGGGCGTGGCCGGCTGGAAGTTCGTCCGCGTGCAGGGCTGCGGCCAGTGCCGGGGCAGCGGCTTTCGCGGCCGCAGCGCCATCGCCGAACTGCTGCACCTGGACGACGACCTGCGGCAGATGATTGTCGAGCGCCGCCCCCTCTCGCAAATCAAGACCCTCGCCTGCCAGCGCGGCCTGCGCCTGCTGCGGGCTTCGGCCCTGGACCTGGTCCGCGATGGCCGTACCACACTTGAGGAGATCAACCGTGTCACATTCATCTGATCGTTTCTGTGCCGTGGTCGGCGCCGAGGGTGTCGGCTTGGGTTGCTGGCACAAGCACCAACACCAGTGGCTGGGCAGCCGCGAGTTCAGTTGCGACGCCGCCCAGCCTGCCTGGGACGCCGCCGTCGACGCGCTGGCCGGGCTGTTGGCCGAGCATGCTGTACGGGGCGCCCAGTTGCGGGTGCTGTTGTCGGCCCGCTACAGCCGCTTCTGCCTGGTGCCCTGGAGTGATGCCATCGGCCACCCGCGCGAGCTGGACGCCTATGCCCGGGCCTGCTTCGAAAACCTCTACGGGCAGCCGTTGGACGACTGGCGTATCGTGCTGTCGCCTGAGCCTGCCGGTGCCGCCCGCATCGCCACGGCGCTGCCCGAAGCCCTGCTGCAACGGTTGCAGGGGCTGGGCCGGGAAACCCGCCTGAGCCTGCGCTCGGTGCAGCCGTACCTGATGGCTGCCTATAACCGCTGCTCGCCGCAGCTGGAGCAGGGCGACTTCCTGTTCGTGCTGGCCGAGCCGCGCCGCAGCGTGCTGCTGCTGGCCGCTGGCGGCGCCTGGCAGCAAGTGCTGACGCAAGGCTGCGCCGACAGCGACCAGGCCCTGCAAGCGTTGATCGAGCGCACCTGCGAGCTGTATGGCGAGCACCTGCCACGGGTGTACCTGCATGCCCCGGGCCGGGGCGACGTGCCGCAACTGGCGGCGGTGCAGCTGTGCCAGCCGGCCAGCGAAGCCGACCCGCTGTGCGCCATGTGGCGGGCGGTGGCTTGACATGCGCCGCCTCGAACTGGAATTCCAACCCCGGCGCAGCGGCCCACTGGCCTGGTCGCTGCTGGCCCTGGGCTGCGCCATGGTCGCCGGCCTGGTGCTGCTGCAACAGCATTTGCAGACCGAGCAGGTAGACCTTGGGGCCAGCGTGCACAGCCTGGAGCTGCAACTGGGCCGCCGCCCGGCCACCGTGGCCCCGCAAAGTACTGCTGCCAGCCGTGAGCAGGCCGAGCGACTGGCCCAGATGCGCAGCGTGTCGCAACAACTGCAACGCCCCTGGCAGCAGCTGTTCGCCATGCTAGAAGCCTTGCCGCAGGACGATGTGGCGCTGCTCGGCCTGACCCCGGACGCGCGCAAAGGCCAGGTCCGTATCGCCGCGGAAGCACGCAACCTGGAAGCGATGCTGCAGTACCACCAGCGCCTGGAAGCCAGCGATGAGCTCAGCGATGTATCGCTGCTCAACCATGAGGTGTTGGCCGCGCAGCCCGAGCACCCGGTGCGCTTCACTCTCACCGCCACCTGGGAGACTGGCCATGCGCGCCCTTGAATCGCTGAACAGCCTCATCCTCCAGGAACGCCTGCGCCGCGTCGGCCCGGTTGGCCTGGCCGCCATCGCCGTGGGCGTGCTGGCGCTGGGCGTGGTGTGCGCCGGGGTGCTGCCGCAGTGGCAGAGCGTGCGTGAACTGCGCGCCACCGAAGCGGACGCCAGCGTTCAGGTCGGGCGGGTCAAGCGTGGCGAGGTGAAGATCGCCGTCAAGCCCGAGCAGCAGGCCCTCGACAGCCTGCGCCAGCAACTGCCGGGGCAGCCCCAGGCCAGCGAGCTGATCGAGCGCCTGTACCATCTGGCCAGTGCCGAGCACATCAGCCTGGCGCGCGGTGAGTACGCCTTGGGCGTCGATCCCAAGACCCAGCTGGCTCGCTACCAGATCGTGCTGCCGGTGCGCGGCAGCTACCCGCAGATTCGCGCCTTTATCAAAGGCCTGCTCAAGCAGCTGCCGACCTTGGTGCTGGAAGACCTCGAGCTGCAACGCAAACGCATCGGCGACAGCGAGCTGAATGCCCGCCTGCGCATGACCCTTTACCTGTCGAGGTCATGATGAACACACAACGTGCAGTCATCTGGGCCAGCTTCCTCGGCGTGAGCGCAGTCCTCGCCTGGGCACCAGGGCACTGGTTTGACCAGGCAGATAGCGTTGCGGCCTTCGCGGGCTCGCCCGCTCCCACAGGTTCTGCGGCACTCACAAATCCGATGGGAGCGGGCGAGTCGGGGCGCCGAACCGCCGCGAAAGGGCCGGAACAGGCCTCCCGTGATCTGTTCCCAACCCAGCAATGGACCAAACCCCAAGCCCTGGCCACCGTCACCGAACAACCCGTGGCTGTCGCGCCCATCGTGGCCGCAGCGCCGACCGCCCCGGAGCTGCCGTTCCAGTTCATCGGCCGCATGGGCAACGACAACGACCTGCAGATCTTCCTGCAGAGCGGCGAAAAACTCTACGTCGTGCGCCAGGGCGACGTCATCGAAGACACGTATCGCCTCGATCGGGTATCGGCCAGCGAGCTGAGCCTGGTCTACCTGCCTTTGCACCAGTCGCAGACCTTGTCTGTCGGGAGCGCACCATGAAGTCGTCAAAGCTGTGCAAGCCTGCTCCGTTCCTGCTGTTGGCGTTGTGCGTGGCCATTGCCGGCTGCGGCTCCAGCGCGGTACGCAAGGACAGCGACCAGTTGATGAAGGAGGGCCAGTACGAAGCCGGTATCGCCCGGCTGGAAGAAGCCCTGCGCGACGACCCGCGTGATACCGAGCTGAACATCGCCCTGGCCCACAGCCGTCAGGCCGCAGTCGAGGCGCTGATCACCCAGGCCGATGCCGACCGCATCCGCCATGACTTTGCCAACGCCCGCATGGGGTATGGCCGGGTGCTGACCCTGGAGCCCAACAACCGCCGCGCCCAGGAAGGTACGCGCCAGCTGGAGCTGATCCGTACCCTCGACGAGCGCGTGGCCCTGGGCCAGGCAGCGTTGCGCCAGGGCGACCTGTTCGGCGCCGAGCGTTACATGCGCGAAGTGCTGCGCCTGGACCCGCAAAACCAGAAGGGCATGGCCCTGCGCAGCGACATCGAGAATGTCCAGGCGCGCACCGCGCAACCCTTCCCGCAGCTGCGCAGCAAGCTGGACCGGCCGGTCACCCTGGAGTTTCGTGATGCCAACCTGAAGACCATTTTCGAAGTGCTGTCCCAGGTCGCCGGTATCAATTTCATCTTCGACAAAGACCTTCGCCCGGACATGAAGGCCACCATCTTCGTGCGTGAAGTGCGCATCGAAGACGCCGTGGCGCTGCTGCTGGAGCAGAACCAGCTGCGCCAGAAGATCGTCAACGACAACACCCTGATGGTGTACCCCGACTCGCCGCAGAAGACCAAGGACTACCAGGAACTGGTCATGCGCACCTTCTACCTGACCAGCATCGACGCCAACACCGCGCTGAACATGGTCAAGACCATGCTCAAGACCCGCGACGTGTTCGTCGACGAGCGCCTCAACACCCTGACCATGCGCGACACCCCCGATGCCGTGCGCATGGCCGAAAAGCTGCTGCAGTCGCAGGACCAGTCCAACCCCGAAGTGGTGCTGGAAGTGGAGGTGATGGAAGTGGCCACCTCGCGCATCCTCGACCTTGGCCTGCAATGGCCCAACACGTTCGGCGTGCTGACTTCCGACGGCAAACCGGTCAGCGTGCTCGACCAGCTGAGGGGCATCGACTCCAGCCGCATCAGCATCGGGCCGGCACCGCAGGCCAAGATCAATGCCTCGGACAAAGACATCAACACCTTGGCCAGCCCGGTAATCCGCGTCAGCAACCGCGAGCAGGCACGTATTCACATCGGCCAGCGAGTGCCGATCATCAGCGCCACTTCGGTGCCGTCCACCCAGGGCCCGGTAATCACTGAAAGCGTCACCTACCTGGACGTGGGTCTCAAGCTTGAAGTGCAACCCACCGTGCACCTGAACAACGAAGTGGCGATCAAGGTGGCCCTGGAAGTCAGTAACGCCACCCCGCTGGAGGCTACCCGCCAGGGCACCATCCCGGTCCAGGTCGACACCCGCAATGCCCAGACCACCCTGCGCCTGCACGATGGCGAAACCCAGGTACTGGCCGGCCTGGTGCGCAACGACCACAACGCCAGCGGCAACAAGATCCCGGGGCTGGGTGACATCCCCGGCCTGGGCCGGCTGTTCGGCAGCAACAAGGACGACATGAGCAAGTCCGAGCTGGTGCTGGCGATTACCCCGCGCATCGTGCGCAACCTGCCGTACCAGAGCCCGTCGGACATGGAGTTCTCCACCGGCACCGAGTCGGCCATGCAGGTACGTCAGATGGCCCCGCTACCGCCAATGGACGTGCCCGGCAACGCGCCGGCTACCGATGCACCGGTCGTGGACAGCCAGATGGCAGTGGCCCCGGCCAACGGGAGCCCACGGCCATGAAAGCCCGGCGCCGCATGCAGGGCTTCAGCCTGATCGAAGTGGTGCTGACCCTGGCACTGCTCGGGCTGCTGGCCAGCATGGCCGCGCCACTGACCGAAACCGTGGTGCGCCGCGGCAAGGAACAGCAACTGCGCGAGGCGCTGTACCAGATTCGAGATGCCATCGACGCCTACAAGCGGGCCTTCGACGCTGGCTACATCGAGAAGCGCCTGGACGCCAGCGGCTATCCGCCAAACCTGCAGGTGCTGGTGGACGGTGTGCGCGATGTGCGCAGCGCCAAGGGGGCCAAGTTCTACTTCCTGCGGCGCATCCCGCATGACCCGCTGGTGGCGGCCAAGGATGAAGACCAAGGCGGCTGGGGCCTGCGGGCCTACGACAGCAGCCCCGACAGCCCGCGTGAAGGCGAAGACGTGTTTGACGTGTATTCCAGGGCACGCGGCAAAGGCCTCAACAACATCCCTTACGGGCAATGGTGACAGCCATGAAACGCAGCAAAGGCTTCACCCTGATCGAACTGCTGGTGGTCATGGCGATCATCGCCACGCTGATGACCATCGCCATGCCGCGCTACTTCAACAGCCTGGAAAGCTCCCGCGAAGCCACCCTGCGCCAAAGCCTGGCGGTGCTGCGCGAGTCGCTGGACCACTACTACGGCGACACCGGTCACTACCCGGACTCGCTGGAGCAGTTGGTTGAGCAACGTTACCTGCGCAACACCCCGGTCGACCCGATCACCGAGCGCAGCGATGCCTGGCAGCTGGTGCCACCGCCCGAGGGCGTGGCCGGCGGCGTGGCCGATATCAAAAGCGGTGCCACAGGGAGGGCGCGTGATGGCAGCCTCTTCGCTGAGTGGTAAGGCCGAGCGTGGCTTCACTTACCTGGGCGTGCTGCTGCTGATTGCGGTCAGCAGTGTGGCCCTGGCCGCCACTGGCACGATCTGGGCCAGCGCCGCCCAGCGTGATCGCGAGCGCCAGTTGCTGTGGGTGGGCAGCCAGTACGCCCAAGCCTTGCGCAGCTTCTACCGTGCCTCGCCGGGCCTGGCCCAATACCCGCAGGCGCTGGCCGACCTGCTGCAGGACAACCGCTTCCCGCAGGCCCAGCGGCACATTCGTCGGCTGTACCCCGACCCCATCACCAACAGCGACGAGTGGGGCCTGCTGCGTGCAATCGACGGCCGCATCACCGGCGTGTACAGCCGCTCGGACGCCACCCCGTTCAAGCGCAGTGGCTTCAGCGTCGAATGGAGCGGTTTCGAAGGGCTGGAACACTACAGCGACTGGCAGTTCGTCGCCGAGCAGGCCTTCAGTGAAAGCGCCGGCGGCGTGCAGACCCACAGCGGCCCGGGAGACACGCCATGAATACCTTGGCTGCGCTGTGCCTGGGCCTGCTGCTGGCCTTGGCCACTTCGGCCAAGGCAGGGGACGAAGACGAGATGCAGGGCTTCATCGTCGACAACACCATTTCGCACATCGGCCACGACTTTTACTACTACTTCGCCGACCGCCTGCGCGCCACCAGCCGCCTGGACTTCAACCTGGTGGTACGCGAACGCCCGGATGCCCGCTGGGGCAGCCTGGTCACCGTGGAGTTCGAGCGTGAGGTGATGTACCGCCGCTTCCTGCCACCAAACACCACCGAGCTCAAAGACGAGGCCGTGGCAGCCGCCGACCTGGTCAAGCAGCAAATCATTCAACGCAAGCTGCAACGCCTGCTACAGGACACCACCGACTTGGAGAGGGACGAGCTATGAACCACCGCATTCCACGTTGCATTGCCGCCTGCCTGCTGGCCAGCGCTTGCGCTGCCCAGGCCACCGAGCTGGTGTACACCCCGGTCAACCCGGCCTTTGGCGGCAACCCGTTGAACGGCACCTGGCTGCTGAACAACGCCCAGGCGCAAAACGATTACGACGACCCGGACCTCAAGGACCGTGCCTCGGCCTTTACCGGCACCACGGCCCTGGAGCGCTTCAGCAACCAGCTGGAGTCGCGGATGTTGTCGCAGTTGCTGGACAACATCAGCAACGGCAGCACCGGCAGCATGGCGACCGATGCGTTTCTCATCGACGTCATCGACGATTCCGGGGCCTTGAGCATCAAGGTCACTGATCGTGCCACAGGAGAAATTTCGATCATTGAGGTCAGCGGCCTGAACCCCTGAGAGGGAAAGGCTTTTATGTTGGGGAGAGAACACCATGAAACGTCTGCTGAGCACGCTGCTGATCCTCACCGCCCTGGGCCTGCAAAGTGGTTGCAGCCTGCGCGAACCCATGTCGGCCGAACAGGACTCGGAAACCCCGACCCTGACCCCTCGGGCCTCGACCTACTACGACCTGATCAACATGCCACGGCCCAAAGGCCGGCTGATGGCCGTGGTGTACGGCTTCCGCGACCAGACCGGGCAGTACAAGCCCACCCCGGCCAGCTCGTTCTCCACCAGCGTCACTCAGGGCGCGGCCAGCATGCTGATGGACGCCCTCAGTGCCAGCGGCTGGTTCGTGGTGCTGGAGCGTGAAGGCCTGCAGAACCTGCTGACCGAGCGCAAGATCATCCGTGCTTCGCAGAAAAAGCCGGATGTAGCCGAAAACATCATGGGCGAACTGCCACCGCTGCAGGCCGCCAACCTGATGCTGGAGGGCGGCATCATCGCTTATGACACCAACGTGCGCAGTGGCGGCGAGGGGGCCCGCTACCTGGGGATAGACATCTCCCGCGAGTACCGGGTGGATCAGGTGACCGTGAACCTGCGTGCGGTGGATGTGCGCACCGGGCAGGTGCTGGCCAATGTGATGACCAGCAAGACTATCTATTCGGTCGGCCGCAGTGCCGGGGTGTTCAAGTTCATCGAGTTCAAGAAGCTGCTGGAAGCCGAGGTGGGCTACACCACCAATGAACCGGCACAGCTGTGCGTGCTGTCGGCGATTGAGTCGGCGGTGGGGCACTTGCTGGCGCAGGGGATTGAACGGCGGCTGTGGCAGGTGGCGGGGGATGCGGAGGAGGGCAAGGCTACGGTGGACAAGTACCTGAGCCAGAATCAGCAGCCGTGATTGGTCTGGAGGGCCTCTAAGCGGGTAAGCCCGCTCCCACAAGCGCTGGCCTCAGGCTTGACGCGGTCCCTCGTAGGAGCGGGTTTACCCGCGAAGAGGCCGGTGCAGGCGACGCAATCATTCATTCGCGGTCTACGCAACCTGCGTACATTGTTGTTTGCCGTTCGTGCGGGCGGAAGGTGGCGACGGGTTAGCATGAATTTACTGGAATGAAAACTGATGCTTCTGCCAGTAGCGCACTTCAAATTTCATATGCGACTGTTACGCTAAAGATGGCTTTCGGTACAGGCTAATGGCGGGCGACAATCTAGATGGTATGAATGCACGTGAATGCCAATCTCGGCAGCCTTTCTCTGGTACACCTCGATTAGCCCCTGAGAGCCAGGAGGTGACGTATTCACCCTATGGCTACTGTGATCGTGAGGTGGGCGTGTCACGCGTATTGGGCTTCAATGGTGAGCGGCAAGAGCAGGTGACTGAAGGTTACTTGCTGGGGAATGGTTATCGGAATTTTTATCCGACTTTAATGCGCTTCAGTTCTCCTGACAATCTAAGTCCGTTCGGAAGAGGTGGGATAAATGCATATTGTTACTGTGCAGGAGATCCAGTGAATCGGCAAGATCCGAGCGGGCATCAAATGTGGCCTATATTTCCAAGGAATTTCAGAAAAGCGAGGTATTTCAGAATTGTTACGGGGTTTTTATACAAGGCCGGCCGGTCAAGGGTAAGGCGGGCGTCGATGCCGGCACTTCTTGACAGGCCTTCGGATGATGAAATTGTAAAAGAGTGGGACATGGTTGGTTTGCACGCGAGTGCGTCTGAAAATCTGAAAAGTCTGCAGGCTAACCTTGATCCAATATTTCAAGGCACTCCTGGTCGTGAGTTTTTGGGTCCGGGCTTCTACGCAGCACCAGAAATTGAAGTGCCCACCAAGATTGCTGGCAGCATTCAACGGTATGACAATAAAGAAACTATGATTTTCTCGGTATACACAAAAAGCATGGCACGTCTTAAGCTGGGTAGAGATTATGATTTTTCTCAGTTCCTTGACATGCCCACTCAACGTAACCAAATGGAGATAGTCTTCCGGACGAAGGCATATTATTTGATAGCCGTCCGACAAGTGAGGTCAGGTCGGATAGTGCTTCCTCGGTCTAAAGAAGCGCCATTTTAAAAATTGCATATCCCTCATTGCTGGGGGCGCTACGCATCCCATTCTTGGTTGCCTCTAAATGCATGCGTCTGCTGGCCAGCGATTTGTGGCGGCTCCAGTGAATCAAGGAGCGATATCCCTGATTGACCTCCAGGGCCTCTTCGCGGGCTCGCCCGCTCCCACAGGTACACCGCAGTCCTCAGGCTTGCTGCGAACCCTGTGGGAGCGGGCAAGCCCGCGAAGCAGGCGACGCGGTGGATCGCACCGGCAACGCCGGTGATCGCCGGCAAGCCAGCTCCCACAGGGATTGCGCCAGCGTCAAGTAACCTGGCCAGCTACACCCCAATCCATCCACTACCAGATGACGGCCAGCCTTTTCTACCGCACACTGCGGAAAATTCCCAAGCCCGTACCCCACCATATTGCGGGGCACAGCCGGAGTAGAAAATGGCGCGACAACTAATAACAAACGCCCACGACCCGCTGCACGAATCCCGCCAGGCCCGCCTGAAGCTGGCCAGCGAAGGCGAGCTGCCGCTGGGCATGCTGCGCGACGAGATCGACGCGTCCTGGCGCCGCAGCCTGGGCCATGGCCTGGATTGCCTGCAGGGCGAACAGGTCGGCCTGGGGCTGGAGCAGGGCCACGACCTGCGCATGCTGCTGGAGCGCAACCGACTGTTGGTCGACGCCGTCACCCCGGAACTGGACTACCTGGTAGCACGCCAGGGCAAGGCCGGTATCGTCATCCTCGGCGACGCCCAGGCCAACGTGCTGGCCATCGAAGGGCAGAAGCATGTGTTGCAGCGCGAGGGCCTGCGCGACCTGCACCCGGGCAGTTGCTGGAGCGAGTCGCTGCGCGGCACCAATGCCATCGGCACCGCCGTAGTGGAAGGCCGGCCTACGCTGATCAACTGCGGCGAACATTACCTTGACCGCCTCAGCCCGTTCTCCTGCACTTCCGTGCCCCTGCGTGACCCGCGTGGGGAGGTGATCGGCGTGCTCGACATCACTCGCGAAGGGGTGATGGCGCAACCGCAGGACAGCCTGTCGACACTGATGCTGGCTGCCGGCAACATCGAGAGCCGCATGTTTGGTTTGTGCCACCCAGAGCAACTGGTGCTGGCGTTCCACAGCCGCCCGCAATACCTCAACAGTGCCTGGCATGGCCTGTTGGCGTTGAGCCTGGACGGTGAGGTGCTGGCGGCCAACGACAGCGCCTGCCAGCTATTGCAGGTGCCGCGCCATGAACTGATCGGCCGGCACAGCAGCGACCTGTTGGGCGAACGCTCGCCAGCCTTCATTGCGCGCCTGTGGCAGGGTGGGGTAAGCAGCGTGCAAACGGCCAAGGGAGAGTTCTACTTCCGCGCCTTGCAACTGCCACGCCATGGCCGGGTCAACGGCAGCACACCGGTCAGCAAACCGGCGCTGGGCAAGCATTCGCCCGCACTCGACGCCCTGGCCGGCGGTGACCCACGGCTGGCGCGTAATCTACGCATGGCCCGTCAGGGGCTGGGCAATGGCCTGCCGGTGCTTTTGCTGGGCGAAACCGGTACGGGCAAGGAGGTCGTCGCGCGTGCTTTGCATCAGGCCAGCCCGCGTGCCGACAAACCCTTTGTGGCAGTCAACTGCGCGGCCATCCCCGAAGGGCTGATCGAATCCGAGTTGTTCGGCTACCGCGAGGGCGCGTTCACAGGGTCGCGCCGGGGCGGCATGGTCGGGCGGTTGATGCAGGCCCATGGTGGCACGCTGTTCCTCGACGAAATCGGCGACATGCCGCTGGCCCTGCAAGCGCGCCTGTTGCGGGTATTGCAGGAGCGGCGAGTGGCGCCGCTGGGGGCGGGGGACGAGCAGGATATCGACGTTGCGCTGATCTGCGCCACCCACCGTGACCTCAAACGCCTGGTGCAGGAACAGCATTTCCGCGAAGACCTGTACTACCGGGTCAATGGCGTATCACTGCGCTTGCCGGCGCTGCGCGAGCGTGATGACCTGGCGCAGATCATCCAGGGCCTGCTGGACAAGGCCGATGCCCGTGGCGTAACCCTGGACCCGGCACTGGCCACATTGCTCGAAGGCTTCGACTGGCCGGGTAACATTCGCCAGCTGGAAATGGTAGTGCGCACGGCGCTGGCCATGCGCGAGGACGGCGAGCAGGTGCTGACCCTGGACCACCTCACCGATTGCCTGCTGGACGAACTGGCCAGCGGCACGGCGCCCTCCGGCAGCCTCAAGGACAACGAACTGGAGTTGATTCGCGGCGCCTTGGCGCGCCACCAGGGCAACGTTTCCGCCGCGGCCGAGGCACTGGGGATCAGCCGGGCGACGCTGTACCGCAAGCTCAAACAGTTGCGCGGCTAACCATGGGCCCATTGTTCGCAAGGCTGGTGGACTCCAGCGACCCTGCGCTCATGCGCCAGGCGTTGGCCTGGCTGTATGGTTTCGTACGCCCGCATCGGCGTGCCATCGGCCTGTTGCTCGGCTTGTCACTGGGCGCCTCGCTGCTGGCGCTGGCACAGCCCTGGCTGGTCAAGACACTGATTGACGAGGGGCTGTTGGCCAAGGACTACCAGACCCTCTGGCACATGGCGGCGATCATGATCGGCGCGGGCCTGTTGGGCACGGTGCTGGCCGGGGTCAACCGCTACCTGCATACGCGGTTGTCGGGGCGCATCCTGTTTGCCCTGCGTGATGACCTGTACCGTCACCTGCAGCAGTTGTCGCCGACATTCTATGGGCGGCGGCGCATGGGCGACATTCTTTCGCGGCTGGATGGCGATGTGGCGGAGATCCAGCGGTTTGCCGTGGATTCGTTGTTCTCGGCTGTATCTGCCGTCATTGGCCTGGTGGGCGCGGTGGCGTTGATGCTGATGCTGTCATGGCAGCTGTCGCTGTTGCTGGCGTTGCTTGTGCCGATCGAGGTGCTGTGGCTGCGCTGGATGCGGCGCAAGGTGGAGCGAGAGGTGCGCAGCCTGCGCGAGCGTTCGGCGGATGTGTCTTCGTTCCTGGTCGAGACCTTGCCGGCGATGAAGTTCATTCAGGCAGCCGGCCAGCAAGGCCGCGAGGCAGGGCGGCTGGACCAGCTTGGGCAAGGCTACATGCGTCAGCTGTTAAAGGTGCAGGTGACCGAATTCTTCACCCAGGCCATCCCCGGCACGCTCACCTCCTGGTGCCGCGCTTGCGCGTTCCTGGTCGGCGGTTGGTGGGTTATCCAGGGGACCTGGCAGTTGGGCGCGCTGATCGCCTTTTCCACCTACATGGGCATGGCAGTAGGCCCGGTGCAGAGCCTGCTGGGCCTGTACGTGGCGGTACAACGCATGGCGGTGAGCCTGGGGCGGGTGATGGAGCTCAAGCGCGAGGCCGTGGCCGTGCGCCCGGCAGCCAACCCGCTGCCAATGCCCGACGGGCCGGGCGAATTGCGCCTTGAGGCGCTGAGCTTCGCCCATGAAGGGCGGCAGGGCGCCGTGCTGGACAACGTGCAGGTGTGCGTGCCGGGTGGCCTGAAGGTGGCCATCAGCGGTGCCTCGGGGGTGGGCAAGTCGACCCTCATCGACCTGCTGCAACGTTTCTATGACCCGGACGCCGGGCGCATCCTGCTGGATGGCACCGACCTGCGCGAACTGGACCTGGCCGCGCTGCGCCGTCGCATAGCCGTTGTCAGCCAGGACATCGTGCTATTCCGTGGCACCCTTGCGCAAAACCTTGCCTACGGCGTGCCGGAAGCCAGCCGCGCGGAGCTGGAGCGAGTGGTGCGCCTGGCGCGGCTGGACAGCCTGGTCGACAGCCTGCCGTTGGGTCTGGACAGCCTGTTGGGCGAGCGTGGCCAGCAGTTGTCCGGCGGCCAGAAGCAACGCATTGCCATCGCCCGTGCGGTACTGCAAGCCCCGGCGATTCTGGTGCTGGACGAGGCCACCTCGGCGGTGGACGAAGCCACTGAACGCGAAGTGATCGCGGCCATCGACCAGTTGTTCGCCGGCCGCACGCGCATCCTGATCAGCCACCGGGCTTCGACCCTGGCCGACGCCGACCTGCACTTGCAGCTGCATGACGGTCAGTTGCAGGTGCTGCCGCAGGAGGTGATCAAGCATGGGCACTGATGTGCGCGTTGGCATTGTCGACAGTGGCTGTTCGCCGCAGCAGGCCAGCGGTTTGCTGGGCGCCCGGCGTTTCTGGCTGGAAGACGGCCAGTTGCGTGAAGGAGAAATACGGCCGGACCAGCTTGGACATGGCAGTGCGGTGCTTGCCGGCTTGCAACGCGAGGCCGGCCCGGTACCGTTGCTGGTGGCCCAGGTGTTTGGTGCCCAGGCCAGCACCAGCGCCTTGCAGGTGGCGGCCGGGCTGTTGTGGCTGTTGGAGGCAGGGGCCACGCTGGTCAACCTCAGCCTGGGGTTGCAGCAGGACCGGCCTGTGCTGCACCAGGCCTGTACCGAAGCGCTGGCGGCTGGCGTGCTGTTGTGTGCATCCAGCCCGGCGCAGGGTGAGCCGGTGTACCCCGCCAGCTACCCCGGCGTATTCCGGATTACCGGTGATGCCCGTTGCGCGCCCGGCCAGTGGTCCTGGCTGGGCACCCGGCAGGCAGACTTTGGCGGTTATGTCGGGGCAGGCGGCAGGGCGGGCGCGAGTTTGGGTTGCGCAGCCTTGAGTGGCAGGATCGCGGCGCTGATGCGCGAGGAGCCGGGGATGGACCGCCAGCAGGTTTATGACTGGTTGCGCCGCAATGCAGCGTTTACCGGCCCTGAGCGACGAGATGCCAGCCATGCCTGAACCGCGCATTGTGGTACTGGGCGCCGGCCCTGCAGGTGCTGCCACGGCCATCGGCTTGCGGCGGCTTGGCTACACCGTGAAGGTGGTGTCGCAATGGCGCCGTTTCGCGGCAGTGGAAGGGGTTTCGCAGCGGGTACTGGAGGGCTTGCGGCATGCAGGGCTTGGCGGGGCCTTGGGCCACGCGGCCATGCCGGCTACCCGGCAGGTGCACTGGAATGGCCAGCACCTGCACATGAACCAGGAATTTCTGCTGGATAGGCAACGGTTTGACCGGGCGCTGCGCGACGACCTTCAGCGTGCGGGTGTGAGTGTGGTCGAGGGGCGGGTGCGCGAGGTCGTGCACGAGGGCGGTCATCGTGTTCGTCTGGACGATGGGCAGGTACTGATCGCTGATTTTCTCGTTGAGGCCCGAGGCCGTCAGGCACCGCTGGCCGCGGACCGCCTGCGCGGGCCGGAAACCGTCAGCCTGCTCAATGCCTGGCAGGGTAGCCCCACGGCGCCTGCGTCGGCAGTGGAAAGCCTGGAGGATGGCTGGGCGTGGATGGCGCGGCTGGAGGATGGCCGCTGTTATTGGCAAGTCACGCTGGACGCCGCCGGGTTGCCGGGTAAGTCCGAGCTGGGGGCCTACTGCGCAGACCGCCGATGTCAGAGTGCACTGGTAGCCGAGCTGTTCGATGAGAGGGCGCGGGTGCCAGCACAGGTGCATGCCCGCAGCAGTACGGCGATTGTGGCGGGCGAATGTGTCGGGCAGGACTGGATACGGGTGGGTGATGCCGCGATGGCCGTTGATCCGCTGTCGGGCAACGGTATCTTCCAGTCGCTATCTTCGGCGTTACAGGCACCGGTGGTGATAAATACATTGCTGCGCAGGCCTGAACGGGCCGAGTTGGCGCGGCAGTTCCACCAGCAGCGGATTGAGCAGCTGTTCTTGCGCTTTGCCCGTATCGGGCGGGATTTCTACGGGCAGGAGCAGGGGCGGGCAGGGCAGCCGTTCTGGGCCAGGCGCCAGGGCTGGCCGGATACGCAGCCACTGCATCAGGCGGCTGATTGGCAAGCAGTACGGGTTGAGCGGCGGCCGGTGCTGCGTGATGGGCTGGTGGATGCGGCCGAGGTCGTGGTAACGCCGGATCAGCCGTTGGGGGTGTGGCATTTGCAGGGCGTGGCGTTGGCGCCTGTACTGCGGGAAATACGTAGTGGCCGGCCTGTTGAGGCGGTGTTGTCGGGGCTTGCGGGTGAACAGCAGAGGATGGTGCGGCGGTGGCTGATGGAGCAGGGCTTGGCTTGAGGTTGCCGGGGCTGCAAAGCAGCCCCAGAATCTTGAATCAGAAGAAGGTCCCGACCACCAGTTGCATATAGGTCCCGGTGTCCGTCCCACCCAGCTGCGTACCGCCATTGGCCGCACTGCGCTCAGGCTGGTAGAACCCCACCAACGGGCTGATCAGCAAGTGGTCGTTGACCATCCACTCCACATACAGGTCCAGCTCCCGCCCGCCGAGGTTGCCCTGGTCGGTGTCCAGCGTATCGAAGTCGAAGTACAGCGCGCCGACGGTCAGGTTGTCCCTTGGCTTGCCTTTGAGCGCCATGTGGTGCACCTGGCTGTTCTTGTTGAACGGCCCGGCATAGTTGGCTGCCACTTCACCTTGGAACCAGGTGCCATAGCCTCGGCTCAGGCCGTAGAACAGTGGGTCGAAACCTTCGGAGAAGCGGCTGTAGCGGTAGGTGGCGGTGGGTGACCAGGGCAGTTCGGAGAAGGTCCAGTTGCCCTCCAGGTACCAGGCATTCTCGCGCCCGCCGGTCTTGTCCTGGGTTACGTACTCGGCGGCCAGTTCCAAGTCTTTCACGCCCAGGTTGCCGCGCCCGCGCAGGCTGGCGGTGTTCATGCCATCGCGGTGCTCCAGGCCCATGATCTGCGCGTAGCGCTGGTCCACGTCCAGGCCGCGGATCCAGCTGAGGCCAAGGGTACCGGCGTCGGCGACGTGCTCCAGGTTGGCCACCGCCATCGAGGTGTCGGCCTGGTAGTGGTTGTCGGACTTCAGCCACATCAGGTCGCCGCGCCAGCCCTGTTTGCCGCCCAGGCGCAGCACGGCGGTGCGGTCGAAGGCCTTGCGGGCAGCCAGGTAGTAGGCACCGCCACGGTCGAAGTTGGCGCCCAGGTCGACCTTGCCCAGGTTCACCGGGTCGCCCTGGATCAGGAAGCCGTCACCCAGCGTCACCACCTGGCGGCCGCCAGAAATGTCCACGCCGTCTTCGCCTAGCGCCGGGAACAGGTTGGCCGAGCGCCAGCCCAGGTACAAATCTTCGATGGCGGTACGGCGCTCATCGCCCAGGGTCAGGCCGGCAGCATCGCCGTCGCCCCAGGTGGCGGAACTGAGCAGGTTGAAGGCGCCGTACACGGCCCCGCTATCGGCCAGGGTCTGGCTGCCGCTGAGGCCGTATTTTACGTAGCCTTCCTGCCAGGCGGTGCTGCCGGGTTGGCGGTTGCCGGCCTGGTTGAAGCTTTCGTCGCTATGGAACGTGCCGAACAGGGCTTCGAGGTCGGCGTTGAGGGTGGTGCCGTTCTGGTTGTACAGCTCGTAGGCTTGGCTGGCGGGCGCGGCGAGCAGCAGGGCCAATGTGCAGGCGAGTGTGTGCTTCATGGGGGGCTCCATGGTTTTTTATTGTTGTTTTTGGGTTGCCTGGGCCGGCCTCTTCGCAGCACAAGGCTGCTCCTACAGGGACCGCTTGCGCTTGTGTGCGGCGAAGAGGCCGGTACAGGCAGAGGATCAGAGCTTGATCAGCACCGACTTGAGCTCGGTGTAGTGCTCGATGGCCGCTGCGCCCATCTCACGACCCACGCCAGACATCTTGTAGCCACCAAACGGCAGCGCCGGGTCCAGCGCGCTGTGGCAGTTGACCCACACCGAGCCGGACTTGATGCGCGGGATCATCCTATGCACCGCCGCCAGGTCGTTGGACCAGATGCTGGCGCCCAGGCCATAGGGGTTGTCATTGGCCATGCCGATTACTTCGTCCAGGTCATCGAACGGCATCGCCACCAGCACCGGCCCGAAGATTTCTTCCTGCACCAGGCGGTGGCGCTGGTCGACATCGACGATCACCGTCGGCTTGACGAAGTAACCCGGGCCAAAGCCTTCGCCGCCGCAGGCGATGGTCGCACCCAGTTCGCGGCCAAGCTCGATATAGCCGGTGACGCGGTCCTGCTGCTTGGCCGAGATCAACGGGCCCATCTGCACGGCCGGGTCCAGCCCGTTACCCAGCTTCATGCCGTTGGCGATGCCGGCGATGTCGGCCACCACATTGTCGAAGTGCTTGCGGTGCACGTACAGCCGCGAGCCAGCGCAGCACACCTGGCCCTGGTTGAAGAAGATCGCCGTGGCGGCGCCGGCAGCAGCTTCCTGCAGGTTGGCGTCGGGCATGACGATGGTCGGCGACTTGCCGCCCAGCTCCAGGGTGACGCGGGTCATGTTGTCCATGGCCGCCTTGCCGATCAGCTTGCCCACTTCGGTGGAACCGGTGAAGGTCAGCTTGTCGACGCCGGGGTGGCGGCTGAGCGCGGCGCCGGCATTCAGGCCGGTGCCGGTCACCACGTTGAACACGCCTGCCGGGTAGCCAGCTTCGTCTACCAGTTCAGCCAGCTTCAGCACGCTCAGTGGGGTTTCATCGGCGGGCTTGAGCACGATGGTGCAGCCGGTAGCCAGGGCCGGGCCGAGCTTCCAGCAGGCCAACAGCAGCGGGAAGTTCCAGGCGACGATGGCGCCGACTACGCCGATGGCCTCACGGCGCACAAAGCCGTGGAACTGGTCGTTGGGCATCAACGGCATGGAGGCTTCTACGGTGCTACCCTCGATCTTGGTGGCCCAGCCCGCCATGTAGCGCAGGAAGTCGATGGCCAGCTGCACGTCCATCACCTGGGCCACGGCGGCGCTCTTGCCGTTGTTCAGGCATTCCAGCTCGGCCAGCTGGCGAGCGTCGCGCTCCATCAGGTCGGCCAGGCGCCACAGCAGGTTTTGGCGTTCCCGCGGGCGCAGGCGGCTCCACGGCGAGTCGTCGAAGGCTTGGCGTGCTGCGCGCACGGCGCGGTCGACATCCTCGGCGTCGGCGGCGGGCACTTCGCCCAGCACTTCACCAGTGGCCGGGTTGCGGAACGACAGGGTGCGACCGCTGGCGGCGTCCTGCCAGTCGGCGCCGATGCGCATCTTCAGCTTGCGTTCGAGAAAGGCGCGGGTGGCGGGCAGGATGGGCAGTTCACAAAGCATGGGGCTGTGCCTCTTGTCATTGGGTGTAAAGGGCACAGGCGCAATGGGCGTGCCAAGGTGGGCAGATGCCAGCAAGGCATTGAGTTGACTGGGTTTTGCCGTGATGCAAGGTTCGGATTGCAGGCGTGCGCTGTTGCACATTGAGACGGTGTGAGACCGTGGTGAAACAGTGGCTTCAAGGGCCAATCGCCGGCAAGCCAGCGCCCACAGGTACAGCGCAGGTCTTCAAGGTAATGGTTAACCTGTGGGAGCGGGCATGCCCGCGAAGGCCTGCATGGCAGGCCCCTGTCTCAGGATGAAACACCCTGTCGCGAAATGGCACGCTGCAATTGGCCATCCTTGCTGCTGGCCAACCCCAGCAAACTGCCTAAGAGGTTGAAAGGCCAAGCTTTTACTGCAACTGGCACAGTTCCTGTATCACATCTGCCACATGCACACCTGCTGTACCAAAGCGTGCGAAAAACGATAAGAACAACAACCGTGGAGGTCTGACCTTGAAGACGACTCGACTCCGGCGGCATGCGGGCAAACTGGCGCTGGTCGCCGCCGCGCTGCTGAGCACCCAGGCCATGGCGGCCGAGCAGGGCCCGAGCCTGTTGCAGAACAAGTGCATGGGGTGCCATATCCCCGAAGGCAACGATACCTACAGCCGCATCAGCCACCAGCGTAAAACGCCGGAAGGCTGGCTGATGAGCATCGCTCGCATGCAGGTGATGCACGGCCTGCAGATCAGCGACGACGACCGTCGCACGCTGGTCAAGTACCTGGCCGACAAGCAGGGCCTGGCGCCCAGCGAAACCGATGGGGTGCGCTACGCCATGGAGCGCCGGCTGAACACGGTCGAGCATTTCGACACCCAGCTCAGCGAAACCTGTGGCCGCTGCCACTCTGGTGCTCGCGTCGCCTTGCAGCGCCGCCCCGCCAAGGAGTGGGAGCACCTGGTCAACTTCCACCTCGGCCAGTGGCCGTCCCTCGAATACCAGGCCCAGGCGCGGGACCGCGACTGGTTGCCGATTGCCCTGCAACAGGTGGTGCCGGAACTTGCCAGGCGCTACCCGCTGGACAACCCGGCCTGGGCTGAATGGCAGCAGGCAAAACCGAAGGCCGACTTGCTGCCGGGGCAGTGGGCGTTCAGCGGCCACATGCTGGCCAAGGGCGATGTGCGCGGTGTGATGAGCGTTTCGGCCGGGGAGGGCGACACCTTCAAGGTCGAGGTCAAGGGCGCCTATGCCGACGGTACTCCTTTCAACGGCAGCGGCACTGCGATCCTGTACAACGGCTATGAATGGCGCGGCAACGTCAAGGTTGGCGACACCAATCTGCGCCAGGTATTCGCGGCGCTGGATGGCGAAATGAAAGGCCGCATGTTCGAGGCCGAACACGACGAGCGTGGCCTGGACTTCATGGCAGCCAAGGAAGGCAAGGCGCGCCTGCTGGCGGTGCAACCGGCATTCATCAAGGCCGGTGGGGAGAGCGAGATCACCTTGGTGGGCAGCGGCCTGGACGGCAAGCCCGACCTGGGTGCCGGGGTAGAAGTGACCCAGGTACTGGAGCAGACCCCGACGCTGGTACGGGTCAAGGCCCGCGCGGCAGCCGACGCCAAGCCCGGGCAGCGCGAAGTTGCAGTGGGCGCGCTTAAAGGCGTGAATCTGGCGGTGTACGACAAGGTCGAGGAAGTGAAAGTCGTGCCGGCGTTCTCCATTGCCCGCATCGGCGAAAACGGCGCTTCAGTGCCGAAGGTGCAGGGCCGCTTCGAGGCGGAAGCCTGGGGCAAGGATGCCAGTGGCCAGCCGCTGCGCATTGGCTACCTGCCGGCCACCTGGAAGGTCGAGCCGTTCAACGAGCGTGCGGTCGAGGACGAGGACGTCAAGTTCGCCGGGCAGATGCAGGCCGATGGCGTGTTCGTGCCAGGCGGTGCCGGCCCTAACCCCGAACGCAAGATGATGACCAACAACGCGGGCAACCTGAAGGTTATCGCCACGCTGGCCGACGGTGGCCAGACCGGCGAAGGGCACATGATCGTCACCGTTCAGCGCTGGAACAACCCGCCGCTGCCGTAACGGCAGGGTGCAACGGTTTTCCATCGGATCGATTACCGGGAGGTCGCCATGGGCGCACTACTGAACCTGGTCGAACGCAACCTGCATGAAGTGCAGGTTGATGCCGACCGCATGCTGTTCCATATCCCCAGCAGTTCGCTGTTCACCGCCGACGCGGTGACCGGGGGCATCATCGACACGTTGCGCCAGCAAGGCTGTTCGGCCGAGGAGCTGATGCAGCGCCTGGGCCAGCAGTTTGCCGGCAACGATATCCAGGACACCCTGCGTGAGCTGATCGCGCTGGAGCTGGTCAGTGACGGCTCGCCGCTGACCCCGGAAATCGGCGTCAAGCGGGTCGAGCGCACCGCGCTGAATACCGTGGTGCTCAACGTCAACACTGGTTGCAACCTCAGCTGCACCTATTGCTACAAGGAAGACCTGGACAAGCCTTCTGCCGGCAAGAAGATGAGCACCGCCACCGCAGAAGCCTCGGTGGAAATGCTGCTCAAGGAGTCGCCCGACGAGGAGCGCTACAGCGTGGTGTTCTTCGGTGGCGAGCCGTTGTCCAACCGGCCGCTGATCGAGCACATGGTGGCTTACTGCGAGCGGCGTTTCGCCGAGGCGGGCAAGCAGGTGGAGTTCATCATGACCACCAATGCCACGTTGCTGACCGAAGAAATTGTCGACTGGCTCAATGCCCACCGTTTCGGCCTGTCGATCAGCATCGACGGCCCCAAGACCGTGCATGACCGCAACCGCATCACCGTGGGCGGGCAGGGCACCTATGACGTGGTGCGGCGCAAGGCCGACATGCTGCTGTCGCGTTACAACAGTCGCCCGGTGGGGGCGCGGGTAACCTTGACCCGCGGCATCACCGATATCGAGACCATCTGGAACCACCTGTTCAACGAAATGGGCTTTGCCGAAGTCGGCTTTGCCCCGGTCACCTCCGGCGACATGGCGGCCTTCAACCTCACCGGCGAAGAACTGGTTGAGGTCTTCGCCAACATGAAGGCGCTGGGCCGCCGTTACCTGGACGCAGCGCTGGAGCACCGCAACATCGGTTTCTCCAACCTGCACCAGCTGATCACCGACATTCACGAGGGCCACAAGAAGGCCCTGCCATGCGGTGCCGGGCTGAAAATGCTGGCGGTGGACCATGAAGGTGAACTGAACCTGTGCCACCGTTTCACCGGTTCTAGCCTGCCGACCTTCGGCAACGTGCATCAGGGGGTGAAGCAGGTGGAGCTCAACGACTTCCTGTCGCAGCGCCTGGACCGCAGCAACACCGGCTGCGAGAGCTGCCGCATTCGCAACCTGTGCTCTGGCGGCTGCTACCACGAAAGCTACGCCCGCTACGGCGACCCGCAGCACCCGACTTACCACTACTGCGAACTGATGCGCGACTGGGTCGACTTCGGCATCGAAGTCTACAGCCGCATCATGGCCGCCAACCCGGCCTTCATCGACCGCTACATCACCCCGCGGAAGGCGCACTGACATGAAGCACTTGAAGCCCCTGAACAACAAGGCGCGCATCCTTGAGCAGGCCGCTGCCGAAGACCGCATCGAAGAAGTCATGGCCATGAGTGCGGTGGCCGGCTGCACGGCCACCACGGACCCGGGTTGGGAAGTGGATGCCTTTGGTGGCGTGAGCTCGCTGTGCCAACCGATGGAGGCCGACCTGTATGGCTGCTCCGACCCTTGCTGGTGGCCGGCCCAGGTGCCGGACATGATGAGCACTTATCAGGACTGGAACGCCCAGGCGACCAACTCGGCGGATGACTGGCGCAACCTGGGCACTGTGTTCCCGAAAGACAAGTGACCGGCCCAACAAGAATGACAAGGGGAAACCGCATGAAAGCTGGACGCTGCGCGCAACTCGCGCTCACCATCGCCGCCACGGCCTGCGCCGGGCTGGCTCAGGCTGACGACACCGGGCCTGCGCTGAAGGCTGGCCACGAATACATGATCGTGACCAACTACCCGAACAACCTGCATGTGGTCGATGTGGCCACCGACACGGTGTACAAAAGCTGCCAGATGCCCGACAAGTTCGGCCCTGGCACTGCGATGATGGCGCCGGACAACCGTACCGCCTACGTGCTCAACAATCACTACGGCGACATTTACGGCATCGACCTGGATACCTGCAAGAACACCTTTCGGGCCAACCTGTCGAGCGTGGCGGGTGAAGTGGGCCGGTCTATGTACTCGTTCGCCATCAGCCCGGATGGCAAGGAAGTGTACGCCACGGTCAACCCGACCCAGATGCTGAACGACCATTACGTGGTCAAGCCGCCACGGCTGGAGGTGTTCAGCACCGACGATGGCCTGCAGGCCAAGCCTGTGCGCACATTCCCGATGCCGCGCCAGGTGTACCTGATGCGTGCCGCCGACGATGGCAGCCTGTTTGTCGCAGGGCCGGACATCTACAAGATGGATGTGAAAACCGGCAAGTACACGGTGGCCTTGCCGCTGCGCAACTGGAACCGCAAAGGCTACAGCGCCCCGGACGTGCTGTACTTCTGGCCGCATCAGAGCCCGCGGCACGAGTTCACCATGCTGTACACGATTGCCAGGTTCAAGGACGACAAGCAGGACCCGGCCACCGCCGAGCCACTGTATGGCTACCTGAGCGTCGACCTCAAGACCGGCAAGACCCACACCCAGGAATTCGCCGACCTGACCGAGCTGTACTTCACCGGCCTGCGCTCGCCTAAAGACCCGAACCAGATCTACGGCGTGCTCAACCGCCTGGCCAAGTACGACATCAAGCAGCGCAAGCTGATCAAGGCGGCTAACCTTGAGCACACTTACTACTGCGTCACCTTCGACAAGAAGGGCGACAAGCTGTACCTGGGCGGCACCTTCAACGACCTGGCAGTGTTCAACCCGGATACGCTGGAGAAGGTGAAGAACATCAAGTTGCCGGGTGGTGACATGTCCACCACTACGCCGCAGGTGTTCATCCGCTAGAACGAGGGTGGATTTACTGGCCTCTTCGCAGCACAAGGCTGCTCCTACAGGTCACCGCGTGCCGATGTATGGGCTGGCCCCTTCGCAGCACAAGGCTGCTCCTACAGGTCACCGCGTTCCGATGTATGGGCTGGGCTCTTCGCAGCACAAGGCTGCTCCTACAGGTCACCGCGTTCCAATGTAGGAGCAGCCTTGCGCTGCGAAGAGGCCGGCCGAGACACCACAAAAACAACAAGAGGTTGCCATGCCCCAGCCAAGCTACTCCCAGGGCAATCCAGACAAAGCCCTGCTTACCCAATGCATCGGCGACGCCTTCGATACCACTGTCGCCCGCTTCCCCGACCGCGAGGCGCTGGTGGTGCGCCACCAGGCCCTGCGCTACACCTGGCAGCAACTGGCCGAGGCCGTCGACCAGCACGCCCGCGCGCTGATGGCACTGGGCGTGCAACCCGGTGACCGGCTGGGTATCTGGGCACCCAACTGCGCCGAGTGGTGCATCACCCAGTTCGCCAGCGCCAAGGTGGGCGCGATCCTGGTCAACATCAACCCGGCCTATCGCTCCAGCGAGCTGGATTACGCCCTCGGGCAGTCTGGCTGCCGTTGGGTGATCTGTGCCGACGCGTTCAAGACCTCCGATTACCACGCCATGCTGCAGGGGCTGATCCCAGCCCTGGCCAGCGGCCAACCCGGCGCGCTGATTTGCGAGCGCTTCCCCGAACTGCGCGGCGTGGTCAGCCTGGCCGTCTCGCCACCCCCAGGCTTCCTGGCCTGGCCCGCGTTGCAAGCCCGCGCCGACGCTGTCAGCCGCGAGGCCCTGGCCGAGCGCCAGGCGCAATTGCGCTGCGATGACCCGATCAACATCCAGTACACCTCGGGTACAACCGGTTTCCCCAAAGGTGCCACCCTCAGCCACAGCAACATCCTCAACAACGGCTACATGGTCGGCGAAAGCCTGGGCCTTACCGAGCACGACCGGCTGGTGGTGCCGGTGCCGCTGTATCACTGTTTCGGCATGGTCATGGCCAACCTTGGCTGCATGACCCACGGGAGCACCCTGATCTACCCCAATGATGCGTTCGACCCGCTGGCCACACTGCGTGCGGTGGCGGAGGAAAAGGCTACCGCGCTGTACGGTGTGCCGACCATGTTCATCGCCGAACTGGACCACCCGCAACGCGGCGAGTTCGACCTGTCGAGCCTGCGCACCGGGATCATGGCCGGCGCCACCTGCCCGATCGAGGTGATGCGCCGGGTGATCGGCGAAATGCACATGGCCGAGGTGCAGATTGCCTATGGCATGACCGAAACCAGCCCGGTGTCGCTGCAGACCGGGCCCGATGATGACCTGGAGCGCCGGGTGACCAGTGTTGGCCGTACCCAGCCACGGCTGGAGAACAAGGTGGTGGACGCCGACGGCAACACCGTGCCGCGTGGCGAGATCGGCGAACTGTGCACCCGCGGCTACAGCGTGATGCTCGGTTACTGGAACAACCTCAAGGCCACGGCCGACAGCATCGATGCCGAGGGCTGGATGCACACCGGCGACCTGGCGGTAATGGACGAGCAGGGGTATGTGCGCATCGTCGGGCGCAGCAAGGACATGATCATTCGCGGCGGCGAGAACATCTACCCGCGCGAGCTGGAAGAGTTCTTCTTCACCCACCCGGCGGTGGCGGATGTGCAAGTGATTGGCGTGCCGTGCAGCAAGTACGGCGAAGAAATCGTGGCCTGGGTGCGGCTGCACCCGGGGCATACCGCCAGTGAAGAAGCGCTGCGTGAGTGGGCGAAGGCGCGGATTGCGCACTTCAAGGTGCCCCGGTACTTCCGCTTTGTCGACGAGTTCCCGATGACGGTGACCGGCAAGGTGCAGAAGTTCAGGATGCGCGAGATCAGTGTCGCGGAGTTGTCTGCTGGATGATGCATTACCTGTACCGGCCTCTTCGCGGGTTTACCCGCGAAGAGGCCGGTACAGGCAGCAGAGAATCTCAGCCTTGCAGCAGTTCCGGGCTGTTGAAGTTGCTCAACCGGCGATCATCATCGGCACACTCCAACCCCTGCACCGCCTCGCGCAGCAAGGCCTTCTGCAAACTCCGCTCTCCCGTCGCCCAGGCCTGCTCCAGCATTGGCAGTAACCGCCGTGGCAGCACGCTGAACATCGGCTGCCAAAACCCACCCTGACGTACCATTGCCGCACTGTCACTGGCCACCGCCAGCCTTGACAGCGCCTCGATCAAATCGCGGTCAACCAGTGGTGCATCGCAGGCCAGTACCACCATCCACTCATGCCGTGCCACCTTGAGCCCGGCAATCACCCCCGCCAACGGCCCGGGGAAGTCCGCTTCGGCATCACCCACCAGCTGGTCAGCGTACGTACGGTAAGCCTCCTGGTTACGGTTGCAGGAAATCACCAGGTCATCGCTTAGCGGCCGCACCACCCGCTGTACATGCGCAACAAGCGGTTCGCCCTGCCACGCGACCAGGCCTTTGTCACGGCCGCCCATGCGTTGGCCACGGCCGCCGGCGAGAATGAGGATGGAGCAGGGGGGCATCGCATCAGGCATGAAAAAGGGCTCCGGGCAGTCATTGCCGGGAACCCTCCCATTTCACACGGGGCTTGTCCAGTCAGCTTTCGCTGATCCCAACTTGTGCGTTGGCGTCACGCGCCTGACGCCGTCCCGCAAGGCGCATCACCACCACGAAGAACACCGGCACAAACACCACCGCCAACGTGGCGCTGAGCATGCCGCCGATCACCCCGGTGCCGATGGCCTGCTGGCTGGCCGAGCTGGCGCCGCTGGCAATGGCCAGGGGTACCACGCCGAGGATGAACGCCAGCGAGGTCATCACGATGGGCCGCAGGCGCAGGCGGGCGGCCTGTACGGCGGCGTCTGCGGCGTCCATCCCTTGGTCGACCAGGTGCTTGGCGAACTCGATGATGAGGATGGCGTTCTTCGCCGACAGGCCGATCAGGGTAATCAGGCCAACCTTGAAGAACACGTCGTTGGGCATGCCGCGCAGGGTCACGGCCAGCACCGCGCCCAGGATACCGAGCGGTACCACCAGCAGCACGGCGGTCGGGATCGACCAGCTTTCGTACAGCGCTGCCAGGCACAGGAACACGATCAGCAACGACAATGCCATCAGCATCGGCGCCTGGCTGCCGGACAAACGCTCCTGCAGCGACAGGCCGGTCCACTCCAGGCCGGCGCCGGGCGGCAGCTGCGCCACCAGGCGTTCGATTTCGGCCATGGCTTCGCCCGAACTGTGGCCGGCTGCCGGCTCACCGGAAATCGACACCGCCGGGTAGCCATTGTAGCGGGTCAACTGCACCGGGCCGCTGACCCACTTGGCCTGGACGAATGCGCCCAGTGGCACCATCTTGCCGCTGTTGTTGCGTACGTGGATTTTCAGCAGGTCTTCGACCTGGCTGCGCTGGTCGCCTTCGGCCTGCACCACCACCCGCTGCATGCGGCCCTGGTTGGGGAAGTCATTGACGTAGCTGGAGCCCACCGCCACATCCAGTACCGAGCCAATGTCGGCGAACGACACGCCCAGGGCATTGGCCTGGCGGCGGTCGATCTCCAGTTGCACCTGCGGGCTTTCGGCCAGCGAGGCTTCGCGCACGTTGGTCAGTACCTTGCTTTTGCCGGCATTGGCCAGCAGCGTGTCGCGGGCGGCCATCAACTCGGCGTGGCCCATACCACCGCGGTCCTGCAGGCGGAACTCGAAGCCGGTCGACTCACCCAGGCCGTCGATAGGCGGCGGCAGCACCGAAAACGCCACGGCGTCCTTCAACTGGGAGAAGGCCGCGCTGGCGCGGTCGGCAATCGATTGGGCGCTGTCGTCGGCACCACGCTCGGACCAGTCCTTGAGGGTGGTGAACGTCAGCGCTGCATTTTGCCCGCTACCAGAGAAGCTGAAGCCGAGGATCACGGTGGTGTTGCCCACGCCGGGTTCTTCGGCATTGTGTGCCTCGATTTGCGCGGCCACCTGCTCGGTGCGCATGCGGCTGGCCCCTGGTGGCAGCTGGGTGTCGGTGATGGTGTAGCCCTGGTCTTCGGTGGGCAGGAATGCCGTGGGCAACTGGCTGAAGCCATAGCCCAGCACCGCCAGCAGCACCGCGTACACCAGCAGGTAGCGGCCGCTGCGCTTGAGCGCCTGCACCACCCAGCGCTGATAGCCGTTGCTCATGCTTTCAAAGCGCCGGTTGAACCAGCCGAAGAAGCCTTTGCGTTCATGGTGCTCGCCCTTGGCCACCGGTTTGAGCAAGGTGGCACACAGCGCCGGGGTGAGGCTGAGGGCCAGGAATGCCGAGAACAGGATCGACACTGCCATCGACAGCGAGAACTGCTGGTAGATCACTCCCACCGAGCCCTGCATGAAGGCCATGGGCAGGAACACCGCCACCAGCACCAGGGTGATGCCGACGATTGCACCGCTGATCTGGCCCATGGCCTTGCGCGTTGCTTCCTTGGGCGGCAGGCCTTCCTCGGCCATGATGCGCTCGACGTTTTCCACCACCACGATGGCATCGTCGACCAGGATGCCGATGGCCAGCACCATGCCGAACAGGGTCAGCACGTTGACCGAGAAGCCCATGGCCAGCATGACCGCGAAGGTGCCCATCAGCGCCACCGGCACCACCAGGGTGGGGATCAGGGTGTAGCGCAGGTTCTGCAGGAACAGGAACATCACCGCGAACACCAGCAACATGGCTTCGAACAGGGTGGTAATGACCTGCTCGATGGACACCTTGACGAACGGCGAGGTGTCGTAGGGGATGTCGTACTTGACGCCTTCCGGGAAGTAACGCGCCAGTTCCTGCATTTTCGCCCGCACCAGGGTGGCGGTTTCCATGGCATTGGCACCCGGCGACAGCTGCACGCTGAACGCGGTGGCCGGCTTGCCGTTCAGGCGCGTGCCGTACTGGTATTCCTGGGCGCCGATCTCGACCCGGGCGACATCACCGACGGTGACCGTGGAGCCATCCAGGTTGGCGCGCAGGACAATGGCGGCAAATTCCTCGGGGGTGCTCAGCTGGCCCTTGACCACCACGTTGGCGGTGATTTCCTGGGTGTCGCGGCTGGGCAGGTCGCCGATGCTGCCAGGCGCGACCTGAGCGTTCTGCGCCGCAATGGCCTCGGCCACGTCGTTGGGCGTCAGGTTGAAACCGATCAGCTTGCCCGGGTCGATCCAGATGCGCATGGCGCGCTCCGAACCGTACAGCTGGGCCTTGCCGACGCCCTTGAGGCGGCGGATCTCGTTCATCACGTTGCGCGCGAGAATGTCCGACAGTGCGGTTTCGTCGAGCTTGCCGTCTTCAGAGGTGAGGGTGCCCAGCAGCAGGAAGCCGGTGGACACCTTTTCCACTTGCAGGCCCTGCTGGGTGACCGGGCGCGGCAGGCGCGACTCGACCACCTTCAGGCGGTTCTGCACGTCGACCTGGGCCAGGTCCGGGTTGGTCCCCGGGGCAAAGGTGGCGGTGATGGTGGCGCTGCCCAGGCTGCTCTGCGACTCGAAGTACAACAGGTTGTCGGCGCCGTTGAGCTCCTGCTCGATCAGGCTCACCACGCTTTCGTCCATGGTCGCCGCCGAGGCGCCCGGGTACACGGCGTAGATTTCCACCTGCGGCGGTGCCACGTTGGGGTACTGGGCCACCGGCAGCTGCGGGATGGCCAGCGCACCGGCCAGCAGGATGAATAGCGCGACCACCCAGGCGAACACCGGGCGGTCGATGAAGAATTGCGGCATGAATCAGGCCCTCACTGGCCGGTGTGCTGTGCGATGGGCGGTGCCCCGGATGCGTTGTCGACCTGCACCTGGTCACCGGCCTTGACGTGTTGCAGCCCCTCGACCACCACCCGCTCGCCGGGGGCCAGGCCTTCGCTGACGACCCAGCGGTCGCCTTGGGCGCTGCCCAGTACCACCTGGCGATCGCTGACCCGGGCCTGCTGGTCCACCACCAGCACCTTGGGCACGCCGGCACTGTCGCGCAGGATGGCGCGCTGGGGCACGCTCAGGCCCTTGGGTTGCACGGCCTGCTCCAGGCGTACGCGCACGTAGCTGCCGGGCAGCAGGTCGAGGTCCGGGTTGGGGAACTCGCTGCGCAGGGTGATCTGGTTGGTGGTGGGGTCGACGCTGATGTCGGAGAACAGCAGCTTGCCGGGCAGTGGGTAGGCGCTGCCGTCGTCCTGGATCAGCGTGGCGCGGGCCTGGCCGTCGCCCACCTGCTGCAGTTCGCCTGCGCGCAAGGCGCGGCGCAGGGCGTTGAGCTCGCGGGTAGACTGGGTAACGTCGGCATGGATCGGGTCCAGCTGCTGGATGGTCGCCAGCGGGGTGGTCTCGCTCTGGCCGACCAGTGCGCCTTCAGTGACCAGGGCACGGCCGATACGGCCGGAAATCGGTGCCGTTACTGTGGCGTAGCCGAGGTTCAGGCGGGTGCGTTCCAGGGCAGCCTTGGCGGCGGCCACTTCGGCATCGGCCTGCAGGAAGCTGGCCTTGGCGTTGTCATATTCCTGGCGGCTGACAGCCTTGTCGTCGACCAGTTCGCGGTAGCGCTGCTCCTGCAAACGCGCCTGGTACAAGGTGGCCTCGGCCTTTGCCAGGGTGGCGCGGGCGCTGTCATGATCAGCCTTGAATGGCGCTGGGTCGATCAGGAACAGCACATCGCCCTGTTTGACGTCACTGCCTTCGCGGTACACCCGCTTGAGCACCACGCCCGCGACGCGTGCGCGCACTTCGGCGGTGCGCGGCGCCAGGATGCGGCCGCTGAGTTCGCTGCTGATAGCCAGTGGCTGCAGTTGCAGGGTTTCTACCCGCACTTGCGGTGTGGGGGCTTTTTCGTCTTGCTCGGCGCTGTCGCCACAGCCGGCCAGGGACAGGCTCAGAAACGCCATGAGCGCCAATGGGCGCAGGCGAGGGGGGAGGGTAGTAGGCATGCGGATCTTCCGATGATGACCGCGCCTATGGTACGGCAGGTACTGCCCATGCGGCTGTTAACACCTGTAGGGCGAGTGTGAAAAAGTGTGAAGAACAATCCTTTCGAGCGGCTGGGTTCTATATTCTGCGTATGCCTGTGCCGGCCTCTTCGCGGGTAAACCCGCTCCCACAGGGATCGCGTACAGGCCTACCTCAACCCAGATTCCCAAGCACCTATGCCGAATATTTTCCTGGTCGAAGACGACAGCGCACTGTCCGAGCTGATCGCCAGCTACCTGCAACGCAACGACTTCCATGTCCAGGTGATCGCCCGGGGCGATCATGTGCTGGACGAATATCGTCGGCAAAAGCCTGACCTGGTCATCCTCGACCTGATGCTGCCGGGTATCGATGGCCTGCAACTGTGCCGCCTGCTGCGCCAGGAGTCACAGACCCTGCCGATCCTGATGCTGACCGCCCGCGACGACAGCCATGACCAGGTATTGGGCCTGGAAATGGGCGCCGACGACTACGTGACCAAGCCCTGCGAGCCCCGCGTGTTGCTGGCCCGCGTGCGTACCCTGCTACGCCGCAGCAGCGTCAACGAGCCGCGGCTGGATAGCGACCTGATCCTGATCGGAGGCCTGCGCATCGACCTGGCCGAGCGCACGGTCAGCTGGCGCGGCGAAGAGGTGGAGCTGTCCAGCGGCGAGTACAACCTGCTGGTGGTGCTGGCGCGCAATGCCGGCGAAGTGCTGAACCGCGACCGCATTTTGCAGCAGCTGCGCGGCATCGAGTTCAACGGCACCGACCGTTCGGTGGACGTGGCCATCTCCAAGCTGCGGCGCAAGTTCGACGATAACGCCGGCGAAGCGCGCAAGATCAAGACCGTGTGGGGCAAGGGCTACCTGTTCAGCCGCGTCGAGTGGGAGTGCTGACCGGCCATGCTCAAAATCCTGGTGCGGTTGTATCTGGTGATCATCGTCGCCTACGCCGGTGCGTTGCTGTTCATTCCCGATACCATCGTCGGCCTGTTCCAGGAACGCTTCATGGCCTACAACCTGGACCAGGCCAAAGGTGTGCAATCGTTGATCGTGCGCCAGTTCCACCACGCCCCGCGCGAGCAGTGGCCGGCCGTGGAGAAAGACCTGGCCAATGCGTTCGCCCCGCTGGAGGTGAAGCTGCTGCGCATGGGCCAGGCCGAACTCAGCGCGGATGAGCAAGCGCGGCTGCAGCACGGCCAGTACGCGGTGCGAATTGCCGAGTGGGGCTACTACGAAACAGTGCTGGCACCGCTGGACAAGGAGTGGCTGGTGCGCCTGCATGCACCGCCAGACCCGCTGGACATCAATGTGCTGTCGTGGGGCGTGACCGTGCTGATCGGTGCGGCCATGCTGGGCTGCCTGTTGTTATGGGTATGGCCGCACTGGCGCGACCTTGAGCGCCTGAAGGAAACCGCCCGGCGCCTGGGCCAGGGGCAGATGGCCGAGCGCACTCACATTTCGCCGCATTCCAACATTGGTGAGTTGGCCGGGGTGTTCGACACCATGGCCAGTGACCTGGAGCGTCACGTCAACCAGCAGCGCGAGCTGCTCAATGCGGTGTCCCATGAGCTGCGCACGCCGCTGACGCGCCTGGACTTCGGCCTTGTGCTGCTGTTCGACGAAGTGCCGCAGGCCAGCCGCAAGCGGCTGCTGGAGCTGGTGGGGCATGTGCGCGAGCTGGATGAGCTGGTGCTGGAACTGTTGTCCTACAGCCGCCTGTACAACGCCGACCAGGCCCGCGAGCGGGTCGAGGTGTCGTTGCTGGAACTGGTCGACAGCGTACTCGGCGGTTTTGCCGAAGAGCTTGATGGCCGGGGTATCCAGTGGGAAGTAAGGGCCGAGGGCAATTTGCCCCGGTTTGTGCTGGACCCACGGCTGACAGCGCGCGCGGTGCAGAACCTGGTGCGCAATGCCATGCGCTACTGCGACGAAAGCCTGTTGCTGCGCTTGCGTCTGGAGGACGATGGCGCTTGCCTGCTGACGGTGGAGGATGACGGGATTGGTATTCCGGTGGAGGAGCGGGAGCGGATTTTCCAGCCGTTCTACCGGCTGGACCGCAGCCGCGACCGCAACACCGGCGGTTTTGGCCTGGGGCTGGCGATCAGCCGGCGGGCGATCGAAGGGCAGGGCGGGACCCTGACTGTGGCGCAGTCGGCGCTGGGCGGGGCGCAGTTCAGGATTCGCTTGCCAGCTGGGTAGTCCACAGCACGAAACGGTCTTTGCCGGTGTGTTTGGCTTCATACAACGCCTGGTCGGCCTTGATCAGCGCCATGGTTAACGTATCGCCCGCGCTCACCTGTGCCAGGCCGATGCTGATAGTCACCGGATGAGCACCTGAATCTTCACGCACTCTGCGTAGCAATGCCTCTACCCGCTGTTCAGCGCCTTTTTGGTCCAGCCCCTCAAGAAAAATTGCGAATTCCTCGCCGCCCAACCGCGCAAACTCGGCGTCGACCATGGCTGCCTTGATGTGTAGCGCAACGCGTTTGAGTACTTCGTCACCGATGTCGTGGCCGAAACGGTCGTTGACCTTCTTGAAGTTGTCTATGTCGACCATCGCCAGGTACTGCCCGGGGGTTGCCTGATGCAACTGTTGCTCCGCTTTGGCCATGAACGAGCGGCGGTTGGGGATTTCGGTCAGGGCGTCGACGTAGGCTTGCTCGAGCAGCACCTTGGACAGGTAAAAGTTGTGCAGCTTGGTCTTGCGGATCTGCAGGTAGCTGTAGCTGACCAGGCCGCTGAGAAACACTGCGTAGCTGATCAACATGGCGCCTTCGACCGCGTCGGGCTCCATGCGGGTGTGGTAGAACGGGCTGAGGATCACCCAGGTGATGGCCATGGCGCAGAAGAATGACCAGCGCCGCACCGGCAGCACCGACATGGCATACAGCACGGTGGAGACCCCGAGGATCAGCCATACCGGGCGCAGGGCCACCGGGAGGCCTTCGATCACCAGGCGCATGCCCAAGGTGATGACGGTGATGAACAGCAGGTTGAGCACGTCGAAGTGATGGCTGCGGCGGGTAAAGTTCAGCACGACGGCCAGGCAGCCGAGCAGGGAGATGAACAGGTAGGACAGCCAGGTGAAGCCCTGGCCTGCGAGGAAACTGACGATCAGGTCGAAGACCAGCCAGACCAGGATACTCACGCAGATTACCAGCAGGCAGAACGGGCGCATGGACTCGAATTCGTGCTGGCGGAACTCGGCGCGCAGGGCGGCGGGGGCGACCTGCTTGCGTACGTGCTCCTCGATGGTTTTGAACATGGGTGAGCTCCTGGGGGTACTGCTTTGCCAGGCCCGGCCCTTTCGCAGCACAAGGCTGCTCCTACAGGAGGCGTGCGCTATCTGCAGGAGCAGCCTTGTGCTGCGAAAGGGCCAGCCCTGGCGACTCAATTCTGTGGCAAAACACCCCGGGCCCAGGGCCTGTAGCGCAAGTCAAACACCGCCTCGAGATGGCACCCGCCAACCAGTTTCGGCTCCGTAGGTTCAGCCCTGAATACCTGCCCAGGTGCGCTCACCTGGCGGAACGCCTCGCGCACCACGCCTATTCGGCACGGCAAGGCCTGTTCGTAACCCTGGCGCACCAACGGCGGCAATCGCCCGGTGCCGGCGCCATCCTGCCACCACACAGTCAAGCCCAGGCCTGCCAGTTGATCCAGCCAGGCGGCGTTGACCCGGGGCGACAGCTTGCCTGCGCTGAAGGCACTGATGTGCAGAGGCTTGTCCAGTTGGCGGTTGAAGGCCTGTAACTGGCTGAACAGCGCTTCGCGCCGCGCGGGGTCGCGAAAATGCTGGTCGTCCAGCTCCATGGGCAGGTACCAGCCGTCCACCGACAACTGCCAGGCCTGGCGCAATTGCTGGTACTGGGTGAGCGAGCGCCCTAGTTGCGCTTTCCAATAGCTGTTCAGGCCTTCGCCGTCCAGTTCATCCAGACGCTGGTAGTAGGCGGGGTCCATGTACAGCCCCAGCACCACCTGCAGGCCTTGGGCACGTGCGCTGCGCAGGCTGTTGGCCAGCCAGCCCTGGGTGCCGCCGAAGTCGCTGTCGCCATAGGCGCTCCATTGCACGATCAAAGCCTTGCCCCCCTGGGCCACGGTGGCATGCCACAGCTGTTGCCACTGGGCGGGAGTGACATTGGCGTCGCGGTTGAGCGGTTGGTAGAACAGGCGCTGGTCGGCCGTGGCGGGCAGGCACAGGGCAAACAGGCAGAAGGCGAGGATCGCACGCATCAGAAGGTCATCTCCGCACCGACCAGCACGCCGTTGGCGCGCTCGTAAAGATTGCCGCCCAGCGACTGCTGGTACTCGGCACGCACTTTCAGCGAGCCGCGGTAGGCGTTGTAGCGGTCGTCATCGAACCACCATTGCCAGCGCACGCCAACCCCGGCCCGGGCGTCCTGGCGCCAGTCGTTGCTCGGGTCCTGGCTGGAGAACTCGACAAAGCCATAGGGCATGAGGGTTTGCGGGGCACTGCCGGGAAGTTTCCAGGCATGGCCTTGCTGGTAGCGCGACAGCCAGGCGTGATCGCCGGCGCGGGTCCACCAGGCCGCGTCGAGGTAGAGGAAGCGCTCGTTCCAGTCGTCTTCATCCACCCGCCAGTCATTGCGCCAGTCGCCCTGGTCGAGGAACGAGGCGGTGGCGCGCAACAGCAGGTCGTTGCTCGATTCGGCATGGTGGCGCAGGTCGCCCCAGTTGCCACCGACCTTGGCCGGGCTCAGCAGCTGGCCAAGGCTCAGGCCGCGGTAGTGCGCTTCGTCGATCTGCCGCTGGTGGTACAGCTCGGCGTACAGGTTGAGGTTGGCCTGGCCGAGCGGCTTGTAACGCAGGCCGACCCCGGTACCCATGCTTTGCGCATAGTCGGTGCGGCTCTGGCCACCGAACAGTACCCGGCCATACACCGACAGGGTGCTGCCGTTGCGGTTGGGTTCTTCGCCCAGGGCATGGTCCCACATGGCCAACTGCACGTTCTGCGATTGGGCACGGCGTGAGCTGCCGCTGCGCTGGCCGTTGTCGAGGAACTTGTCATTGGTCGAGGTGTCGGCGGGTGACCAGGTGCTGGCCAGGGTGATGGTGTCACGCCGTGACAAGCTTTCGTGGGCTCGGCGCTGGCGGTATTTGCGGGCTTCCAGGCTGCCGTATTCGTCGTCACCGTCGACCAGGTTCTGCTCCACATCGAGGATGCGGCGCAGCTCGCGGCGTGCCGAGGCACTGTCTTCGGCTTCGTCGTAGCGCAAGGCCAGGGTTTCGCCGAGGCGATAATCCTCGGGGAAGTCATGCGTGGCACGCTCCAGGTAGGGGATTGACTGGCGGCGCTGGGCCTTGTCTGTCGAGCCGGCCAGGCGCATGCCGTAGTCGGCACGGTAACGTGGCTGATCGGGGGCCAGGCGCACGGCTTCGGCGAGCCAGGCCATGCTCTGGGCGCTGTCGCCGGCCAGTTGCGCGGTGTTGGCCGCGGCGTAGTAGTGGTCGGCCCGTGGGTTGCTTGCCAAGGCATGGCGCTGGAAACCCAAGGCCGCCTGGTAATTGCCCTGGCGCTGGGCAATGGCTGCGCCCAGTGCCCAGTCATCGGCGCTGTGGTGTGCGGCAGCGTCCCAATAGCGCCGGGCCGCGTCAGCGTCGCCTGCGTTCAGCGCGCCACCGGCGGCCGTGAGGCGGGCGTTGTCGGTCCAGGCGCTGTCCGGCAGGCTGCGCCAGATAGGCAGCGCGGCTTCGGAGTCGCCGGCCGCTTCAAGTGCATAGGCCAACGCCAGGCGGTTGCCGGCGTCGCCCAGGCGCTCGGCGGCCTGGTAGTAGACCACCGCTTCACCGGGCTGGGCGGGCATGGCGCAGCGGCCCAGGGCGCGGTACTGGCCGGGCTCGCGGGGGGTGGACGGCACCGCCTGGCGAACGGCGTCGCACTGGCCGGCCTCGGCCAGGCGGCCGAGCAACTGGGCACGGGTATTGGCATCGACCCGGGGGATCAGGCCGAGCATGCGGTGGCTGTCCAGAGGCCCATCGTTGCGGGCATACAGGTTGCCCAGGCGCTGCAACAGCGATGGGCTGATGCGGCCCTGACGGCGCTCGTAGGCCTGTTCCAGCAGTTGCCGGGCGTGACCGGCCTGGCCCTGTTCCACCAGCAGGAACGTAGCTTGCTCCAGTGCGGCCAGGTCGCCACTTTGCCGGTAGCGGTTTTCCCATTCTCTGGCTGTGCGCGGTTGTGGGGGTTGCGGCGGGTCGCCATACAGGCGTTGCTTGAGCACGGCGTAGGCGCGCGTGTCGGTAGTGGGTGTGCAGCCTTTGAACTGTTCGCGGGCCAGGTCCGGGTCATGGCGTGACAGCCAGTCGACGGTGTCCAGGCAGGGGCGTTGCAGGTCGTTGCTCAGGCGGCGCACCAGTGCCGCATCATCACCTTCGCGGGCCAGCTCCCACAATTGCTGGCGCTGGTCGGGCTGATTCAGTTGATCTGGCGGCAGCGACTGCAACCAGCGCTGGGCTTGCTGATTGTGGCCCATGGCAATGGCGCGGTTGGCCATGGCCAGGCGCGCCTGGTCAGCTGCTTGAGGAGAGGGCGCGCTGGGCAGCAGTTTGTTCAACCCTTTTTCATCCACCTGCTGGACATAGGCATTGGCCAGGCGTTGCCAGTCTTCGGCGGGCAACTGGCCCTTGTCGGCGAGCGGCTGCAGTTGCTCGATGGTTTCCTTCCAGTTGCGCAGTTGTTCGGCGAAGTTGGCCCGGACCAGGCGCAATACCTGGCCGTCATCCCTGGGCGGCAACTGGCTGAGCCAGTCCAGCGCCTTGCCCGCGCCACCGAATTTAGCCAGGCTCAGGCTATAGGCCTGCCACAGGCGCACGCGTTGATTGCCCTCACTGGCAGCCAGCCATTGTTCCACCTGGCTGGCCGGCGGTGGGTCCTGTTCGATCCAGGTCAGGCGCAGCTCGAGCAGGGCGTCGGCGTATTCGGGGCTGCCGTCGAGCTGTGCGGCCAGCGCTTCGGCTTCCTTGTAGCGGCGTTGATGGGCCAGGGCTTCTACCAGCAGTGCGCGGGCCTCGTCGTTGTTCGGCACCCGGCCCAGCACGTGACGGGTCAGGCGCTCGACCTCGGCCCAGTTGTCTTTCTTGGCCTCACGATAGCCGCGGTCCATGAACGGGAAGCTGGTGAACCGCTGGAAGTCGGTCATCGGTGCCGAGGCGTCGATAGGCAGCGCGGCGCAGCACAGCAACAGGCCAGTGAAAGTGAGGGAAAAGCGCGGCTTCATGCCACCTCCCGGGTCAGATCAAGGGCGGCCTGCTGCTCGATGGCCTGTTCGTCAAGCGCCTGCTGCAACACCTGTTGGGTGATGATGCCGCGGGCGATCAGGTGCTCGCCCAGGCTCTGGTGCTCGGGGTCGAAGTCGATCAGCGCCTGGTTGAACAGGGTGACCGGGACCATGCCGCGCACCTGCAACAGCGTACCGAGCATGATCTGGTGGTGGCTGACACGCTCCAGCAGCGCTTCATCGTCCTGATGGCGCTCCAGAATGGCCAGCATGTGGCGGGTTTCCGGCTTCTGCCAAGGGCTTGGGTAGTGGTAGCGCAGGCCCAGGGTTACCCGGCCCTGCGGCGCCAGTCGCACGCGGACCGGGCGTTTCAGGTAGCGGCTGATCACCCCCAGCGACACTTGGCTGACCGGGCTTTCGCTGGCAAGGATCAGCGTGTCGCCGTCTTCGGCAACGGGCAGCACGCCATAGTGCGTCGCCAGTTTGCGTGGCAGTGTGGCAATCAGTTGCGGGTCTAGCTTGAACGGGTTAAGCGGCGCCCAGGGCAGGTCCAGCTGCTCGGCCAGGGTGGCCACCAGTTGTTCGCTGTTCACCCAGCCACGCAGCAGCAGCTCGCGGCCCAGGCGCCGGCGTACCGGGCTGGTGATTGCCTGTTGCAGCTGTTCGTCACTGATCAGCCCTTTGGCCACCAGGCGCTGGCCCAGCGGCGTGCGGGCAGGGGCTGCGATGGCGGGGAATTCATGGGTGGTCTTGTCCCAGGCCACGCGCCGCGAGTCGCCCATTTCCATCACTTGGCGCAGGGCACGCAGGTTGGCGAAGAAGTTGACGAAGTTGCTCCACATCATCCGCGGCGCCGACAGCAGGCCTTCGCCGATGCCGTAGAAACGGGTGACGAACCAGCCGCGCTGGAACAGGCGATTGAACAGCATCAGCCCGTTCAGCCACAGCAGGGTAGACAGCAGCCAACTGTCGCTAAGGATCGACATGAAGCGCCACGAGTCTGGCGCTATCACCGTGACCAGCCACATGGCCAGCAACACCAGCAGCAACATGTTGACCAAAAAGCTCAGCAGGTAGGCGAACAGCCCACGGCGGTCGCGCCAGAGGAAGTAGTTGAGTGCGCCCTTGCGGCTCCAGCCGAGGTTGCTGGTGCCCTGGAACACGATGCCGACGATCCACCGCGACTTCTGCCGGATGGCATGCTGCCAGTCACGCGGAAAGTGCTCGCGCACGCAGATCACCTGGGAGAATTCCCGGCTCATGCCCGGGCGCCACTCCTGCTTCAGGGTCAGCGCCGGGTCGGTGATGGAATAACGGGCGAAAATGCACTTCATGCCCTTTTGCTTCAGACGAAAGCCAATGTCGTAGTCTTCGGTGAGGCTCTGCACGTCGAAGGCAATGCCGTCGCCGTCCTCCAGCAGCGCACTGATGGCGCGGCGGCTGAAGCAGGTACCGACACCGGCGCTGGGCACCTGGCCGGTCAGCGCTTCGCGGACGATGACGTCCTTGCCGTGGTTTTCGGCAAACTCGTCGACATAGTGGCCGGCGGTAAAACCTTTCCATTCCGGTGCGTAGGGGTAGACCGGGATCTGGATCATGTCCTTGTTCGGCAGCAGGTAGTTGAACAGGCGCAGCTCCATGGGCGAGATCACGTCTTCGGCGTCATGCAGGATGAAACCGGCGAACTCGATGCCGGCGTCCTGCTGGAAGCGCAGCAGGGCGTCGATGATGTTGTTCAGGCAGTCGGCCTTGCTGGTGGGCCCAGGGCGTGCGCACACCACCTTGTGCACGTTGGGGTAGTGCAGGCACACCGCGTCGACGTCGGCCTGGGTTTGCGGGTCGTTGGGGTAGGTGCCGACGAAAATCTGGTAGTTCTCGTAGTCGATGGTGGAGGCCGCCAGGCGCGCCATTTCACCGACCACGCCCACTTCGTTCCAGGCCGGGACCATGATGGCAAGGGGTTTTTCCGGCACTTCGTACAGGCGCTTTTCGTCGGCCTTTTCGTACTTGTCATACACGCGAAAGCGCCGGATCAACTTGCGCACCCAGTAGCACAGGTCGATGAACAGGTCGTCCAGGCCCAGCAGGAACATCAGCGAGGCAAGGATGATGGCCAGGATCTTCAGGCCGAACAGCACGTAGGTGAGAAAATCGATGAATGCCAGGCTCATATGGCAGGCACCGGCATGGCAGAGTGGGCCATCGTCTTTATCCTCGCTCGCTTCCCTCGACGAAGTTGTACGAAATGTCACTTCTGTACGGGATAGATACAAGCAGCCCTATACGCTGTTGTCCAAATTTCGGGCTTTTTCTTGTGAGCTACATCTTGTAGCTTTACAGGTCGTTCATTCAGGGAGCTGAACATGCAAGGCAAGGCCCGCAAGATCGTCCAGGCCATTCTCTATGAAGCCATCGCGGTCGCCTGCGTGGCGCCCGCGCTGGAGCTGGCGTTCGGTGCCGGCATGGCGCAGTCGACGGTGCTTTCGGTGCTGATGTCAGGCATCGCGATGAGCTGGAACATGGGCTACAACTGGGTGTTCGAGCGCTGGGAAGCGCGCCAGCGCCAGCGTGAGCGCACATTCATGCGGCGCTTGCTGCACGCCTTGGGCTTCGAGGGCGGGTTGGTGGTGATCCTGCTGCCACTGGTGGCGTACTGGCTGGATGTGAGCCTGTGGGCGGCGCTGCTGACCAACCTGGCGTTGTTCGTGTTCTTCTTCGTCTACGCCTTTGCCTTCCAGTGGGGCTTCGACAAGGTGTTCGATGTGCCGCTTTCGGCGCAGCAAGCCAAGTGTTGACTTTGTGCCGCACTAACGGCTAAGTTCCTACCCTATGAATACATTCCCGCATGTGAACGCCATTATTATTACCGCCATTATCAGCTTGGCGGGCTAGCGCGTACGTGCACCGAACCCGCCCTGGAGGCGGGTTTTTTCTCTCTGACTCCTGGGCAACATAAAAAAGCCAAGGAGTCATCGATGACCAGCTTCAGCGTCCCTCGTCCTACCGTCACCCCCCAGCAACTGCTGTCGGAGCAGGTGCGGCGCATTCTGGCCGCGCCGGTGTACGACCTGGCCATCGAAACGCCGCTGCAAGCCGCGCCTGCACTGTCTGCCAGCCTGGGTAACCAGGTGCTGCTCAAGCGCGAAGACCTGCAACCTACCTTTTCGTTCAAGATCCGCGGCGCCTACACCCGTTTGTCACGCCTGAGTGCTGTGCAGCGCGAGCGTGGGGTAATCACCGCCTCGGCGGGCAACCATGCCCAGGGCGTGGCCCTGGCGGCGTCGCACCTGGGCATGAAGGCCACCATCGTCATGCCGACCACCACGCCGTCACTCAAAGTGGAGGGGGTGCGGTCGCGCGGCGGGCATGTGGTGCTGCACGGTGAGAGCTTCCCGCACGCCCTGGCCCATGCCCTGAAGCTGGCCGACAGCGAAGGCGCCACCTTTGTGCCGCCGTTCGATGACCCGGACGTGATCGCGGGGCAGGGCACCGTGGCCATGGAGATCCTGCGCCAGCGCCCGGGCGCGCTGGACGCCATTTTCGTACCGGTGGGCGGTGGCGGGCTGATCGCCGGTATCGCTGCCTACGTGAAGTACCTGCGCCCCGAGGTGAAGGTGATTGGCGTCGAGCCGGAGGACTCCAACTGCCTGCAGGCCGCCATGGCCGCCGGCGAGCGGGTGATCCTGCCGCAGGTCGGCACCTTCGCCGACGGTGTAGCGGTGGCGCAGATCGGCGCCCATTGTTTCGAGCTGTGCCGGCATTTTGTCGACGAAGTGGTAACCGTCAGCAGTGACGAGTTGTGCGCGGCGATCAAGGACATCTACGACGACACCCGGTCGATCACCGAGCCTTCTGGTGCCCTGGCCGTAGCCGGGATCAAGAAGTACGTGGCACGCGAGGGCGTGCAAGGGCAGACCTTGGTGGCCATTGACTCCGGGGCGAACGTCAACTTCGACCGCCTGCGCCATGTGGCCGAGCGGGCCGAACTGGGCGAGCAGCGCGAGGCGATCATCGCCGTGACCATCCCCGAGCAGCCAGGTAGCTTCCGCGCCTTCTGCCAGGCGCTGGGCAAGCGGCAGATCACCGAATTCAACTACCGCTACTTCCCAGGCAAGGAAGCGCGCCTGTTCGTCGGGGTGCAGACTCACCCGGTGCACGACCCGCGTGATCAGCTGTTGGCCAACCTTCGTGAGCAGGGTTACAGCGTGCTGGACCTGACCGACAACGAGCTGGCCAAACTGCATGTGCGCCATACCGTGGGCGGCCACGCAGCGCCGAGCGCTGATGAGCGGGTGCTGCGCTTTGAGTTCCCCGAGCGCCCAGGGGCGTTGCTGGGCTTCCTGGAGCGGTTGGGCAAGCGTTGGAACATCAGCCTGTTCCATTACCGCAACCACGGCGCGGCGGAGGCCCGGGTATTTGCTGCGCTGGAGGTGCCGGCGGATGAGTCGGCGGGCTTGCCCTTGGCGCTGGACGAGATGGGGTATCGGTATTGGGATGAGACTGACAACCCGGCGTACCAGCTGTTCCTGGGCTGACAGTTATTTTAGACACCGGGGGCCGCTGTGCGGCCCCTCGTTGCGCCTGCAGGGATCGCACGGGCGCCTGTATATCGAGCGCCCACGATCACCCCACTTCACTTCGCTTGTTCAATTGCTCGCACTGCACCTGCGCATCTGTCCGGCTCGGGTAGCTCGGCTTGAGCCGCTCCTTCGCCTGGTTGTCGTAAATGTCGAACCCTCCACACACGGTAGCGGCGTAGTAGCGGGTACCCACGCGGAACGACTCCTTTTCTATCGGCACCGCAGGAACGATAACGAATCTGGTTTGCATGTTTCGTGCCTCCCCAGGCAGAGACTTAAGTATTAGTCTCACCCGTGACAAGCATCAAGCAGGCTCATGAATAAAACCGCGTTTGATGAAATGGCGGCGGGCCGTCTGTCGCCTCCAGGGTGGTAATCGGTATTCCTGATCCAAAGTGGGGGAACAACCCTTGGGCCAGGTGGTCTGCTGAAATGGACTGAGTCGAACCAGGCGGCATTGAACATGCACCGTCTGAGCGCTGTGCAGAGCTCCAGAACCCCGCCAGTCAGGGACATGGCGGTCGATTATGTTCAGGTAGGTAAAGTTAGGTAAAAGCGGCCACGGCATATACACGGATCAGTATTGTGGTTTGTACTGTCCAGTTAAAGATGCCATTGATGAACACACTTCCGTTGCAGCCAAGCGCTGAACGCGGGGCGTTCTCCAGTTTCGAGGCGTGTCGCAACACCCAACAGGGCCCCGTGGTGATCCTTGCCTCTGGCGCCTCTGCCAAGCATTTTCCGCTGGGCGAATTCGCCCATTTACCCATCATCGCCATGAACGGTTCGGTTGCGATGACCGCCGAACACGGCATCCATCCATTCTTCTACGTGTGCACCGACAAAAGCTTTCGCCAGCAACAGCCGGCCCTGTTCGCCACTGCCGTGCGCGACAGCGAGCGCCTGGCGCTCTGGCCCGAGCAGTATGCGGGTGCCGATGTGCCGGTAGGCACCGAGTGCTATGCCTTGCATAAAGCGGATACGCCGGGCCTGCTGGACGGGTTGCGTGGCCATGGTGACAGCTGCGTGTGCAACCGCACCCTGTGGAGCAAACGCAGCCGCTCGATTGCCTTCAGCAAAGACTTGGCGCAGGGTTTCTTCGACGCCCGCACAGTGGCGTACGTGGCCTTGCAGTTGGCCTATCACCTGGGCTTCGAAGAAGTGTTGCTGGTGGGGGTGGACCTGGATCAGAGCGTCGGCCGCTTCTACGAGAACGGCCAGGGGCAGTGTTCGCCGTGTGGGCTCGACCAGCATTGGGAGAGCCGCATCCTACCGTCGTTGACGCTGATGGCCAGGGAGGTCGTGAACGAGCACTTCCACGTTTATAACCTGTCGTCGATCTCGCGGATTCCAGCCGAGCTGATCCCCAGGGTCAACCTCAGGGAAGCGCGCCGGATTGCCGGTTGTGCAATTACCTGAGCAAGAAAGCGGGTGCGTGCAGGGCTGTGGATGCGTACAGTACGCCGAACGCAAACAGGCAGGAACCCGCTCATGTCCAGCGCATTCACCTTCATGCATTCGCCCGTCGGCACCCTGACCCTGGTTGCCCGCGGCCAGTGCCTGGCAGCCGTACTGTGGGAAGATGAACGGGAAAACCGCGTGCGCCTCGGCGCCTTGCACCGTGACGACCAGTGCCCGGTGCTACTGAACACCGTGCGGCAGCTTGGCGAGTACTTTGCGGGCAAACGCCAGCGCTTCGAGCTGGCGCTGGATTTCGCCGGTACCGAGTTCCAGCGCCAGGTGTGGGCCACGCTGCTGGCGATACCCTTCGGTGAAACCCGCAGCTACGGCGACATCGCCCGGCAGATCGGCAACCCCAGCGCGGTGCGAGCGGTAGGCGCCGCCAATGGCCGCAACCCGATCTCGATCATCGCCCCGTGCCACCGCGTGATCGGCGCTTCGGGCAGCCTGACCGGCTTTGCCGGTGGCCTGGCGGCCAAGCAGTACTTGCTGGCGCTGGAGGGCCGGCAAAGCCTCGCGCTGGACCTGTAGGCGTCAGCTGAACCAGCTGGCGACCAGGCAGGCCAGCAACGCCAGCGCCGAGCCAGCCATCAGGGTGTACTGCCGATGGGCCCGACGTGCATGGGCCTTGACCGCACGCAGGTACTCGCCGGGTGTCGGTGCATCGGGCCGATGGCGCAAACCCTCGGCCACATCGGCAAGCTGGCCCTGGATCAGCAAGCCGACCAGGTAGTAGGTGCAGGTGTAACTCAGCAACGCCAGAAACAGATAGATCATGCCGGGTGTGGGTCCAAAGGCAGGGCCATTGCGCTGGCGTTGCCAGTGTCCAGCATGATCAGCCCTTCACTGTGGTCGTCCAGGCGGGCCAGCAAGCGCCCCTGGCTGTCCCAGGCTGCCGAACCGCCCGCACCGATGAAGGTGTCGGCTGGCCCCACGCAGTTGGCCATCAGTATCGGCATGCCCAGTTCACGTGCCACCTCCGGGTAATGTGCGTATCCCTCGCGGATGCCCTTGGCGGTTTTCGCCACGCTGACCAGATACAGGTCGGCGCCGTGCTCGCGGGCGGCGGCCGCGTGGGCCATGAACATCGATTCGTAGCAGATTGCCGGTGCCACCCGATGATCGCCTACTTGCAGCAGCAGTGCCTGATCGCCAGGGGTGAAGTAGGGCAGCTCGTCATCATGCAGGCGCCGTTTGGCATAGGCCTGGCGCGGTGCCCCGGGGCTGAAGATGGGCATGCCGATGCGAATACCGTCGGGTGTCGGCAACGGCAGGCCAACGGCCACGGTGATACCCAGGCGGTCACAGGCTGCCTGCAGCGGGCTCAGTCGCTCGGAGCTGACCGGCAAGGCGGCCGGGCGCGCAAGGCTTGGCTCATAGCCGGTCAGCGACAGTTCGGGGAACACCACCAGCGCCGCGCCAAGGGCCGCGGCCTGCTCGATGCAGGCCAGATGACGCTGGAGGTTGCCTGGCAAATCGCCTTTGAGCGACGCCAGTTGTACGGCGCACAGTTTCATGAAATACCCTTCCCTGGTACAGGTTGAAGGGTCGAGCATACTATCGGCACCAACGCCTGTACCAGTGAAGGCTTTTTCAGGTTGCCGGGTGCGTCGCGAAGCGCTGGCGGAACCAGTCGTCGAGCATGGCCTTCTCGGCATACAGGCGGTCGCTGCTGCTGGCGACCCGGCCGGGGCGGCTGAGGTACATCTTGTCGCTGACCCGTTCCTCGACCTGCTGGGCGGGTTTGCCCGGCTGGCTGAGGGTGTAGGTGAGGTCGATGCTCGGCCAGGTGATCTCGCGCATGAAACGCACATCGTAGTCCTGGCTGTGCCAGGGCTCGAAGCGCCCGGCCAGGTCGATGTCGCGGATATCGATGACCAGCTGCTGGCCCGGCTGCAGGTAACGCTGACCGAGCTTTTGCAGGTACTGGGTAAGGGACTTCATCACATAGGCGTCGGCGCCACGCTCATAACCGTGGCTGTCCAGGCTGGCGTCGCGGAATTGTTCCGGGTGGTCGAAACGCACCTCGACCTGCGCGGCCGGGGAGCCTTGTGCCATGCTGTTCAGTGACAGCGCCATGAGCACGGCACACACGAGGGCGGTACGCATGATGCACCTCCGGGGTAGATTGGGGGTGTTTCCATTTTACGCCCGCCATGGCAGCACCTGCAGAGGAAGATTGTAATGGGACGGTTTCGGCGGTTGCTCGCCAATATCCGGGGGCGTGACCTGGCGGTGGGCGATATCCATGGTCACTTCCAGCGCCTGGAACAGTGCCTTGAAGCGGTGGGGTTCGACCCCGCGGTAGACCGCCTGTTCAGTGTGGGTGACCTGGTCGACCGGGGGCCGCACAGCGAGGCCGTGCTGGAGTGGCTCGCGCAGCCTTGGTTCCATGCGGTGCAAGGTAACCATGAGGCGCTGGCAATCACTCGCGTGCGTGGGGGGCGGCTTGACCTGGACATGTACCGCGCAGCGGGTGGGAGCTGGTTCCTGGACCTGCCGCGGGCCGCACAATTGCGCTTCGTGGAGCGCTTCGAGCAGTTACCGATTGCCATCGAAGTGGAAAGCGCGGCCGGCCTGGTCGGGTTGCTGCATGCAGACAGCCCGTTTGCTGATTGGGCAGTGCTGCGTTCATGGCTGGAGCTGGAGCTGGATCACGACCCGAAGGTACGCGAGGTATGCCAGTGGTCGCGGCGGCGCCTGAAGGAAGGCGATACCCAACCGGTGCAGGGCCTGCGTGCTTTGCTGGTCGGGCACACGCCGGTGCTGGAGGCAAAGCTGCTGGGTAATGTCTGGCACCTGGACACGGGGGGCTGGGCGAGCGGCCACTTTACCTTGATGGACATGCGCACCTTGCAACTGGTCAGCCCCGGGCCAGATGCAGCAGCAGCGCCGCAGCCAATAGCACCAACATGAGCCCTGAGGCCCGCTCCAGCCACGGCAGGCTGCGAGCGAAACGCCGCAGTACCCGCTGGTTACCAATGGCCACGGCCACCAGCAGGTCCCAGAGCAGGACGATGCTGAACATCCACACGGCGTAGGCCGATTTCCAGCCGGTGCTGGCGCTGGCTACCATACTGGCAAGGCTGGCATAGAACAGCGCGTTCTTGGGGTTGAGGATGCCGGACAAGAAGCCCATGCCCAGATTGTGCCACCAGCCTTGGACCCGCTGGTTGTCAGTGACTGAGCGCAGGCTGGTTTGCCCGGCATGGCGCAGGAACAGCACGCCGATGTACAGCAGGTAGCTGGCGCCGGCCAGTTGCAGGGACGTGAACAGCAGGCTGCCTTCCTGCAACACCGACAGGCCGGTGAAGGCCATGGCGATGAACGCGCCATTGGCCAGGGCAATGCCCAGGCAGGCGCCGCTGGCGATGCGCCAGCCGCTGTTGATCGAGCTGCGTGCGACCAGGAAGAAGTCCGGGCCGGGTGAGAGCAGGGCGAGGAAGTGGGCGAGGGCGATGATCAGGAACTGTTGCATGGGCGGCGCGGCTCTGCGGGAAAAACCGCAGTCTGCTGCCGGGCTTGTCAGGCGTATTGAAGAATATTGCGTGGTAGTGCCTTGGGGCTGCTGCGCAGCCCTATCTCAAGGGCTGCGCACATCCCGATACTGCCCTGGCGTCACGCCCACATGGGCCTTGAATACCCGCTGGAAATGGCTTTGGTCGGCGAACCCGAGGCGGTAGGCCACCTCCGCCAACGCCAGCCCTTCACCCAACAACTGCCGCCCGCGATTGATCCGGGCATTGAGCACATAGGCATGCGGGGTCAAGCCGGTGGCGGTGCGGAATGCGCGGATCAGCTGGTAGCGCCCAAGGCCGGCTTCGCGGGCCAGCACCTCCAGGCACAGTTGCGCGGGGTCTTGCCCTTCGAGGCGCGCGATCAACCCGCTCAACGCAGTCGCCCCCAAGGCGGGGGCTGCTGCCAGAGGGGCTTGTGCGGAAAAGTCCAGGTCACCCACAAAGGCAATCAATGCCGCATCCTTCTCACTGTTGCTGGCGCTGGAGAACAGCAACCTGTTCAGCTCGCAGAACTGCCCATACACCGCCGGCGCCCGGCAGATACGCGCCGGCTCGCCGGGCCCGGCGCCGCCTAGCCCCGACTCCAGGCGCACGTATGCCAGCCAGTCGGCATCCACATGCAGCATCTGGTAGCTCCAGGCGTGGCCGGGCTCGGGGTTGCAGGCATGTACGCGGTGGGCTGGCACCAGCACCAGCGTGCCGGGCGTCAGCCGTTCCTGCCCATGCGCGGCGCCGCTGAAATGGCTGTGGCCGGCATCCACCGCACCGATGGAAAATGTCGGGTGACTGTGGGCCTTGTAACAGGCCCGGCTATGACAGGCGCGGCGGCTTTCCACATGCGGGAGTGCCGGGTCGCGCCACAGCGCGGCGTGGGAGCGGGGCATCACAAGGTCCTCTATGTCGCCGGCAGCGTAACAGGTGCCGCGTACCCATACAGTTTTTATCGCTGGCTGTAACTTGACCGCAAGGCCCGGCAGAGGCCGAAATAGACGCCTGTTGCCAAAGGAAAACAACAATGGACCTTTCAAGCCTGCTGCTTTTCATCCCCGCCTGCTTTGCCCTGAACATGGCGCCGGGGCCGAACAACCTGCTGTCGCTGCACAACGCCAGCCGCTATGGCCTGCGCACGGCCTGCGTGGCCGGGGGTGGTCGCATTGTCGCCTTCAGCGGCATGATCGCCCTGGCGGCCATGGGCCTGGCCGTGGTGCTGCATACCAGTGAATACCTGTTCCTGGCCATCAAGGTAGTGGGTGCGGCCTACTTGTTCTACATCGCCTGGCAACTGTGGCGTGCACCGGTAGGCGAGGCAGTGGTGGCAGCGGACCACCCGTGTGGCACCTGGCGCCTGACGCGCCAGGAGTTCTGGGTGGCGGCCGGCAACCCTAATGATGTTCAATATAAACATTGGTGACAGGTACCTATCAACCCATAGCAGCCCTTCACCAAGGACAGCTATTGGCCAGAAGGGGCATTGAGTAGCACCCTGTACTGGGGCTGTACAATGAGATGCAAGATTAAGCGATTGATACTGAGTAGTTTCTGAGACAGGAACCGCCTATGGGCGCTGAGCCACTGAGTACGATATTGGAGGTCGTATGCTTCAGATTGCCACTGGAAAGCTCTTCAGTCTCCCCGTAGGGCGGGAAAATTTGTTGCGCGGCATGCTCTATACCAACGCCAGTTTAGGGCGTGAGATTGCAGTAGAAACGGCAGCGGGAAAGCTGGTTCCATCTTCAATAAGCTCGATTCAGCCGACTGTAGTCGTCTATGAGATGCAGGAAAGGATAGAGGCAGAGGAGGAGGGGCCGGGAGTACTCGTGTCCTGTGGCGCTGAGCCCTACCTCAGCGATTTTGCGGTTGTGGCGTCATTTGCGCTGAATTGCGTATGTTCACCAGATATCGATCTCGCTCGGCGCCTGACCAGCGGGAAAAAGGGTTTAGCAACTCAAGCATCTCCGCATCAATTTGTCAGTCGCTTCTTCGAGCCAGAGCGTTGGTGTAAGCCTGAGGAAGTGGCTTTCCTCCAAGAGTTTGTTGGCCAGCTAATCGGATTGCCGCGTCAGACCTATCTCGGTGTGATGAGAGCGATCCGGACATACATAAACGGTATGCATCGGATCGCGGATGACCTGGAGTTGGCGTATACACTGCTGGTGGCATCAGTAGAGTCGCTAGCGCAGGATTTTGATGGTCATGAAAGCGATTGGGCTTCCTACGACCAGCGCAAGCGACAAGCAGTTGATGAGGCTTTGACAGGTGCGGACGAAGCGGTAGGACAAAGGGTTCGGGACGCGCTGATGAAAGTGGAGCATACGGCCTTGGCACGCCGCTTTCGCGAGTTCGCGATTGCTTATACACCGCCCGAATATTTTCGCGACGTAACGTTAGTCCCAGGCCAGGCGCTCTCCAGCACCGACGTTGCCGAGGCCTTGACCATGGCCTATCAGGCCCGCTCCAAATATGTACATCAGCTAATGCGACTCCCTAGCGTAGTTGTGCTTGGTCATGGCTATGGTGAAACAGTGCTTCACGAGCGCAAGGCTTACCTAACCCTCCAAGGGTTATCCCGATTGATGCGCAACGTGATCATTAAGTTCGTGGCTAGTCAGCCATCATTAGATCGAGAGCCATACCCTAGCTACAGCTTGGAGCGGACCAACGTCATTCAACTGCGCATGGCCCCGCAGTATTGGGTGGGTAATGCGGAAGGAGAACTACTGAGTGCTGGGCGAAGCAAGCTTGAGGGGTTTCTAGAGCAATTGGTTCCTTGCCAGTTGGGTGAGGAGGGAGCGGTGCTTACAGACCTGCGCCCGGTCCTGAATGCAGTAGCTCATGTTGTATTGGGCGCTAAGAGAGACCCGCGCTTACCGTACCTGGCACTCTATACACTCTTTAATATGGTGGTCCCTGTAGAGCAGAGGGCGCCTGTATCTGAGGGAATGGAAAAGCTTATCCATCAAGACCTATCGCAGCCCTCACCGGAGGCTCTCCTCGTGCACACGGTCGCAGGTAAGGTTCCTGGGTGGACATTGGAGGTGCACGATCAAACCATCAAGACCTATCTCAAAAGACGTGGCTCTCCTAGTGGAATACGTTTCCCACGATTCTATGAAGCAGCAGTTTCTCTGGATTTAGCAGAGCGGTACCGGATGGCGGGCGATATGGTGAACTGCCGTCGGCTGGTAGCGCTCGCAGTTGAGAGTCATCCTGGGCATCAGCGCTTACTTGAGTTGGAAGCCGGTATCGACCCGGGCACACCAATCCATGGTGCTGATGTTCTGCTACCTCGCTCGGAACCTGGTACCGATGACTGATCAAAGCCTCAACGAGTTTATGGGGGGCTCATAAGGCTGCTAGGAATTAAGCTGGGCTACGGTACTTCAATATAAAAATTTGTGACAGTTACCTATCGACCAAAGCGGCATTTCAACCGAGATGACCTATGACGGTCCGGACGAAAAATCATGGCCTTCGTCCTGGAGCCTAGGATGTTTTAGCTGAGGTTCTGGCAGACGCACCCGTTCTCTAGATTGAGGACCGAAACGACGTCGTGGCCCATCCATCGCTCATGCTCGCAGCTTGCTGACGCATGCCGCGTATGAGCCATCGTTTGGCGTATAAGCCACAGCTATCGTTTGGCCATCAGTGCCAATAATCGAGTACCATGCAAAGACGAGAGGCTTGGTATAAGCCGAACTGCCCCGACACACCATTGATGGACTTCTATGTCGCTTAGGAAAGAGATTACCGAGGTATTTACACCTCGGCGCAGCGAAGTGAACGTGAATATGTACGTGCACCGCCCCCGGCTCGAGCTGGAGCTTTCGAGGGCGTTCAAGCGAAACTCCCACACACTAATTTTTGGTGAAAGCGGCAACGGAAAATCATGGCTCTATAAAAAAGTTCTCGAAGACGATGGGATCACGTATGTGACTGTCAATTGCGCAAATGCTGCACGCATTAAGTCACTGACTAATGAGATTTGCAACTGTCTCGTCGCCCCAGGCACCGCAGTAAATCTCGGGTACAACGTTGAGAAGGTAGGAGAGCTTTCTGCGGCCTTTCTGAAAGGTTCGGTGAAGCAGAATGACCGCTTCGATATTGCCCAGGAAGAGCCGTTGCTAATGGCCTTCAAGCTGTACGCTTCCGTGAACGATCAAAAGAAAATTATTGTTCTGGATAATTTGGAGTCGATATTTGCTTCCAGCGATCTGATGGATGAACTCGCGAACATTATCATCCTCCTTGATGACTCGCGGTACGCCGAGTGTAATATTAATTTTCTTGTTGTGGGTGTTCCAAATGGCGTCCTTCAATACTTCCGTGATGTTAAAAACGCTGAATCCGTAGCCAACCGGTTACAGGAGATTCAAAAAGTGAGCGGCCTTGATTCAGGTCAGGTGCGTGAAATCGTGAGCAAAGGGTTCGCTCATCTGCAAATCCCCCTCTCCGGGGCCTCTCTAATTGAAATATCGGACCATGTATCGGACGTCACTTTAGGGATTGCACAGCGCGTTCATGAATTTTGTGAGCACCTCGCTTACGCGATTCAGGATAATGGCTGGACGTATATTCCGACGACGCTGCAGACAGCTGATCTTGCGTGGCTGACGGCCGGATTACGACACGCTTACTCCGTCGTAGAAAAAAACCTGAACAGCCGAGAGACCACCGTCGCAAGACGCAATCAGGTTATTTTCTGCATCGGTAAGGTTAAAAGGCACGAGTTCGACTCGAATGACATCGACAAGCTTGTCAGGGAAAATTTCCCCCGTACCGTACCTAACACTAACATGGGTATAGGGTCTATATTGTCTGATCTCGCTACCGGATCAAGCCCTCTTATCTCAAAGAATGAGCATACCGGTGGCTACTCGGTGAAAGACCCTCGCTTTATTATGTGTATTAAGCTCATGCTGTACACGGACTCGCAGGAAAAAGTCCAGTGTCGAAAATTCCAAGTGTGAATGAAGCCCCTGCTAAGGGGCTTTTTACATGAAGGTGTTGCCAGAAGGTGATCTATTCTACGAAGGTGCTGATAACACCGGCCTGAGACCACAGGCAGCTATTGGCCACAGCAGTAGCTACCTCAAGGGCATCCAAGGAAGCGCAGGGGAATCTCCGCCTCTTTCATGGAGATCCGCCTAGTGCACACAGCGCTCAAGCCCCTTGTCAAATGCTCAGGTTGGAAGTTAAAAGGCTGCTGGGAAACAGATTAGCTACCGCAACCCCGGGCGATGGAAAGTATAGGCAGGCCGTCCTTGGTTGTTGAGAAGTATTAGGCGCGCCGCGTGGCAAGCAATATCGAGGCTGCGCCCGACAACAGCACCGCGCAGATGCGGTTAAAGATACGTTTTCCTTTGGGATTATTGAACCAGCGTCGCAAGTGCAGCCCGATTAAGGCATAGCCTGCAAGTGCGATCAACTCGAGTACCAGGAATAAAGAACCCAGCATTGCAAACTGCGGCGTGACATCATACGCTGGGTCTATGAATTGCGGTAGAAATGCTGTGAATATTAATATTGCTTTTGGGTTTCCTGCTGCAATGAGAAATTCTTGTTTCGCTAGGTTCACGAGATTTCTTGGTTTTGCACTGTTCGACTCCTGATTTTGGACCTTTGCTGTCCAAAGTTTAAAAGCTAAGTAGAACAGATAAACGGCGCCAAGAAGCTTGATGCCAAGGAACACCACCTCGGACGTTTCAAGTACAACCGTTAAGCCTGCTGCCGCGAGAGCTATCATTGCAGCAAAAGCGATTAGCCTTCCGGCGCCTGCAAGACATGAAGCCCAGAAGCCATAATGTGTAGCATTATTAACTGAGAGCAGGTTATTTGGGCCGGGAGCCATGTTTAGTGCAAAGCAAGCCGGTATAAATATGAGCAGCGTGGAGATATTCATGAATCTTCGTTTTTTTGTGAGTGTTGGTGTGGACATCATTGATGAAGTCGTTTCTTTTTTCAATCCCCAGCGTGCTGAATGCCGGCTGGCACCGTCATCACGGGATGATCATGTGTCCATTGGCGCGCCTCTTGAGCGTTAATATATACTTCTGTTTTTCACGGTTAGAGTGGAATCAAGGGTATGCAAGCGTCTCAGGGATTGGTCTACAGCTATCTGCGGTTCTCTGACCCGCGCCAAGCGGCAGGGAACAGTGCGGACAGGCAGGCTGAGTATGCGAAGTCATGGGCTGCGGCAAGAGGACTCACATTAGACGAGTCGCTTTCCTTGAGGGATGAGGGCCTTTCAGCCTTTCACCAACGGCACATAAAACAGGGCGCCTTGGGCGTCTTCCTGCAAGCCGTTGATGAGGGGCGTATCCCGGTCGGCTCTGTGTTGGTTGTTGAGGGCCTGGATCGTCTCAGCCGGGCAGAACCGATACAAGCGCAAGCCCAGTTGGCACAGATCATCAATGCGGGCATTACCGTGGTCACCGCGAGTGACGGCCGTGAGTACAACAGGGAAAGGTTGAAGGCGCAGCCAATGGATCTGGTCTATAGCCTTCTGGTCATGATTCGGGCTCATGAAGAGAGCGATACCAAAAGTAAGCGCGTGAAGGCCTCAATCAAGCGCTTGTGTGAAGGCTGGATCGCTGGCCACTACCGGGGTTTGATCCGCAATGGCAGCGACCCTCGCTGGGTCCGCCTCGTCGACGGTGACTGGGAGTTGATTCCTGATCGTACCGAAGTTGTGCGATTTGCCATCGAGAAGTATCGCGAAGGATATGGCGCTGATCGAGCTTTCAGTATGATGCAGGAGCGGGGCTTCGATACTTCTTATCTCGGGATCTCTCCACAGCAGATTTATCGCCTGATCAAGTTAGTGGCTTTGAAAGGTGCGAAGCATATCTGTGTCGACGGTGAAGATTACCTGCTGGAGGACTATTATCCTCGGTTACTCTCGGATGTTGAGTTTGAGGAATTACAGCTATTGCGAGGTCAGCGAAGTCGTCGGCGAGGGAAGGGAGCCATTCCTGGGATAGTGACTGGTATCGGTATTACCTACTGTGGCTACTGCGGCACGGCAATGACCGCGCAGAATGTGATGCATAAGGTTCGACCTGATGGGACTTTGACGGATGGGCATAGGCGTATCATGTGTATGTCCTACATGAACAAAGGTGGGTGCGATGTGGGCGGAAGTTGTAGCGTTGCACCTGTCGAACGGGCTGTTATGTCGTTTTGCTCAGATCAGATGAACCTGCTGCGTTTACAGCAGCCAGCAGGACCGAGTGGCGACCTACAGCAAGGGGTTATGGCCTTGCGAAAGCAGGTGGCTGATCTCGAAGCCCAGCTCGGCCGGCTTACTGAAGCGTTGGCATTGGGGGAGGGCGATGGCGTTTTGCCGATTACGTTCCTGCGGAAAGCCCGTGATCTCGAAGAGCAGCTGACTAAGGCTAAAGCAAAGCTGCTCCAGGCTGAACGAGAGCTAGCTGGCATCGCCTCCAGGCAAAGGCCAGCAGATGCAAGGCTATGGTCGGATCTAACCGCCGGAGTTGAGGCGCAGGAGGTCGAGGCGCGGGATAAGGTTCGGCAATTGATGATCGATACTTTCGAGCGCATCGTGGTTTACATGCGTGGTGTATTGCCAGAGGGGCGCAGGGCTTGGTACATCGATGTCCTGCTGATTTCCAAGGCAGGGCAGCGCCGATGGCTTAGGGTCGAGAGGAAGTCTGGAAAGTGGGCGGCCGGTATCGACCGCCCAGGTTGAATCTTTAAGCTGACTTTTTGTTGTCCAGTGGGAGGCCAGGTGGGCTAGTGTGGACCACCAGGTGCCCTTGTCCCTCCCAGAAGTTTTCCTGTACCTCCACACATACGCGCCAGGCTGCCCATGCCACGTCTTGTCCGGCTGCAAGGATGTTGCCGTACTCATCAATGATCGCCAACTGGGCGGGGGCGCCTGACTCGCTCTTGGCGGTGAAACCAGTGCTGACTGTCGCTGATAGTTTTGCACCCGCCAGTTTTGGGTTAGGTACTACTGTCTTCATTCAATATCTCCCCGGCGGGCGATGGCCCGTTTACCCAATGCTCGTTTAGCGGCCACGTTGGTCATGTAGGCTGCCCACTTGTCGCATTCCCGCTGTTGGCGGATCTGGCTGCACTTCGTGTGTCGTCGCGTCGATCTGCCTTTACCGCAGACATCGCAGATGGCGGGTAGGTCGAGGCTGTGTGAGGCCATGGGTGGGCGGATGCGCTCAATCATGGTGTGCCTCGCCGGATAGCGCGGTTTTGATGCGCTCGCGTAAAGGCTTCGCGTAACCACCTTTCAGCATGGCAGTGAAGCAATCACGTAGCAGCCCATCACGCTCAGCCAGCTGGCTGCGGAGTGACTTGATTAGATCATCGGTCTCGATCTGAAGGTTTCGGTGCTGCAGGTTTTCCTCCGCCAGCCGAGCAACCTCGACGCTGTCGACGGCAAGTCCCGCGAGATCCGGTTCGTCGATCAGAATGGCAGATTCGATCCGTTGCTCGCCGTTTCCAACAGCCTCCATCTTGGATTGGTATAAACCGCCTTGGCCGCACCAAACTGTCACTGGGGTCCGTTGATAGGTCGCCAGTTCCGACATGTGCCGGAATACATCTCCAGCGATCAGATCGGTGCTCATGTCGTGAAGTCCGCAAACGGCGGAAAGTGCATGCTCCAGCGACGTCTCGTTGAAAATGATGCGTTGAATGCGGCTCATGCTGCCTCCACACTGTCGACGCTGGCCGAAGTTTTGCGCAGTTGGGCGTGCACGCGAGTTGCGAATGCCAAGATATCCTGCTGTTGCTGCATGGCTCGTTTCCGGCCTGGTTCTGTGCCTGGGAGGGCTTTCCACGTCTTCTCGGCCAAGCGCAATGTCTCGGCCGCATTCATCAGCAGGTCATAGTCCGATCTTGTCACCGGCATGCTCTGGTAGGACTGATCAGCAGGCATCATGAACCCGGTTTGCTTCAGTGCGGCTTCAATTGCCTGTGCCATCTGCCCGGAGGTGGCGTACGTACCGTTCGGCTCGGCCAGTATCGCGTCCATCGCGGCCCCAATGCAGCTGGTGGCGGAAGGGTGCGTATACCCCATGGCAGGCTGCGCGTGCGGGCGATTTCGAGCGATTAGCGTTGCATCAGCGGGCGCTGCCTCGCGCAGCTTGTCGTGGGGTATCAGTCCCTCGGTGGGGCTTCTGAAAGGGGGAATAATGCCTGCTGCTTCACAGCAGAGACTTTCTATTTTTTGCGCGTCGACAACACGGACTTCGCGGAGTGAAGCGGGAGAGGCTTCGATTGATTCCTGTGCTCTCGCGTGCCCGCTTCCCTCCGGGGTCGAATCCTGTGGTTGTATCACCATGATGGTGGTGCGACTGGCATCGCTCGGCAGGAGATCAAAAAGCAAGCCGCGTTGGTGGTGGGCGCGACCTGCTTTTCGGCCAAGGAAGTAGGCGTAGGCATACAGTCCGACTATGAACGCACTGATAACGATGAGGGCGATGACCTGTTGGGTGGTCATGGGTCTAACTCCTTGTGGTGTGCGGGCCGGTGGTGGCGGCCCTCGCTGGGGTGTTACTGCTTTTCTTGCTCGGGTTGTCGAGCTTGCTTTTCGTCCGCCAGGTAAGCCCTGCTATCGATCAGAGCGGCGACATGGCGGATGTGGGCGAACTTCAGGGCTTTCTGACTGTTGTCCAGAGTGGTGATGGGCAAGCAGATCCGTCCTACCTTCAGTTGCTCGGCAAAGGTGTCTTCGTTGAGGTTGCGGAAGTACTGCACACGCACTTTGTCGAGTGGGATGAGCACATCACCAAAGGTCCGGTACAGCAGCTCCACAGTGGTTGCATCAGGTGCGTGCGGCAGGCGCAGCGCGATTTGGTTTGTATTGCTCATCAGGCGTAGGGCTCTCCCTGAGCTTGTGGCGTGACGGATGGTTCCAGGTGATTTCGCAGTGTTTGCGGACCAGGTCCTGCAGCTCTTTTGGTACCTGCTGAAGCGCAGCGTTGCGCTCTGCGCGGGTCTTGAGCTGCATGATCTGATTCGCATATTCCCTAGGCCGCATGTCGCTTATCTTCTGGTGGTGTCGGAATTTGCAGATTGAGCCGTTCCGCTAGCCAGGGGATCCCGGTCTGCTTCACCCGGGTCGACTCGCTGTACTGCATCCCGGCCTCTGGATGAAACCAGCTACCCTCTTTTGTCCGCAGGTATTGGCGGTCGCGAGTGGGGTAACGGGGTAGATTGCGTTCGTTCAACAGCTCGTTTTCACGCATTAGGCGAATCAGCTCGTTGCGGCTAATACCGAAATGCTTCGCGGTTTGTGCAAGTGTGCGTTCCACGTTCGCCTCCTAAGCCGCGTCAGCGAGCACTTGCTCGATGGGTGGCATGTCGGCGGTATCCAGCTTGCCGTTGGCAATAGCCTCGAGGTGGCCAGCGAGTTTCCGGGCAGTGGCGAGGCTGTTCGCCGGCAGGGTCAGGCTGTTCAATGTCGAGCCCATTCGGATTACCACGTTAACTTGATCTAAATAGACCTCGGTCTGCAGCATTGCCTTGGCGCGAGCGCCGTTCGACTCGTCGCGAAGGATGTGGGTGAATTGCCCGGACAAGTTGGTTTGCGCCCTGAGACAGGAGAAGGCGTTGTGGCTAAGTGTGAAGCTCATGCTGCGTGGCCTCCGTCGTTAGGGGGGGGGCAGCTAGAAGCAGGGGAGGACGCGGGGCGTTTCGTTGTAACGAATGCGCAGCCGTGTTGCTTGGCCAGTCGCCGGACCTTGAAGGTCAGATCGATGGTCGCGGCTGATGGGTGGACGTGCAGTGATGCCGTAGTGTGCATGGTATTGCCTCACTCTGTGGTGGAAGAGTGAGGCAAATATCAACCTGTGGTTGTTTTATGTCAACCGTAAATTGATTTTATGGGCGACTTGCAGATCGTGGATAGCTCATTCGGGTATGAAAGATCCCACTACTTTCCCACAGATGTGGGTTTCTTCCGTGATGTCTATGATTGGATACTGAGGATTGATTGGCCTGAGGTACTGGCGCCCTGCGTCTGCCACAAGCACCTTGAACGTCACTTCATTGGTCCTTGGCACCCTTGCTATAACGCGATCGCCTGTATGTGCCTCAACCTCCGGATCGACGAAAATGATGCACCCGGTTGGGTAGCTTCGTCCTGGCCCTGGGTTCGTCATTGAGTCCCCAAGTACCTTTAGGGCATAGCCGCTATTGCTAATCGGAACCGGGCAGGACAACCAGCTATCTGCTTGGTAAGGCTCAAAATTTGAGATGGCTTCGCACCATGCCCCAGCTTGAACCCAGGAAATTAGGGGTACCTTCCCGAATCGCTCAAGTATCCCACTCACATTGGATTGATCGCCGACCTGGAGTTGGTGAGCCTTGTTGCTAGGGGCCTGAGCTTTGGGAAGCACTCCGTACTCTAGCCATTCGCGGCGTACATTTAACCAAGCGCAGAGCGCGGTCATGCTGTCGGCTTCAGCTATTGCCTCTCCATTCAGCCATTTACTGATGGCTTGAGTCGTTTTATCAACCCCGACCAGTTTCAATTGTTTGTGAATGTCCACTCCTCGACCTCGGCTTCTGACGCCGGCATCGTCAAGGGCTTCGTGTAGTCGTGCGCTGAAAGCAGCGCGTAGCTCGTTTTTGTCAACCATGGGTTGATGGTTGCACAGAGCTTGCGAAATAGTCAGTTGATCTATAATATCAACTCCGGGTTGATAATGGAGGTTGACATGCTGCAGCCCGAAGATTTTCCAAATGCGATTGCATTCGCTTTTGAGGCTGTTGGAGGTATCGGTGCTGCTGCCAAGGTATGCGGTAGAAGCTATCAGGCTTTGAACAAATGGCGCTTAGCTGGCTCATTGCCTCGAACGGATTACACCGGCGAGACCAAATATGCAGAGCGCTTAGCGCTTGCTGCTGGGCAAAAAGGCAATCCATTTAGGGCGTCCTGGTTGCTTGAAACGGCGGCTCCTCAAAGGCAGCGGCCTATATAGAAAAAAGGCGACCCAAAGGTCGCCTCGTTTCCCCCCGTAGTACCACCACAGTGCTACCGGGCCGCGTTCAAGGATGTGGCGCACACCACGAAACAACTCTCCTTGAGCTCGTTATGCCTGGCACGGATGCCAGGAGCCGCTTTCTCCACCACAGAGGGGGCGGCGTTACCGGAAGAGTCCTTGGACAGTACCGGTAGTGACTCTCTCAAGACACGCGGCGAGTGTAACACCACCCCTCGTCGCTGGCACTGGCAGCCTTCACGGGGTAATGCCATGTGCCACAACGGAGGCGAGTTATCGCCTCCAAAGGCCTGCAGTAGCACCACGATACTGCCGGGCCGCGTGATAGGTAGGCGGGCACACCACACAGGTCCGTTTGCCTTGATCGCACCCCCAGGCAGGGAGCCGGGGGGCACCTCCTTCACAACGGGAGGTGGCTGTTTCGCCTGGGGCAGTCGATGGATAGACGCCCCGGCCTGAGGCCGTAACAGCCTCCGCTACCCGGCTATTTACTCTCTCAACCGCTATGCGACGCATGCACCACCACTGTATGCCGCAGGCACTGGCTACCGAAAAGGACCAACGCCATGAGCCGAATTGCAATGAGTTGCACTGAGCGCGCCAAGCGCGAAGTGCTGCCCCTCGAACTCGCGCTGTACCACGCTGTGCGGGACTACACAGGCGGTGCTGCCGCCATTGCCGCCACCACCGGCCGTAACGCCACCACGCTCCAGCACAAACTGTCTCCCACCCACCCCACCCATATCGTCAATGTTCAAGAATTCAGTGAGATTTTGGAACTGACCAGGGACCCGCGGATCCTTGACTCGATTCACGCCCTTGTCGGCGACACCATCTGGCAAGAGCTGTCTGACGTATACACCCATGACATCCCTGAAACTCTGACGATGGGCCTTGCCGCTTTTTTCCGGCAGGTTGCCGATCTGTCCGAAACCTGGGCTCGCAGCATCGGTGACGGAAAGGTCGACGATCAGGAACTGGCCGAGATCCAGCATCAGGTGTTCCGAGGAATTCAGGGCTTATTGGGCATGTATCGCCGGGCCGAATACGTCAACCAGACTACCCGGGGGGCTCGCCGTGGCTGATATTGCTGACCTGGCGAATGATCGCGCCCAGTGGCACCTGGATCTGGTTCTGTCTGCTCGGGCGCCTTTGCCTGCGAGTGACTCGCTCGAAGAGTGCCTTGGATGTGGTGGCCCCATTCCGGAGCCGCGCCGTTTAGCAGCTAAAGGCTGCCAGCGCTGCATCGAGTGCCAGGGGCACTTCGAGAAGAAGGGGGCTCGCTATGCTGGATAAGGTACTAGACCAGTTGCTTGACTATGGCCTGCAGCCTGATCAGCCCTTGATCTTCGGCAAGCTGACCCGCTGCCGCACAATGGACGACAAGGGCAAGGAGAAGAACGGCTGGTATGTCCTGCATGAGCATTTGGCCGAGAAGGGACAAACTCTGATCTTCGGCAGCTTTGGCGATTGGCGCCTGGGCGAAACGCAGAAGGTGAAGACTGATGGCCGAGGTCTAAACCCGGAGGAGCGTGAGGTGATGCGCGCCCGGCAGGCCGATGCCAAACGACGTGCTGCAGAGATCGCGGCCAACGCTGCGCGTCGTGCAGCCAAGCGGGCGGAAGCTCTGTTCAAGCGTATGCCCGAGAAGGGGCGTAGTGCTTATCTTGATCGAAAGCAGGTGGTCGGTTTTGGCGTTCGTTACGCACCCAAGTCTGGCGCGGTGCTCGTCCCGATGCAGAATGCTCAGGACGCCATAGTCGGCTTGCAGGTGATTTTCCCTGCGGTCCAAGAGGATACTGGGCGCGACAAGTCCTACTGGCCGCACGGCATGGCCAAGGATGGTGCTTTCCACATGATCGGTGGCCATCCCGAGCCAGGGGAGCCGGTGCTGGTGTGTGAGGGGTACGCCACAGGCGCTAGCCTGCATATGGCGACCTCCCAGGCGGTGGCCATTGCATTCGATGCGGGCAACCTGATGGCTGTGGCCAAGCACATGCGCGAGCGTTTCCCCGGCCGATCCATCATCATTTGCCGCGATGACGATTGGAAAACGAAGCGGCCGACGGGCGAGCCTTGGAATCCTGGTGAGGAAAAGGCCAACAACGCTGCTGTGGTGGTAGGTGGCCAGGTGGTCGGCCCGATTTTCTCAGTTGAGCGTGAGGTCAAATGGACCGACTTCAACGACTTGCATTGTGCTGAAGGTCTTGAGGCCGTTCGCCGGCAAGTCACGGCGGTGATCAAGCCGCCGGCTACCGGTGGCTGGAAGGACATGCTGGCCAGGACCGAGAGCGGTGCCCTGATCGCGCACATGCAGAACGTCGAGCTGATCTTGGCCAACGATGAACGGTGGAGCGGGGTGATCGGCTACAACGCCTTCAGCTCGAAGATCATGCGCCTGCGGGCGGCGCCCTATGGTGGCGTGCCGGGGGAGTGGAGCGACATCGACGACATGCGTGTAATGAAGTGGCTGGCCCAGCAGGGCCTCCGCGTCAAGGCCTCGCATGTGGTCGAGGCTGTCAGTGTTGTGGCGCACGACAACGCCTTCCATCCGGTCTGCACCTACCTGGCCAAGCTGGAATGGGATCGCGTGCCACGCCTTGAGCGCTGGCTGCATGAGATCTTCGGGGTGCCCCGCAATGAGTACAGCGCCAAGGTCGGTAAGCGCTGGATGATCTCGGCGGTGGCCCGAGTGATGAAGCCCGGTTGCAAGGCGGATGCGGTGATGATCCTCGAGGGGGCGCAGGGCGCGGGTAAGTCCACGGCGCTGGGCATCCTTGGTGGCGAATGGTTCATGGACACGCCGTTTACCTTGGGCGACAAGGATGCGTTCCAGGCGATCCGGGGTAAATGGATCGTCGAGCTGGGTGAACTGGACAGCTTCAACAAGGCTGAGAGCACCAAGGCCAAGCAATTCTTCTCGGCCTCCATTGACACCTACCGCGAAAGCTATGGGCGAAGAACGAGCGACGTGCCACGTCAGTGTGTTTTCGCGGGCACCACCAACCAAGATGAATACCTCAAGGACGCCACCGGTAACCGGCGTTATTGGCCGGTCGCCTGCGTCAAGGTCGACCTGGAGGCGTTGCGCCGGGTCCGTGACCAGCTGTGGGCCGAGGCCATGTTCTGCTACCAGGCTGGTGACATCTGGTGGGTCACCCGCGAAGAGGAAGAACTGTTCACTACCGAGCAGGAAGAGCGCTTCGTGGTGGATGAATGGGAAGGACCGATCCTCAAATGGCTGGAGGAATCGCAGGCCGGGGAGACGGTCACCGGGAGCGAGGTGTTGGGTCAGGCGCTCAACCTGGACCCCGGCCATTGGGGCAAGCCTGAGCAAATGCGTGTGGGGTCGATCATGCACCGCTTGGGTTGGCGGCGTCGACGGCTCGCCGCGCTTCCGAAGAGTGGCAAGCGGCCCTGGGCGTACCAGAAGCCCGAGGGCTGGGGCCGCACCAGCGCCCTGGAGCAACAACCGCCTGCGCCGAAGGAGGACTGCTTTTGATCAAGCATATCGATGAGATGCTGAAGCTGTGGGCGCAAGAGCTCCATGCACCTGACCCCTGTCATTCGGCAGGCGGTGTTGGTAGCATGCTCGGCCTGTTGATTGAGTGTAAGGGTGATCTTGTCCGTGGTACCCGAGGCAGCAAGGTGCTGCTGGACGAGTCTGCGGACATCGAGATCATCGTGAACAAGCATCTGGCGCCGGAGCTCTACCTGGTGGTCTATGAGCATTACTGCAACGCTGACAGCGAGCTGTACCAAAAGTACCGGCACTGTGGGTGTAGCCGGGACACGTACTACAAACGCTTGCATGAAGCGCACGTCTGCATCGCAGGCTTGCTCATGGGGCGAGCGGCTTGATTCGCCTAGCATGGTCCCACCGTCCAGCCACTGGACTACCACGTTTTTTGCAGGTGGTCCACGCTCAAGCCCGCGCTATTCGCGGGCTGTCCCACCGTCCCACCGCTCACACGAAGGCGCGCACATAGGGCACATACAGCGCGTTACGCGCGTATTGCGCGCAGCGTGCTTTTAATCTCTCTCTTTACACGGGGAAGGGTTAAAACAGTTAGACAGTGGGACAGCCCTTGATTTTCAAGGGCTTAACAAGTCCCACCATCACCGCCCCCTTTGGGACCTATGGGGCAGCGCCGAAGTGAAGCTAAGCCGGGGTGGTGTATTCCCCCGACATTCGCCAGACATTCCCAAGATGTTACCCCCTTATTGCCGGGTGGCATTAAAACTTGCTTGCTGCCATCGGAATCGACCTGTAAAAAGTACCCATCTTCGAGACGTGCGGGCGCACAAAGCAGCCCGCCAAACACTGAAAACCCTGGCCCTGGCGCCGGGGTTTTTGCATTTGGGGGATTCGATGAACAGCGAGCAACAAGCGTTGGCCGAGGCGCCAATCTGGATGGTGGTCGTGCTGTCGCTGGTCGGCGGGGTGTCTGGCGAGATGTGGCGTGCCGACAAGGCCGGCGTCAGTGGCTGGTCGCTAGTGCGCCGTATTGCTCTGCGTTCTGGGGCATGCGTCGTGTGTGGCCTGTCGACCATCATGCTGTTCTACTCGGCGGGCGTGTCGATCTGGACGGCAGGCGGGATAGGGTGCTTGACCGCCATGGCGGGTGCCGATGTAGCCATTGGACTGTACGAACGCTGGGCTGCCAAGCGCCTAGGTGTCTGTGATGTGCCGCCCCGCAGCGGCGAATCAGGTCAGTGACCCGACCGGCAGCCCCGGTGGGGCCGGGGACCCTGGCGATACGGCTGGGGTACGGGGCAGGAAACCCGCGGCTCTTCGCTAGCGGACAGTTCACCAGCTTAGTGAACTGCGGTGAACTGGTTAACCCCCTGAGTTCATTGGGTGAACTGGACTTTCCGACATGACTTTTCTCACCAAATCGGAGTTCGCCGCCCGCCACGGATGGTCGAAATCCTACGTTTCAAAACTCGGCAAGCAAGAGCGCCTAGTGCTTTGCTCGGACGGCAAGGTCGACGTCGAAGCCACCGAGGCGCTGCTGGCCGAATCGGCTGATCCGAGCAAGGCCGCCGTCGCGGCCCGGCATGAAGAAAACCGAGTCGAACGGGATGTGCGTAGTCACCTCCAACCTGGCGGCGACACACCTGCGGTGCAGCAACCGGAACTGTCGCCGTCTGGCGGCCCTAACTTCCAGCGGTCGAAGGCTCATCGCGAGTTCTACCTTGCGGGTCTGGCAGAGACCGAGTTCTACAAGGTTCGAGGCAATCTTGTTGAACGGGCAGCAGTCGAAGACGCCGCGTTCGCTGCGGGGAGGCTGCTTCGTGAGCAGTTTTTCGGCTTGGCCCCACAGCTAGCTGGCGAGGTAGTCGGGATGAGCGACTTGTGGGAAGTCGAGAGGCACCTCATGGACACTTTTCGTCGAGTCTTCACCGAAGCGGCCAACATGAACAGCGCCGACCTTGAACAGGCCATTGGCCTGAAACCATCCACTAACAAGAGCTGAGCCTATGCCCACCGGATACGCAGACGGTGCACAGGTGTACCGCGAAGCGTTTTACCGAGGGCTTACGCCAGACCCTGATCTTTGGGTCGACGAGTGGGCAGATGAGTACATGCGAATCCCGCGTGGTACTGGTGCCGCAGAGCCTGGCAAGTATCGTACCGCGCGAACGCCTTATGCCCGCGAACCTATGCGCTGCCTTTCACCTGCTCACCCGTGCAAGCGGGTGGTTACCAAAATCGCCTCGCAGCTGATGAAAACGCAGATCGCCCTGAACTGGATCGGAGCGCTGATCCACATGGCTCCGGCCAACATCTTGACGCTACTACCCACCGGGGGCTTGGCGAAGCGGGTGTCTTCACGGATCGGCAAGACCATCGATTCAGTCCCTGAACTGAAAGCGCGGGTGGCGTCGGTCCGGTCCAGGGATTCCCGTAATACCTTGGACACCAAGGAATTCGATGGTGGCGCACTGTTTGCCACTACGGCCGGCTCGGCTGCCAACCTTTCTGAGCTTTCGGCTCGGTATGTGTACGGCGATGAGGTTGATCGATGGGAGGTGGACGTCAACCAGGAAGGTGACCCGATCAAGCTGGCCGAAGCTAGGGGTAGTACATTCGGGCGTAACGCCAAGTTTTACTTTTCTAGCTCTCCGCTCATCAAGGGCATGTCACGTATTGATGACCTCTACATGATGGGAGATCAACGGCACTACTACGTGCCTTGCCCGCATTGCGGTCACATGCAGGTGTTGGTCTGGGAGCGACTGTTGTACTCGGTTGATTTCAGCACCACGCACTACCAGTGCGCGGGACCAGAGTGCGATGTGCTCATTGAGGAGCACCACAAGGCAGATATGCTGATCAAGGGTGAGTGGCGCGCTCATGCGCAAGGTGATGGCGAGACGGTGAGCTTCCACCTAAGCGCGTTGTATGCCCCTTTAGGTTGGCAATCCTGGGCCACGCTGGCTCGGGAATATGAAGAAGCCAAGCTTGCTCAGAATCGCGGCAATCTGCACCCCATGCAGGTTTTCTACAACACCCGGTTGGCTGAGGTCTGGGATAGCGCAATTGAGCAGACCAAAGCCGAGGTGCTGCAGGCCCGCGCTCTGCAAGAGGACTATGTGCTGGGCACCCTGCCTGTGGGAGCGCTGGCGCTGACGGCCTCCGTTGACGTCCAGGCCAACCGCCTGGAGATCATGGTTATGGCCTGGGGCGTCGGCATGGAGCGCTGGGTGGTCGATCACCAGGTGATCCCTGGCGACCCGGCCGACGAGCGCACCTGGGCTTTGCTGGATGACCGCTTGAAGCATCGGTACCGGCACCCTTGTGGGGTAAGCCTTGCGATCCTGGCTACAGGCATTGACTCCGGCGGTCACCATACGCATGAGGTCTACCAGTTCACCCGTGTGCGTCGATGGCGCAACGTGTTTGCGCTCAAGGGTGCGAGCAAGCCGGGTAAGGCTGTGATCGCCCAGCGTCCGTCGCAGGTTGACGTCACCTGGAAGGGCCAGACCGAACGCAATGGTGCCGAACTGTGGATTGTTGGTACCGACACGGCCAAAGACTGGATCTACAACCGCTACAACTTCGAAAAAGGCCCTGGCGCGCTGCATTTCGCCAAGGACCTGCCCGATGAGTTCTTCCAGCAGTGTGTCGCCGAGCGCAAGGTCGTCCGATACGTGAAGGGTCATGAGCGGTTCGAATGGATCAAGAGCAAAGCAGAGCGGAACGAGGCGCTCGACCTCATGGTGTACAACCTGGCCATGGCCTATTTCCTCGGCCTGCACCGCTACGTCGAGAACGACTGGGACAAGCTACGGCAGGCGCTCGCGCAGGCCAGCCTCTTCGAGCAGGGCGAACCGCAGCCAGCCCGGCCCCAGGCCGCCGAACGGGACGATGACGACCAGGACGAAGACGATACGCCGCCGAGGTCTGCACCTCCGCCGGCGCCGGTCAGGCGCAGCGATTCGCCGCCACCCCAGCCGGCCCCTCGGGCTGCCCCACCATCCATGCAACGCCGCAGCTCCAGCAGCGGTTACCTGAAGAGACGCTGACATGGCTTACACAAAAGCAGACCTCGCCACCGTCGAGCGTGCGATCGCGCGTGGTGAAAAGATCGTTCGGTATTCGGACCGTACCGTCGAGTATCGAACGGTCGACGAGTTGATCAAGGCGCGCGACCTGATCCAGTCCGAACTGGTGAAGGCCGCCGGGCCGCGCTCGCGCGTGACTCGCCTCTACCATGGGCGCAAGGGACTGTGAGCGGGCGGTATATGTCCCTCGGCCGTTCCGGCATTTTGGTACCCGAAAGGATTAAAGCCAGCTACGAAGGCGCCGCCGAGGGACGGCGCTCATCGGGTTGGGATGCGCCGGACACCGGCGTGAACAGCCTGATCATGCCGGCCTTGCGCAACCTGCGTTCCCGCTCGCGCAGTGCGGTGCGCAATGACCCATACGCCGCCAACGTCATCGACAAGCGTGTCAGCAACCTGATCGGCACCGGCATTACGCCGCATCCGCAGCTCGCCGACAAAGAGGTGCGCAAGGCGATGCAGGTCCTGTGGGAGGACTGGGTGGATGAGGCTGATGCCGATCAGCTCACCGACTTCTACGGCTTGCAGGCTTTGGTGGCCCGGACGGTGGAACAGTCGGGTGAATGCTTCGTCCGTTTGCGTCCGCGCCGGTTGGAAGATGGCTACGCCGTACCGCTGCAGTTGCAGTGCCTGGCACCGGAGTTCGTCCCGCACGACAAGTTCGAGGTAACCCGCTTCGGCAATGTCATCCGCGCAGGGATCGAATTCAACGGCATGGGGCGGCGGGTGGCGTACTGGTGCTATCGCGTTCACCCCAGCGACAAGTCCTCGCTGAATGTCGGCTACAACCAGCTGGTGCGTGTCCCTGCCGAGCAGATGCTGCACATATTCGAGCCACTGGAGCCGGGGCAGCTGCGCGGTGTGCCGCGCCTGGCGCCCGTCCTGAAGCGCCTACGCAGCTTGGACAACTTCGACGATGCAGTGTTGTTCCGGCAGGAAGTGGCCAACCTGTTCGCAGGCTTCGTGCGAAAGCCAGCCCCGGACGGTCGGCCACAGCTTGATCCTCTCACCGGGGCGCCGGTCGACCTCGACCGGGACGGGTTCACTCCCATGGTGGGGCTGGAGCCCGGCACGGTGCAGGAGCTGGGGGCAGGCGAGGAGATCGAATTCTCCGATCCGCCCGACGCCGGCAACAACTACCGCGACTTCATGCGGCAGCAACTGATGGCTGCTGCCGCCGGTACCGGCTTGCCCTACGAGCTGATGACCGGCGACATGCAAGGCGTGAACGACCGGGCGATCCGCGTGGTGCTGAACGAGTTCCGGCGCCGGCTGGAGCAGCTCCAATTCCAGGTCTACGTCCATCAGTTGTGCCGTCCTGTGCGGCAAGCCTGGTTGGACATGGCCGTGCTGGCCGGGGCGCTCGACCTGCCGGACTACTCGGAGCGGCGCCGCGAATACCGGCGCACCCGCTGGGTGCCGCAAGGCTGGGCCTACATCCACCCCGTTCAAGACGTCCAGTCCCGGCAAATGGAAATCGCTGCCGGTTTCACCACACGCAGCGAGACTTGCTTGCGCAACGGTACCGATGCCGAGGTGGTGGACGAAGAGAACGCCGCCGATCTCGCCCGGGCGCAGGGCCTGGGTATCAAGTACAGCACTTTGTCGGCGTTCGATGACGATCCCGACGAGAAGGAGAAAGCATGAAACCCTTGAAACCCCTCCGCATCTTCAACAAGGCGCCCACGCAGCAGCCCGAAAACGAACAGCACTGGTACCGCATCAGCGCCGCCACCAAGGCCGAGGGCGTTGCTGACGCTGAGCCAAACCCGATCGAGATCTACATCTATGGCGAGATCGGCGGCTGGGGCATCACCGCCAATCAGTTCCTCCGCGATCTGAAGGCGATTGATGACGGTGTATCGCCGGTGCACGTGGCCTTCAACACCAGCGGCGGGGACCTGTTTGAGGGCGTGGCCATTCACAACGCGCTCAGGCGCTTGGGCGAGCGCTGCACCGGCCGGATTGATGCCTTGGCGGCCAGTGCGGGTAGCGTCGCGGTGTGCGGCGCTCACCGGGTCGTGGCGGCCTCAACCGCGATCCTCATGATTCACAACCCCTATACCTGGATCGAAGGTGATGCTGAAGAGCTGCGCCGTGTAGCCGATGTGCTCGACCAGGCGTTCGAGGTGATCATCGCGGCTTACAAGGCCAAGTCGCCTGAAATTGATGAGGCCGAGCTGCGGCGCCTGGTCAACGCTGAAAGCTGGCTCACCGCCGAGGAGGCGCTCGCGCTCGGGCTGGTCGATGAGATCAGCAGTGGCGTGCAGGTGCGGGCTTGTTTGGGCAATGGCGCGGCCATGGCCCGGTACCAGAAAACCCCGCAGGCGTTGCTCGACCAGTTGTCCAGCAAGCCTGCAGCAGATGATCCGACAAAGCCGCCTGTGTCGACCAAGACTGACGTCGCCGACTCGACGGCGCTGGCGCTGATGATCACCCAGGACTGCGCCAAGGCCGGTATCGCCAACTTGGCTGAAACGCTGATCGCTTCGACCAAGCTGACCGACACGACCACGGTGCAGGCTGCGCTGAAGCAGGCCAAGGGCGTACACGATCTCTGTGTCGCGGCGCGGTTGCCCGAGCTGACGAAAGAGTATGTCGCTGCCGGCCTGGACGCTGACGCGGTGCGGGCGCGGCTGTTCGAGAAGATTGTCAGCTCCGGTAAGGGCTTCGAGATCAACAACGCCTTGCCGCCGGCCGACGATGAGCAGGAGAAGATCAAGGCACAACTCCCCAATCCATCCAGTATCTGGGCTGCCCGCCGGCAGGCCGCCAATAAAGGAACACGACCATGAGCAACACCCAACTGGAGCCGGTCCATGCCGGTGAGTTTCTGCTTTCCGAGGGGGCGGGCAAGATCTCCCGTGAAGCCATCAACATCACCGCTGGCCCGGCCCTGGTTGCTGGCCAGCTGCTGGGGCTGGTAACGGCAACCGGCGAGTTCGCGCCATACGATCCTGCGGCTGAAGATGGGACTGAAAACGCCGTCTGCATCCTCTTTGCCCCGCTCGGCGAGTCCGATGTCTCGCGGCGTGGGCGCGCGGTGGTGCGGCTGGCCGAGGTCACCGAAGCGCTGCTGACGGGCGTCGATGTCGATGCCGAAAAAGCGCTGGCGTCACATTTCATCATCCTGCGCTGACCTGACTAATTCTTCTTCCCAGCCCCGCCTTGAGCGGGGTTCTTACTTTCTGGAGTACCCCATGGCTGAGATTGCCATTTTCCAAGACGATGCTTTCAGCGTTGCGGCCCTGACTGCGGCCATCAACGAGCAGGAGTATGTGCCGGGCCGCTTGGCAGCCCTCGGTCTGTTCCGCGAAGAGGGTGTCCCGACCCTCACCGTCCAGCTCGAAAAGGACGGTGATACGCTCGCTCTGGTGCCTGCAGGTGAGCGCGGCACCTCCGGGTTGGTGGTTGGCGGCAGCAAGCGTCAGCTGATTCCGTTCAACACCATCCATTTGCCGCAGCGCTTCGCTATCAAGGCCGACGAAATTCAGGGCATTCGCGCGTTCGGCGCCCTGACAGAGTTGCAGGCTGTCCAGGCTGTAGTGAACAAACGCCTGAGTAAGGCGCGGAGTCAGCTGGATGCTACCCACGAATACCATCGAATGGGCGCGCTCAACGGCAAAGTGCTCGATGCTGACGGCGCTACGGTGCTGCTGGACATCTACAAGGTATTTGGCGTGTCGCAGCAGAAGCTGGCGATGGGCCTCAATGATCAGGAGTCGAATGTTCAGGGGCAGTGCGTGGACGCACTGGACATGCAGGAGGATGCCCTCGGCAACGTCACCACTACCGGAGCGCGTGCCTTCTGCGGCAAGACGTTCTGGAAGAAGCTGATCGCCCACAAGTCGGTGGTCGACACTTACAAGGGCAGCCAGCAGGCCGCATCCCTGCGTGGTGATGGCCGTGAGTCATTCGACTTTGGCGGTATCAGCTGGGAGCGTTACCGTGGCAAGGTCGGTGGCAACGCGTATGTTGCCGACGACGAGGCCCGCTTGGTGCCTGAGGGGGTCTCGGATCTGTTCCTGTCGATCTACGCCCCGGCGGACTACATCGAGACCGTCAACACCGAAGGCCTGCCGTACTACAGCAAGATCGAGGAGATGCCATTCGGCAAAGGGGTCGACGGCGAGGCGCAGTCCAACCCGTTGCACATCTGCACCCGTCCCCGCGCTGTTATCCGTCTGACGATCTGATCATGGCCTTCCGGGACCTGATCGACGATGTGGATGAGGTGGTGTTCGACGTCTTGGGCGATCCAGCGCAGATCAATGGCCGTGATGTTCTGGGGATGTTCTCGGCGCCCTGGCTCCAACCCAAGATCGGCCAGATCAATACTGGCCTGCGTGAGCCGCACCTGGTTATCCGCGTTGGCGACAACGCGGGTGTTGAGGCGCGGCAGACCGTCATGATCGATCTGCCGACCGAGGACGGTGGTGGCAACTACATCATCGCCCGCATAGAGCCAGGGGGCGACGGCCTGGTGACGCTCGTCCTGAGGAAATCGCCATGAGTGTCGGCAGCTATCACAAAGTATCAGCCGGTTCAGGGTTGCTCACCCTGCAGATGAGCCCACAAGACGTTAAAGGCTTCGAGGACTTTGCCAAGCTTGTGCCCAAGGCCATGGCTGCGGCCCAGCGTCGAGCTATCAACAAGACGTTGCGCTGGCTTCGCGGGCAGATTGCCCGAGAGGTCGGGCGGCAAGAACGAATCGCCATCGCAGCTGTGAGGCAGCGGCTCAAGGCATTCCCAATGGGGAGCAGTGGGCAAGGCAAGTTGTGGTTCGGTATTCGTCCCATTGAAGCCAGTCGCGCCGGCCGTCCCCGGCAAACCCGCACAGGTGTATCGGTGGCGGGGCGTCGCTATCAGGGGGCGTTCTACCGACAAGTGTACGGGGGCAAGCCCGACATCTGGATTCGCACTGCCAGCAAGCATTTCGATGCCGCCGACTACCCGGATAGCGACGTCTCGGGGGGCAGTGGTCGTCGCTCTGGCTGGGTTTCAGAGAACGACAGCCGCTTTCCACTGGCTAAGGCGAAGATCTCGCTGGATGACGTTCGACCGCATTTCGAAGCCTGGACCAACCGGGCTCACGAACGATTGAAAGTGGTCCTTGAGCAAGAGCTGAACTTTGAGCTGCATAAGTATTTGCGGAGAACAGGCAATGGTTGATGACCCAATACCCCTCGCCAAGATCTATTGCGCAATCGAGCAACACATCAGCGATGCCATTCCCGGCCTCGCCTATGTCGGCACGATGCCGGACGGGATTGAGGTTGTGCCGGTACCGGCGGTAGTGCTGGAGCTGGCAGGCCTCGAGAGTGCGGACAAGGACCCTGGTACAGGTGAAACCGCCGTCGATGCTCGTTTTGAGGCGCGCGTGATCGTCGGGGCGGATGAGCCGAATTGCTTGCATGTGGTGGCCTTTGTAGCTGCCCAACTGGCGGTGCTGTTACGCATGCAGTCTTGGGGCTTGGCAGTTGAGTTTGCTCAGTTCGTGCGGGCAGAGCGGGACTGGAGCCGGCCAGAACTGGACAGCTTTGCGGTCTGGGTCGTCGAATGGACTCAGGTGATCTACCTGGGCGAGGAAGAGTGGCCATGGCCGCGAGAGCCCGGCCCATTGAAGTTCGCCTTCGACCCGGAAAGTGGTCCAGAAAATGAAGGCCTGTATCAATCGCCCGAGGCCCTGGCATGAGTTACGCGGCCGCGCAGGCCGACCGCATGCTGGCCGGCCTGGTGATTCCCTGTTACGTGGTGGGGGTGGATCTGGCCGCCGCCAGGGTGCGGGTTACCGACGGCGGCGACTGGACCAGCGCCTGGGTGCGCTGGCACTCGGTGGCCGCGGGTAAGGCCCGCCACTGGCGTGCGCCGAGTATGGGCGAGCAGGGCGTGCTGGTGAGCCCGAGCGGCGAGCCTGCGCAGGGCACGTTTGTTCCTGGACTGTACGGCAACGCCGGTCCGCCCCCGGACAACCGCGACCATGTCGAGGTTTGGCGTTTCGATGATGGCGGTTCCCTGGTCTACGACTGGGCGGCCAATAGCTACACCATCAAGCTGCCTAGCGGCACGGTCACCATTGAGGTCGGAAGCAGCAAGGCAGTGATCACCGACGCCGCGATTAACGCCGAGTCGGCTGCCATCACGGCCAAGGCGGCCACCATTACCCTGCAGGGCGCCGTGGAGATAGTCGGGCCGTTACGCGTAACGGGCGACATTCTTGGGCTTGGGAAAGTGATCGATACCGCCGGCAATACGGCGAACCATAAGCACTGAGGTCTATATGACTGAGCAAAACCTACAAGCCCCCATCAACGGGACTGACCGTTACAGGGTGGAAAAAATGGTTGATTACGGCATCACCGGATTCGCGGATCACTTCCGCATGCTGAGCTACTGGCGTCGCTTGCTGGCTGGCGAGAACGACCCGGAAGAAATCGCCCAAGGCCTGGCTATGGCGCTGAGACCAGGGCGCTATATCCCTACGCCGCGCCCGCCCCGATTGCCTGCCATAACCATCAACGTCACGGGCCATTTGGACCCTGATGCGCTTGCTAACGCGATCAAATCGGCGGTTGAGCAGACCTTATCCGGTCAACGCTGATACTAAAAATTACCCCTCAGAGGCCCGCTTTCGCGGGCTTTGTCGTTCCTGGAGCATCACTAATGGCAGTCAAGAAAAGCGACGAGACTGACGCAACTGCGAGTGCGGACGGATCCGCCGTTGTACCTGGTGCCGGTGGCGCCGACATCACCACTGTGGAGGCTGCGCCGGCCGGCGTGACCTTCGCTGACCGCGCCTACACCTCGCGTTCGTTGTTCCTGCAAGCCGGTGACGATTTGCGCGAGCTCAAGGTGCAGGCCGGTCGCGTGACCGTTCAGACCGACGACGCCGAGGCAGTGGCATTCCTGCGCAGGCATGCCGACCTGCAGCAGCTGGACGGCTAACCATGATCGGCCTGGACCGCAGGACCGGTCAGCAATCCACCGGCCTCGATCACCTGAAGCAGTCGATTGAGGACATTTTGACCACCCCCTTGAAGAGCCGTCGCATGCGGCCTGAGTACGGCAGTAATCTGCGCCGCTTTGTTGACCTGCCGGTTAACGAGGGCTGGAAAAGCGCGGTACAGGCCGAGGTGGCCCGCGCGCTGGGCCGCTGGGAGCCGCGCCTGCAGCTGGAGCGGGTCAAGGTCGTGTCGGTTCTCGACGGCCAGATAGGCCTGCAACTGACAGGCAAGTACCTGGGCAACTCGGCCGTCGTGGAGGTGAGTGCATGATTGACCTGTCTTTGCTGCCCCCGCCCGATGTGGTGGAAACCCTGGATTTCGAGACGCTGTATCAGGAGGTGCTAGGCATCTTCCGCGCCCATATGGGCGACCAGTGGACCGCTGTTCTGGAGTCTGATCCGGTGGTCAAGCTGATGGAAGTCATGGCCTACCGTGAGCTTATGGTGCGTGCCCGCGTCAACGCGGCGGCCAAGGCCAGCTTGCTGGCCTACGCCAAGGGCGCCGACCTGGACAACCGCGCCGCCGACTACGGCGTGCAGCGGCTGACCATCCGCGCGGCCAACCCCGACGCGGTGCCGCCGGTTACAGCGCTGATGGAAAGCGACGAGGCGTTGCGCTACCGCACGCGGCTGTCGCTGGAGGCGCTGTCCGTCGCCGGCAGTAGCGGCGCGTATGAGTATCACGCGCTGAGTGCGTCGGCCGAGCTGGTGCACGTTTCGGTCGATTCGCCCCGGTTTTCCGGGGTGGCGGTGCCAGCCGCGGTTAAGTCGCAGCTGCCGGCCGGGGCCATTGTCGTGGTTTGTGACTACGACGCTGGCTTGCCCAGCCCGCTGCCCGGCGACGTATCGCTGGCGGTGCTGGCAGGGCCGACCAGCACCGTGCCCGAGGCGCAGCTGGTGGCCACTGTGCTCAAGGCGCTCTCGGCTGAGGATGTTCGGCCGGTGACGGACCGGCCGCGCGTACAGGGAGGTATCCCGACCGATTTCAAGGTGGAGGCGGTGCTGTGGGTGGAGGCCGGTCCTGATCCTGGCGTTGTCCTTGCGGCGGCGCGGAAAAGCCTGGATGCCGCCATTGCCGACGCTCGCCGGCTTGAGGGGCAACTGCCCGTTTCGGCCATCTACGCGGCGTTACACGTAACGGGCATCAGCCGCGTCGACCTGGTCAAGCCGGTGGAAGGGGTGGTGTGTGACAAGCGGCATTACCCGCGTGCCGCGTCCATTGCACTGACCACCAAGGTGGTCACATGAGCCTGCTGCCGCATAACGCCACGCTGCTGGAGCGCTCCCTGGAGCGCGCCGGGGAGTTGGGCGTGGACCCGGAAATCATTCGGGGCGTGGCCGACTCGGCGCGCTGCCCGCCCAACTTCCTGCCTTGGCTGGGGTGGGCGCTCAAGGTCGAGGGCTGGGAGGCCGCTTACACCGACGACCAGCGGCGCCAGTTGAACCGGGAGGCGATCCCGGTTCACAAGACCAAGGGCACTGTCGGCGCAATCCGGCGGGTGCTGAGGGCGGTGCGGGTCAACGCGGAGTTCAAGGAGTGGCACCAGATCCCGAACGCCGCGCCGTACACGTTCCAGGTCACGGCCTGGGCCAACGAAAACCGGGCGGGTGAGGGCTCAATTATCTCGCCCGAGCTGGGCGCGCGCCTGCGTGCTCTGGTCGACGCGGCGAAGAACGAGCGCAGCCACTACGAGTTTCGGCTGGGCGCGCGCTTCGATGGCGGCCTCGTTATGGGTAACGCCGCGCAGCCCCTTGCGCTGCAGCGGCGAACCCTGGAGGCCAAAGGCGTTCCCGTCGATGCCTCGGCCCAAACCCTGTTGCTGGCCAATGCCACTTCCGCGCTGGGCATTTTTCGCCGTAGCGCGGAAGTGCAATGCGCCCCAATTAACTCTGAATCGGGGGTCGGGTTCGCCAGTGCGGCCCGCACCCTGGTAGTCGTGCGCGGCACGATGGAGGCAGTTCTATGAGTACCGCTTTACAGCCTGTAATTACCAAGGCCGGCCTGGCGGCAGTGTTCAACGCTACCCGTACCGGCCTGGCGGCAGAGATTACGCATGTGGTGCTTGGGGACCGGGCATATACCCCCAGCGCTGACCAGATCGTGCTGGGCCGCCAGTTGGCCAAGTACCCCATTGCCGGTGGCGAAAAGCTGTCCAGCACCCTGTTGCACCTAACCGCTGTCGCTGATGGCGATTCAGCGTTCTATGTGCGCGAAATCGGGTTCCTCTTGAGTGATGGAACCCTGTTTGCGGTGTGGTCGAGCACTACCGAGGTGCTCACCTACAAGGCGGCGGGTATCGACCTGCTGCTGGCCTATGACCTGTCGTTAGCGGCCCTGCCGGCCAATAGTGTCACCATCAATAGCACCGGCGCCGGGCTCAATCTGAGTTTGGCTGCGCCCTTGGCCGCCTTGGCCGCCGCCCAGGTGGCCGCCCAATCCCGCGACCTGAAACAGCAAGACCAGCTTGACAGCCAAACCGATCAGCAGCGAATCACCGGCGAGCAGGTAGCCAATTTGCTGGCCCGGATGAAGGCCGCCGAGCTGCGCCAAGACACTGACCATGACGGCCTGTTGAGCGCGGCAATTGCCAACGCCTCGGCGGTTATCTACCTGCAATCCCAATTCGTCCAACACCTCTACGGAGCCTAAGACCCATGAGTCTCGAAAGCGATGTTGCCAACCTGGTAACGCAAACCAATGCGCTACTCGATTACTTCAAAACCCGAAAGGCCGGCATTGATCAGGCAGTGGCTACCGCCATCGCTGCCGTGCCGAACCTGGAACGTACCTGGTACGTCAACCAGCAGACTGGCGACGATACCGCCGCCGGCACGGCCGCTGCGCCGCTGAAAACCATCGACAAGGCCGTTGCCAACACCCCGGCGGGCGGTTCTTGTCTGATCCGCCTGCAGGCGGACTACCTGCATTCGACGGCGATTGTCGCGGCGCAGCGTGTGGTCAACATCATGACCGACACCACCGGGGTCAAGCGCAAGCTGACGCTGACCTATCAGACCGATGGCACCTCGGCTTACCTGTCCGGCATCGGCTTGCCAAGCTGGGGCTCTTTGGGTCTGCGCGATGTGACGCTGGTGTTGCCGAGCCCAGCCGGCATCGTGCCGACCCCTTCGGGATCGGCCAACTCGGTGATCAAGACCTACAGCGCCTCGATTGTCACCATGCTGGCCCTGAAGCTGGATTCCTGCGATGTGCAGGCGCCGGCTGACTTCGTGGGGTTCCTGATGCCCGGATCGGCAAACGGTGTGGTGCTGGAGGTGATTTCGACCAGTACCCCGTCCGGCTTTGCCGGCCGCTATGTCATGGGCGTGGCTGGCGGCACTGCGTCGAACACCCTCGGCAACGTCGTCTCCAACCTGGCCACCCTGTAAGGATCCCATATGCAAAAGCAAAACCTGACGATCACCTACGGTGACACCGTATTCAACGGCTTCAACTTCGAAGCCCTGCCGCTGCCTGCAGCCCTGCAGGTGGCTGTCCAGCAGATCGACCTGACTGCCGACCAGGCGCGGGCCAGCGTGGTCGGTGATGCGCTGCGGGTGGTCGAGTACGAAATGGCCGAGAGCGAGGCCACAGCCTTTCAGGCCGCCGGCTTCGAGGGTGAGGTTCCGCTGACCGTACAGGCTACGGTCGACGCCGAGGGCGTCACCCCGCAGCAGGCCGCTGAAAGCATTCTGAGCGAGGCTGCGATCTGGCGCACCGCGCTGTGCCAGATCCGCGCGGCGCGGCTGAAAGGCAAGCAGACGGTGCTCAAGGCTGGCAGTCATGCCGAGGCCGAGGTAATGGCCGATTCGGCCATCAACGCCATCCGCGCGAGCGTGCCCGGCGGCGTCTGAGCCTCTCCCCGGATTCCCTTGAGCGCCCCGATTTTGGGGCGTTTTCGTTTCTGTTGGGCCGCCGCGTGCGGCCTTTTCTTTTGGAGCATTTCCAATGGCTGCAAGCTTCTTTCACGGCGTTACTGTAACGAACGTCGACAGCGGCGCGCGCAACGTCTCGTTGCCGTCTTCCTCGATCATCGGTCTTGTCGACACCTTCACCGAGGGCGCCGGCGCCACGGCCAAGATTGGCGACGTGGTGCTGATCACCAACGAGCGCGAAGCCGTCGCCGCGTTCGGTGCCGGCGCTGCCATCACGAAGGCCTGCCAAGCCATCTATGCACGCTCCAAGGCGGTGATCGTCGCCACGGGCGTGGCCAAGGGCGCCGATGCGGCCGCACAGACCTCCGCGATCATCGGCGGTGTACAGGCCAGCGGCAAACGTACCGGCCTGCAGGCGCTGCTGGACGGTAAGAGCCGTTTCAACGCCCAGCCGCGCCTGATCATTGCGCCGAAGCACAGCGCCACGCAGGCAGTGGCCACCGCAATGGATTCGATTGCGGCCAAGCTGCGGGCCGTGGCGATCATCGATGGCCCCAACACCACCGACGAGGCGGCCACCACCTACGCCAAGCTGTTCGGCTCCAAGCGCCTGTACATGGTCGACCCTGGTGTGCAGATGTGGGATACCACCAGCAACGGGACTATTGACGCGCCGGCCTCGGCTTGGGCTGCAGGCGTGTTTGCCTACACCGACAGCGAATACGGTTTCTGGTCCTCGCCATCGAACAAGGAGTTCGTCGGCATCACCGGCACCACCCGGGCCATCGAGTACCTGGACGGCGACGAGACGTGCCGGGCCAACCTGCTGAACAACGCCAATATCGCGACGATCATCCGTGACGACGGTTTCCGCCTGTGGGGCAACCGTACGCTGTCGAGCGATTCGAAATGGGCGTTCGTCACCCGTGTGCGGACCATGGACATGGTCATGGACGCGATCCTGTATGGCCACAAGTGGGCGGTGGACCGGGGTATCACCTCGACCTATATCCGCGACGTCACCGAGGGCCTGCAGGCCTTCATGCGCGACCTGAAAGCCCAGGGCGCAATTATCAACTTTGAGGTCTACGCCGACCCGGTGCTCAACACGGCCAGCCAGCTGGAGCAGGGCAAGGTGTATTGGAACATTCGCTTCACCGACGTTCCTCCGGCTGAAAACCCGAATTTCCGGATTGAAGTCACCAACCAGTGGCTGACCGAAGTCCTCGACCAAGTCGCATAAGGAGCGCAATCCATGGCAATGATTCCCGAAATTTTGGCCAACCTGAACCTGTTTGTGGATGGCGTCAGCTTCCAGGGCGATGTGCCCAGCCTGACCCTCCCCAAGCTTACGCTCAAGACCGAGGAGCACCGGCCCGGCGGTTACGACATGCCGATTGAGATGGACGTGGGTATGGAGAAGATGGAGTCCAACTTCACCACCACCGGCGTGCGCAAGGAATCGCTGAAGTTCTACGGCCTCGCGGACGGCAACGCCTTCAACGGCACTTTCCGGGGTTCGTTCAAGGGCCAGAAAGGCGAAACCAAAGCGGTAATCGTCACCCAGCGTGGGACCTTGAAAGAGGTCGATATGGGCGACTGGAAGCCCGGCGACAAGGCTGAGCTCAAGCATTCCATTGCCGTGACCTACTACAAGCTGGAGGTCGGCGGCGAGACCATTTATGAGATCGATCCGGCCGGCATGAAGCGCGTCATCAACGGCGTCGACCAGCTGGCCAGCCAGCGCCGCGACCTCGGCCTGTAATCCCGTCAGCCCGTTCTCATCTCCTTTCAAGGTAATCACTCCATGACCAAACCACTGCCAAAATTCATCATGCTGGAAGCTGACCGCGTCACTGTGACGCTGACCAGCCCGGCCGAGCTCAACGGCGTCCAGCAGGACCAAATCACCTTGCGCGCGCCGACTGTGCGCGATATCCGCAACTCGACCAAAACCTCGGACGGTGACGACGAGCAGCGCGAGCTGAACCTTTTCGCCTCCCTGGCTGAGGTGCATGTCAAAGACCTGGAGGGGCTCACCTACAAGGACTACAACCGCCTCGCGACCGGGTACAACTTTCTGGTGCGAGACGACGAGCTTTAATCCGGCCACGCAAAAGCAAGCGGCCAAGCGACTTGCGGCTGAGCTGAATTTTTCAGCCGCAGAGATCCAGACCATGTCCTATGCGGACATGGTGTGGTGGCTGACGGATTGAGCTTGCATAGGGGGCACCGATGGCAGGCAAACTAGCGTTATCGCTGGTGATCGGGGGTGCTGTCGCCTCGTCGGTAGGCGCTGCATTCAAGACGGTCGAGAGCGGCATCCAGAAGCTGGAAGCCAAAGGCAACAGGGCCAAGGTGCTGAAAAGCACCATTGGCGAAACCGTCAAGCTGCGCGAAGAGTGGAAGCGTGCACATGACAGCGGCGCTGCCGGCGCCGACAAACTGCTGCGCAAGCTGGACAGCAACCTGGATGCTTTGCGCAAGCAAGGCATTGAGGTTGGGCGCCTCAGTCGCGAGTATCAGCGGCTGGGGCGCGAGGCGAGAGCCGCCGATCTGCAACTGAAGGGTCACCAGCAGCTGCAGGCGGGCAAGGAATCGCTCAAGTCGAACATCGGCAAGGCGGTGGTGGCCACGGGCGCGGCCGCTGTGCCGACGATGATCAGTGCGAACTATCAAGCGATCATCCGCGACATTGCGATCAAGGCCGATATCGTCAACAAGCCGGAAGAGCGGCAGCTCACCCGGACGGTAATCGATACGGCCAAAGATACTGGTATGTCGCGCAATGACGTGGCCGACCTGGTCAACCAGCTGGTCGGCGCTGGTATGGACCTCGACAAGGCGCTGTCGTATGCGCCGGTCGCGGCTAAGTTCGCGATTGGCCAGGGCGCCTCAGGCGTAGACACGGCGTCGATGATTCAGGCGCTGCAGCAAAACGCCAAGATCAGCGATCCGAAAGTCATGCAGCAGGCGCTGGAGGCAATCGCCTTCCAAGGCCAGGCGGGCAGCTTCGAGGCCAGCGACATGGCCAAGTGGTTCCCGCAACTGCTGGCCGGCATGGAGAAGAACGGCATCACCGGGCTGGATGCTGTGACCTCGTTGGGCTCGATGCTGCAAGTCCAGATGAAGACCGCCGGCAGTTCGGACGAGGCGGCGAACAACTTCAAGAACTGGATGGAGAAGATCGGTTCTGGCGAGGTGGTGAAGGCCTACAAGGATGCGGGGATCGATTACCAGTCCTCACTGAATACCGGTCTGCAGAAGGGCATGAACGTCATCGAGGCGTCCATGGCCCTGGCCATGAGGTACGTCGAGGCCACTGACCCGGCAAAGGCAAAGAAGATCGAGGCCGCCAAGGCCAGCATCGACAAGGAAGTCGACCCGGAAAAAGCCAAGGCAGCGCTGGATGCCCTGGAAAAGGCCCTGCGCACTGGCGATATCTTCGCTGACATGCAGGTCAAGGCCGCGCTCACAGCCTACGGGCAAAACCGGGGCTTGTATGAGGAGCTCAAAGCCGACTCTCAGAAAGCCTCGGGCATCCTCGATAAGAACCTTGCTGAGCGCCGAGAGACCTCTGCGCAGCATTGGGCCGAGCTGGGGCAGGCGGTTAACGACTCGATGCGCAGCATTGGCGATGCCATCCGCCCCGCGACCGACCTGGTGGCCAAGGGGCTGACCTCGGTCGCGCATGGGATGACCTCCCTTGCGGACAACTTCCAGCCGGTCGTATTGGGCATCGCCGGCATCACGGCGGCGGTTGTAGCGTTCATGACCGCGTCCAGTGCGCTGAAAATTGGGCGGGGCGTATTCAACATCGCTCGCGGGCGAAGCCTTGATCGCTTGGCCGGTCGCCCAGGGCGTGATGACCGGGCGCCCATTGAGCTACCGAAGACGGGCAGTAGGGTGGTCGATACCGGTCTCGGCTTGCTGGACAAGTTGTTCCCGGCGACGCAGCCGGAAGTGACATCCGCAAATGATCCGCAGGCCGGCGGAAATGACACCCAGCGCGTATTTGTGGTTAACGCCGATGCGTTCAACGGGATCGGCAGCAGCGTTGCCAATAGCGCCCCTGCCGACCCTGCTCGGGGGAGTCGCAGAAGCCGACGTCGTGCCCGTCGACGTGAGAGCAGGCAAGGCGCCCCAGCCCGGCCGAAGCAGGTGGTGGGGCAGACAAAGCTTCCATCGGTACGGCCCGCTATCCCTGCGTCTGTACCGGCAGCTCTACCGAAAGCGGTGACCGGTGTTGAGGAGTTGGGCAGGGTCGCTCGCTCGGTGCGCGGCGTTACCCGTCTTGCCAAGCGATTGCCTGGCGGGAATGTGGTTGATGCAGGCGCTGCCGCGATTGATGTCGCGATCAATGCCAGCTCTCAGGAAGAGAAAGCGGAAGGTTATGGGGGCGCTGCCGGCAGTCTCGCAGGGACTCTCGCGGGCGCCGCTGCAGGGGCGGCCATCGGTTCGGTAGTGCCAGTTATTGGTACTGCAGTGGGTGGTGCTGTCGGCGCCGTGCTTGGCGGCATGGGTGGCGAATCGCTGGGCAGTTGGCTGGGTAAACGCTGGTTTGATGATGAGCAAGCTGATGCGGGGGACAAGCCAACGCCGGAAAGCCCGCAGATGCCGGGGCAGGCTTTGCAGGCCACGGTGCTCTCTGCGGAGGAAGACAAGCCGGAAGGCAGGGCAGAGCAGCCGCCACCATTGCCTGCAGCGCCGGTACCGGCATTGGGTGAGGCCGTGCGCAACGTACCGGCCCCAACGCCTATCGCGCCTGTGGTGGCATACGATCCCCTCAGCCCCGGTGTAAAAGATCCGTACCTGTTGCCCGCGTTGACAGACAACAAGGTCCGTTTCCCGGGTGCGCCCTTGGTGCGGCCGCCGGTTCAGCCTGAACCGGTGCCCGAGCCTCAGCGAGCATCAATGCTGCAGGAGCCGCCGAGGCTGGGTGACACGGGAAAAGCCATGGCGCCTCCGCCACCTGCCGCTCCAGCAGTGTCATATGACCCGCTCGATCCGGGGGCGAAGGACCCGTACCTGTTGCCGGCTCTGACGACGAGCAAGGTACGCTTCCCTGGTGCGCCCCTGGTGCGGCCGCAGGTTCAACCCGAGCCAGTGCCTGAGCCGGAACCGGCACCAAAGGTGCCGCCGAAGCTGGGTGGCACGGTGAGAGCCGCAGCCGCTCCGGCAGTGTCGTACGACCCGCTCGGCCCTGAGGCCAAGGATCCATACCTGTTGCCGGCGCTGACGGCCAACAAAGTACGTTTCCCGGGTGCGCCCCTGGTGCGGCCGACGGTTCAACCTGAGTCCGTGCCCGAGCCTGAGCCAGGTCCCCTGCTGCAGGAGCCGCCGCGGTTGGGCGACACAGTGCGAGCGTTGGCCGCCCCGCCACCGGTCCAGCCGGCTGTATCGTATGACCCGGTCAATCCCGAGGCCAAGGACCCATATCTGTTGCCGGCACTGACGGCCAACAAGGTGCAATTCCCAGGTGCGCCCTTGGTGCGGCCGCCGGTACAACCTGAGCCGGTGATCGAGTCTGAACCAGTGCCAGGGCTGCAGGAGCCGCTCAAGCTGGGTGACACGGTGAAAGCCTTAGCCCCTCCGGCGCCGGTCACCCCGTCAGTGTCATATGATCCGCTTGAGCCGGGGTCCAAGGATCCGTATCTGTTGCCGGCTCTGACGGCAAACAAGGTGCGCTTCCCTGGTGCAGGGCTGGTGCCACCACCAGCTCAGCCGCAACCTGCGTCAGAAAACCCTCCGACAAGACTGGGTGAGGCGCTGCGCGAGGCCCCAGCTAAGTCGACGCCGGCTCCAGTGAGCATCAACAACCGCGAGCGCAAGCCTGCAGCTGCTGGTGTTTCACCTCAAGCGATTCCACGGCCCGATACCTTGCCGGCGGGGTTGGGTGATCTGGTACGCGACATGGTGGCCAAATCGGCGCCTGCCCCGCCCCGCATGCCCGACCTTGTTCAGCCAGCCAAAGTCTCAGCGCCGCCCCCGGCTCCGAAGGTTGATCAGTCGTTCACCTTCGCGCCGAATATCCCGATCAACGTCACCGGCGATGTGAAGGACCCGGCTGAGCTACTGCGCGAGCTGGAATCAGGTGTGAGGCGGCTGTTCGATGGCTGGCAGCGTGAGGTGTCTGCGCGCACGGCCTCGACCCAATTGTTCGATCAACCGCATTTGTAAGGAGGGCCTATGGCCTACATGGCGCAGCTGGAGTCGTCCCTGTCTGGGCTGGTTTCAGCTGGAGAAGCTGGGCGCAAAGGTGTGGACGGCATGCTGTCCCCGCTCAACAGTGCGGTCGGGAGCATCACTGGTGCCGCGTCGGAGCTGGAAAACATTCCGTTCGTGGGGGCTGAGGCTGGTGCAAAGCTTGGCCGGATCGTGCGAAGTATCAACGTAGCGCAGTCCCAAGTGGGGCAGGTGGCGTCGATGTATAGCCGGGTCGTCACCGGCGCCGCTCAGGTGCAGGAACGACTGAGCACGTTTAAGACGATGGCGTCCAAGGTAACCGCCGAGGCCGGGCGGGTGGCGGGGCTGGTTAGCCCGTCACTGGCCAACATCCTGCCCACGGGCGGCCTGATGGGCTCGGCTACACCCCTTCCTGAGGCGGTTGCCCCATTCCCGCACTTGCTGATCATCCAGCCGCATGACGCCAAGCTGCAGCCGTATTACTTCAACCTGGGCACTGCCCCCTTCGACGAGCTGCGCCGACAGGCGTCGTATCGCTGGGCTGGGCAAGAGCGCCTGCGCCGAAGTGTGGCGCAGCAGGCGGTTGGCTTGGGTGAGGAAAAGATCACGCTCAAGGGCGCGATCTTCCCGCACCACAAGGGCGGCATTAATCAACTGAAGGTGCTGCGTAGCATTGGCCGCAACCTGCAGGCGTTGAAACTGGTCACCGGCTATGGCGAGGTGCTGGGCGACTGGTGCCTGGTGAGTGTGGAAGAGGAACAGAGTCACCTGCTGGCAGGCGGCATCCCCCGTAAACAGGGCTTTAACCTGGAGTTTGTGAGCTATGGCAACGACCTGCAGAACGTCTGACGGGGATCTCCTGGACGTAATCTGTCAGCACTACTACGGGCACCTCAACGGCACTGTCGAGGCGGTGCTGGACGCTAACTCGGATCTGGCCAGGGAGGCGCAGCCGTACCGCGCCGGCCTGCTGATCCAGTTGCCTGACCTGTCGGCGCCGGCGGTCGAGCTGCTGCAGCTGTTCGACTGACACCCGTCAAGTCACGCATAACGAACCCCGCCCCGCGCGGGGTTTCTTGTATCTGGAGCACGCATGAAACCAACGTATCGAGTCATTGCCGACCGCAAGGACATCACTGCGCTGATCAACGACCGCCTGTTGCTACTGCGGATCTCGGACAAGCCTGGCATGGAGTCGGACGAGTTTGAGCTACGTATTGACGACCGCGACCAGGCGGTGGCGCTGCCAGCGCGGGGAGGGCTGGTGGAGGTCTTGCTGGGTTACGAGGGCCAGCCGCTCAAACGCATGGGCGCCTACACCGTCGACGAGGTGCAAGTCTCAGGACCGCCCGATGAGCTGACCATTCGAGGCAAGGCGAGCGACATGCGCGGCAGTGGCAAGACCATCCGCAGCGGCAGTTGGGAGAATGTGCCGCTGTCGGAGATCGTCACTGAAATCGCCAGGCGTAACGGCTGGGAGGTGGTCTGCCCGGTCACGACCAAGGTCGAGCGCATCGATCAGCGCAACGAGTCTGATTTCAACTTTGTCACGCGCCTGGCTCGGCAGTACGACAGCACTGCCAAGGTTGCCGAGGGCAAGTTGCTGGTGATGCCCAGGCAGGGTGGCAAGAGCACCTCGGGCAAGTCCCTGCAGGTGGTCACCATCAACAAGACGGATGTTTCTCGGTATCAGTTTCGGCTATCGGACCGCAGCACGCAGAAGGCAGTGAAAACACAGCATCAGGACCCGAAGACCGGTGCCTTAACAGTAGTCCAGCTGGACAACGACGAGTCGCCAGACGGTCTGCCCCCGGTTCACACCGACCGCCACATCTACCCCAACGAGACTGCTGCCAAGCAGGCCGCCCATGCGCGGCTGGCCGCGTTCAACCGCAGCACTGCGGGTGTGCGTTTGGAAATGGCCGGACGGCACGACCTGTTCGCCGAGTGCTCGATTAATGCCCAGGGCTTCAAGCTCGGTCTCGATGGCGAGTACCTGGTGGAAAGCGTTGAGCAGGTGTTCACGGCCAGCGGGTGGACCACAACCGTGGAGTGCAACGGCGGCAAGAAGGGCAAGGCCAAGGCCTCGGGCAGGAAAACGAAAGTCGAAAAGCCGCTCAAGGTCGAGCAGCTCTAATTCCCTCGGCCGCTTTCGGCCATCACTGGAGACACCAATGGCTATATCAGTTCAACAACTGCAACAGATCCTCCCCAACGCCGGCCGCAAAGCCGGCGTTTTTGTTCCTGGCCTCAACGCGACAATGGGCAAGTACTCGATCATCACGCCAAAGCGTATGGCGGCGTTCCTCGCCCAGGTCGGCCATGAGTCTGGCCAACTGCTGTATGTGCGTGAGCTCGGTAACGATGCCTACTTGGCAAAGTACGACACCGGCCGCTTGGCGGAGCGCCTCGGCAACACGCCGCAGGCGGATGGTGATGGCCAGCGGTACCGTGGCCGTGGGCTGATTCAGATCACCGGCCGTGATAACTACGAGGCCTGCAGTGAGGCACTGTTCGGTGACAGTCGCTTGCTCAATACCCCGGACCTGCTTGAGCAGCCGGTCTATGCATCGCTGTCGGCCGGCTGGTTCTGGCAGCGTGCGGGCCTCAATAGCCTTGCAGACAAGGTGGCGCAGGCCGATGACTCGGTTTTCGAGTCGATCACCCGTCGCATCAATGGTGGCCTGAATGGCTTGAAAGATCGCCAAACGCTCTACAAACGGGCGCTTCAGGTGCTGCAGTAATGTCGCTGAGTTGGCGTATCGCCTTGTTGGCCGTTGCGCTCGGGCTCTATGTGGGCGGCCGTGGCGCCTGGACGTGGCAGGCCAGCGAGTACGGTCGGCAGCTTGCTGATCAGGAAGCTGATTACATTCGGCAGCTGGCCGACAAGGATCGAGCCTATGGCCGCGAGCGTGAAGAGGCTGCAGCTGCAGCACTGGAGCAGTTGGCAGAGCAGAAGGCTCAGCGACAAGCCCTGGAAGATCGCCTGCAGGAGCAGGGCAAAACACATTGGCAGGAGATGAACGATGCTCAAGAAACTCACGCTCGCCTGCGTGACCGGCTTGCTACCGCTGATCTGCGGTTGTCAGTCCTTGTCGACGCCGGAGCCTTTGCCACCCCGGGTTGTGACGGTGGGGTGCGAGAAACCGCCGGCACCAGAGGCTTGGTACATGGCGCCGTACGCGCCCAACTTGACCCAGCGCATGCTCAACGAATTATCGCCATCACGGACGACGGCGACCGGGGGCTAATTGCACTGCATGCCTGTCAGGCCTACGTGCGCGAAGTCGCCAAGTGAAAAGAGGCGAGCCGGGCAGATGCGTCAACATCCAGCCCGGCCCGCCGAACCTGCAGACCCTTCCTGCAAGTCCAGCCGCAGCCTCTGCCTTGTGCACAAAGCGCGGCGAGCCTAACACCTGTTTATCCATACAGTAAAGACTTGCATACCTATGACCTCTCCAATCATTCCCTGGATGGGTGGCAAACGCCGCCTGGCCGACCGCTTGATCCCTCTCTTTCCCCCTCATGAGTGCTACGTCGAAGTCTTCGCCGGCGGTGCCGCGTTGTTCTTCATGCGTCCCCAGCCCGCCCCGGTGGAGGTGCTGAACGATCTCAACGGTGACCTGGTCACTCTCTACCGTGTTGTGCAGAACCACCTGGAAGAGTTCGTGCGCCAGTTCAAATGGGCGCTGAGCTCTCGACAGATCTTCGAGTGGCAGAAGATGACGCGCCCTGAAACCCTGACTGATATCCAGCGTGCGGCTCGGTTCTTCTACCTGCAGCAACATGCGTTCGGTGGCAAAGTAACTGGGCAGACGTTCGGTACCGCGACCACCGGGCCGGCCATCAACCTGTTGCGCATCGAGGAGAACCTGTCAGCCGCGTGGCAGCGCCTTTCCGGTACCTATGTCGAAAACCTGTCCTGGCTAGACTGTGCCGAGCGCTACGATCGGGCGCATACATTCTTTTACATGGACCCGCCTTACTGGCAGACCGCTGGCTACGGCGTGGAATTTCCCTTCGATGAGTACAAGCGCATGGCCGACTTCATGCGTCGTTGCAAGGGCAAGGTGATGGTCAGTATTAACGACCATCCGGACATCCGGCGAGCCTTCGACGGCTTCCACTTTGAGTCGCTGGATATCCGTTACAGCAACACGAATCAGCGCCAGGGTAAGGCGGAGGTAACTGGCGAGTTGGTGATCATGAACTGGCAACCAACTGAGTTGGGTCAATTATTGCTTTGAGGCCCTCTTGCCAGCATCCTGCCTAAGCTGGCCGCTTTCCTCACCCCTACAGAAGGTCAGTTGGTAGAAACGGAACCTAGCTCTCTGCTTCCTTTAAAAGCTTGCTGAGGGCACTTGGCCATGATATTGAAAGCCATTCTTGCGGCTGTGTTTAACCGCAAAGGACGATCAATTGTCAATTGAGGGGTGGAGGGGAAAGTGGCATCGATCAACTACTGGTTGGTAGTACCGCATAGTGATAGTACTACCTTGCTCCAAGGGTTCAGCTCTACAATCGGTGAAAGTCGATTCCTGAAGTTGTTAATGCTTGCTGCATATTTGCCGCATGATACCTCAGAGCTTTTCCTTGATCATAAAACTTTTCTGCAACAAAGATCCTGTCACGCAGGTTTGCATGTTGCTACGATAGGTGAGCAAGTTTTAGAGACGCTAGGTGAGATTGTTGAGTCCGGAATTAATGTGGTTATGTGTTTGGGTGAGGTGCTGCCTAAGCTGAAGGAGATTGCATTTTCTGATGATGTAAGTCTCATGATTATTTCGGATTGCTGCATGGAGGGAGTGGTTAATATTAACACCCTTCCAGATGTGCCGCCGTGTAATAAGCTCGATGCGGCTTTGTACAATTCAGTTTGTATGCTTGCTTCCCGTGTCGGAGGTGACGCTCTTAGCAAAAAAGTCCCAAAACTACGTTTGCCTTATGACAATGTTTCACCAATGCCGTTTCGAGCTTCGGGCGTAACAATCGCTAATGAGGTGGTGATGGCGAGTCTTGGGTTCGCGCCTGAAAGAATAGCGTCGCTGGAAGCATCTAATCCCGAATCATATCTAGAGGCAATAGTCGAAACTGCAAAGTACGTTGTCGATGTCACGAATCCTGAGCGAAAATTACGGCAAGAAGCTGTTGTGTATGTTCCGGCTATTTATGGTCCGATGTATAACATTAATCAGCACTTCTGGAATCAGGTGCTTCGAAAGGTTAAGTTGGCTTGGCATAGGGACTTTATTAAGAAGGGTCTAATTAGAAATATTTGGTTCTCAAATATTTCGATTGAGAACTCCTATGGAAATATTTCTGAACATGATAGTCCTTATAACGATCCCGCCGTGTCAATAGTTTTGACCCAGCGGCAGCTGGAGCTTCTGATAACTAATTTCACAGTCGCAAATTTAGCTGCAGCTGAAAGCCTACCTGTGATTCGTCTACCGAATTCGGTCAACCTTAACTTTGCAAAATTTAAAGAAATTGAACGTATCTATCAGTCAAGAGATGAGCGGTCGGATTTGCTTTTGCAGAAGCGTTTCAGGGAGCTGAATAATGATCTCAAAGAGCACTGGAGCGGAGCTTTTGGGGATTTCTTGTCTGGCGAGGTTGATAGTCTAAAGATTTGTAGTGATATACCGCTCGAGTGGGTGTACCTGAGTAACTTGCCGCTCATGATTAGTCATGAGGTGTCAAAAATTCCTATGACTCCAGGTAATCTTTTTCTCCAGTCATCAATGACTGGTGGGCCGCTTTATATCCCCGAAGGATTCTTGCATGAAGTATTGGTTATACGGTCGTTTGAGCCGAATGATCCAATCCGGCATTTCTTGCAGGTGGGAATTGAACTTTTCAAGGTTCAAGATAAAATAAAAGTCACATTTGTGGACGTCAGAACTGTTCAGCAAGTTATTGATGCGTTGAATGGCTTCGACAAAGCTCTGGTGATTTTTGATTGTCACGGTGGTCATGACGGTAACAATAAGGCCGGTTGGCTGAAGATAGGAAAAGAAAAATTAGATACTTGGACATTGGCGGGGAAAGCGAGGGTTCCACCTATAGCGCTACTAAGCGCATGCTCAACGTCAGCCATTGGTGGATCCCATGCAAGTGTAGCTAATGGTTTACTCCGATCCGGAGCTAGGAGTGTTGTAGGCACATTTCTGCCAGTGGATGCCCGGGACTCGTCAGTATTTATGGCAAGGCTCCTCTATCGAATACACTCGTTCCTTCCAGTTCTTAAGGGCCTGAAGTCCAATGCGATATCATGGCGGACTTTTATGACTGGGCTCTTTCGTATGTCATTTACGACTGATGTTTTGAAAATGTTCCGAGATGAGAACAGCATTATTTCGGAGGAGCAGTACATGACCCTCCATCGGCAAGCCAATATGGATATAAATAGATTGGATGAGGAGTGGTATGGAAAACTATTGACGTCGGCGTCCCAATGCAGCGGGCTCCCGCCAGAGGAGCTCTCCAGGCTGGTAACTGAAGGTAAGCCCCTATTAGAGACGATGCTCTATTGTCAGGTCGGACGACCAGAGCTAATTGTAATCCTAATTGATGAGGGGGAGGGAGAGTATAGATTCTGATGAGATGCCGGTAGTAGTAACGTGCCGCCAGCCAGTTAGCCACAAGGTACGAGAACTGGGGTAGGGCTACTGTAGTAGATAGTAGTCTTGGCGGGTTCGCGGATCTTTCGTAGACCCGCGACAGTTCTCTCCCCTGAGTGGAGGATGGCCAGGGAAGAACAATAGGCCCTCAGACTCAAACGTAAATGCTAGCGCCTGCATGCTGACTGTATTGAGATTTGCCTCGTATTCAAGCTGCTGGATGGCCTGTGAGGATACCCCGGATCTTGCACTGAGCTCTTCGATATTCCAGCCCAGCAACTCGCGAGCGGGCCTGCAATGACTGCCAGCAAAGCTGAGCGGTAGGTGATCTACGAGCGACGCGACTATTTCGATTTGATCTTCGTCGAGGTTGAGGCGAAGCGGCTTTTGATCAGGGGCATGAGAGGTCATAACGGTTTTGTCCATGCACTGTACATTCAGCCAGTATAAAATAAGCGAATGGGTAGGAGAAGGTAGGCTGGTTTAGGGCAAATTTAGGGCAGAATCGGGGCCGCATCAGGGCGCACCCAGCCTCCTTGTACTCCATCGCGCACAGCGTTTTCGGGCCTAAAGCGGCCTGCCGCGTATCACGGGCGGGTTCAAATCCCTATCCCGCTTATTAATCTCAGTGCAGCTGCGGCGCTGGTATCGTGCAAAGTTGAGCGCTGAAAAAGGCGGGCCGAAGACCTAAGTTCAAATCCGGTTGGCCCGCTTAGCCACTGATCGCTCCATTATTCGATCAAATGGTAGTCGCCTCTGGTTTTGGGATCAGGTGTCGCGCCTCGGCAGTCGTCGGAACGCAGGGGAGGGTGCCCAGGGAAGAAAATGAGCCCTTCCGCTTCAAGCGCAAAAGCTAATGCCTGCATTGTGACGCGCCGCAGCTCTTCTCCAAGCTCAACTCTGCGGATCGAGTCTGGTGAAACGCCGGACCGAAATGCCAGTGCTTCTACACTCCACCCAAGGGCTAGGCGTGAAGGCCCGCAATGTTCTGAACGGAAACCTAACGGAAGGTCGGCGAAAAATTCTTCAATCTCTTTGGGGATCTCTTCAGCTTTGTTCGGTACCGGGAAGGTAATGATGTCGGCCGTCATGGTCACTACTCGCTACACTGTATGTATATACACTATAACGGTTAAGCCATTAAGCGCAATGGATTCGGTTTACGGCCGGCCTTCCGAGATGGGCAATGTAGTGATTTGAAATATATATTTCCCTGCGTTAGGCAACCCCAAGGCCATCCTGATCTTCACCGCATTCCTGCCGCAGTTCGTTACGGTCGGCAGCGCCACCCCGGTGAGCGAGCAGTTTCTTTGGCTAGGGGTGTTGTTCCTGCTGTTGGAATGGGCGGCCATTGCCCTCTATGCAGGCCTGGGCGCCTACATGCAGCGCTGGTTCAGCCAGCCTGGCCCGCGCCGCGTGTTCAACCGGGTCAGCGCCTCCCTGCTGGGCTGCGCCGGCCTCGGCTTGCTGGCGGCGCGCCGCTAGAACTGCCAGCGCACCCCCAGGTTGACGCCGCTGGCTTCCTGCTGGCGGCTGTCCAGGTTGGCGGTGTACTGCACGCCGCCATGCAGGCTCAGCGCTTCGCTGACCTGCGCCACCACGCCGCTTTCCAGTTGCACTGAGGTATAGCGGTAGTCGGTCTTGACCTTGTCGACGCCATCGAAGGTCAAGGTGTCGCGGCCACCGTCGTCGTGCCACAGGTTAACCTGCGCATAGGGCTGCAGCAGGCGCCCGCTGCTTCCCGTGAACGCACCTTCCAGGCGCACACCCAAGCGCCCGGTAAGCTCGACCTGAGCGTCATGGCTGATGTGCGAGACACTATCGTTTGCGCTGTCGAGCGAGACTTTTTGTGCAATCAGCTGGGCTTGCGGCTCCAGCGTCCAGCGTTCGGACAGGGCGATGGGGTAGCCGGATTCCAGCGACGCCGTCCAGGCGTGGCCATCGATGTCCAGCTTGTCGCCGCGGTGCGAGCGGGCACGTCCATCTAGACGGGTGTACTGCAACACTGCATCCAGATACGCGCCTTGTGGCCCGACCAGCGTCCAGTAAGTGCCGACGCTGTCGCCATCGAGTTTCAGGTCACCCACGCTGCGATCTTGCTCGGCCAGGGCGAAACCTTTGACGTCGGCGTCCAGGCGGCTGTGGCTGACGTAGATACCGACATGCTGACGGTAACCGTTGTCGCCGACCTTGGCATACAGGTCCTGGCCCACCTTGAAACCGTACAGGTCGCCATCCAGGCTCGGGCTGACCGTACCGCTCCATTGCTGGCGCAGGGTGCCGCCGTAGGCCTGCCCCCAACTGGCAGGCAGGGCGCCTTCGCCTTTGAGCAACTGTTGGTCGCCCTGGCGTTGATGGAAGGTGCCCAGGGCCTGGCGGGCGATAATCGCAGCGCCTCTTGGAGCGGCAGCGTAAACCGGCACCTCCGGGCGATACAGCGGCAGGCTTTCGCCTTGCACGGGGGCGGGCAGGTCAACCTGGCCAGGTGCCGGTGCGGCAACAGGTGGTATCTGGGCCGGTGCTATCACAGGTGGCTCGCCCGGCTGTGAAGGTTGTGTGGGTTGTTCGGGCTCGGGTACAGGTGCTGGAGCGGGTAGCGCGACCAGCGTCGAGCGCAGGTACCAGCTGTTTTCGCTGCCAGCGGTTACACCACCTTTGAACAACCGGTAGTCATAGGCACCCACCGATAGCGTTTGCGTCTGCACGAATGCAGTGGCCGTGCTGGTGGCGCCGTCACGGGCTTCGACAACCTGGATGCCGTTCTGTGCAGTTGCTGCACCCGCGCCATTGAGGTTGTTGACGAGCAATTGCGTGGAGCCGCTAATGGCGCCACGGCTGACCACCAGGCGGTCGGAGGCAGCGCCATCGCCTGCCAGCACGCTATTCAGGCGCAGTGTGCCGTTGTTACCGGTGTAATCGCCCTGAACGGTCAGGCGGCCTTGAGCGTCGTTGCCACGACTCAGGTCGATGGTGCCGGCGTTGACTACCGATACCTTGCTGTCACTCTGGATGCTGACGATGCTGCCCTGACGGCTGTTCAGCGTGCTGCTTGCATCGATTTGCAGGGTCCCGGTCCCAGTGGCCGGGATCACGCGTGGCTGATCGCTGCCCAAGTCTCCCAGTGTAAGGGTGTCGTTGAGGGTGAGCCGGCTGCCTTGCTGGAGGTTGATGGACTCCCAGTTTATGTACGACGCACCTTGGCCGACCTGACTCTGCTCGAATGTCAGTGTGTCCGTGCCGGTACCGCCGTCCAGGCTAACGGCAGAGTTGCCCAGGTCGAGGGCGCGGACGATGGCGGTGTCATCGTCATTCTCCATGATGACCCGTTTACGGATCTGGCCACCCGTCCAGGTAAATTCATCCTTGCCGTTGCCAGTGCGTATTTCGCCTTTGAGCGTGCCGCCGCTGATGGTTATCTTGTCAACGCCGCTACTGGTACTGATATCACCGCCGATGGTGCCGCCCGTCATGATGATCGTGTCGTTGCCAAGCCCGCTGACCACGTTGCCAACAACAACGGTTTCGACACCGAGCCCTTGGGAAATCTCGAGGAAGTTGTCAGCGAGCTTGAGATCGATTCGGCCAATGCTGCCGCCTTTGAACCACGCCGTGTCACCATCTTCAAAAGCGCCCGTGATGGTGCCGCCGGTCATGGTGAACGTGTCCATGTCACCACCTTGGTTCAATGACCCTAGTGTGCCGCCAGACATGGTGAAGGTGTCTTGGCCATTGCCTTGTTGCAATGACTGGACCGTTCCGCCGCTGAGGGTGAACTCATCAGCGGCATCGGTTTGCACGAGGGCGCCAAGGGTCTCACCGGGGGTAACCGTCAGGGATTGGGAATGAGCCAGTAATGGCAGTGCCAGCAGGGGGATGGGCAGCAGCAGGCGGGGGCATCGCATAGGCAGGTCTCCGGGTCCATTCAAGGGTCCACTACCTGAAGCGACGCCAGCAGGACGGCTTCGGCCCTGCCGGAGTTGTATGCAATGGAAGGTGACGGGACAACTGGCAAAAATGTCAGGTGGCCCGCTGCCATCAATCGCGGTAGAACGTTTGCACCAGGTGGTAGCCGAACTTGCTCTTGATCGGCCCGTGCACCACACGCAAAGGTTTCTTGAAAATTACCTGGTCGATAGCGCCGACCATCTGGCCCGGGCGGACTTCGCCCAGGTCGCCGCCGCGCTTGCCCGAAGGGCAGATAGAAAACTTTTTGGCGAGCACGTCGAAAGCCTCGCCGTTGGCGATGCGCTGTTTGAGCTTTTCGGCTTCGTCAGCGGTCTTGACCAGGATGTGGCGGGCTTGGGCTTTCATGAGGTACCTGTGCTTCGGGCGCGAAAAAAGGGGCGCATTATGCCTGATAGATTCGCCTTGTAGGAGCGGCACAAGGCCGCTCCTGCAGGGACCGCGGTATTACTCTGCTTTGGCCTTTTGCACGTCCTGCGACGCCGACCAGATGCGGTAGCGCACCTCGACATCCTTGGGCACATACACCACCACCGGCAGCTTGCTGTTGTAGCGCAGCATGAAGCCGTCACCGATTACCGGCACGAAGGCCTTGGTCTTCTTGCCATCCGGGCAGGCCATCAGGGTGCTGGCCGGGCCGCTGACTTTGTCCAGGCGGTAGTAGTTGTAACCCCAGCCTTCCAGGGTGCGTTCTTCCAGGCTGCCGCCCAGGCGCTGGCGATTGCAGTCGACCTGCAACGTCTTGCCGGCGAGGATTTCCAGTTTGTAGGCCGATTCATCGGCCTGTGCCGGCAGGTGGATAACCTGCCGGGTAAAGCCTTTTTCCGCTGCGGGGTAAGGCGCGACGTCCTTCAGGCTGGCCGCCATCACAGGCGTGGCGGCAGCCAGGGTGAGGGCCAGAATTGCGGTCATCGGGGTAGGGCGCATAGGGCCTCCTTGCAGATAAACGAATGCGAACCCGCCGCCAGGCCCAGGCTGCCCGTCACTGGGCCAACCAGCCACCATCGACGTTCCAGGCGGCGCCGCGAACCTGGCTTGCGGCCTCGCTGCACAGGAATAGTACCAGTTCACCCAGGTGCTCGGGGGTGACAAACGCCAGCGACGGTTGCTTTTCGGCCAGCAGATCATGCTGTGCTTGCAGCAGATCGCCACCGTTGGCAGCACGATCGTCGATCTGCTTTTGCACCAGCGGGGTCAGCACCCAGCCGGGGCAGATGGCGTTGCAGGTGACATTGCTGGTCGCGGTTTCCAGCCCTACCACCTTGGTCAGGCCGATCACACCATGCTTGGCTGCCACGTAGGCCGCCTTGCCGGTCGAGCCGACCAGGCCATGCACCGAGGCAATGTTGATGATGCGCCCCCAGTTGCGCGTGCGCATGCCCGGCAGGGCCAGGCGCGTGCCATGGAACACGGCTGACAGGTTCAGGGCAATGATCTTGTCCCAGCTTTCCAGCGGGAACTGCTCCACCGGCGCTACATGCTGGATGCCGGCGTTGTTGACCAGGATGTCGACGCCACCGAATTCGCGCTCGGCCAGGGCGAACAGCGCTTCAATCTGGGCCACGTCCGACAGGTCGGCCGGGTGGTGAACCACCTTCACGCCATGGCGGGCGATGTCGGCAATGGCCGGTGCCGGGTCGCCAAAGCCGTTGAGCACGATATTGGCGCCAGCGCGGGCCAGCACCTGGGCGATACCCAGGCCGATGCCGCTGGTGGAACCGGTGACGAGTGCAGTCTTGCCTGTGAGGGTCATGCAAAGCTCCTTGTCATGTAAAAGCCGAGCGTGAAAATTCATCCTCGGGGATCAAACGCTTCGCGCAAGCCATCCCCGATAAACACCAGCAATGACAAGATCACCGCCAGCGCAAAAAACGCCGTAAAGCCCAGCCACGGCGCTTCCAGATGTTGCTTGCCCTGGGTCACCAGCTCACCCAGCGAGGCACTCCCGGCCGGCATGCCGAAACCGAGAAAATCCAGTGCAGTCAGGGTGGTGATTGCCCCGGTCAGCATGAACGGTACATAGGTCAGCGTGGCGTTCATGGCATTGGGCAAGATATGCCGCAGCATCACCTGGCTGTCCGGCAACCCCAGCGCGCGAGCGGCTTTCACGTACTCCAGGTTGCGCCCACGCAGGAACTCGGCGCGCACGACATCGACCAGGGCAAGCCAGGAGAATAGCGCCATGATGCCCAGCAGCCACCAGAAATCCGGCTCGACAAAACCGCTGAGAATGATCAGCAGGTACAGCACCGGCAACCCCGACCACACCTCCAGCAGGCGTTGCCCGAGCAGGTCCACCCAGCCGCCGTGGTAGCCCTGCAACGCGCCGGCCACTACGCCGATAAACACGCTGACCACGGTCAGTGCAAAGGCAAACAGCAGCGATACCCGCGTGCCATACAGCACCCGAGCCAGCACATCGCGGCCCTGGTCGTCGGTGCCTAGCCAGTTGCTCGCGCTGGGCGGGCTGGGGGTGGGTACCAGCAAGTCGTAGTTGGGGGTGTCGGCGCTGAACGGGATGGGCGCGAACAGCATCCAGCCGCCCTGGCCTGCGATCAATTGCTGTACATAGGCACTGCGATAGTCGGGCTGGAATGGCAGCTGGCCGCCGAATTCCTGTTCGGTGTAGCGCTTGAGCGCCGGTACGTACAGGTCGCCCTTGTAGCCCAACAGCAGCGGCTTGTCGTTGGCCACCAGCTCAGCGCACAAGCACAACAGCAGAAGGCCGGCGAACAGCCACAGCGAGACCCAGCCGAGGCGGTTGCGGCGAAAGCGTTGCAGGCGGCGGCGCGAGACGGGCGAAAGCATCAGTGCGCCCTCGTGTCGAAGTCGATACGCGGGTCGAGCAGGGTGTACGACAGGTCACCGATCAGGCGGATCAACAGGCCTGCCAGGGTGAAGATGAACAGGGTGCCGAACACCACCGGGTAATCTCGCGACACGGCGGCCTCGTAGCTCAGGCGGCCCAGGCCATCGAGGGAGAAGATCACCTCGATCAGCAACGAACCGGCGAAAAACACCGTGATCAGTGCCTGCGGTAACCCGGCCACCACCAGCAGCATGGCATTGCGCAGCACATGGCCGTACAGCACCCGGCGCTCACTCAAGCCTTTGGCGCGGGCGGTGACCACGTACTGGCGGGAAATCTCGTCGAGGAAGGCGTTTTTGGTCAGCAACGTAAGGGTTGCGAAACCGCCAATCACCAAGGCCCCGACCGGCAGCACCAGGTGCCAGAAGTAGTCGGCCACCTTGCCCACCAGGCTGAGTTCGTCGAAGTTTTCCGAGACCAGGCCACGTACCGGGAACCAGTTGAGCGAGGTGCCGCCGGCGAACAGCACGATCAGCAGCAAGGCGAACAGGAACGAGGGCAGGGCGTAGCCGATCACGATCAGTGCGCTGCTCCAGGCATCGAAACGGCTGCCGTGGCGCACCGCCTTGCGGATACCCAGCGGGATCGATACCAGGTAGGTGATCAGGGTGGCCCAGAAGCCCAGCGACAGGGTGACCGGTAACTTGTCGAGGATCAGGTCGGTGACTTTGGCACCACGGAAGAAACTGCTGCCAAAGTCCAGGCGGGCATACTGGCCGAGCATCAACCACAGGCGTTCGGGGGCGGACTTGTCAAAGCCGTACTGGCGCTTGATCTCTTCGATCAGTTTCGGGTCCAGGCCGCGGGCTGCCCGCGACTCGCTGTGCACCACTTCCGCCCGGGCGCCGGGTGCGCCGCCACCCAGGCCTTGCAGCCGCGCCACGGCCTGTTCCACCGGGCCACCCGGGGCGGCCTGGACGATGGCGAAATTCACCAGCAGGATCGCAAGCAGCGTCGGGATGATCAACAACAGGCGGCGCAGGATATAGGTGGTCATGGCGAGGTCTTCCGGCGTTCGGCCATTTGCGCGTTGGTCAACGGGGTGGGGCTAACCTCCCACCAGGTGTCCAGGCCTTCGTCAAAGGCGGCCTGGACTTTGGGCAGGCCGAAACGGTTCCACCAGACGGTGGAGCTGCCCGGCGGGTAATAGTTGGGGATCCAGTAATAGTTCCATTGCAGCACCCGGTCCAGGGCATGGGCGTGCTGCAGCATGTCGGCCTGGGTGTCGGCGCGCACCAGGCCGTCGATCAGCTGGTCCACGGCCGGGTCCTGCAACACCATCAGGTTGTTCGAGCCGGGGTCGTGGGCCGCTGCCGAGCCAAAATAGTTGTACAGCTCGGCACCGGGCGACAGGGTGACCGGGTAGCCGGTGACGATCATGTCGTAGTCGCGTGCCATCAGGCGGTTGACGTACTGGGCTGAATCGACATTGCGAATGTTCAAGGTGACGCCGATCTGTGCCAGGTTGCGTTTCCACGGCAGCAGCAGGCGCTCCAGGCCGGACTGGCCGTTGAGGAAGGTGAATGCCAGCGGCGTGCCCTGGTTGTTCACCAGGCGGTCACCTTCGGGGTGCCAGCCGGCTTGTTCGAGCAGCGCCAGGGCCTGCAACTGCTGCTTGCGGATAACCCCCGAGCCATCGGTGACCGGTGCGGTAAACACGGTGGTGAAGACTTCGTCCGGTACTTTGCCACGCAGCGGATCGAGCAGCTTGAGTTCGCCGGCATCCGGCAGCTTGCGGGCTGCCAGCGGGGTGTTGGAGAACACGCTCTGCTGGCGGATGTACAGGTTGCGCATCATCTGCCGGTTGCTCCACTCGTAGTCCCACAGCATGCCCAGCGCCTGGCGCACGCGGCGGTCCTTGAACTGCGGCTGGTCGAGGTTGAACACGAAACCCTGGGCAACCTGCGGTTTGGCCGGGCCCAGGTGGGCGCGTTGCAGGCGGCCGTCGTCCAGTTGCGCGCCGTTGTAGCCCAGGGTGTAGGCGGTGGCGGAGAACTCGCGGTTATAGTCGTAGCCACCGCCTTTGAGCACCTGCCGCGCCACTTCGGTGTCGCCGAAGTACTCGATGCGCAGCTGGTCGAAATTGTAGCGGCCACGGCTGGCCGGCAGGTTGCGCGCCCACCAGGTCGGGTTGCGCTCGAAGGTGATGCTGCGGCCGTTGTCGATGCGCCCGATGCGGTACGGCCCGCTGCCGACCGGCTTGTCGAAGCCGGCACCATTGGCGAAGTCGCGCTGCTGCCAGTCATGTTCGGGCAGCACCGGCAGGCTGGCGAGGTCCAGCGCCAGGGTGCGGCCGTGGTCGGCCTTGAAGTCGAAGCGCACGTGCTGCGGGCCTTCCACGGTGACGCCGGTCACGTCGGCGAACTGGGTGCGGTATTTAAGGCTGCCCTTGCTCATCAACAGCTCGAAGGTAAACCGTACGTCCTCGGCGCGAACGGGTTTGCCATCGGCGAAGGTGGCACGCGGATCTATCTCGAAACGCAGCCAGGCATCGTCCGGGCCACGCTCCATGTTTCGGGCGATCAGGCCATAGACGGTGTAGGGTTCATCGAACGAGCGGACCGCCAGTGGCGCGTATAGCAGGCCGTCGACCTCGCTGACACCGATGCCCTTGTCGATATACGGCAGGATATGGTCGAACTGGCCGATCTCGATGGCCGAGCGGCGCAGGATGCCGCCTTTGGGGGCGTCGGGGTTTACGTAGTCGAAATGCTGGAAGTCGGGGGTGTAGCGGGGGGCTTCGTCGTAGACGGTGAGGGCGTGGGTTGGGGCCGCCTGTGTATTGAAGACAAGACTAAGCAGGAACAGGCCACACAATCCCTGTGGGAGCGGGCATGCCCGCGAATAGGCCAGACCAGACAACCTCGTTGACTGCTCCGACGCATTCGCGGGCACGCCCGCTCCCACAGGGAGTTTCATCGGCTGCGAGGACTTAGTCCTGGCGGCTGGTCACTTCCAGCAGGTGGTAGCCGAACTGGGTCTTCACCGGGCCTTGCACAGTGTTGACCGGGGCGCTGAACACCACGGTGTCGAATTCCTTGACCATCTGGCCTGGGCCGAACGAGCCCAAGTCACCGCCCTGACGGCTGGACGGGCAGGTGGAGTTGGCTTTGGCGATTTCGGCGAAGTCGGCGCCTGCTTCGATCTGGGCTTTCAGTTCGTTGCACTTGTCTTCGCTGCTGACCAGGATGTGGCGGGCGGTTGCACGGGCCATGGGTACTGCTCCTTGGGGTAAAAAGGCAAGCCTAGCGCACTTGCTTGGGGTATGTCTCGCCAGGCTCGCAACCTTGGGCTTACAGTTTTTGTGCCGCCTCACGCAACAGGGTGTCAGTCGAGGCCCAGCCCAGGCAGCCGTCGGTGATCGACACGCCGTATTTCAGTGCCCCCTTGCCCAGCGCTTGGCAGCCGTCGAACAGGTGCCCCTCTATCATCACGCCAACGATCGAGCGGTCACCGGCCAGGCGTTGTTCCAGCACTTCGTTGAACACCGCTGGCTGGCGTGCCGGGTCTTTGCCGCTGTTGGCGTGGCTGCAATCGACCATGATCCGCGCCTGCAACCCCACCTTGGCCAGTGCCTGGCGGGCCATGGCGATGCTGTTGGCATCGTAGTTGGGGCCTTTGTGGCCGCCGCGCAGTACCAGGTGCGTGTCCGGGTTGCCCAAGGTTTCGATGATTGCCGGGTGGCCCTGCGCATCCATGCCGAAGTGGCGGTGCGGGTGGGCAGCGCTGCGCATGGCGTCGCTGGCGATGGTGATGCCGCCGTCGGTGCCGTTCTTGAAACCGACCGGCAGCTCCAGGCCACTGACCATTTCGCGGTGAATCTGCGATTCGGTGGTGCGTGCGCCAATCGCGGCCCAGGCCAGCAGGTCGTCGAAGTAGCCGGCGGCCATCGGTTGCAGCAGCTCGGTGGCAACCGGCAGGCCCCGCTCGATCATGCTCAGCATCAGCCCGCGGGACAAGGCGATACCCGAGTGCATGTCGTCGCTGCCATCAAGGTGCGGGTCGTAGGCCAGGCCTTTCCAGCCCACGGTAGTACGCGGTTTTTCGACGTAGGCGCGCATCACCAGCAGCAGCTTGTCATCCACTTCGCGGCTGAGCGCGGCCAGGCGATCGGCGTATTCCAGGGCCGAGCGTGGGTCGTGGATCGAGCATGGGCCGACGATGACCAGCAGGCGCTCGTCGCGGCCTTCGAGGATGTTGCGGATGGCCTGGCGGTGGGCCTGGACTTGCTGGGCCAGTTCACTGGACAGTGGCATCTGTTGCTTGAGCAGGTGCGGGCTGGGCAGGCGCTTGCTGACGGTGGTGTTGGCTGCTTGCGGCTGGGTCAGGGGCAGGGCGAGGTTGGAAGCTTGCATGGCGTTTTTCCCTGGGCGGACGGCGGGTTCAGGCCCGCGTCGTCGGCCCTATCGAGGTGTTCGACAGATCGTTGAATTCGTATTGGCTGCTGCATTGCCACCGGTAGAGGACCGATCGGAGGCGGCAGGCTGGCCCGAACGGGATTGGCTAAATCGCCAGGCAGAGGTGTTTGCGTAGTAATAAGTGGCGTAGTTCATGAATCTGTCCTCAATGTGAATCGGTGTTGTTCAAAGGCCTGAAAAGCAAAACCCCCGGTCGGGGAGCCGACCGGGGGTTTGAGTATTCTCATGTTCGGCGGCCCCTCGAAGGTGGGCGCCGTGTGGGTATCGGCGCCTAGTGGCTAAACCAATACCCAAAGTAATAGCTGGCAGGTGCCACGCAGCCGGCAACGGCCAGCACAGGGCGCAGGTTGCGACCGGTGTGGTTGGCGTGGTTGCGGGTGTGTTTTGGCATGTTGCTCTCCAGTGAATGAGCCCGAGCTTACTTCAGTTTTACCGGGCCATTCAATGGATAAATGCTATGGGGCCGATCATTTGTTTTTGTACTGATTGGTTCAATGACCATAACGACCGACCAGGCTCTGCGCCCCCAATGCGTGGCCTTGTAGCAACTGCAGCAGGCCATTGCGGTCCAGGCCTTCGGGCAAGGTGCCCAACGGCAGGTCGGTGGCGATCAGGGTCAGTGCGTAATGGTGCGGGTTGTCACCAGCGGGTGGGCAGGGGCCCCGGTAGCTGAGGGTGCCCCGCGAGTTGCGCCCCACAGTCACGTATTGCCCACTGAGCCCCGCCATGCCTTCCTTGAGCCCATCGTGTTCCGGGTCGATGTTGTAGGCGACCCAGTGCACCACGCCAATACCCTTGCCACCGTCCGGATCGAACATGATCAGCGCGAGCGACCGGGTACCTGCGGGCAGGTTTTCCCAGCTCAGTTGCGGGGTGCGCTCTTCACCGGCGCCGCAGGCCGGGTCTGGGCCGACCTGCTGCAGGGCAATCACGCCACCATCGGTGAACGACGAGGAACTGATCGACAGCGCACCTTGGTTACTGCTGTTGGCCAACGCCGTGCAAGGCAGCAGGGCGGCGAGCAGCCACGGTTTGACGTTCATGACGAATCCTTGGCAGGGCTTTGGGGCGCAGTGTAGCCGTGGCGAGCCTTAGTGGCTGTCCTGGTCCTCGGCGGTGCCGCCGGTGTGCCCGGCCCCAGAGCCGGTCGCCTCGCCCGTGCTGTTGGAACCCCCACTGGCCCCGTCGGCGGCATCGCTGTTGCTGCCGGTGTCGCTGCTGTCGTTGTCCTGGCCACTGCCAGGGCTGTTGACGCTGCTGTCGTCACCGGCGGTCTTGCCGCCAGACTGGTCGGTTTGCGGACGGCTGTCGGTGTTGGTGTCGGTGGCGGCGAAGCTGATGCCGGTGAGGCTGGTCAAGGCCAGCGCCAGGCACAGCGAAAGCGGGCGAATGCGGATCATGGGAATGCTCCTTTGCGGATGATCTGTCATTCGTTTGGCTGGCGACGGGTGGCGGGGTGCCTTCTGGGCGACGGGTGGTCATTTTCGGGGCTGCTTTGCAGCCCAATCGCGACGCAAGGCCGCTCCCACAAGGAAATGCGATTGCCTGTGAGAGCGGCCCTGGAATCAATGAGATTCTGAGCGCTGTGCTGGCGCCGGGGTTTCCGCCGGCTCCAGCGGTGGATGCTCCTGCGCCGCATGCATCAGGTCTTCGGTGACCCGCAGCTCGGCGCCGGTTGGCGAGAAGGTGGTCGAGGCGGTGAACGGCGCCGGGTGCTCTGCGGCCGGGCGCTTGCCACGGCGCCACATGAAGAAGCACACCATGGCCAGGTTGACCACGGCAAAGGCCCAGAACAACCCGGCCTCGCCAAACTCGGTCATCATCGGCGAAATCGCCACCGGCGCCATGGCCGAACCCAGCGAGTTGATCAGCAGCAAGCCTTGAATCATCGGTACCAGCGCATCGGAAGGCGCCCGGTCGGCCGCGTGGCTGACTGCCACCGGGTACAGCGTGAACACGCCACCACCCAGCAGGAACAGCATGGCCGGTAGCAGGAAAGAGTCCGACGGCAGGAATACCGTGATCAGCGAAAGCACCACGCACAGCGCGGCCAGGGCGATCAAGACGTCCTGACGGTCCTTGCGGTCGGACCAGCGGCCCACCGGGTATTGCAGCAGCATGGCGCCGAGGATCACCCAGGCCATCATGTTGCCGACCTCGCCCACCGCCAGGCCGATGCGCTGCAGGTACAACGGCAGCAGGGCATAGATGCCGGCAATCGCCACGCCCGAACCGAAGCAGCCAACCAGGCCAGACGGCGCCACACCCAGCAATTGGCGGGGTTTGAGGGGTTCGACCTGGTCCAGCAGGGGCGATACCCGCGGCAGGATCACGATAGGCAGCACCGACAGGGCAGCCAGCACGCCAGCCAGCATGAAGGGTGCGGTGTCGCCAAGCTGGGTGATTTCGCCCAGGCCTGCCTGGGCAATCACCCCGGCGCCGTAGAAGGCAATCATGTACAGCGCCAGCAGGCGGCCGCGGATTTTCGCGTCACCGGCCAGCAGCAGCCAGCTTTCGATCACCAGGAATACGCCGACTGCTGCCCAGCCGTTGATCAGGCGCAGCACCGACCACCAGGTGACATCGTAGAACAGCCCCTGCAGCAGAATGGTCGCGGCGATCAGCGAAGCAAAGCTTGTATAGGCGCGGATATGGCCGATGCGCAAGATCAGCCGGTCGTTGAAGATGGCGCCCAGGGTCAGGCCGATGAAGTAGGTCGACGAGACGACACCGATGGTGGTGGCCGATTCACCGGCAGCGCCCAGGCGCAGGGTGGTCAGCGAAGACATGAAGCCGTTGCCCAGGGCAATGATGAACAGCCCGAGCAGGGGCGCCAGCGCCATGGCCAGCAAACGCGGAGACATACGAACCTCTAGTTGGATGAGCGGAATGAGCGCCTTCTCGGACGCGCACACCGGCTCGACCCGACAAGGGGGCGAGTGGCGACACGGATGCGACCTGGGCAAGACTCAACCGCTGGCCCCTTTGGGAATGGGCCGGGCGGGGAAGGTTGAGCCTATTTCACATGTGCGTTCATGTGTTCAGGCACGGACTCTGTCATTGCTGCGGGTTGCCACCGTTCAAGGCGACGGGCGAAAAGGAAGCGGGATTCTACGGGCTTGGAAGCTTTTGCCCAAGGGGCACGGGTATGCGACGAGACGCCGCAGTCCAAGGGCGACATGAAAGTGTCTTGGGCAGACATCTTGGGGCCCCTGTGCGGCCCCGGCCCTCTCACGGACTGCTGCATAATACTGAACCCACACCAAGGAAGGCCCATCATGTTCGCGTCGCTGTTCGCAGTCCTGGCCCCGGTTTTCATCGTCGCCGGCATCGGCTATGCCTGGGCCCGCAAGGGCCTGGACTACCCCACCGACTTCATCGCCCGGGTTGTGATGACTGTTGGCACCCCGTCGCTGGTGCTGTCCACCCTCAGCCGCACCGAGCTGAACCCGGATGCCTTCACCAGCATGGCTTTGGCTTGCCTGCTGTGCACCTTGGGCATGGCCCTGGCCGCTTTGCTGGTGTGTCGCGCTTCGGGCATGCATTGGCGAGTACTGCTGCCGGCGTTCATGTTCCCCAACACCGGCAACATGGGCCTGCCGATCAGCCTGTACGCCTTCGGTGAGCACGGCCTGGCACTGGCCGTGGCGTTTTTCCTGACCCTGTCGATCGTGCAGTTCACCATCGGCATGGCCATTTCCGGCACGGCGGCTTCGCTCAAGGCGCTGCTGCGCAACCCGATCGTCATCAGCCTGGCGGGTGCCATGCCCATCATCTTTCTCGATTTCGAACTGCCGCGCTGGCTGGCCAACACCGCAGACCTGCTGGGCGGCATGACCATCCCGCTGATGCTGCTGACCCTAGGGGTATCGCTGGCCAGCATTCGCCTGCGCCACGTGGGCAGCGGCCTGTTGCTGGGCGGTTTGCGCATTGGCCTGGGGGCTGCGATGGGCTGGGCAGTGGGGGCGGCGGTGGGCATGGACAACCTTGAGCGAGCGGTGCTGGTGGTGCAGTCGGCGATGCCGGTGGCCGTGTTCAACTACCTGATGGCGGTGCGAGCCAACCGTGAACCAGAGCAGGTGGCGAACCTGGTGATGTGTTCCACGGTGCTTTCGTTCGCCTGGCTGCCGGTGGTGCTGGCCTGGTGGATGTAGGTCGGCAGCAAGCACATCAATCCTGGTTACGGGTATCGATACTGACCACTACTGACATCCCCGGCCGCAGGTGTCTGGCATCTGGCTGGTCGGCATCCACGGTAATGCGCACCGGAATCCGCTGGGCAATCTTGACGAAGTTGCCGGTGGCATTGTCCGCTTGCAACAAGGCGAACTCCGAGCCGGTTGCTGGCGAGATCTGCTGTACATGCCCCTGAAGCTTCAGGTGGTTGAGCGCATCCACGGTGAAGCTCACCGGTTGGCCGATGCGTACATTGGCCATCTGGGTTTCCTTCATGTTGGCGATCACCCACAAGGTGTCGGGCACCAGCGCCATCAATTGCGCGCCGGAATTCACGTAAGCCCCCAGGCGTGTACCGATCTGCCCAAGCTGGCCGTCGCGCGGGGCGGTGACCCGGGTGTTGTCGAGGTCGATGCGCGCCAGCTCCACAGCCGCCTTGGCGTTCTCCACCGAGGCCTGCAGCGCGGCCCGGTTGACCACCACCGTTTCCCGGTCCTGGCGGGCGATTTCCAGCGCCGCTCTGGCTTGGGCCAGGCTGGCGACGGCAGCGGCTTCACTGGCACGGGCCAGGTCAAGTTCACGGCGTGACACAGAGCCGTCATTGACCAGCGCCTGGTTGCGGCCAAGGTCGGCTTTGGCCTTGGCTGCCTGGGCCATGGCATCGCCAATGGCTGCCTGACGCTGGGCAATGGTGGCTTCGGCGCTTTTACGCTGCTGCAGGTTGTTGGCCAGGGCCGCCTGCTGTTGCTGCAGCTGGGCGATGGACTGGGCCAGGCGCTGCTTGTAGATGCGATCGTCCAGTTGCACCAGCAGGTCGCCGGCCCTGACGAACTGGAAGTCGTGCACCGGCACGTCGACGATGTAGCCACTGAGTTGCGGGCCGATGATGGTCACCTGGCCGCGTATCAAGGCATTTTCGGTACTTTCGATAGCGCTGCCGAATGGGGGCAGGCGCCAGGCATACAGCACCAGCAGGATGCCGGCCAGGGCCACGCAGGCGAAGCTGATCGTTGACAGGATACGCACCCGCCGCGAGCGCCCCGGGCTGGTCGGCTCGCTGGGCGGTGTGGTGCCTTCCGGGGTTTCGGCGATGGCGTTGGTGGTCGTGGTGCGGGTGTCGTCGGTCATCGGGTGGGCGCGCCGGGGGTGGAGTCGGTGGAGGTGGTCTGGCGTCCTGCGTACCAGAGCCAGGTGCTACGGATGCAGATCCAGATCATGGTCAGGATAGCGATGCTTCCAATCAGCACGAATACATCGTTGTAGGCCATGACATTCGCTTCACGGGTGGCGGCATTGGCCAGCACACGCATGCCGGCCTCGTTGCGCAGGGCCGGGTCGGCGATGATGCCAGCGTAACCGGCGCCGCCGCTTTGGACTCGGGCAGTCACCAACGGTTCGAGGTAGCTGAGGCGGTCCATCAGGTGGCTGGAGTGGAACTTTTCGCGCCAGGTCTGGAAAGTGCCCAGCAGTGCCGCGCCAATCAGGCCGCCAAGGTTGTTACAGATACCGAACAACACCGAAAAACTCACCAGGTTGCGCGGGTTGGCGCGTACATGGCTGATGCCCAGGGCCATCGACGGGCCGAGAAAAAAGGTACTCCCGAACGCCAGCAGGAACTGGCTGAAGTACATCTGTGCCGGGCGTGTGAGGTTGCTTGAGCTGCTGTCCATGAACGCACCTGTGGCCATGGCCAGTAGCGAGACCAGCAGCGGGATCACCAGGTGGTTGGGGTTGATGGTCAGGGCACTGCTGGCCAGGCCCGCCACCGCACCCAGCAGCATGATCCAGTACAGCGTGCGCATCTGCTCGCTGCCCATGTTCAGCACCTGCAGGAAACCGACCGCACCGGTGGACTGTTCGGAGGTGACCATGCGGATCAGCACCACACACAGTGCCAGGCGAATGATTGCACCGCTGCCCAGCCAGTGGGTCATCAGCAACGGGTTGCGCCGGTTGTGCTCGATGGCCAGGCCAGCGAAGATCAGGGCGATCGATGCCGCCAGTGCCACGCCGATCCACGGCGCCTCCAGCCACCATTCGATGCGCCCCAGCGACAGCGCGGCGCAGAGCAGGGCGGTGCCGCTGGCCATCAGGGTGAAGGTCAGGAAATCCAAGGGCTCGAACGTCTTGAAGCGGTCACCTGGCGGCAGCTTGAGCATCAGTACGCACCCCAGCGCTGCCAGTGCCAGCCCCAGTTCGAACAGGTACAGGCCACGCCATTCGGCGATCTGCAGCAGGTCTTCGGAAAAGATCCGCGCCAGCGGCAGCGCCAGTTGCGAGGCGCCCAGGCCCAGCACCATCGCCTTCAGCCGCCATTGCGCGGGAAACGCCTGGATCATGTAGTACAGCCCCAGCGAGCTGAGCGCTGCGCCAACCATGCCGTGGGCTGCGCGCACGGCGATGGCCGAGTTGAGATCGTTGACCAGCAGGTGGGCGAAGGTGACCAAGGCATACAGCACCAGGAACACTTCGGTGAACGCGCGCAGGCCGAACTGCTGGCGGAACTTCACCAGCAGCAGGTTGATGGACACGTTGGTCATGACGTAGGCGGCGGGCAGCCAGGCCATTTCTGCGGTAGTCGCGCCCAGGGCGCCCTGCAGGAACACCAGGTTGGCGGTGACCAGCGCGTTGCCCAGGCCACCGGTGATGGCTACCAGCAGGCCGACCACCCCGTAGGCCAGGCGTTTGGCTGGCGAATGCAGGGGCGTGGAGGGCGAGCCCGGCAGGCTGGGTTTTTCGTGGGGGAGCCACTGGCGGGGGGCGTATTTGTCCATGGGGCAGACTGTACTTGAGCGGCAACTGCAAAGAAAAGTGTTACAGCCTGCTCCGGCCTCCAGGCTCAGAAATCCACGCTGGCCGATAAGCGCAAAACCCGCGGTGTACCTTGGGTCAGATAGTTGTTCGAGGTCGACGCCGATGCCCAGTACGCCTTGTTCGCCACGTTCTCCACATTGGCCCGCAACGTCACCTGCTTGTCATCGACCTTGAAACGGTAGCGCCCGCCCAGGTCCACCCGGGTCCAGGCCGGAATGCTCAGGCTGTTGGCCGCGTTCACATACTGGCCGCCGGTGCGCAGCACCCGGGCGCTGAGGGCGGCGCCCTGAATGCCGGGCACGTCCCAGTCGGCCCCCAGGTTGTACTGGAAACGCGGCACACCGGCAGCGCGGTTGCCGTCGTTGCTGCCATTGGCGGTGTTCTTCTGCTCGGTGTGCATGAACACTGCACCGGTCAACAGGCGCAGGCCGTCCACCGGCTCACCGAACAGGTTCAGCTCCACCCCCTTGTTGACCTGCTCGCCGTCCATGCTGAACGTATCCAGCGCTGCCCCGGGAGCGCGGTAGGTGACGCTGTTGGGCTGCTCGATACGGTACACGCCCAAGGTGGCGCCAACGTTGTTCCAGTCCAGCTTCACCCCGGCCTCCACCTGCTTGCTGCGCTTGGGCGGGAATACTTCGTTGGCATTGCTGACACTCGACGGTGCCGTCGGGCCCTGGGCCAGGCCCTCGATGCGGTTGGCATAGAACGACACGTGCTCCCAAGGCTTGATCACCAGGCCATACACCGGGGTAGTGATCGACTCATCGTAAGGCGTGTTGCGCACACCTGTGGCCGTCGCCCAACTGTCGACGCTGATGGATTGCCGGCGCACGCCCACGGTCAACAGCACGCGGTCATCAAGAAAAACCAGGGTGTCGGACAACGCAACGCTCTTGTTGCGGTTCTTGCCGACGATGCGCGGGTCGTGCAGATCGCTGCCGAAGTAGGTGTCGGTCGGGCGTGGCACCTTCACCGGGTTGTACAGGTTGCTGTCATAGCGCTTGCTGGCGGCCAGCGCCTCGTAGGCCGAGCGCTGTTCCCCCCACATGCCCGACAGGCCAAAATTGACCCGGTGGCTGACCGGGCCGGTTGCAAAGCGGCCGTTGAGCCCGGCGACCGCGCTCTTGTTGTCTTCGTCGTGGGGCGAGTAAAGGAAACCACCACGCGCGGTGCCGTTGGCGTCGCTGACGTACAGCGAGGAATACTCGCCATTTTCGCGGGTGTGCTTGGCGCCGGCGCCGGCGTACAGCATCCAGTTGTCGTTCAGGTCATACTCGGCGTTCACCATGCCGTAGGTGTCTTCCAGCTGCGACCAGCTCCAGGGCTGCGAGTAGTTGTCACGTGCAGATGGCGCGTGGGGCACCTTGCTGCCGGTGGGGTAGATCACTGCGCGGCCCTGGTTGATCCGCTCTTTCTGGTACCCCAGGTCGGTGGACAGGCGCAGCCGTTCGCCACGGTAATCAAGGGCCACGGCCACCAGAGTAGAGTGCTGGGCCTCGTCGTCGACGCCGGTGCCGCCGTCATGCTGGGCCAGGTTGATGCGAGCGCCGAAACGGTTGTCTTCACCAAAACGCTTGCCCAGGTCGAGGTGGCCGCCAACGTTGTCGCCAGTGGCGTAGTCGAGGGTGATATGCCGAGTGGGGGTGTCTTCGGCGCGCTTGGGCACCAGGTTGATGGCACCCCCAATGCCACTGCCCTGTGGCGCGACCCCATTGAGGAAGGCGCTAGAACCCTTGAATACCTCCACCCGTTCGAGCGCCTCGGTGGTCACTATCTGGCGCGGCAGCACCCCGTACAGGCCGTTGTAGCTGATGTCGTCGGTATTCAACGGCAAACCGCGGATGGTGAACACCTGCGAAAAGTTGCCGAAGCCCGCCGACTGGCGCACCGACGCGTCATTGAGCAACACGTCACCCAACGTGCGGGCCTGCTGGTCGGCGATGGTTTTGGCGGTATAGCTGGTAACGCTGAACGGCACGTCGCTGATTGCCTGGTCGCCGAGCACGCCCAGGCGGGCGCTACGGGCCACCTGGCCCCCTTGCCAGGTGTCGCTGCTGGCGGCCAGGTCGCTGTTGATGGTGGTCGCGCCCAGCTCCAAAGCACTGCCCAGGTCTACCGTCGGCGCCAGGGTGTAGCCGCCACTGTCGGTGGTTATCAGGCTGTAGCCACTGCCGGCCAGCAGGCGGGCGAAGCCTTCCGGCACGCTGTAGTTGCCCTCCAGCCCCTGGCTTTGTGCGCCCTTGAGCAGCGCCGGGTCGAACGATAGCGGTACCCCGGCCCTGGCGGCAAAGCGCGCCAGCACGTCGGCCAGTGGCCCGGCAGCCAGGTGGTAGGTGCGCGGGGTGGCGTCGGCGGCCATCGCTGTGGGGGCCAGGGCGGCCATGGCGATGGCGAGGCTCAGGGCCTTCAAAGGCAAGCGGTACGTCTGGCGGGGCGTCATGCGAGGGTCCTGTGGGTGCAGAAAATAAAGGTTCTGCACTCATCACCGGACGACGCAGGGAAAGGTATCAACGAAATATTCACGGCCCCTGTAGGAGCACCTTGCGTCGCGATGGAGCGCGTAGCGGTCCCAGGTTCTCTGCCTTCTTGCAAGACTGCCGGGGCCGCTTTGCGGCCCATCGCGGCGCAAGGCCGCTCCTACAGGGGACTGCGTTAGCCGAGAGGTTCTACGGTTACCCAGTAACGGGTCAGGCCCTGGATTGTCACCGGCAGGGTGTCGCTCAGCAGCCGCAGGCTGGCATCGGTATCGGCCAGCGGGAAGGCGCCGGACACCTTCAACTCGCGTACTGCAGGGTGGCAGCGCAGCACGCCGGGGCGATAGCGGGCCAACGCTTGCAGCAGATCGGCCAGGCGCATGTCACGGGCAAGCAGCATGCCGTGCTCCCAGGCCAGGTCACCGGTTTCCAGCGCAGCGGCGGGCAGTACCCGGTCGGCATCGAAAGCGCTGCGCTCGCCGGCCCGGAGCAGCAGGCCGCTGGTGGCGTGCACCGGGCGGGCCTCGACCGCGCCTTCGAGCACGGCTACCCGGGTCAACGGGCCATCGAGGTGCACGCTGAAACGGGTGCCCAGTGCAGTCGCCTGGCCATGCAGGGTACGCACCAGCAGTGGCCGAGCCGGGGTAGCAGGGTCCTTGGCGCTGGTAAGCAGGATTTCGCCCGCCAGCAAGTCGATGCGGCGCTGTCGGGCGTCGAACGTGATATCGATGGCTGTGTCGGTGTTCAGCAGCACCTGGCTGCCATCGGCCAGCGTCAACGCGCGTTGCTCGCCGACCGCTGTGCGCGCATCGGCGGTCCATTGCTGCCAGGGTGTTTCTCGCCACGCCAGCCAGGCCGCCGGTACTGCCAGCAGCCCCAGCCCCAGGCGATGCAGGGCCTGGCGGCGGCTGACTGCACCGTTACGGCTGAGCCGGCGCAGGGTTTCACCGGTAACGGGTGTGGGCAGGCGGCGGAAATCACCCAGGATGGCCTCTGCACGCTGCCAGGCCTGGGCGTGCTGGGCGCTGCGCTGGCACCAGGCCTGCACGGCACGCTGATCGTCTTCGGTGGCCGTGCCCGATTGCAGCTGCACCAGCCAGTCAGCGGCTTCGCCAAGGATAAGCGGGTCGATACGCTGCTCCATCACTCGATGCTCAGGCAGGCAAGGAAAGCCGTGCGCATGTCGCGCTTGATCGTGATCAGTGAAACCTGCAGCTGCTCGGCGATTTGCGCATAGGTCAGCCCGTCCAGCTGCGACAGCAGGAACACTTGGCGGACCCGGGCCGGCATGTCGCGCAGCATGGCGTCGATGCGGTACAGGGTTTCCAGGATCAGCCAGCGCGTTTCCGGGGAGGGCACCTCGGGTTGCGGCAAATGGGCGATGGCCTCCAGATAGGCCCGCTCGACATCCTGACGGCGCCAGCGATCGACCACCAGGCCCTTGGCGATGTGGGTCAGCAAGGCCCGGGGTTCGTTGCCAAAGCAGTGATTGCCCTGGCGGCTGAGCAGGCGCACGAATGTGTCGTGCGCCAGGTCGGCGGCATCGCAGGCGTTGCCCAGTTTGCGCCCCAGCCAGCCCTGCAGCCAGCCATGGTGCTCGGTGTACAGTGTCTGGACCTGCAGGTTGAGGGTAGGGTCGGCGGGCGGCATGGCGTGCGCAAGGTTCCGGCAAAAGGGGTGCAATTAAGAATTGATCGCATTCTAAGCGCCGTTCGTGGAACCTGGCAATGCGCAGGTGCTACAAGGCCTTGGCCAAAAACGCCGCTGTGCGGCTGTCGGCACACCCGGCCACCTCCTGCGGCGTGCCACTGACCACCACCTTGCCCCCGGCATCCCCGGCCCCTGGCCCGATATCGATCACCCAGTCGCTTTGCGCCACAACGCGCATGTCATGCTCGACCACCACCACGCTGTGCCCGCCCTCGACCAGTCGGTTCAACTGCACCAGCAGCCGGTCGATGTCTTGCGGGTGCAAGCCGTTGGTGGGCTCATCCAGCACATACAGGGTTGCCCCGCGGGCCTGGCGTTGCAGTTCGGTAGCCAACTTGATCCGCTGCGCTTCGCCACCGGACAGTTCGGTGGCCGGTTGGCCCAGGCGCAGGTAACCCAGGCCGATATCCTGCAGCACTTGCAGGCACCGGCGCGCCGGTGGCTGTTCAGCAAATACCTGCAGGGCCTGGTCGACGGTCAGTTGCAGCACTTGCGCGATGTTCATGCCTTGCCAGCTCACCGCCAGGGTTTCGGGGTTGTAGCGGGCGCCATGGCAGGTCGGGCAGGGCGCGTAGACGCTGGGCATGAACAGCAACTCGACGCTGACAAACCCTTCACCTTCACAGTTGGCGCAACGGCCCTTGGCGACATTGAAGGAAAAGCGCCCGGCGTCAAAGCCCTGGGCCTTGGCCTGTTCGGTGGCGGCGAACAGCTTGCGCACATGGTCGAACAGGCCGGTGTAGGTGGCCAGGTTGGAGCGCGGCGTGCGGCCAATCGGCTTCTGGTCGACCTGCACCAGGCGCTTGATGCTGCCAAGGCCCGCACTCACGTGGCCGCTGCTGGCCTGTTCAGGTTCGTCTTCCAGGTTTTGTTCTTCGGGTTCGCTACGTTGCTCGGCATGGCCCAGGTGCGCGCCCACCAGGTCCAGCAGGGCCTGGCTGACCAGGCTGGACTTGCCCGAGCCGGAAATACCGGTAACGGCGGTAAAGCAGCCAAGGGGGAAGGCGGCGCTGACGTTGTGCAGGTTGTTGCGGGTGATGCCTTCAAGCTTCAGCCAGTCGCGGGCCTGCCGGGGCTCACGCGTGGTCCGGGCCGGGGCACTGAACAGGTAGGCGCGAGTGCGCGACGGCTCGACCTCGGCCAGGCCTGCGGGCGGGCCACTGTAGAGAATGGTGCCGCCATGCTCGCCGGCATCTGGCCCTACATCCACCAGCCAGTCGGCGCGGCGCATGGTGTCCAGGTCGTGCTCCACCACATACACCGAGTTGCCAGCCTGCTTCAGGCGTTGCAGGGCTTCGAACAGCGCTTCGCTGTCGGCAGGGTGCAGGCCGGCCGACGGCTCGTCGAGCACGTAGATCACGCCGAACAGCTGCGAATTCAGCTGGGTGGCCAGGCGCAGGCGTTGCAGCTCACCGAAGGACAAGGTCGGGGTGCTGCGCTCCAGGGCCAGGTAACCGAGGCCAAGGGCGAGCAGGGTATCGATGCGTTCGAGCAACTCGTTGGCGATGCGTTGGGCAGCCAGGCGCTTTTCTACCGTCAGCGCATCCTGTTTTTGGGTCAGGTAATCCGCTGCCGCCACCTTGCGCAATACCCCGGCCAGCGCCTGCAACGACAGGTGCGACAGCTCGGCGATGTCCAGGCCGGCGAACGTCACGCCCAGTGCCTCGCGCTTCAGGCGCTTGCCCTGGCACAGCGGGCAGGGGCTGGGGCGCATGTACTGGGCCACGCGCTTGCGCATCTGCGCGCTTTGCGAGTGCATGAAGGTATGCAGCACGTATCGCCGGGCGCCCATGAACGTACCCTGGTAGCTGGGCTCCTGTTTGCGCTTTAGCGCTTCGCGGGTCTGTGCCGGGGTCAGGCCGGCATACACAGGTGCGGTGGGCGTGTCCTCGGTGAACAGGATCCAGTCGCGCTGCGCTTGCGGCAGGTCGCGCCAGGGAATGTCGACGTCATAGCCCAGCGTTACCAGGATGTCGCGCTGGTTCTGCCCCTGCCAGGCCATCGGCCACGCCGCCACCGCGCGCTCGCGGATGGTCAGCGACGGGTCGGGGACCATGGTCGCTTCGGTCACCTCGTAGACCCGGCCCAGGCCGTGGCACTCCGGGCAGGCGCCCTGGGGCGTGTTCGGTGAAAAGTCTTCGGCATACAGCATCGCCTGCCCGGCCGGGTAGTGGCCCGCGCGCGAGTAGAGCATGCGGATCGAGCTGGACAGGGTGGTCACGCTACCCACCGAGGAACGTGCGCTGGGCGTGCCGCGTTGCTGCTGCAGCGCCACCGCCGGTGGCAAGCCGTCGATGGCATCCACGTCTGGCACGCCAACCTGGTCGATCAGCCGTCGGGCGTAGGGTGCCACCGATTCGAAATAGCGACGCTGGGCTTCGGCATACAGCGTGGAAAAAGCCAGTGAAGACTTGCCCGAGCCGGACACGCCAGTGAATACCACCAAGGCATCGCGGGGCACATCCACATCGATGTTCTTCAGGTTGTGCTCGCGGGCGCCACGGACTCGAACAAAACCCGTTGGCGAGGTAGGGCGCTGACGCATGCGGCGATCCTTGAACGTTGGGGGAGTGGCCGTCAAAGTAACAGCATTCTAGCGGGTGCCTAGCACATCACGGATGTTGTCCACGACATTGTTGTCTTTGATCACATCACTGAGCCAGCCTTCCAGCGGCATGTTGCCCCACTTTATTGCACGTTCTATCAGGTAGGGTACCGGGCTTTGCGGTTCGCTCTGCTTGAAGTACTGGGCAATGCCCGCAAGCATGGTGAACGCCTCGTCGCGGGTCAGCGGCGTGGTGCGCATGGCGGCTGGCACAGTCGCCGGTGGGCGTGTATCCATTTGTTCACCTGCTGATTGGGGGTTGGCCGTGACGGCCTCTGGCTCCTGCTCCTCGAGGAGGGTGGGGTGCAGTTCGACACCGCGGTCCTTGAGCAGTTTCTCCGCCAGCTGGCTTGCACGCGAGAGCATGTCGGCAAGGCTGGCAAAGCTGGGTGCCTCGCGCTCGAACAGGCGGTCTACCGTAGCCTGCAGGCGCTTGCATGCATTGAGACTGGTGGCAATCTCCAAGGCCTTGGCGCGCAGGTGATCGGTGTCGCTAAGTGCTACCGAGCGCTGGAAAATCTCGGCGTTGATCTTGCCTTCGTTAAGCGCTGTCTGCATTGCCTTGGGGTTTTGCAAGGCGAGGTTTTCTACGTGGCGTGATTCGTCATAACGCAACACGCCAAAATTCTGCCCTTGGGTAATAGGCAAACCACCGGCAATGTCGCTGAGTGTGGTCTTGAGCCAGGACAGCCGCGCTGCGCGCTCATCCAGGCCGTCTTCCAGGGTTGGGTACAGCGTCTCCCAAAACGCGTCCAGAACCCGTTCGGTCAGCTCAAGGCCAAAGGTGATACCTTTGAAGTGCTCGCGCTGCGCCAGCCCTTCACTGAGCCAGGCCGCCAGCATCAAGTCTTTGCTTTGCTCCGCCAGCCCTTGCGCCGACAGGTCGATCACCTGCTCCCAGTTGGCAGTCTTCAGGTCGGTTTGCCAGTCGCCCTGTGTCAGGTAGTCAGGGTCGGCCCGGCGTGCCTCCTTGATCTGGTCGAACAAGGCAGAGAAGCTCAAGTCTTCGCCACTGCCACCCTCGATGGGGGCGGCCAGCGTGGCCAGCGAAAGGTCATTGAGGATTTCAGGCATATAACACTCTGGACATGGCTAATGAACAGCGCGCCAGAAGACCTGGCGGCGCTGCTGGTTCAGGCCGCCGAAGCGGCCCATGTTTTGTCACCTGCTTAGGCAAACACTTTGTTCGCGGTGCGGTCCCAGCCACCGACGATGTTGCCGCCGGCCTGACCGTCGGTGCGGTTCTGCTGGGTGTAGGTGGTCTTGATACGGGCAAAGTTGAAGCTGATTTCTTCAATTGGCAGGTCGCTGACGGCCTTGTCTTCACCCCCTTGGCTGCCACCGGCAACGAACTTCACCGACGAGACCACGACTTCTTCCATGTCGATGGTCAGGTAGGTGACTTTATCGCCACCTGCACGGTTCACGTTCAGCTTCAGCTTGGCGATGTGCTTGCCGGTGCAGCAGTGCTCGAACAGCTTGGCCGAAGCCTTGTCGACGGCTTTGCGGATCTTGAAGTCGCTCAGGGCAACACGCTCGGACGACGCACCACCCGAGGAGCTGGCAGTTGCCGAGGTAGCCTGGGTGGCGCCGTACTCGTAGCCCAGCACTTCGATCCAGTCCTTGTGTTTGTCATCCAGTACTTCGCCCGGGATGCCGTCGATTTGGATATACGCGTCAAATGCCATTGTGAAACTCTCCATTAACTACATGTAAAGGGTTGCTCATGCGCCCCTTGGTTTTGACCTCGCCGGGCACGCCGGCAGAGGTAGCTTGCCGCCCCCCGGGCCTCCTCCTGTGAGGCCCGGGCGACCGGTTCTTGCGGCATGGCTCAGTTGAGACCACGCACTTCGATTTCTACCCGGCGGTTGGGCTCAAGACACTTGATCAATTGCGCGCGCGGTTGCTGCATGTCGCAATTGACCAATGGCTTGCGGCTCCCTTCGCCTTGTGCAACCACCAGTTCGGCAGGCACGCCCTTGCCGACCAGATAGGTGCGTATGGTTTGCGCCCGTTGTTTCGAAACCTGCAAGTTGCCCTGGCTGTCGCCCAACTGGTCGGCGTGGCCCGAGATGACGATCTTGCCGATGTTGGGGGTGTTCAGCAGCTTGCTGGCAATCGCACTAAGCTGGCCCTGGCCTTCGTTTCTAAGGCTCTGGAAGTCGGCGCGGCCGAAAGCGAACAGGGTGTCGGATTCCAGTGTGATGGTCTCGATCGAGCGCAGCGACTGGGCCCGCAGGCTGTCGATGTAGTTACGCGAACTGGACATCAGGAAGGCGTTGTCGAGGATGCGTGGCGCATCCGGCTCACGGATCTGGTCGCTATAGAAAGTGATCTGCCGGCTTGCGTACAGGTAGTCCTGGTTGCTGTCTGCTTCGTTGCCGGCTGCGGTCATGCGCTGGCCGGTGTGGCGGGCGATAGCCGGGTACCAGTAGTCCGGCAGGTGCGCCTTGAGGAACGCCGGGTCGGCCTTTTCGCGCTGGGCCGGGGACAGCATCACATAGGTGTCCAGGGTGGCCTTGCCGAAATCGGCGATCGACTGGGCGCGGTTGTCATGCGGCAGCGCCTCGGCCTCGACGCTGTCAACACCGCTCACCGGCTGCAACTCGCGGGTGTTGCGCTGGTAGACCTTGAGCGTGGTCAACAGGTAAAGGGTTCGCGTGAGGTTGTCGGCCGTGGGTTTGAGCATCACGTTCTGCAACGTGGCGAAGTAGCGGCTGCGCAGCAGCGGCTCGACTTCATGGCCCTGGTACAGGCCCAGGCGCATGCCGAGCGGCACGCCCTGCTCATGGTGTTGCTGATAGTAGTGCGCGGCCCAGAAGCGCAAGCGATCCAGGCTACGCCAGGCGGTGTACTGGCCGCTGGCAGCCTGGTCGTCGGCCTTGGCCTGGGCCAGTTCGCCGGCAATGCTGGCCAGGGTGGCGCGGTTGTTCAGGTACGACCAGCCCCACAGGCTGCACAGCACAATGGCTACCAGGCCGGCGGCGCCGACCCAGCCAGCCTTGCGCCGGCGTTCGCGGTGGTTGCTGGTGTACAGCGCAACCAGGTGTTGGTCGGGGATGATGACCTTGCGGAACAGGCTATTGATGAATAGCGGCGCCGGCTGGCTGCCAGCTTCGGCAGCACCTGCGGCGTGTTCGAGTGCGAAGCGCTCGGCCACATGCTGGCCGTGGCTGCCCCACTGGGCTTCGTCGGCTTGCAGCGCGGCGGTGAAATAGAAACCGCGCAGCATTTCGGCACTCTGGTACGGGTTGGCACGCAACAGGCTGTCGACGAACTGCTGCAAGCGCGGCTTGAGGGCGGCGAGCTCCAGCGGGAACCGATAAGCAGCGTTGTTCTGCCGAGTTACCTGAATGTCCTGTTGCACCAACTGCTGGCCTGCCACCTGCCGCCAGTAACCGGTCAGCTCGTCCATGGCCTTGCCGAAGCGCTGGCCCCAGTCGGCCTGTTCGTAACCCTTGTGCGAGAAGGTTTTGCCCATCACTTCGCCACGTGAGGCGTCGTCCAGCTGGCGATAGAACGCTGTAAACCCGGGTATCAGGTCGCACTTGGTGAACACCAGGTAGATGGGCAGGCGCACTTCGAGCAGGGCGCAGCTTTCCTGGATGCGTTCGCGCAGGCGCTTGGCCACGCGCTCCTGGTCCTCGGCCGAGCCATGCAGGATGTCGTCGATGCTGACGCTGACGATCAACCCGTTGAGGGGACGGCGCTGGCGATGCTGGCGCAGCAGCTGCAGGAAGCCGCGCCATTTGCCGGCTTCTTCCGGGCTGTTCATGTAGCGCCCGGCGGTGTCCAGCAGCACCGCTTCGGAACTGAAAAACCAGTCGCAGTTGCGCGTGCCGCCCAAGCCCGCCACCCTTGCGCCTTCGCGCTCGGCATAGGGGAAGTTCAGGCCCGACTGCAGGATCATGGTGCTCTTGCCCGCGGCCGGCTGGCCTATCACCAGGTACCAGGGCAGGGCATACAGCGCGTCTTTGGCCGAGGCGCCGCGGGGCTTGTTGCTGTGCAGGCGCTCGATGCTCTGCAGGAGGCGCTCGCGCAACAGGCTGACTTCTTCGCGGTCGGCCGGGGTGGCGCTGAGTACGGCGTGGTCAGCGTCGTCACGCAGCAAGCCTTCGAGGTTGTGGTGCTGGCCGACACCGCGGTACAGCAGCAGTACATAGCCCGCTGACAGCAACAGAAACACTCCGATACCTGCGAGCAAGCTGTGCAGCGAGGCGAAGCCGAAGGCACGGCCAATGGCCCAGACCAGGAAAATCGCCAGGAAGAACGCCACCCCCAGCAGGTAGGGTTGGTAGCGCAGGCAGTAGTACTTGATCTTGTTCATACAGGCGTCGCATCCAGTGCATCGACGAACTGGTCGATGACGTGTTCAAGAGGTCGGTCGTAATCGTGCAGCTGTGGCGCACCTGTTAGTGGGCCCAGCAATTTCAGGTGCTCACCCTTGTCAGCGCAGCCACTGAGCAGTCGGTAGGCACAGTTGGCATGGCGCGACGGGAAGCAGTAGAGGCGCGGGTGCATGAAATCATCGGCCAACAGGCTTACCGCCGGCACGCCAGGGCTACCGCTCATGCGTGTCAGCCAGGTCAGCCACAGATCGGCAACAGGATTTTTAAGGCCGCGTTCTGCCGGCAGTGGCAATTCAATGCCGCCCGCAAAGTCGCCGTGCAGCGAGCCCCTGCTGTTTTTCAGGTGAGCGAGCGCGGTGGCGCTGTCGAAGCCCGGCCACGAACCGTGCAGGGCTCGGGCGACATCAGCAAAGCTGAAGTCGTGCAGGAACTTGGCATGGACCCGGCGGAACAGGTCCAGGTCCTGGCCCTGCAGCGGGCGCAAGGCCTTGATCCGTTCGAACAGACTGGCGCAATCGGCACCTTGCACGGCCTGATGCAGCAAAGGCTTGATCTGCGCGGTGAACAGTTCGCCAAGGGTGAACGGGTTGACCCCTGCAATGCCTTCCTCGCCCTTGATCAGCTGGAAGATGAAGAACGGGTAGCGCCGTTGGCTGGCATCGCGCGAGCTGAGCAGGCCGCCCAGCAGCCAGTTGCCGTTGCGTGCGCGGTAGTTGAAGAAACACATCGGCAGCGTGTCGAACAACGCTTGCCAGTCATCGCGGTGGCGCATGGCCACCAGCGATGATTGCAACCAGGCGTCGAACTCGCAGGCTTCCTCCGTCGCGCCGTGCAGGCTGACGAAGTCCGCGCTCGTCGGTAGCTTGCCGAAGCAACCGATCATTGCGCGCCCCTGTCGTTGAGGGCGCTCAGGGCCTTGACGTTGCCCAGATCGGTCAGCTTGACCCCACCGAAGTTGCGTACAACAAGGCTCACGCGGCCACTGGCGGTGTTCCAGCTAAAGCGTTGCTGAATGCCGTCCAGGTCGTCGACGCGGGCGCTTTCGTTCATGCGCAGAAGGCCCCATCGGCCCGGGAAGTCGAACACGGTAAGCCGTGCGCCGCTCAGGGTAACCACGTCCAGGCGTGCGCCGGGGGCGTTGCTGGTGGCCGGCCAGGCAAAGCGGTTCCAACTGCTGCGTCCGTTGCGGTAGTGCTGTTCCTGGCCATCGAGCGTGAACACGATGTCGGTGAAGTTGGCCGAAGGCTCCAGCATGATCTCAAAGCCGTTGTCACGGTCCGAGAGGCTGGCGATCACCTGGCCCACCGAGCTGGCCTTGTCGATGCTGTTGAGCATGCCGGGGTTGACCAGCGCTGGCCCCTTGCTGTCGCCCACGCCCAGGCCTTCACCGCCGGCCAGGTTGCCGATTTCGTTACGCTTGAACGCCGGGAGCAGGCCGCTTTGCGGGTCGACGAAGCGCTGCAGGTCTTTCACCGACGCTTCGTTGTTGCTGCCACCGGCAATGGGGTAACGGTGCGCCATGACCTGTTCCCACGGTTTGGCGATCTGCTGTGCCCAGGCCTTGGCGATTTGCTGGCCGGCCGGGTCGCGCAGGGTGGCCCAGGCGTACTGGATGGGCAGGCTGAACAGCCCCTGCAAGGAGCGGGACAGGCCGTCCTGGCTGGTATCGACGCTGCCTTCCACATAATTGCGTACGGTAGTGACTTCGCTCGGCTGGCCTTCCAGGGTCTCGCTGATCAACTGCTTGCTGCCCTTGCCCACATCCTGCGAGCGCTGGATGTTGTTCATGCGCACCTTGAGCTTGCGCAGCGCAGCCAGGTAGCGGTCCATGATGGTGCTGTCGGCGCCTTCTGCGTTGTTCTCGGCGAACACCCGCGCCACCGGCTCGAAACGCTTGGCCAGGCTGCCGTCATCCACCGCCGGCAGGGCCGGGGCGACGTTGGCGGGCAGGGCGTCATTGGCATCGAACAGGCCGGTGACCTTGCTCCAGAAGCCGTCATCGCGGGCGGCACCTGGGCTCGGGATCGCATGGTTGATCGGCAGGTCCCACCGGGTATTGTCATTGACCGCAGCCAGCAGGTTCTTCACCGGCGAGTTCTGCACGTCGCTGAGCAGGCCCAGTTGATCGGTGGCCGAGGCCAGGTCGGCGAAGTGGCGCATGCCCACGCTGCTGACCATCTTGTACCAGGCTTGGGTGTAGTCGCGCTTGTAGCGGGCCATGAACTCACGCACGAAGTTGGCTTTTTGCACGACGGCATCACCGCCTTCGCCGTCCAGCACCCAATCCGACTCGTTGCGCAGGTTGCCCGACACCAGCTTGATCAGCTCGGGCTTGACGAACGTGTCCCAGCCCTGGCGCGTGTAGATTGCCGGTACCCCAGCGGAGCTGTACAGCAGCGCGCGGCCCGGTTGCGGGACCAGGTCGTTGAGGCTCAGTGCCGGGAACTGGCGGCTCGACTCAAGTTGCAGGCGCAGGTATTCGCGATCGACCAGGGAGCTGGAGATCATGAATGCCTTGAGGTTCTGCCGGGTTTCGTTGATCAACTGCTCGTTGCGCGGCAGCGCGGGCGCCTGGCCTTGCTCCAGCAGTTGCACGTACAGCGGCACGTTTTCTTTGATTACCCTGGTGTCGGCCGGGGACCCTTCAGCTGCTGCACCGGCCCAGGCCTGGGGCAGGCTCGCAGCGACGAAGGCCGGGTCCGGGTGAGCCTGGGGTTCGGTCAGCAGCAGGTACAGCTTGAGTGTGTTGTAGGCCTCGATGATCGAGGCCACCTGTTGTTCGTTCAGCCGGCCAAGCATTTCTTCGGACAACGACAGGCCGCCGGTAGTGGCAGACAGCTCGGCAGCATCGCTGGCCGTGGCCAGGTTGACCTTGGCGGCGTAGGCGCCCAGGCGGGTGTCGACTGCTGCGGCCTTGGCGGCCACGGCAGCGGCGATTGCCTTGGCGCTGCGTTTTTTAGGCTGCGGCGCCGGGGTGAACTCCAGGGCCTGGTTGATGCCATTGGCAAAGGTGTTGAACGCGCGCATCTGCACTTGCAGGCTGCGGGCGATCGGCTCCAGCGCCTGGCTGCGCAATTGTGCCAGGTAAGCGGCGCTGCTCACCTGGTGGATCGCTTCGCCATGGTAAAGGCCGGCAGCCAATTGCAGCGGGACACCTTGCAGGCGATGGGCTTCGACGATCGACATCTGTTCGCGCAGCACTTCCAACCCCTTGCCGGCAGCCAGCAGTTGCTCGCGCTCCTGCGCTTGTTCGATCTGCGCCAGTTGCCCGCGCAGGCCTTCGAGCCATTGCCGGTTGTTGATGAACGACAGAGCCTGCCAGCCGATGAACGCAACCCCCGTGGCGACGGCCAGGCCTAGTAACAGAGGGCTGAACGCGGCCTGGCTGCCCTGGCGCGACTGGTACAAAGTCAGGTCGCGGTCCGGGAAGATCACCCGGCGGAAGGTGTCGGTGATGAAGTAGCTGCGGTTACCGACGGCCTTGGTGGTGCTTTCGACCCGCTCGTCGTAGGCCGCCTGCAGGGCGAACTCATCGGCGATGACGTCTTCATAAACCTGCCCCAGCTGCTGCCCGGTCTGCAGCGCACTGGTGAAGTACAGGCCCCGCAGCAATAGCGGATTACCACCGCGATGGCCCTGGGTGAAGTGGTCAAGGAAGGGTTCGAGCACTTCACTGAGGGCGGCGAAATACTGCGGGAAGTTCAACAGGGTGCTATCGGCTTCGGCACCGAGGGCGATCATCTGTGCGTCGACGTGCTGGCGAATACGGCCTTGCAGGTTTTTCAGCCGCGTTTGCAGCACGGCGTGCAGGCCATTGTTGCGGATTTCCGACAGGCCAAAGGTCATCCCCAGCGGCTGCTGGCGTTCGTGCAGGTCGAGGCCCTCAAATGCCTGGCTGAACCCCGGCAACTGGTCGGTCTTGCTCAGCATCAGGTAGATCGGCGGGTTGGCGCCCAGGCATTCGGCGTACTCTTCGACCCGTGCCACCAACTGGTTGGCCAGTGCATTGCGCTCATCGCTGTTGGCCGCCAGTAACTCGGGCAGGCTGACCACCAGGACCAGGCCATTGATCGCCGCCTTGCCGCGCTGCTTGCGCAGCATCCGCAGAAAGGCCGAGAACTCGCTGGCCGACTGGTCGTCGCGCAGGTAGCGCCCGGCGGTATCGATCATCACGGCATCGGGGCTGAAGTACCAGTCGCAGTGCTGGGTACCGCTTTCACTGTCGTTTGCCGTGGCAATGCTGGCCGACAGGCCGGAATGGGTCAGCAGCGAAGTCTTGCCCGCAGCCGACATGCCAACCACCAGGTACCAGGGCAGATCGGACAGCGCGGCCTTGCCGCCGCCTCCGGCAGAGCGGTCGGTGCGCAGCATGGCGATGGCGTGCTTCAGGCGTTCGCGCAGCACCTGCTGGTCACGGAACTCGCCGGTGGCATTCCACGAGCGGTCGACCTCGATTTGCAGCAGGTTCTCGAGGTTGTGCTCGGCACGGATGCGCTGATATTGGCGCAGCACAATCACCAGCAGGAAGCAGGCACTGATGATTGCCAGCGCTTCCGGCACGTGATGACGCAGCCACGGCACCAGCGGCGCGGCCAGCCAGCAAATCAACAGGCTGGCCAGCCACAGCAATGGCAGCAGCACCCAGAAACTCTTCAACAGACGCAGTAATGTTTTCATGTCTTCCTGACTCGGCTACCTGACGTGTGCTCAGGCACTGAACAGCTGGCGGATTTGTTCGGACAGGGCGGCGACGTCCTTGTCCAGCAACCAGTCGAGCGTGAGGTACACGGCGATGCAGACCAGCGCGATCAGCGCCAGATACACCCACAGCGGCACTTCATGGCGCAGCATCTGCGACACCTGGTCGGGCAGGGCCCAGTCCGGTGACAGGGCTTTGGGCGCCTTGCGGTAACGGGCGATATCCTGGCCCAAGGTATTGGCCAGGTAACGCAGCTGGTCTTTCTGGCCGAGGCTGAACTTGCCCTCGAAGCCCAGGGCCAGGCACAGGTGGTAGACCTCGAGCACGTCGATGTTCTGCTTGACGTCGGCACGTAGCGCATCCACTTTCTCGAAGAAGCCTTCACCGGCCAGGTGCACGCCGAAATAGCGGAACTGCAACGGCTGCAGTTCAAAGTGCCGGCGCAGTTCGTTGTCGCCTGAGCGCAGTACGCTTTCGTCGAGGAAAGCGCACAGTGCGTATTGGGTGTCCTTGACCTGCTCGACGCTGTAGTTGGCGGCGCGGGCATCACGCTCCAGGTTGTTGAAAAAGCGCTCGACGCTGCCCTCGAAAGCCTGCACCGAGGTGACCTGCCGCCCGCGACGCACGATCAGCGCCATGCTGATGAAGTCCTGGACCAGGTCCTTGAGTGTCGGTTTGTCATTGGCGGCCGCGACGGCGCCCTGTTGCAATACGGCTTCGGTCATTTGAGCACCGCCATCAGTTCGAGCTTGAGGTTGGTAAAGGCGCTGGGCGCATAGAAGCAGATAGCCTGGGCATTGATCATTCGCTCATACACATTGCCGTGCGGCTCGATGGCGAAGTACTGGTTGTCCAGGCGTACCGGAATCGCGTTCGGCAGCCGGGCGGCATGATTGAGGGTGACACCAGGCATGGCGCTGTTGACCACCACTTCGATGTCTTCCGGTGAGCCGACCTTGAACGCCCGGGGCACCAGCTCCAGCAGGCTGGCGCCGGGCATGTCGGCGTGCACGGCAATATAGAAGTCCGCCTCGGCCAGGCGTGGATCGTGCAACTGGCCTTGCCAATGCGACGGTTTGGTCTGGGTAAGGTTGATGACGATACATTGGTTGGGCACGACGTTGTCGAGCATTACCCGGATCATCTCGTCCAGTTTCACCAATGATGCTGCAGGGTCTTGATGGTCGTACTCAGGGATATCGCTTAACTGAGTGTCCAGGGTGAAGGTCAGCAGCCCGCCAGCCAGGTCGGCGAGGAACAGGTACAGGCGCTCCGGGTGCAGGCGCGGGTGAGCCAGCAGATGAGCTAACTGCGGGTGGGCACGGTTGACCGTGTTCAACAACCAGAACAGGGTGACGTCGCTGGACCCGAACTCGGCGATCTGGTCGGCGCGCTCACGTCGCCGGCCGGACAGTGCCTTGCTTTTGGCCTGCAGGGCGCCGAGCAGGCGCTTGCCGAGGCCGACAATGGTTTCGTGGCTACCCAGGTGCAGGGTAGGGTGGACGAAATGCGGGTCAATATTGAAGCCGCCCATGCTGTTGCGGGTCAGCTTGGCCAATGGACAATGGGTGTAACCGTCGAGGCTGTCACCGTCGACCAGCATTACCACGTTCAGGCGCAGGCTGGTAATTTCGTTCTCCAGTTCGCCTTCGTTAAGGTCTGGCAGGGTGTCGAACTGTTTGCGAAAACGCCGCGCAGCCTTGTGTTCGTGGCCATCTTCGACGTAATTGAGGCCAAAGGGCTCAGGCAGCTTGAGTGCGGCATAGACTTTGAGGTCATTGGCCTTGAGCAGGTCTTTGAGGTCGCGTGCGGCAGGCAGCGGGTCGTGCTGCGGAGCGTCGTACAGGCTGCCATCTGGGAACACCAGCTTCAGGCGTTTGAGCTGCAGCGTACCGTTGGCCAGGGCGTCCTCGTCGACCTGCAGCGCCTGTACCCCCCAATGGAACGGGGTACTGCGCAGGGTCGCCTCAGCCAACTGGTGCTGGTGGAACTCGTCCTGGTACTGGAAGTGCTGGGGCAGCAGGAACATGCCTTCCGACCACATCACCCGGCTCTGCTTGCTCATTTGACGCTATCCACTAAAGAGTTGAAGGTTGAATCCATGGCGTTGCTGGCCGACTGGCCTGCGGCGTCGGAGGCTTTTTCGATAACTGCGCCCTGCACCTTGTCCGTCAGGGTCGGGTCAGCGTCGTTGGCCTTTTGCGCAGCCGCGAGCTGGTCGGCGGTGGGTGGTTTGTTCAGCACATCCACGCCACGCATGGCGCTGATTTCAGTCTTGTCCACCAGTACCCGCAGGCCGTCGGAGGAGAACCAGATGCCGTCCTTGCGCAGCGAGTTGGCGTCGAAAGCGACTTTCCAGCGCGCGCCTTGTTCATCGCGGAAGAACGCCGCCACACCAACGTAGCGAGCATTCTTGGCCAGCGGCCATTGGTCGATCTGGCCGATGCCCGGCAGCAGGGTGATCTCGCGTGCTTCCACCAAGGTGTTGCCCAGTGCCTTTTGCGGGGTATCCCAAAGGGTCTCGGCATCGGTCGCGGCGAAGCGCTCGAGGTCCGTCAGCTGGTACACGCGCATCACCACCGACAGTGGCTTGCCCTCGGCATCAGGGTTGAGCTGGTTGCCGCCATCAGAGGTCAGGATGACCTTTTCGCTGTCGGCCAGCATGTCGGCAGCCCAGCTGTCCTCCATGCGTTTGCCGATTCGGTCGGTAACCCCACACCCGGCCAGCGCCAGCAGCAGGGCGGCGGTGGTCAGGCGTTTGAGGGCTGTGTGCTTGCGTTGCATGACGGCTAAACCTCCGGTCGTTGATCAGGCCAGGCGATAGGCGAAGTCGCCATCGCTGCCCAATTCGATCACCAGGCGTTCGATGGGCGTGTCCTGGGCCATGCGTTCGAGCACGCGCTGGGCGAGTTCGGGCATCAAGGTCTGGGACAGAATGTTGTCGATATTGCGCGCACCGCTGTCGACCTCGGTGCAGCGCGCAGCAATGGCTTTGACCAGCGCCTCGTCGTAGCTCAGTTCGGCCTGGTGGTTGCGGGCGAAGCGCTTGGCGATGCGCGCGAGCTTGAGGGCGACGATGCGCTCCAGGATCTGGTCCTGCACCGGGTAGAACGGCACGATGCTCAGGCGGCCAAGGAAGGCCGGCTTGAACACATGATTGAGTTCGTCGCGCAGGCCTTCGACGATGGCCTGCGGCGTGGGCAGCTCGGTGGCATTCAGGCAGGTCTGCATGATGCGCTCGGTGCCAGTGTTCGAGGTGAGGATGATCACCGTGTTGCGGAAATTGATTTCGCGGCCTTCACCGTCGTCCAGTACGCCCTTGTCGAATACCTGGAAGAACAGTTCGAGCACGTCCGGGTGGGCTTTTTCAACCTCGTCGAGCAGCACCACGCTGTACGGTTTGCGGCGCACCGCCTCGGTCAGCACGCCGCCTTCGCCATAGCCGACGTAGCCGGGTGGCGAGCCCTTGAGGCTCGACACGGTGTGGGCCTCCTGGTATTCGGACATGTTGATGGTGATCAGGTTGCGCTCGCCGCCGTACAGGGTATCTGCCAGGGCCAGGGCGGTTTCGGTCTTGCCGACGCCGCTGGGGCCGAGCAGCAGGAACACACCGATCGGCTTGTTCGGGTCTTCCATGCGCGCCCGGGAAATCTTGATGCGCTTGCCGATTTCGTGCAGGGCATGGTCCTGGCCCAGCACGCGCTCGCCGAGCAGGGCGGGCAGGCGCTGTACGGTGTCGATTTCGTCACGCAGCATCTTGCCCAGCGGGATGCCGGTCCAGCCGCTGATGACCTGGGCGATGGCGCCGCTGTCGACCAGCGCGTGCACCAGTGGCTGGTCGCCTTGTACGCGAACCAGTTCGGCGCGCAGGCTATTGAGCTGCCCGGCATCGGCGTCGTTGGCGGCATCCAGCGCCTTGAGCTGTTCGACCAGCGCCAGCTCTTGCTGCCACTGCTCGTTCAATTGCTGTTCCTGCTGCTGTTTGGCCTGCAGGCTGGCCTGCAGCTCACCCAGGCGGCGGGCATGGTCGTGGCCCTTGCCGGCTTCGTGGCCAAGCACGTCAATTTCTGCCTGCAGGTTGTCGATCTGTCGACGGCAGTCTTCCAGCAAGCCAGGCTGCGACGATTGTGCCAGGGCAATGCGCGCACAGGCGGTGTCGAGCACGCTGACCGCCTTGTCAGGCAGTTGGCGCCCGGTGATGTAGCGGCTGGACAGGCGCACCGCCTGCACCAGCGCTTCGTCCATCACCGCCACCTTGTGGTGCTCGCGCATCTTGCCCAGCAGCCCGCGCAACATGTGAATGGCCTTGTCCTCGTCAGGCTCTTCGACCTTTACCACCTGGAAGCGGCGGGCGAGGGCGGCGTCCTTCTCGAAGTACTTCTTGTATTCGGCCCAGGTGGTGGCGGCGATGGTGCGCAGTTCGCCACGCGCCAACGCCGGCTTGAGCAGGTTGGCAGCGTCGTTCTGCCCGGCCTGGCCGCCAGAGCCGATCAGGGTGTGGGCTTCGTCGATGAACAGGATGATCGGGTGCATGCTGCGTTTGACCTCTTCGATGACCGCCTTCAGGCGGTTTTCGAACTCACCCTTTACCCCGGCGCCGGCTTGCAGCAGGCCAAGGTCGAGGGTATGCACGGCAACGTTCTTGAGCACAGCTGGCACGTCGCCCTGGGCGATGCGCAGGGCCAGGCCTTCGACCACGGCGGTTTTGCCCACGCCGGCTTCACCGGTGAGAATCGGGTTGTTCTGCCGGCGGCGGGTGAGGATGTCGACCATCTGCCGCACTTCGAACTCACGGCCCAGCACTGGGTCGATGCGGCCTTCGCGTGCACTTTGGGTGAGGTTGACGGTGTACTGGTCCAGCGCAGGGGTCTTGCCGCCTGCCTTGCTGCTGTTGGCCACCGCTGCCGCCGGGCTGGCCAGGGCGCTTGCCTGGCGGGATTCGGCGCTGCCTTCGACGAGCGCGGCGAGGTTCAGGCGCAAGTCGTTGGCATTGATTTTTTCCAGCTCCGGCGCCGAGGCAACGACCACCCGGCGCAGTTCGGCGTCGTCGAGCAGGGCTTGCAGCAGGTGGCCGCTGCGCACCTGGCCGACGCCATACTCGATCGACGCCAGCAGCCAGGCCTGCTCGATCATGCGGGTAATGTGCGGCGACAGCGCCGGGGTGCGGGTATTGCCTTTCTTGAACGTGCCCAGGGCGGTGACCAGCTGCGCCTGCAGGCGCTCGGCGACCACCTCATAGTGGCGCAGGATCGGGGCCAGGTCATTGTCACCGGTGTCGAGCAACTGCAGCAGCAGGTGTTCCACCTCGACATCGTAGTGGTGCTCTGACAGGCAAAGGGCCGCTGCGCTTTCGGTGGCCGTGCGGCTGGTTTCGTTGAGCTTGGCGAACAGCGACTTCAGGTTCACAAGGCGACCCCATCGTAAGGAATATGGAAAACGGCGCAACGCGAAGGCTCCGCGTCACGGCCAGGGCGTTTGAGCCAGCCGAGCCAGCCCAACGCGACATTGCCGTTGCGGCCGAGCCGGGCGCACGGTACCGCCTCGCGCTTGAGGCGCGGGGCGATTTCAAAGTCCAGGCCGGCACCTATATAGAAGCGCACCAGCTCGACCAGTTTGCGATAGCACTCGGTACCAGGCTGGAAGCGCTGGTAATCGGCCAGGCTCAGTGGGCCCAGCTCAATGCGAATGCACGATTGGTAGTCCCACACCCGCTTGCCAGCAACGGCGCTGTGGCCAAGCTGGGCGTTGCGCCGGCCAAGCTGGGTGCGCTGCTCAGGCGGCAGGTGCAACCAGCGCCCGGCAAACTGCTTGACGTGGATCGGCAGCGAGAAATAGAAGCCGAGCATGCGCTCGAGGTTCAGCGCATTGCGCGGCTTCTGGCTGAGCAGGCCGGCAAAATAGCTGAACAGCTCCCGACGCAATGCTGACGGTTGTTCTTCAAACTTGAGCTTCTGCGCCCGCGGGCCGAGGCCCACCAGGTTGAGCAGGTAGCCATCGAAGCCCGAGCTGCCAGTGCGCTCGTGCTCGATATGGAATTTGTATTTTTGCCAGGCCTCGTAGAACAGCGTGGTCATGCGGTGCGAGAAAATGTCGAGAAAGGCATGAGCGGCATCGTCTCGAAACTGCACATGGCGCTCAAGCAGCAACTCGGTGTACGGACGCGGCAGCACGCCTGAAGGCCCGACCAGGCCCATGAAGGTAACCTGCACTTCCGACAGTGGCAGGCCGGCCGGCGAGACCTTGCCTGCGTGCTCGAAGTGCAGGTCGCTGACTTCGCTGGCCGGAAACGCCAGCGACAGCTGAGTACGGAAACGCAGCGGGTCTTCGTGGGGCCGGGTTGCCAGGTCCATGCGTCCGGTGCGGCTGTAGTGCAGGCGGAGCAGGCGCACCAATTGAAAGAATTCGAATCGGTGCGGCTCGGCTCGGGCCTGATCGATCAGACCAGGGGCTGATCGCCAGTACGTGCTGGCCATTGGACGACTCTCTTTTCTCGTTGTTGGGTGCGCAGGGTCAGTTGCGTGAAGCTGTTCATCGAGCAGTACTGGCCGAAGAAGTGGTCCAGCACCATGCCGAACAGGAACACGCCACTGCCGGTGAATTGGTGCTCGTCGAGGGTGAGGGTAATGCCCACGCCCCGCACGAAGTTCGGCCGCGGATGGCCGATACGCGCAACTACCGGCTCGCTGTTGATGGCCTTGATGCCGTTGATCTGTTTGCGGATGGCCGAGACGTTGCGGTAGTTGTAAAGCGACAACAGCTCCAGCAGCACTTCACGGCCTTGGCTGACCAGTGACATATGGTTCAGCGACAGGTGCGCGATCAGGCGCCATATCAAGCCTTTGCCCAATGGCACGCGCACCGTGGCGGTGGGCTTGCGCAGGCAACGGATATCCTTGATTACCGAGTTGGCGGGAATGTTGAAATCGCCACGCTCGCCGCCGAACGGGAGCATGAGCGGCACATCGCGGTTGCTGCAGGTGAGGGCGATGCTGAGGGTGTCGCTGCTGGCGCTGATCAGCTCCAGGTCGCGGTCGACCACGCGAATGCTCATGGCAGTGGCGTCACCCTGGGCGCGCCGCCGGGCAACCCAGAAGCTGCTGTGCGGGTCTTGCTCGCCTCGCGGCTCGAAAAACGGCTGGCAAGTGGCAACCTGGTCGGTGCCCCCCAGTTTACGAACCCGACGCACACGGTCTATGGATACCACTTCTGCTGCGTTGTGCAGCCGGGTGTCCGGGGTGACCGGATACTCGTGCTGGGTGTGGGTCAGTTTGATCGGCTCGGCTTGCTGGCGGAACAGGTTGATGATGGGCGTGCAGTTGAGCTTGAAGTTGTTGCGCCCGATATTCTGGGTCAACCGCGCCAGTCGCTCGCCAAGGTCGTAGTCGGAAAAATAGAAATTGATGTCGACCTGCTCGATGGCCTTGCCCTGCAGAATGCGGGCAAAGCCACTGAGGTCGAAGAACATGAACTTGTCGGGGAACGTGAAATATTCGTGCAGCAGCCGGTAACCGAGGAACGAGCGCTCCGAGTAGTCAACCAGGCCTTCGTCGCGGGCATAGCCTACGGCCTTGAGGGCATCGACGGGCAGTGCGACCTCACGGCTGCGGCCCTCGTCGTTGAAGCTCAAGGTCGCCTTGGCCAGGTTATTGAACAGCAATTCGTAAAGGTGCAGCATGAGCGTTGCTTCGCCGTCGAGGAAAAACCGCAGGCGGTCCATTTGCATCTGCCCGAACAGAGCATCGCCGGTGGCTGCAAGGCGGATACGCAGGTGTGCGACCAGGTCGGCACTGTGGCCGTTGAAGGCCGAACGTTCCATTTCGACGAACGAGGCCTGTTGCACGGCAATCGGCCACAGCTCTACCGGGTAGCACGTGCGGAACTTGCACACCACGCCCTCTATGGCGTTGGCATGCATCTCGGTATGGCGCGCCACCCGGTACGCTTCGGAGACTTTCTCGTGCCTGCCCAGGCTCAGCTCGGCAATCGACATCGAGGGGGTAGGGCGCAGGTAATGCGGGTACAGCACCTCAAGGAAGGATTCGACGATTTCCGGAAACTCGTCATCGAGCTTCTTGTGCACCCGCGCAGAAAGGAACGAGAACGCCTCGATCAGGCGCTCGGTGTGCGGGTCTTCGCAGTTGTCGCCCTCGATCAGCAAGCGCGAAGCGATTTTCGGGTACTGCGCGGCAAACTCCTGGCCGAGGAAGCGCAGGTGCGACAGTTCCTTTTCATAGTAGGGCAGCAGTTCGTCGAGCATCAGTTGAGGTTCTGCACTTTGTATTCCTGGGTGTTGACCTGCAGCACGGCGTCGAAAGAGACCTGGCGGCTGATGTCCTGCAGACGCAATACGGCGTCCACGCGGAAGGTCAACATGCGGTGGCCATTCTGCTGGGCCAACAGCTGCACACGGACCCGGCGGAAACGCCGGTCTCCGGTACTGATCGCCCGCTCCAGCTGTTGCTGGATCAGGCGGCGGTCATGTGGGTCGAGCACGCTGCGGCTGATGAAGTCGGGCATGCCGTATTCAAGGATGGAACCACCGAGCTGGCTGAAGCCGTCGAGCTCTTCGGCGACCAGGGACTGGCGGGTATTCACCAGCACCTCAAGGTCACGGACGATGCTGGCTTTGTACTCGGCCAGCGAGCAGGTGCGCTGCGCGGCCGGCTCGGCCGACTGGAACGGACGGTCGTCCAGCAGTCGGTCGAGCAGCGAGGGCAGCAGGCGGGCCTGGTTACTCATGTGTCATCCCTGTACACACCGGCTTGTCAGCCGCGCGCCCCTTGAGGCAGTTCGGCGACCAGGCGCAGCGAGGCGGTCAGTTCGTCGAGCTGGTAGTGCGGGCGCAGGTAGGTTACAGCCTTGTACACGCCTGGCTTGCCTGGTACCTCGAACACCTCGGCGCGGGCTTCGCGCAGCGGGAACTTGGCCTTGGCCTCCTGGCTGGCGGTGTCGTCCAGCAGCACGTAGCTGGCCAGCCACTGGTTGAGGAAACGCTCCACGTCCATGCGCGAGGCGAAGCTGCCGATTTTGTCGCGCATGATTGCCTTCATGTAATGGGCGATGCGCGACGTGGCGAAGATGTACTGCAGCTGGGCCGACAGGCGTGCGTTGGCGTTGGCGATGTCGGTGTTGTATTGCTTTTGCTTCTGCGCCGACTGGGTGCCAAAGAACGCGGCGTAGTCGGTGCCCTTGCAGTGCACCAGGGGAATGAAGCCCAGGTCCGACAGCTCTTTTTCGCGGCGGTCGGTGATGGCGATCTCGGTCGGGCACTTGAGGGCGATTTCGCCGTCGTCGGTCTTGAAGGTATGGGTTGGCAAGCCTTCGACCAGGCCGCCACCTTCTACGCCGCGGATGGCCACGCACCAGCCGTAGCGGGCGAAGGCATCGGTGACGCGGGTGCCGAGGGCATAGGCGGCGTTCATCCACAGGTACTTGTTGTGGTCGCGGCCGTCGACGCTTTCGACGAAGTTGAATTCTTCCACCGGCGTGGTATCAGGGCCATATGGCAGGCGGCCGAGCACGTGGGGCAGGGTGAGGCCGACGTAGCGTGAGTCTTCCGAGGCGCGGAACGACTTCCACTTGGCGTATTCGACGGTGTCGAAGAGATTTGCCAGGTCACGCGGGGCGGACATCTCGGTGAACGAGTCCCAGCCAAACAGCTCGGGGGAGGCGGCGGAGATGAACGGTGCATGCGCCGACGCTGCCACGTGCGAGATCTCTTCCAGCAGGTACATGTCTTCGGGGTTGCGGTTGAACTCGTAGTCACCGATCAGCATACCGAACGGCGCGCCACCGAAAGTGCCGTATTCTTCTTCGTAGACCTTCTTGAACAGCGCGCTCTGGTCGAATTCGCTGGCGGCCTTCAGGTCGCGTACCAGGTCCTTCTTCGAGGCGTTGAGCAGGTGGATCTTCAGCGTGGTGCTGGTTTCGGTCTGGTCTACCTGGTATTTCAGGCCGCGCCAGGAGGCTTCCAGCTGCTGGAACTCGCGGGCGTGCATGATCTCGTTCATCTGCTCGGAGAGCATCGAATCGATCTCGGCGATACGCGAGTCGAGCACGGCGATCAGGTCCTTGCTCGGCGTCATCTCACCTTCGAGCACCTGGTTCACCAATTCGCCAATCAGGTCGCGGGTGCGGTTGCGCTCGGTGTCGGAACGGGCTACGCGGCTTTGCGAAATGATGCTGTCCAGCAGTGAGGGCTGTGGCGCGAAGTTTTCTACTTCGACCAGTTCGCCGGCCTGTTGCGGTGCGGTTTGCTTGTCGGTCATGTTCGGGCTCCTGCTCAGGCGCGATCGCTGCTGGATGGGTCTTTCACTTCGGCTTCACGGCCGAATTCCTTGCCCAGGGTCTTGAGTTTTTCGGTGTTCTGCAGCACGTCCATCAGCAGCTCTTCGAGCTTGTCGTTGCCGCCCATCTTGTTGCGCAGGTCGGCCAGTTTGTTGCGCACTTCAAGCAGCTTGCGCAGCGGCTCGACCTGCTTGACCACGTTCTGTGGCTCGAAGTCTTCAAGGCTGTTGAAGTTCAGCTCCACGCCCAGCTGGGTGCCGTTCTTGGCCAGGGTGTTGTCGACCCGGTAGGTCAGGCGTGGCTTGATGCCCTTGAGCACACCGTTGAAGTTGTCCCGGTCGATGAAGACGAACTTGCGGTCCTTGAGCTTGGGCAGCGGCTCCAGCGGGTTGCCGGAAAAGTCGCCCAGTACGCCGACGACGAAGGGCAGCTCCTTTTTCTCGATGGCATCGCCGATGTCCACGTCGTAGGTGATATGGACCCGCGGCGCGCGGACGCGGTCGAGTTTGTGCTGGGTGCTTTCCTTCTTCGCCATCGTGTTCTCCAGTGCTAGCAGTTCGCTGCGAATCATTGCGCGGCCCGGTGTGGGGCCCTGCGGGTTACAGTCCTTCGATCGTCAGCAGCAGGCGCTGACGGATGTCGTCGTTCATTTCCAGAATGTTGTCGCGGCCCACCAGTTCTTCGAAGCTGGTGTTGCCGGCAATTTGCGTGCTGCTACGGATGACCGAATCGTCGGGAAGTTCCGAGCGCACCGGTGAGCTGATGACGCAGAACGGCAGGTCGCCAAAGCCTTTGAGGCGTTCGAAGCTCAGCCCGTAGCGCAGGCCTTCGAACAGCCGGCCCAGGCCAGGCGACTTGCTCAGGCAGTAGAACAGCACGAGGTAGTGCACCACGAAGCGGTACAGCTCGGCGCTGCTGCGGTTGTGGTCTTTGATGACATTGCGAAACCGCGCCAGGTCGAAGGCGTGGAAGCCCACTACCCAGCGGGTTGGGCTGGTGATACGGATGGTCTGGCCGCTCTGTTCGAGGACCTTGTCGTATTCCAGCGGGAACAGTTCGGGGGTGGTGCTGATCAGGTTCAGCGGTACTTCCAGCTCGGTGACCAGCTGGAACGGCGCGGCCGAGCCGATACGCTCGTAGAGTTCGACCAGGGCCTGGAAGTGGCCCTGGGTTTCGCGCCCGCTGCTGCGCTGGGCGCCTTGCAGGTATTCGCCAAACAGGGTTTGCGGACGGATCAGCGGTGCCACGGTGGCAAGGTAATCCGCCGCCTGCGCCTTCAGCGCATCGGAGATCGCCCGCGTCTGGCTGCGCAGCTTGATCAGTGCTTCGACATCGAATGATTGTGTCATCGGTACATCGCGTCCATGTGCCTGCTTGATCGTCCTGAACGCCAGTGGCGTCGACCTGAAATTGAGCCATCGGCTGCGGCAAATCTGAGTGCTGGCACATGAATATTGTGTTGCCAGCAATGCCGAGTAGGGCACCTCGCTGGGGAAGAAGTTCCGGCGAGGGTGGCGATTTTTTCCCTGTTTTACGACGCTGCGCAATAATGGCGCTGTGATATTGACAGTGGTCTTGGTCGCAGGAATTGGGGGTTAAGCCCTAAAGACTGGGTGCGAAAGGGGCTGGGAAGAGATGAAAATCATTGGCAAAAGTTTTTTTCAAAAAGTGAATCAGTTCTCATTTTGTGCGCTGGCCGCCTGCGCGTTGCGGGGTTGGGGAAGCGCGTCAGGATGATGGCCCTGCGACGAGTTTCGTCGCATCCAGCGGGGTAACTGTTTGTGCAAAAGCGATAGCTAGCGCGATGCTAGTAGGTGCGGGTAGGTGCGGGATTGCCCGCGAACACCGGCGCAGCCGGTTGCATCCAACTCAGCGACCATCGACCTGTACGCAAACGTCTCTGCCATTGATTGCCTTACATGGCCAATTGTCGTTGATGTAATGATCCGGCTTGAAGCACACGCGTTCATCGTTAACCCAGAACATCTGCCAACCGGAGCCCGAGATCCTGAGCTTCGGGCACGACCAGTAGCCCTTTGCCGAAAGCGTTGCTGTGGTCAGCGTAATCGTTGTCGGTGCGACGATAACCATCAGCACAACCGTCAGTTGCAGCGAGCGTAGCTGGAACCCATGCAGCCAAGAGGTTTTCAGTGGGTCAAACTTTCGACCGGTCCATGCGGCGATCAGGCTACCAACGATCAGGCAAGGCCCTAGGGGAATGAATGCAATCATGAAGAAAGCTTTGAGCGGGGTTTCCACGACCGGCGCATTACGGTAGATCCGGCCGTAGAGGGGTACAATATCCGTCCATAAGGCGTACACCGCCAGTGCTCCCATGGCGAGCATGGACAGCATCAGACCGATGGCCGTAAGTCGGAAAAGAACAGGGGACCTTACGTAGAGTTCGGGATGGTCTTTCATGTGTGCCTGAGCATTCCCTGGCTGCCGCGGATCAAACCAGCATGGCTGGACAACAGATCCTGGACGTTATCACAGGACCAGGCACTGGACCGCGCCAAGGCCACGCTGCTTGGCCTGGCCGGCGCTCAACGGTGCAGACAAGGAAGAGGCCCTGGCCCCAGCGGTGCGTTCGTTGCGGCCTCGCCCGATGATCATCAATGCGGGCGAGTACAAGCAAAAGCGCCGCGAACAGATCCGCTACTCCGGCTACGTCATTGATACCTTGGAAGCAGCACTGTGGGCCGTATGGAACACCGACAACTTCAAGGACGCGATCCTCCTGGCCGCCAACCTTGCCGATGATGCCGACAGTGTCGCTGCAACGGCAGGGCAGATTGCGGGGGCGCTCTACGGGGTATCGGGCATGCCGTCGGAGTGGGTGGCCAAGGTGGCCTGGTCGCAGCATATTCGTAGGTTGGCGAGCCGGCTGTTCGAGCTGTCGCCGCTGAGCGATGAGCTCGATGACCTTCTCTACGGCAGGCACGGATAGGGTTCAGTGATCGTCAGCGCGAGCGCTTTGTCTACATACTTGAGTGGTGTAGTAGGTTTCATGTTAATTACCTGACCTTGGTGGCTAAGGTCTCGGTTTTGTAAAGCTTCCCGATGGGGTTGATCCCTAAGTGTGTGTTTGTCCATTTAATGCCTGAGTGTGCGCAGACCGGAGGGGCGCCGCTGTACATCCCCGTCGCCCCGTCTCCAGGTCACTGCGGCTTATCAACTGCTACCTTTTCGGTTTTTCCGCCGTACTCGCTTTGAGCCTGGCCAAGGTAGGCAACTTACCGCCCATCGACCTGGACGCAAACGTCCTTGCCGTCGATAACCTTGCACGGCCAGTTGTCGTTGATGTAGTGATCCGGCTTGAAGCACACCCGGTCATCGTTGACCCAGAACAACTGCCAGGCAGAACCTGATATCAACAGTTTCGGGCAGGGCGAATAGCCTCTGGCCAGCAACGCCACGGTTGTCAGTATCATCACTGCTGGAACGACATAAATCAGTGTCTTCAGTGACAACCCGAACATCTGAGTCTGGAAACGGTGTAGCCGTGAGGCAGGAGGAGGGTCGAACTTTTTACCCGTCCAGGCGCAAATCGCGCTGCCAACCAGCAGAATGGCCAGTGCCGGCGGAGCCATGAGCAGGCCAAATGCGAGATACGGCGTCTCGACCACTGGGGCCCCGCGCAGTAGCCTGCCGTAGAGCGGGAACAGGTAGTTGAGGTACGCATAAACGGAAATGGCGCCCACCAGCAGCATTGCGGCAATCATGCCAACAGCCAGCAACCTGATCTTGAGAGGCGATAGCCCGGGGGATATCTGCGAAGAGTGTGTAGTCATTTTCAGAACTTGGGCAGGTTGAACGTGGGCAGCGATGGCAATGAAGGCATCGATGGCAGGCGGGGTGCGCTTGGCCAGTTTGGCAGGTCGATCCCGTCGGGGCGCACTTTGCGGATTATCCACGACTTGGCTTCATCGTAAAGCTCGTCGGCAATTCTGCCTGCGATGTTGGTAGCCGTTTCTTCAGCATAGCGACGCAGGTCGGCTGGCTTGATCTCGGTGATGGTTTTGTGGATTGCCTCGATATGATCCACGGCATAGCGCAGGCCGGCCTTCACTGCGTTCTTGATGCCGAAGTGGTTGTCCAGTGCATTAAGCCCAAGGCCCACTGCAAAAACGACGAGCGCACCGGCGATGACCGGTGCTGCGGCTGCCGTGAACAGTGCGCCAGCAGCCAGCGCTGCGGCGTAGCCGAGCGCCGAAGCGATGCCAGCCTTGATCAACTCCACCCCAATGCCGCCAAACAGGTCGCTCATGATGTGCTCGTCGCCAAACACCCACTCTGCGACTTCGATGGCTACCGCCACATAGCACGAGAGCTTGAAACCCTTGATGGAGGAGCCGCGCACGCCGTATTTGCCGATGCCCATGCTGACCAACTTGGCGTTCTGAACACCATAGCGTGTTGCATTGAGCGTTTTGCGCAGGCCTGGGTAGCCGGTGAGAATCACGTACTGCTTACCATTGCGCACGGTGTAGCGTACTTTCGTGCCCATCCCGTTCATGTCACGAATGAAACCGACGATGTTTTTCGCGTCCCAGGCCGCCATGGCCGTAGGCACGCCCCAAGTAGTGTTGACGAAGGTGTGGGGCAGGCCATTGTAGGTGGATTTCACGCCGTTCCAGGTACCGGTCAGAAGGTCACCCTGCGTGCGAGTACACACTTGCGGAGGCTGCGTGGCGCCATGTGCCTGCTGGGCTAACTGGGCCTGTGCGTGGAAGTCTTCTATCGACATGATCACCATTTCCCGGTGATTCTGGTCCATCTCCCGGTCCAGTTGGCTGAGTTGGCTTTCGCTCACGCTCATGGCGATTCTCCCTGATAGTCGCGATCTACTGCCTCATGGCTAGGCGTAGGGAGCCTACACTCCAGACCTCCAGCAGATCAAACGGGAGGACATATTTCGATGTAATTAATCAAGAAAGTGTCGACTGATACACCGGCCCATGATGCACCAGTTGCACGCGGCTTTTGTCCTCGATGTGAGGTGTTCTGGCTTATCGCCATCATTTGACAGCCTCAGCCAAGCGCGTTTTCATTGTGAGATTTCCAGCTTGATGCAGGATGCATTGATATGATTACGGATGCCCTCGAGTCGATGCTCACCCAGCATCAACGCCTGTTCACCTTCGATTCTCCACTGCCTCCCGAGCAAGAACTGCAACTCCTAAGCTTCAGCGGCCGCGAGGCGATTTCGGAGTTGTTCAGTTTCCAGGCACACCTCATTTCGCAAGACGCTCGCATCGAACTTAAGAAGCTTATCGGCAAGAAAGTCACGTTGGGGATTGCCTTGGCCGACGGCACCACTAGGTACATCAGTGCGCACGTGTCGGACTTCGTGCACACCGGTGCTGATGGCGGCATTGCCAACTACACCGCTGAACTGGTGCCTTGGATCTGGATTCTCAGCCGTCGCCGCGACTCGCGCATCTTCCAGGACAAGACCACCGAGCAGATCGTCAAGGAAGTTTTCGATTACTACCTGTCCCTGGCCGAGCATGAGTTCCGCCTGAGCCAGCCGCTCAAGCCAATCAGCTACTGCACGCAGTATCAGGAATCGGACCTGAATTTCGTGTTGCGCCTGCTCGAGCAGGAAGGGCTGTTCTTCACCTTCGAGCACTCCCAGGAAGGCCATCGCATGATCATCAGCGATGACAGCAGCATGCTTCCGCAGCTGGAGCGCCAGCCGCTGATCCGCTACCACAGTGCTTCGGTCACCGAAACCGCCGACTCGATCACGGCGTGGTCTTCGGCGCGACGGATGCAGCCAACCCGCCTGACCCTCAAGTCCTTCGACTACAAGCAACCCGGTAACCCGCATCTGGTGCAGCTGAACTCGGTCAATCAGCAGGGCGAGGTTGGCCAGTACGAGGTCTTTGAATATGAAGGCCTCTACGGCTATGCCGATTCCGATGAAGGCATGCGCAAGGCACGTCGTCGGCTGGAGGCGATGGAGGTCGACGGCAAGACCTTCCATGGCGAGAGTAATTGCCGCGCCATGGAACCTGGCCATTACTTCGAGCTGAGCCAGCATTACGATCACGACAACGACGCCCCGGACGATCGCCAGTTTCTGCTGCTTTCCGTCACCCATTGGGGACAGAACAACTACGCCAACGATGGCGAAGCGGGCTACCGCAACAGCTTTAGCTGCATCCGCCGTAAAATCCCGTTCCGCCCCGCATTGCGCACCCCAAGGGCGGGTATCAGCGGCCCGCAGACTGCCATTGTGGTCGGTCCACACGGCGAAGAGATCTACACCGATGAGCTGGGGCGGGTGAAGTTACAGTTCCACTGGGATCGTAACGGTGAATTCAATGATCAGAGCTCCTGCTGGGTACGCGTCACCCAGTCTGGCGCCAGCGGCGGCTTCGGCAGCATCCAGATCCCACGCATAGGCGACGAAGTGGTTGTGGTGTTCCTTGACGGCAACCCGGACCGGCCGCTGATCATGGGCAGCCTGTACAACAGCACCAACACCCCGCCATGGTCGCTGCCGGCGAACAAGACCCAGAGTGGGTTCCTGACGCGTTCGATGAAGGGCGACGGCGGTACCGCCAACTTCTTCCGCTTCGAAGACAAGGCCGGCGCCGAGCAGATCATCATGCATGCCGAGCGCAACATGGATACCGAGATCGAGCTGGATGAGACCCATGATGTAGGGAACAACCGCTCGATTACGGTTGGCGGTACGCACACCGAAACGGTCAAGAAAGACACCGTGGTGCAAGTGACCGAAGGTTCTTACACCCTGCAGGTCGACAACCAGTTCATCCAGGTGGCCGCCAAGCAGCACATCATCCTGCAGGTGGGCGACAGCAGCATCACGCTGACCCCGGAAGGCATCGAGATCAAAGGCAAGGTCATCGTGACCACCAGTACCGATACTACCCAAATCACTGGCGCCGCAGTGCGGATCAACGACTGAGGCAAGGTACATGTACAAGCCCTCGATCTACGACCGCATCTCCGCCAGGCGCGAAGCGCAAGAGGAGGCAGCGCGCCTGGCCAAGCTGGCAGAAGCTGCTCATGTGCCCGAACCTGTGCCCACACCGGAACCCTTGCCGGCAGTGCTGCAGGATGTGGCCAGCGGTTTCACCTTTGCGGGTTTCAACCTGCAATTTCCAGTCGGCTTTCGTTTCCGCGATATCCAGACCACCCTCGAGCATGAAGGCGAGCCAGTCAGCCTCAGCATCCGCCGCCGTGATGTACGCGCCAGGCAGCCGCTGGAGCAACTCTTCGAGCGTGCAATCGAGGCCTTGCGCGAAATGAGCCCGCAACTGCGCGTGATTCGCAAACGTGACTGCCACCTGGCCGGTAACCCCGCCAAAGTGGTGGATTTTCACTTCAATGCCGGCCACGAGCCCCGCCATGGTCGCTTGGTCGGCGCGCTGGTGCCCATCGCCGGCAGCGAGTCACTGCAATGGCTGGATATCTCATGCGTAATCGACCCCAGCAAGCCGGGCCTGAGCCAGTGGCTGGCCGAGTTTGACCGCATGCTCGATGGCTTCGCGCTGAGCTGACCCCCATTTTTTGTTATCAGGAATTTTCATCGCATGGATTACGAGTTGCAGGAAGGCGGCATAGCGCTGCCAGCAGGGTTCGAGGACCGCACGGTCAACATGTTCGTCTTGGGTGCCAGTGTTCCCGCGCCGTTGAGCATCACCATCTCGCGTGACACCTTGCTGCCAGACGAAGCACTGCAGGCCTATGTCGATCGCCAGGTCAAGATGCTGACCTCCAAGCTGCGTGGCTACACCCGTTTGGGCAACAAGGCCGTCGCGCTTTCTGCTACCGCACCCATTGCCGGTATTCAGATCGACGCCTATTACATGAACCAAGGCCGCCCGCTTTACCAGCGCCAGGCGGCCTTCATCATCAGCCCTGGCCGTGCGCTGATCTTCTCCACCACGGCACAGGCAGATTTCAGTGCCCAACAGAACCAGGACTGGGACAACCTGCTGGCGAGCTTCATTCCGCGCACGCCCGTAAGCCGTTCCGAGCCCGGCGAACAGGAGTAACCCCTCATGTTCGAAGCGGCCAGGTTCGGCGACGAGATATCGCACACCAGCGCGTTGGGGGGCTTCCTGATTGGCGCCGCCCTGGGTATCGCACTGGTTGCCACGGTGGCCATCGCCACGTTCACCTGCGGGTTCGGCGTGGCGTTGCTGGCCGGCCTCGCAGCTGGTATTGGAGGCAGCTTGCTGACCGCTGCCGGAGAGGCGATAGGCAGTATGTTCTCGTCCCCTTCAGGGACGATAACCACTGCCTCACCCAACGTCTTCATCAACAGCCGCAAGGCTGCGCGTGTTGAAAAAAGCATTGGCGCCTGCGACAAACACCCGGGGCCGGTGCAAATTGCCGAAGGCTCGACCAATGTATTCATCAACAGCGTGGCCGCTGCGCGCAAGGGCGACAAGCTGACCTGCGGCGCGACCATTTCCGGTGGTTCGGACAACGTCATCATCGGCGGCGGCACCCACCGCTACCTGCCCGTGGACGATGAAGTCCCGGAGTGGCTGCGCACCACCGTGGATGTGCTGATGGCCATCGCCGGTGCCGCAGGCGGTATTGCCCAGCTGATCAAGGCCGGTACCCAAGCCGGCATGAAAGCCATCATGCCTTGCGCGCTGAAGTTCACTGCCGGCTTCGTCGCCGGTGAAGTGGCCAGCCGCTACGTGGTCGAACCCGTGGCCCGCAAGGCGATCGGCGGCCTGGTCGGCAACCCGGTCGACCTCACCACGGGCCGCAAGCTGATCCCCGATGAAATCGACTTCAGCCTGCCGGGCTTGATGCCGATCGAGTGGTCGCGCTTCTACGCCAGCGACCTGTCGGTCGACAGCGTACTCGGCCGCGGCTGGGTGCTGCCCTGGGAGCAGAGCCTGCGCCGCGAGGGTGCATTCATCTACCTCACCGACAACCAAGGCCGCGAAGTCCCGTTCGTGACCCTGCAACCGGGCGAACGGATCTACAACCCGCATGAGCAGGTGTACCTGGTGTGCACCGAGGGTGGCCACTACATCCTGCAGACCCTCGACAACCTGTTCTTCTACTTCGGCGAAGTGCCCGACACCAATACCGAAGTGCCGCTGCAACGCATCGAGAACGCCCTCGGCCACTTCCTGCACTTCACCCGCACGCCCGACGGCACGCTGACCGACATCAGCGCCACCGGCGGCACCCGCGTGCACCTGCACTACGACAACCCGCTGGGTCGCCTGACCGACATCAAGCGCGTGGTCAACAATGAGGCGGTGGAAACGCTCACCCAGTACCGCTACGACGAACACGGCCAACTGAGCGCGGTGATCAACCGCAACGGCGACACCGTGCGCAGCTTCAGTTACGCCGACGGCCTGATGGTGACCCACAGCAACGCCCTGGGCCTGGGCTGCCACTACCGTTGGCAAACCCTGGGCGACAAGCCGCGCGTGGTCGAACACTGGACCAGTGACGGCGAGCATTACCACTTCCGCTACGACCTCGACAGCCGCACCAGCTGGGCCACCGACGTGCTCGGCCGTGAGCTGCAAGTGCAGTACAACGCCGACCACCGCGTGGTCGCCAGCCGCGACTACGGTGGCGAACGTTACGCCATCGAGCTGGACGAGCACGGCAACATGGTCGGCCTGGGCCTGCCAGACGGTAACCGGCTCGCCTTCAAGTACGATGAATACGCCCGCCTGCTGGAAGAAACCGATCCACTGGGGCGCAAGATCCAGTACGAGTACCACCACCTGACCTCGCTGGTGACCAAAGTCAGCTACCCGGATGGCAGCACCTGGCAGGCGCGCTACGACGACAAGGGCAACCTGCTCGCCGAAATCGATGCCCTCGGCCAGATGACCGAGTACCTGAACAGCGATGACGGCCTGCCGCACACCATCATCGATGCGACCTACAAGTCCAAGTACCTGTGGTGGAACACCCTGGCCCAGGTCGAGCGTTATCAGGACTGCTCGGGCAAGAGCACGTACTACCGCTATGACGAACGCCAGCACCTGGTCGCGGTAACGGACGCGCTGAACCAGACCACCACGCTGGAACGCAAGCCCGACGGCGAAGTGCAGCGCATCAGCCACCCGGACGGCACCACCGAAACCTTTACCTACAACGTCTACGGCCAGGTGCTCAGCCACACCGACGGCAAGGGCCAGACCACCCGCCTGATGCGCACCGCCCGCGGTCTGCCGGGCAGCCGCCAGGATGCCAAGGGCCAGCGGGTTCGCTACGAGTACGACAAGGCCATTCGCCTGACCGCACTGGTCAACGAAAACAACGCCACGTACAGCTTTGCCTACGACGTGTCGGACCGGCTTAGCGAAGAAGTACGGGTGGATAACCTGACCCGGCGTTTCAGCTACAACGTCGGTGGCCATCTCACGCGACTGGAGGAGATTGGCTATGGCGAGAATGCCGAACGGCCAGAGCGTCATACGCTGTTCGAGCGTGATGCCATTGGTCGCCTGATCGCCAAACTGAATAGCGACGCACAACAGCGATTCACCTATGACGACGGTGACCGGTTGCTGAGCATCGCGCGGCAACCGACCGGGATCGGCAAGCAGCTTGGGATCACGGAAGAAAAGCTTGAGTACGCCTACGATCTGCTCGGTCGGCTGACCAAAGAAATCAGCCCTGACGGCACGCTCGGCTACGAGTACGACCCGCTCAGCAACCTGACCACGCTTACCCTGCCGGATGGGCGCAAGGTCAATCACCTGTATTACGGCAGCGGCCACCTGCACCAGTTGAACCTGGACGGGCTGGTGATCAGTGACATGGAGCGCGATGACCTGCACCGCGAGGTGTACCGCACGCAGGGCAAGCTCACCAGTTGCTTCGGTTATGACGCCATGGGGCGCAAGGCGTGGCAGTTTGCGTCAACCTTGTCGGCTGACAAGCTCTCGCAAGTGCATAACACCGGCGTGAATACCTCGTTGCTGGTGGAGCACGCCTACAACCCGATCCACCGGCGTTACCAGTACGACCCAGCCGGTGAACTGGTGCGCACCCTCGACAAGCTGCGTGGCGAGATCAAGTACGAATATGAAGCCAACGGCCAGTTGCGCAGTCGCGATACCGGCTCGCTGATCGGCAGCGAGGAGTTCCGCTACGACGCGGCGGCGAACCGTCTGGACTTCAATGCGCGGCAATTCGACAAGGTCAAGGACAACCGGATCAAACAGTGGCGGGACCAGGAGTACCGCTACGATCCGTGGGGCAACCTGATCGAGAAGCGCTCGGGGCACAGCAAGCTGCAGAGCTTTAGCTATGACTGCGAGAACCGGCTGGTGCGGGCGGAGACGTTGGTCAATGGCAAGCTGGAAAGCCGAGGCGAGTACCGGTACGACAGCCTTGGGCGGCGGGTGGCCAAGCGGGCTGAGATCAACGGTGAGGTCGAACAGAAGCGCTTCCTCTGGCAGGGGCTGAGGATGCTGCGTGAGGAGACGCCTGGGCAGAGCATCTTGTACCTGTACGAGCCGGGTAGCTATGCGCCGTTAGCGCGGGTCGATCAGGTGGAAGGGGAGGAGCAGAAGGTTTACTACTTCCATACGGATCAGATTGGGACGCCGTTGGAGCTGACGGACAGCGAGGGCAAGATTGTTTGGCAGGCGACGTATCGCTCGTGGGGGGCGGTAGAGCAACTGCTTGTTAGTAAGGTTGAGCAGAATCTACGCTTCCAAGGGCAATACTTTGATCGCGAAACAGGGCTGCATTATAGTCTATTCAGATATTATGATCCTGAGACAGGGCGATTTATTACGCAGGATCCGATAAGCCTTCAAGGCGGGTATAATCTTTATGAGTATGCACCAAATGCGTTGACCTGGATTGATCCATTAGGCTTGTGCAAAAGCGCCGCAAGTGGTGAGAAGGGACGATCAAAGGCGATGCACGACTTAGAGCGTAACGGCTTTAAGATCGTTGCCGAAGAAGTTACCATGAAGGTTAATGGAAGTAGGGTTAGAGCGGATTTCGTTGCTAGAGATGCTCAGGGGAATTTGCATGTGTTCGAAGTAAAGCATGGCGCAGGTTCGCTTACTAAAAACCAAAAAGCCGCAGGTGTATTTGACATGAACAATCCTGCAAATACTACGCAACACCTTGGGGGTGGGACTATTAAGCCATCCAACGGTACTGCGGCTAAGCTGAAAGTTGATACTAAAAGTGCGCGCGGCAAATTGCTTGGTGGTAAAGGAGCCGTGCATGATGCGATATTTAACGTCCTTAAATATGGGTGAACTATGGGTTCAGAGAATCGGTTGTATTTTGAAGCTGCTTTGCTTAAAGAGCTAAAGGTCGTTGCCTCAAGGTTTGATGGCGTGATGGCCGTAAAGAATAAATTAAAATTTAAGTATAATAAAAAAAATGTGGCTGAACTTTTCTTGGACCACCTCGCGCGCGTAGATTCTTATGTGCTTGCCGGGATAGTTTCTGGGGGGGAGCTTTTTGAGTGTGCGTCAAAATTCAGCCCTCCTTACAAAAGTAATTTATTTAATGATGGCTGTTTTTCTTTCATTTCGTCAGGTGAGCACAGTAAGCGGTTTAGTGGCGGGGGGGATGGGGCTATAAAAACACCCCCTCCTGCTCTGGCGGATGAGGTTTGTAGTCATATTCGGATTGTTCTGGAGGAGTTTTATGTTCCCAAAATGCTAGCTGCTATCGTGCCAACTGATAGGACTATAAGTGATGTTGTTATGTCTCCAGATGAATATTCTTATCCTGCTGTATTGATACATTGTGCTGCTAAGTTGGGGGGCGTGGCTGGGAATGATGTTAAAATAAAAGAAGCGATGACCTCAAAGAAAATTGTAAAGGACAAGGCCTACGATATTCCGCTGCTCGACGGACTCCTGTAATGCTTTTGTAGCGGATGTTTTGAAGTGTGCTGGTTACGTATTCAGCCGCTAATGCACTTGATAGTTGTTCTTTAAAAACTGGCTATTCACGGCTGAAGCGTATGTTTCAGTCGATGCGAGAGGGGCAAATTTTTGCGAGTTATCTTCACAATTCTCCACCTGCCAGATCTGTATTCACTCGACATGCCCCGATTGCTGTTACAGGAAACACAACCTGCCCTACTCTTTCCTCGATGCGACCTACAAGTCCAAGTACCTGTGGTGGAACACCCTGGCCCAGGTCGAGCGTTATCAGGACTGCTCGGGCAAGAGCACGTACTACCGCTATGACGAACGCCAGCACCTGGTCGCGGTAACGGACGCGCTGAACCAGACCACCACGCTGGAACGCAAGCCCGATGGCGAAGTGCAGCGCATCAGCCACCCGGACGGCACCACCGAAACCTTCACCTACAACGTCTACGGCCAGGTACTCAGCCACACCGACGGCAAGGGCCAGACCACCCGCCTGATGCGCACGGCCCGCGGCCTGCCGAGCAGCCGCCAGGATGCCAAGGGCCAGCGGGTTCGCTACGAGTACGACAAGGCCATTCACCTGACCGCACTGGTCAACGAAAACAATGCCACGTACAGCTTTGCCTACGACGTGTCGGACCGGCTGAGCGAAGAAGTGCGGGTGGATAACCTGACCCGGCGTTTCAGCTACAACGTCGGTGGCCATCTCACGCGACTGGATGAGATTGGCTATGGCGAAAATGCCGAGCGGCCAGAGCGCCATACGCTGTTCGAGCGTGATGCCATTGGCCGTTTGGTTGCCAAGATCAACCGTGATGCGAGCCAGACATTCGCGTACGACGACGGCGACCGGCTGTTGAGCATCGCGCGGCAACCGACCGGGATCGGCAAGCAGCTTGGGATCACGGAAGAAAAGCTTGAATACACCTACGATCTGCTCGGCCGGTTGACGAAGGAAATCACCCCCGCCGGAACGCTTGGCTATGAGTACGACCCACTCAGCAACCTGATCACGCTGACCCTGCCGGATGGGCGCAAGGTCAATCACCTGTATTACGGCAGCGGCCACCTGCACCAGTTGAACCTGGACGGGCTGGTGATCAGCGACATGGAGCGAGACGACCTGCACCGCGAGGTGTACCGCACGCAGGGCAAGCTCACCAGCTGCTTCGGTTATGACGCCATGGGGCGCAAGGCCTGGCAGTTTGCGTCAACCTTGTCGGCTGACAAGCTCTCGCAGGTGCATAACACTGGCGTGAATACGTCGCTGCTGGTGGAGCATGCGTGCAATCCGATCCACCGCCGTTACCAGTACGACCCGGCCGGTGAACTGGTGCGCACCCTCGACAAGCTGCGTGGCGAGATCAAGTACGAATATGAAGCCAACGGCCAGTTGCGCAGTCGCGATACCGGCTCGCTGATCGGCAGCGAGGAGTTCCGCTACGACGCGGCGGCGAACCGTCTGGACTTCAATGCGCGGCAATTCGACAAGGTCAAGGACAACCGGATCAAACAGTGGCGGGACCAGGAGTACCGCTACGATCCGTGGGGCAACCTGATCGAGAAGCGCTCGGGGCACAGCAAGCTGCAGAGCTTTAGTTATGACTGCGAGAACCGGCTGGTGCGGGCGGAGACGTTGGTTAACGGCAAGCTGGAAAGCCGAGGCGAGTACCGGTACGACAGCCTTGGGCGGCGGGTGGCCAAGCAGGCGGAAATCAACGGCGAACTCGAACAGAAGCGCTTCCTCTGGCAGGGGCTGAGGATGCTGCGTGAGGAGACGCCTGGGCAGAACACTCTGTACCTGTACGAGCCGGGAAGCTATGCGCCGTTGGCGCGGGTTGATCAGGCTGAAGGGGAAGAGCAGAAGGTCTATTACTTCCATACGGATCAGATTGGGACGCCGTTGGAGCTGACGGATAGCGAGGGTGAGATTGTTTGGCAGGCAACGTATCGCTCGTGGGGGGCGGTAGAGCAACTGCCTGTTAGTAAGATTGAGCAGAATCTACGCTTCCAAGGGCAATACTTTGATGACGAATCAGGTCTGCACTACAATACTTTCAGATTCTATGATCCTAATGTTGGCCGTTTCGTAACACAAGATCCGTTGAGTATCGACGGTGGAATGAATCTCTATGAGTATGCTCTAAATCCGACTCTATGGTTGGATCCACTTGGTCTGTCCTGTCGGTCCGATGCGAAAAAACTTGCAGATAGCCTCGGGAGTAAACCAGTAGGTGGAGGGCAGTATGATGCGCATCACATCATTATGTCCAATTCAAAGGACGTCAGAATGATAGCCTTGAGAAAGCAAATGAAAGAACTGGGAATCGATATAAATAACAAGAAAAATGGCATTTGGTTGCCTAATACAGAATCCGCTCGAGTTCCCGGTACGCTGGCAACGCCACACAAGGGTGCCGGCATACCTGGGAATGCCTACAAGCAACATGTGTATGATTCATTGGTTGGTAGAACAACGAAGAAAGAGTTTCTGAGTGGGCTTGCTGAGTTGAAGGAACAATTAAATAGTGGTAAAACTTTCGCTGTTAGGAGGTAACTGTGGTTCCCGATAAATTTAAGAATTTGCTTAAACTTCTAAAATCTAAGCTTGATGCTGATTTTTCTGAAAGCGTAGGTATGCAGTGCATCGCAAGTGAAGAAATAAAATGGTCCAAAGGTCCAAGTTTTTCTATATTGCCTTATGGGTTGGAACTGTCTGGGGTGACTCCGTCTCCCATTTTGAGTTCGGAGCCAAAGAATAAAAAAAATTGCTTTAAGTTTTATTTCTCGAAGCAAGGTGGGTTTCACAGGTCGGATATATATGGTGTGAGCTCTACAGTAATAGAGACTGAAATATATCAGCTGGAGGGGCAGTCGACTTATTCAGTACGTTTTGACGATGACGGAGAGGCGATTAGGGCATCTGGGGTTATATTTGAAGGGGGGGTTCCAAATATATCATGTCGCCTGGATGAAGATGGTGAGTACTGGTGTTATGAGTATAGGTGTGAAGCAGGGCGGGTAGTGTCAATGATTACATATGCCAGTAATAGTGTTCCTGGTACAGAGATATTCGTAGAGCGAGAAGGTGAAAATGTCATAGGGCTATATTTTCGCAATAAAGACTCAAAGATTTACGTTTATAGGGTCTAGCTGTTGGGTTTCCGTGTGAACCTGGTCGCGGTAACGGACGCGCTCAACCAGACCACCACGCTGGAACGCAAGCCCGATGGCGAAGTGCAGCGCATCAGCCACCCGGACGGCACCACCGAAACCTTTACCTACAACGTCTACGGCCAGGTACTCAGCCACACCGACGGAAAGGGCCAAACCACCCGCCTGATGCGCACGGCCCGCGGCCTGCCGAGCAGCCGCCAGGATGCCAAGGGCCAGCGGGTTCGCTACGAGTACGACAAGGCCATTCGCCTGACCGCACTGGTCAACGAAAACAACGCCACGTACAGCTTTGCCTACGACGTGTCGGACCGGCTGAGCGAAGAAGTGCGGGTGGATAACCTGACCCGGCGCTTCAGCTACAACGTCGGTGGCCATCTCACCCGACTGGATGAGATTGGCTATGGCGAAAATGCCGAACGGCCAGAGCGCCATACGCTGTTCGAGCGTGATGCCATTGGTCGCCTGATCGACAAACTGAATAGCGACGCACAACAGCGATTCACCTATGACGACGGTGACCGGTTGCTGAGCATCGAGCGGCAACCGACCGGGATCGGCAAGCAGCTTGGGATCACGGAAGAAAAGCTTGAGTACACCTATGATCTGTTGGGCCGGCTGACGAAAGAGATCACACCCGCTGGCACCTTGGGCTATGAGTACGACCCACTCAGCAACCTGACCACACTGACCCTGCCGGATGGGCGCAAGGTCAATCACCTGTACTACGGCAGCGGCCACCTGCACCAGTTGAACCTGGACGGGCTGGTGATCAGCGACATCGAGCGAGACGACCTGCACCGAGAGGTGTACCGCACGCAGGGCAAGCTCACCAGTTGCTTCGGTTATGACGCCATGGGGCGCAAGGCATGGCAGTTTGCGTCGACCTTGCCGGCCGACAAGCTCTCGCAAGTGCACAACGCCGGTGTGAATACGTCGCTGCTGGTCGAGCACGCCTACAACCCGATTCATCGGCGTTACCAGTACGACCCGGCCGGTGAACTGGTGCGCACCCTCGACAAGCTGCGTGGCGAGATCAAGTACGAATACGAAGCCAATGGCCAATTGCGCAGCCGAGATACCGGCTCGCTTGTCGGTAGCGAAGAATTCCGCTACGACGCGGCAGCTAACCGCTTGGATCTCAACGCGCAGCAGTTTGCCAAGGTCAAGGACAACCGGATCAAACAGTGGCGGGACCAAGAATACCGCTAAGACCCGTGGGGCAACCTGATCGAGAAACGCTCTGGGCACAGCAAGCTGCAGAGCTTTAGTTATGACTGCGAGAACCGGCTGGTGCGGGCCGAGACGTTGGTTAACGGCAAGCTCGAAAGCCAAGGTGAGTATCGGTACGACAGCCTTGGGCGGCGGGTGGCCAAGCCGGCGGAAATCAACGGCGAACTCGAACAGAAGCGCTTCCTCTGGCAGGGGCTGAGGATGCTGCGTGAGGAGACGCCTGGGCAAAACATTCTGTACCTGTACGAGCCGGGAAGCTATGCGCCGTTGGCGCGGGTTGATCAGGTGGAAGGGGAAGGGCAGAAGCTTTATTACTTCCATACGGATCAGATTGGGACGCCGTTGGAGCTGACGGACAGTGACGGGCAGATCGTTTGGCAGGCGACGTATCGTTCTTGGGGGGGGATAGAGCAGCTAACGGTCAATGGAATAGAGCAAAATCTAAGATTCCAGGGGCAGTACTTCGACCGCGAGACTGCGCTGCATTACAACACTTTTCGTTATTATGATCCGGAATTGGGGAGATTTGTAACACAAGATCCTGTTGGTTTGTTTGGTGGTGATAATCTTTATCAGTATGCGAAAAACACTCAGTCCTGGATAGACTCATTAGGGCTAGCGTGTGATAAGTGGGATGTTAGTACCCATCAGGCAAACAAAAATGCAGTTAAAGGGAAGAATCTAGGCCTAGACTCACATAATGTTGGGCAGAAAAATTTGATGAAAGACTTGTTGAGGGCTACGATCATGCTACAGGGCCTGCTATGCTGGTACCCCGAGTAGGACATACAGTTTCTAAAGAAGGTGTAGGAATTGTGTCTAGAAGTAGTATAAATCCCAGGACAGGACTCCCTTTTACTAGCGCTCGTGATGTGGTTGCGCGCGACATTAGAGAACTTAGGCGTGTTTACCCCGAAGTGCCGAATGAAAAGCTACAGGAGCTAATCGCTCTGAATAAATCTATGTATCCAGAAATGCGGAAGTAAAGGGAGAGATTTATGGGTGATAATAAATTTGTTGATGCTATTTATTCCGAATTGTTTGAGAAAAACTTCCCTCAATATAAAAATTCTCTTACTAAACCCGTCAACGGAGATAAGGACTCATATGCTCGTGCGCGTAATGCTCTAGCATCGCTAGATGATACTCAAAAACATGATATCATTAACTTTTTTAAAATTGTTATCGCAGACAGCGCTTCTGTAGTGCTTGGGACGTTGGATGGTGTCCATTTTCCGGATGATCTTGAGGGCGATTTTGTTGTACAATTAGATGGTGCAGATATTCAGGGTGACCTGCAGGATATATTTATCGAAAAATCTCAGCAAGATGGTATTTACGATTGATTTTTTGAGGCGTTTTTAGTCTGGCTTCGGTTTTTGTTTTTATGTGACATTGTTGAAGAATAAATATTAAAAAGCTATTGAAAGTAGTTGGGGTGCCAGCTTCAACTATTTTTCCGTTAGCCGATACTGTCGAGCGACTGGAATGAAGCTGCCTTAGTTAATATAATTATTTTTGTCATTGTTAAAAGTCACGTTCGCTAAACGTGTATAGGTGATTGTGCGGGCCTGTATCCAAGGTGGCTCATTACCTCCTGCAAACCCTCGACAATCTAGAGAAGTGCCGGACACCAACACCGAAGTGCCGCTACAACGCATCGAAAACGCCCTCGGCCACTTCCTGCACTTCACCCGCACGCCCGACGGCACGCTGACCGACATCAGCGCCACCGGCGGCACTCGCGTGCACCTTGGTACTTCCGCTGTTTAGGAGGTGTATGCTTGATATCAATGCGTTGGCACTGCCAATTGAAACAGCCGAAAGAGACTCCTTGTTGGACGTTCTATATAAGGCTTGGAGAGCTTGTAGGGATCAGGAGTACCGCTACGATCCGTGGGGCAACCTGATCGAGAAGCGCTCGGAGCACAGCAAGCTGCAGAGCTTTAGCTATGACTGCGAGAACCGGCTGGTGCGGGCGGAGACGGTGGTCGATGGCAAGCTGGAAAGCCGAGGCGAGTACCGGTACGACGGCCTTGGGCGGCGGGTGGCCAAGCAGGCTGAGATCAACGGTGCCCATATTGACTCGGCCGGGTACAGCAGCCGTGGCGTAGGCAAAGTACTTACGGGGCCAAATTAGGCGGCGCATTGGCGTTCGGCCCCCAGGCTTACCTAGATGCGACGGAGGCAAAATGCATCTCGGAGTTCTTCCAGAAGTCAGCTTACACCCAGCCGACCAATGCATTGGCCTTTGGTGTCGGTGTATTGGTCGGCGGGCTGACAGGGCCGGCTGTCGTCGTGATTGCCTTGTCTTTGGGTGCGGGTTTGGCAGTTCAGTTTGTCATGAGTGACGATTTTTCGGGGATGGGCACTACCCTGGGTAATTTCTTGAAGGGGAAGGATTAAATGTTTACCACAGAACGTTTTTTTAAAAAAATCTGGTCGGTGTGGCTGCTGGTAGTGATATTGGCCCTGATGATGACCGGAGTGGCGCCGCCATTCATGGCGGTGCCGGCGATCCTGATCATTATCGTTATGACGCTGTGGTGCATCAACTGTGCTTACCGCAGTGAGCACTTTGTAAGTTTCGCGAATTTGCGCATGTTCTTCAATATGTCAGTTGCACCAATGTTCGCATCGCTGCTGACACTGGGTGTTACCTACAAAAAAATGAAGTTGGGAGCGGCGACTTCTTTGATGTTAGGGCTCGCGCCCGTCGTGCTGGTGTTGTTGGCCTATGCAATGGCTTATTACTGGCGCCGTAAAAGTGATATTCTCCATTTTAAAGGGCAGCGCGTGGAATCCATCGAGCCGCCTCAGAAAGTTCAGTGGTGGCAGGCGGGTTTGGCGGCGGGCTTGAGCAGCGTGATCTATCCGCTGATGAAAAGCCATGACGTGCCGGCCACCGGGTTGATCTACTTCTTTGCGCTAATGTCCGTGTTCATGGTGTTTTACAATCGTGACAAGATCAGTGCACTCAGAGACCTGAAAGTGCGCGAAGCGAAGGAAAACCGTCAATACACATTCATGGATATAGAAACTATTCAGAGCATGCGTGCTGCCTCGTGGTTGGGCAGGCTTTTCGCCGTACGGGCGCGCTGATGTTCACCGTTACAGGGAGTAAATTATGCTAACTGACGTTCTTTCCATGCTCGCGCCGCAAAACAGGCGATTGTTCAAGCTGAATATCCTGACACAAACAGCCAACGATGAGTTTTTGCTTGAGCACTTTTCCGGCACTGAAGAGCTTTCCAAACTCTATGAATGCGATCTGGCCTTGCTCAGCCAACAGAGCGATATAAAGCTCAAGTCACTGATTGGCAGCCAGGCCACGGTAGAAATCGAGTTATCCAACGGCTCTTTCCGCCACATTAACGGCTATGTTCAGCGGTTTAGCACCCAAGGCAGCGACGGCGGCTATGTGCGCTATGCAGCCGTGCTAGCCTGAACAGCGATGACGGCCTGCCGCTCACCATCATCGATGCGACCTACAAGTCCAAGTACATGTGGTGGAATAATCCTGTGCCGGACGGTCCGTACCATGGTAGTAGAGCTAGAAGGCTGTTCCATTATAGTTTAATTAAAGATTTGCATAGCAATCAAAGCAAAGCTAGAGCGCTTAGCGCGATCGATTCATATTGCAGCAAATACATGAAGCCAGGAGTATGCTAAATGGATTATTATGATGTTGAGCGGTATGAAAAAATTCATGTTTGGGTAGGTACAAATTTCTCTTCGGAGGATGACTATCTAAAGTATTTTGAGTTGGACTATTCTGTGGATTTGGATGATCCCGCATACAAGGTTTGTGGGTTTTGCAGAGATATTGGTGTGAGATGGTATGACGAGGACTTCATAGGAATTATACCAAGAAAAGCGGAGGAGGTGAGTTTAGATGAAATCTTGATTGAGTCTGCGGTTGACGCCCGTTATATTGAGGATTTAAAGGCAGAGTGCTTGAGGCTTGGTATCTCTAAGGCTAATGCAATTTTTTGGTACTCCGATGGTGGTACGGTTGTTTCCAAATCTTTAAAGTCAAATTATAATGGCTTGAAATATGCTGGTTTATATGAGGGTGAATGATAAGCTCGGCGTAGACCTGAGGAGCCTGGATTGGTTATGTGTCAGAATTTTAGTGTCCGGATCTGATTTTTGATGCGCGGTTATGTATCGTTTATGATTTAAAACTCCTGTTTAGGTGTTAGGATGCTAAGGGTTTGATCTTTACTAGCTCATGGGCTAGTTGCTCTGTCGCGACATAAGTAGAGCCAATATTTTTCTTGTGGTGCATGTTGTCGGTCGCATCTAATACGCGCACGAGCAGTTGTACCTGGTCTGCCCCGAGAGTGGCCATTACATCCTGCTAACCTTCGATACGTTGGCCTGGATTGATCTATTAGGCTTGTGCAAAAGCGCGGAACTTGATGGAAATCGTCATCCAACAGCCGAATACATAGGGAAGTATCGATCGTCCGTGGGTAATGTTTCCGGCCATCATGTCTGAGAGTTATTTGTGGCATGTTGATGGGGTTAGTGTGAATGGCCGATCACCACTAACAGGAAATTGAAGCCATGCAAACTCACCAACAAGCCCCAGTACACACAGGCAATGATGCCCTGCTGCGGGCATACACGCCCTATGGTTACCACGCGGTTCGGGGCAGGCCTCTGTTGGCCTTTGCCGGCGAGGCTGTTGCGCAAGCGCCGCACTGTTATCTGCTGGGTAATGGCAAACGTGGCTATCGCACCGTGCAAATGCGCTTTCTCAGCCCCGATGCATTCAGCCCGTTTGGTCGGGGAGGCCTCAATGCATACGCCTATTGCACGGGTGATCCCATCAACCATGTCGACCGCGATGGCCATTCGCCCACACGTGCAGTCGGGCAGGCCACCGGACTCGTAAGGGGAACGGTGGGGATGCTCTCGTCGCTGAACAAGGCATCCAAAGCAATAGTCAAACGTTCGATTGCCAAGGCTGAAGGGCGGCCAATACCGAAGGAGTTTGATGACGCGAGCCGAACCAACAATGCGATGATATTTATTGGTGGGTTGGCCGGTACCGTGATCAAGGCACCCGGGGCAGCGCTCGCTCTTTCAGCGTCCTTTGAGTCAATAGGGGCTGAACTGGTCGCTGGGGCCGGGATAGGGGCTGCGTCCTTTGCGGGTGTGGGTAAAATCAGGCAGCTGTTGACCGACATGAGGTCGACCTATCTTCAAGCCAGGTTGAATAGACTGCCCTTCGGTAAGTTGGCAATTGAGTCCATCAAGGAAGCTACGGGGTGGAACCGAATACGCGGCCAGGAGTCGGCCATCCTCGAGCCGTTGCCAGAAAAAGTATTATTGGTTCGCCTGCCTGCCGGCAGGGGATGAACAGTCTGGCAAACGGTGCCAGGTCGCCTCGATGCTTTCGGTTCCACGGTGTGAAACCAGATTCGATTGTGCTTCATCTCTCCTCGCGCTTATCTGTGAGCCAAGCACGACCTGCCTTACCCGTCGTGACCTCAAGGCGAACAACAAGAACGGGAAACCACCCGCGCGAGGAGACGTTACATGTCCCGACATCAGCACATCCTGGCCTGGCTTAACGACGTGGCCAGCGACCTGCACGCAATCCGTCACGATATCCACGCCCACCCGGAACTGGGTTTTGAAGAGAGCCGCACCTCGGCGCTTGTCGCCCGGCTGCTCGAGGCGTGGGGCTATGAAGTACACACCGGCATCGGCAAGACCGGTGTGGTCGGCGTGCTGCGCAATGGCAGTAGCCCACGCCGCCTGGGCCTGCGCGCCGACATGGACGCGCTGCCCATCCACGAAGCAACGGGCGCGGCCTACAGCAGCCAGCACCAAGGTTGCATGCACGCCTGCGGCCATGACGGGCACACCACCATGCTGCTGGGTGCTGCGCGCTACCTGGCGGCAACCCGGCAGTTCGACGGCACGCTGACGCTGATCTTCCAGCCGGCCGAGGAGGGCCAGGGCGGTGCCGAGGCGATGCTGGCCGACGGCCTGCTGGAACGCTTCCCCTGCGATGCGCTGTTCGGCATGCACAACATGCCCGGGCTGCCGGCCGGGCATCTTGGTTTTCGCGAGGGGCCGATGATGGCCTCGCAAGACCTGCTCACGGTGACCCTCGACGGGATGGGCGGCCATGGCTCGATGCCGCACCTGACCGTAGACCCGCTGGTGGCAGCGGCCAGTGTGGTGATGGCGCTGCAAACCGTGGTGGCGCGCAACATCGATGCGCAGGAGGCTGCGGTGGTCACCGTCGGCGCGTTGCAGGCCGGCGAAGCGGCCAACGTGATTCCGCAACAGGCGCTGCTACGGCTTAGCCTGCGCGCATTGAACGCCGAGGTGCGGGCGCAGACCCTGGAGCGGGTGCGCGCGATCATCGTCAGCCAGGCCGAAAGCTTTGGTTGCCGTGCCAGCATCGAGCACCGCCCGGCCTACCCGGTGCTGGTCAACCATGCCGCAGAAAACGCCTTCGCCACGCAGGTGGGGGTGGAGTTGCTGGGTGCCGAGGCGGTGGATGGCAACACCCGCAAGCTGATGGGCAGCGAGGACTTCGCCTGGATGCTGCAGCGCTGCCCGGGCGCCTACCTGTTCATCGGCAATGGTGTATCGCGGCCGATGGTGCATAACCCGGCCTACGACTTCAACGACGACATCCTGCTGACCGGTGCCGCCTACTGGGGCGCGCTGGCAGAGCGCTGGCTCGCGCCCGCCTGACCTTTCCTTTTTGACGACTGCCGCTGGAACCCGGGCGCGACCGCGCCTGGGCGATCACCCAATCCTTGTGTGGAGTGTTCCCTATGCAGACTTCGAGCACCGGCGTGTCGCGTACCCGGCAGGTGGTCGCCGCCGTTATCGGCAACGCCCTGGAGTGGTACGACTTTATCGTGTACGGCTTTCTGGCCAGCATCATCGCCCGGCAGTTTTTCCCGTCCGACGACGAGTACGCTTCGCTGCTGATGGCCCTGGCCACTTTTGGGGTAGGGTTTTTCATGCGCCCGGTGGGTGGCGTGTTGCTGGGCATGTACTCCGATCGCAAGGGCCGCAAGGCGGCGATGCAGATGATCATCCGCCTGATGACCGTGTCGATCGCCATGATCGCCTTTGCCCCCGACTACCTGGCCATCGGCATGGCCGCGCCGCTGCTGATCGTGGTGGCGCGCATGCTGCAAGGGTTTGCCACCGGTGGCGAGTACGCCAGCGCTACGGCGTTTCTGGTGGAGAGCGCGCCTGCACACCGCAAGGGCCTGTATGGCTCGTGGCAATTGGTAGGGCAGTGCCTGGCGGTTTTTTCCGGGGCGGCGATGGTGGCACTGGTTACCCACCTGTGCTCGCCTGAGGCACTGGACAGCTGGGGCTGGCGCATCCCGTTTGTGCTGGGCCTGCTGATCGGCCCGGTCGGGTTGTGGATACGCAAGCACATGGAAGAGCCCGAGGAGTTCGTCGAGGCGCGCCGCCAGGCCAAGGGCCAGTCGCCCACCCTGTGGCAGGTATTGCGTGAACATCGGCGCAGCCTGCTGGTGTCGATGGGGCTGGCCTGTGGCGCGACGGTGTCGTTCTACGTGGTGCTGGTGAACATGCCGACCTTCGCCCACAAGAGCCTCGGGCTGACGCTGGACCAGGTGCTGCTGGTGCAGATGCTGGCCGTGGGGCTGATGACCGTGGTCATTCCTCTGGCAGGGGCGTTGTCTGACCGGGTGGGGCGGCGCCCGGTGCTGATGGCTTTCACCCTGGCCTTTTTCGTGATGGTCTACCCACTGTATGTGTGGGTGGCCGCTGCGCCTTCGCTGGAGCGCCTGCTGGTGATGCAACTACTGCTGTGCACGGCCATCGGCGGTTTCTTTGGCCCGGCCCCGACCGCCCTGGCCGAGCAGTTCCCGGTCGAGGTGCGCTCCACCGGCGTCTCGGTGGCCTATAACGTAGCGGTGATGGTGTTCGGCGGCTTTGCCCCGTTGATCGTCACCTGGCTTACCAAGGTGCTCGCTACCCCGGTGGCACCGTCGTTCTACGTGCTGTTCGCCTGCCTGCTGACGCTGCTGGGTACCTATTGCCTGAAAGAAGCACCCCGGGCGGGTAAGCCTGCCGCATTCAACCTTGGAGTAAAACCGTGAAGCCGTTAGCCATCGACCCCATCGTTGCCCTCGATGCCCAAGCTTTGTCCCAGGCCATCCATGCCCGGCAGGTATCGTGCCGGGAAGTGATGCAGGCCTACCTGGCGCATATCGAACGCTGCAACCCGCAGGTCAACGCACTGGTGTCGCTGCGCCCGGCCGAGGCGGTGCTGGCCGCAGCCGATGAGCGTGACCGTGAGCTGAAGCGGGGCCATTCCCGCGGCTGGATGCACGGCATGCCACAGGCGATCAAGGACCTGGCTGCCACTGCCGGGTTGCGCACCACCCTGGGCTCGCCGTTGTTCGCCGAACAGGTACCCGAGCATGACGCCATCAGCGTGGCGCGGGTGCGGGCGAGCGGGGCGCTGATCGTTGGCAAAAGCAACGTGCCGGAGTTCGGCCTCGGCTCGCAAACCTATAACACCCTGTTCGGTACCACCACCAATGCCTACGACCCGCATCGGGTAGCCGGCGGCAGCAGTGGCGGGGCGGCAGCGGCGCTGGCCATGCGCCTGCTGCCGGTGGCTGACGGCAGCGACATGATGGGCTCGCTGCGCAACCCGGCGGCGTTCAACAATGTGTTCGGCCTGCGCCCGTCGCAGGGCCGTGTGCCACATGGTCCTGCGCCCGAACTGTTCGTGCAGCAGCTGGCTACCGAAGGGCCGATGGGGCGCAGCGTGGTGGATGTGGCGCGGCTGTTGTCGACCCAGGCAGGCGTTGACGCGCGGGCGCCGCTATCGCTGAGCGAGGGCCGCCGCGATTTCGCCGCAGGGCTGCAGCGCGATTTTCGGGGTGTGCGGGTTGGCTGGCTGGGTGACTACAACGGCTACCTGCCGATGGATGACGGGGTGTTGGGCCTGTGTGAAGCAGCGTTGGCCGATTTCGCCGAACTGGGCTGCCGGGTCGAGGCTTGCCAACCGGCATTCGACCCGGCGCGTTTGTGGCAATGCTGGCTCACCCACCGCCACTTCCTGGTGCACGGCAACCTTGGCGCGGCCTATGCCGACCCAGCCAGGCGCGCCTTGCTCAAGCCCGAAGCACAGTGGGAGGTAGAGGGCGCCTTGCAACTGAGCGCAGCTTCGCTGTACCAGGCCTCGCTGGACCGCAGCGAATGGTACCGCGCCTTGGCCAACCTGTTTGAACGTTACGACTACCTGCTGTTGCCGTCTGCCCAGGTGTTCCCTTTCGATGCAAAACTGGCGTGGCCGACGGCCGTCGGGGGCCGGGCGATGGACACCTACCATCGCTGGATGGAGGTGGTGATCGGGCCGACCCTGGCCGGCTTGCCGAGCATCAGCGTGCCGGTCGGCTTCAACAGCGACGGTTTGCCCATGGGCCTGCAAATCATAGGCCCGGCCCAGGCCGATCATGCGGTGTTGCAACTGGCATACGCCCATGAACAGCTGACCCGGTGGGTTGAGCGGCGCCCGCCACCGTGCCTGCAGGCCTGATGAAAGCACTGGGCAGGCGCGGTTCTTGCTGGCTATGCTGACCATCCAGCTACAGGGAGGTCATACCCATGGGCATTACGGCAGACAGTGGCGGCGTGCGTTCGGTGGAGCGCGCACTGGCCATTGTCGACCTGCTGGGCGAGCACCAGGCGCTGGGCCTGGAAGAACTGCATTACCTTACCGGCCTGCCCAAGGCCACGGCCTCGCGCATGCTGGCCACCTTGCAGGAGCAGGGCTGGGTCTACCGTGGCCTCAGCGACCGGCGTTATCGCCTGTGCGCGCGGCGGCTGTTCGGTGACCGGCAGATGCGCTTCAAGCGGCGCCTGGTGGAAAGTGCTGCACCAATGCTGCTGGACCTGAGCGAGCGCACCGGGCTGGTGGTGGACCTGTCGTGTTTCGACGGCGAGCGGCTGGAGGTGATGGAAAGCGCCATCCCTCAGGTATTGCGCAAGCGGTACCCGCATACCTGCCAGATCGTCGGGCACCATGCCAGCCTGTTTCACTCGGCGATGGGGCGGGCCTGCCTGGGTGAACTGGCGGTGGATGAAGTGCAACGCCTGGCGGCCCATGAGCGGCTGCGCGATGACACGGTGCTGCGCAACATCGAAGAAGACGCGCACAAGGGCTTTGGCCAGCGAACCGAAGGGTACTGGGAGTACCCGGTGCGCTTGCCATTCCTGATCCGCGCCATTGCGCTGCCGGTACATGCCGAAGGGCGCCTGGCCGGGAGCATTGCCTTGCACTGGCCGCTGGATCAGGCGCCGGTGGAGCGAGTAATGAATTTGCACCTGAGCAGCCTGGCGACCACGGTAGACGATGTGCAGCGGGCCTTGGCGGTCGAGTGCTGACCTGCGCCGGCCTTTTCGCAGCACAAGGCTGCTCCTACAGGTATCGCGTGCTCATGTAGGAGAGCGAGTAATGAATATGCCTGGCGGCCACGGTAGGCGAGGTGCAGCGGGCCTTGGCGGTCTAGTGCTGACCTGTGCCGGCCTCTTCGCAGCACAAGGCTGCTCCTACATGAGCACGCGATACGTGTAGGAGCAGCCTTGTGCTGCGAAGAGGCCAGTGCAGGCCACAGCAAAAGCCGGCAGATGTTACTGGCCCTCGCGAAACCCGCTAGGGCTCATCCCCGCATGCTTGCGAAAGAACCGGCTGAAATACCCCACATCGGCAAACCCCAGCTCATGGGCGATCTCTTTCACACTCAGGCTCGAATGCCCAAGCATGCGCTTGGCCTCCAGCACCAGCCGGGCATTGATCACGTTCATGGGCGTCATGCCCAGGTGCTCCTGGCACAACCGCCCAAGCGTAGCCAGGGTCATGCCCAGCTCGGCGGCGTAGTCCTCAAGTGGCCAGTGCGCGCGGTAATGCATGTCCACCAATTCACGCAATGCGGTCAGCTGCTGACTGCGCCTTGACACTGGGCGCTGCCCACCGTGGGGCAGGTGCGGTTCATGGCGCAGCACCTGGATCAGCAGCGTCAGCAACAGCGCCATGCTGCTGGCCACATGCTCACGGGCGCGGTTGTGGTACTCCTCGCGCAAGGCCATGCACAGCGGCAGCAACGGGTCTTCGTCGGCTGCCCACGACGGCAGGGCGATCACCTGTGGTTTGCGCACCTGCACCAGCAGGTTGGGTGCCAGCACCTGGGCGATACTTTCCAGCGGGTGCTGGGCGGCGGTGATCACGTGGCCCTCGACCTGGCCGGCCCAATGGAATCCATGCACCACTTGCGCCGGCACATACACCACGCAGGGGGCCTGCACCTGGAGCCGGTCACTGTCGAACAGCACTTCACCGCCGCCGCTTTGCAGGTACAGCAGCTGCAGCAAGCCTTCATGACGGTGCGCGGCAATTTCCCAGTTGTGTGCGCCAGACCGTTGGGAGATCTGCTCCACATGCAGGGCTTCGTGCCACACCGGTTGTGCGGTTTCACCGTACAGGGCGTAGTTGGGGATCTTGTTCATGTTGTTGTAATTGTTCTGTTCGGTACCTGGCTACTGTGCCACAGCTGCCTGCAGGCTTCAGGCGGCAGGGCGAAAATTGTCGGGAATGTGGGGCTGGTTGCAGGTTTTGTCCATTCTGCCGGTGTGCCTGCCGGCCCTAGGCTGTGGCCCAGATGAAGCGACACTCTGGAGAGCAGCATGCACAACAACAAGATCCCCTCTCAATGGCTGGGCCTGGATTCGGCCGTCTGCGTGGTCACCGGTGCCGCCGGTGGTATTGGCGCGGCGCTGGCCGGCGCCCTGGTCGGGCAGCACGCCCATGTGGTCCTGCTGGACCGTGACCTGGACAAATGCCGTGAACTCGCTGCCACCTTGGGCGAACACAGTGTCGGTGAGGTCAGCGCCCTGGGCTGCGACATCGCCGACCCGGCCAGCGTAGAGCAGGCCGCCGCCCAGGTTCAGGCGCTGCATGGGCGCTGCGATGTACTGGTCAACAATGCCAGCGTGCTGCGCCCCGGTGCGCTGGATGGGCTAGGCCTGGAGCAATGGAACCAGGTGCTGGCAGTCAACCTCACGGGCTACCTGTTGTGTGCCCAGGCCTTCGGCCGTTCGATGCTGGCCCGCGGCCAGGGCCGTATCGTGCACGTGGCCTCGATCGCCGCCCATTACCCGCAACCCAACAGCGGTGCCTACAGTGCGGCCAAGGCCGGGGTCAGCATGCTGTCGCGCCAGATTGCCGTGGAATGGGGGCCGCGCGGTGTGCGCAGCAATGCCGTTTGCCCGGGGTTGATCCGCACACCCTTGTCCGCAGCGTTTTATGCCGACCCGCAGATCGAACGCCAGCGCTGCGCCATGACGGCCAACCAGCGCATTGGTGAACCGCAGGATATCGCCGAAGCCGTGCTGTTCCTGGCCAGCCAGCGCGCCGACTACATCAACGGTGCAGAGCTGACCGTGGATGGCGGCCTCGAAAGCATGCCCATGGCGCTGATCCCGCGCCCAGGCTTTGAGGGGGCACGCGCATGACCACGCGTAACTGCGATGTGCTGGTTGTCGGCGCGGGTGCTGGTGGCCTGGCGACCGCCATTACTGCAAAGAAGCATGGCCTTGACGTGATCGTCATCGAAAAAGACGACTGTTTTGGCGGTACCACGGCGTTTTCCGGCGGTGTGTTGTGGGTGCCCGGTAACAGGCACAGCGCCAACGACAGCCCCGAGGCGGCCATGACTTACCTGCGCAACGAAACCGGTGCCTGCTTTGACGCGGCCGGGGTCGAGGCGTTCTTGCGCTACGGGCCGCAGATGGTGGACTTTTTCGAGCGGGAAACCGCCGTGAAGTTCGTGCCCACGCTGTACCCCGACTATCACCCACAAGTCGAAGGGGGCGTCGATGTGGGCCGCTCGATACTGGCCGCACCTTACGACATCCGCGGCTTGGGGCCGGACATGGCACGCCTGCGCCCGCCGCTGAAAACCATCACCTTCATCGGCATGATGTTCAATTCATCGAATGCCGACCTCAAGCACTTCTTCAACGTTACCCGATCGTTGACTTCGTTCGTGTATGTGGCCAGGCGCCTGCTCACCCACCTGAAGGAGCTTGCCCTGTATCGCCGCGGTACCCAGGTTACCAGCGGCAATGCCTTGGCAGCGCGGCTGGTACGCTCGGCATTGGACCTGGGCATCCCGATCCTCACCGGCACCCCGGCGCGGCAGCTGCTGCGCGACGGTGGGCGGGTGGTGGGGGCACTGGCCGGGCAAGGCAACAGCGAACTGCGCATTCAGGCACGGCGCGGGGTGGTGCTGGCCTGTGGCGGGTTCTCCCATGACCTGCAACGGTTGCGCCAGGCCTACCCGCATGTGCGCCGTGGTGGTGAGCATTTTTCACCGGTGCCAGCGGGTAATACCGGCGATGGCGCTCGCATGGCCGAGGCGTTGGGGGCAAAGGTCGATATCCGCCTGCAAGCGCCGGCGGCCTGGATGCCCGTGTCGAAGGTGCCGGTAGGTGCCGGGCGATACATCGCCTTTCCGCATCTGCTGGACCGCTACAAGCCGGGTGTGATCGGGGTGTTGCGTTCGGGCCAGCGTTTCACCAACGAGTCCAACTCCTACCACGACGTGGGTGCAGCACTGATCGAAGCCTGTGCCGGCCAGGCAGAAACCGCCATGTGGCTGGTGTGCGACCGCCGCACCCTGGCCAAGTACGGCCTGGGTTTCGCCAAGCCTGCCCCGATGCCGACGGGGCCCCTGTTGCGTAACGGCTACCTGCTCAAGGGCAAGACCCTGGCTGAGCTGGCAGGCAAGGCCGGTATCGATGCGCAAGGGCTGGAACGGACCGTGCGCGATTACAACCTTGGGGCAGTGCAGGGTGAAGACCGCCAGTACGGCCGCGGCAGCACCAGCTTCAACCGCTACCTGGCCGACCCACAGCAACAGCCCAACCCCTGCGTGGCGCCAGTGGGCGAGGGGCCGTACTTTGCCGTGAAGGTCATCATGGGCGATCTGGGCACCTTCGACGGGCTGCGCACCAGCGTGGTCGGTGAAGTGCAGGCCGCCGACGGGCAGGCCATCGAAGGGCTGTATGCGGTGGGTAACGACCGTGCCAGCATCATGGGCGGCAACTACCCCGGTGCCGGCATTACCCTCGGGCCGATCATGACCTTTGGCTACATCACCGGGCGCCACCTGGCTGGTGTGGAGCAGGGGCTGGCGGCGGCCGGCAATGCGCGGGAGGTGGCGTGATGGACAAGGCAGTGGTCGATCACCGTATCTATACCATTCGCCCGCGCTGCATGGCGGCCTTTCTCGAAGCCTTCGACCAATTGGCGATGCCAATCCTGCTGCGCCACCTCGGCGCACCACTGGCGTTCTACACCAGCAGCATCGGGCCGCTGAACCAGGTGGTGCACCTGTGGGGTTATGACAGCCTGGATGACTTTGAAAAGCGCAGCGCGGCGCGGGATGCCGACCCGGATTTTGCTGCTTATCTGCATGCCACCCGTGACCTGGTGGTGACGCAGGAAACACGGATCATAAGGCCTGTGTATCTGCGCAGCCTCGACAGGCAGTGATGTTGCCTGTGCCGGCGATTGGGCCGCAACGCGGCCCCGAAACACCGTCATAAAAACAACAACAGGTGATACCCATGAACAACACACTCGACGTGCGCCAACTGATCGACCAGCAACCCATCGGCCGCTACCAGAAATGGGTAGTGTTCCTCGGCTTCCTGATCATCGCCTTGGACGGCCTGGACGTGGCCATCATCGGCTTCATTGCCCCGCAGCTGAAAAGCGACTGGGGCCTGAGCGCGCAAAGCCTGGGCCCGGTATTGAGCGCTGCGCTGATCGGCCTGGCCCTTGGCGCCCTGATTGCCGGCCCCCTGGCTGACCGCTACGGGCGCAAGGCGGTATTGCTGTGCAGCGTGCTGCTGTTCGGCATCTGGACCCTGGCCTCGGCCTTCTCGCCAAACCTGGAAACCCTGGTCGCGCTACGTTTTCTTACCGGCCTGGGCCTGGGTGCTGCTATGCCCAATGCCAGCACCCTTGTCAGCGAATACGCCCCGGCGCGCAGCCGCTCGCTGCTGATCACCCTGGCGTTCTGCGGGTTCTCCCTAGGTGCGGCGATGGGTGGTTTCGTCAGCGCCTGGATGATACCCAACCTGGGCTGGCGCAGTGTGCTGGTGCTGGGCGGGGTGTTGCCGCTGCTTGTCCTGCCGCTGCTGTATTGGCGGCTGCCGGAATCGGTCACCTTTTTGGTCAGCAAAGGTGCAGACCGCCAGCGCATTCTGGCCATTGTCCGCCGCCTGGCCCCTGAACATGTCAATGCCGACAGTACCTTCGTCACGCCCGCCAAACCCCAGGGCACTGGCGGCGCGATTGGCACTATCCTCTCGCCGCGCTACCGCTTTGGTACCTGCATGCTCTGGGCTGGCTACGTGCTGGCGCTGTTCCTGGTTTATCTGTTCAGCGGCTGGCTGCCGACACTGGTGAAGGAGGGCGGTGGTTTTTCGGTGTCTGAAGCCGCCATTGTCACGGCCTGTTTCCAGATTGGCGGCCCGGTAGGGGCGATTTCAGTGGGCTGGGCCATGGATCGCTGTAACCCGCAGCGCGTACTGATGCTGACGTTTCTGTTCAGCGGCGCGGTTATCTTCACAATTGGCCAGGTGGCGGGGGATTTCGCCTGGCTGTGCGCCATTGCCTGCGCCGTGGGCTTTGGGCTGAATGGCGCGAGCGTTGGCATGAATGCACTGGCGGCGGCCTTTTACCCGACGCAAGCGCGGGCGACCGGGGCCAGCTGGATGAGCGGCATCGGGCGCATTGGCGCCGTGCTCAGCGCCTTTGCCGGGGCCCAGATGCTGGCGCTGGGCTGGAGTTTTGAACAAGTGTTCGCTTCGCTGCTGTTGCCTGCCGGGCTGGCGGCATTGGCGGTATGGTTGCAGGGGCGAAATGCTGCGTTACGGGTTAGCGCTCAAGGCTGTACATCCGGCACTCCGCCAGCAACGCCAGCAGGTTCGGCTCCCGCTCCCTAGCCTTCAGAAACACCACGCCAATGTGCTGCTGCAAGCGGTATTGCGGCTTCAAGGCAATCAGCCTGACGCGGTTTTCGTACACCGCCGCAATGCGCCCGGGCAGCAGGGCAAAGCCCACACCCGAGCTGACCATGCTCAGCAGGGTGAAGATGTCATTCACCTGCATGGCTACCTTGGGCTCAAAGCCGGCCTGCTGGAACACCCGCGCGCCATCGCGGTGGGTGGCGAAGCCCTGGGTCAGGGTGATGAAGGTGGAGTCGGCGAGGTCGGCCAGGTCTACCTCGGCCTGTCCGGCGAAGGGCGAGTCGGTGGGGACAGCTAGGAAGATGTCGTCGGAGAACAGCGGCAGCTGCTCGCAGGCCGGGTCGCTGACGCTTTCGTCGAGAGACACCAGGACAGCTTCCAGCTCGTGGTTTTTCAGGCGCTGCAGCAAGTCGACGTTGGAGCCCAGGGTTAGGTCGATGTTCAGCTCGCTGCGGCGCAGTTTCAGGCCCATGACCAGTTTGGGCACGGTTTTTACCGTCAGCGAGTAGAGCGCGCCCAGGCGGAAGCGCTCGGCGTAGAACCCTGCGGCTTCGCGGGTTTGGCGCACCATCTGTTCGGCGTCCTGGATCAGCTGCCGGGCTTTCTTTTCCAGCACGTAGGCGCTTTCCAGAGGGATCAGCTGGCGGCCTTCGTGCTTGAACAACGGGCAGCGCAGGGCGCTTTCCAGCGAGTGGATGGCGCGGTGCACGCTGACGGCACTGGTAGACAACTCGACCGCCGCGCGGCCGAGGTTGCCGGTGCGCATGAAGGCAAGAAAGGTTTCCAGCTTTTTGAGGGTCAGTTCTTCGTCGATCAGCATGGGGGCCTGGGTGGGTATGGCTATAGGGTTATGGGGTGTTTGAGATCGAGCGCCGCCCGCGCGGCGCTTCGCAGCACAAGGCTGCTCCTACATCTGTTTCGGGCCAATGATTCCTGTGGTCAAGGCGCGCGGCCCTTTGGTGTTCACCTCGATACAGTGTCGAATAAACAAGGCGGTCGCGCACGTTGGCGCAGGCGTCACTGGCCCTAACCAGATGTAGGAGCAGCCTTGTGCTGCGAAGCGCCGCGCGGGCGGCGCTCGGTCTCAATCACACCCCACACCTCAAGCCATACCCTCGATCAATGCCCACAACGCCGGGTCATTGAAATCATTCACTACCAGCTTGGCGCCCGCCTCCAGCAACCGCTCCGGCGTCTGTGTCGTGGCCACGCCCACGGTAAATATCCCCGCCCCACTGGCGGCCGCCACCCCCGGCAATGAATCCTCGAAGGCCAGCGCCTGGGTGGCCTCGGCGCCCAGCCGCTGCAGGCCGGTGAGGTAGGGCAGCGGGTCTGGCTTGGGCCGCGCGAGTTCTTCGGCCACCAGCACATGCTCGAACTGCTGGCCAAGGCCCATGGCGTTCAGCATGTGTTCGGCGTTCAGCCGCGGTGCGTTGGTCACCACGCACATGCCGATGTCATGGGCCTTGGCATGCTCCAGCAGGCGCAACAGGCCTGGCATCGGGTCAAGAGACGGTGACAGGTCGCGAAACAGCGCCTCCTTGCGGTCGGCCAGCGCCCGGCACTGTTCGACGCTCGCACCGCTGAACAGCTCGGCGAACAGCTCGCCGTTGGCGCGGCCGCTGACCTGGGCATCGAACTGCGCCTGGCTCAGTTCGCGGCCGTCATGTTCGCGCAGCAGTTGGCGAAAGGCCTGCAGGTGCAGGGTGTCGGTGTCGGTGAGGGTTCCGTCGAGGTCGAACAGCAGGGCGGTCAGCATGGGATATCCAGATCAAGAAAACACAAGCCAGGGGATCATAACCAAAGCTGACGACGAAGGGGGCTGTTCAGCGTGCTCCGAAAAGAGTACAAATGTGCTCCATGGACAATCTTACCCCCAAACGCCGCGCCATTTTCGAATTCATCCGCGAGCGCATTGCCGATCAAGGGCAGCCACCGAGCCTGGCCGATATCGCCACGCGCTTCGGTTTTGCTTCGCGCAGCGTTGCGCGCAAGCACATCACCGCCTTGTGCCAGGCCGGTTATATCGATGTCACGCCGAACCAGGCGCGGGGCATTCGCCTGGCCGAACCGCTGCGTCGGCCAGAAATCCTCGAAGTGCCGGTGCTGGGCCAGGTGGCGGCGGGTGCACCCATCGGCCCGGACCTCGATATCCACGAACAGCTGCTGATCGACCCCAGCCTGTTCCGCCGCACCCCTGACTACCTGCTTAAAGTGCGTGGCAATTCGATGGTCGACGACGGCATCTTCGATGGTGATCTGGTCGGCATCCTGCAACAGGCCGACGCCCGCGATGGCCAGATCGTGGTTGCGCGCCTGGACGGCGAAGTGACCATCAAACGCCTGCAACGCCAGGGCAGCGGTTACCGGTTGTTGCCACGCAACCCGGCCTATGCACCCATCGATGTGCAGCCTGAACAGGAATTTTTCATCGAAGGCGTGTTCTGCGGCCTGCTGAGGCGTGACTGATGGGCGCAGTGGTCGACCTCGACAGGCTGCTCGATCAGCGCCGTGTCTGGCGCGGGCGGCAGGCCCAGGCGCGGCCACTCGGCTTGCAGCCCACCGGCCATGCGGCCCTTGACGAGCGCCTGCCTGAAGGCGGCTGGCCGGCGGCGGCACTCAGCGAGTTGCTACTGGCCAGCCCCGGTTGCGGCGAACTGCAACTGCTGTGGCCCACACTGGCGCGGCTGAGTACTGAAGGCAGCCGGGTAGTACTGGTGGCACCGCCGTTCATCCCTTACGCACCGGCCTGGCAGGCAGCCGGGGTAGACCTGCGCTGGCTGGTGCAGGTAGATGCCGCCCCTGCCGATGCCTTGTGGGCGGCCGAGCAGTGCCTGCGCTCGGGCAGTTGCGCGGCGGTGCTGTGCTGGCCTGAACGTGCCGATGACCGGGCCCTGCGGCGTTTGCAGGTGGCCGCAGAAACCGGACAGGCGCTGGCATTCGCCTGCCGGCCGTACCAGGCAGCACACAACCCGTCGCCAGCAGCGCTGCGGGTTGCCCTCGACACGCGTCCGGCGCAGTGGCGTGTGCTTAAAAGCCGGGGCGGCATGCCACCGGCGCTGCCCATCGCCTGCCCAGGGCGGGGCTGATGCACCATGCTCTGGGCCTGCATCCTGCTCCCGCAGCTGGCGCTGGACACGGTCCTGCGTGAGCGTGACGACCCCGACACTCCCTTGGTGCTGCTTGGCGGGCCTACCCAGCGCCGGGTATTGCAAGCGGTCAGCCCGGCAGCGGCCGCACTCGGGTTGAGGGCAGGGCAGACCCTGACGGCGGCACGTGCCCTGGCGGAGGGTTTCACCTGCGTCGAAGCCGACCCCAGGCGTATCGAGCATGTGCAGCAATTGCTGGCGGCCTGGGCCTATCGCTTCAGTGCCCAGGTCAGCCTGCATTACCCGCGGGCGTTGCTCCTGGAAGTAGGCTCCAGCCTGCAACTGTTCGGCCCCTGGCCCTTGTTCGAGGCACGTCTGCGCCAGGAGCTGGCAGATTTGGGCCTGCGCCAACGCATCGTCCTGGCCAGCAACCCGGTAGCGGCGCGCATGCTTGCCAATGCTCATGATGGCTTGGCCGTGGGCGATGCCGACGCCACCCGTGCGGCTCTGCTAGGCATGCCCATCACCCGCATCGGCTTGCCGACAGACGCCGCCGAAGCCTTTGCCCGCATGGGCCTGCGCCAGCTGGGCCAGGTACTGTCCTTGCCGCGCGATACATTGGCCAGGCGCTTTGCGCCCCAGGTGCAATTGCACCTCGACCAGCTGCTTGGCCTGCGCAATATGGGGCTGGACTTCTACCAGCCACCGGACCGTTTCGAAACCCGGCTGGAGCTGAACTTCGATGTCGAGTCGCACCAGGCGCTGTTGTTCCCGCTGCGGCGCATGCTCAACGACCTTGCCGCATTCCTCGCCGGGCGCGACTGTGGCGTGCAGCGCTTTTGCCTGCACCTGGAACATGCCGAAGGGCCGGACACCCTGCTTACGGTAGGCCTGCTGGCTGCCGAACGCGATGCCGCCATGCTGTTCGAACTGACCCGTGGGCGCCTGGAGCCGTTGCGCATTCCCGCACCCGTGCGCAACGTGCGGCTGGTTGCCGAGGACCTGCCTACCTTCGTGCCCCAGCACCAGGCGTTGTTTGACCCTCGTGCGCAGCAGGCGCAACCCTGGGAACAATTGCGCGAGCGGCTGCGCGCCCGCCTGGGGGATGAGGCCGTGAAGGGGCTGAGCGCGGCTGCCGATCACCGCCCCGAATGCGCCTGGCAGCTGACCGAGCAAGGCGCCCAAGGCAGCATGCCGGTTGCCCCAGGCACTCGCCCGGGCTGGCTACTGCCAGCCCCGATGGCGCTGGACGCCGCCAGCTACCAGGTACAGGGCCAGGCCGAACGCATCGAGTCGGGCTGGTGGGATGGCGGCGACGTGCGCCGCGACTACTACCGCATCGAAACCCGTGATGGCCTGCGCGGCTGGGCCTACCGCGACCTGGGTCAGGCCGGCCCGCTGTGGCTGCAGGGGTGGTTCGCATGAGCAAGCAGGGTTATGCCGAGCTGCATTGCCTGTCCAACTTCAGCTTCCAGCGCGGGGCGTCGAGCGCTGACGAGCTGTTCCGGCGCGCGGGTGAACAGGGCTACCAGGCCCTGGCGATCACTGACGAGTGCACCTTAGCTGGCATCGTTCGGGCCTGGCAGGCTGCCAAGGCGCATCAGCTGCGGCTGATCGTGGGCAGCGAGGTGCTTCTGCAGGGCGGCCCCAAGCTGGTGCTGCTGGTAGAGAACCTGGCCGGTTACCAGAGTTTGTGCGCGCTGATCACGCGGGCTCGCCGGCGGGCGCAAAAGGGCGATTACCAGCTGTTTCGCGACGACCTGCAACAACACCATCAAGGCCTGCTGGCGCTGTGGGTGGCCGATGACTGCGCCGACACTGCCACGGGTGAGTGGTTACGCAGCGTGTTCGGCGAACGGCTGTGGCTGGCCGTGCACCTGCATCGAGGCAGTGACGATGCCCTGCGCCTGCAAGGCTTGCGAGGCCTGGCGGCTGAAGTGGGTATCCGCGCCGTGGCCTGTGGCGATGTGCACATGCATGTGCGCGGCCGCCGTGCCTTGCAGGACTGCATGACCGCCATCCGCCAGCATTGCCGGGTGGATGAGGCTGGGCGCTTCCTGTTTGCCAATGGCGAGCGGCACCTGCGCAGCCAGGCACAGTTGGGCGAACTCTATCCTGCCGACCTGCTGGCCGAGACCATGGCCATTGCCGAGCGCTGCCAATTTGACCTGAGCGAGTTGAAATACCAGTACCCGCGCGAACTGGTGCCCCAGGGCCATACCCCGGCAAGCTGGTTGCGTGAACTGTGCGAGCAAGGCTTGCCGCTACGCTGGCCAGGCGGGCCGAGTGACAAGGTGCGTGATGTGCTGGCCACGGAGTTGGCGCTGATCGAGGAACTTGGTTACGAAAGTTACTTCCTGACCGTGCACGACATCGTCGCCTTCGCCCGCAGCCAAGGCATCTTGTGTCAGGGCCGCGGTTCGGCCGCCAACTCGGTGGTGTGTTTCGTGCTGGGCATTACCGAGCTCGACCCCATGCAGCATCGCCTGCTGTTCGAGCGCTTCCTGTCGCGCGAACGCAACGAGCCGCCTGATATCGACGTGGACTTCGAGCACGACCGGCGCGAAGAAGTGATCCAGTATGTGTTTCGCCGTTATGGCCGACACCGTGCTGCGCTGACGGCGGTGGTCAACACCTACCATGCCGCGGGTGCGGTGCGCGATGTAGCGCGGGTATTGGGTTTGCCGGCAGACCAGGTGGATGCCCTGGCCAAGTGCTGTGGTCGCTGGAGCGACCGCATTCCCGATGACCAGCGCCTGGCCGAGGCCGGCTTTGAGGCCGGCAGCCCTTCACTGCGGCGGGTGCTGGTGCTGGCTGGCGAGCTGATCGGCTTCCCCCGGCACCTGTCGCAGCACCCAGGCGGCTTTGTCATCTCCCAGCAGCCACTCGACCAGCTGGTGCCGGTGGAAAATGCCGCGATGGCGGAGCGCACGGTGATCCAGTGGGACAAGGACGACCTGGACATGGTCGGCCTGCTAAAGGTCGACGTGCTGGCGCTGGGCATGCTCAGTGCCTTGCGCCGCTGCTTCGACCTGCTGCAACGCCATCGCGGCCAACAACTGACCCTGGCTACCATTCCTGGCGAAGACCCGGCCACCTACGCCATGATCAGCCGCGCCGAGACCATGGGGGTATTCCAGATCGAGTCGCGGGCGCAGATGGCCATGCTGCCCCGGCTGCGGCCCAACACGTTCTATGACCTGGTCATCGAGGTGGCGATTGTCCGCCCCGGGCCGATCCAGGGTGACATGGTGCACCCGTACCTGCGCCGGCGCCTGAAGCAGGAACCGGTAACCTACCCATCGCCGCAGCTCAAGGAGGTCTTCGAGCGTACCTTGGGCGTGCCGCTGTTCCAGGAGCAGGTGATGGAGCTGGCCATGGTTGCCGCCGATTACACGCCGGGCGAGGCCGACCAGCTACGTCGTAACATGGCGGCCTGGAAGCGCCACGGTGGCCTGGAACCGCACCGTGAGCGGCTGGTGCAAGGCATGCTGCGCAATGGTTACGACCTGGCGTTTGCTGAGCGCATCTTCGAGCAGATCAAGGGTTTTGGCAGCTATGGCTTCCCGGAATCGCACGCGGCCAGCTTCGCCTTGCTGTGTTATGCCAGCAGCTGGCTGAAGTGCCATGAGCCGGCGATTTTCACTTGCGCGCTGGTCAACAGCTGGCCCATGGGCTTCTACAGCCCTGACCAGTTGTTGCAAGAGGCCCGGCGCCAGGGTATCGAGGTGCGCCCGGTTGATGTCTGCCACAGCGAGTGGGACTGCACCCTTGAGCCTGATGCTGAAGGCACATTGGCTATTCGCATGGGCTTGCGCCTGGTGCGCGGTTTGGCCGAGGCCGATGCCAGGCACCTGGAGCAGGCGAGGGCGCAACGGCCATGGCGCGATGTCGAAGACCTGTGCCTGCGTGCAGGGCTCGATTCAAGGGCCCGAGCCCGCCTGGCCGATGGCGGGGCGCTGCGTGCCCTGGCCAGTGACCGGCACCAGGCACGCTGGCAGGTGGCGGCGGTTCAGCCGCAGCTGCCCCTGTTTGCCGAGGTGCAACCGGTGCCTGAAACGCCAGTGGAATTGCCTGTGCCTACCGTAGGTGAAGACCTGATGGTCGATTACCAGGCCCTGGGTACCACGCTGGGGCCGCATCCGCTGGCACTGTTGCGCTCACGCCTGAGGGCGCTGGGGTGTCGCAGCTCCAGCGAATTGCAGGGTGTGGAGCATGGCGACAACATTGCCGTGGCCGGGTTGGTGGTGGGGCGGCAACGGCCCCAGACCGCCAGCGGAGTGACCTTCGTCACCCTGGAAGACGAGCACGGGATGGTCAATGTGGTGGTGTGGCGGGACATTGCCGAACGGCAGCGGCGGGCGTTGGTGGGGTCGCAGCTGCTCAAGGTCAGTGGGCGGCTGGAGCAGGAGAACGGCGTGCGGCACCTGATTGCACGGCGGCTGGAAGATGTGAGCCCGTTGCTGCAAGGGCTGGATGTGCGCAGCCGGGATTTCCACTGAGTTGCGCATCAACACGGCCCCCTGTAGGAGCGGCCTTGCGCCGCGAAAGGGCCGCACAGCGGCCCCAGGGTTTCAGCTTCGCCGCATCCATTGCTGGGGCCGCCTTGCGGCCCTTTCGCGGCGCAAGGCCGCTCCTACAAGTACCGCGTGAGTAGTTAGACGATCGCCAACCGCTGCTTGCGCGTCGGTGCCGGGAACGCCCGGTCGATTGCCCGAAGGTCCTCGCTGTTCAAGGTCAGCGCACCTGCGGCTGCATTCAGCCGAACATGCTCGGGCGCCACGGCCTTGGGGATGGCGATCACCCCATCACTGCGGGTCACCCAGGCCAGGCTGACCTGGGCCGGCGTGGCGCCATGGCGCTCGGCAATTTCTGCCAGCACAGGATGCTGCAGCAAGCGCCCGGCCTGGGCCAGCGGGCAGTAGGCCATGGTCGGCAGCGCGCGCTTTCCGCACCAAGGCAGCAAGTCGAATTCGATGCCACGCTGCGCCGGGTTGTACAGCACCTGGTTGGTGGCGCATTCAGGGTTGTGCAGTTCGCGCAGGTCGTCGACGTCGAAGTTGGACACGCCCCAGCGCCTGATCTTGCCTTGCTCGCGCAAACGCTCGAAGGCTTCGACGGTTTCTTCCAACGGGTGCTGGCCACGCCAATGCAGCAGGTACAGGTCGATGCAGTCGGTACCCAGGCGGGCGAGGCTGCGCTCGCAGGCGGCCGCCATGCCGCGTCGGCTGGCATTGTGCGGGTACACCTTGCTGACCAGGAACACCTGGCCGCGGCGCCCGGCAATGGCCTGGCCAACCACTTCTTCCGCGCCGCCTTCGGCATACATCTCGGCGGTGTCGATCAGGGTCAGGCCCAACTCGATACCCTGTTGCAGGGCCGCCACTTCGGCAGCCTTGCGGCCGGGGTCCTCACCCATGTACCAAGTGCCCTGGCCAATGGCCGGAACGCTCGAACCTGCCAGTTTCACGTAACGCATGTCACCTCCGGGATCCGTGTATTGGAAAGCAGAACCTCAAGCAGCGCTTGCGCTGCGGTGGAAAGCTTGTGTTCACTGAGGGCAATCACGCCGATGCGCCGCTCGACGGTGGGCTCCACCAAGGTAATGCAGCGGGCGCCGAGCTCCTGCATCTGGTTGATGCACAGCGCCGGTACGGCACTGACCCCCAGGCCGCTGGCGACCATGCGGCCAATGGTTGCCAACTGGTGGCTCTCGAATGCCACGGCCAGTTTGCCGTGGTGGGCGGCCACATTCTGCTCCATCAGCAGGCGCACCGCCGAAGGGCGTTGCAGGGCCACGAAGTCTTCGGCCATCAGCTTTGCCCAGCTGACCTGGGGCAGCAACGCCAGGGGCGAGTCGGCCGGTACCACTGCGACGAAGCGGTCCAGGTACAACGGGTGAAAATCCAGCCCGTCGATGTTGTCCGGCTCGAAGCCGATGCCCAGTTCGACGCGGCGATGGCGTACCAGTTCCAGCACCTGTTCGTTGATCACGTCATGCACCGTGACGTTGACCTTGGGGTAGCGCTGGCGAAATACCTTGAGCGAGTGGGGCAGGAGGTTGCCGGCAAAGGCTGGCATGGCCGCCACCGATACCCGGCCCAGTTGCAGGGTGAAACGTTGGCGCAGCATCTCTTCAGTGTCGTCCCAGTCTGCCAGTAGGCGCCGTGCCAGCGGCAGCAACACTTCGCCCTCGGCGGTCAGGCTGACGCTGCGCGTGGTGCGGCTGAGCAGGGCGCCGCCGAGGTTTTCTTCCAGGGCCTTGATGGTCAGGCTCAGGGCGGGCTGCGATATATGCAGGTGCTCACCGGCCTGGGCGAAGCTCTGGTACTTGGCCACGGCGACAAAGGCACGCAGTTGCTTGACGTTCATGACAGGCCTATTGTTTGTTTTGTAAAAGTTATCAATCGATGACGAAAACAAAATTAACAAATCAGTCGCGTGCGGTGAAGATGTCTGCACACGCTCACCGACAGCCTCGTCGGTTCTACAACTACAAAAGGCGGATCAGCATGGCCGGACTGGACAAGCGCGTTGCAACCTACGAACAGGCCCTCGAAGGCCTGACCGACAACATGACAGTGCTGGCCGGTGGTTTCGGCCTGTGCGGCATCCCGGAAAACCTCATCAGCGAAATCAAGCGACGTGGCGTCAAGGGCTTGACCGTAGTCTCGAACAACTGCGGCGTCGACGGCTTCGGCCTCGGCGTGTTGCTGGAAGACCGGCAGATTCGCAAGATGATCGCGTCCTATGTGGGAGAAAACGCCGAATTCGAACGCCAACTGCTCAGCGGTGAGCTGGACGTGGAGCTGACCCCGCAGGGCACCCTGGCCGAGAAGATGCGCGCCGGCGGTGCCGGAATCCCGGCGTTCTTCACCGCCACCGGTTACGGCACCCCGGTTGCCGAGGGCAAGGAAGTGCGCGAGTTCAAGGGCCGCAAGTACATCCTTGAAGAATCCATTACCGGTGACTTCGCCATCGTCAAGGGCTGGAAGGCCGACCACTACGGCAACGTGGTCTACCGCAACACCGCGCAAAACTTCAACCCGCTGGCTGCCACCGCCGGCAAGATCACCGTGGTCGAAGTGGAAGAGATCGTCGAACCCGGCGTGCTGTTGCCGAGCGAAATCCACACCCCGGGCATCTACGTGGACCGTGTCATCGTCGGCACCTTCGAGAAGCGTATCGAAAAGCGCACCGTCAAGGCCTGAGCGCCATCCACCAGAACAACAAAGAGACCCTGACCATGGCACTGACCCGCGAACAGATGGCGCAACGCGTCGCACGTGAACTGAAAGACGGCTACTACGTCAACCTGGGCATCGGCATTCCGACCCTGGTGGCCAACTACGTACCCGCAGATATGGATGTGATGCTGCAATCGGAAAACGGCCTGCTCGGCATGGGCGAGTTTCCGACCGAAAGTACCCTCGATGCCGACATGATCAACGCCGGCAAGCAAACCGTCACCGCCCGCCGCGGCGCCTCGATTTTCGATTCGGCACAATCGTTCGCCATGATCCGTGGTGGCCACGTCGACCTGACCGTGCTGGGTGCCTTTGAAGTGGACGTACAAGGCAACATCGCCTCGTGGATGATCCCCGGCAAGCTGGTCAAAGGCATGGGTGGTGCCATGGACCTTGTGGCTGGCGCCGAGAACATCATCGTCACCATGACCCACGCTTCCAAGGACGGGGAGTCCAAGTTGCTTGCGCAATGCAGCCTGCCGCTGACCGGCGCCGGCTGCATCCGCAAGGTGCTGACCGACCTGGCCTACCTGGAAATCGAAGACGGCGCGTTCATCCTGCGCGAAACCGCGCCGGGGGTAAGCGTTGAAGAGATCATCGCGAAAACCGCCGGCAAGCTGATCGTGCCGGATGATGTGAAGGAAATGACCTTCTGATTCAACGGGCTTCATACATTCCCCTGTAGGAGCAGCCTTGTGCTGCGAAGGGGCCAGTGCAGGCATTCACATAATGTTTGTCTGTACTGGCCTCTTCGCAGCACAAGGCTGCTCCTACAGGGGTTTTGTGTTTTTGCTGACTTATCCGATAAAACCAATAAAAGGAATTCAACTGTGGCCGCTGAAATCCAAGACAGCCGTTCCGCGCGCTTTGCCTTGCGCTGTTCCAACTGGGCCGAACGCTGGTTCCCCGACTCCTGGGTGTTCGCCGCACTGGCGGTGCTGCTGGTGTGCATCGGTGCCCTGGCCATGGGAGCCAAGCCGACCGACACCGCAAAGGCCTTTGGTGACGGGTTCTGGAGCCTGATCCCGTTCACCATGCAGATGGCCTTCGTGGTCATTGGCGGTTATGTGGTGGCCAGCTCGCCGCCCGCCGCGCGGCTGATCGATCGCCTGGCGCGCATCCCCGGCAATGGTCGCTCGGCAGTGTGCTGGGTAGCGCTGATCTCGATGCTGGCTTCCTTGCTCAACTGGGGGCTGTCGCTGGTATTCGGTGGCCTGCTGGTACGCGCGCTGGCGCGGCGCACCGATCTCAAGATGGACTACCGCGCCGCCGGCGCGGCCGCCTACCTGGGCCTGGGCGCAGTGTGGGCACTGGGCTTGTCATCGTCGGCGGCGCAACTGCAGGCCAACCCGGCCAGCCTGCCACCTTCGATCCTGTCGATTACTGGCGTGATCCCGTTCACTGAAACCATCTTCCTCTGGCAGTCCGGCGTCATGTTGGCGGCGCTGGTGGTGGTCTCGCTGTTCATCGCCTATGCCACCGCCCCAGGCCCGAACAGTGCACGTAGCGCCGAAGACTGCGGCGTCGACCCCAGCTTCACCGCGCCACCTGCACCGCAGCGCACTCGCCCGGGTGAGTGGCTGGAGCACAGCCCGATCCTGATCCTGTTGCTGGTGGCCCTGGCCGCTGGCTGGCTTTATCAGGAGTTCGCCACCAAGCCTGCGATTACCGCGATCTCCGGGCTGAATACCTACAACCTGCTGTTCATCATGCTCGGTGCCTTGCTGCACTGGCGCCCGCGCAGCTTTCTTGACGCAGTGGCGCGCGCCGTACCGACCACCACGGGAGTACTGATCCAGTTCCCGCTGTACGGTTCCATCGCGGCCATTCTCACCCAGGTGAAGGGTGTCGATGAACAGACCCTGGCCCACCATATTTCGCTGTTCTTCACCCAGATTGCCACCCATGACACCTATGCCGTGCTGATGGGGGTGTATTCGGCGGTGCTGGGCTTCTTCATCCCATCGGGCGGTGGCAAGTGGATCATCGAGGCGCCGTACGTGATGCTGGTGGCCAACGACCTGCAGTACCACCTGGGCTGGGCGGTGCAGATCTACAACGCTGCCGAAGCCTTGCCGAACCTGATCAACCCGTTCTACATGCTGCCCCTGCTGGGCGTGCTGGGGCTCAAGGCGCGCGACCTGATCGGCTTCTCGTTCGTGCAGTTGCTGGTGCACGTGCCGTTGGTGCTGGTGTTGTTGTGGGCGCTGGGTACGACGCTGCAATACGTACCGCCTGTGATGCCATAGGGCAGGCACTCTGTGGGAGCGGGCTTGCCCGCGAACACCGGCACAGCCGGTGCCAAGCACCGCGTCGTATTCTTCGCGGGCTTGCCCGCTCCCACAGGGTGAGGTGGTGCCTGCCGAGGCAGGGCGACAATCTGCAGGCTTGGCGTCAGCTTTCAGATGCGTATCATGGCTGCCTCAGCCTGGGAAACCCGCGTCACATGTCTATCCGATTGAAACTGCTGCGTAAGAAACTGGGAATGACCCTGGAAATGCTGGCCGAGAAGACCGGCATGACCAAAAGCTACCTGTCCAAGGTCGAGCGCGGCCTTAATACACCCTCGATTGCCGCCGCGCTAAAGCTCGCACGGGCATTGAACGTCAATGTCGAAGAGCTGTTCGCTGAAGAGCAGGCCGGCCAGAGCCGCTACAGCCTGGTGCGCCATGGCGAACGTCAGGCGCTGGTAGGCGATGGGCAAGGGCCGGGCTATGCAGCCCTCACCAGCCAGGTCGGGCAGCGCAGCCTGCTGCCCTTTCTGATCCAGCCGCCAAACGAGTTCAGCGACCCCACGTTCAAGGAACACCTGGGCGAGGAGTTCCTGTTTGTGCACGCAGGCCAGGTGGAGGTGGATTTCATGACCGAACGGGTGCTGCTGGAGCAGGGCGATGCCTTGCATTTCAACGCCCAGACACCGCACCGACTACGCTCGGTAGGTGCCCAGCCGGCGCAATTGCTGGTCGTGGTTCACCACGCAGACGAATAAAACCACAGGGGGCAGGGGAACGCCCCCACGTATTCTCATCCGTGAAACGCAGCCTCCCTTGCAGCGGCATTTCTTTGCATAATTTGCATGTCGGTATTTTGACGAATAACCCCATCTCCCATTGAATTTTATTATGGTGTCGGATCATTGACGTAGTGTCATTGTGCCCATAAGCTCAAGTCAACAGCGAAACAACTCCCGCCACACCGAGCAAATAACTAATTGATTTTCCTGTTTTTTTGGAGGGGCGTATGCGCACGACTCTGATTATCAAATCGATGTTCTTGCTGGTGTTGCTGAGTGGCGCTGCGCGTGCGGCAGATTCATATGTAAACCAAAACAGTATCATTCCTGTTTCAACCGCCGGCTGGTTGTTAGCCTTCGCAGTTGTTGGCTTTGTGCTGGTGGCAAACAGAAGAAAAATCTGAGGCTGACCGCCTTTTTTCCAGAGTGGGCAGAGGTTGTTGCAAGCCCGGGGCATGGCTTGTGAATTTCCCAACCGTTGCTATATTCCCAGTAGCCCTTGAAGGGCCTTGGTTTGCAGAGCAAGGCAGCCTACCTGTAAAGCGTCAAGGTTGGGGCCTCCAGGAAGGACGAGGCCATCGCGGCGGGCCTAAGCCGCGAAGCAGAGCGAGAGTTGGTGTGCTGTTCTCATTCAGTGCTCTTTTTCGGGCCATTTGGCCGGAGGGACCCTCATGATGCGTTCATTGATTGCCGCATTCTGCGTGCTGACCGTGTGGTCCAGTGCTGGCAACGCCGATCAGAGCGGTGCGGCTTACCTGCTCAGCCCCGGTGATGTGGTGATGGTTTCGGTGTGGCAGGAAGACAGCCTGCGTCAAGAAGCCACCGTACTACCCGATGGCAGTATTACCTTCCCCTTGGCCGGGCGCATCAATGTTGCCGGGCTGGATGTAACGGCAGTTGAGAAGCAAGTGGCTGCCAAACTCGAAAAATTCCTCCCCGACCCGAACGTCAGCGTTGTCGTCAAGAGCATCGCCGGCAACCTGGTCTATGTCCAAGGCAAAGTGATCAAGCCGGGCCCCGTGCAGATGGCGGGCCCTACCGCAGTGCTTCAGGCGCTGAGCATGTCGGGCGGCCTGGACAAGTTTGCTGACGAAAGCGATATCAAGGTGGTCCGCGGCACCGGTGCTTCCCAAAAGATCCTGCCCGTGCGATATAAGGACCTGGTGTCTGGGCGGGATATGTCCACCAACATCCAACTTCAGGCTGGCGATACGCTGGTCGTTCCTTGATCTTGCCTTTAATAAGAACATTTAATGCCTCTTCTTAGAACAACTAGCATTGCAACGGCAATCTTGGTCTTGCCGTTCACGGACGCGGTCCTGGCGGCAAATTGGCAGTCTACGGTGGTGGTACCGACATCCGTCGAATATGACAGCAACCCTTTGTTGCTGACATCGGGGGAAAAGGGTGTAACGCGCACGATCATCGCGCCGGACTACACCCTGATCGGTACCTTCGGCCAGGACGAATTGAGGTTGGGGCTGGGCATGCATGTGTTGCGCTCGTCCGACACGGATGTGGTCGATGACCGTGAAGACCCTGATATCAGCCTGGGCTGGCAGCGCACCACCGAGCGTGGTCGTTTCGGCCTGGTGGCGCGCTACAACGAAAGTTCGACACTGTCGGGCACGGTGCTGGATACCGGGGTGATCACCACCGACGGTACCCAAAAGCTCTACACCCTGACCGGCAACTGGAGCCAGGCGGTTACCGAGCGCAGTACCTTGAGCAACGAAACCACCTTTAACCGTGCCCGTTATGACATCAGTACGCTGACGGGGTACGACGAACTGGCAAACGTGTTTACCTGGACCTATGCCTGGAGCGAGCGGGCCGATGTGTATACCCGCTTCGGTGCCCGACGCTATGAGCCAGAGCAGGACCTTACCGCGACCGCGTCCAACAGCTACACCCCGGCAGTCGGCATCAAGTACCAGCTTGCCGAAGGCCTGAGCGCCGATGCCCACATTGGCGTCAACCAGGTGTCTGGCGACGACGGCGGTCGACGCGGGGAGGGTGGGGTGGCGTTGCTCTACACCGGCACGCGTGCCATTGCCAGCCTGACCGCCGAGCGGAGCACGGTGGCCAGTGCTGAAGGCGGCTTCGCCGAGCTGGACCAGGTGCGTGGCGTGTGGAGTTACGCCGTCACCGAACTGGACCGGGTGGGCGCTGACGCTGCCTGGCAAGACAGCAAAGGGCAGAGCCCTAATACATTGCAGACGTACAGCGTCTGGGCCAGCCGCCAGTTTTCACCGTACTGGGACCTGCGTCTGTCGCTGATGTACAAGGAGCGGCAACAGGACCAGGCGCCCGATGCAACCGCTACGATCGTTGGTTTGACGTTGACGTACAGGTACCCCGACATCTGAACTTCAGGCAGGTGGCCCCATGAAGTCTGACTACGAACTCTCCATCAGAGATTACATCGCCATTATCAAGGACAGGGCCCTGGTGTTAGGGGTGAGTGCCGTAGTCATTCTTGCCGCGACCGTGGCGGTCGCGTTGATGGTGCCGCCGCTCTACCAGTCGACCGGCACCATCCTTGTGGAGTCACAGCAGATTTCGCCCGAGCTGGTGTCGACCAACACCACCAGCTTTGCCGATGAGCGCATCGAGGTGATTCGCCAGCGGGTGATGACCCGCGAGAACCTGCTGCGCATTATCGACAAGTACAACCTGTTCGCCGACAAGCGCTTGAGCGAGTCTGACAAGATCGACCAGATGCGCAATGCCATCGTGGTCGAAACCCTCACCACGTTCGTGCGCGGGCGAGGCGAGGCGACGGTTGCGTTCAATGTGTCCTTCGAACACAAGCAGGCGGAAGTCGCCAAGGAAGTGGCCGACGAACTGGTTACCCTTTTTCTCAACGAAAACCTCAAGCAGCGCACCGAGCGGGCCAACGAAACCACCGAGTTTCTTACCCAGGAGGCCAACAAGCTGGGTGCCGAACTGGCCAGCCTGGAGAACCAGCTGGCCGACTTCAAACAGGCCCACGCCAATGCCTTGCCAGAGCACCAGACCCTGCGCATGAACATGCTCTCGCGCTCGGAGCTGGAGTTCCGCGAAGTCGATCGTGACTACAAGGCCGCCCAGGAAGAACTGCGCTACCTGGAGCTGGAGTTGTCTGCGGCCAATGCCGGCCTGGCCACCAAGACTACCGAAGGCAGCAAGCCAGCCAGTGCCGACCAGCCTCAGGACCTGCCAAGCCTGAAGGCCGAGTACGCCCGGTTGCTGACCCGCTACAAGGATGCCCACCCGGATGTGGTGGCGGTCAAGCGCAAGATCCAGGCGCTCGAAGCCAGCGGCGGGCGCACGGCCACCACGTCCACAGTCAGCCTCGACGTGGCGCGCGTTCGAGCCAAGATGAGCGCGGCCCAGGAACGTATCAGCTCGCTGGCCGATCAGAAGCGCGAGCTGACCAGAAAGATGGAGGGCTACGAGGCCGAGATCCTCGAGGCGCCGCAAGTCGAGCGTGGCCTGGTGACCTTGATGCGTGACCACGATAACGCGCGCAAGAAGTATGAAGAAATCCGCGCCAAGGAAATGGGCGCGAAAATTACCGAAAGCCTGGAGCAGGAGAACAAGGCCGAGCGCTTTGTACTGCTGGAGCCACCGCTGATGCCTGAAAAACCGATCAAGCCTAATCGCAAGAAGATCGCTGCGTTGGGCCTGGTGCTGGCACCGGCAGGCGGCGGCGCCCTGGTGATGCTGCTGGAAATACTCAACCAGCGCGTGCGCGGCGTCGGCGCTCTGGAAAACCTGCTGGGCAAACGGGTGCTGGTGGCAATCCCCTACATCGATACCCGGGCCGACGTGGCCAGGCGCAAACGGTGGCGTAACTGGCTGATCCTGGCGGCACTGGCGTTGGCGGCTATCATGGTAGTGCTGGTGCACGTCTTCTACATGCCACTGGATGTGCTGTTGTTCAAAGTCATATCTCGGTTTGCATAGGGAAAGCAGTGATGGACAGGACCAAGCCGTCTGTTGGCAATAATCTTCACCAGGTTACCCCGGGAACCCCCCAGGCATTGTCACCCGCCCCCGGCACCGCGCTGGCGGAAGTGCCTGGCCAGTTCGATTATGTGAACACCAAAGTGGTGCCGCTGCGGGCGGACCATCTGGAGCGCCACCGCATCGTGGCGTACAACAAGAACTCCAACATGAACGGGCCCATCGACCTGCTGCGCACGCAGGTGCTCAGGGCCATGGAGGAGAACGGCTGGCGTACCCTGGCGATCACCTCGCCAACGCCTGAGGCGGGCAAGACGGTGCTGGCGATCAATCTGGCCATGAGTATTGCTCACCACACGACCAAGACTGCGTTGCTGGTGGACTTTGACCTGCGCCGGCCCAAAGTCGGCAGTACCCTTGGCCTGCCCATGGAGCAGGCGCTGAACGAGTACCTGACGGACAAGGCCGAGTTGCAGGAATGCCTGGTCAACCCGACGTTGCCGCGCTTTGTGGTGTTGCCGACACGTGTGCCGGTGCCGATGTCGACCGAGATGCTGTCGTCGCCCAAGGTGAACAACCTGATCAGTGATTTACGCAACCGTTACGACTCGCGCATCTGCATTTTCGATTTACCCCCACTGCTTAGCTCTGACGATGCGATCACCGTGATACCCAAGTTTGATTGTGTGCTGCTGGTGGTAGCCAACGGGATGAACAACAAGAAGGAAATCGAGGACTGCCTGCACCACCTGGCCACGGTGAACCTGGTCGGGACGGTGCTGAACAAGGCTGACGAGCAGCCGCGAACTTATTATTAAGGTTCGAGATTTTGGGGCTGCTTTGCAGCCCCCAAAGATCTCAGCCCTGATGCAGGCTCCAGGGATACTGCAACTCCCACTGCCACGCATGCCGCACAATCTGCTCCAGCGAAGCAAACTCCGGCCGCCAGCCCAGCACCTGCAGCGCCTTGCTCGCATCCGCCACCAGCCGTGGCGGGTCGCCAGCGCGGCGTGGCGCGTCAAGGGCATTGATCTGCCGCCCCGTCACCGCCCTGGCTGTATCGATCACCTGCTGCACCGAAAAGCCCAGGCCATTGCCCAGGTTGAACGCAGTGCGCTCGCCCCCCGCCAACAGATAATCCACCGCCAACGCATGCGCCGCCGCCAGGTCGGCCACATGCACGTAGTCGCGGATACAGGTGCCATCCGGCGTATCGTAATCCCGGCCAAACACCGTCACCGCCTCGCGGCGGCCTGAAGCGGCCTGCAGGATCAGCGGGATCAGGTGGGTTTCCGGTTCGTGGCGTTCACCCAGCTGGCCATCGGGGTCGGCACCGGCGGCATTGAAGTAACGCAGGCATACAGACTTCAAGCCATAAGCCCGGTCAAAGTCCTCGAGAATCTGCTCGACCATCCATTTGCTCAGCCCATAAGGGTTGATCGGCCCTTTGGCATGCGCTTCATCGATTGGCACGTACTGCGGGTTACCGTAAACGGCGGCACTGGAAGAAAACACCAAATGCTTGATGCCGGCATTCACCATGGCCTGCAATAAGGCGAGGGTGGCGGCGACGTTGTTCTGGTAGTACTTGCCGGGTGCGCTGACCGACTCGCCCACCTGGATGAACGAGGCAAAGTGGAACACTGCATCGAAGTGGCAGACGCCGAACAGCACATCCAGGGCAGCTTCGTCGGCAATGTCGAGCTTGGCCCACTGGATGCCGGAGCCAGGCGAAACCAGGTCCGCCACCACCACCTCATGGCCGGCACCGAGCAGGTGCTTGACCATGTGTGAGCCAATGTAGCCTGCACCACCCACTACCAGAAATTTCATCCGCACCTCCTGGAATCTGCTGTTTACAGACGCAGTGAACCGTCCCTGAAACGTGCAGGTGGGATGATCAGCTACAGGTGACCTGAGCGTAGATGGCCCTATGCCCTATTTCAAGAATAGCCAGTTGGACATGTAGTTGCCGTCGAACGTAATGCTGTACTGCCCATCCTTGTAGGCCACCGGCAATGCCTTCAATTGTGCCTGTGCATCGCGGGCGAACAGTTTCAGACCGGCGGGTGCCTTGATTGTCAAAGTGCCTTCAAGCGGTTCCACGTTGAACGGCGTCTTGTCATCGGCCTTGGGCATGGCACGTGTGCCCAGCGACAGCAGCAGCTCACGCGACTGGCCCAAGGGTTTGCCGTCCAGGCTCTGTACCGCGACGCTGGCGTAAGGCGTTTTCGTCTGTACCTGTACGGCACCCAGGCTGATCGAGCGACCACCCAGCCAGCCGGTGGCGGCCTGGGTCAGCGGCGTGTCGATGGTGTAGATGCCTTGTTGCCAGTTGCGCTTGAGCTCGCCGGTGTCGGTCACCGCCTGCGTGGCATCGGCGGCCAGCAGCGATTGCCCCGGGTCCTGCAACACTTGTGCGCCAGACGGGATGGCAGCGGGTTTCAGCCAGGGCAGTTCCGGTGTCGGCGGCAGGGCGATCTGCAACTGGCCCTTTTCCATGGCTGTGCGCAGCAGTACCGAATTGCGCGGGGTGATCTCCTGGTTGTAGAGGGTGGCGGGCGTCGGCGCGAACACGTAGCGGGTCGTTGCCGGCTTGACGTCCGCCCGGCGATAGAGCAGGGCGGCCGCGGGCAGGGTGGCGATCATCGCCGGGTCGTTGTACGCGTGCCAGTTGTCCGCCGTGCGCCAGCCCGGGTTGAACCCTTGCTGGCTGTAGGCGTACTGCATCATGGCGTCCCAGCCCTGGTGGCTGGCGGTGCCGGCTACATACAGCGGCAACGAGTGGCGGTCGGGCAGCGGGAACGGCTCGGCGTTCCACTCGGTGACGGTGAGCGGTTTGCCGACCACCTGGGCGGCGGCGATCCAGTCGATCATGCCGTCGCTGGTCAACGGGTTTTTCTCAAGCTGGCCAATGGCGCCGTAGCTGTGGGCGTCGACTACATCGCCTGCGGTCAGCGCCGGCAGTGCGCTCAGGCCGTTGCCGCCCCAGGTGCTGGTCGTGGCAATCGGCACTTTGACGCCCAGGCCACGCAGGTGGGTGATCATGTCGGCGTCAAAGCGTTGCTCCAGGTCGTTGAGGAACAGCTTCGACGGGCCATGCTCCCAGGCACGCCAGGTAAGGTCGGCGGGCAGGTCATGCTGCCTGGCGAAGGCTTTGGCTGCCGCCATGTAGCGCTCGCTATGGCGCGGTACGTCCTTGTCCGGCATCAGGGCGTTACCGTAGTGCTGGGTGAGGTCGTTTTCGTTGGTGATCAGCACGGCGGCGATGGCCGGGTCGTCCTTGTAGGCCAGGCCGGTGTATTGGTTCACATGGGTCAGGTACTGCTCGGCGAAGCGTTGCATCGCCTTCTGGATACTGTCGTTCATGTAGGCGTAACCCTTCAGGTCTGCGCGGCCCTCCTTTTCGGGCAGTTCATCGAAGTCTTCAATGTTGTCGTTGGCGGTCAACGCACGTTGCACGTGCATGTCCAGCCAGATGTAGATGCCTTCGTCCTTGAGTGCCTTGATCCACAGGTCGAGCTTGCGCAGCGATTCGGCGCTGAGCTGCTGGGTATCGCGCACCAGGGTGCCGTCGCCAAACACGTTCGGGCTGACCCACGGCGAATCGTGGTGGTGCAGGCGCACCAGGTTGAAGCCCAGTGCCGACAGGCGCTTGGCCTGTTGGCGGATTTCCTCGTCTGGGCTCTTGAACAGCGAATAGGCAGACAGGTTGGTGCCCCAGAAGCGCACCGGGGTGTCGTCTGCAAACATCAGCTGTTCGCCGACCGCCTTGACGAAACCGCGCCTGCCGGCGGGCTTTTCCGCGGCGTTGAGGAACGACAGGTCCACCGGCGAGGTACGCCAGTCCAGCTGGTCATCGGGCCAGCTGGCGGGGTCGGCGAGGCCGAAACGCTCAGTGGGGGTGGGGCCCAGCTCGATGTCGCCGGTAACGTTGAGCACCGCCTTCAGCTGCTGTCGGCCGGGGTTGATCGGGTCTTTGTAGAGGAACGCACGCAGCTCGGACGAATTGCCGCGCTCGAAATAGACCTTGGCCAGTGGCGGATCGAAGCGCATTTCGACGCGCCGACCCTGGTCGGCCTTGCCCCACGACCAGCCACGGTTGTCGGGCAGCAGTTGCGGGGCGCCCATGTCGCCGGCGATTTGCGCCGGGTCGAACTGGAACACCATGCCGCCGCCCATCACCCCGGCCTGGCGGCTGTGGGCGGTAAGGTCGAAGGCCCAGCTCAGGGTTTGTGCCTGTTCCTTGCGGATATCCGCCTTCAGGTCGAAGTCCAGTTCCTTGTTCTTGCCCAGCAGCGTGTACTGGTAGGGGCCATTGACCTTGAAATCGGTGTAAAAGCCGGTCCAGCTCCAGTTGGCCGCCCAGAAGTCGAACTTGGCTTTCATCACCGGCCCGCCGCCGTATGTCACAGTAGGCAGGCCATTCTGCTCATCGACACTGACCTGCCACTGCGAAGCCCAGCCGGCCAACGGCAGCAAAGCCAGGCCAGCCATGGCCGAAGCCTGCACAAGGTGACGCAGGGTAAGCACGTTCATGGACATTACCTGGGTTGAAGGCCGGTTTCGGCCAGCTCGGTAGCCGGGCTGTCGTCCAGCCGGCGGACCATCTGGATGTACGCCACGCCAAGCCCCGCGATTGACCAGTACACCACCGGTATGAAGGTGATGCTGCTGACGGTGAAAATGATCACCAGAATGCCGATGAGTGTTGCCAGCAGCACTCGCCCCAGCTGTCGTCGTTCGTCATCCTTGTCGGGGAAAGTGAGCATGGCCCTGCGGATACCCCTCAACACCACAGCAAAGAACGCAACGAACAGGCCGAGCCCGACCAGCCCCACCCGCAGCGCCAGGTTGATGTAGGTGTTGACGATGTCGATGATGCCTTCGCCCTGGATCATCGACTGCATTTCCGGGGTGTTGCGGAAGTCGAACGAGCCGAACAGCGGGTTGCGCTGGATGACGATCCAGGAGTTGTCCATCAGCCGCTCGCGGTAGGTGATGTTCTCTTTTTCGATGTTGCCGATGTACGGCAAAAGGTCCAGCACCTTGTCACCGCCCGGTACGACGGTAAGCAAGGGCAGCGCCAGCATGCCAGCCGCGCCTAGCAGCGCCAGGCGCCTGATCGCGCCTTTGCCCATGGCAATGAAGACCACCACGATGACCACGACGCCAATCCACGGTCCACGTGACAACGGCGCGAACAGCCCGGCGGCCAGCAGCAGGGCGCCCATGGCTCTGTGCAGCGGGCGTTGCACATACCCCTGGACGAACAGGAACAGACCGATGGCCACACTCATCACATAACCCAGGGCAATCGCCTGGCCGGTGGTGACGCTGGCCCGCAGCGCGCCGCCGCGGCTGAGGTAGCCGGACATGCTCCACGGCACGCCCATTGCGTCGATCAGGGCGCTGTACAGCAACCAGTGACGCACATACTCGGCCACGGCGATCAACGCCATGACGAAGGCGGTGAGCACGAAGGCCAGCAAGGTATCCTTGAAGTCGCTGATATGGCGCAGGCCACGGCTGGCCACGTAGTACGGCAGGAATACGTCGACATACAGGTACAGCGCCTGACGCAAGGTGTCGGTGAGGGTGGTTTCGCGCAGATACAAAACGCTCATCAGCAGCAGCCCGGCCGCCAGCAGCCTGTCGGCCCAGGTACGGCCGAAGCGCAACGTGTCAGCTTGCCGGCGCAGCTGCAGCGCGGCCGGCAGCAGCACGCACAGGGTGAGCAGGCGGATATGGTTGAGGTCGACCAGGTAGTTGACCACGCCAAACCCGGGCACCTGCACCGATGCCGGCGGAATCAGGAACAGCAGCATGTAGAACAGCGCCATAGGGTTGTGCTCGCGGCGCCCTGCAAGCAACAGGATGACCGCGCCTGCACCCAGGTACAGCCAAAAGCTGTGCGAGGCAAAGGCCAGCACCGTCAGCAGGAACCAGAGATTGCGCCGGCGCTTGTAGTCGCTGAGCGGAATAAGGTCGGTGGCGGGTCGCCGCGCCATCAGGAAGACCACGCTCGCCAAAAACAGGATGACGATCAACGCACGAAAATGTTCAGGCATCGGCTATGTACACCTTTCCCTCGGTGGGCAACGGCTAGCATCGTGGCTAATTGAAACTATAGTGACTTTTAGCCAATCAGTCAGAGATTGAAGTCATGCCGTCGATTGATGTGTCAGCCGCTGCGAGCCTGCGCAACCGGGCCTTGAGGGCCGGGTCGTGGAACCTGGTCTCGCAGGTGGCTTCTCAGGTGATGCGCCTGGGCGGCAATCTGATCATGGCCCGCTTGCTGCTGCCGGAAATGTTCGGGGTGATGGTCATCGCCACCACCGTTTCGGTACTCCTGCATCTGCTTTCCGATGTCGGCCTGCGCCAGAACATCATCCAGAGTCACCGGGGTGACGACCCGGATTTCCTCAACACCGCCTGGACCGTGCAGATCATTCGCGGCTTCCTGCTGTTTGCCCTCACCCTGCTGCTGGCGGTGGGCGCCTGGTTGGCCCAACTGGCGGAAATATGGCCTGCGGACTCTACCTATGCTGCCCCGGTGCTACCGATGGTGCTGGCGGTAACTGGCCTGTCGGCAGCCATCTGGGGGTTCCAGTCCACCAAGATAGATGTGGCTGTAAGAACTTTCCAACAAAAGCGCGTGGTGCTGGTCGACCTGGCCTCGCAGGTGGCCGGCCTGGTGGTGATGCTGGTGTTGGGCTTGCTGACCCATTCGATCTGGGCCCTGGTGATCTCTGGCCTGGTTTCGGCGGTAGCCTGGACCGTGCTGGGGCATACCGCCCTGGAAGGGCCGAACAACCACCTGCGCTGGGACCGTACGGCGCTGACCGAGTTGATCGTGTTTGGCCGCTGGATCCTGTTGTCGTCGATGGTTGGCGTGCTGGCCATGTACGGTGACCGCATCTGGTTTGGCGCCAGCATGTCGGCGGCGCAACTGGGGGTGTATTCGATTGCCGTGCTGATTCTTGGCGCGGTGCAGACCGCGCTGATGAAAATTGTCGGTGCCGTGGCGCTTCCTGCCTTCAGTGAAGCTGCAAGGGCCGACGACAAGGAACGCCTGACAGCGCTGTATCACCGCTTCCGCCTGCTGGTCGACCTGCTGGTGCTGTTCATCTGCGGTGGTTTCCTGACCGCCAGCCCTCTGCTGATTGGCTGGATGTACGATGATCGCTACCGTGAAGCTGGCCCTATGCTGGCAATTCTTTCGCTGTCGTTCATCATAATGCGCTATACATTGGCTCATCAGGTGTGGATTGCTCTGGGCCTTACCAAGTATCAGGCCATGGACAACATCATCCGCCTGGTCTCGCTATGGGGGCTGCTGCCGCTATTGCTGGCGATTGGTGGTGTGGAGTGGGCGATCTGGGGGGTTGCCCTGCATGCCGTGCCAACCCTGGTGCTGGTTGTGTATGTGAACTGCAAACTGGGCATGTTCAGCCTGAAACGTGAGCTGGTAGTGCTGCCGATGCTGCTGGTCGGGGCTCTGTGCGGGGCGCTGCTGACGGCCTTTTTCGACTGGTTGTAAAGCGGCGTGCTGGGTGTAACTTTCATGGGTACAGGTCACGGGATCATGGGCAAGCTCACTTTTTGTACTGCGCAGTTGGGCCGTAGAGGCTTTCTCCAGAGTTGTGTCTTGCTCGGTGTGGGTGGGGCGGTGTTCGGCGTCTCGGCGTCCGTGGCTGGCAAACCTGTCGAACCGCCCGGGTTCGTGATAATCAACGGTTGGGTATTGCCGTCCCGTTACTTGCGGAACCAGCCAGCATGATCAAGGACTTTCAGCAGCACAAAACGCTGCGCGACAACTACGATTTCTGCATCATCGGTGCCGGCCCGGCGGGTATTACCCTGGGCTTGCGCCTGGCCGCCGCCGGCTGGAACGTATTACTCGCCGAAGGCGGTGGACGCGAGTATGCGCCGCACTCGCAAGGCTTGTACGCCTGCGCATCCACGGGCCTGGAGCTGTATGCCGAGGAGACCCGCCTGCGTTACCTGGGGGGCACGTCCAACCACTGGGCCGGCCGTTGCCGGCCTTTCACCCCATCGGATTTTACCGTCGCCCCGCCAGGTGACTTGCCTGGTTGGCCGATTCCCTATTCGGAGATCGAAGGCTACCTGCCGGCGGCCATGGACATCGTCGACCTGCCAGCCGGCTCGGATTTTCGTGCTATGAATACCGGCCTGGATGGTGGTGACTTCGAGGCAGACCGCTTTTTGCTCAGCACCCCGACACGTTTTGCGCAAAAGTACGCCACGGCACTGGAGCAGACCAAAGGCCTGGACGTGTTCATCAACTGCAACTGCGTGGACCTGGAGTTCGACAAAGGCTCCGGCCACCTGGCTGCGGTGGTTCTATCCGACTATGAACGCAATCGTCAGCGCCTGGTGGCAAGGCACTTCATTCTGGCTACGGGGGCCATCGAGAACGCCCGGCAGTTGCTTAATAGCCAGACCCTGGTGGCAGCAGGCGTAGTGAGCAAGGAAGGGCTGGTCGGCGGATGCTTCATGGAGCATCTGAACATCGACCTGGGCACGTTCATCCTCAAGTCCGGGCAGGACCCGGAGCCGCGCCAGTATTACACCACCGATGCCTTCGTCGACGAGTACAAGGCCGGTAAAGGCAATGTCACCGCCGTCTTGCTGGCCGATGTGCAGACCTATGGCCGCACCGCCGAGGTCAAGCATTTTCTCGAGAACCTGGCCTGCGACATGGGGGTTGCCAGCAAGATCGCCTTCGTCGCCAAGTTCAGCTGCCCCGGTGACGGCGTGATAAGCACCATGATCGAGCAGTTCCCCAACCTGCACAGCCGCATTTCGCTGCTGGACGAACAGGACGCACTGGGGGTGGCCAAGGTCAATGTCAACTGGGCGCTGAGCGCCGACGACCGGCACACCATCAAGTGCATTGGCAGCGAACTGGCCAAGCAGTTCGCTGAAATGGACCTGGGCTTCGTCAAGCTGAACGACTTTGTCTACGACACTTCGATACCGCTGACGATGGCGCCGCACGCCCACCACATGGGGACCACACGCATGGCCGCCTCGCCACAGTTCGGCGTTGTCGATGCCAATTGCAAGGTGTTCGGTACCGAGAACCTGTATGTCGCCGGCAGCAGTATCTTCGCCAAGGGCGGCGCCTCCAACCCGACCATGCCGTTGTTGCAGTTTGCCGTGCGGCTGGCCGACCACCTCGATACCAGGATGAGAGCGGCTAGCGGCGCCGCTGCATGATGCAGGTTGTACATGGGTTGAGCGCTGCGGTCAGCACCTAGAAGAACGAGACCGGAACGCCTCAGGACACTCCAGATTGTTCAGATCGCGAGGCCAGGCAGCATGAAGGGATGGATACGCAAGGCAGTGGCGCACTACGCCCATGCAACCGGGCGAGGGGGCAAGTTCTACAGGAGGTTCTGCAACCCTTCTGGTCTTGAATGGGGTGCCTACCTCGCCCGATGGGGGAACTTTCACTCTGTCGGCAGCAACTTCTTCGTCAATACAGGCTGCAAGTTTCTCGACCCTTCGCTGGTTCGCATCGGTAACAGCGTGGGCTTGTCCGACTGCACGCTGATCGGTCATGACGGGGTGGTATTGCTGATCGAACATCGCTTTGGCAAGCACCTGGATTCGGTCGGTTTCATCGATATCAAGGACAACTGCTTCATCGGCCATGGCGCGATCATCATGCCCCGCGTGACCATCGGCCCGGAATCGATCGTGGCCGCAGGCGCGGTGGTGACCAAGGACGTGCCACCAGGCACCGTGTTTGGCGGCAACCCGGCGCAGTTCATCTGCACCACCGAACAGTTGATCAAACGGGTCGAGGCGCGTTGCGAAAGTTACCCGTGGATCGAACTGGTAAAACAGCGCAACGGCGCTTACGACCCGGAAGTTGAACCGCTGTTGATGGCGCAAAGGCGCCAGTACTTCTTCGGGGACGGCAACAATGGCTAGCAAACCTGTGGATGTCATGGTGGTCAACTTCAATACCGCCGGGCTGCTACAGCCGATGTTCGATGCGCTGCGCCGGGCCGACAGCGAGCGGTTGGCCAGTTACCTGGTAGTAGACAACGCATCGCGCGACGACTCGGTGCAGCGCATGGCCCAGGTGTGCCCCGAGGCACTGCTGCTGAGCAACAAGCAGAACGTGGGCTTCGGCCGGGCCAATAACCAGTTGCTGGCGCACCTGAAGGGCAAGTACGCCTTGCTGCTCAATACCGATGCTTTCGTGGCCGCCGACTCCCTGCAAAAAACCCTCGACTACATGGACGCCCACCCGGAGTGTGGCGTGCTGGGGGTGCGCCTGGAAGGCCGCGACGGCGATCTGCAGCCCAGTTGTCGCTACTTCCCAACGCCGCTCAACGTCTTTGTCGGGCGTACCGGGCTGGGGCGGTTCTTCCCGGGGCTGAAGATGGTCGATGAAATGACCTGGGACCACGCCTCGGTGCGCGAGTGCGACTGGTTACCGGGTTGCTTCTATCTGGTGCGCCGCGAAGTGCTGGACAAGGTGGGCCTGTTCGACCCGCGTTATTTTCTTTATTACGAGGAGGTGGACCACTGCAAGCGGGTGAAGGAAGCCGGCTGGAAAGTCGTGTTCTACCCGCATACCACGGTGGTGCACATCGGGGGCGAAAGCTCCAAGTCGGTGGCAGAGCTGGAGGCGGCCAGCCGGCAGATCTCGTCCTACCAGATCGAAAGCGAGCTGTTGTATTTCCGCAAGCATCACGGGGTGGCGGGCCTTGCCCTGCATATGGTGCTGGTCACCCTGGGTGACCTGGTGCTGGCACTCAAGGCGCTGTTGAAGCGACGCGGCTGGGGCGCGATTCAGGCCTGCTGGCGTCATTGCCGGGCGACCTGGTCACTGTTGTTCAAGACCCGGTACGCCAGCCAACCGACAAGGTAGGTAAAGCCATGTTCGAGAATATTCGTGCCGACCTGCGCGCCCATGGCGGGGATTGGGGGGCGCAGGGCTTCTGGGTACTGCTGGTGTATCGCTTCGGCCGCTGGCGCTACACCGTGCGCCCGGCACTGCTGCGCAAACTCTTCTCGCTGGTCTACAAGGTGCTGTTCAAGTTCGTGCAGATCATCACCGGTATCGAACTGCCGTGCGAAGTGGTGATCGGCCGCAACTTCGTCATCGACCATTTTGGTGGCATCGTCGTCAGTGGCTATGCCCGGTTTGGCGATGACTGCCGCATCCGCAACGGTGTGGTGGTGGGCTTGAAGAACGTCGATGAGCCGATTGCCCCGGTGTTCGGCAACAACGTCGATATCGGCACCGGGGCCAAGGTGCTGGGCAGCATCCGCATTGGCAACAACGTGATCATCGGCGCCAATGCCGTGGTGCTGGTGGATGTGCCGGACAATTGCCTGGCAGTAGGGGTGCCAGCCACCATCAAGGCCAGGCAGCCAGCCGCCACGGCCGCCGCCGAGTGAGGCCCATGGCGGCAGTAACCGGTGTGGTGGTCATTGGCCGCAACGAGGGCCCGCGCCTGGAGCGCTGCCTGCGTTCGCTGGCAAACGGTGCGGGCAAGGTCATGTATGTCGACTCGGGCTCCACCGACGGCTCGCTGCAACTGGCCCGCAGCCTCGGGGTGGAGGTGTTGGCGCTGGACATGGCCATCCCGTTTACCGCCGCGCGCGCGCGTAACGAAGGCTTCAGCGCCTTGCAGCGGCTGCTGCCTTCGATGCAGCTGGTGCAGTTTGTCGATGGCGATTGCGAGGTGGATGCCCACTGGCTGGCCACCGCGCAGGTGTTTCTCGACCAGCACCCCGAGGTGGCGGTGGTGTGTGGTCGCCGACGGGAGCGCTTCCCGGAGCGGTCGGTGTACAACCTGCTTTGCGACCTGGAATGGGACACCCCCATCGGTGAAGCCAAGGCGTGCGGTGGCGATGCGCTGATGCGGGCAGACGCTTTTGCCGCCGTCGGTGGCTTTCGCGCCGAGCTGATTGCCGGTGAGGAGCCTGAACTGTGCGTGCGCTTGCGGGCCAAGGGCTGGAAAGTCTGGCGCCTGGCCGCCGAAATGACCCTGCACGACGCTGGCATGACCCGGTTCAGCCAGTGGTGGCGGCGCAGCCTGCGTGCCGGTCACGCCTATGCCGAAGGGGCCTACCTGCATGGCCAGCCGCCCGAGCAGCACTGGTTGCGCGAGTCACGTCGGGCCTGGCTATGGGGCCTGGGCATACCCTTGGTGATCGTGCTGGCCTGCCTGCTGCTGGGTGGCTGGGGCTTGCTGTTGCTATTGATTTACCCGTTGCAGGCCGTGCGCCTGGCTCGCCGCGGAGGCAAGTCGGCGCGCGAAAACTGGCTGCAGGCGGTATTCCTGGTGTTGGGCAAATTCCCGGAAATGCTCGGCCAGCTGAAGTTCTTGCGCCACCGCTTCGCGGCCGGCAAATCAGCGTTGATCGAGTACAAATGAGAGATGACCATGATGCTCGGCACCCTCGTGAAAAGCGTGTTTACCTTGCAACCGGGCTACTCGTTGCGGGCGTTGAACAACAAGTACAAGTTGATGCTGCAGATTGCCAGGCAGTGGCCTGAGTTGAATGGTTTCATGCAGCGCATCACGGCGGCACTCGGCGAGCAAGGCGTGCGGCGGCTGGGTGTGGACTGCATCGGTGTGGTGCAGTGGCCTTACCTCAGCAAATGCTGGGAAGCCCCGCAGCGCCTGGCAGTGGTCGCTTCGCACTTTGAAGTGCTGGCCGGCGAGTTTCCGGCGCTGTTGCTGCTGGGGCGGGACGAAAGCCTGACGCTGTGCGATCTGGCCAGCCATTCGCCGGGCTGTCGCCTGGTGCTGGACCGGCCGATCTGGTTCAAACGCGAAGGCGAGTTGGTGCTGAACCTGTTCCAGGGCGACCTGCGCGTGGCTTCACTGGCGTTTACCCTGTGCCGCAGCCAGGGTGAGCTGTGCCTGTTCATCGGGGCCGTGCAGGGCATCCACAAAGGCATCGACAGCGAAACCTCATTGGCTATCTACCGCGACCTGACCAAGCACTTCGAAGGCCTGCGCCCGCGCAGCCTGGTGCTCGAAGCGATGAAGTGCCTGGCCCGGGCGCTGGGTGTCACGCACCTGTATGCGGTCAGCGATGACTGCCGGCACCATCGGCATGCGTATTTTGGCAGCGACAAAGGCCAGGACCTTGCCGCCAACTATGACGTCATCTGGCAGGAACACGGTGCCAGTGCATCGAATTTTGCGGATTTCTTCAGCCTTCCGCTTGCCCAGGCGCAGCGGGCAGAAGCCGACATTCCAGCGAAGAAACGGGCGATGTACCGCCGCCGCCAAGCGATGTTCGACGATGTTTTCGCGCGCTTGCAGGCCGCATTGCCAAGCAGCAGTCACAACCTTGGACTACAAGGAAAACAGGGGGATGCATTTGCTGTGAGTGCATCGGCAGTGGACCGACCGCCCGTAGTCGACAGCCTTAAGTGAAGGTTGGCAGGGGAGGTGGGTCATCAAGCGGGTTTGGATCTGGATTCGTATGCGCATCGCTTACTTCATCAATCAGTACCCGAAGGTCAGCCACAGTTTCATCCGCCGCGAGATACTGGCGCTGGAGCGCCAGGGCGTAGAGGTACAACGCATTGCCCTGCGGGGGTGGGATGCCGAGTTGCAGGACGCCGAGGACACGAGCGAACGGGCCAGGACCCGGTATGTGTTGCAAGGCGGCGTCAAGGGGTTGCTGACGCCAACGTTGCAGGTGCTGCGTGCGCAACCGCGACGCTTTTTCCAGGCCTTGCGGGTGGCAATGCGCCTTGGCCTGCGCGCCGACCGCGCGTGGCCCTACCACCTGGTGTACCTGGCCGAGGCCTGCCAGGTGTTGCACTGGCTGCAGGCCGGTGAGGCCAAACACGTGCATGCCCATTTTGGCACCAACTCTACCGAGGTGGTGATGCTGGCCAACCTGCTGGGCGGCCCGGCCTATAGCTTTACCGTGCACGGGCCGGAAGAGTTCGACAAGCCGCAGTTCTTGCACATGGGCGAGAAGGTGCGGCGCGCCGCCTTTGTTGCAGCGGTGAGTTCTTACGGGCGCAGCCAGCTGTTTCGCTGGGTGGCGCACGAGCATTGGGCCAAAGTGAAAGTGGTGCATTGCGGCCTGGAGCGAGCGTTCCATGAGGTGCTGCCGGTCAATGTTCCGGCGGTGCCACGGCTGGTGTGCGTCGGCCGGCTTTGTGAACAGAAAGGCCAGCTGTTGTTGCTTGAGGCGGCACGTCAGCTTGCGGCACAGTCGATCGCCTTCGAACTGGTCCTGGCAGGTGACGGTGAGATGCGCGGGCAGATCGACGCCCTGATTACCCGGCACGGCCTGCAGCAGCACGTACGCATCACCGGCTGGATCAGCAGCGCACAGGTACGCGAGGAGATCCTTGCCGCGCGCGCGCTGGTATTGCCCAGCTTCGCCGAAGGCTTGCCGGTGGTGATCATGGAGGCCATGGCCTTGCGCCGGCCAGTACTGACCACCTACGTGGCAGGCATCCCTGAGCTGGTGCGCCCGGGCGAGAACGGCTGGCTGTTCCCCGCTGGCGCCGTGGACGAACTGGCGCAGGCCATGGCCGAGTGCCTTGCGCAACCCGCCGAAGTGCTGCAGCGCATGGGCGAGGCGGCTTACCAGCGCGTGCTGCAACGGCATGATATCGACACCGAGGCGGCCAAGCTGGCCGGCTACTTCAAGGCATCCGCATGATGACTGTATTGAGTTGGTTACTGGGCCTGCTGGCGGTCATCGCCCTTGTGCCTGTGTCCGTTTTCTTCCTGCAGATGCTGCTGGCTTGCCTGCCGCCGCGCTCGCGGCCCTTGGGCGTCAGCGTGCGTCCGCGGGTGGCAGTGTTGGTACCGGCCCATGATGAGGCTGCGATCATTCGTGCAACGCTGGCGAGCGTAACCCCGCAGTTGCTGCCAGGCGACCGCTTGCTGGTGGTGGCCGACAACTGCACGGACGACACGGCGCGGCTGGCCCGCGAGGCCGGCGCCGAGGTAGTGGAGCGGTTTGATACGGTGCTGCGTGGCAAAGGCTATGCCCTGGACTTCGGCGTACGCCACTTGGCCGAATACCCGCCCGAGGTGGTGATTGTGGTTGATGCCGACTGCCAGGTAGCCGAGGGGGCGATTGACTGCCTGGCACGCCGTTATCACCAGGCCCAACGCCCGGTGCAGGCGTTGTACCTGATGCGCGCGCCCGCCGGTAGCGGGCTGAAGGTGCAGGTGGCCGAGTTTGCCTGGCGGGTCAAGAACCTGGTGCGCCCGCGTGGCTGGGCGCGGCTGGGGCTACCGTGCCAACTGATGGGGGCAGGCATGGCATTCGGTTGGCACGACCTTGCTTTGATCAACCTGGCCAATGGGCACTTGGTGGAGGATGTAAAGCTGGGGCTGGATCTGTGCCAGCAGGGCAAGCCGCCGGTGTTCTGCCCCGAGGCGCTGGTCACCAGCCAGTTTCCTGCCAGCCAGCAGGGCATGAACAGCCAGCGCACCCGCTGGGAGCATGGCCACCTGGGCTTGATGCTGGCCGATGCGCCCAAGCGTGCGCTGGCCGCCATTCGCCAGCGCAACGGTAGCCTGCTGGCCATGACCCTGGACCTGTTGGTGCCACCTCTGGCGCTACTGGTGCTGGCGCTGCTGGGGCTCAACCTGGTGACCTGGCTGGCTTACCTGCTGTCAGGCCATGCGGCGCCTGCGTGGATCGCACTGGCTGCGCTGGTCATGCTCGGCCTTGCCGTTGTGCTGGCGTGGGCACGCTTCTGCCGTGAGCTGATCCCGTTTTCCGTGCTGTTGTACGCGCCTTTTTACGCCGCAAGGAAAATCCCACTGTACCTGGGGTTCCTGATCAAGCGCCAGGTCGAATGGGTGCGCTCCAAACGGGATGATGACTGATGGCTCAGTGGCAATGGCAGAAACGCTGGAACCGCATTATCGACACGCTTGAGGTGGTGCCTGACAGCAGCGCGGCGCAGTGCCTGCTCGACCGGCTTGCCGCCCCGAAGTCTGCAACCGTGCTGGGGTTCGTCAATGCCCATGCAATGAACCTGGTGGTGCACGACGGTGAGTATTGTCAGGCGTTGTCGGCGGCCGATGTGCTGTTGCGCGACGGCTCTGGCATGGCGATCCTTTATCGCCGGTTGGGACTGGAGCCTGGGCTCAACATGAATGGCACCGACTTCATACCCAGCCTCATGGAGGCATACCGCGGGCGGCGGGTTGCGTTCTGGGGCACGCAGCAACCGTACCTGAATCAGGCGGTGCAGCGCAGCGAAGCCTTGTTTGGCGTGGTGCCGGTATCGGTCCACGATGGCTTTGCCAGCATCGACACCTACCTGCAGTTGGCCAAGGAACAGCAACCGGAACTGATCGTGCTGGGGATGGGCATGCCCAAGCAGGAAGCGGTGGCGGCCAGGTTGGCAGCCGTTGATGGGCCGTGCCTGATCGTGTGCGGCGGGGCGATTCTGGACTTCCTCGGCGGCAAGGTCAGCCGGGCACCGCAGTGGTTACGGCATGTGGGTGGCGAGTGGGCCTACCGTCTGTTACGCGAGCCGAAACGTTTGTTCATGCGTTATGTGGTAGGCAATCCGTTGTTCTTGCTGCGCACCCTGCTGTGCCGCAAGGCAGCCGATTCGGCCAGGGGCACCGTATGAATCGGCCAAAATCCGCGCTGATGGCGGGTGGCTGCTACAGTGAAAGCAGTGGCTTGGGGGCTGCACGATCCTGCTTCACTGGCGTTGAATAAGCTGTATTCATGACTTGATGTTTGATGGACGGCACTTGCTACGCTCAAATAGATGAGGTCTGAAATGGTTTTCGAACCCAGAAGCAGTCGTTCCTTACTCCAAAGAAGAAGCAGTGTAAGTAACGCCATTCAGGCGGGGCTCGATGGTATTGCAGTAACCGGTATTGCCTGGTATCTCATCTATGATCAGTTTGGTTACATTACCTCCGATTATGTAATCATGTTGCTGTTGCTGATTGGCGCACTGGCCGTCATCTACGACCATTATGCAATCTACCGCACTAACGTCGGCCTTTCGATCAAGGCCTTCCGCCTGTTCAAGGCGTGGTCGGCAACATTCTGTTTTCTTGTGGTCATGGCCTTTCTCACTAAACAGAGTGAAACGTACTCACGGTTGTTGGTCGTGCAGTTGTTCATCATTGGTTACATTGCCCAGTTGTTCTTGCACTTTGCGGTTCGAGAACTGCAAAAACGGTTTACCGCGCATGCGCGGCTGGACAATGCCCTGATTATCGGCAACGGCGACCTGGCCAATTTCCTTTATCAGAAAATCAGCAACAACCCCTGGTTTGGCGAACGGGTTCTGGGGTGTGTGCTGACCGACAAGGCTGGTGAGCGGGCGTACGAAGGTGCCGAGGGCAAGCAGCGCCTGCCCGTGCTCGGTCACATTGCAGATCTGGATGAAATCGTTGCCCAGTATGGCATTCGCACCGTGTACCTGGTGACACCGCTGGGGGGCTCCGAGGTTATCAACGACGTGTACTTCAAGTTGCTGGACAAGTGCATTGCCGTGAACTGGGTGCCGGATATCTTCTCGTTGCGCCTGATCAATCACAGCGTGCGAGAAATTGCCGGTATTCCTGTGCTGACCCTGTCTGAAACCCCGCTGACGGGCATGAGCCTGTTCCTGAAGAATCTCGAGGACCGGGTATTGGCGGCATTGATACTACTGTGTGCATCGCCTGTGTTGATTGGCGTTGCACTGGCTATCAAATTCACCAGCCGCGGGCCCGTTTTCTTCCGCCAGGAACGTACGGGCTGGACCGGCGAGTCATTCCGTATATGGAAGTTCAGAAGCATGCATGTTCATCAGCCGGACAATGGCGTGGTCAAACAGGCGCAGAAGAATGACCCGCGATTGACTAAAATTGGTGCTTTCATCCGCCGTACCAGCCTCGATGAACTGCCGCAGTTATTCAATGTGCTGACCGGGGAGATGTCGCTGGTTGGGCCACGGCCACATGCGTTGCAACATGACACGTTATATTCCCAGGACATCGTCGATTACTTTGCCCGCCACAACATCAAGCCGGGCATGACTGGCCTGGCGCAAGTGCGCGGCTTCAGGGGGGAGACCAAGGACATTGAGCAGATGATCCAGCGGGTGGACTCGGACATCGAGTACATCAACAACTGGTCGCTGTGGCTGGACTTTGTGATTCTGGTGCGCACCCTCAATGCGTTTACCGGCAAGCAGGCTTACTAATCATCGAACGCTCGCAAGCCCCCTGTAGGAGCGGCCTTGCCGGGGCCGCTTCGCACCCCATCGCGGCACAAGGCCGCTCCTACACCTTGTTCAGTGGATGCAACTCCCTGAACCCCCGCGCTTCCTCCACCAGCCAGTCATGCACCGCCCGCGCTCCCGGCTGATTCAACCCGCCTGGCGGGTAATGCACCACGTAGCGTTTGTGGTTGGCGATCGCCACGCCAAACGGCACGATCAGCGCGCCGCGCTCCAGTTCGTCATTCAGCAGCGTCCGCCGGGCGATCGCTACACCAATACCGGCAATTGCCGCCTCGATGGTCAGGTGGTTGCGGTTGAAGGTATGGCCACGCCGCACATTCAGGCCGGCGGCGCCAATCCCCTCCAGGTAGAACTCCCATTCTGCATACTCCGAACTGCCACGCCAGGCTGTGATGTCATGCAGCAGCGGGTAGTGCGCCAGGTCTGCCGGCCCATGCAGTGGCGGGCGCCCGCGCAGCAAGGTGGGTGAGCACACCGGGAAGATCTGTTCGTCCAGCAGCGGTGTCGAAAGCATGCCAGGGTAGCTGCCATCGTTCAGGTCGATAGCCAGGTCGAAGTCGCCCGGGGTCAATGCCTGGGCGCTGTCTTCGGCCACCAGTCGCAGCTCGATGTCCGGGTATCGCTGCTGAAAGCGCGGCAGGCGTGGGGTGAGCCATTTGGCCAGGAACGACGGAATGGAGCGCACACGCAAGGTGCCGCGAATTTCACCGGCGTCAAGGCGCAACAGTTCAGCCTCGATACTGCCGTAGGCTTCGGCCACTGTCTGGGCCAGGCGTTGCCCTTCGGCGCTCAACTCCACACCGCGCGCCCGGCGCAGAAACAGCCGGTAACCCAGGCGTTCTTCCAGCTGGCGCATCTGCTGGCTGACCGCGCCGGGGGTGATGTGCAGCTCTTCGGCACAGCGGGTAAAGGACAGATGCCGGGCTGCACAGGCGAATACATGCAGCCAGACGAACATCTGCCCATTGAGTTGCCGTCGCATTGTTTAGTCCTGCTAAAGGCTTGCTTAGAAAGTTTCGTTGGTCATCCATGAGCCAGCGCGTCAGTATCGCGCAAAATCGCACTACCGCTCAATTTCATCAGATAACCGTGCTGTGGATTCATATCAGGGCACGGTCAGGCATTAGCATGGCTATCAGTGTTTTCGACCTTTTCAAAATCGGCATCGGCCCGTCCAGTTCCCACACCGTCGGCCCCATGCGGGCAGCGGCGACGTTTGCCCAGGTCCTGCGTGAGCAGGGGCTGTTGGCGCGGGTAACGCGCGTCGAAGTGCGGTTGTATGGCTCGCTGTCGGCCACCGGGGTTGGCCACGCCACCGATCGCGCCTGCCTGCTTGGCCTGATGGGCCAGTGGCCGGACCGCATCGACCCGGCCACCATCGAGTCGCGCATTGGCCAAGTGTTGCAGGAGCATTGCCTGATGCTGGATGGCAGCCACCCGCTGGCCTTCGAGTATGGCCGGGACATGTTGCTGCTCGACGAAAACCTGCCTTACCACCCCAATGCCATGAGCCTGGAAGCAATGGACGGGGAGAGCAGCCTGCTGCTGCAGACCTACTATTCGGTTGGCGGCGGCTTTATCGTCGAGCAAGCCGAAATTGATGCCCCAGCAGCCAAAGCCAATGACGTTGTGCTGCCTTATGAGTTCGACAGTGCTGCCCAGTTACTGGCCTTGTGCAAAGCACACAGCTTGAGTGTGGCGCAACTGATGATGGCCAACGAACAGGCCTGGCGCCCGGAAGCGGAAATACGTGAAGGCTTGCTGCGCATCTGGGCGGCCATGCGTGAGTGCGTGGATAACGGGCTGCGCAACGAAGGCATCTTGCCTGGCGGGCTACACGTCAAGCGCCGCGCTGCCCGGCTGCACCGCAGCTTGCAGGAACTGGGCAAGCCCAACGTGATTGGTTCGACGCTCAGCGCCATGGAGTGGGTGAACCTGTTCGCCCTGGCGGTGAATGAAGAGAATGCCGCCGGCGGGCGCATGGTCACCGCGCCCACCAATGGTGCCGCAGGCATTATCCCTGCAGTGCTGCATTACTACATGAAATTCAACCCGACCGTTTGCGATGCCGATGTGGTCGACTTCCTGCTGGCGGCAGCGGCCGTCGGTATCCTGTGCAAGAAAAATGCGTCGATCTCGGGGGCAGAGGTAGGCTGCCAAGGCGAGGTGGGTTCGGCCTGTTCGATGGCTGCCGCCGGCCTGGCCCAGGTGTTGGGGGCGACGCCGCCACAACTGGAAAATGCGGCCGAAATTGCCCTGGAACACAACCTGGGGCTGACGTGCGACCCGGTTGGCGGGCTGGTGCAGGTGCCGTGTATCGAGCGCAATGCGATTGCTGCGGTGAAGGCGATCAACGCGGTGCAGATGGCGTTGCGTGGCGACGGCGAGCACTTCATTTCGCTCGACCGGGTGATCCGCACCATGCGTGATACCGGGGCGGACATGCATGCCAACTACAAAGAGACCTCGCGCGGCGGCTTGGCAGTCGCCTTTGTGGAGTGCTAGGAAAACTCACCGGCCGATGCGGTCTTTTGTGGGAGCAGCCTTGCGTCGCGAAAGGGCCGCAAAGCGGCCCCAGCACTTTGTATATCAAGGCTTGAATCCTGGGGCTGCCTCGCAGCCCTTTCGCGACGCAAGGCCGTTCCCACAAGTATTGTGTTCGGGCGGCCCTTAGCGGGCTTTCTGCTTGGCTTCAATGAAGCTCGCCCGCATGTCCTTGGCCCAGCCATCGAGCACCGGCTTGACGTCATTCAAGGTCAGTTTCTGGGTGTCGTTCTCCAGCTCCTGACCCGCGCCTTTGCGTACCACTTGGGCCAGTACTTTCTGGCTGGCACCGTCCAGGAACGCCGCCTCCACGCCGACATCCACGTCCTGGTCACGGCCGCCCGTGGCGGTGTTCACGCCTGCGGCGATCAGCGCGATGGGGATCACCTCATAGGGTTTGAGGCCCTCGTTGCTGGTAGACACTGCCGTGATCGCCGGCCGCACCACGATCACGCCCGGGCCAGGCCCGTTGGCCAGCGGCATGACACCGCCGATTTCACGCCGCAGCGCTTCGTTGAAGTAGCGGGTGATTTCCCCCAGTGTCTGCGCGGAGATGACCGGGGTGGGCTGCGGTTTGGGGTAGAACTGGCTGGGCTCGATGAACACCTGGCTGTACTGGTTGATGTTGACCTTGGGGTCGATCCAGCGCATTACCGGGGCACCCGTCGGGCTCTTGGCTTCTTGCAACCGGCTGTAATCCTTGAGGAAGCCGGAGTAATCCTTGGGGTCCACGCGATTGCTGGAGCAGGCGCCCACGGCAAGCAGTGCGGCGCACAACAGGGTAATGCGAGGCAGTGATTTCATGATGAAGGCGTATCCATGAGAGGTCGGCCAGAACAACGCTAGCAGCTGCGCCGCAGTTGGCCAGTGGGCGAGTTCAATCCCCTGTGGAAAAGGCAAAAAGTGGCGGCGCCCGATCTCCCGGGCGCCGCGTGGTTTGCGGTGAACTCAACCCAGCGCTTCGCGCAACCGGTACCACAGCATGCCCATTGCCAGTAGCGGCGAACGCAGGGCCTTGCCGCCAGGAAACGTCAGGTGGGGCACGGCGCTGAAAACGTCCAGGCCTTGGCTGTGGCCCAAGGCGATGCTTTCGGCCAGCAGTTTCGCCGTCCAGTGCGTCACGTTCAGCCCGTGCCCGGAATAGCCCTGGGCGTAGTAGACGTTTGGGTGCTGACTCAGGCGCCCGACCTGGGGGAAGCGGTTGGCGGTGATGCCGATCATGCCGCCCCACTGGTAGTCGATGCGCACGTTGGCCAGTTGCGGGAATACCTTCAGCACCTTGGGCCGCATGTAGGCGGCGATGTCCTTGGGGTCGCGGCCGGAATAATGGCAGGCACCGCCGAACAGCAGGCGGCGGTCTGCGGTGAGGCGGTAATAGTCCAGGCCGACCTTCTGGTCGCACAGCGCCATGTTCTGCGGGATCAGGGTAGTAGCCAGTGCTTCGGGCAAGGGTTCGGTGGCGACTACGTAACTGCCGGCCGGTAGCACCTTGCCACTCAGCCGCGGTTCCAGCTCATCGAGGTGGGCGTTGCAGCCCAGCACCAGGCTGCCTGCTCGCACCTTGCCACGGGCAGTGTGCAGGGTCACGCGGGGGCCGTGCTCGATTCGCAGTACGGGGCTTTGTTCGAAGATGCGCACGCCCAGGCTATAGGCGGCACGGGCTTCGCCCTGGACGAGGTCGAGTGGGTGCAGGTGGCCCGAGCCCATGTCTACCAGGCCGCCGGCGTACTGGTCGCTGGCGACGATTTCATGCAACTGCCCGGGGCCTACCAGACGGGTCTCGGGGCGATAGCCAAGCGTTGCCAGGTCATCCTGCTCGTCCTTGAAGGCGGCGAACTGGTCAGCTGTGTTGGCCAGTTCGCAGAAACCCCAGCGCAGGTCGCAGGCAATGCCGTACTGGGCGATGCGGCTGGCCACCAGCGCCACCGAATCGATACCAGCCTGTTTCAGGTAGCGCACGCCGTCCTGACCGACATGCCGGGTAAAGCCGCTGACGTCATGGCCGATGCCGCGGATCAGCTGGCCGCCATTGCGCCCGCTGGCGCCCCAGCCGATGCGCCGGCCTTCCAGCAGCACCACCGACAAACCACGTTCAGCCAGCTCCAGGGCGGTGTTGACCCCGGTCAGCCCGCCGCCGACCACGCACACATCGGCCGTCAGTTCGTCGTCCAGGCTGGGGTAGGGCGCCGCGTTGCGTGCCGTGGCAGCGTAGTACGAAGCAGTGTGTTGGGAATCGAAAGACATGGGCGTTCTCGGCTCAGCGGTTGGACTTGATCTTGCTCCAGGAGCGGGTCATGACGCGCATGATCTTCGGGCTCGGGGTGCTGGAGATGTACAGCTTGTCCAGCACGTCCTGGGGTGGGTAGATCTCGGGGTTGTGCACTAGCGATGCATCCATGTATGCCTTGGCGTCCGGGTTGGCGTTGGCATAGCCGACCGTGGCACTGACTTTGGCGATCACTTTGGGGTCGAGCAGGTAATTGATGAAGGCCAGGGCCTGGTCGGGGTTGCTGGCGTCCTTGGGGATGGCCAGCAGGTCGAACCACAGGTTGCTGCCTTCCTTGGGAATGCTGTAGGCGACTTTTACGCCGTTCTTCGCTTCCACAGCGCGGTTGGCGGCCTGGAACACGTCACCGGAGTAGCCGAAGGCCACGCAAACGTCGCCATTGGCCAGGTCGGACACGTATTTGGATGAATGGAAGTACGTGATGTAGGGGCGCAACTCGAGCAGGCGTGCTTCAGCCTTGGCGTAGTCGGCCGGCTTTTCGCTGCGCGGGTCCATGCCCAGGTAGTTGAGTATTGCCGGGAACAATTCGTCGGGCGAGTCCATGAAGGCCACGCCGCACTGCTTGAGCTTTTTCAGGTTTTCGGGCTCGAACAGCACCGCCCACGAGTCGATATGGTCGACGCCCAGTGCCGCCTTGACCTTGTCGACGTTGTAGCCGATGCCGTTGGTGCCCCACAGGTAGGGCACCGCGTACTGGTTGCCGGGGTCGTTCTGTTCAAGCTGCTTGAGCAGCTTGGGGTCCAGGTGTTGCCAGTTCGGCAGCTTGCTGCGGTCCAGCGGCAGGAAGGCGCCAGCCTGGGCCTGGCGGGCGAGGAAGTGGTTGGACGGCACCACCACGTCGTAGCCGGTGCGCCCGGCCAGTAGCTTGCCTTCCAGGGTTTCGTTGGAGTCAAACACGTCATAGACCACCTTGATCCCGCTGCTGGCCTGGAAGTCAGCCAGGGTGGTGTCGCCGATGTAGTCGGTCCAGTTGTACACACTGACCGAGGGCGTGGCCTGGGTGGTGGTGGCGAACAGCAGGGTGAACGCAGCGGGGATCAGGGCTTGCAGATGACGCATGGGGGACACCTCGTTGGTTTTGTTCTTCGAGTTCGGTGTACGGGGGCGCAAGGCGCCCCGGGGTGGGTCAGACACTCATCATCAGGAACTCACGCTCCCAGGAGCTGATGACCCGCTTGTAGTTCTCGTGCTCGGCACGCTTGACGGCCACATAGCCCTGGACGAACTGCTTGCCCAGGTACTGCTGCACGGTCTCGCAGTCTTCCATGTGCTGCAGGGCGTCTTCGATGGTGATCGGCAGGCGCAGGTTGCGCCGTTCGTAGGCACGGCCTTGTACGGGTGCACTGGGGTCAAGCTGCTCGACCATGCCCAGGTAGCCGCACAGCAGGCTGGCAGCGATGGCCAGGTAGGGATTGGCGTCGGCGCCCGGCAGGCGGTTTTCCACCCGCATTGCCTCTGGGCTGGAGGTGGGCACGCGCAGCCCGGCGGTGCGGTTTTCTTCACCCCACTCGACGTTCACCGGTGCCGAGGTGTCTGGCAGGAAGCGGCGGAACGAGTTGACGTTGGGCGCGAACATCGGCAGCAGCTTGGGGATGTACTTCTGCAAACCGCCGATGTGGTGCAGGAACAGCTGGCTCATGCTGCCGTCTTCATTGGCGAAGATCGGCTTGCCGGTGGCGATGTCGACCACGCTCTGGTGCAGGTGCATGGCACTGCCCGGCTCGTCGGTGATCGGCTTGGCCATGAAGGTGGCGGCCACGTTGTGCTTGAGTGCAGCTTCGCGCATGGTGCGCTTGAACACGGTGATCTGGTCGGCCAGGTCCAGCGCGTCGCCGTGGCGGAAGTTGATCTCCATCTGCGCAGGGCCGTCTTCGTGGATCAGCGTGTCCAGGTCCAGGCCCTGGATCTCGCACCAGTCGTAGACATCCTCGAACAGCGGGTCGAATTCGTTGGCGGCATCGATCGAGAACGACTGGCGACCGCTTTCGGCACGGCCAGAACGCCCCAGCGGCACCTGCAATGGCAAGTCTGGGTCTTCACAGCGCTTGGTCAGGTAGAACTCCATCTCGGGCGCGACGATCGGCTGCCAGCCCTTGTCGGCGTAGAGCTTGAGCACTTTCTTCAGCACGTTGCGCGGCGACAGTTCGATGGGGTTGCCTTGCTTGTCGAAGGTGTCGTGGATCACGATCGCGGTTGGCTCGATCGCCCACGGGATCTGGTACACGGCGGAGGGGTCGGGCCGGCAGACCATGTCGATGTCGGCGGCATCGAGCAGGTTGTAGTAGATGTCATCGTCAACGTAGTCGCCGGTGACCGTCTGCAGCAGCACGCTTTCGGGCAGGCGCATGCCACGCTCGTGGAGGAACTTGGCGGTGGGCGCGATCTTGCCGCGGGCGATGCCGGTCAGGTCGCTGATCACGCATTCGACTTCGGTGATGCGGTGTTCTTTCAGCCAGGTGTACAGCTGATCGAAGGGGGCGTTCATACAGACCTCTTGGTTGGGTTTTAGTGTGGGAGCAATGCTTCTCGCGAAAGCCATAGCAAGGCGAACAAGGCGTTGTACTTCCCAGGTGACGCACTGGAGACTATCTTGGTCGCAGCCCCCAGGGCCGATCTATCCATTTTCTTCGGCAAGCAATGCACCAAAAGAGTGCAATTAGGATCTCGCGTGACAACGCCCAATGCGCTGCAAGTCCAGGCCTTCCATACCACCGACGTCTCGGAGCAAGTGCGCGCTACCCCCGGCTGGCAGCAGCAATACCGGCAGATGTCGCCGGGGCATTTCAGCGGAGAGCTGCGCTGGCTGGGGATGGATGGCGTGGAAGTGTACGAGGAGCGACTGAATACTCGCGTAGAGCAGTTTTTCCGGGCGCCGAGCGGTTCACTGGCGTTTTGCTTCGACCGCAGCGAAAACAGCCTGTACCTGCTGAACGAGCAAAGCCGCAACATCTGGATCACCCCGGAGAACTACCAGGAAGTGGCAGTGGTGTTCGACCAAGCCTTCCTGGCCCGCCATGGGCTGGACCCGCAACGCCTCGAAGGGCTGTTCATGGTGCCGCTGGGCAGTGGGCAGAACGCGTTGTTTGGCAGTTGGCTGAGTGCCACATTGACCCGCCTCGGGCAGGCCGACTGCCCATTGCAGGGGCAGGCCCTGGCGGAACAACTGCTGGAGGATTGCCTGTTCATTCTCGATAACGCCAGCCAGCGCCTGCAGGGCATAGCCTTGGGGCGGCGGGACGAAGAACGGGCGATCATGCGCCGGGTCAGCGAGTGGGCGGCGGACTGCCCAGAAGAGACGTTGAACCTGGTGGAGCTGGCAGATGTTGCCGGGGTCTCGTTGCGCCAGTTGCAGCAGGCGTTCAAGGCATTTACCGGCATGCCGCCTGCGCAGTGGCTGCGCTTGCGCCGGCTGAATGGTGCGCGTCGCGATCTGTTACGCGATGGCAGGGCGACCGTGGCCGAGGTCGCGATGCGCTGGTCATTCTGGCATTTAGGAAGGTTTTCAGAGAGTTACCGGCAATTGTTCAAGGAGTTTCCGAGTGAGACCTTGAAGCGAAGCAGGAGCTAAGGTAGCAAAATAGCTGCTGGCCTCTTCGCGGGCTTGCCCGCTCCCACAGGGACCTGAGGCGATCCTGTGGAAGCGGGCGCGCCCGCCAGGAGGCCGGCCCAGCCAGCACTGAACTCAGCATCTCACGCCGAAAGTTGCTATCGTGCCGCCCTGATCCACACCGAGGTGCCGATGTTCTACCTGCCTTTGCCCAGCGACCAGGCCGACCGCCTCGCCAGCGAACCCAAAACCGACTTTTTCACCACTGCCAGCGTCCTCGAAGCCGCCGCAGTGTTGTTCGCGCAAAACCTGCCGCGCCAGCCCGCCACCGCCTCGGCCGACGCGCAAGAGCGCCGTTTCGCCGAAATCGTGCGCATCGCCAACGAAGTTGAAAGCGCCGCGCCTAGGCGCTTTCAAAGCCAGGTAGCGCAGCACTTCGATCGTGAAGCCTTTGCCATGGGCCTGGGCATGCTGGGCGAAAACGGCATTGCTCTGCTGTCGGCCGAGGTGCAGTACACGCTAGACGAACTGTTGGATACCGAAGGCCAGTGGAATTTCCAGTTCGCCGACACCTACCGCCAGCGGGCCACACCGCTGCATCCGGTGTACCTGCCGTCGCTGGCCAGCGACCTGATGCTCAGCGACCAGCAAAACCGCCTGCTGCGCGAGTTTCTCAGTGGTATCGACGAGTCAGTGGCGGTGCAGGGCTTTGCTGGCACTGGCAAGACCTTCCTGATTCACCAGTTCGCCCGCCTGCTGGAGCCACAGCGCACGTTGCTTCTGGCTTTGACCGAAAGCCAGTTGCGCGCCTTGCAGGCGCGGGTAAAGGACGCTGCCGCCTACACCGCGCTGACCTTCGGTCAGTTGGCTGACGAGCTGCTCAACCGCGACCTCACCAACAACGGCTGGCGTCTGCGAGACCCGTATCGCACCAAACTGTCATGGCGCCCGCAGAATGAGCAGGTTGTACGCTGGCTGGCCATCCCTGACATCGGCCCGCTCGCCGCGCGCGATGTGGTTGCCTTGTGCGTCCGCGCCGTGCGCACCTTCTGCCACAGTGCCGATACCCAGCTTCAGCTGCACCATTTGCCCTGGGCCGGGCCGGGTACTTCGCCGCTGGATCAGGAGGTACTGCTGGAAAAGGCGCGCCTGTATTGGCAAGAGCTGATTCGCCCGTCCGCGCGGGAAGTCCAGCTGCCGGTGCGCGACTACCACCGGGTCAAGCTGCTGTCGTTGACCGGTTATGTGATCGATAGCCGCTACACCCACGTGATCGTCGACGAGGCTCACGAGCTGTCGGCACCGATGCTTGCCGTGCTGGACCGTAGCCCGCAGTCGATCATTGCGCTGGGCGACGAGTTGCAGAACCTCAACGGCCTCAGCCCGCACCATGGCAGCTTCATCCGCCAACGCTACATCGACCATTCCCTGCGTGCCGGGCCGGCGATGGACAATGTGCTCAACCCGCTGATCCAGGCCCACCCGGCGGCGATCCAGGCGGCTTTCAGTGGTAGCGCCGAGCACTACACGCGGGTCAGTTTCTTCGATACGGTGACCGTGCCGGAACAGCCCACGGCGCTGATCGTCGATGACGAATGGGGGCTGTTTGGCTGGTTCCAGCGCCTGACGCACCAAAGTGTGCCGTTTGTATTGCTGAAAAGCGCGCGCAAGGACTTCGAACTGTTCGTCGAGGACTGCATCGAGCTATACCGCTTTGGCACTCGACCGCGTCACCCGATGTTGTTCCGCTACGCCAGTTGGCAGGCGCTGGAGCAGGACAAGGGCGATGACAAGGCGTTTGTTGCCGTGGCCAACATGCTGCGCAAAGGCTATACGCCGGAGCATTTTGCCAAAGCCAAGAGCCGTTACCGCTGGGACAAGGCGCCCAAGTTGTTCCTGGGGCGGGTGCGGGATGTGAAAAACATGGAGTTCGCCCGGGTGATGGTGTCGCCGGAGCTGATGGTGGCGCCGCAGGTGGCGGGCAACCGCAATGAGCGGGCGCGGATGCTGGCGGGGCTGTATACCGCCTGTTCGCGGGCGCGGCATGAACTGATCGTGCCGGGGGGGATGCTGGACTGGGTCAAGGACCAGGTTCGGGATTGAGGCATCTGGGGCCGCAGAGCAGCCCCAGAAGTTTTGAATCAGTTACGGTCCAGCCACACCGTCTGGGCATTGGTGAACTCGCGCACCCCAAAGTGCGACAACTCACGCCCGAACCCGCTCTTCTTCACGCCGCCAAACGCCACGCGGGGGTCAGAAGCGCAGTAGCCGTTGATGAACACGCCACCGGTATCCAGTGCCGCAGTCATGCGCTCGGCCAGTGCATAGTCGGCGGTGTAGATGGTCGCGGCCAGGCCGAACTCGCTGTCGTTGGCCAGTTCTACCGCATGCTCGGCATCACGTGCAGTGATGATCGCGGCCACCGGCCCGAACAACTCCTGCTTGAATGCGGTCATTTGCGGGGTGACGTTGGCGAACACTGTCGGCGCATAGAAGTTGGCCACGCCTTCGACCTTGTTGCCGCCCAGCAGCAGGGTGGCGCCTTCGGCGAGGGTCGCCTGAACCTGGCCGTCCAGCTCGTCGCGCAGGTCGTAACGGGCCATCGGGCCGATGTAGGTGTCGTCTTCCAGTGGGTTGCCGACTTTCAGCTCGCGGGTTGCTTCAACGAACTTGCGCGTGAACTCCTCGACAATGCTGTCTTCCACGATCAGGCGCTTGGCCGCTGCGCAGACCTGGCCGGTGTTCTGGTAACGGCCAATGACTGCGGCCTTGACGGCGGCATCCAAGTCGGCGTCGGCCAGCACGATGAACGGGTCGGAGCCACCGAGCTCCAGTACACACTTCTTCAGTGCCGCACCGGCCTGGGCACCAATCGCCATGCCGGCACGCACGCTGCCGGTCAGGGTCACGGCGGCGATACGCGGGTCGTTGATGGCGCGGGTGACGCCATCCGGGGTCACGTTCAGCACTTCGAACACGCCATCCGGCAGGCCGGCTTCCTTGAACAGCTCGCCCAGCAGGTAGGCGCTGCCCATCACGTTCGGCGCGTGCTTGAGCACGTAGGTATTGCCTGCCAGGATCGCTGGCACGGCGCCGCGCAGTACCTGCCAGACCGGGAAGTTCCACGGCATCACGGCCAGGATCGGGCCGAGCGGGCGGTATTCGATACGGGCTTTTTCAACCTGGGTCGGCTCAGCGGCAAGCATGGCCGGGCCGTGTTCGGCATACCAGCGGCACAGGCCGACGCACTTGCTGACTTCGCCACGGGCCTGGGCAATCGGCTTGCCGATTTCGCGGCTGATCATCTGGGCAAAGGCTTCGGCCTTGGCTTCGAGGGTGCTGGCCAGGGCCAGCAGGTACTCGCTGCGCTGACCCAGCGACACTTGGCGCCACTGGCCGTAGCCAACCTTGGCACGTTGCAGCGCCGCTTCCAGTGCGGCGTCGGTGTCGAACGGGTAGGCGCCGATCTGCTCGCCGCTGTACGGGTCGAGGGAGATGGCGTGGGTCAGGCTGCTGATCGCGCTCATGGCGGGACACTCTCGTTGTTGTTAATCAGTGACGCCAGACTAGTGGGCTAGGGCTTTAATGAAAACTGAATAATAATGAGCGAAACATTCACGTTTGGAGAAAGGCTGTGGACCTGGTGCAACTGGAGATCTTCAAGGCTGTGGCAGAGCAGGGCAGCATCAGTGCCGCCGCGCAGCACATCCATCGGGTGCCGTCCAACCTGACCACGCGCATCAAGCAACTGGAAGAAGACCTGGGCGTGGAGTTGTTCATTCGCGAGAAAAGCCGCCTGCGCCTGTCGCCTGCAGGTTGGAATTTTCTCGAATACACCCGGCGCATCCTCGACCTGGTGCACGAGGCGCGCCTGACCGTGGCCGGTGAAGACCCGCAGGGCACCTTTGCCCTCGGTTCGCTGGAAAGCACGGCAGCGGTGCGCATCCCGGCTTTGCTGGCGGCGTACAACCAGCGCTACCCCAAGGTAGACCTGGACCTGTCCACCGGGCCATCCGGGACCATGCTTGAAGGCGTGTTGTCTGGCCGGCTGGTGGCCGCGTTCGTCGACGGCCCGGTGCTGCACCCGACACTGGAAGGCATGCCGGTGTTCGAAGAGGAAATGATGGTCATCGCGCCGCTCAACCATGCGCCAGTTACCCGCGCCCAGGATGTGAACGGTGAGAGCATCTACGCCTTCCGTGCCAACTGTTCGTATCGCCATCACTTCGAAAACTGGTTCGTCAAGGACCAGGCAGTGCCGGGCAAGATTCACGAGATGGAGTCGTACCATGGCATGTTGGCCTGCGTCAGCGCTGGCGCAGGCCTGGCCATGATGCCGCGCAGCATGCTCGACAATATGCCCGGGTGCAGCACGGTCAGTGCCTGGCCTATGTCGGAAGATTTTCGCTACCTGAAAACCTGGCTGGTCTGGCGGCGGGGCGCGGTATCACGCAGCCTGAGCATGTTCGTGAAACTGCTTGAGGAAGGGCGTACAACCTCTTGATCAGTATCTAAATTTACATTCGATTTATGGGTTAGTGCCGAATGTCACGATGACGACCATGCATCAGCCAGAACACCAATACCCCGGGAGGATCAAATAAGAGGTAAGCCATCCTCTAAAGGAGGGTCGTACCATGCGTAACCACCACTATGCCCTCGGCGCGGCGTTGCTGGTCACCCTGGCCATGCCATGGACCCTGGCTGCCGCTGCCGACCTCAATGCCCCCATCGACATGCAGGCCGTGCAGTTGCAACCGCAGGAACAGAACGGCGTGCGCTACTTGCAAGGCGGCATTGGCCAGGACGAAGCCAATGCGCTGCGCAAGACCACCGGCTATGACCTGCACGTAGAGCTTTCGACTGGCCCGGAAGGCAAGTTCCAGAGCGGTGCCACTGTCGACATCCAGAATGCCCAGGGCCAGCCCGTACTCAGCGTCACGGATGCCGGGCCGCTGCTGTATGTACAGTTGCCTCCCGGCAAGTACAAGGTCACTGGCAATGCCCAGGGTGAGACGGTGCAGCAATGGGTCACCGTGAACGGCAAGGCCGCCACGAACGTGAACCTGAACTGGCGTTGATGGATAAACGGGCGGGAGTACAGATGTACTCCCGCCTGGACGGAGCGCATCCGCATGAGCCTGGAGCTTCAGCTGAAGATGTTGAACGAGCGGGGCTACGTGTTGCTCCCCGGTGTGCTCGACCCCCATGAGAATCGCCTTGTTGCGCTGCGCCATCGATCACCTGCAGCCGATTCACTGGGACTACCAGAGGCAGCTGGGACACTACATCTTGACTAGCTGACTTCGCCAATAGTGGCAATTCACTTTCAACTTTCTGATTATCTGGACAATAATCAGAAACTATTACTTCGTGTGACCGGCCTGGATGCGCCGGTCACCCAATAAAGATCGAGGGGCAAAAGCCCCCGCTTGCCGTGTAGACCATCAGGAGAGTCGTTGATGAAAACCCGTCTCGCAGCTTCGCTGGCCGCTGCAGTGCTGGCCTTTGCAGGGGCCAACCTGGCCCAGGCCGCGCAGGTGTCAGGCGCCGTAGGCGCCACTAGCCAAGGTGACATGACCTACCGTATCGGCCTGTCGTTCGACTGGGACAAGAAATGGCTGGAAAGCAGTACCGGCTATGTCACTGGTTACTGGGATGCAGCCTACACCTACTGGGAAGGTGGTGACGCCAGTGGTGCGCACTCGCTGTCATTCAGCCCGGTGTTCACCTATGAATTCAATGGTTTCACCTACACGCCGTACATCGAGGCCGGTATTGGCCTGGCGGCGTTTTCCAAGACCGACGTGGGTGACCAGCGCATGGGGTCGGCGGTCAACTTCGAAGACCGCATCGGTTTCGGCCTGAAGCTGCCAGGGGATCAGAAAGTCGGGATTCGCGCGATGCATTATTCCAATGCGGGGATCAAGCAGCCTAACGACGGGATCGAGTCCTACTCGCTGTTCTACAGCAAGGGTTTCTGAAGCAGGGGGCCGCATGGTGGCCCCAGCCTTTCAGAACGTATAGGAAACCCCGGCCTGCACCGTCCGAGGTGCTCCCGGGTAGGCGTAGGTGTTGAACGCACCTTCGTCATATTCCTTGTTGAACAGGTTTTTCACGTCCAGGTTCAGGCGTACGTGCTCATTGAGCTGGTAGAAGCTCAGCAGGTCAACCACAGTGTACTGGTCCATGTTGTAGGTGACCGCCTCGGTCTGGCCATTACGGTCATCCACGTACTTCACGCCAATACCCAGGCCCAGGCCTTTGGCGAAGCCATCCTGGAATTCATAGGTGTTGAGCAGGCTGAAGCTGTTACGTGGAATGTTTGCCAGGCGGGTGCCGCTGGGCAAGCGGTTGTCCTTGGTAACTTCGGCATCGACATAAGCGTAGCCGCCGATTACCCGCCACTCTGGCGTGATGTTGCCAGCAATGTTGATGTCCAGGCCGCGGCTGCGCACCTGGCCAGCGGCGACATTGTAGTTGGGGTCCACCGGGTCGCGCGTCAGTACGTTTTCCTTGACGATATGGTAGACCGCTGCGTCCACGCTCAGCTGGCGATCGAGCGCTTCCCATTTAACGCCCAGTTCGTAGCTTTTGCCCTTCTCAGGGTCAAAACCACCCCCCGTCGCACCTGCAGGCGCACCGCTGTTGGGCTTGAATGAACGTGCAGTGTTGGCATACACCGCCACGGTGTCGGTCAGGTCGTACAGCAGGCCGAAACGTGGAGTAACGCCGTTTTCGCCCTTGCTGAAGTCACCCGCTGCGCTGAGCTTGTTGACATAGTCATGCTCGAAGCGCTCGAAACGCACGCCGGCCAGGGCCTTCAGACGCTCGGTCAGGGCCACCTGGTCCTGGACGAAGAATGCCCAGGTCTTGAGGTTTTCCTTGTCGTGGGTGGTGGTACGGGTCAGGGCAGGGCGCGCCTGGCCCAGCGCCGGGTCGAAGATATCGATCGGGTAGGCGGTGGCGCCTGCTGCGGAGCGCTGGATAATCGAGTTGTAGTCGTAGTCTTCGTACTCGACACCGGTCAGCAGCGTGTGGGCGAAACCGCCGGTGTCGAAGTGGCCGGTCAGGTTGAGCTGGTAATCACGGTCGGTCCACTCCAGCTTGCGGTAGTTGAAGTTGCGCCCCAAGGTGCGGCCGTCGGGCTGCAAGCCATTGGCTTCCACGGCATTGCCTTTGAGCGAGCCGTCCAGCCACTGCATGCCGCCGCCCAAGGACCAGTTGTCGTTGAGCAGGTGCTCGAAGCGTAACTGGGCCATGTTGTTGTCGTTGTGCAGCAGATTGTCGCTGCCTTTTTCCCAGATGTTGGTGTCGCGTGAGGCTGTGCCGAGCTGGCCGGGCAGGCGTGTCAGGCCGCGATCCAGCGGGTGGTTGTTACGCATGAAGTCGCCTTCAAAGATGATCCTTGTGGCGTCATTGACCTGCCAGCTGATGACCGGTGCGACATCATAGCGCTCGCTTTCCACGTCATCGCGGAAGCTCTCACCACCTTCGCCCAGCACGTTCAGGCGGTAGGCCAGCGAACCGTCCTGGTTCAGCGGCCCGGTCGCGTCCAGCGTTGCCCGGTGCATGCCTTGGTCATCGAACTGACTGCCCAGGGTGACCTTGGATTCCGGCAGTGGCTGTTTGCTGACCACGTTGAACGTGCCGCCGGGGTCGCCGCGGCCATACAGGCTGGTGGCCGGGCCACGGATCACTTCCAGGCGCTCGACGGTATTGGCGTCGGGGGCGTTAGGGTAGCCGCGATTGATCGGGAAGCCATTGCGGTAGAACTCGCCGGTAGTGAAACCCCGCACAGTGAAGGTGGTCAGGCCCTGGCCGCCAAAGTTGTTGGCACGGCCGACTCCGCCGGCGTAGTCCAGGCCGTCCTGCAGGCGCGTGGCGCCGGTGTCTTCCAGCACATCCTTGGGCACCACGCTGACCGATTGCGGCGTTTCGTGCAGCGCCGTGTCGGTGCGGGTGGCACTGGCCGAGCGATTGGCTTTATAGCCGACGACCGGGCCATCGGCGCGTTCACTGTCGGCAGTACTGGTGATGCTCAGTGCCTGGAGTTCTATCTGGGCCGGTTCGCTGAGCGGTTCAGGCTCGGCCAAGGCCAGTGGGGAGACAGCATGGAGCACACAAAGCGAAACGAATGTGCGACGCATCGACGGTACGATCCTGAAGTAGGGCACTGAAGAAAAGGTGGACAAGCGCCGCGAAACTACTACGAATCATTATCAGATGCATTATTTTTAAGTGGCACTGGTGTGCCAGATACCAACGGGTGGACGCCGTGCCGGCCTCCTCGCGACTCAAACCCCGCAGAGGCCGGCGCAGGCATACTGGCACTCAGCCAACGGCCTTGATCGCCAGCACATTGCACAGTGGGTGCTCCAGCACATGCGCCGTGGTGCCGCCCAGGTAGGTCTGCATGGCGTCATGCCGGTGGCTGCCCATCACGATCACATCCGCCCGGCTGTGGCCGACAAACTGGGCAATGGCCCTGATCGCTGCGCCTTCCAGGAAGTGCCGGCGCTCCAGCGGGACCTGGTGATGGTCACCCAGGCGATTGAACGCCGCACGCTGCGCAGTCCGTACGCTGCCATCGAAGCCGGGCATGGTCACGGTGCCGGCGCCGAAGTCGGCGATATGGGTCTTGGCCGCGTCGCACACATGCAGCAGGTGCAGCTCGCCGTTGCACTGCAGGGCCAAGGCACGGGCGCAGTTGATTACCTGCTCATCCAGGTGTTCGCCAGCACCGTGGCTGTTGAGGTCCACGGCGGCGGCAATCTGCCGGGGCAGGGGCAGGCGGATGTCGCTGACCAGGTGCACGGCAATCGGGCTGTCCTTGAGCAGCTGCCAATCAAGTGGCGTGACCAGCAGGCGTTTGAGCACCGGTTCGTGCTGCACGTCCTTGACCAGCAGGTCACAGCCTTGCTGTTCGACCCGTTCCAGCACGCTGCCCAGTGGGTCGCGGGTCAATAGTAATTCGGTGGACACGTCCAGGCCCGCATTGCCCAACTGTTCGGCCTCATCGGCCAGCCACTGGCGGTTGTCACTGAGCAGCCGCTCACGTTCGCGGCCATCGCCCATCAAGCCAAAGGTGTCGACATCGTCGACGAACACATTGATATCCAGCAGTGCACCGCTGGACTCAGCCAGCGCCGCCGCGCGTTGCAGCGCTGGCGTATGGCGCATCTGCGGGCCGAGCATGACAAACAAACGCTTGAACTGGCTCATCTCACACCTCCACGTGTGGCAGCCCCCCGGTTACCTGGTTCTGTTCAGTCTAGACCCGTGTGCGCCCGGTCAAACCGATCAGGCGTTTTCCACCTGCGCCTGCCTGAGTGCGGCTAGCGCCATGTGTCGGGTATGATGCGTGCCCCATCATTGTCACGAGGCCTGTCCCATGTCCCTGAGCGCTGAACAGATCGGCGAATTTTGCGCTTTCGCCGAGCAGTTGGCCGATGCTGCCGCAGTGGCGATCAAGCCATACTTTCGCGCCAGCCTGGATGTCGAGGACAAGGGCGGGCGCCTGTACGACCCAGTGACCGTGGCTGACAAGGCGGCCGAGGACGCCATGCGCGCGCTGATCCAGGCCCGCTACCCAGACCACGGTATTCTTGGTGAAGAGGCGGGCGTGGCCGTCGGCAGCAGCCCGTTGACCTGGGTGCTCGACCCGATCGACGGTACCCGTGCCTTCATCACCGGCCTGCCGTTGTGGGGCACGTTGATTGCCCTGAACGATGGCACGCGCCCTGTGGTTGGCGTGATGAACCAGCCATTCACCGGTGAACGCTTTGTCGGTACCCCTGAAGGTGCCTGGCGCAGCGGTACGCCACTGAAAACCCGTGCCTGTGCCGACCTGGCTTCGGCCACGCTGATGTGCACCACGCCGGACATGTTCGATAACGCCGAGCGCAAGGCCGCGTTCGAGGCCGTTGCCGGCAAGGCGCGCCTGATGCGCTACGGCGGCGATTGCTATGCCTACTGCATGCTGGCCTCGGGCTTTGTCGACGTGATTGTCGAAGCGAGCCTGCAGCCGTATGACGTACAGGCACTGATGCCGATCATCGAAGGGGCGGGTGGGGTGATCACTGCCTGGGATGGCAGCAGTGCACAGAATGGCGGGTGCGTTGTGGCCTGTGGTGACCCGGCGCTGCATGCGCAGATGGTAGAGATGTTGCGCCACGCCATGTGAGCCACCTATCCCCGATCACTGCACTTTTTACGATTTCCGGGCTCTATGCTTGGCCAGGCTGCACTGACCCCCGGTGCGGCCGCCGAATATCGACCCGGTGCCGATGGTTGCAAGCTCCCCGAATTTCCTCCCACGCCTGCTGCTGGCAGGCGCGCTTACATGCCTGTGCGCCTGCACCCAGGAGCAAGGCCGCGATATTGTCAGCCAGTTCGGCAACGGCAAACCCAGTGAGTTGTTCCAGACCAGCGTTGACCGCCTGGCCACGCTATCGATGCGCGACAACCTGCAAAGCCTGTACCTGCTGATGAACAAGCTGTACCTGCGCAACCCCAACCAGTTGAAGATGTCGGGCTATGTGGACGCTGCCACGGCCGAGCGGCAGATCCGCATGGCTATCGAACATCGTCAGCCACTGCCGCAACTGGGCAACCGCCGTGACCTGGCGGCATTGAGCTACGCCCTGAGCCCGGAGTTTCGTGGTGATCGGGTGGGTGCTTTCATCTACGCCATCGGCAGCATGCTGATCACCGCGCATGGCGGGCGTACCGAGTTCTACATGACCGATACCATCGACCCGTTGTTCATCAACAATGCGGCGCGCAATATCGAAAAGGCCACCTGGATGCTCAGCCAGCGGCAGGACGCCAATGGGGTGTTGCTGCTGTTCTCCAACGAGATTTCGGAAGAGGGCAGCAACCTGAGTTTTGCCGTGGAGTTTGGCAAGATCGTTGCGCGGCTGGACCTGTTAGCCGAGTTGCTGGATGAACGTTATCGGCGGATTGGTTTGAATTACGCGCAAAGCCTGTTGCTGATGAACTTTTTGCCGGTGCAGTGAACCGTAGCCGTAGCGCAGGCCCTTGTAGGAGCGGCCTTGTGCCGCGAAAGGGGCGCGCAGCGGCCCCAGGATTTCAGCCACCCAAGGCCAGGTTCAGAGCAGCGCCTGTATCGCCTGCCGGTAACGCTGCCCGGCCAGGCTCATGCTGTTGTTATGGGTCGCCCCCGGCACCAGCAGCAATGTCTTGGGCTGCCGGGCCGCGTCGAACAGCTGCTGGCTGAAGCGCGGCGGTACGAACCGGTCATCCATCCCATGCACCAGCAGCACCGGCAGGCCGATGTCGCTGATCTTGTCCAGCGAGTCGAACTTCTGCGACATCAACCAGCGCACCGGGAGGGAGGTATTGGCCACCGCTGCGGCGACATCGCCCAGGGAGGTGAAGGTCGACTCAAGGATCAGCCCGCGTGCCGGCGCCCCAACACCGCTTTGCTGCGCTTCACGTGTCAGTTCGCTGGCCAGTTCCACCGCCACCGCGCCGCCCAGCGAATGACCGAATATCAGGCGTTTTCCGGCATCCGGCTGCAGCTGGGCAAAGCGCTCCCACGCAATGCGGGCATCTTCGTACACCGTGGCCTCGGATGGCAGGTCGCCCCGGCTCTGGCCAAAGCCACGGTAATCCACGGCCAGCACCGAGTAGCCCATGGCATGCAGCTGCTCGATGCGGAACAATTGCCCGGTCAGGTTCCAGCGCACACCGTGCAGGTAGAGCACCGCCGGGGCATTGGCGCGCTTGGCTGGCCACCACCAGGCGTGCAGGCTCTGGTTATCGCTGAAGCTGCGCGGGCGCAGGTCGAGTTCCTGCACGTCGCTGGGCAAACCGCGGAACCAGCTGGCTTGGCCAGGCTCGATGCGGAACACCAGCTCGCGCTCCTTGTGCTGCAGCATGGCGCAGCTGGAGGGTAGGCCAATGACCAGCAAGGTGGCGCACAACCAGGTGAGCCAGCGGCGGCGCAGGTGGGTAAGGAAGAGGGTAGGCATGTGCGCTTTCTAGCAGAAGCACTGTGCCGGGTGTTGAAAAAGTGACCGAATGGCAGGGTGGTTTGATTGCAAGCTATTTCTTGAAGAACAGGAATATTACCGGTCTCGCGCGGGTTTATTCCCGAAGCGGTCGGTACAGGGACATACTGTTCGATAAACGAACGCCAGCTCCATCTGGCTTGTCCGCTATCCGCCCATCCAATCCCGTCGCCGCATTGCTCAACCCCCGCCATTTTGCTGTAGTGTGCCCATCCACCGGTTGTCGCCTGCCCCCGGCTATCCGCCACCGGCCCGATAGAATGACCGTGACGACCGCAACCACCGCCCACAAGGCCGTAGGAAGCGGCGACCAGAACAATAACGATACCGAGTGCCTTGCCTATGGAAAGCCGCCTGCTGAGCGAGCGCAGTAGCGTGTTTCACCACGCCGACCCTTATGCTGTGTCCGATTATGTGAACCAGCATGTAGGCCAGCATTGCATCGGACTGTCCCGCACCACCCACCCCCAGGCCAGCCTCAGCCACCGCAAGTTCGCCGAGCTCGACCTGTGCCGCATCAGCTACGGGGGCAGCGTGCGCGTTACCTCGCCGGCGCTGGAAACCATCTATCACCTGCAAGTGTTGCTCAACGGCAACTGCCTGTGGCGTGGGTATAAGCACGAGCAGCATCTGGTGCCGGGCGAGTTGCTGCTGATCAACCCGGATGATCCGGTTGACCTGACCTATTCGGAAGACTGCGAGAAGTTCATCCTCAAGGTGCCAACACGGCTGCTGGATTCGATCTGCGACGAACAGCGCTGGCAGCGGCCTGACGGGGGGGTGCGGTTCTTGCGCAATCATTACCGGCTGGATGAACTGGACGGGTTCGTCAACCTGCTGGCCATGGTTTGCCATGAAGCGGAAGTGAGCGATTCGCTGCCCAGGGTGCAGGGGCACTACAGCCAGATTGTCGCCAGCAAGTTGCTGACCCTGATGAGCACCAATATCCGCCGCGAAAGCCTGAGCGCACCGCAGGCCGGGCTAGAGCGCATTCTTGATTACATCGAACGCAACCTGAAACTGGAGCTGTCCGCAGAAGTGCTGGCGGAGCAGGCCTGTATGAGTTTGCGTTCGCTGTATGCGCTTTTTGAACAGCACCTTAGCACCACGCCCAAACATTACGTGCGCCAGCGCAAGCTTGAGCGGGTGCATGCGTGCCTGAGCGACCCGACTTGCGGTGTGCGCAGTGTGACCGAACTTGCCCTGGATTACGGCTTCCTTCATTTAGGTCGGTTTTCCGAGGTGTATCGGCAGCAATTTGGCGAGTTGCCTTCGCAGACGTTCAAGCGTCGGGGTGAGGCGCGCTAACGAGGCCACCTGATATTTCTGCCAGTTGCTGGCATTTCATGCACAGCCCACCATCTGCCTTATTTCGGGTAAAGGGTGGTCACCATGTCGACATCGCAAATTTCTTATTGTGCACTGCGCTACACCGTTTATGGGCGGGATGGCGGCGAGCAATGCGCATCTGTGCTGCGCTTCAATGGGCAGAGTAAAGAACCTGTTACAGGGCACTACTTGCTTGGGAACGGATATCGCGGCTTCAATTCAGCCTTGATGCGTTTCAATTCGCCGGATAGCTTTAGTCCTTTTGGTGACGGGGGGCTCAACGCCTATTGCTATTGCGGGGGCGACCCGGTGAACAAAATTGACCCCAGCGGTCACGCGGGGATTGAGCTCAATAGCTTCGTGAATGGCGGTCTATTCACAAAGCGCTGGGGGCTTCGCACGCTCGCATCGATGGTCGCCGGTCAAAGCTCAAAAGCTCCAGCATTGAAAACCTTGAGTGTGAAGAAGGCTCTCTCTGAAATCGACGCTAGTCTGCAGGGAAGGATGAAGAAGGTGGAGCGATATGAGTCTTGGCAGCCGCGCGACGTACAACGACTAGAAAACGCTTCTTTTTGGCTTTACGGAAGGGCCAATCGGTTTGAGTTGGCAAAAAAAAATTTTGATGCCGGAAATTTCCCATTAGAAGCTCAAGCAGCGTATGAGACATGGCATGAGATTTTAGCTGTAAAAAAATGGGTCGATTCTAAGCTGATTAAGATCAGGCCAATGGTAGAACGCAAGAAATTATTCGAAGTGCTGCCGTTTCCTCCCGAGAATATGCCGAGAATTCGTAGAGGTGGATAGCACTCTGCACAATCCGGATAGCCCCCCGCCAGTCGTCTCCCTAACCTGACCAGGTCTAAACAATAACAAGGGAGACCCTGGCCATGTCCGTGGGATTCGACTACCTCAATGCCATGCTCGAGGACGACCGTGAAAAGGGCATCTACCGCTGCAAGCGCGAGATGTTCACCGACCCACGCCTGTTCGACCTGGAAATGAAACACATCTTCGAGGGCAACTGGATCTACCTGGCCCACGAAAGCCAGATCCCCGAGAAGAACGATTTCCTCACCCTGACCATGGGGCGCCAGCCGATTTTCATCGCGCGCAACAAGGACGGTGAGCTCAATGCCTTCCTCAACGCCTGCAGCCACCGCGGTGCCATGCTGTGTCGGCACAAGCGCGGCAACCGCTCCAGCTATACCTGCCCGTTCCACGGCTGGACGTTCAACAACAGCGGCAAGCTGCTGAAGGTGAAAGACCCGAGCAACGCCGGCTACCCCGACAGCTTCAACTGCGACGGCTCCCACGACCTGACCAAGGTGGCGCGCTTCGAGTCGTACCGGGGCTTTTTGTTTGGCAGCCTGAATGCCGATGTAAAGCCACTGGTGGAGCACTTGGGCGAATCGGCCAAGATCATCGACATGATCGTTGACCAGTCGCCTGAGGGCCTGGAAGTGCTGCGTGGCGCCAGCTCGTACATTTACGAAGGCAACTGGAAGCTCACCGCCGAAAACGGCGCTGACGGCTACCACGTCAGCTCCGTGCACTGGAACTACGCCGCTACCCAGAACCAGCGCAAGCAGCGCGAGGCGGGCGACGAGATCAAGACCATGAGCGCCGGTGCCTGGGCCAAGCAGGGTGGAGGCTTCTACTCCTTCGACCACGGCCACTTGCTGCTGTGGACCCGTTGGGCCAACCCGGAAGACCGCCCGGCCTATGAGCGCCGCGACCAGCTGGCTGCCGACTACGGCCAGGCGCGTGCCGACTGGATGATCGAGAACTCGCGCAACCTGTGCCTGTACCCGAACGTGTACCTGATGGACCAGTTCAGCTCGCAGATCCGCGTTGCCCGGCCGATTTCGGTGAACAAGACCGAAATCACCATTTACTGCATCGCCCCCAAAGGCGAGAGCGCCGATGCCCGCGCCAAGCGCATCCGCCAGTACGAAGACTTCTTCAACGTCAGCGGCATGGCCACCCCGGACGACCTGGAAGAGTTCCGCTCGTGCCAGACCGGCTATGGCGGCGGCACTGGCTGGAACGACATGTCCCGTGGCGCCAAGCACTGGGTCGAAGGCGCCGATGAGGCAGCCAGGGAGATTGACCTCGAACCCCTGCTGTCTGGCGTGCGTACCGAAGACGAAGGCCTGTTCGTGCTGCAGCACAAGTACTGGCAGGACACCATGATCCAGGCCCTCAAGGACGAACAGCAGCTGATCCCTGTGGAGGCCGTGCAATGAGCCTGTATGAAACCGTGCGCGACTTCCTCTACCGCGAAGCGCGCTACCTGGACGACGCCCAGTGGGACCAGTGGCTGGAACTGTACGCCAGCGATGCCAGCTTCTGGATGCCGAGCTGGGACGATGACGACACCCTCACCGAAGACCCACAAAGCGAAATCTCGCTGATCTGGTACGGCAACCGTGGCGGCCTGGAAGACCGCGTGTTCCGCATCAAGACCGAGCGCTCCAGTGCGACCGTGCCTGATACCCGCACTTCGCACAATATCAGCAACATCGAGATCGTCGAGCAGGGCGAGGGCAGCTGCCAGGTGCGTTTCAACTGGCACACCCTGAGCTTCCGCTACAAGACCACGGACAGTTACTTCGGCACCAGCTTCTACACCCTCGACCTGCGCGGCGAACAGCCGCTGATCAAGGCCAAGAAGGTGGTGCTGAAGAACGACTACGTGCGCCAGGTCATCGACATCTACCACATCTGATACAGGTTTTTGCGAGTACTGCCCGGTGCGTCCTGCGACGCGCCGTGGGCCGGCTCGCCTGCGAGGTGCAACATGAGCTACCAGATCGCACTGAATTTCGAAGACGGGGTTACCCGCTTCATCGAGGCTACCGGCCATGAAACCGTGGCTGACGCTGCCTACCGCCAGGGCATCAACATCCCGCTGGACTGCCGCGACGGCGCCTGCGGTACGTGCAAGTGCAAGGCCGAATCCGGCCGCTATGACCTGGGCGACAACTTCATCGAAGATGCCCTGAACGAAGACGAAATTGCCGAAGGCTACGTACTGACCTGCCAGATGCGGGCTGAAAGCGACTGCGTCATCCGCATCCCTGCTTCGTCGCAGCTGTGCAAGACCGAACAGGCCAGCTTCGAGGCCGCCATCAGCGATGTGCGCCAACTGTCGGCCAGCACCATTGCCCTGTCGATCAAGGGTGAAGCGTTAAGCCGCCTGGCCTTCCTGCCGGGGCAGTACGTCAACCTCAAGGTGCCGGGCAGCGAGCAGAGCCGCGCCTATTCGTTCAGTTCGTTGCAGAAGGGCGGCGAAGTCAGCTTCCTGATCCGCAACGTACCGGGTGGGTTGATGAGCAGCTTCCTGACCAACCTGGCCAAAGCCGGCGACAGCATGAGCCTGGCAGGGCCGCTGGGCAGCTTCTACCTGCGGCCGATCCAGCGCCCGCTGTTGCTTTTGGCCGGCGGTACCGGCCTGGCGCCGTTCACCGCGATGCTGGAGAAAATCGCCGAGCAGGGCAGTGAGCACCCGCTGCACCTGATCTATGGCGTGACCAACGACTTCGACCTGGTCGAGCTAGACCGCCTGCAAGCGCTGGCGGCGCGCATCCCCAACTTTACCTACAGCGCTTGTGTGGCCAACCCGGACAGCCAGTACCCACAAAAGGGCTACGTGACCCAGCACATCGAGCCACGCCACCTCAACGACGGCGATGTGGACCTGTACCTGTGCGGGCCACCGCCGATGGTCGAGGCGGTCAGCCTGTACGTGCGCGAGCAGGGTATTACCCCGGCCAACTTCTACTACGAGAAGTTTGCGGCGGCGGCCTGACAGATCGCCGGGGCCGCTTCGCGGCCCTTTCGCGGCACAAGGCCGCTCCTACAGGGAAACGCGATCCATGTGGGAGCGGCCTTGCGTCGCGATGGAGGGCGCAGCCCTCCCAATTGCCATTAACCGGGTCATGCAGGAAAAACATATGAACAACAGATTCCAAGGCAAGGTTGCCCTGGTCACCGGCGCCGCTCAAGGCATCGGCCGGGGCGTGTGCTGGCGGCTGAAGGCCGAAGGCGCGCAAGTGGTGGCGGTAGACCGTTCCGAACTGGTCCACGAGCTGGCCGGCGAAGGCATGCTCACCCTCACCGCCGACCTGGAGCAACACACCGATTGCGCCCGGGTCATGGCCAGTGCGGTGGAAACCTTCGGCCGCCTCGACATCTTGGTGAACAACGTCGGCGGCACCATCTGGGCCAAGCCTTTCGAGCACTACGAAGTCGAGCAGATCGAGGCCGAAGTGCGCCGTTCGCTGTTCCCCACCCTGTGGTGCTGCCATGCCGCGCTGCCGTACATGCTTGAGCGCGGCAGCGGCGCCATCGTCAACGTTTCTTCCATCGCCACCCGTGGCGTCAACCGGGTGCCTTATGGCGCAGCCAAGGGCGGCGTCAACGCGCTTACCGCCTGCCTGGCCTTCGAAACTGCAGGGCGCGGCATCCGCGTCAACGCCACTGCGCCCGGCGGCACCGAAGCGCCACCCCGGCGCGTGCCACGCAACAGCGCCGAGCAAAGCGAACAGGAAAAACACTGGTACCAGCAGATCGTCGACCAGACCCTCGACAGCAGCCTGATGCACCGCTACGGCAGCATCGACGAGCAGGTGGGGGCGATCCTGTTCCTCGCTTCCGACGAGGCCTCTTACATCACCGGCGTGACCCTGCCGGTAGGTGGCGGCGACCTCGGCTGAGCAACACCCCAAGGCAAGAGCTTTCCATCACAACAAAAACAAGAGCGACAGATGCCATGCGAACCCTTGACGTACACCCGATCATCGATAACGCGCGCTTTACCCCGTTTCACTGGATGGTCATGGCCTGGTGCGGCCTGTTGTTGATCTTCGACGGCTATGACCTGTTCATCTACGGCGTGGTACTGCCGGTCATCATGAAAGAGTGGGGCCTGACCCCGTTGCAGGCCGGCGCGCTGGGCAGTTACGCGCTGTTCGGCATGATGTTCGGCGCCCTGGCATTCGGCAGCCTGGCCGACCGCATCGGGCGCAAGAAGGGCATTGCCATCTGTTTCGCCTTGTTCTCGGTGGCGACCATCTTCAATGGGTTTGCCAGCAGCCCGAGCGAGTTTGGCATCTACCGCTTCATCGCTGGCCTGGGCTGTGGTGGCCTGATGCCCAACGCCGTGGCACTGATGAACGAGTACGCCCCCAAGCGCTTGCGCAGCACGCTGGTGGCGATCATGTTCAGCGGTTATTCGGTGGGCGGCATGCTTTCGGCGGGCGTTGGCATCTTCATGCTGCCGCGCTTCGGTTGGGAGTCGATGTTCTTCGCCGCTGCTGTACCACTGCTGCTGTTGCCGGTGATCCTCTACTACCTGCCAGAGTCCATTGGTTTTCTGGTGCGCAAGGGGCGTACCGAGGAAGCGCGGGCGTTGCTCAAACGACTCGACCCGCACTGCGACGTGCAGGCCGATGACGTGCTGCAGGCGGCTGACCGTAAAGCAGGTGGCGGGGCGTCAGTGCTGGAGCTGTTCCGCAACGGCCTCGCCATCCGCACCCTGGCACTTTGGCTGGCGTTCTTCTGCTGCCTGCTGATGGTTTATGCACTCAGCTCCTGGCTGCCAAAACTGATGGCCAACGCTGGCTACAGCCTGGGTTCCAGCCTGTCGTTCCTGCTGGCGTTGAACTTCGGCGGCATGGCTGGGGCCATCCTCGGCGGCTGGCTGGGTGATCGCTACAACCTGGTCAAGGTAAAGGTGGCGTTCTTCATTGCCGCCGCGCTGTCGATCAGCTTGCTGGGCGTCAATAGCCCGATGCCGGTGCTGTACCTGCTGATCTTCATTGCCGGCGCCACCACCATTGGTACGCAGATCCTGCTGTATGCCGGCGCCGCGCAAATGTATGGGCTGTCGGTGCGTTCCACGGGGCTTGGCTGGGCCTCGGGTATCGGCCGCAACGGCGCCATCGTCGGCCCCTTGCTGGGCGGCGCACTGATGGGCATCAACCTGCCCCTGCAACTCAACTTCATCGCCTTCGCCATCCCAGGCGCGATTGCCGCCCTGGCCATGGCCGTGCACCTGGCCAGCGGCCGTCGGCAAGCCCCGGCCATCGCGGCGCAGGCATGACCCGAAAAGAACAAGAGCCAGCCACAAAGACCGGCCACTGCCTTGCGGGATGCGCCATGAAAACCCTGATCAAGGACAGCTCACTGTCCGCCATTGTCGCGGGCTGCATCGCCACGATGATCTCCTACGCCGGCCCGCTGGTGATCATTTTCCACGCTGCCGAAGCGGCCGGGCTGTCGCACCAGCAGTTGTCATCCTGGGTCTGGGCCGTGTCCATGGGCAGTGCCGTGCTTGGTGCGCTGCTCAGTTTGCGCTACCGCGTGCCGGTAGTGATCGCCTGGTCGATCCCAGGCTCCGCGCTGCTGGTCACTGCCTTGCCGCAACTCGGCCTGGAACAGGCCGTAGGTGCCTATCTGGTGGCCAACCTGGTCCTGCTGCTGATCGGCATCAGCGGGGCCTTCGACCGCATCATCGCGCGCTTGCCGGGGTCCATCGCCGCTGGCATGCAGGCTGGCATCCTGTTCGGTTTTGGTATCGAAGTGTTCCGCGCCTTGCCAGTGCAGCCGTTGCTGGTACTGGCGATGTTCGTCACCTACGTGCTGATGCGCCGGGTTCAGCCCCGTTACGCAGTGGCTGCGGTGCTGTGCGTGGGCGCCCTGGTGACCGTGGCCAGCGGTGCGTTCCGTAGCGAGGCGCTGGTGCTGGAACTGGCTTCACCGCAGTGGATCACCCCTCAGTTCAGCCTGCCAGCGGTATTCAGCCTGGCGCTGCCGATGGTGCTGGTGGCGCTGACCGGGCAGTTCATGCCGGGCATGGCGGTGCTGCGCAATGCGGGTTACGCCACACCGGCCAGCCCGTTGATCAGCGCCAGTGCCCTGGCCGGTGCCGTCCTGGCGCCATTCGGCTGCCACGGGCTGAACCTGGCGGCGGTTACCGCCAGCCTGTGCACGGGCCATGAGGCCCACGAAAACCCACGACGGCGCTATGTGGCGGCAGTGGCTGGCAGCACGCTGTACCTGTTGCTGGGCATAGCCGGTGCCACGTTGATGTCGCTGTTCGCAGCCTTTCCCGCCGCACTGATCGCGGCCCTGGCCGGGCTGGCCCTGTACGGCGCCATCAGCGAGGCGCTGGCCCGCAGCCTGGCAGAACCGGCCGAGCGCGATGCAGGCCTGTTCACCTTCCTGGTCACCGCTTCGGGGGTGGCCTTCCTTGGCCTGTCGGCAGCGTTCTGGGGGCTGCTGTTCGGCCTGCTGGCCCATGCACTGCTCAGGCTGCGCCAGCCGCGTGCCGGGGAGGTGCTGCGCCGCACCCCATGAACCGCCGTGTTCCCAACGCTTTATCCATAAAAACAAGATCAAGAGAGCTTCGGAATGAACAACACCCCTTGCGTAGCCCTGGGCCTGACTTTGCTCAGCCAACCATTACTGGCCGCCGAAGGCGGTTTCTTCGAGGATTCGAAGGCCACCCTGAGCGCCCGCAACTATTACTTCAGCCGCGATTTCTCCGACATTGTCGGGGCCAACAAGCAGTCCAAGGCCGAGGAGTGGGCGCAGGGCTTCATCCTCGACTTCAAGTCCGGTTACACGCCCGGTACGGTGGGCTTTGGCGTGGACGCCCTGGGCCTGCTGGGCATCAAGCTCGACAGCAGCCCCGACCGCACCAACACCGGCCTGCTGCCGGTGCATGGCGACGGCCGTGCTGCCGACGAGTACAGCCGCCTTGCGCCCACCTTCAAGGCCCGCCTGTCGAAGACCGAACTGCGCGTCGGTGAACTGCAACCGAACCTGCCAGTGCTGACCTTCAGCGACATCCGCCTGCTGCCGCCGACCTACCAGGGCGCCAGCGTGAGCTCGTCTGAAATTGACGGGCTGACCGTGCAGGCCGGGCATCTGAAAAGCACCCACCTGCGCAACGAAGGCGGCGACGGCAAGATGAACGCAATGCTCGGCCATGTGCCGATGCGCCAGGCCGAGAGCGATGCCTTCAACTACGTGGGCGGGGACTATGCGTTCAATGCCAACCAGAGCAGCGTCAGCCTGTGGTACGGGCAACTGGAGGATATCTACGAACAGGGCTTTGTCGGCCTCAAGCACAGCAAGCCTGTGGGGGACTGGGTGCTCAGTGCCAATCTGGGCTACTTCACCGCGCGTGAGGATGGCGAGGCGTTGCTGGGCAACATCGACAACCAGGCGTTCTTCTCGATGTTCACCGCCCGGCATGGCGGGCACAGCTTCCATGCTGGCTACCAGGGCATCTATGGCGACAGCCCGTTCCCACGGGTGTTCGCCAATATTTCGCCGCTGGGTAACGAGGTGCCGACCTATGAATTCGCTTACACCGACGAACGCTCGTACCAGGTGCGCTACGACTACAACTTCGCCGCCATGGGCGTGCCAGGCCTGGTGGCGACCGTGCGCTACATCACCGGCAACAATGTCGATACCGGGCTGGGCTATGAAGGCCGTGATCGCGAGCGCGACCTGGACATCGGTTATGCGGTACAGAGCGGGCTACTGAAAGGGCTGGGGATTCGGGTGAGAAACGCCATGGCACGTTCCAATTACCGCAGCGATATCGACGAGAACCGGCTGACCCTGGTGTACACCTGGCAGTTGTTCTGAAAGGTATACACAAAATCACGAGCATTTCGCCGCTCCTACACGGGAATTGCGTATCGGCACAGGTTGAGGGTAGCTTTCAGGAACCACCTTTCCGGGATGCTACCCGTGGACTCCATTACCCAGGCCGTACTCGGCGCTGCCCTGCAAGGCACCGTACTTGGCCGCATCCAGGGCCGCCGCTCGCTGTTGTATGGCGCCGCCCTGGGCACGCTGCCCGACCTTGATGTGATCATCCGCTATGCGGACCCTGTGTCGCAGATGACCTACCATCGCGGCTTCTCGCACTCGCTGTTCGTGCTCACCGGGCTGGCTTTGCTGCTGGCCTGGGGGGTCAATAAATGCTGGCCCGGCAAAGGCTACACCTTGCCCAGGCTGTTCCTTGCCTTCTGGCTGGTACTCATCACCCACCCGTTGCTGGATGCCTTTACGGTGTATGGCACGCAACTGTTCTGGCCACTGCAACCCACCCCCCAAAGCTGGGCCGCAGTGTTCATTATTGATCCGGTCTATACCTTGCCACTGCTGGCGGCAGTCATCTACACAAGCATCAAGGGCGTTACCGGCCGGGCTACACGCCTGTTGACCCTTGCACTGGTGTTCAGTACCGCTTACCTGGGTTTCGGCCTTGCCGGGCGTATGGCAGCCGAGCAACGCTTCCAGGCGGCACTGGACCAGCAAGGCAACGTCGTGAGCGAGGTTCGCGCCGTGCCGATCGCATTCAACAGCCTGGTCTGGCGGGTAATGGCCAAGACCCAAAATGGCGACTACTACGAAGGCATCAGCAGCGGGTTCGACCGGCAGGCGCCGGAAATGCAACGCTTGCCGCGTAACCTGGAACTGGCAAACGCGCTGGCAGGCGACCCTTTGCACCAGCGCTTGCGCTGGTTCACCGGCGACTGGCTGCGGTATGACCAGATAGGCGATGCGCTGGTGGTAACCGACCTGCGCATGGGCATCCCGGGCAACTACACCTTCCGTTTCAACATGGCGCACCGCGACACCCAGGGCCACTGGATTGCCGATGTGCCTTCGGTGTGGGACGGCGCCGGGCCCGGGTCAATGTTCAACGGCAATGACCTGGTGCTGATCTGGCGTCGTATCGTCGACCAGCAGCCACCTTTGCCCCTGGCTGCCTGGACCGACCGGTACCTGGGGGCAGGTGCGGTCGAGCGCGGGCACTGAGGCATGCGTTCGGCCGGGCTGGACCTGGTCAAATGGACAGCGATGCTGACCATGGTTGCCGACCACCTGCGCTTCATATGGCCTGAGGCCGATGGTTTGTTCGTGCTCGGCCGGCTGGCGTTTCCGCTGTTTTGCCTGGCCATTGCGGTGAATGTGGGGCGCGCCAGGGCAGAGCTGTTCCATACCCGCGCCAATCTGCGCTATCTGTCGCTGATGCTGCTGTTCGCGGTGCTCTCGGAGCCTGCCTATCGTTGGCTGGACAGTGGTTCGCAGACGTTCAGTGTAATGCCGACACTGGTGCTGGGGTTGCTGGTTGCCTGGGGTGCGCACCACCCATTGCGGTCGGCGCGCGTGCTTGGCCTTGCAGGCCTGCTGGCGGGGTGGTTGTTCAGTGATCAATTGATGTACGGGCTGGCGGGGGTGTTGCTACCTGGCGCCTGGCTGGTGGCACGCAGGCAGGGCGGATTGGCCTGGTTGCTACCCTGCCTGATGGCCATTGGTGGCAACCTGACCAACAACTGGCTGCGCGAGCACTTTCTGGCCCCCATTACCCTACTGACGCTGGTCGCAGCTGCGCTGGCAGTCCCTGTCGGGTGGCTGTTGTTGCGTCATGATGCTTGGCGGGTACCTGCGGTAGGGCGGTGGGGATACCTGTTCTATCCCGTGCATCTGCTTGTGATCAAAGGCTTGTCGTGAGGCTTGCCGTTCCCGGCGCTTGCAATTCACAGATCCAGACCCATCTAAACCGGCCGCATCACACTTAGGAACCGTCCATGGAACCCAACCGCTTCGGCGATATCGCCGCCTTCGTCAGCGCCGCCAAGGCCGGCAGCTTCACTGCCGCCGCCGCAAGCCTGGGCCTGACCCGGTCGGCGGTGGGCAAGAGCGTTGCTCGGCTGGAGGCCCGCATGGCGGTGCGTTTGCTCAATCGCACCACGCGCAAGCTGAGCCTGACCGATGAAGGCCTCGTGGCATTCGAACGCTGGCGACAGATACTGGATGACCTGGACGAGGTGGAAAGCGCCATGGCCCAGCGCCGCGGCCAGCCCACCGGTACCTTGCGCCTGACTGCGCCGCTGTCGCTCGGCCAGCGCCATGTGCTGCCGGTGCTGGACCAGTACCTCAAACAGTGGCCGGAACTGCGCGCAGACATCCGCTTCACAGACCGCTTTGTCGACCTGGTCGAGGAGGGCGTAGACGTTGCGGTGCGTATTGGCGCACCCAAGGAAGACTCGCAGCTGTTGACCCGCACGGTGGCCTGGCAGCAGTTTGTCACCTGCGCTTCACCCGCGTACCTCGAAGCGCGAGGTATTCCCTTGGTGCCTGCCGACCTTTATGGTCACGACAAGATCGCCTTCCTCGCGGGCGAAAAAGCCATGCCTTGGCGCTTTGACACTGAAGCAGGCCTGCACTTGTGCGAAGACCCTGGCCGGTTGAACATCGACAGCTCAGAGGCGATGCTCGACGGCGCCCGGGCCGGCTTCGGGCTGATTCACCTGCCCACCTACATCACCGGTGACGACCTGCGCGCTGGCGCCCTGGTGGAAGTACTGCACGCCTACCGGCCACCGGCGGACCCGATTCGCATCGTGTACCCGAGCAAGCGCCACCTGTCCCCTCGGGTACGCGGTTTCATCGACTTGTTGGTCGCCAGCTGGGAATCGGGCGGGCCTTGGGAGCACTGATTGGGGATTATCAGGCCCCCATGCCGAGCCTGTATCTGGGTTTATCGCTGGCATCGGCGAATTTTTTGTGTACTGGTAAAAGTGTGAGTGGCTAGTTGGCTTCATATCGCCCAAGATGGAGTGTGAAGATGCCAGTCGATCGACTGGCGGCTCAGCTACCCACGTAAACGCACCAGCCAGCATTAGAGGATTTAGAGTATGTCCAACAGACAATCAGGAACGGTCAAGTGGTTCAACGATGAGAAGGGGTTCGGTTTCATCACTCCCGAAGGCGGTGGCGACGACCTTTTCGTCCACTTCAAAGCCATTGAATCGGACGGCTTCAAGTCGCTGAAAGAAGGCCAGAGAGTGTCTTTCGTTGCCGAAAAGGGCCAGAAGGGCATGCAGGCTGCGCAAGTGCGCGCCGAGTAAGATGCCTGAGTGACTGGTACGCTAAGGCGTGCCCGGCCACTGGAAAACGGAGCCCTTGGAGGGCTCCGTTTTTTGTCTTTCAGATCCAGGGGCAGGATGGCCGTCTGTATCCGGTGAATACCCTGATTATCGGTGAGCCCAAGCTTCACCAGCGCCCATGGCCTGGTGCAGAAACGGATAATCTGTATAGCCTTCGGGCCCATTGGCGTAGTCGAACTGTGCCCGATGTTCGTTCAGAGGCGCCTGCACCCGCAGCCGCTGTACCAGGTCCGGGTTGGCAATGTAGCTGCGCCCGAATGCTACGGCATCGATCAAACCGCGCCCAATCAAGTCTTCGCCTTTCTCGGCGGTGTAGGCACCCGCAGCAATGATAACCCCCGGATAGGCAGCGCGGATCGCCTGGCGGAACTCGTCACGCAGCGGCTTGCCGCCGGCCCAGTCCGGCTCGGACAGGTGCAGGTAGGCGAGGTTGCGCTTGGCCAGTTCGCGGATCAGGTATAGCCCTGCGGCCTCCTGGTCTTCGCCATTGTCCACGCCATTGAACCCGCCCAGCGGGAACACGCGGATACCCACGCGCTCGGCATTCCAGTTGGCAATTGCCGCGTCCACTGCTTCAAGCACGATGCGCGCCCGGTTTTCGACGCTACCGCCGTAGCGGTCCTCGCGCTGGTTGGCGCTCGGGGTAAGGAACTGGTGCAGCAAATACCCGTGGGCAGCGTGCAGTTCGATGAAGTCGAAGCCGGCTTCTCGGGCGTTCACCGCTGCCTGGCCGAAGTCGGCGACGATGCCTGCAATTTCGTTCTCGTTCAGGGCGCGCGGTGCGGAGGTTTCTACACGTACCAGGTTGCCTTGCTCGTCACGCAGGGTGGTACGTGCGCCGGCCGGCAGCGCCGAGGGCGCCACAGGCGCTTCGCCGCCAGGTTGCAACGAGGTGTGCGACACCCGGCCGGTGTGCCACACCTGCACGGCGCTGTGGCCACCTTCGGCATGAATGCCTTCGTTGATGTGCCTCCAGGCGGCAATCTGCTCGGCGCTATGAATACCGGGCGAGCCGGAATAGCCCTTGGCCTGGAAGGAGATCTGGGTGGCTTCGGTGATGATCAGCCCGGCGCTGGCACGCTGGCGGTAATACTCGGCCATCATGGGGGTTGGCACATCGCCCGGCTCGAGGCTGCGCAGGCGGGTGAGGGGGGCCATGAACACCCGATTGGCCAAGGTGAGCGGGCCGATTTGCAGGGGTTGGAAGAGTTTCATTGCAGCTCCAAAGGTGAAAACCAATGGTGCGCACGATACCGAGATGATTGGGGAAAGGGGGGACCGGAAGCCCGGCGCAGGGCTCCCCAATGGCGTTGTCAGTACCGGCCCTGTAGGAGCAGCCTTGTGCTGCGAAGAGGCCGGTAAGGCTAAAGATTGTCTTCAGCTGCAATGGCCTCTTCGCAGCACAAGGCTGCTCCTACAGGGCTTGTGGTCGCCTTGAAACCATCGCAGGTTTACCCGCGAAAAGGCCGGTACGGGATATTCAGCTACGGGCCAACCGCCCGCTCACATAGTGGGCCACATCATTGAACCCCGGCGTGGACGCATGCCCCGGCGTCACCAGCGAATCGATGAACGCTTCATCCTCCGCCGTGATCTTCACCGCCAATGCACCACCATAGGTATCCCACTGTTCCTCGGTACGCGGCCCGACAATCGCCGAACTCACCCACTGGTTGTTCAACACCCAGGCAATGGCAAACTCGACAATGCCTATACCCTTTGCCTCTACATAAGCCTGGATCTGCCGGGCGATGGCCAACGACTCCTGGCGCCACTCCACCTCCATGATGCGCTTGTCCTGGCGCCCGGCGCGGCTGCCGGCATCGGGCACGGCACCCGGCGCATACTTGCCACTGAGTACGCCCCGGGCCAATGGGCTGAATGGCACCACGCCCAGACCGTGTGCGGCGGCTGCAGCGAGCTGCTCCGGTTCGGCCTGGCGGTTGACGATGTTGTACAGCGGCTGACTGACCACCGGCTTGGGCACACCCAGTCGCTCGGCAACGTGGCAGACCTCGGCAATGCGCCAGCCACGGAAGTTGGACACGCCCCAGTAGCGGATCTTGCCCTGGCGCAGCAGGTCGCCAATGGCCTGTACGGTCTCTTCCAGCGGCACCTTGTGGTCTTCGCGGTGCAGGTAGTAGATATCCAGATAGTCCATGCCCATGCGCGTCAGGGTGGCTTCCAGCGCGTTGAAGATGTGCTTGCGTGACAGCCCGCTGCGGTTCGGCAGGCCGTCGGCCAGGCCGAAGCCGACCTTGCTGGCAACGATCCAGTCCTGGCGATGGCGCGCCACTGCTTCTCCGACGATTTCTTCCGAGCGCCCGGCGTTGTACACGTCGGCGGTGTCGATGAAGTTGATGCCCTGGTCCCAGGCCTTGTCGATGATGCGCAGGGCGTCCTCGGTGCTGGTCTGCTCGCCGAACATCATGCTGCCCAGGGTAAGGGCGGAAACCTGCAGGCCACTGTGGCCGAGGGGGCGGTAGATCATGCGCGTTGGTCCTTTTGCAGTCGGCTGATCCACCTGTTTTACACACAACCGGGGCGCTTTTAAAGGCGGCTGTCAGCCAAGCAGCGCGATCGCCTCCTGCAGGTTCAATGGGCGTTTCAGGCGCTGCGACAGCGCCGCCATGGCATCGGAGTAACCTTTGGCGATGACGGCCTCGACCTGTTCACCCACACACTGAAAGGCAATGAAATCGCCTTTTTCCGGCTCACCGACAAATTCGATCCGGTTCCACTCCCGTGCGTGGCCGAGCACTTCATAGGTGCGGCCGTGCTGGTAGGTCCAGAAGAATGGCACATCGGCGTAGCGGCGCTGCTCGCCGAGCATGTTGGCGGCGGCGATCACCCCGTGTTGCTGGGCCAGGCGCCAGTGCTCGATGCGTACAGGGCGACCCGAGAGCGGGAACGTGGCGATGTCACCTGCAGCCCACAAACCGTCAGCGGCGCGCATTTCTGCATCGACCCGCAGCGACTTGTCCTCGTTCAACTGCACGCCCTGCAGGAAAGCGGTGGCCGGTATCACACCGGTGCCAAGCAATACCAGTGGCGTCTCCAGGCGTTCACCGTTGGCCAGCAGCACCGCTTCGACCTTGTCCCGGCCTTCAAACCGCTGGACTTGCGTAGGGCCATGGAAGGTAACCCCTTTACGCTCATGCAGTTCGCGGATACTGCGCCCGATGCGATCACCTAACTGCTTGGCAAGCGGGACTTCATGGCGAGTCACCACGTGCACCTGAACGCCGTACCTGCGCAGGGCCGAGGCCGCCTCCAGGCCGATGAAGCCGTCACCTACGATCACCGCCGGCTGGCCGGGTTCGGCTGCGTCGAGCAGCTGTGCGGCATCCTCCCGCGAGCGCAAGGTGAACACGCCGGGCAAGTCGGCGCCGGGGATATCAGGGCGTAGTGCCTTGCCGCCGCTGGCCAGCAGGCAGGCGTCGTAACCGATCTGCTGGCCATCGACCAGCGTAATTTGGCGTTTCTGGCTGTTCAAGGTGCGCACCTTGCCGTGCTTGCGCTCCAACTGGCCCTTGCGCAGGGCGTCGGCTTCGAGCAACGCCGGTACTTCATCGGGCGTCATCTGCCCTGCAATCACGAATTTGCTCAGCGCGGTGCGGTCGTAGGCCGGCTGGCGCTCCTGTTCGATCCACACCAGCCGGCCAGCGAAGCCATGGGCCAGCAAGGTGGCTACCGCGGCGCTGCCGGCCGCACCAGCGCCGACCACAACGAAGCAGCGGGCATCGCTGTGCCTGGGTGGTTCGATGGCGGGCAGCGGTTGGTCGTCGACCCAGATTTCATCGTCCTTCACCCAGGCCTTGTAGCGGCGCAGGTCAGCCAGCGCAGGGGGTTCGCAGACCACACCGTCATCGACGGCGAATGCAGCCTTGTGCCAAGGGCAAACCAGCAGGCCGCCGCAGACCAGGCCTTCATCCAGTGGGGCACCTGCGTGGGGGCAGTTGCCCTGGTAGGCATGCACCTGTTCGCCCTGGCGAATGAGGATGAGCTCTTCATTGCCGGCCTGGACGCGCAAGGGGCGGTGCTCGTCGAGCTGGGCCAGACGGGCCACGGCGTGCTGGGTCATGGGGTTCTCCAAAGGGGCCTTTGGAACCATTTGACGCCTGGGGTAGGGAGGGGATGCGTTGAACCGACGATCGGTGGAGGAGGGAAATGTAGGGTGGCCTGGCGGGCCTCTTCGCGGGTGAAACCGCTCCCACAGGATCACCACAGCCTCGAAGGCTGTGGCATGCCTGTGGGAGCGGGTTTACCCGCAAACAGGCTCAACTGGCGCGTGCAGAACTCAGCGCACCCGACCGCGTGACACGCAGGGCGACCAGGCTACCCAGCACGATCAACGCCGCCAGCGAATACAGCGCGGCATCGGTGGAACCGGTCTGGTCCTTGATGAACCCCACCAGGTACGGGCTGAGGAAACCGGCCATCTGGCCCACGGAGTTGATGATCGCCAGCCCGGCAACTGCTGTACCGGCGCTGAGCAGGGCGGTTGGCATCGGCCAGAACATCGGCAGCCCGGTCAGCGCGCCCATGGTGGCGATCGACAGGCCCAGAATGGCAATGGCTGGGTTGCCGGCGAAGTTCACCGCAATCAGCAGGCCAACGGCGCCCATCAGCATCGGCACCACAAGGTGCCAGCGGCGCTCGTTGCGCAGGTCTGCCGAGCGGCCGCAAAGGATCATGAACACACCGGCCAGCAGGTACGGGATGGCGCTGAGCCAGCCGATCAGCAATGGATTGTCGAAGCCCATGTTCTTGATGATCGACGGCAACCAGAAGTTGATCGCGTACACGCCACTCTGGATGCAGAAGTAGATGAAGCCAAAGGTCCAGATAAGCGGGTTGGTCAACACGGCGAGCACGCCATCGCCCGTGGTTTTCGGCTTGCCCGCAGCGTCGGCTTCGAGGTCGTTGGCGATCAGCTGGCGCTCGGCCGGGCTCAGCCAGGCGGCTTTCTGGTAACCGTCGCTGAGCAGGAACACCGCCAGCACACCCAAGGCAACGGTGGGCAGGCCCTGGATCAGGAACATCCATTGCCAGCCGGCCAGGCCGTGCTGGCCGGCGGCAAAGTGCTGGAGGATCCAGCCGGAGAACGGCCCGCCGAGCAGGCCCGACACCGGGATTGCCGACATGAACAGGGCCATGATGCGGCCGCGACGGGCGGCCGGGAACCAGCGCGAAAGGTACAGCACCACGCCCGGGAAGAAGCCGGCTTCGGCAGCGCCGGTAAGCAGCCGCAGGGCGTAGAACTCGGTGGGGGTTGTGACGAACAGCAGGCAGGTGGACAGGCTGCCCCAGGCAATCATCATCAGCGCAATCCAGCGCCGCGGGCCGAAGCGGTTGAGTGCCAGGTTGCTCGGCAGGCCGCAGAGCACGTAACCGATGAAGAAGATGCCGGCACCAAGGCCGTACACCGTTTCGCTGAATTTCAGGGCGTCGAGCATTTGCAGCTTGGCAAAGCCGACGTTGACGCGGTCCAGGTAGTTGAACAGGTAGCAGATGAAAATGAACGGAATCAGCCGCAGGGTGATGCGCCGGTACAGCGCGTTGCGGGTGGTGTCCGAGCCTTGGTCAGGGGCGGGGCTGTGTGCCATGATCGGGTTCTCTTTTGTTATGGTTTTTGCCGCGTCGCCTGTTCCGGCGCTCGCCCTGACGAGTCTCGGGGACTGCGGCTAGCCTGTCTTTGTGCTTTTGCACAGTGCTTGGCCCAGGCTGCTGTGCCCGAGCCCAAAAGCCTAACACCTAAAGGACCACGCAATGTTCGAACTCGACCATGACCTGGCACAGGATATCGTTGACCGGGCCATGGCCATTCTGCCGTGCAACGTCAATGTCATGGACAGCCAGGGCTTGATCCTGGGCAGCGGCGAGCCGGAGCGCATCAACACCCGACACGAAGGGGCGCAACTGGTGTTGGCCAACGGCCGAATCGTCGAACTGGATACTGACGCGGCCAAGTGCCTGAAGGGTGTGCAGCCTGGGGTGAACCTGCCACTGATGCTCGATGGCCGGTTGATGGGTGTACTGGGCCTGACCGGGGACCCGCAGCAGGTGCGCACCTATGGTGAGCTGGTACGCATGACTGCCGAGATGCTGTTGGCCCAGCGCCATCTACAGGCCGACCAGCAATGGCGACGGCAGCGCTGTGATGATTTGCTGGCGCTGTTGCTGGGCGGCAGCGGTGATTCACCTCGGCTGCTCGACGAAGCCCGGCAATTGGGCCTCAAGCCTCAGCTGCCGCGGGTACCTTGCCTGTTCGAACTGGCCTCGGGGCCACCCGCCGAGGCGTTGTCGGCGTGGTTGATGAGCCGGTATCCGGACAGCTGGTGTGTCAGCCCGGCCCGCCAGTCATTGCTGTGGTGCCGGCCGGCCAGCGTGGCACTGGATGAGCCGCGCCTGCTGGAGCGCCTGCAACGCCATGGCTGGGACGTGGAGCGGCTGGCCCTGGGCAGTGCCGCGCAGAGCCTGGAGCAGTTGCGCCGGGGTTACCGCCGGGTACGCGATTTGCTGGCTTATGGCCGCGAGGTATTGCCTACCGAACGCTTGCTCAGCCTGCAGCGCTACCGGCTGCCGGCGCTGCTGTGGCGTCACCGCAATGATGATGCGCTGGATGAGCTGCTGGAGCCACTGCAGCGCATTCGCGCCAGGGACAACAGCGGCCAGCTGCTCACCACCCTGCGCGCCTGGTGTGCCCATGACGGCCAGAGCCAGGCCTGTGCCGATGCCCTGGGCATCCACCGCAACAGCCTGCGTTATCGCCTGGAGCGGATTGCCGAACTGGGCGAGGTCGACCCGCTACGCATGGAAGGAATGCTCAGTTTGTACTTGGGGTTGCAGCTGTTGCCAGCAGATTGACGCGATTCCCGTAGGAGCAGCCTTGTGCTGCGAAAGGGCCGGTCAGGGCGACAAACCCGCTCCGGCCATGCGGGCCTCTTCGCAGCACAAGGCTGCTCCTACAAGGCCGGCAAGCAGTTACGAAGGCATCCGCCCAAACAACCCGTCCGGCGTTTTGTGCATTTGACCGAGGCCCCGTTGGCGAACAGCTGTCAGCATGCCGCTCATCAGGACAGGAGAATCGCCATGAAGATCGTCATTGCCCCCGACTCGTTCAAGGACAGCCTCGACGCTGCCGGTGTCGCCCGCGCTATCGCCGTGGGACTGCGCGAGGCGTGGCCGGACGCTGAACTTGTCGAGTGCCCGATGGCCGACGGCGGCGAAGGCACCATGGAGGCGATCCTTGCCGCCAGCCACGGCGAATTGCGCCGCCAGACCGTGCGCGGGCCGCTGGGGCAGAGCGTGGAGGCCGGATGGGGCTGGTTGCCGCAAAGCCGTACGGCAATCATCGAAATGGCCCAGGCCAGTGGCCTGCAACTGGTACCGACCGGCCAGCGCGACGCTTGCCGCAGCAGCACCTGGGGCACAGGCGAGCTGATTGCAGCCGCCTTGGCCGCCGGTGCGCAGCGGGTAGTACTGGCCATCGGTGGCAGCGCCACCAACGATGCCGGCAGCGGCATGTTGCGCGCACTTGGCCTGCGGCTGCTGGACGCTGACGGGCAAGCGCTGGAGGAGGGCGGCCTGGCCCTGGCCAAGCTGGCCCGCATCGACGCCAGCGACCTCGACCCCCGGCTCGCCGAAGTGCAATTTGAAGTGGCGGCTGACGTCGACAACCCGCTGTGTGGCGCCAATGGTGCTTCGGCGATCTTCGGCCCGCAGAAGGGGGCCAGCCCGCAGCAGGTGCAGGCCCTGGACCAGGCGCTGGGGCATTTTGCCGATATCTGTGCACAGGTGCTGGCTAAGGATGTGCGCGACTACCCAGGTTGCGGCGCTGCCGGTGGCATGGGCTTCGCTGCCCGGGCCTTCATGGGCGCACAGTTCCGCCCTGGGGTGGAGGTAGTGGCCGAGCTGGCCGGCCTCGATGAATTGGTGCAGGGGGCAGATCTGGTGGTGACGGGTGAAGGCCGTTTCGATGCCCAGACACTGCGTGGCAAGACACCGATGGGTGTGGCCCGGGTAGCCAAGCGTCATGGCGTGCCGGTGGTGGTGCTGGCCGGGACCTTGGGTGAGGGTTATCAGCAGTTGTATGCCCATGGGGTCGATGCTGCATTTGCGTTGGCCAGCGGGCCGATGAGCCTGGAGCAGGCTTGTGCCAATGCTGCGCAGTTGCTGCAGGCGCGGGCTTGTGACATTGGTCGGCTGTGGCGCGTTGCAAAGCGAACCTGACCTGCGCTGAACCCTGTGGGAGCGGGCGTGCCCGCTCCCACAGGGTTACCTGATGGTGGGCTGGGAATCGAACATGGCAATGAAGTTGGCCAGTGCTGGCGAAGCGTTCTGGGGGTTCCATTTCATGTACAGGCCGATCCCGGGTGCGGGTTGCTTATCGATCGGCCGGATCGGGCAAAACTGCACCCGCTCACGCGCAGTGGAACCGACGAACGAGGCCGGCACCAGGGCCACGCCAAAACCGCATGCTACCAGGCCCAGCAAAGTGTGAATCTGCGCAGCTTCCTGCACCACCCGGGGGTAAAAACCCGCCGCCTCACACAGCGCAAGCAACTGCGCGTGATAGCCACCACCCAAGGCTTGCGGGGTGAATACGAAATCCTCATCGGCAAACTCGCGCAGGTCGACTTCCCCCTCTTGCGCCTTCGCGTGGCTGGCGGGCAAGGCCATGACGATCTGTTCATCAAGCAACAACCGTGCGTCAAGGGTGCCAGCCGGCAGCGGCAGCCTGCGCATGAAGCCGATATCTGCCTCACCGGCCAGCAAAGCCTTGGCCTGTGACGCGGATGGCATCTCGCGGATGGTTAACTGCACGTTCGGATAAGTCTCGCGAAAACGGCGCAAGCTGCTGAGCAGCGAGTCGTAATAGGCGATGGAAATGGCCGTGATGGTCAGCTTGCCGCTGCCCCCCGCAGACACACTGCGGGCGTACTCGATCCCCTGTTCCAGCTCAGCCAGCGTGCGGTAGGCCGTGTCCAGAAACGCCGCACCCGCTGCGGTCAGGCGCACCCCGCGCTTGTTGCGCAGCAGCAGGCTGAAGCCCAGTTTTTCTTCAAGGCGGTTGATCGCCTGGCTCAGCGGTGGTTGCGCCATGTGCAGGCGCTCGGCGGCCTTGTGAAAGTGCAATTCTTCGGCCACAGCGATGAACTGCCTGAGCAAACGTGTTTCGATCATCCACTATCCCTGCAGCGTGGCTACTCGTCGGTGATATCCCTGAGATATCAAAGGTGCATGCTTTTAATATTAAGTCATAGATTTGTTTGTTGATATCGTAAAAAGGAGAATTGAAGGTAGCCAGAAATGCCCGTTACAGACCCTTTTCACAATAAAGTTGCGGTCATCACCGGTGCCGCACAAGGCCTGGGCCTGGCCTATGCCATGGCGTTGGCCGAACGTGGCGCGCAGGTCGTCATCAGCGACCTGGGCACCGACCGATCGGGGCAAGGGCAGGACGCTTCGGCACTCGAACACGCACTGACGGCCATGCGTGGCAAAGGCTTTGCGGTGGTTGGGCACGCCGGGCAACTGGAGGACGAGGGCGCCTGCAAGCAACTGGTCGAGCTGGCCATCGAGCAGTTTGGCGCGCTGGATATCCTCATCCACAATGCCGGCTGGGTCGATTACCAGCGTATCGAAGATCATGAATCCGCCTTCCTGCAACGCGCGCTGGGCATCAATGTGCATGCGCCCGTGTGGCTGGCCAAGCATGCCTGGCCCCACCTCAAGCGCTCCGCAGCGCCACGGGTAGTGCTGACCACCTCGGACCGTGCCATGTACCAGCGCTATGCGCAGCCTGGGCTGGTGGCCTATGCCGCCGGCAAGATGGCCCAGGTCGGCATCATGAACGCCCTGAGCATGGAGGGCCAGGAGCACGGCATCCTGGTCAATGCCATATCGCCGGTGGCCAAGACCCGCATGTGGGGCATCAGCCAACCGCCAGAAGAGCTGAAGCCCGAGTGGGTTACGCCTGGCGTGCTGTACCTGGCCAGTGCGCTGTGCCATGACACCGGCTACATCTTGCGCGCCAGCAACGGCCAGTTCACCGCCACCCGCTTCAACGAAAACAGCGGCGTCAGCTACCCCCGGGACCTGGGCCGTGTGCAGGCCGCCGACCTGGCGGAAGTGGCCGAGCGCTGGAACCGCATCAAGGAATGCAACTACGTGCCGGTCAAAGTCGCCAACACGCGCGCGGACCTGGGTGAAAGCCTGGTCTGGGATGAGCGCAGCGGCGCATTGTACTTCGTTGATATTTCTGGCGGGCGCATCAACTGCCTGACACCGGACGGCGAAGTTCACAGCGTTTACGCGTCAGCCGCGCGCATTGGCGCCTTGGCGCTGACCGACCGGGGCAACCTGATTTTCACAGAAGATGCCAGCGTGGCCATCTTCGATGTGCCGGCGCGCAAGGTGCTCCAGCATTCTGCATCTGTCCACCCGCGTTCAACCTACCGCTTCAACGACGGCGCCTGCGACCCGCAAGGACGCTTCGTTACCGGGCTGATGGACGAGGCCTTGAGCGGCAATACCGGGGCGCTGTTCCGCTTCGACGGGCAGTTGAACGACCAGGTGATCCACGACGACATGGCCTTGCCCACCGGCCTTGCCTGGTCGCAGGATGGCCATACGGTGTACTTCGTCGATTCGGCGGCGCGCGCCATCTACCGCGCCGAGTACCTCGTCGAAGGCCGACTGGGTGCGGTGACGCTGTTTGCCGAAACCCCCGCTGAACTGGGGCGGCCGGATGGCCTGGCGCTGGACCGCGAAGGCGGGCTGTGGGTGTGCCAGTACCATGGCAGCTGCCTGCTGCGTTACGACCGCCACGGCCACCTGACCGACCAGGTGTTGATGCCGGTACCGTGCCCCACCAGTTGCTGCTTTGGAGGGCCGGGCTTGAACACCTTGTACATCAGCACCGCGCGCTTCGACATGAGCCCGGAAGAGCTGCACCATTACCCCGATGCTGGCGACCTGTATGCCATCCGCCCGGAAACTGGCGGCGTTGCCCGGCACGGCTTCAAGGAATAAGCCGTTGCGTCTGGCCGGCCGGTAAAACGGCCAATTCGCCAAAGCGCTGCGCCGAGTCGATATAGCGCAAGGCCGACTTGGCGTCTTTCCAACCCACGTAGCTCATCAGCGATTTCAGTTCCCAGCCATTGGCGGTTGCCCAGGTGGCGAAGCCACGCCGTAGCGAGTGGCCGGTATACAGCGCCGCCGGTACCCCGGCACGCTCCAGCATGCGCCGCAGCAACCCGACCAGGCTGTTGCTGTTGAGCGCGCTGTCACCGAGGTTGCCCCAGCGGTCGAGCTTGCGGAACACCGGCCCATGGGCAATGCCGGCGACCTCCAGCCATTGCAGGTAGGCCGTGACCGGGCACAAGGCCTTGAGAGCAGGGGTGCGGTGTTGCACGCCCAGGGCTTCTCGGTCGCCCTTGCTGCGCGGCAGGAACAATGTGATACCGACACCCGCTTCGGCCTTGATATGTTCGATGCGCAGGCGCGCCAGTTCATCACCACGAAAGCCACGCCAGAAACCCAGCAACAGCAGCGCACTGTCACGGCGGGCCCGGCGCAGGGCGGCCAGGTCGTGATGTTCACGTGCCTGGCGGGCCTCCTCTTCAAAACAGGTCACCGCAGTTTGCAGGTGCTGCAACAACAGCGGGGCTGCCTGCTTGGGCGGTGTCGGGTGCAGGGTGCGGATACCGCGGAGCACCTGGCGCACCAGCGGCGCCTTGGTCGGATCGGGGAAGCCTTGGGCGACGTGCCATTGGCTGAGCGCAGCCAGGCGCTGGCGCAGGGTGCTGACGGCATGCTGGTCGGCGTGGTCGGCCAGGTAGCGGGCAATGCTCTCGGCAGTGGCCGGGAGAAAACCGCCCCAGTGGGTTTCGAAGTGCTCGATGGCAGCCTGGTAGCTGCGCCGGGTGTTGTCACGGGTGGCGGCGCGAAGGTAGCGCTCGATATCGGTCATGATGCGGGTTCGGTGGGTGATGGGCACACGATAAACCGAATCAAGGGATATTGCATGCCAGCGCGGTCTCTGTAGGAGCGTCAGCTGGGGTCAGCGCCAGGGTTGGCATTACACGCATGCTTTCTCCTCGACGCTATTGAAGGGCGGGTAGTCGCGCAACTGCGCCGGCGACAGTGGTCGGCTGAAGTGGTAGCCCTGGGCGATATCACAACCGGCAAGCTTCAGGCACACCACCTGTTCGCGGGTTTCCACGCCTTCGGCAACCACTTCCAGGCCCAGGCGCTTTGCCAGGATGATGGTGGAGGACACGATCGGGCTGTCATCAGGGCTGTTGGACAGCGGGGCGATCAGCGAGCGGTCGATCTTCAGCTTGCTCAATGGCAGCGAATGCAGATGGGCGAAGCCGGCGTAGCCACGGCCGAAATCATCCAGGCTGATGCCCAGGCCGGCGCCGCGCAGGGTATGCAGGTGCTCCACGGCCGTACCTTCGGGGTCGAGGATGGTGGTTTCGGTAATTTCCAGCTCCAGCCGCTGCGGGGCGATGGCATACCTTTGCAGTTCGTTCAGCAGCCGCATGGCGAAGTCGCCTTGGCGCAGTTGCAGGGCGGATACATTCACGGCCAACCGCGTTTCCCGGCCCTGCACGTCCCAGCCCGCCAAGGCTTCACAGGCCAGGCGCAACACCTCCCAGCCCAGATCGACAATGAAGCCGCTGCGCTCTGCCAGGTCGATGAAGCGGTCCGGGTACAGCAGGCCGAACTCGGGGTGGTCCCAGCGCACCAGCGCTTCGTAGCCCAGTACCTGCTGGGTGTCGAGGCGGATCTGCGGCTGGTAGTGCAGCACGAACTGGCGCTCGGCCAAGGCGCTGCCGAACGCCTGTTCAAGGGTAAAGGCCTGGATGTCGGCCAGGTTCAGCGAGGGGTCGAAGAAGCGGTACTGGGCCCGGCCGGCCTGCTTGGCCGAATACATTGCGGCATCGGCACTGCGGATCAGGCTATCAATGTCCTGGCCGTCGCGTGGGCAGATGCTCACGCCCACACTCGGGCTGGTGTTGACCTCCTGGCCGTCAAGGGCATAAGTGGCCGACAAGCGCTGGACCAGTTCACGGACCCAGGCATTGATCTGGTCTTCGCTGCGCTCACCCGCCAGCAACACCACGAATTCGTCGCCGCCAAAGCGCGACGCCTCGTCACCGGGCTCCAGCAAACGCTGGATGCGCCCGGCCACGGCCTGGAGCAGTAGGTCGCCGATCTTGTGCCCGAGCGAATCGTTGATCGACTTGAAGCGGTCCATGTCGATGAACAGGATTGCCATCAACCGGCGCTTGCCACGCTGGCGGGTCAGCGCCTGGCCGGCCACCTCGACGAACTGGCGGCGGTTGTGCAGCCCGCTGAGGTGGTCGGTGGCGGCGGCATGGCTGCTGCGCCGGTGTTCGTCCTCAAGGCGGCCGATAAGCTGCTGGTTGACCTGCTGGGCATGCTCCAGGGCGCTGAAGGCCTCTTGCCGCTTGCGCAGCAGACGCAAGGTCCACAGCAGGCTGGCGATGATCATCAGCGTCATGCTCAGGTTCAACCAGAATTGCCGGGAATAGGCCAGGGTCGAAGGGGCGAGGATTTCATCCTGGCGCTGGCTGACCACTATGCTGAACCCGCGCTCTGGCACATGTCGGTACAGGCTCTGGTACGCGTCGCCGGCCGCGTATTGGGTCAGCATGCCCGCGTCGCTGCCGGTATCCGGCAGTTCAGGCTGCAACCCGTTGCCGGCCACCACTACGCCGCTGGTGTCTATGCGCAGCCGCTCCAGCCCGTCATCCTGCAGCAGGCGCACCAGCCCGCTGCTGCCCAGGTCGATATGCTGGCACAGCACCGCCAGGTAGCCGATGTCCAGCTGCACCACCAGGATGTTTTCGATTTCGCGGCCTGGCAGGTCGGTCAACGGCAGCAGAAACGGCAGGCGCCAGTTGGGCAGGGTAGCCTGCTGGTCCGGCGCCTGCACGCTGGGCAGAAAGGGCTGGAAACCATAGCGGGCAACGTGCAGTTGCAGCTGGCGTAACCAGTCCTCGGGCAGTGCGGAAGCTTCGTCGGTATGGCTGGCTGACAACAGCCGGCCTTGCCGGTCGTACAGGCTCATGCGCTTGAACACCGGGTCCTCGGCCAGTATCCGCGCCAGGCTGAAGTTGCCCTGGCGTAGCACCTTCATGTCGTCCTGGGTGACCCGGCCAACGGCCTGGGCGCGGTCGACCAGCTGGCGCAGGCTTTCACCGACGATGCTGGCCAGGTTCAGGTGCTCGGCGGCCTTGGCCGACAGCGCGTCCTGGCGGGCGGCGGCTTTCTGCGTGATGTGCAGCCCCCAGAGAAAGGCCAGGGTGGCTGCACAGAGCATCAGGATCAGCAGTCGCAGGAGGCTGGCGGATGAAAGCGAACGGCGTATCACTGCTGACAGTTCCCGACCCTGGGTGATGCTCAAAAAATACGACAAGGAGATGACAGGTTGATGACTAATGGCTAATCGCCTTTAAGGGTTTTCCCTATTCGCGACAGGTGTTTGCAGGCGCGCGGTTTCTTCCTCGATATAGCTCATCAATGCGCTGACTTCGGCATCGCCCAGGCGCATGTTGGGCATGGCCAGGCGGTTATATTGCTCATACAGCAGCATGGCCAGCGGGTCTTTCTCGGCCAGCATCTGGTCGGGCTCCTTCAGCCAGCGGGTCAGCCAGTTGGCGTCACGCTGGCGGGTTACGCCCAGCAGGTCGGGGCCGATACCTGGCTGGCCTGGCTCGGTGTTGCCCAAGGTGTGGCAGGAAGAACAACGCGTACGGAAAATCTGCTCGCCACTGCTGGGCGAACGTATCTCGGGGGCCTGGGCATAATCATTGTTCATGGCGCTGGCCTGCTTCCAGTTGTGCAAGCTGTTGCCCAGCCGGTCAGCGAGGATGTACGGGCTTTCGAAGGGCGAGGCCTTCATCCAGCGGCCGGTGGCCTGGTTGCCGATGATAAGGCTCAGGTTGTGGTCTTTGGAGCGGCCGTTTTCCAGGCCGTCTATCCACAAACCCAGGCTACGGCGCAATTGCTCGATGTCGTCGGGCTCGCCGGTGAGCAGCGTCCAGCCAGGGCCGATGCCGAATTTTTCGGCGTAGCGCTTCAGGGTGGCGGGGGTGTCGTTGTAGGGGTCGATGCTGATGGAATAGAGGAATATGTCCTTGCCGACCCGGTCACCCAGAATCTTTTGCACCTGGCGCAACCGCGCGGTTTCCACCGGGCAGGAGTCAGTGCAGCCGGTGAAGATGAAGTTGATGGCGACCACCTTGTCCTTGATAAGGTCGTCGAAGAAACGCACCTTCTCGCCGTCTTGGGTGAGCAGGGGGATGTTGGGGAAGTAGTCGGCGCCCCAAGGGCTCGCGCTTGCTTCAGCGACCGGTTTTTGCGGTTGCAGTGGCCAGAACGGGATGCTGGCGGCAAATACCGCGAGTACCAGCAGGAAACGCCATGAGCCAGGCATGATAGGGTCCTCGATGGTGTGCAGCCCTTCGCGGGCACGGCCGCTCCCACAGAACCTTCACAGCGCTCGCGGCTGCGCGATTTCTGTGGGAGCGGTGCACTCACTGATATCTGACTGGTGCAGTCACCGTCTGGCCCAGCGCCGATTTCACCGTGACCGTTGCCGGCGTGGCCGGACCGAAGCCGGTGGTGGTCACCGTTACCCGCCAACGGGCACCCGTAGTAGCAGCTGTCAGCGTCGCGTTACCCAGGCTGACCGGGCCGCCGGTAGTTGCCACAGTCACAGTGATGCTGTTGCCCGTGGCCACCGTGGTGGTCCCTTGCACATCCCAGGTGAAGCGGTTGCCGCTGCGCACCTGCACCGTGGCACTGGTGACCTGGATCTGGTCAATCGCTGCCGCCGCACTCACGGCGATGCTGACTGTGGCCGGGGTTACCGACTCGGCCCCTTTGGCATCACGCACCGTGTAGTTGAAGCTGGCAGTGAACGGCGTGGTGACCGTGGCAGGTGGGGTATAAACCACCGTGGTGCCGCCCGTGCTGACTGAACCCTGGCCGAAGTCTGGCTGGCTGAGGCCGGTCACGGTCAGCGGTACGTTGCCGTCCGGATCGGTGTCGTTGGCCAGCACGTTCAGGGTAATTGGCTTGCCAGCGGTAGTGGCTGCACTGTCATTGGCTGCGACGGGGGGCTTGTTGGCCGAGTCGTCATTGTCGTCATTGCCTTTGGTACGGAAGGTCGGCAAGCCCACCGAAGCCATGTATCGCACGCCATCCCATCCTGGCAGCGGGGTCGGCATCACCTGGAACTGCCCCGGGTGCTCAACGTCCCAGCGCAGCAGCATCGACGAGTCCTCATGTTGGGTGTTGTGGCAGTGCTCCATGTAGGTACCGGCGAACTCGCGGAAGCGGATGGCCATTTCCACTTCTTCCGAAGATTCGGTCTCCGGCCCGATGCGGTACACGTCCTTGCGCGCCCATTTTTCCCATTCTGGTGGCGCCTTGCCGTCACGGCTCAGAATCACGCCTTCCTCGAAGTGCACGTGCACCGGGTGGCTCCAGCCATCGCCGCCGTTGATGATTTTCCACACTTCCAGGGTGCCGTCCCCGCTGAAACCACCGTCAGTAGACTGATTGGCCAATTGCGGTGCAGCAGTGATGCGTCGTGGGTCCATGCTATAGCCGAAGCCACCATCGGTCTTGATGGTCCACGGCTTGGTGTCGGTGCCGTCGGAGCGGCCAAAGATGAACTCGCGATGGCGGGCATCCTTGAGTTTGGCCAGGTCGGCGGCGGAGTTTCGGTCAATTGGCAGCGGTAGCATTTTCAGGCCTGCGGCCTTGCCTGGCTTGGCTGGCTCATAGGCCACCGGGTCCATGCTCAGGTCCTGGCCGGTATAAGGCTGTACCAGCAGTTGCAAGAACTTGCCGACTGCGGGGTCGCCGTTGTCCCACTGCGGGCCTTTGCTGGTCTGCTTGATCACCGCCTTGTATTTTCCCGACAGCACGTCGGCCAGCGCAATGATAGCTTCCGGGCCCTTGCCGGTGCGGTGCTCCTGGAGGTTGACGAAGTACAGCTTGTCGCCTGCCTTGATGCCGTTCTTGGCAAAGTTGATGATGATGTCGTAGCGCTCGGCGATGGCTTGGAGCGGCAGGATGCCGTTGTTGTCCTGCAGGTTGCCGTCACCGTTGAGATCCATGGTGCCGTCGAATGGCACGGCGTGCTCCATGATGTTGCCGTCGTTGGCGATCATGTGGAACGGCACCCGGGCATACGACAGGTTGGAGCCGGCGGGGCCTTTGAACTCACCGCTGGTACCGGCAATTTCCCGCACCACGGCAAACTTGAAGTAGCGCGATACCGAGCCGTTGAGGATACGGAAGCGGTAGCTGCGCGCCCGCACCTTGAGCTTGGGCTGGTACTGCCAGTTGACCAGTATCTGGTCACCGAGGAAGCCGTCGGTGTTGAACGGGTTGAACCACAGCTGGCCGTTGGCATCCCAGGCCTTGTCGGCAATCATGAGGTTGACGTCATAGTCACGGTTGCCCCACGGCATGCCCGAGCCGCTGGGGAAGCGCAGGTTTACGCCATCCTGCAGGGCTTCGTTACCGCGGTCCAGGGCGCTGTAGTAGTTCATCATCACGGCGTTGCCCTTGTAGACGTTCTGCGCCGTGAAATCCATCATGTGGTCGTGGAACCAGTGCGTGCTCATGGTTTCACGCCAGTCACCGCGGATCTTGATGCTGCCGTTCTGGCAGGTTTTAAGGCCCGGCGTGGCGTCATTGACGAACAGGGTTTCGCCCGGTGAGCAGGGGAAGGCGGCACGCGGGTCCTGGGCACGGGTGTTGATGGTGTCATACCCGGCCAGTTGCACTGGCCAACGGTAGTCGTAGTACTGGCCCGGGAAGAAGTAGGCATTGGCAAAGCCATCGCTCTCGGCCGGGGAGTGGCCGTTGTGCTCGTGGGTGGAGAGGGTGTGCAGACCAAAGCCGCCGTTGGCCGAGGGGTCGATCGGCAGGGCGTTGTAATGGCGCATCAGGATCGGCTGGCCGTAGCGCACCATCAACAGCTTGGCCGGGAAGGTGCCGTCGAATGTCCACAGCGACTTGTGGTTCTGCAAGGGCATGTTCGGGTGAAAGCGCGTGTCGATGCCCTTGGTGGTGCCCAGTGTGGTCGGGATGTCGGAGGTCTGGTAATACAGGCCGCCGGGGGCGAACTCGCCAACCGCATAGTTGTGCAGCTGTTTGCGGTCACGCAGCCCGAGGTTGATCCGCGCACCGGCCTGGGCAGTCTTGAACGCCGCCTGCGGGTAGAACTCGTTCCAGCGCTGGTGCGACCAGCCTTTTCCTGGTGGCCGGCCTTCAGCAGGCGAACCGACCGGCTGGCGGTTGAGGAACATCTCGATCTGCGCCTTCCAGGGGTTGCGGTCCAGCACATTGGAGTACTGGGTCGGGAAGGGGTATAGGCCAGGTTGTTTGAGGAAGGCCTCCAGCGCAGTGCCGTTAGGACCGCTGCGGGCCACTACGTTAGGGTCTTGCGCGGGTGCCGCGCCGAGGGTGGGCACTGGGAAGCCAAGGTCGGGCCGCGGCAGTGTCGGGTCCAGTTTTTCTGGCCCGAACTCTTCGAACAACAACAGTTGCTGCGTGAAGGGTTGCGCACCGAACAATGGGCTGGGTTTGCCGTTGGTGGGGTACCTGTCCGAGGTTTGCAAGGCTGGCGGCAGCACGTTATCGGTGCGCACTGTATTGCGGTCACCGTACACGCCATTGATAAGCTCCAGTGAGCCTTGGTTGGCTTCTGGCAAAGTGTTCAGGTTGAGCAAAGCCGGGGTCGGGTCAGCCGGCTGGTCGGTATAGGCCGATGAGTCGGTCGGCGGCGGCTGACTGTTGTCGTCCATGGGGGCGGCCATGGCCGTGATCAGTCCGAGGCTGAGCATCAGCGCAGTGACCGAAGATAGCTGGAATGCGTGCCTGGTAGGGTGGATCACGGCAGGTGTTTTCATTGCCTTGTGCCTCGCTCGCGGCTTTATGGCTTCTAGCCATCAATGGCGTTTTGCCCGATAAAAGGCCTTGAGCAACGGCTGTGCCAACAGATATCCGAGTAATGCTTTGTTAAACATATCCTTGTGGCGCCTGGCGTGCGCTAGATGACGGAGCGTCAAGAATGGGTATAAATCCCCACAAGCGGGTGACCCAATGCCCACTGATTGGGTGGATTGGGGGCGTGACAGCCTCGATCCGCTGGGGTATACCTGTTCGCCACCAAGGGGAGCCCGGCAAAGGGCTGAGAAACCGCTGCAAGCAGCAGCGCGGTGACCCTTCGAACCTGCTCCGGATCATGCCGGCGAAGGGATGGGGCTTGTAACCTGCCTTTTTGCCGGCCTCACTGCGAGGCCCGCCCATGCCAACTGCCAAGGTCTCGCTGTCACCTACATCAAGGACAGCAACATGACCGAACGTTTCAGCCAGTCCCTGCGTCGCCAAAGCGAGCCGACCTGGTCGGCGGCCGTTGGCCACCGTTTCGTGACCCAATTGTGCGACGGCAGCCTGCCGGACCCGATCATGGTCGACTACCTGGTGCAGGACCATCGCTTTCTCGACAGTTTCCTGACCTTGCTGGGTGCGGCCATCGCGACCGCCGATACGTTCGAGGCGCGTCTGCGCTTCGGCTGCTTTGCCGGGATGATTTCCAGCGATGAGAACACCTACTTCCTGCGTGCTTTCGAGGCCCTGGACGTGAGCCCCGCACAACGCAGCGCACCCGCCGATACCGTGCCAACCGCAGGGTTCAAGGCGATCATGCGTGAAGCGGCAGCGACCCGCTCCTATGCAGCGGCGCTGGCAGTGCTCAACGTTGCCGAAGGCCTTTACCTCGACTGGGCGCTCAAGGCACCCAAGCCGATGCCGGACAATTTTGTCCATGCCGAGTGGATCACCCTGCACGACAACCCGGCATTCCAGGCCTTTGTTGTCTTCCTGCAGTCTGAGCTGGACCGTGTCGGCCCGCGGGAAGCCGCACTGGCGAGCGATTTCTACCAGCGCACCGTTGCGCTGGAGCTGGCCTTCTTCGATGCCGTCTACCCGGAGGGCAAATGAGCATGGATATCTTCGAGCGCCTCAAGGCCGCAGCCACCCAACAGTGGCACAGCTACGTAGACCATGACTTTGTGCGGCAGATGGGCGAGGGCACGCTGAGCGAGGAAGCGTTCCGGACCTACCTGGTACAGGATTACCTGTTCCTCATCCAGTTCGCCCGCGCCTGGGCACTGGCGGCCTACAAGAGCCGTCGCCCGGCCGACATCCGCGCGGCGCAGGCCGGGTTGGCGGCGATTCTGGATGAAACCGACCTGCACTTGCGCCTGTGCGCCCGCTGGGGGCTGACCCAGGCCGATATCGAGGCCGCGCCGGAGCACCAGGCCACCGTGGCGTACACGCGCTACGTGCTGGACTGCGGCGCTGCCGGCGACCTGCTGGAGCTGCATGTGGCCCTGGCACCCTGCGTGATCGGCTATGCCGAAATCGGCCGGACCCTGGCCGATCGGATTGGCGATTTGAGCAATCACCCGTACCGCGAGTGGATTGGCGAGTATGCCGGTGAAGGCTACCAAGGGGTGGCGGCCGCAGCGCGCAAGCACCTGGATGAGCTGGCAGCGCGGAGCATGACCGAGCAGCGGTTTGCCGAGTTGGTGGGGATCTTTGGCCAGGCATCCAGCCTGGAGGCAGACTTCTGGCAGATGGGCCTGGACGGGGTGGCGTAGCCCCCGGGGCCGCCCGGCTTGCCGGCGATGGCTTGCGCAGCAGCCCCAAAGTGCTTGGTCGACTGGGTGAATCCTACCCAGCCCAAGCCCGCTTTGGTGCATGAATGCCTCAAAATAAGTCGTTCAGCACACCTTCATAACGCCGAAATGCGACTTTAATGTTCACAGTGCACATCACCTTCTGGGCTGCCTGCCCGATTTGATTCCGGGTTTCGGCCCTCGAAAAAGCGGCCCGCATATTGCTCTTCCAGCTCCCAACTATCACCCGGAGCCCCCGTGCAATGAGCTCACCCAGCGAATATCCCCTCAGCGAAGCCCCGCAGTCTGCCCGCAAGGGCCTGCTGCCGATTGCCATGGTCTTGTTCAGCTTTACCTTTTTCACCGGCACGATGTTCGCCGGCGGCAGGCTGGGCATGGCTTTCAATTTTGTCGACATGTTGTGGGTGGCCACCGTCGGCAACAGCCTGCTGGCGATGTATGCCGCAGCGTTGGCATTCATCGCTTCGCGCAGCGGGCTGAATACCGTACTGATGGGGCGTTTCTGTTTCGGCGAGGCAGGTAGCCGGCTCTCGGACTTTCTGCTGGGTTTCGCTGAACTGGGTTGGTACGCCTGGGGTACGGCCACGGTGGCCATCGTGCTGGTCAAGCTGTTGGGGTTGGCGGAAGGCTTCGGTTTACCGTTGATGGTGCTGTTCGGGCTGGGTTTCAGCATTACTGCCATCATCGGCTTCAAGGGGCTGGACGTGCTGTCGCGCGTGTCGGTGCCATTGATGTTCGTGCTGCTGTTGGTGTCGATGTACATCGCCACCCGCGATGCCGGTGGCTTTGCCGGCCTGGCTGCAGTAGTGCCGCACGAGACCATGACCTTTTCCGCAGCAGTGACAATGGTGTTCGGCACCTTCGCCAGTGGTGCCACCCAAGCCACCAACTGGACACGGCTGTCGCGTAGCGGCCGGGTGGCGGTGATCGCCAGCGTGGTGGCATTCTTGCTTGGCAACGGCCTGATGGTGGTGGCCGGTGCCTGGTGCGCGATGGTTTACCAACAGGCCGATATTGTCGAAGTAATGATGCTGCAGGGCCTGTCGTTCGCGGCGGTAGTGATGCTGTGCCTGAACCTGTGGACCATTCAGGGGCCGACCATCTACAACGTGTCGGCGGCCGCCTGCCATTTGTTGCGCAGTGAGCGCCGGCGCACGGCAACGCTGGTGGCGGCCGGGGTTGGCATTGTGCTGGCGATTGGTGGCATGTACGAAATGCTGATCCCGTTCCTGGTGCTGCTGGGGTCGATCATTCCACCGGTGGGCGGGGTGATCATGGCTGACTTCTGGTACCGACACCGCGGCCAATACCCGGCACTGCGCACCGCAAGCCTGCCACGCTACAACTTCACCGGGCTGTTTGCCTATGCCGTGGGCGCAGTGTTGGCGTACGCCTCGCCCTGGGTCGCTCCGCTGGTGGGTATAGGCGCCTCGGCCCTGTGCTACATCGTCATGCTCGAACTGGGCGCACGCCGCCGGGCGCCGGGCCAGGCAGGTGTGGAGCCGTGAGCCTGGCGCTGGACGAGATCCTGCATTTGCCTGGCCTGCACGAGATGCGTGTGCTGGCCGGGGCACGTAACCTTCAGCGGCGGGTGCGCTGGCCGTATGTGGCGGAAAACGAAGGCATCGCTGAATGGGTAATGGGCGGTGAACTGGTGTTCGTTACCGGCATCAACCACCCGCGCGGCGAGGCCAACCTGTTGAGCCTGCTGGAAGATGGCGACGCCGTGGGCATCGCCGGCATGGTGATCCTCACCGGCGGCAGCTTTATCCAGAGCGTCCCGGCGTCTGTCATCGCACAAGCCGAGCAACTTGGCATGCCGTTGATCGAGCAGCCCTACGCGTTGAAGATGGTGGTGGTTACCCACCTGATCGGCACGGCGTTGGTGCAGATGAGCCAGGTACGCCGCTCGCATCACGATATCCTTGGCCAGCTGCTCACTGGCGACTACCCGAGCCTGGCGATTGCCCGGCAGCGCGCAACGCATCTACAGCTGGCACTGGACGAGCCGCGTCGGTTGCTGGCTTTGCGCCTGGCGGGCGTGGACGGTTTGTTCGAGCGCCACGGGCTGGCCCACGGCGAGCGTACCTGGCAAGCTACCCGGCAGGCCCTGGAAGACCAGCTCGAAGCCTGGTGCCGCCAACGGCCAGGCAGCGTTACCGCGCAGCTGCCGGGTGATCTGTTCGTGTTGCTGCTGGCCGATACACACGATCTGCCTGAGACGTTGGCTGCGCTTTACCGGCAGCTGCAGGCCACGACGGGTGAACTGAGTTTGCACATGGGTTTGTCGAGCGTCGCCGACGATTGCGCGCACTATCGTCAGGCCCTCAACGAGGCGCGTCAGGCCCTGGACGTCGCGCAGCACCTGCGCCCAGCCAACGGCTATTGCAACTTCAGCGAACTGGGCGTGCTGCGCCTGCTGCAAGGTATCGTCGACCGCTCGCTGATCGACGATTTCGTCAGCCGTACGCTTGGCCCGTTGATCGCCCCTGGCCGCAAGCAGGCCAATGCTCTGGTGCACACCCTCGACGCCTTGCTCATGGAAAACGGCAACGGCATCAAGGCTGCACAGCGGCTAGGGCTGCACCGCAACACCATCAATCAGCGCATCCAGCGCATCGAACAACTGAGCGGGCAGTCCATTGATGACCCGCTTTTTCGCATGAATGCTTCGGTCGCCATGCTGGTATGGCGCATGAGCGAAGCCCACGGCAAGGAGTAACAGCATGAACATCATCAACGCACGGCTGCGCGGCAAGCCTGGCCTGTTCCGCATCGAACTGAACGGCGAGCGCATTGCCGCCATCGTGCCGAAGGCCGAGGTGGTGGCGCCCGTTGCCGCCCATGAGCTGGACGCAGGGCAAAACCTGGTGGTGGCGCCCTTTGTCGAACCGCATATCCACCTCGACGCCACACTGACTGCCGGCGAGCCCCGGTGGAACATGAGCGGTACCCTGTTCGAAGGCATCGAATGCTGGGCCGAGCGCAAGGAAATCACCACCCATGAAGACATCAAGGCCCGTGCGAAAAAGACCATCGGCATGCTGGTGGACCACGGAATCCAGCATGTGCGCACCCACGTCGATGTGACCGACCCGAAACTCACCGCGCTCAAGGCTATGGTCGAAGTGCGTGACGAAGTGCGCGAACTGGTCGATTTGCAGATTGTCGCCTTCCCGCAGGAGGGGATAGAGTCGTACGCCAACGGCCGGGCGCTGATGACCGAAGCGGTGGCCATCGGCGCCGATGTGGTCGGCGGCATTCCGCATTTCGAGAATACCCGCGACCAGGGCGTGTCGTCGGTGAAGTTCCTGATGGACCTGGCCGAGCGTACCGGTTGCCTGGTGGACGTGCACTGCGACGAGACCGATGACCCGCAATCACGTTTTCTTGAAGTGCTGGCCGAAGAGGCCCGGGTGCGGGGCATGGGGGCCCGGGTGACGGCCAGCCATACCGTGGCCATGGGCTCGTATGACAATGCCTACTGCTACAAGCTGTTCCGCCTGCTAAAGCTGTCGGGCATCAACTTCGTGTCGTGCCCGACCGAGAGCATTCACCTGCAAGGGCGTTTTGACAACTACCCTAAACGCCGTGGCGTCACCCGTGTTGCCGAGATCGACCGTGCCGGGATGAACGTGTGCTTTGGCCAGGATTCCATCGTCGACCCGTGGTACCCGTTGGGCAATGGCAACATCCTACGCATTCTTGAAGCCGGCCTGCACATCTGCCACATGCTCGGCTACGAAGACCTGCAGCGTTGCCTTGACCTGGTCACCGATAACAGCGCCCGCACCTTGAACCTTGGCGAGCGCTATGGCATCGAGGTGGGGCGGCCGGCGAACCTGTTGCTGTTGTCGGCGCCTGATGATTACGAAATGGTCCGTACTCAGGGGCATGCACTGGTGTCGGTACGCAATGGCAAGGTGCTGATGCAGCGTACGCCGGCACAGGTGCAGCGTTTGCTCTGACTTCGCTGTGGCTTCAGGTGCTCAGTGCAGCCAGGGCGCAGCTCGCAACTTGAGCATCCTGCACAGCCACGCCGGTCAGGTCTGCCAGGGTGATCTGGCCGTCGTGCTCGCGCCCTTTGGTGCGGCCGGCCAACAGCGCACCCAACTCGATCAGCTGGTTCGCGTGTAGCTGACCGCTCTCGAGCGCGTGAGCCACTTCGCCGTACTGGCTGCACTGGGCGACCGAGTCGACGATGATGCGGTCTGCCCTGGCCACCAGTGCCGGGTCCAGCTCCTGCTTGCCGGGTGCATCGGCGCCGACGGCAGTGATATGCGTACCCGGTTGGACCCACTCGCTGTGCAGCAGCGCCTGGCGGGAAGGGGTGGTGCAGACAATCAGGTTTGCCGCGCCCGCGACCTCTGCCGCATCCCGTGTGGTGCGAACCTCAAAGCCCAGTTCACGGGCAAATGCTGCATAGGCCACAAGCCCGTTTTCATGCCGGCCCCAGACAATGGCCTGGCGGCAATCGGTAACGGCGCGCAGCTGTTCAAGCTGCATCTGCGCCTGCATGCCGGTGCCGAGGATGCCAATGGCCTTGACCTCGGCCGGTGCCAGCAGCCGGGCAGCGATACGCCCGGCCAGCGCGGTGCGCATCGCGGTCAGCCAGCCTTGGTCCTGCAGCAGTGCCAGCGGCTGCCCGGTGAGCGCCGAGAGCACCAGCATCAGGCCATCGTTGCTCGGCAGGCCCTTGGAAGGGTTGTCATAAAAACCGGTTGAAAGCTTGACGGTGAAGGTAGGGCTGCCTTCGATGTAGGCCGATTTCACGCAGCAGTCACCGTTCGCCGCTTGAAATGCGAAGGCCTGCACGGGCGGCACCTGGACCTTGCCGTTGGAGTAGGCGATGAAGCCTTCTTCCAGCAGGCTAACCGCCAGCTCGGGATTGAAGCTGGCGGTGATCTGCGCCTTGCTGAAGACTTTCATTGCACGGCCTCGAGGAATTTTTCCAGCACGATGTTACGGCCGCACAGGATCACTGCGACACGTTTGCCCTGATAGCGCTCGGCGAGCTTTTGCATGCCGGCGACCGCAACCGCTGCAGCGCCTTCGATGATCCAGCGTTCAGTGCTGGCGATAACGCGCATGGCGGCGCGAATTTCGTCTTCGCTGACCAGTACGGTATCGGTGAGCAACGCCTGGCACAGCGGCAAGGTGACAGCGCCGGGCTCGACGCCGCCAGCTGTGCCGTCCGACAGCGTTTCGCGGGCGTCCACCTCGACAATCTCTCCGGCCTTCAGGGATCGCTCCAGTGCAGGGTCATTCGCCGGCCAGCAGCCGATTATCTCGGTACCCGGCTTGAGTACGCGCAGGGCGGCACCGATGCCGGCAATCATCCCGCCACCGCCGACGGCGACAAACACCGCGTCCAGGTCGGGTGCCTGCTCGAACAACTCCATGCCGATGGTGCCCTGGCCGGCAATGACTTGCAGGTCGTTGTAGGGGGACACGAACGGTACACCCTGAGCCTTGGCTTGCCTGGCTGCCTCCAGCTCTGCACTTAGCGGGTCCGTGGGCAGGCAAAGCACTTCGGCGCCCAGCGCACGCATCGCCTCCAGTTTGTATGGCGAGGCGGAAGTGGCGGTGTAGACAGTCACTGGCACGCCAGCCGTTTTGCCGGCCAGTGCAAGTGCCTGCCCGTGGTTGCCGGAAGAGGCAGCGATTACCCCGCGCTTGCGTACTTCGGTCGGCAGCAGGCGGATCTTGTTGCTGGCGCCACGGAACTTGAACGACCCCGTGTGCTGCAGGTGTTCACATTTCAGCAAGACTTCGCAGCCGCTCAATGCCGACAACCGGGCGCTGTAGGTGAGTGGTGTAATGCTGACGGCTGGGCGCAGTGCGCTGTGTGCTTCCTTGATGGATTCGTAGAGTGCATCGAGGTAAAGGCTGTCGGCAAAGGTCGGTGAAGCTGTAGTGGCTGGCATGCTGTGCTCCTTATGGAATATTTGTCCACAGTAGAATAATTATCCATGCCAGGCAAGTGCACGAGCACGCCCGCTTGGCGACCTCCTGTCGGTCACGGTCGCACTGCTAGGTCTTCAGCTCTTTCAGGTACTTGTACACGGTGGCCCGGCCCATGCTCAGCACGTTGGCGACATAGTCAGCACCACTTCGCCCTTCGAACGCGCCTTCGGCGTGCAGTGCCTGCACGAGGCTGCGCTTGTCCTTCATCTGCAGTGTCTGTAGCGACAGGTTGCGCGCTTGCAGCCACGCGTGCAGGAAGGTGTTGATACGTTCCTGCCAGTCGTTGCGGAACAACGAGTCAGGTTGCGGTACCAGCCGGCCCATCTGGAAGAACGCATCGAGCGCCACACGGGCTTGCTCCAGTACCGACACGTTCAGATTGATGCACATCAGGTGCTCGGCTTCGCCATCTGCGTTGCGCAGGACGGTACTGATGGAACGGACCTTCTGGCCATTCCAGTTGAGCTTCTCGTACGGGCCCAGGTTGGCACCGTCAAGCAAATCGCCCAATTCGTGATCGATCGCCGAATCATCGCCCAGCTTGCGCTGGGAGAAGTTGTTGGCGATGTGCACCACCGTCTGGCTGCGCAGGTCATGGACGATGACTTCAGCGTGCGGGTACAGCAGCAGGGCGATGCTGTCGGCGATTGCCTTGTAGTTTTCCAGGTTCATTTTCTGTCGGTGATCAGTGCTGGACGCCCATGGTGGCGGCAAAGCGAAACCGGCACAAGGTCGTGCCCTGCGCCTTCCGTACGGCTGCCAGCGTCGAAAACAACAGCATTTTGCTTATCACATACGATAAGCCGTGATTATTCCATGTCAGGAACTGTTTGCAGCAGCGATTGGATATCGCCATAATCAGTACGTAATTACATGGTACATAACACAGTACAAAATCGTAGGAGCAAGCATGGCCCGGGGCGGTATCAACAAGGTGGTAGTGCAGCAGGCGCGTCAGGCGCTGATTGCCCGGGGCGAGAACCCCAGCATCGATGCCATACGTATCGAGCTGGGTAATACCGGCTCCAAGACCACCATTCACCGTTACCTGAAGGAGTTGAACGGCCAGCAGCCGGTGGCTTCCGAAGGCGGCGCCGCGCTGAGCGATGTGCTGAGCCGCCTGGTCGGGCAACTGGCAACCCAATTGCAGGACGAGGCCGACCTGACGATCGAGCAGGCCGAAAGCAACTTCACTCAACAGCGGGAAACGCTTGAAGCGCAGCTGGAGATTGCCCAGCAGGCGCTGGCTGCAGCGCATCAGCAACACAAAATCGATGCAGCGGCATTGGCCGCCGAGACAGAAAAGCTGCTGTCCACACAAAGCACCCTGCAGGCCGAACAGCTGCGCAGTGCCAGCCTCAACCAGTCACTGGGCGAACTGCAGGTGCGTCTGGCTGACAAGGACGAACAGGTCAAATCGCTGGAAGACAAGCATCGCCATGCCCGCGATGCTCTGGAGCACTACCGCAATGCCAGCCGTGAGCAGCGCGAGCAGGAGCAGCGCCGCCACGAAGCGCAGTTGCAGCAGATGCAGGTGGAAGTGCGGCAGTTGCAGCAGGGCATGATCGTCAAGCAGGATGAACTGACCCGCCTGCACCGCGACAACGAGCGCTTGTTGGGCGAACACCGCCAAGCGGCCAGCGAGTGCCGGGCGCAGGACGAGTTGCTGGAGCAACGCGATGCGCAGATTCAGGGCTTGCGCACGATCCTGGCCCAGGCTCAAGGCGCCAGCGAGGAAATGCGCCGTCAGCTGGATGTGCAGGCGCAGAGCCTGGAGGCCAGACGAGACCTGTGCGCCGAACAAGCGCGGCAATTGCAGCGCTTTGAGGAACAGTTGAAGGAACGGGACCAGGCGCTGGCGCAATGTCGCGCACAGCTGGCACCCGTTGGAGATTAATCAAACTTTCCGTGGCTGGCGTGTTCTTCCTTTGACACTCACGGGAGAAAACGCCATGCATGATTCTGAGCAAGTACGCAAAGAGGGGCCCCACTCGACGGAGCAGTCGGATAAACCGGACGACCTTGGTTTCGACCCTGATTCCCCGGATGTAGACGACCCACAGGTGGACCCGCAAGGGCCGGCCAAGGCGCCCAGAGACATTGAAAAGGACAAGTGAGTGCGGCTATGCCCAGCGCTCCAACAGCGTCCTGCTAGCTCATTGAGCTAGCAGGTTTGCCGTAATAGCGGCCTTAGGGCCCGACGGGCGAGTATTCAGGCGTCAGCTTTTCGCGCTGCTTCGACCCCCGACGCCGACAGCTTGATCGGGTAGTGCACGCTGATCTGGTGATCACTACCCACTACCACGCTGCCGTCGTGGATCAGGCCTGCTTCCTGCAGTGTCTTCAGCATGCCGGCCACCGCTTTCTCACCGCGGTAGTTGTCCAGCACTTCCTTGCCCAGCCCTTCAGGGTGCGCATGCAGCAGGCGGGTAAGCACTTCGGTTTTCAATGCATCGTTACTCATGGCGAGCCTCACTTGGCGTGCTTGGCCTGAAGCGCCTTGGCATGCTCCAGGTGCTGTTCGAGTTTAGGCAGGGTTTCGCTGGCAAAGGCCTTCAGCTCGGCCTTGTCGGACGATGCAGCCTCTTTCTTGAACAGTTCCACCGCTTTTTCGTGAGCGTCGACCTGATTGTTGAGGTACGACTTGTCGAACGACTCATCACGCCATTCCAGGATCATTTTCTTGACCTTGTCAGTCATGGCTGCCTCGTCCGGAACGGAAATGTCCAGCTTGCGGGCGATGTCGCCGAGTTTCTGGTTGGCCTGGGTGTGGTCAGTGACCATTTGCTGGGCGAACGTCTTGATTTCGGCATTCTGGCTTTTTTCCCTGGCCAGATTACCGGTGACCACTTCGGCAATGCCGGCCTCGGTGGCCGCATCGACGAAGTCGTCGGAGCTCGCCGCCAGTGCGTGCACCGATGCCAGGCCCAACACCATGGAGAAACCAACGCGCTTGATGAAGAGATTGCTCATGCTTCACTCCTTAAACCGTGGCGCGACCTCAATGTCGCGTACAGTTGAGGGTGACGGTGAGACAAAGGTTTAATCTTTTTCGCCTCCGGTTTCGTCTGTGGGACGCTGAACTATAGTGAAAGGCGGCGAACGCGGTATGGCCAGGGACTCCAATGGGCGCAGCCAGGAAACAGGATGACGACGGACTTTTCGCGCTAACAGGCGAGGGCCGCGCCGTGGGGCTGTTCCGCCTGGTACTGGCTTTCATGTTGGTAGTGATGCTGGCATTTGTGCTGGTGGAAGGCTGGCGCATCTGGCGTGACTACCGATACGCCTACAGCAATGCCGAGAACATGGTCAGCAACCTGGCCCGTGCCACGGCGCAGCATGCCGAGGACGCTATCCGCCAGGTCGACGCCATTACCGCTGCCTTGGCCGAACGCCTGGAAGGCGACGGTTTCGAGCGCATCGACCGGCCGCGCCTGCATGCCTTGCTGGTGCAGCACAAACGCATCATGCCGCAGTTGCACGGACTGTTCGTTTACGGCCCGGATGGAAGCTGGATCGTTACCGATCAGCCGGCAATCCCGCCCAACGCCAATAACGCCGACCGCGACTACTTTGCTTACCATCGCAACCACACCGACCGGGGGGTACGTATCGGTTCGGTGGTACGCAGCCGTTCGACCGGCGATCTGATCATTCCTATTTCCAGGCGCCTGGAATATGCCGACGGCAGCTTCGCCGGTGTATTGCTGGGCACCATCAAAGTGGAATGGTTCGTGCGCTACTACGGCGACTTCAAGATCGACGAACGCGGCGCGTTGGTGCTGGCCAAGCGCGACGGTACCATCCTGGTACGGCGCCCGTTCGTGGCACAGGTGGTAGGCCGCAGCCTGGCCAACAGCGAGATTTTCCGTAACCACCTGCCGTATGCCGCAGAAGGGGTAGCCGAGGCGGTCGCGGTGATCGATGGCACGCCGCGGCTGTATGGCTATCGCGCGTTGTCCAGCTACCCGCTGGTAGTGGAGGCGGGCTTGTCGCGTGAATCGATCATCGCGCCCTGGCGGCATGATGCAATCAAATCGGTGGCGGTACTGTTGCTGTTACTGGTCGGGCTGGCCGCGTTCGCAGGTGTGGTGCTGCGCCAGTTGCGCGAGCGCATTGCCATAGAGCGGGCGCTGCTCCAGGCACATCAGACACTGAAAGCGCTGGCCTTGACCGACAGCCTGACCGGGCTGGGTAACCGACGCCGGCTGGATGCGGTGTTCGAGTCAGAGCTGCGCCGGGCCCGCCGCCAGGGCTATTCGGTGGCGCTGGTGATGCTCGACCTGGATTACTTCAAAGCCTATAACGACCACTACGGGCACCCGGCAGGCGACCACTGCCTGCGGCGCTTTGCCGAGGTGCTGCGACAGGCCTTGAAGCGGCCCGCCGACCTGGCTGTGCGCTATGGCGGCGAGGAGTTCACGCTGTTGTTGCCCGACACCGATGGCCGTGGGGCAGAGGCGCTGGTGCAGGAGCTGCAGCAACTGTTACACCGACAGATGCTGGAGCATGCGGCCAGCCCGTTGGGACGGGTATCGTTCAGTGCGGGGATCGCAGTGGGCGACCTGGCGCGGGAGGGCGTGACTGCTGAGGCGCTGGTCGCGGCGGCAGATCGGGCGTTGTACCAGGCCAAACAGCAGGGGCGGGACCGGTATTGTGTGGCGGGGAGTGTAGTGCTGGGCGTTGATTCGTGATCTGGCTTTGCGCCCCCGACGGCTAACGAGCAAGGCAGAGGCGCATTGCACATCGCCCTTGCAGACCGTGAGCGTGCTCACTGGCAAGAATGCCCCGGAGTCGTTCGCCCAGCAGCCCCTCATCGATAATTTCAAACCCGAACCGTGCATAAAAAGGCGCATTCCAGGGTACATCGACAAAGGTGGTCAACGTCAGCTCGCCCACACCTGCGCAACGCGCTGCATCTGTGACTTGCTGCAGCAACCGGCGGCCGACCCCTTTTCCTTGGGCTTCCTGGCGCACCGATAGCTCATGAAGGTGCAGTGCCTGGCCCACAAGCCGGGCACATGCAAACCCCACAATGCGCCCGGCAGGATCCTCAGCCACCCAGCTACCACCTGCCTCGACGAAAGCCCTGTGCGCAGCGCAATCCATCACATCACCCTGGGCCAGCCAGGCCAGTCCCGGCCAGCCGACAAATGCCTGGGCTGCCGAACGCTCGATGTCCGGCAGGGATGGAACATCATGTTCAAGGGTAGGGCGGATAAGCATGAATCACTCCTGTCGTTCTAGTCCGCCGCCAACACCTGCGGCTGTAATTGCCAGCGCACCGAGCTTACGCCTTTTTCCAGGCTGACCCGGCTGACCAGCCGCTCCAGTTGCGCCGGTGCCTGCGCAGTGCCCAGCAGTTCGGCGCGCACTTCCAGGCGCGCAGGGGGGGCCAGGTCTTCGCTCTGCAGTGACTGCAAGCGCAGCTGCGGATCGCCCAGGCTATGCAGCATCAGGCTGCGCACCTGGATTTCGTCCTCGGCGCGGCAGACGATGCGCACTTCGAAGTGCTGTTCCACTTCGCTGGCCGGCACCACGTCCTGTCGGTCCAGGCGCTGGGCGATATCACGCAACAGGATATTGGCGCATAGCACCACCAGGCTACCCAATGCTGCCTCCAGCAACAGCCCCAAGCTACACAGCACGCCGACCGCAGCCGTGCACCACAATGTGGCCGCGGTGTTCAGGCCGCGCACGTTGAAACCATCGCGCATGATCACACCGCCACCGAGAAAGCCAATACCCGACACGACATAGGCGGCGACGCGCGACGCATCGGCAGGCGCCATGCCTGGCACCGCCTGGGTCATCAGCACGAACAGACAGGCACCGGTACTTACCAGCGCATTGGTGCGCAGCCCGGTCAGGCGTTGGCGCAATTGCCGTTCGGCGCCGATCAGTGCTCCGAGTAGCAGGGCAATGCTGACGCGCAGCAGAAATACTTTCCAATCCATAGCAAACCTCTTCCGCAGGCACACGCCCGCATGAACGCCATCAGTTGGCGTGGTTGAAAAACCAGAAAAATGCGCAGGACCACGAGGAGGGGAGAAGAAGCGGGGGTTACAGGAAACCACCGTCTTGCCAGAGCGGCCAGACAGTGCAGGAAACTGCCGGGCTAGCGCGCCACGTGGGCCTGTCGCAAGCGACTGGGGCTACTGTCCAAGGCAGGTCTCCTGTTGAGGAAGGCAAAATTGCGTCGCGGACCATACGCCGCGTGGCAGAGCAGGTCAAGGGTGAAAACATGACGATGGCTTCATCCGTGGGTGGCCTGCAACCGGTCACGCCCGCATGGAAAAAAACCTGGGCAGCCGGTAACCTTGCGCCTCCCTTTGCCATCCACCGGACCGTTCCATGCTGTTCAATCTCGCCGTATTGTTCGGCACCCTGGTGGCCATGGAGGGCGTTGGCACGCTGGCTCACAAGTACATCATGCATGGCTGGGGCTGGTGGCTGCACCGCTCGCACCATGAGCCACACCTGGGCATGCTCGAAACCAACGACCTGTACCTGGTGGCGCTGGGGCTGATCGCCACAGCGCTGGTCGCCTTGGGCAAAAGTGGTTATGCCCCTTTGCAGTGGATTGGTGGCGGGGTGGCGGGGTACGGCATGTTGTATGTCGTGGCCCACGACGGGTTCTTTCACCGGCATTGGCCGCGCGCGCCACGGCCGGTCAACCGGTACCTCAAGCGGCTGCACCGTGCGCATCAGTTGCACCACGCGGTGAAGGGGCGCACGGGGAGTGTGTCGTTCGGGTTTTTCTATGCGCCGCCGTTGAAGGTGTTGAAGCAGCAGCTTCGGCGCGAGCGGGGCCAGCAATAACGACCCGGGCGGTTGGCTCGGCCCCTTGCAGGAGCGGCCTTGTGCCGCTCCTGCAAGGGGCAGTGCAGGTCTGCACCATCAATTTGCGGTTTCACCCTCGGGCTGCGCGGCCACATGCCCGCGGCTCACCCACCAGCCAAACCCTGCTGCCGTGAAGAACATGATCAGGCTGTAAAGTGCCGCCGGCACCGCCATGGTCGGGTTGTTCAGCAATGAAGGGCTCAGTGCCAAGGCAATCGCCAGCGTGCCGTTGTGAATACCAATCTCCATGCCGATGGCAATTGCCTGACGTTTGGGGATGTTCAACAGGCGCGGCACCCAGTAGCCCACGGCCAGGCTCAGCAGGTTGAACAACAGCGCAGCAAGGCCCACCACCGGTGCGTACTCGACCACGGTCTGCCAATCCTTGGCCAGCGCCAGGACAATGGTAAAGGCCAGGAACAGTGCCGCCACCAGTTTCATAGGCTTCTGCATGCGTGTGGCAAAAGCAGGGACGTAATGGCGAATCAGCATACCCAGGGCGACCGGCAGCAGGACAATTGCGAACACCTGCAAGACCTTGGCAAATTGCAGTGGAATGGCCTGGTCCGAGGCCATGAACCAGCTCAGCGACAAGTTCACCAGCAACGGCATGGTCAAAATCGCGATCAGCGAGTTGACGGCCGTGAGCGTGATGTTCAACGCCACATCGCCATGGGCCAGATGGCTGAACAAGTTGGCCGTGGTGCCACCCGGCGAAGCGGCCAGCAGCATCAGCCCCACCGCCAGGGCCGGCTCCAGGCCAAAGCCGTTGGCGATCAGGAAGCACACCAGCGGAAGCAGCAGAATCTGGCAGGCCAGGCCCACCACCACTGGCTTGGGGTACTTCACCACACGAGCGAAGTCGGCCAGGGTCAGCGACAGCCCAAGGCCGAGCATGATGATGCCCAAGGCAAGCGGCAGAAAGGCGGTGAGCAAGGGCGAGGCAGTCATGGGCAGTCTCTCGGGCGAACGATCTCGAGCAGTGTAGGTCGAGCCTGATTGATAGCTAATCGCAAAGGGCCAGCTATTGGTAACCGTTTGTTACCAACTGCGGCAGTTGGCGAGGCTGCATGCCGCATTGCAGCAGGCCTGCAGGCGCAGTAGCATTCCGCTTTTATCCGAGGATTAGCCTGTCATGCCGTTCCAGAAAGGGCTGCTTGCCACCCCGGTGCCGGCCCATGCCCGTCACCTGTTTTTCACCCTGCAATCACCCGAGGCGCTGCCCGCCGCTCTGGATGCCTTGCTGCCACAGGTCGATGGGGACCAGCTGATCCTGGGTGTCGGTGCACCGCTGGCCAAGGCCCTGGGCCGTGCTGTGCCTGGCCTGCGAGCTTTCCCGCTGCTGGACGCCGCCGTGGAGAACCCCAGCACCCAGCACGCGCTGTGGCTGTGGCTGCGCGGTAACGAGCGCGGCGATCTGCTACTGCGCGCCCAGGCCCTGGAGCACGCGCTGGCACCAGCCCTGCGCCTGACGGACAGCGTTGACGGCTTCCTGCACCGTGGCGGCCATGACCTGACCGGCTATGAAGACGGCACCGAAAACCCGGTGGACGAAGACGCTGTGCAGGCAGCCATTGCTGCCGACGGCTCCAGCTTTGCGGCGTTTCAGCTGTGGAAGCACGACCTGGAGTACTTCAAGTCGCTGCCCCAGGCTGACCAGGACAACATCATCGGCCGCCGCCTGAGCGACAACGAAGAGCTGGACGATGCGCCCGAGTCTGCGCACGTCAAACGCACCGCCCAGGAAAGCTTTGACCCCGAAGCATTCATGGTCCGTCGCTCGGTGGCCTGGGCAGACCAGCGTGGCGCCGGCCTTGCCTTCGTTGCCCTGGGCCACAGCTTCGATGCATTTGAAGTACAGCTGCGGCGCATGAGCGGCCTCGAGGACGGCATCATCGACGGCCTGTACCGCTTCAGTCGGCCACTGACCGGTGGCTATTACTGGTGCCCGCCGATGGGCGAGACGGGTGTTGACCTGAGCCTGCTGCTGGCCTGATCACTAAACATCCAGATACAGAAACACCTGCCGGCACGGGATAGTGCGGCTAGCCTTGAAAGTTTCCGATTCATGACGGGAGCTTTTCCATGTACGCACGTCGCGATGTCCTACGCGCGGGTGCCACGCTGGGGGTGCTGGCCGCCGTCAGCCCTTGGCTGCACGCCGCCACCCCGGCGGGTTTGCTGACCCGCAAAGTACCGTCCACCGGTGAGGCGTTACCCGTGATCGGTGCCGGTACTTCCGGCAGTTTTGAGGTACAAGCCGACTCGGCCCAGTATCAGCAGCTCAAAGCGGTGCTCAAGGCATTCTTCGAAGGGGGCGGCCGGGTGATCGACACCTCGCCCAACTACGGCGGTGCCGACAGCATCCTCGGGCAGTTGCTGGAAGAGGGCGGCTGGCACAGACAGTGCTTCATTGCCACCAAAATCGCCGCCGACAGCCGTGCCGACGCCGAAGCGCAATGGGCTGACAGCCTGAAGAGCCTGCGCACCGACAAGGTCGACTTGCTACAGATCCACAACTTGCGTGACTGGCAGACCCAGCTGCCCTATGCCCGCGAGCTGAAGCGGCAGGGCAAGACCCGCTATGTCGGCATAACCCATTACCTGAACAGTGGCCAAGACGAAGTCGCCCGTATCGTGCGCAGCGAGCCGCTGGACTTCATTCAGATCAACTATTCGGTCAATGCCCCCGACGCTGCCCGCGAACTGCTGCCGCTGTGCCAGGACAAGGGCGTTGCGGTGCTCATCAACCGGGCCTTCGACGATGGCCGCCTGTTCGCCAAGGTCAAGGACCTGGCGTTACCCGGCTGGGCTGCTGAGGCAGGCATTGGCAGCTGGGCGCAGCTGTTTCTCAAGTTCGCCATCAGCCACCCGGCAGTGACCACGGTAATCCCCGCCACCGGCCGACCCGATCGCCAGCTCGACCAGCTCAAGGCCGGACAAGCACCCATGCTCACCCAGGCGCAGCAACAGGCGCTGATCAAGCAGTTTGCCTGACATCATGCAAGGCTGGCGGCGGCGCCTGGACCAAGGGCTGAACATTCAGCCCGGCGAGGGGCCAGCAGTAATCGCCGGTCTGATGCTGTTCTACCTGCTGTTCACCGGCTACTTCATGCTGCGCCCGGTGCGAGAAACCATGGGCGTCGCCGGTGGTGTAGACAACCTGCAATGGCTATTCACCGGCACCTTCATCGCCACCCTGGCCTGCCTGCCGCTGTTTGGCTGGCTCGCGTCAAAGGTGCAGCGCAGGTATATCCTGCCTTGGACCTACGGTTTCTTTGCCAGCAACCTGTTGCTGTTCGCGGCGCTGTTTGCCGGCAACCCGGACGATCTTTGGGCCGCCAGAGCCTTCTACATCTGGCTATCGGTTTTCAACCTGCTGACCATTTCCCTGGCCTGGAGCGTGCTCGCCGACCTGTTTTCCACTGCGCAGGGCAAGCGCCTGTTCGGCCTGCTGGCCGCCGGGGCCAGCCTGGGCGGGCTCAGCGGCCCAATCCTTGGCACCTTGCTGGTGGCCCCCCTGGGCCATTCCGGGCTGCTGGTGCTGGCCGCAGTGTTTCTGCTGGGCAGTATCGGTGCCGCGCTGTTCCTGCAGCGCTGGCGACTGCGCCACCCACTACCTGAACAGGTCGAGCGGGCGGGCTCGCGGCCCTTGGGTGGCAACCCGTTTGCCGGCGCTACCGCCGTGTTGCGCTCCCCGTATCTGCTGGGCATCGCTTTGTTCGTGGTGTTGCTGGCCAGCGTCAGCACCTTCCTGTATTTCGAGCAGGCGCGCATCGTCAGTGAAACCTTCACCGACCGCACCCGGCAAACCCAGGTCTTCGGCCTGATCGATACGGTGGTGCAGGCCCTGGCCATCCTGACTCAGGTATTCCTCACCGGGCGCCTGGCCCGGCGCATGGGCGTGGGGGTGCTGCTGGTGGCGGTGCCGCTGGTAATGGCAGCAGGTTTCCTGTGGCTGGCACTGGCCCCGGTGTTCGCAGTATTCGTGGTGGTGATGGTGGTGCGCCGGGCCGGCGAGTACGCGTTGGTGCGGCCAGGGCGGGAGATGCTGTTCACCGTGCTGCCCGCCGAGGACAAGTACAAGGCCAAGAACTTCATCGACACGGTGGTCTACCGAGGCGGCGATGCCCTCAGCGGCTGGGTCAAGCGTGCGCTGGACGTAATGGGTGAGCACCCGCAACTGGCGATGCTGATCGGCGCCGTGATTGCCTTGGGCTGGGCTGCGACCGGGAGCTGGCTGGGCCGCCGCCAGGCCCATCTGGATAACCCGCCGCACGACTGACAGGCGCACCAAATATGGCGTTGCCGCTTATTTAACGCCGCCGGTCCGAACCCTTCGCAATAAAACGAATCCCGCGATATCGCCGAACTCCCAACCTGTGTACGGCAGCTTGCCGTGCATTCCGAAGTCATACGAGGTTTGAACACCATGGCCACTAAAGACAACAGCCGTACCGGCAACCAACAAGGCAGCCAAGGCGGTAACAAGAACCCAGGCAACTTCGCCAACGATCGTGACAAGGCTTCCGAAGCCGGACGCAAGGGCGGCCAGTCCTCTGGCAAGGACATGCCGCACGAGTCGGGCCGCAAGGGCGGCCGCTCGTAATTGACCGACGCGCAGTGCCGGGGCGACCTGGCACTGCAATCAGCCAAAGGGGGAATACCCATGCGACTGACTCCACTGATCATCCTCATGGGCTCGCTGACTTTGGTCGGCGGCTGCTTTGACCGCGACAATGACCACCCGGGCAAGGATGCCGACCCCAGCAAGCCATCACTGCAGATGCAGCAACCCGATACAAAGCCGGCACCGCAGCCTGCGCCCGACCCGGAACCGATGCCGGGGCAGAAACCGAGCCAATAGGCCCACAAGGAGTACGGCATGAGGGTGATGAACCGCGACACCGCTCCAATGTTGCCAATGACCGCCGAGCGGTCCAGCGTGCAACAGCGCTATCAGGCAATGCTGACAGGCCACTATGACGGCAGCGACGCATGGCTCGACGAACAACTTTCACGTGCTGCACGTTTGCCGGATGACCTGCCTGACTCACCTTCGAATTTGCCAGCCTGGAGCGCGAGGTGCGCTGGCGATGTCGCCGCCGGCTACGCCGACTACCTTGAGCAACGCCGGCAAGGCGCACCACGCCGCTTCTTTACCTGCCGCGCCCATGCGCTGTGGTTTCTGCAACAGGTTGCACCGACCAAAGCGGTGGATGGAGCCTGGCTGCACGGCACGCTGCAGCACTGGGGCGACCCACGTTTTCACGGTCTGATCCGGACTTACCTGGAAGAGCTTGGCAATGGTGACCCGCGTTGCAATCATGTGCTGATCTACCAGCGTCTGCTGGGTCGCCTGGGGTGTGTAGAGGCGATGCCACTGGACGATGCACGGTATCTCCAAGGCAGCCTGCAGCTGGCCCTGGGGCAGCATTGCAACACGCAGCTGCCTGAGGTCATTGGCTATAACCTCGGCTATGAACAACCACCGCTGCACCTGCTGATCACCACTTACGAGCTGGCAGAGCTGGGCATCGACGGCCAGTACTTCCAGTTGCATGTGACGATCGACAATGCCGCCAGCGGCCACGCTCAGCTATCGCTTCAGGCCCTGCGCCAGCTCAGCCCCCATCACGACCAGAAGGCGTTCTACAACAGGGTGCGCAACGGTTATCGCCTGAACGAGCTGGGTATTGCGGCAGCTGACCTGATCCGCCAGTTCGACCTGCAGGATGAACTGTTCGCAGCCCTGGAACGCAAGCGTATTTACGGCCAGTTCATGCATGCCGACCGCTGCCGCCTGCAGCAGCGCACTATCAATCAGTGGTTGGCCACACCCGGCGCCATGCCCGAGTTCGTTGCCGCGTTGCAGGCCCAAGGCTGGATTGTGCGGGGCCAGGACCCGGCCCACAGCCGCTGGTGGAAGCTGATCGAAGGGCCCACGGCGGTGATGTTCGGTGTGTTCAACAGTTACGAGAAACAACTGTGGCACGACTGGATCGCCGACACCTGGCGGCCCACGATCCGCCGTGTAGCGCCCGGTAGCTGGGGCCTGCCCGAATCCCCGGGGGAATCACAAGGCGAAATGCCCGGTGAAGCAGTCGCCGCGTTGATAGGGCGCATGGCCGGCAACCGCCATGCCACACCAGAGGGCCTGGCGGCGACCCGGGCATACATTCGCACCACCGGGCTGCTTCAGGAGGAACCCCGCTGATGATGCTTGATGCCACACAAGTCGAGGCCGACCAGGCGTTGCTGCAACTGGGCCAGCGGTTACGCGCGGACGGCTACCGATTTACCTGCGTGACACCCGCGACCCACAGCCGCGTCAATGCCCGCGAGGGTTCCGGACAGGCCAGCAGCTTGCGCGACGTGTTCGGCTGGAGCCGACCTTTCGCCCCAGGCCTCGTATCAAATGATGAACTTAAGTTGCTCGAACGCGCGCAGGTGCTGGTCCCAAGGGGCGAACTGCTGGGCAGTGCGGTGCGCTGGTCCAGCCTGGACGACCTGCTGCTGTTGCATTCAGCGTTCCCCACCGACGCCAGCGATGCGGTGTTCTTCGGCCCGGACAGCTACCGCTTTGCCCAGGTCATCCACCAGCACCTGCAGCACCACCCCATGCCGGTCGAGCATGCAGTCGATATCGGCTGCGGCAGCGGGGTGGGTGCGCTGCTGATCGCTCGCGCCGCTCAGCATGCGCAGGTCAGCGCCGTGGACATCAACCCCTTGGCGTTGCGCTACGCCGCGATCAACGCGGCGCTGGCGGGGGTGAGTAATGTGTCGATAGCGCCCAGCGACCTGCTGGACGGCATCACCGGTACGTTCGACCTGATTGTCGCCAACCCGCCATACATGCTCGACCGCAGCGCCCGCACCTATCGCCACGGCGGTGGTGCGCTGGGCGCTGAACTGTCGCTGCGCATCGTTGAGCAGGCATGCGAACGCCTGACCCGCCACGGCACCTTGCTGCTATACACCGGCGTGGCCATTGTCGATGGCCGCGACCCCTTGCTCGAAGCTGTCCGCTTGCGCCTGGCGGGGCCACAATGGGCCTGGGTGTACCGCGAGATCGACCCTGACGTGTTTGGCGAGCAACTGGCCGAACCGGGGTATGAGCAGGTCGAACGCATCGCCGCCGTGGCGCTCACGGTAACCCGTCATCGCTGAGGCAACATGGCCCGGGCCTGCACATTTGGCATCGAGGAGGAATACCTGCTGGTGAGGCTGGACTCAGGACAGGTCCCTGCGACACCGTCCCCTGCGGTAATTGGGCGTTGTCGCGAAGTGCTGGGCCAATACTTTGCCCAGGAGATGTTCCGCAGCCAGATCGAGCTGGCCTCCCCGGTGTTCAGCAACCTTCATGAAGCACGTGAGTTCTTCCAGCAGAGGCGGCAGCGTTTGAGCGTGGCGCTGGCCGAGGAGGGGATGGGACTTTACGGTGCGGCCAGTCACCCCAGTGCCGCCTGGCTGCGGCAGAAGGCTGCAGCCCCGGCACATTATCAGCAACTGTTCGATGACTACCGGCATGTGGCCCGGCGAAGCCTGCTCAACGGCTTGCATGTGCACGTTGGTGTTCCGCCAGGTTGTGACCGCATGCAACTGATCAACCGCTTGCTAGGCTGGTTGCCGTTGTTGCTGGTACTGAGCACCTCGTCGCCCTTTTGGGCTGGCCAGCGTACCGGCTACATGAGCTACCGCCGAGTGATTTGCGGGGAATGGCCGCACATGGGTTTGCCCGAGGCCTTGCCGGACTGGGCCGCCTATGAACGCTACCGGGCCTTGTTGCAGCGAACCGGTGCCTTGGCTGTGGATGGCGACTTCTGGTGGGCCATTCGGCCTTCGCGGCGCTTCCCGACGGTAGAGTTGCGTATCTGCGATGGCTGCCCGCGACTGGAAGATGCCCTGTGCATCGCCGCGCTGTTTCGCCATTTGGTGGAGCACGCCATTACCGGTCGCCATGACCTGTTGCCCAGCAACCGCGAACTGCGCTGGATCGCCCAGGAGAACTATTGGCGCGCCATGCGCTATGGGCGCCATGCACAATTCATCGGTATGCACGAGCAACAGCCAGTCACGGCCGAAGGCTGGCTTGGCCAGTTGCAGGAGCAGGTGCCGGTCGACAGCGTGGATGCCGAGCGTGCCTGTCAGCATGCCCGGCACCTGCTGCGCGACGGCACCCATGCCGACCAGCAGTTGCACCGCCTGGCACAGGCCATCGAGGGCGGGCTCGACAAGGCACAGGCGCTGCAGGCCGTGGTGGCGGCCGGGACTTGCAATTAGCCGGGGTTGGCCGACAATGGCCGCGCCCCTTGCAGCCACGCGGAAACACCTGCTCCATGATGCTGATCAAGCAATTCCCCGACATTTCCCTGGATGACACGCTGTTCGTCTTCGCCCTCGAGGCCGAGGCTGGCGATGTCTTCACAGAGGTGAACACCGTGTTCACCGGCATTGGCAAAGTCAATGCGGCGATCGCACTGACCAAGGCGGTTGCAACCCGCAGGCCCAGACTTATCGTCAACCTTGGCTCGGCGGGCAGCCAGCGCCATGGCAAGGGCCAGGTGGTGTGCTGTAACCGTTTTGTACAACGCGACATGGACGTGACACCGCTGGGCTTTGCCCGTTACGAAACACCCTTTTCGGATATCCCGGTAGTCCTGGAACATGGCGCAGCAATCCCCGGCCTGCCGTTGGAAACCTGTGGCAGCGGTGACAGCTTCGAAGTCAACCATGGCGACGCGCCTTATGATGTGGTCGACATGGAAGCCTACGTGCTGGCGTTGATAGCGCGTAACGAAGGTATTCCGTTTGTGTGCCTGAAATACATTTCCGATGATGCCGGCAGCGATGCCGCAGGGGATTGGGCCGTGCAGGTGCACCTGGCGGCCGAGGCATTCAAGCGGGTGTTGTTCAGCCAGGTTTGAGCGCTGATCGAAAACGCGGTGGATGGCACCGGCGTTGCCGGTGTTCGCGGCTAGAGCCGGTCCCATAGCGCACCCGCTGACTTGCAGTTGATGAGCAAGCTAGTTGCTGCGACAGGGACAGGCATGGGTTAGAAGATTCAATGAGTCTGCCAGACACCGTTGTTACGCTCGCAGTCGGTTCGTGCCTGGCCCAGGCTGGGAGTATCGTAGTAGTAGGTGATCACGCGGGCATCCTTGGGCAAAGCCGGCTTGTCGCCACCGACGGCTTTGGGATTGGCCAGCGCTTCCTGAGTCAAGGGCGCGATGCAGCTGCCAACGCTGCCATCCGCACAGCGCTCTACCTTGCGCTTCTCGCTATTAAGCATGTCCTTGCTCTCGTTGCTGCACGACCAGTTGATCGCTTCTGCAGGCAGATTGCTGTAGCTGTAGCAGGTGTGCCGGTCCACCGGCGTTACCGCATCGCTGGAGGAGCGGGTCAGCACATTGCAAGCTTCGGCCAGGGCTTGGCCACTGGCCAGGCTTGCAACCATCACCATCAGCACAGAAAAGCGCATTTTCCACCTCCAGGGCACAGGGCCCTCGTCAGGTCCTCAAGACGGTCCTGAATCGGTCGACTCGTGATCAGTAGCGGAGGTTCAACGCGCTTGACCAACGGAGAGACCGATGCCGGGTTGAACTTTGCAGCCCCTGGCGTTTCCACCGCATATCAGGCTTTAGGAAGGTCAGCCTTGGCAGGTGGCCGGGCAGGGTGACGATACCCAGCAGTGCAAGGGATGCCTGCCAACCCTGGAGGAAAGCATGGCCAGACATATCATTCATTTCACCGGGCCGATCAATTCGTCGACCTGTGGCAACCTGATCAACACCTGCTCGCGGGCGTTGCAACAGGGCGCCGGGATCCTGCAATTGAACATCGCCACCATGGGCGGCGAATGCAGTTACGGGTTTACCCTGTACAACTTCTTGCGGGCATTGCCGGTAGCGGTGCATACCCACAACCTGGGCACGGTGGAATCCATGGGTAATATTCTGTTCCTGGCGGGGGAGCGGCGCACGGCGTGCAGCTTCAGCAAGTTCCTGTTCCATCCGTTTCACTGGACCTTGCATGGTTCGGTTGACCATGCGCGGATGGCCGAATATGCAATGAGCCTCGATTACGATCTGGAGTTGTATGCGCAGATCGTTGCCGAACGGACCGAGGGTGCGGCGCAGGTGCTGGATGTGCCGCGATACCTGATGGCCCACCCGCGAATTCTGAGCCCACGCGAGGCCCTGGAGAACGGGATGATTCATGCCATCGACGAGATGCCGATCGAGCCGGAGTCAGTTCAGTGGAGTGTGCATGCCTAGCGTTTGCCTTTGCGGGCCTCTTGGCAGGTAAACCCGCTCCCGAGGTTCGGCGACAACATTCCGCGCAGCCTTACCGGACTGACGCCGCAGTGGTTCTGTCGCAAGCCAGTAGCGAGCGGATAAGCGATTTGATTTCACCTTTGAGCCCGGGTGCCTGGTTTAGGTGGGCGAAGCGGTAATCGGCAATTTCATGCCGTGCCTTGGGTTGCGGTGCGTTGGCAAACTCTGCTTCGAATACGTAGTGCATTCGCTCGGAGGTTTCGTGGCGCATCAACAAGGTCAGGGAATCGGCCTGCAACCCGGTCTCCTCGAGCAATTCACGCTCTGCTGCCTGCATGGGCGTTTCGCCAGGTTCAATCTTGCCACCGGGAAGGGTCCAGGCGCCTTTGGACTTTCTCACCCATAACCATTTATGGGTTTGCTTGCCATGTCGGCAGATGATGGTGGCGCGGTCCTTGTTCAACTTCATCAGGCCTCCTGAGCGATGCGCTTGTTTTATGAGGATTCGGCCCTTGGCAGAAACAAACGTTGCGTTTAATCCGACGAACGGTCAAGACAGGGATTTGGCCTTTAATCGCGCACCCCACGCAAACATTTTGTCGGCGTCCTTTTCGTGCCACTGGTCAGCTGCAGTCAAAAGCATTGAGCAGACCCGGCAATCGGCCGCTCGGAACAAAGGCAGGGCACATGCTCATGCGACCAGCCAATCAATCGCAAGGAGAAACCAAATGGCGCAGGACCAAGAGCGAACAAGCCGGCGCGGCGGCACCAAGGAAACCAACCCGGGCAACTTTGCCAACGACCGGGAACGGGCTTCGCGCGCGGGTCACAAGGGCGGGCAGGCTTCTGGCGGCAACTTCGCCAACGACCGCCAGCGTGCTTCGGACGCTGGGCGCAAGGGTGGCCAGAATAGCCACGGCAGCGGTCGCAGTCAGCGCTGAACACCCTTGCTGACACGCAGCGATTCCGGGTTTGCGGACCCGGAATCGCCCATGAACAGGCCTGCTCTGGCACCTGTAACGGCCGCTGGTGCCAATTGTTCGACAAAATTTTGAATCTTCTGGCGATGGCCTGATCAATCAGGGAGTCATCCATGGAGAAGAGGAGGCCCCCTGCGATGCCTAGCCCACAGCTTTACATCATCGATTACCAACTGCATGGCCAACCGCGCAGTTTCATCATTCGCCTGGAACGCCTGGACAATGCCGAGGCCTGGCATTGGGCAAGTTGCGATGCGGGTATCGGCATCATTCCCAAGTTCGGGCGTGAGAAGATCAGGAAGATCAGCCGGCCGATGGCCGAGCGCTACGGGATTACCGCGGTGAGTTGGCGAATTTCGGGGAGCAAGCCGAACCAGTCGGTGGGGGACCCGGCGGCGACGGTCTAACCCGCCATCTGAGCGCCGGCAGCCCCTGACCTATGGTGTCAGCTGCCGGTGTACTTCACCGCAGCAGCCGTACGCGAGCTGACCCCAAGCAGCTTGAGCAGCGACGAGACATGTATGCGCACGGTAAACGGGGAGATATTCAGGGCCTTGGCAATTTCCTTGTTGGTCTTGCCTTGGGCAATCAGCCGGAGTACTTCTTGCTGACGGTGGGTAAGTTGCCCCACTGCACATTCGCCACCGAGGTTGGGCAGCAAGCCTGAGGGCGCATACCTGACCAGCACCTCGCCATTGCGTATGGCGAGGATTGCCGCACCTATCTCATCTGCGGCGATGCTTTTGCCGATGAAGCCCTCGACTCCCGTAGCCATCACCTGCTCGACGATAGCGGGGTCGTCGACCATCGACACGATGATCAGCGTGGTACGTCGAAACTGTTGGCGTAAACGCGCAAGGCACTGGATGTCCACCAGCCCGGGGAAACGCAGGTCGAGGATCAGGGTATCAGGTACTTCCCCGCCATCAGCCAAGGCCATTACTTCATCCAGGTTGCCGGCCTCTTCTATGCAGGCACCCGCAACCACGCGCTTTACAGTGCGTGCCAGGGCTTCCCTGAACAGCGGATGGTCATCCGCCACGATGATGCGACACGTCACGCTTGGCAACTCCCTGTAGCCGCAAGTGTAGAAGGCCATGCTAATTTAGCAGCCTCGGAGAAAGGGTGCTGCCTACGGATGGCAGCAATGCGACCCCGTGCACAGGGAGGCTGGCCATGGACCTGGACAAGAACAACGAACTCGATCAAGCCAACCTGCGCGTGATCGTCGCCTGCTGTGCGCTGGTCTACATGACCGTGCTGGGCTTTCTGCCGGGCAGCTCGCTTGCGCCTTATCTGCCGGTCATCTACTACATCGTCACCTTTGTGCTGGTGTCCATCGGTTTGCGCCAGGCCATTGCCCGTTGGCCCGGGAATTACCCTTGGCGACGGGTACTGGGCATGGTGCATGACTACACCGGTACCTGCTTCGGCCTGGTGGTAGGTGGCGAGGCGGCGTTGCCGATCTATGCGGTGATGGTGTGGGTGAACCTGGGCAACGGCATGCGCTTCGGCTCGCGCTACCTGGCGATTGCCACGGTGTTGGCGCTGGCGGCGTTGCTGGTGGTGTACCAGATCACGCCTTACTGGCAGGCCAACCCGTTCATGGTGTTGATGTTGCTTACCACCAGCACGGTCATCCCGGTGTATGCGCACCTGCTGCTGGAGCGCACGCGCAAGGCCTCTGAACAGGCTGCGGCGGCCAACCGCGAGAAATCCCGCTTCTTGGCGCAGGCCAGCCACGACCTGCGCCAACCAATTCACTCTATCGGCCTGTTCACGGCATGCCTGCGCGAGGCGCAGCTGGGCGAAGAGGAGCGGCGACTGGTGGACAGCATCGACCGCTCGCTGCTCAATGTATCGCAGCTTTTTCGCTCGATTCTCGACCTTTACACCCTGGACAACGGGCGCGTGCAACCGCGCAGCGAGACATTCGCCCTGGCCGGATTTCTGGCGGAGCTGGTGCGTCAGAACACCGAGCCCGCCCGCTGGGCGGGGGTGGAGATACGCTTGCGGCCCTGCGCGTACTGGACGTGCACCGACCGCGGCATGTTGACGACCATGGTGCAGAACGTACTGTCCAACTGCTTCAAATATGCAGCGCATCGCCCGCTGCTGCTGGGGGTACGGCGCTGCGGCGAAGGCCTTGCCATCGTCGTTTATGACCAGGGGCGAGGCATAGACGAAGCGCATCAGCGGCTGGTGTTCGAAGAGTTCTACCGGGTACGCCAGGTACGCGACAACGATGTCGAGGGTGTGGGCCTGGGTTTGTCGATTGTGCGGCGGCTGGGGCATCTGATGGGCCTGACAGTAGAGCTGCGTTCGCGGCCAGGCCACGGCACGGCGGTCAGCCTGCAAGGCTTGCCGCGCCTCAGCGCTCAGCCAGCCCTGGTTGTGGGCGAGCGCTCGCCGGCAGCGGCCGGCCTGCTTGGCGGCTTGCGGGTATGCCTGGTGGAAGACGACCACAATGTGCTGCGGGCGACCTCGGCGCTGCTGCAGCGCTGGGGGTGCGAAGTGGAGGCGCATAGTTCGCCTGCTGGCTTGAGCAGCGATTGTGAAGTGATCGTTGCCGATTATGACTTGGGGCAGGAGGCAACCGGGCTCGACTGCATCGACCAGTTGCGGGCCCAGCGCGGCTGGGACGTACCCGCGTTGATCATGACCGGGCATGACCCGGAGAAGATTCAGGCAGCGGTGCATGAGCGCAATATCGCCGTGCTTTCCAAGCCGGTACGCCCAGCTGAACTGCGTGCGGCCCTGCGCGCATTGCGCGAGGAGCCTGCGGCGCCGGCGCTTTAGACCGGCGCAAGGGCGCAGGGGCTGTGCGTGGGTTATTGCAGGATGACCGCCTGGCCTTCCTTCATGCAGGACGGCGTTGGCTCGTACAGGCCCATGCCGGCCAGCGCGACGATGCCACCGCTGGGCATCTGGCACTCGTACCGGCCTTTGGCGGTGGTGGCGGTGTAGTAGGTGATGGTGCTGTCACTGCGCACGTCGGCGACGTTCGAAACCTTGGTGTTCAGAATGAACTCGGTGCGCTGCTTGAGCGTGTCTTCGGAGGGTTTGATGGTCTGGCAGCCGGCGACGCCGGCCAGGAGGGCGGCACTGAGGACGAGCTTGAGGGCGTGCATGATGCGAGCTTCCTTGGCGTTGTTATCGCTGGACTATAACGCCGAGGGGCGAGGTGGGCGATTAGGGCAGATGTACGAGGTGGCCCTTGGCCTTTATGTAACCTGTGCGTGCCTCTTCGCGGTCCGATTTACCCGCGAAGAGGCACGCGAGGTCAACAAATCACTCAGGCTGTTTCAGCACCAAGGTCAGGATGTCATAGCTGGCCACCAGCTCACCCAGCTGGTTGGTCACCTCCACATCCCACGCCACCACACCCTGCGGCTGGCCCAGCGGGCTGGTCTTGCCCTGGTCGATCTTGCGCTTGCAGGTGAGGCGCGCCTGAATGGTATCGCCGATGCCCACCGGGTTGATGAAACGCAGGGTGTCCAGGCCATAGTTGGCCAGTACTGGCCCGGCGCCAGGCGAGACGAACAGGCCGGCAGCTGCCGACAGAACGAAATAGCCGTGAGCAATGCGTTTACCGAACTGCGATTGCTTGGCGGCGATTTCGTCGAAGTGCATGTAGAAGTGGTCACCCGACAGGCAGCCGAAGTTGACCAGGTCCGCTTCGGTGACGGTGCGGCGATGGGTGAGCAGGGATTCACCGATGCGCAGTTGCTCGAAGTAGCGGCGGAACGGGTGCACTTCAGTCTCGATCACTTCACCACCGCGTACGTATTCGCCAGTGACTGCCGTAAGCATGCTTGGCGAGCCCTGTACGGCGGCGCGTTGCAGGTAGTGCTTGACCGCGCGCAAGCCACCCAGCTCTTCACCGCCACCGGCCCTGCCCGGGCCGCCATGCTTGAGCTGCGGCAGAGGCGAGCCGTGGCCGGTGGATTCCTTGGCGGCTTCGCTGTCGAGTACCAGCAGGCGGCCATGCCAGGCAGCCGCCACCGGAATGGCCTTGGCAGCGATGCTGCGGTCGGCGGTGACCAGTGTCGCCACCAGGCTGCCTTTGCCTCGGGCGGCCAGCGCCAAAGCTTCGTCGAGATCGTCATAGGCCATCAGCGTGCTGACCGGGCCGAACGCTTCGATATCGTGGGCGCCGCCTTCGGCATGCGGATCGCGGGCCTGCAGCAGGGTCGGGGCAAAGAATGCACCCTCGGCCACGCCCTCGCCACGCGGAGCAAAGCCATCGCTGGCGCCGAACAGCTGATCACAACTCTTTAGCAGGCTGCGCACCCGCTCGGCCACGTCGTGCTGCTGGTCGTGAGAGGCCAGGGCGCCCATGCGTACGCCTTCCAGCGACGGGTCACCCACTACCACCTTGCTCAAACGCTCGCGCAAGCGCGTGGCAACGGCGTCGATGTGCTTGGCCGGCACGATGGCGCGGCGGATGGCGGTGCACTTCTGCCCGGCCTTGGTGGTCATTTCACGCACCACCTCCTTGATGTACAGGTCGAACTCTTCGCTGTCTGGCGTTACGTCCGGGCCGAGGATGGCGCAGTTCAGCGAGTCGGCTTCGGCGGTGAACGGTACCGAATTACGTATCAGGTTCGGCGTGACGCGCAATTTGGCGGCGGTATCGGCGGAACCGGTGAAGGTCACCACGTCCTGGCCTTGCAGGCGGTCGAGCAGGTCGCCGGTGCTGCCGATCACCAATTGCAGGCTGCCCTCTGGCAGCAGGCCGGAGGCGTTCATCAGGCGGACGACGGCTTCGGTCAGGTAGCTGGTGGAAGTTGCCGGCTTGACGATGCACGGCATGCCCGCCAGGAAGGTCGGGGCGAACTTTTCCAGCATGCCCCAGATGGGGAAGTTGAAGGCGTTGATGTGCACCGCCACCCCTGCGCGCGGCACCAGGATGTGGCTGCCGGCAAAGTGACCTTGCTTGCCCAGCGGGATGGCCGGGCCCTCGTGTACCAGGTTGCCCGACGGCAGCTCGCGGCTGCCGATGCCGGCATAGGCGAACAACGTGGCGTTGCCGCCTTCGATGTCGATCCAGCTGTCGGCACGGGTGGCGCCGCTATGGTGCGACAGGGTGTACAGCTGCTCCTTGCGTTCGGCCAGGTACAGGGCCAGCGCTTTCAGGCGTGCAGCGCGTTGCTGGAAGTCCATGACCATCAGGCTGGCCAGGCCGCGAGCACGGGCGAAGTCGACGGCTTCGGCGAAGTCCGGGCGCTCTTCGTGGCTGTAGGCCAGTACGTGGCCGTCGAGGGCGCTGCGCAGGGCCTGGGCGCCGTGCTGGCCGAGCCAGCGGCCGGCGATGAAGCTTTGCAGGGTAGGGGCGGCAGACATGCTGTTCTCCATGCTGTTCAAATGTAAGGGGGCGCTGTTACCACAGCGCCAGGGTGTAGCCGATGATCAGGCGGTTTTCGTCAACGGCGTTGGTCAGGCCATTGCCGGAACGGAAGGTGACGTTGCGCCAGCGCAGGCTGACGTCCTTGAACGGGCCGCTCTGGATGACGTAGGTGATGTCGGTGTCGCGCTCGCGCTCGCGGCCATTGCTGACCGTGGCGGTTTCGGCGTGGCGGCCGTCGGTGTAGCGGGTCATGAAGCTCAGGCCGGGGATGCCCATCGCGACAAAGTCGTAGTCATAGCGCACTTGCCAAGAGTCCAGCCCGGCTCGGGTGAAGGTGTTGTAGGTCACCAGGTTGACGGTGAACGGGTCGCCGCCGTTGACGAACGGGAAGGCACTGTCGCCCGACATCTGTTGCCAGGTGGCGGTGAACTTGTGCGCCCGCACGCCGAGGGTGAACATGGCGTTGAAGTTACGGTTGTCGATGTTGCCGGCAAGCTCGGCGCCGTCGTTGCGGCTGTCGAAGTAGCGCAGGTCGCTGCGCAGGCTCACGCCTTCGCTCAAGGGGCGGGTATCGATCAGGCCGACGAACTGCTGGCGGTAGATGTCCTCGAGCTTGGCGTAGTAGTAGCTGACGCTGGTTTGCGGGGTGATGGCGTAGCTGCCACCGCCAAAGTCCAGGTGGTCACTGCTGGCAGCGCCATAGCCGATGTCGTCGCGGCCCGAGGAGTCGCGCAGGTTGGCCTTGGTCAGGCGGCCGGCGTTGAAGGTTAGGCCATCGACATCCTGGCTGGTCAGCAGGCCGCCCTGGAAGGTGGACGCGAGCAGGCGGGTGTCGTTGTAGACCACCACCGGCAAGATTGGCTGCAAGGTGCCCAGGCGCAGGGTGCTTTTGGACACGCGGATTTTGCCGGTCAGGCCCAGTTCGCTGTAATCATCAACCGGTTCGTGGCTGTTCGGGCCGAAGGGCAGCAGCCCGGTATTGCGGCGGTCGCGGCTGGAGTCGAGCTTGATACCCAGCTGGCCCATGGCGTCAACGCCAAAGCCGACCGGGCCCTCGGTGAAGCCGGACTCCAGCTTGGCGGTAAAGCCCTGGCCCCATTCCTCTGCCTTGGCCTGCGGGGCGTTGCTCTGGCGAAAGTCGCGGTTGATGTAGTGGTTGCGCAGCTCCAGCCGTGCGTGGCTGTCGCCGATGAAATCGGCCATCGCCGGCACTGGCAACGCAAGAGTGGCCAGGCAGGCGGCTGACATGAAATGAGTGCGGTTCATTGTTGTTGTTTTACCCGACATGGTTGTTCGTCCCTGAGGTCAGTGCTTGCTGGCGCCGGCAGCGCCGATACCGGTCATGGAGCGGATGAACTGGGCCAGGTAGCGGCCTCGCTCTTCACTGGCACGTTCGGAGCTGTCGGTAACCGAGAACACCCACGCACTGAGGAATGCCAGGCTCATGGAGAACAACGCCGGGTTGCTGTACGGGAACAGCGCTTTCTCGTGATGCAGCACGTTGACCCACACTGCCGGGCCCAGTACCACCAGCAGCACCGCCGACGCCAGGCCGGCCATGCTGCCGCACACCGCGCCGCGAGTGGTCAGGCCCTTCCAGAACATCGAAAGGAGCAGTACCGGGAAGTTGACCGAGGCAGCCACCGCCAGCACCAGGCCGGAGAGGAAGGCGATGTTCTGCGACTCGAACATCAGGCCGAGCAGCACCGCCAGCAGGCCGATCAGCAGGGTGGCAATACGCGATACGCGCATTTCCTCCTGCTCGGTGGCCTTGCCTTGGCGGATCACGCAGGCATACAGGTCGTGGGAGACCGCCGATGCGCCGGACAGCGCCAGGCCGGCGACCACGGCCAGGATGGTGGCAAAGGCCACAGCGGAGATGAAGCCAAGGAACAGGTTGCCACCGACAGCCTGGGCCAGGTGCACGGCGATCATGTTGCCGCCGCCAATGATTGCACCGGTGGCGTCGCGGTAGGACGGCTCGGTGCCGACCATCACGATGGCACCAAAGCCGATGACGATCAGCAGCAGGTAGAAGTAACCGATGAAACCAGTGGCGTAGAACACGCTCTTGCGTGCTTCCTTAGCATCACTGACGGTGAAGAAGCGCATCAGGATATGCGGCAGGCCGGCGGTGCCGAACATCATGCCCAAGCCGAGGGAAATGGCATCCACCGGGTTGGACAGCAGGCCGCCCGGGGCCATGATGGCCTGGCCCTTGGCATGCACGGCCACGGCGCTGGCGAACATGGCCTCGGTGCTGAAGCCAAAGTGCTTGAGCACCATGAAGGCCATGAAGCTGGTGCCCGACAGCAGCATCACCGCCTTGATGATCTGCACCCAAGTGGTGGCGAGCATGCCGCCGAAGGTGACATAGGCAACCATCAGTACACCGACCAGCATCACGGCGTACAGGTAGCTGATGCCGAACAGCAGCTCGATCAGCTTGCCGGCGCCGACCATCTGCGCCACCAGGTACATCAGCGCCACGACCAGGGTGCCGAACGCCGAAGTCAGGCGCACCGGGGTTTGTGCCAGGCGATAACTGACTACGTCGGCAAAGGTGTACTTGCCCAGGTTGCGCAGGCGTTCGGCAATCAGGAACAGAATGATCGGCCAGCCGGCCAGCACGCCCAGGGCATACAACAGGCCGTCATAGCCGTTCATGAACATCATTGCGGAAATGCCCAGGAAGGAGGCGGCGCTGATCATGTCGCCGGCAATCGCCAAGCCGTTCTGCATGCCGGTCAGGCCCCCACCGGCGGTATAGAAGTCGCTGGCCGAGCGGGTGCGCAAGGCCGCCCAGCGGGTGACCAGCAGGGTGAAGCAGACGAACACCATGAACATCGAGATGGCGGTCCAGTTCATTGTGCACACTCCTGCTTGACCTTTTCGTTGAGCGGGTCGAGCACATTGTTGGCGCGGTGTACGTAGATGCCGGTCAGGGCGAAGGACAGCAGCACCATCAGCACCCCCACCAGCATGCCGACGGTGGTCACACCGCCGCTAAGGGATTGGCCAAGCGTGCTGGGTGAGAACGCCACCAACAGGACGAAGCCGTAGTAGATCACCAGCATGGCCAGGGTCAGGCTGCCGTTGAGGCGGCGTTTACGCCGCACCAGGTGTTGGAAATCGGGGTGGTTGGCGATGCTTTCTATGCGTTCGGGTGTCATGGCAAGCGATCTCTTGGTTTTGTAATTGTTTTGTTGAGGTCACGCGGGTGTTGCGGCAGAGGGCCTCTTCGCGGGCATGCCCGCGAAGCAGGCGGCGCGGTCTTAAAGCTGGTCGAAGTCGAGCACCACTTTGTCGCTCACCGGGTAGGTCTGGCACGACAGCACATACCCGGCTGCCACTTCGTAGTCTTCCAAGGCATGGTTGCTGTCCATTTCCACTTCGCCCTCGATCACCCGGCACTTGCAGGTCGAGCACACGCCGGCCTTGCACGAGTAGGGCAGCTCGGCACCGATGGCGTTGCCGGCGTCCAGCACGTTCTGGGTGTTGCGTGGCAAGTCGAAAGTGAGGGCGCGGCCGTCGCTGATCACGGTGATGTGGCTGAGCGCGGAATCCACCTGGCGCGCGGCCTCACGGGCTTCGCGGCGGGTTTCGCTGCCGGCGGCGGCGAACAGCTCGAAGTGGATGCGCTCCTTGCCCAGGCCATTGGCCTGCAGGCTGTCACGTACGGTTTCGGTCATCGCCTGGGGGCCGCAGATGAAGGCGGCGTCCAGGCCTGGCACATCCAGCCAACGGGAGAACAGCTGGCCGCACTTGTCCGCATCGATGCGACCGTTGTACAGGTCGACATCCTGCTGCTCGCGGCTGAACACGAAAATCAGGTTCAGCCGGTCGAGGTAGCGGTTTTTCAGGTCTTCGAGCTTGTCGCGGAACAGCGCGCCAGAGCTGGAGCGGTTGCCGTACAGCAAGGTGAAGCGGCTGTGCGGCTCACTGTCCAAGGTGGTGCCAATAATCGACAGGATTGGAGTAATGCCGCTACCAGCGGCCACGCCCAGGTAATTGCCCTGGCGGGCAGCGTCCAGCGGTACGAAGAAGCTGCCCGCTGGCGGCATCACCTCCAGTTGCTGGCCGGCCTTGAGCACTTCGTTGGCAAACGCCGAGAAACGCCCGCCTGGCACGCGCTTGACGGCCACGCGCAGCTCGCCGTCCTGCACGGCGCTGCAGATAGAGTAAGAGCGGCGGACCTCTTCGTTGTCCAGTTGCGTGCGCATGACCAGGTACTGGCCCTGGGTAAAGCGGAACTGCGCCTGCAGGTGCTCGGGCACATCGAAGGCAATCGAAACCGCATCACGGGTTTCGTTGCGCACTTGCTTGATGGTCAGGCTGTGAAACTGGCTCATGGCGTTCTCCACGGCTCAAATGCATTTGAAATAGTCGAACGGCTCCAGGCACTCGCGGCAGCGGTACAGCGCCTTGCAAGCGGTGGAGCCGAACTGGCTGAGCAATTCGGTATGGGCGCTGCCGCACTGCGGGCAGCACACCTGGGGTGCTTCACCTAGCAGGCTGCGCTTGCTGGCGCTGCCTTGCGGCGGAGCGATGCCGTAGAGGCGCAGGCGCTCGCGGCCCAGCGCGCTGATCCAGTCGGTGCTCCAGGCCGGGGTCAACCGGCGCTCAAGATCCGGTGCGGGGAAGCCCGCCTGCTCCAGCGCCTGGCGGATATCACCCTCGATCACCTCGGTGGCCGGGCAGCCGGAGTAGGTCGGCGTGACCACCAGGTGCAGGTGGCCGGCGCGCCAGTCGAGGTCGCGGACTATTCCCAGGTCGACCACGCTGACCACTGGCACTTCGGGGTCCATGACCTGGGCAAGGACCTCCCAGGCCCGGGCCAGGTCGTCGCCGCGTGGCGGCCGCGCGCCACGGTCGCCGGCAATCAGCTCACCAGGTTGCATCGGGGTAAGCCCTTGGCAGGAACTGCATCTCGGCCAGCAGCAGGCCCAGGTGCTCGGTGTGCAGGCCTTTGCGACTGTCCAGGTAGAAGTGGCTGGCGGCCTTGGGCAGCGGCAGCTCAACCGAAGCGAAAGTCTCGCTCACCTGTTTGAGCCACGCGGCACCCACAGTTGCCGGGGCGGCGGCAATACCCGCTTCGGCCAACCGCACCTCGTTGTCGCTGGCGGCCGTCAGTTCGACGGTGAAGCGCCACAGTGCCGGAATGGCGGCGAGCATGCGTTGGCGGCTTTCTTCTGTACCGCCCCCCATGCGCTGTACCCACTCGCTGGAACGGCGCAGGTGGTAGGTGACTTCCTTGAGTGCCTTGGCGGCGATACCGGCGATACGCTCGTCGCGGGACCCGACCAAGCCCTGTAGCACGGCGAAGTGCCAGGCGTCGTAGAGGAACTGCTTGGTCATGGTCACGGCGAAATCACCGTTGGGTTGCTCGACCAGCAGCAGGTTGCGGTAGGCGCGCTCGTCTCGGCGGAAGGCCAGGGTGTCGGCGTCGCGACCGTCGTCAAGCAGTTCGGCTGCGTATTCCAGCCAGTTGCGCGCCTGGCCGACCAGGTCGAGGCCAACGTTCATCAGGGCCAGCTCTTCTTCGATGGCAGGGGCGTGGCCACACCATTCGCAGAGGCGCTGGCCTTGGACCAGGGCACTGTCGCCGAGCAGCAACAGGTAAGGGATCAGGGCTTCGTTGTGCATGGCCAACCTCACATGTGTCCGACTTCATCGGGCAGCTCGTAGAAGCTGGCATGGCGGTAGACCTTGTCGTCCGAAGGAGCGAACAGCGGGTCTTTCTCGTCGGGGGAGGAGGCGGTGATCAGCGCCGAAGGCACTACCCACAGGCTGACGCCCTCGCTGCGGCGGGTGTACAGCTCGCGGGCATTTTCGATGGCCATGGCGGCGTCGGCGGCGTGCACGCTGCCGACATGCTTGTGGTTAAGGCCGTGCTTGCTACGCACGAACACTTCGTAGAGGGTCCAGACAGACATTTTCGATCTCCGCATCAATCGCCGCTCAGGCGGCGTTCTTGTTCTGTTGCTTGCGCGCGTAGGCCACGGCGGCCTCGCGTACCCAGGCGCCGTCCTCGATGGCCTTGCGGCGGGTGGCGACACGTTCCTGGTTGCACGGGCCGTTGCCCTTGATCACTTCGTAGAACTCGTCCCACTGGATTTCGCCGAAGTCGTAGTGACCGCGCTCGGCGTTCCACTTCAGTTCAGGGTCGGGGGCGGTGCAGCCGAGCAGTTCGAGCTGCGGCACGGTCTGGTCGATGAAACGCTGGCGCAGTTCATCGTTGGTCTGGCGCTTGATCTTCCAGGCCATGGACTGTGCGCTGTTCGGGGAGTGTTCGTCGCTGGGGCCGAACATCATCAGTGATGGCCACCACAGGCGATTGATCGCGTCCTGGACCATGTCGCGCTGGGCCTGTGTGCCGTGACGCATCATGGTCAGGAGGATTTCGTAGCCCTGGCGCTGGTGAAAGCTCTCTTCCTTGCAGATACGGACCATTGCGCGGGAGTAGGGGCCATAGGAGGTGCGCTGCAGCACCACCTGGTTGACGATTGCGGCCCCATCCACTAGCCAGCCCACTGCGCCCATGTCGGCCCAGCTGAGGGTGGGGTAGTTGAAGATGCTCGAATACTTCGCCTTGCCGCTGTGCAGCTTGGCGATCTCCTCGTCGCGGTCGGCGCCCAGGGTCTCCATGGCGCTGTACAGGTACAGGCCGTGGCCGGCCTCGTCCTGGATCTTTGCCATCAGTTGCAGCTTGCGCTTGAGGCTAGGCGCGCGGGTGACCCAGTTGCCTTCGGGCAGCATGCCGACGATTTCCGAGTGGGCGTGCTGGGAAATCTGCCGGATCAAGGTCTGGCGGTAGGCCTCGGGCATCCAGTTCTTGGCTTCGATCTTGATTTCGGCGTCGATCTTTTCCTGGAAGTTGCGTTCCTCGGGGGACATTTCTTCCAGCGACTTGACGCGCTTGACTCCGGTTTCCACTAGCTGTGCGTACATGTGCTGCGACTCCTGCTAAGGCATGAGTCATTTGTAAGCGATACAAAACATAACGTCAAACAGTATTAGGTGTATCAGATAAGATTTGTGTATCGCTTTTCGGCCTCTTCGCAGGTAAACCCGCTCCCACAGGGGTTGCGCGGCACCTGCAAGCGCGCATAAAACGCAAAAAAAAGCCCCGGACTATGCCGGGGCCGAAAAGGCAGCCGAATGAATCAGCTGGCCAACCGTTTGTCGTACACGTGGCACGCCTTGCCCTCGGAACGCTTGAGCGTGCCGCAAGGCTGCAGGTGCACCTGGGTGCTGATGCCGATGTAGGTCTTGATCTGTCTGCTCAGCTCCCCGATAACCAGCTTGCGCTGGCCTTCATCGAGGTGCTGGCACTCCGCACGCAACTCAACATGCACCTCTACGCTGTCCAGGTTGCCGTTGCGATACAAATGAACCTCATACATCTCGGAAAGTTGTTTTATTTTTAATACCTGTTCCTCGATCTGGGTCGGGAACACATTGACGCCGCGAATGATCAGCATGTCGTCACTGCGCCCGGTGATCTTGCCGATCCGCCGCATCGGCCTGGCGGTGCCGGGCAGCAGGCGGGTGAGGTCACGGGTGCGGTAGCGCACCATCGGCAGCGCCTCTTTGCTTAGCGACGTGAACACCAGTTCGCCCAGCTGACCGTCTGGCAATACTCCGCCGGTGACCGGGTCGATGATTTCGGGGTAGAAGTGGTCTTCCCATATGGTCGGGCCGTCCTTGGTTTCGATGCATTCCATGGCCACCCCGGGGCCCATGATTTCCGACAAACCATAGATGTCGAGGGCATTGATGCCCAGGCGCTGCTCGATCGAGCGGCGTAGTTCATCGGTCCAAGGTTCGGCACCGAAAATGCCCAGGCGTAGCTTGAGGTCATGCGGGTCGATGCCCTGGCGCTCAATCTCGTCGGCCAGGTTGAGCATGTAGGACGGTGTGACCATGATGATGTCGGGCTGAAAGTCGCGGATCAGCTGCACCTGCTTCTCGGTCTGGCCACCCGACATCGGGATTACCGTACAGCCCAGGCGCTCGGCGCCGTAGTGCGCACCAAGCCCGCCAGTGAAAAGCCCATAGCCGTAGGAAACATGCACCTTGTCGCCCTTGCGTCCGCCGGCCGCACGGATCGAGCGCGCCACGACGTTGGCCCAGGTGTTGATGTCATTCTGGGTGTAACCGACCACCGTCGGCTTGCCGGTGGTGCCGCTGGAAGCATGCAGGCGCACCACCTCTTCCTGGGGGACGGCGAACATCCCGTAGGGGTAGTTGTCGCGCAGGTCGTTCTTGCCGGTGAAGGGGAACTTCGCCAGGTCTTCCAGGCACGTGAGGTCGTCGGGGTGGGCGCCGCATTCGGCAAAGCGCTGGCGGTACAGCGGCACATTGTCGTAGGCGTGCTTCAAGCTCCAGCGCAGGCGCTCCAGCTGGTGCTGGCGCAGGGCGTCGACACTGGCGGTTTCCATCGGGTCCAACAGGGCACGGTCGGCATCATGGTACATGTTCATGGCTTCACTCGAATTGTTCTTGTACGCCGCGCGCCAGCGGTTGCAAGCCACGCGGTGAGTGTCATGAGCGCAGCATATACGGCTGCGTTCGGTTCGGTAACAGGCTGATGGTCTGACCCGCTCAGAGGCGCTCGATGACCATGGCTATGCCTTGGCCAACCCCGATGCACATGGTGCAAAGGGCATAGCGCCCGGCGGTTACTTCCAGCTCGTGGAGGGCGGTTGTAACCAGACGGGCACCACTCATGCCCAGTGGATGTCCGAGGGCGATGGCTCCGCCGTTGCGGTTGACCCGGGGGTCGTCGTCGGCCAGGCCCAGCTCGCGCAACACTGCCAAGCCCTGGGCGGCGAACGCTTCGTTGAGTTCGATGACGTCCAGGTCGGCCAACGACAATCCCGTAAGCTCAAGCACCTTCCGGGTTGCGGGTACCGGGCCGATGCCCATCAGCCGTGGCTCAACGCCGGCCACCGCCATGCCGACGATACGACCGCGGGCTTTCAGGCCATGGCGCCGGGCAGCGGCGCTGCTGGCCAGCAGCAGTGCACAGGCGCCGTCGTTGACGCCGGAGGCATTGCCGGCGGTGACGCTACCGCCCTCACGGAATGGCGTGCCGAGGCGGGCCAGTTGTTCCAGCGTCGTGTCGCCGCGCGGATGCTCGTCGTGCTCCACCCGTTTGGCCGGTCCTTTACGCTGCGGGATCTCGACCGGTACGATTTCTTGCGCCAGGCGGCCGCAGGCCTGAGCTGCAGCCGCCTTGTGCTGGCTGCGCAGGGCGAAGGCATCCTGATCGACGCGGGAAATGCCAAACTGTTCAGCCACGTTCTCGGCAGTTTCCGGCATCGAATCGGTGCCGTAGGCAGCCTTCATCAGTGGGTTGACGAAGCGCCAACCGATGGTGGTGTCGAACAACTCCGCTGCGCGGCCGAACGCCTGCTCCGACTTACCCATCACGAAGGGTGCACGCGACATCGACTCTACGCCGCCAGCCAGCATCAGCCCGGCTTCACCGCAGCGCAGGGCGCGGGCCGCGTTGCCGATGGCGTCCAGGCCGGAACCACACAGTCGGTTGATCGTGGTCCCGGGCACTTCCATCGGCAGCCCGGCCAGCAGGCTGGCCATGTGCGCCACGTTGCGGTTGTCTTCGCCGGCCTGGTTGGCACAGCCGAGGATCACGTCGTCGATCGCTTTCCAGTCAAGCTCGGGGTGGCGCTGGATCAAGGCCTTCAGCGGGATGGCGGCGAGGTCGTCGGCACGTACGCCGCTCAAGGCCCCGGCATAGCGGCCGATGGGGGTGCGCACGGCGTCGATGATCAAGGCATCGGCGAGGTTGTGTTCAGTCATCTTGCGTCTCCTGCGCCAGCACGGTGCCGCGCACTTTGTAGGATTTGCCATGGAACATCGCCACCAGCTCACCGCGCTGGTTGTGGATGCGCACGTCGTACAGGCCGGTGCGGCCTTTGCGGCTGACCTCGCTGGCGTCGGCGGTGAGCACGTCATCGCGCAATGCCGGGGCCAGGTAGTCAATGCTGCAGCCCAGCGCCACGGTGGCCTGGTCATAGCTGTTACAGGCAAAAGCAAACGCCGAGTCGGCCAGGGCGAAAAGGAACCCGCCATGGCACGTGCCGTGACCCTGGATCATGTCGGCGCGTACCGTCATACGCAGGCTTGCCCGGCCCGGGCCGGCATCCAGCAGGCTGATGCCCAGGCCCTGGGTGGCCGGGTCGCGGGCATACATGGCGTCGGCACAGGCTTGTGCCAGTTCGAGTTCAGTCATGCAGGGTGCCTCCTTTGGCCTCGCAGCGACGTAACAACAGGGAAGGGCGGTAGCGGCTCTCGCCATAGCTGCGCTGCAGGTTGTCGAGCACGCGCAGGGTGTGGGCAATACCGATGTTGGTCGCCCAGGCCAGCGGGCCGCAGGGGTAATTGACACCGGCGCGCATGGCCAGGTCGATGTCGGCGGCGCTGCCGACGCCCTGCAGCACTGCATCGGCGGCCTCGTTGGCGAGCATTGCCACGGTGCGCAGTACCACCAGGCCGGGCAGGTCGGCGACCGCAGTAACCTTGAGGTCGGCCCGCTGCAGCAGGGCCACAGCCTGGTCGCGAGCGGTTTCGCTGGTATCGGCCGACCAGCTGATGGCAATACGCGAGGCTGTGTTGTAGTCCAGCGCGAGATCGAGCAGGACCAGATTGCGCAGGCCATCTTCACGGGCGCGCTGGCTGGCGAGGCGGCCATCGGATAGTGCCAGTGTGGCATCACCGACCAGGATCACGCCGCTGCCGGCGCGCTGGGTGACGGCAATGCCGTTACGGCGCAGGCGTTCGGCCAGTGGCTGCAGCACACCCAGATGCCCCTCGATAACACAGGCTTCGGCGGTGGCGGGGCTGTGCAGTTCGGCCGGCGCTGGGCGCTGCGCGCCTTCGGCGTAGCTATAGAAGCCTTGGCCACTCTTGCGGCCGAGGCGGCCGGCATCCACCAGCTCTTTTTGCATTAGTGAAGGCTGGAAGCGGAAGTCCCCATAGAACGCATCGAACACTGAGCACGTAACGGCGTAGTTGACGTCGTGGCCGATCAGGTCGGTAAGCTCGAAGGCCCCCATGCGGAAGCCACCCGCATCGCGAAGCAGCGCATCAAGGCTGGCGCAGTCCGCTGCGCCTTCCTGTAGCAGGCGCAGGCTCTCGGCATAGAAAGGCCGTGCCACACGGTTGACGATAAAGCCCGGTGTCGAGCGCGTGTGCACCGGCTGTTTGCCCCAGGCCTGGGCGGTGTCGTAGATACACGCGGCCACTGCCGGTTCGGTTGCCAGGCCTGACACCACCTCGACCAGCGCCATCAGCGGTGCCGGGTTGAAGAAGTGCATGCCCACCACCTGCTGCGGGCGTGCAAGGCCTGCAGCCAGGCTGGTAATGGACAGCGACGAAGTGTTGCTGGCCATGATGCAATCAGCCGTGCACAGAGCTTCTAGCTGGCTGAAGAGCGCCTGCTTGACCTGCAGGTTCTCGACGATGGCTTCGATCACCAGGCCGGCATCAGCCAATGCTTCGAGCGTGTCGACCGGGCATAGCCGAAGGCTGATCATTTCGCGCTCTACGGCCTGCAGCTTGCCTTTTTCCACGAGCCGGGCGAGTTGCCGTTCTATACCGGTCACTGCCTGGGCGGCAGCCCCCGGGCGGTTGTCGTAAAGCTTTACCGGGTGACCGGCCTGGGCTGCGACCTGGGCGATGCCGGCGCCCATGGCACCGGCACCGATCACCGCTACTTGCACTGTGCTTGCGAGTGCGCCCATGTTCAGCGCCCCTTGAATGCGGGTGTGCGCTTGTTCATGAAGGCGCTCACGCCTTCACGGTAGTCCTCGCTGCGCCCGGCCAAGCGTTGCAGGTCGCGCTCGAGTTCCAGTTGTTCATCGAAGCCGTTGTCGAAACTGGCATTGAGGCTGCGCTTGATCAGCGCAAGGCCATAGGTGGGCTGGCTGGCGAGCTGGCGAGCGAGGGTGAGGGCTTCGTCGCGCAGTGCGGCATCGTCCACCACGCGGTGGATCAGCCCCCATTGCTGGGCCTGTTCGGCACCAAGCCGCTCGCCCAGCATGGCCAGTGCTTTAGCCCGCGCCATGCCGACCAGGCGCGGCAGCAACCAGGTACCACCAGAGTCCGGCACCAGGCCGATCTTGCAAAATGCCTGAATGAAGCTGGCCGATCGGGCGGCCAGCACCAGATCGCAGGCCAGTGGGATGTTGGCACCGGCGCCGGCGGCCACACCATTTACCGCACAGATCACCGGCAGCGGCAGGTCGCGCAGGGTGCGTACCAACGGGTTGTAGAACTTGTCGATCGATTCGCCCAGGTCTGGCACCTCGGCGTCTGGGGCGACGTTACGGTCGGACAGGTCCTGGCCGGCGCAAAAGCCGCGGCCCTCAGCCGTCAGCAACAGCACCCGTGCATCACTGCTCTGGCGAACTTGCTTGAGGGCTTCGCGCACTTCAAGGTGCATGGCGGCGTTGAAGCTGTTCAGTTGCTCGGGGCGGTTCAAGGAGAGGAAGGCGACGCCGTCCTCGATGGAAAACAGGATGTGCTGGAAAGTCATGACAGACTCGCTCCGTCAGTCGAGGGGTAAATGATCAGCGGCCTTGGAAGCGCGCCGGGCGCTTTTCCTGAAAGGCCCGAATGCCTTCGTCACGGTCGGCGGTGCCGGCCAGCAGGGTGAATGCATGGCGTTCGAAGCGCAGGCCACTGGCCAGGTCGGTATCACCGGCCTTGAGCAGCGCCTCTTTTGCCAGGCGCACTGCCAGCGGCGCCTTGGCGGCGATGTTGCGGGCGATCTGCATGGCGCGTTCTACGGTGAATTCGGGCTGGGTTATTTCGCTGACCAGGCCGGCTTGCTGGGCGTGACGGGCGGTGATGGCTTCGCCGGTCAGCACCATCTGCATGGCCAGCGGCTTGCCGACGGCACGCAACAGGCGCTGTGTGCCGCCAGCACCGGGGATGATGCCGAGGTTGACCTCCGGCTGGCCGAAGCGGGCGTCGGTACCGGCGATGACGATGTCGGCACACATCACCAATTCGCAACCGCCACCCAGGGCGTAGCCGTTGACCGCCGCAATCAGCGGCTTGGCAAACGCGGCGATACGTTGCCAGTGGGCTACTCGAGGGTCGTTGAGGATGCCGACCAGGTCGCGCTCGGCCATTTCGCGGATGTCAGCGCCTGCGGCGAACGCCTTGCGGCTGCCGGTGAGCACCACAGCGCCTATCTGGTCATCCCGGGCGGCTGCGTCGAGCGCAGTGGCCAGCTCTGCCAGTAACTCGGTACACAGGGCGTTCAGTGCCTCGGGCCGTTGCAGGGTAATGAGCTGAACGCCGTTTTCCGGCGCCGGCACATCGAGATATCGCGGCATGTCGGGTTCCTCTGGCTGCACGCACGGCACATCGTGGGGCCGGCATTTCTTGGAATTGTTTGCAGGGGCGTGACGCTGGATCACGACCAGGTGGGGGTCAGTATATGCATTACGTGATACGTGAATGCAACACTGGAAATTGTTTTGTGTATCTCTTGCTGCGAATTATAGTGTTGCTGTCGTGCAGTGAAAAAGCCGTATTCGGCGATGATCATTGCGAGTTCGCTGATCTTATTGCCAGTTTTGCGGAGAAAGCCTAGCGAATAGAAAGCGATACACGACTACGCCGATTGACGACCAAATATTTTTTGATACAAGATCGGGTGCCATTTCAAATCATTTCTGGAGCTTCCATGCCTTGCTATCGACTGGACGGCTTGACGCCTGTGGTTCACCCCACAGCCTATGTGCACCCAAGCGCAGTACTGATTGGCGACGTCATCGTCGGCCCACGTTGCTACATAGGGCCCTTGGCATCGCTCAGGGGTGATTTCGGCCGCATCGTGCTGGAAGAGGGCGCCAACTTGCAGGACACCTGTGTAATGCATGGTTTTCCGGGTGGCGACACGGTGGTAGAACGAAACGGACATGTCGGTCATGGCGCTGTGCTGCACGGCTGCAAAGTGGGCGAGGACGCCTTGATCGGCATGAACGCAGTGGTGATGGATGGCGCCCATGTCGCACCACGCTGCATCGTCGCGGCGACGGCGTTCGTCAAAGCCGGCTTCGCATGTGAAGCGCAAAGCCTGGTGATGGGGTCGCCGGCCCAGGTCAAACGGCCCTTGAGCGAACAGGAGTTGGCCTGGAAGCAGCGCGGTACTGCGGAGTATCAGCACCTGGCGCAGCGCTGCATGAACAGCATGGTCGAATGCCCGCCATTGGCCGAAGCCGAACCGGGGCGCCCGCGCATGGAAGATACCGGTGTCCGACCCAAAGGCCAGGCTTCGGCATGAGCCTGGTAGCGTCACGCAATGGCCAGGCGGCCCGCCGCACAGGTATAGTCGGTGCTTTATCCGCGCACAGTTCGCCCATGAGCAATCTTGCCCCACTGAACAACCTGATCACTCGCTTTCAGGAGCAGACGCCAATCCGCGCCAGCTCACTGATCATCACCTTGTACGGCGATGCCATCGAGCCCCATGGGGGGACCGTCTGGCTGGGTAGCCTGATCAACCTGCTGGAGCCGATCGGCATCAACGAACGACTGATCCGCACGTCGATCTTTCGCCTCACCAAAGAGGGTTGGCTCACCGCTGAAAAGGTTGGCCGACGCAGTTACTACAGCCTGACGGGCACTGGCCGCCGCCGTTTCGAAAAAGCCTTCAAACGTGTCTACAGCCCGAGCCAGCCGGCCTGGGATGGCGCCTGGACGCTGGTGTTGCTGTCGCAGCTTGAGGCCGGCAAGCGCAAGGCCTTGCGTGAAGAGCTGGAATGGCAGGGGTTTGGCGCCATGGCGCCGAACCTGCTTGGCTGCCCACGGGCAGACCGCGCTGATCTGACCGCAACCTTGCGTGACCTGGAAGCCAGCGACGACAGTATCGTCTTCGAAACCCACACCCAGGAAGTGCTCGCGTCCAAGGCCATGCGCGCCCAGGTGCGGGAGAGCTGGCGTATCGATGAGTTGGGGCAGCAGTACAGCGAGTTCATCCAGCTGTTCAGGCCGCTGTGGCAGAGCCTAAAAGAGCAGCAATTGCTCGATGCGCAAGATTGCTTCCTGGCGCGCACCCTGCTGATTCACGAGTACCGCCGCCTGCTGTTGCGCGACCCGCAACTGCCAGACGAGCTGCTGCCAGGGGATTGGGAGGGAAGAGCTGCGCGGCAGTTGTGCCGTAACCTGTATCGGCTGGTGTTTGCCAAGGCAGAGGAGTGGCTGAATGCGGCGCTGGAGACGGCCGACGGGCCTTTGCCGGATGTGAACGAGGGTTTCTACCAGCGCTTTGGCGGGCTGGCCTGAACAAAAATGCTACAGCCAGGGCAATTGCAGGGCCACTGGTGGGCTGGCTGCCGTCGTGTCGCTTCCTTTGTAGTGAGCTGCCCAATACTGTCTCAACGGCCTCTAGAAGGTGCTGCTGAGCAGCCAACCGAACACGCCGCAGCCCAGGACAACCAACCATGCCGGCCACTTCCAGAACATCAGGGCCATCAAGGCGATCAGCGCCCATGCCAAGTCTGCTGGCTTGGCGATGGCGCTCGTCCACACCGGTTGGTACAAGGCAGCCAGCAGAAGTCCGACCACGCCGGCGTTTACCCCGGCAAGCGCTGACTGGCTGCGGGCGCTGCGCCGCAGTGTTTCCCAGAAGGGAACCACACCGATCACCAACAGGAAGGAGGGGGTGAAAATGGCGAGAATGCCAACGGTCGCGCCCACCCAGCCGGATGGCTGCACGCTCATCGAGGCGCCCAGAAAGGCTGCAAACGTGAAGAGTGGGCCCGGTATGGCCTGCGCCAGGCCATAACCTGCCAGAAAGGTGTCATTTGCGACCCAGCCATTGGCTACTGTGGCCGACTCCAGCAACGGTAGAACGACATGCCCGCCGCCGAATACCAGTGAGCCTGCGCTATAAAAGGCGTTGACCATTGCCAGTGCTTGCGAGGGCCAGATGCGGGTCAATAGCGGCAAGCCGATCAACAAGGCAAAGAACACTACCAGCGCAGCCAGCCCGGCCTTTCGGCTGACTGAAAACGGCAGCTCTTCCCCTGCAGGGGAGCCCGGAGGCTTGAGCAGGATCAAGCCTGTGATGGCCGAGCCTGAGATCACGGCTATTTGCCCGATTGCGTTGGGTAACAACAGCGCGGTACAGGCAGCGAACAGGGCGATGGTTACCCGTGCAACATCGGTGCAAAGGCTACGTGCCATGCCCCACACCGCCTGGGCCACCACGGCAACTGCGACGATTTTCAGGCCGTGCAACAGGCCACTTGGGGCGCCACCTCCCCATGCACCCAGGCCCTGAGCACACAGCGTCAACAGGATGGCCGATGGCAATGTGAACCCTGCCCACGCGGCGACAGCGCCCGCGAACCCCGCCCGCGAAAGGCCCAGAGCAATGCCGACCTGGCTGCTGGCGGGGCCGGGAAGCAGTTGGCACACGGCGACCAGCTCGGCATAACTGCGCTCACTGAGCCACTGGCGGCGCGCGACAAATGCTTCACGAAAGTAACCCAGATGCGCGATGGGGCCACCGAAAGACGTCAGCCCCAGGCGCAAGAACACCAAAAACACCGACCAGGCAGAGTCGCTGGGCTTCACGCCGCACTGAGTGTGTTCTGACAAGGCAGGCTCCTTGGGCTAGTGACGCTGTGGTTTTTTAGTTCGGACAGCCTGCCATGAGGCCTGTCGTAGCGCGTAAATCCTGCGCCGACCGCGCGGCGCCCGTATTCCCAGGGACTGAAGATCTTGCGCCAAGCCCCCCTGACTACCCGTACTCATTTGTGCGAATTTTGGTGTTCGCCACCTACGCTGTCCAGAGTCGTGATCAGCAAGAGGCAGCATGAGCGATCTCCCTACCGTTGCTACCGTCTTGTCCATGGTGCTGGGCCTTTGTGTCACACGCCTGCCTCTGGGGGCGCTGACTGTCTTCCGTATTCGGCGCAACGCAACCCCAGACTCGGTTGCCGTGGCCTGGGCGGTCATGCTCTTCACCACACAGATGGTGGGGTGAGCGAAATCTGGCGCTGCGCATGAAAAATCTATGCAGTATTAGCGCAATATCTATACAAGATGCTATCGTTGTACAGTATTTACGCGTGCTCGAGGTCAGTATGGCGCACCGTGGTCGTTGGGCTTGCCTCTGTCTGCTACTGGCTGCCTTTTCGGCGGCCGCGGGCTGGAGGGCGGAGCTGCCTGGGGCGCAACGGCTTGGGAGTGGTGAGTTCACCTGGTTTGGTCTGCGTCTGTATACAGCGCAATTATGGACAGCAGGGCAAGTTCATGACTGGAACCAGCCATTCGCCCTTGAGCTCCTCTACCACCGTTCCTTGTCCAGGGACACCTTGGTACAGGCCAGCCTCGAGGAAATGCGCCGCCTCAACGGTGGCAGCATAACGCCGCAACAACGCACGGCGTGGACCCGCGGGATTGAAGAGGCATTCGTGGATGTGCGCCCCGGCATGCGCATTACCGGCTTGTACCTGCCGGGGCAGGGCTGCCGCTTTTACGTCGACGGTAAATTCAGCCGCGAAATCGCCGACCCGGTCTTTGCCAGGGCGTTTTTTGCCATCTGGCTCGACCCCGGAGCCCGGGATACACAACTGCGCCAGCGCCTGCTTGGGCTGGCTGGCAACGACTGAGGAACATGAACATGTACAAAGTGCTGTTGCTGGTGTCCTGCCTGCTTCTGGGCAGCTGTGGCAATGTCGGTGTCGAGCACTATGCCAAGGAGCAACCGAAACTGGACCTGGCTGCATTCTTCTCGCGACCGGTGCAGGCCTGGGGGATGTTCCAGAAGCGTTCCGGGGAAGTGGTCAAGCGCTTCCACGTACGGATCGACAGCCGCCGCGAAGGCGAGCGGCTGATCCTCGACGAACATTTTCTCTACAGCGATGGCACTCGCCAGCAGCGGACCTGGACACTGGTGCCAGACGGCCCTGGCCGCTGGCGGGGTACCGCTGGGGACGTGATCGGCGAGGCGCGCGGCGAAGTGGCGGGTAACGCGCTGCGATGGCGGTACCAGTTGGACCTGCCAGTTGACGGGCGGCACTGGCAGGTAGACCTGGACGACTGGATGTACCTCATGGATGACGACACGCTGATCAACCGTTCAAGCATGAGCAAGCTGGGCGTTGAAATCGGCCAGATCACCCTGTTCTTCCGCCGCCTGCCAGAGGGCACACCATGAACCTGATCGCGCTTACCCAGCTGGTCTCGACCGGCGAAGCAAAGGAACTTGAACTGCTGTCGCTGGAGGGTGGCTTCTACCTCCTGCGTGCCTTGACCGACGCCGGCCCTGTGACATTGAGCGATGCCCATGGGCAGCCCGTTCGCGTGCGCTCCACTACCGAGCTACGGCAGCTGTTGGCCGACCTGCCAACCGTGCCCTGCATGCTGGTACAGCAGGTGGTGCATGATGAGATGTGCGGGCAACGTGACGGCCCCATTGCGCCGCTGCGCGTACCGGTAACGCTCACCAGCCAATGGTAGCCTGAAGGATGCGCCTGGGCCTTGTGCTGGGTGACCAGCTGTCGTTCGACCTGGCGAGCCTGGCTGCCCTTGACCCCGCCCGCGATGCTGTTCTGATGGCGGAGGTGGAGGGTGAAGCCCGCTACGTGCCGCATCATCCGCTCAAGATCGTGCTTATATTCAGCGCCATGCGGCACTTTGCCCAGGCCCTGCGTGAGCGGGGTTGGCAGGTGCATTATGTCGAGCTCGATGCTTATGGCAATAGCGGCAGCATCGTTGGCGAGTTGCACCGCTGGCAACACACCTTGGGCGCCACGCACATTCACCTGACCGAGTGCGGAGAGTGGCGCCTGGAGCAGGCTTTGCGTGATGCCGCATTGCCCCTCGTGTGGCATCGCGACACGCGTTTTCTGTGCTCCCGGGAGGCTTTTGCGCGCTGGGCCCATGAGCGTCGTCAACTGCGTATGGAGCACTTCTACCGTGGCATGCGCAAGCGAACCGGCCTGCTTATGGAGCCCGACGGCAGCCCGGCAGGTGGGGCCTGGAATTTTGATGGTGACAACCGCAAGCCATTACCTCGCCAGTTACGTGGGCCGTTCGCTGCGCATTTCGCGCAGGACGGGATCACGGCAGCGGTGGTCGCCCTGGTCCGTCGGCGCTTCAGCGACCACTACGGGGACATCGACGGCTTTGACTACCCCGTGACCCATGCCGAGGCACAACAACTGTGGCAGCATTTTCTGGATTTTGGCCTGGCGGCATTCGGCGACTACCAGGACGCGATGGCCGAGGGCGAGCCATACCTGTTCCATGCGCGCATCAGTGCGGCGCTCAACATCGGGCTTCTGGATGTGCGATGTCTGTGTGAGGAGGTCGACCAGGCCTGGCGCGAGGGGCGGGTGCCGCTTAATGCAGCTGAAGGCTTCATTCGCCAGTTGATCGGCTGGCGCGAGTATGTGCACGGTATCTACTGGCTGCGCATGCCGGAGTATGCCGGACTCAATCACCTGGGCAACGACCGAGCGTTACCTGAATTCTATTGGACCGGGCGCACCCGCATGCGCTGCATGGAGCAAGCCATCGGCCAGACCCTGCGGTTGGGCTACGCGCACCATATCCAGCGACTGATGGTGACCGGCAACTTCGCCTTGCTGGCCGGTATCGTGCCCACCGCGATTTGCGAGTGGTACCTGGCGGTGTACATGGATGCCTTCGACTGGGTCGAGCTGCCCAACACGCTCGGCATGGTGATGCACGCCGACGGCGGCTACCTGGGGTCCAAGCCGTACTGCGCCAGTGGTCGATACATCCAGCGCATGTCTGATCATTGCAAGGCTTGCAGTTACAAGGTCGATCATGTGATGGAGGACGATGCCTGCCCGTTCAATGCCCTGTACTGGCATTTTCTCATCCGCCATCGTCCGCTGCTGTCGACGAACCCGCGTTTGACCCTGGTGTATCGCAGCCTGGATGGCATGACGGCTAGCCGGCGCGACGCCGTGTGGCAGCGTGGCCAGGCGCTGTTGGCGCAGCTCGATGCGCAGCAACCGCTATGAAAAAGAGTCTTTTGCCCAGCAAGGTGTGCGTGGTGTGTGGTCGGCCGTTCAACTGGCGCAAGCGCTGGGCACGCTGTTGGGAGCAGGTGCGCTACTGCTCCGAGCGATGCCGCAGGTCAGCGCCGCGCCGCGAGGCGCGCGAGCAGGGGCAGGGCCAAGGCCCAGATCGGCATCAGTAGCAGGCCGGTTTCCAGCGTGCCCAACGGCAGGGCGACTTGTGCAACCCTTGCGCCGCCTACGTAGGCCAAGGGACCACCCAATGCGCCCAGCAGCGCACCGAGCTGCCAGTGCCTGCCGGCCCATGCCAGGCTGTGGCGCATGCCGCTGGCCAGCACCAGCCACAGCAGCGCCAGCCACAGTGGCAGCGGCCAGGCGTCGAAACCGAACACGCCCAGCGCCCCCAGCGTGCTATCGAGCACACACCCGGCCAAGGTGACGCGCAACAGCGCCTTGACCTCGGCGTTAACATCCGGGCACAGGCGCAGGTGCACCACCACACCTGCAATCACCAGCAGCAATAGCCAAGGGCGTTCGGCGCCTAGCACGCAGATCCACCAGCCTGCCTGTAACCAGACGGCATTGGCGACGAGCCAGCGCCCAGGCATCAGGCACCGTCAGGCAATGGAGCGCGACGCGCCAGTGGCGCTGCCCACAGCAGGTGTGCAACGCCGATAGTGCGCTCCTCGAAACCGCCCTGGCAGTAACACAGGTAGAACTCCCACAGGCGCTGGAACATGTCGTCGTAGCCCAAGTCCGTCAGTGCTGTGCGCGCCAGGCGCAGGTTTTCACGCCAGTGCTGCAGGGTGAGGGCATAGTCCTGGCCGAAGTCCTCCATGTGCACGAGGTTGAGTGCGGTGTGCCGGCTGGCGGTGTCGAGCAACACGCTTAGCGAAGGCAGGGCGCCACCTGGGAAAATATAACGTTGAATGAAGTCGACAGAGCGCCGCGCCTGGGCATAGCGCTGGTCGCGGATGGTGATCGCCTGCAGCAGCATCAGGCCGTCGGGCTTGAGCAGCGAGGCACACTGGCGGAAATACGCAGGCAGGTAACGATGGCCGACTGCCTCGATCATTTCGATCGAAACCAGTTTGTCGAAGGTGCCTTGCAGGTCGCGGTAATCTTCGCGCAGCACCTTCACGCGCTGCTCAAGCCCCAAGGCCTGAACACGCGCCAGGGTATGGCTGTACTGTGCCTCGGAGAGCGTTGTGGTGGTGACCCTGCAGCCGTAACGGGTGGCTGCGTGGATTGCCAGGCTGCCCCAGCCGCTGCCAATTTCCAGCAGGTGATCGTCGGGGTGCAGTTCAAGTTTCTGGCAGATGCGCTCCAGCTTGCGCAACTGGGCGTGCTCCAGTGTTTGCCCAGCATGTTCGAACTGGGCCGCTGAATACATCATGGTGGGGTCCAGCAGCCGCTCGAACAGGGCGTTGCCCAAATCGTAATGGGCCAGAATATTGCGCCGGGCACCGCGTTTGTTGTTGCGGTTGAGCCGGTGCAGAAGGCGCAGGGCAGGGCGGCCGAAACGAGCCAGGCCACCCTCGAGCGCGTCGAGCACTTCAAGGTTGGCGACGAACAGGCGGGTCACCAGCGCCAGGTCGGGGCTTCGCCAATAGCCGTGGATGTAGGCCTCGCCAGCACCGATCGAACCATTGCCGGCGATCAGGCTCCAGGAGGCGTCATCGAGGATCTCCACCTCGGCCTGTAACGGGCTGTCGACATCACCGAAACTCCACTGCTGCCCGTGGCAGAGCAGGCGCAGGTGGCCGTGGCGAAGCTTGCCCAGCTGGGCGAGCACGGCGCTTCGTGCCAGACCGCCGAGCAAGGGCGCAAGGCCTGCGAACTTGCTAACGCTCAGTGTGGGATTTGACATCATCAGGGTCCTCGCAAGGTTGGCCCAGCGCCAGGTCATTCTGGCTGGTGGTGTGGTCATGCACGGGGGTGCGTTTGAGTAGCAGGCGTAGCGCTTGCCAGTAGATGGCCGAGACAGTGCGCAGACTCATCCATGGGAAGGTCATGACATATCGACGTAGTGCGGTTCCATCCAGTGGTTGACGGTGCAGGGCGAGGTCGGCCTCGAACACCTTGCGGCCGTCCCGCCAGTTCTGCATGTGGATGCGTACATGGTCTGCGCTCAGGAAAAAGCGCAGGTGATAGTCCATGTCCACCGGCATGAACGGTGAAACATGGAAGGCCTTGGCCACGGTGAACTGCTTGGCAAGGTTTTCTTGCACCGGCAGTACGTAATGAAAACGCTCACGCCACGGGGTGTTGCGCACCTCCATCAGGATTGCGGTCAGGCAGCCGTCGCGGTCGTGGCAGAAATAGAAGCTCACCGGATTGAACGACAGCCCCCAGCAACGCAGTTGCGTGAGCAGCCGTACCGGGCCTTCGGGCATATGCCCAGTGGCCTGACACACCAGCAAGCGAGCGGCCTGTGCCAGGGTTTTGCCGTGGCGGGTCTGCGCTGGCAGGTAGTCGGTCTCGCGCCAGCACAGCGGTGCGAGGCGCCAGCGCCCCAGCCAGCGTGACAGGCCCATCAGCCAGGCTTGTTCGTCCAGGTCCACGTAGAACATGCCAATCCGGTAACGGAAAGCATGGCACCGCGGGGTCAGCCGACGGTGACTGATCCAGCCCAGACAAAGGCTGCTGTTCACAATTGCTCTCCGAAGTGCGCAGCCACCTTCAGCGCGCTGACTACCCCGTCCTCATGAAAGCCGTTTCCCCAGTAAGCGCCACAGAAGTAACTGTGCTGCTGACCCTGCAGTTGTGCCTGGCACGCCTGTGCGGCGGACGCGGCAATGCTGTACTGCGGATGGGCATACTGGAAGCGCGCGATCACCTGCGCCGGGTCTATCAGCGCGGTCTGGTTGAGGCTCACGCAGAAGGTTGTCGGTGCCTGGATTCCTTGCAGGATGTTCATGTTGTAGGTCAGCGCGGCGGGAGCTTGCTCTGGGCCGCCCAGGCGGTAGTTCCAGCTGGCCCAGGCGCTCTTGCGCCGTGGCAGCAGGCGGGTATCGGTGTGCAGCACCACATCGTTGCTGGCGTAGCCAATGGCGCTGAGTACAGCGCGCTCCAGCATGGTTGGGGTTTCCAGCAGCGCCAGAGCCTGGTCGCTGTGGCAGGCGAACACCACATTGTCGAAGCGTTCGGTGCCGGCCGCGCTCATCAGAGTCACGCCTCCCTCATCGCGGCTGACCCGGGATACCTTGCAGTTGAGGCGTATGCGTTCAGCAAACGGTCGGCACAGCGGCGCGACATAGCTGCGTGAACCGCCTTCAATGACCCGCCACTGTGGGCGTTGGTTGACCGACAGCAAGCCGTGGTTGCGACAGAAACGGACAAAGAACTCAAGGGGGAAATGGAGCATGTCGGCGCGGGACATCGACCAGATCGCAGACCCCATCGGCACAATGTAGTGGTCGATGAAGCGCTGCCCGTAGCGCTGTGTCTGAAGGTAGGCGCCCAGGGTGGTGTCTGCATCGATTCGCTGGTTGTCCAGGTCGGCCAGCGCCTGGCGGTTGAAGCGCAGAATATCCCGTATCATGCCCCAGAAGCCTGGGGAAACCAGGTTACGGCGTTGGGCAAACAGTGTGTTCAGATCGTGACCGTTGTATTCCAGGCCAGTGATCGGATCATGCACGGAAAAACTCATTTCGGTCGGTTGCGAGGTGACCTTGAGCTGGTCGAGCAAGCGTATGAAATTGGGGTAGGTCCAGTCGTTGAAAACGATGAAGCCGGTATCTATTGCATGGCGCTGGCCCTTCCAGACCACATCGAGCGTGTGCGTGTGCCCTCCGATCCATTGCTCGGCTTCGAAAACCGTTACTTCATGCTTGCGTGACAGCAGGTGGGCGCAGGTCAGCCCCGCGATGCCACTGCCGATGATTGCGATACGCATGGATCATCATTCCTGTTCATGACGGGCGAGGCGTTGGCCGAGTGCCAAGCGCAGGCGCGCGGGTAGCGCCCCTGACAGGCGCAACACCAATGTGAAAAGACCGGGACAGTTGATTTCCAGGGGCGGGGCAGGGCAGCCGCGTGGGGAAATAGTTGCGACGTATGAGTGGCGTGTCGACGAAGCCAGGGCTGACCAGGGTGACCGCGGGCCAGGCGTGGGTGGCAAAACTGCAGCGTCCAGCGCAGATAGCCTTGCCGTGGTCTTAGCTCGTCGTACAGTTTTTCCCGCGTGTCGATGCTAGCCCCATCGAGCCTGGCGAGGCGCACGACGAATTGCTGTAGGTACGCTGGCATGCTGGGCCCCAGGAAATCCTGTACAAAAGTTGTTTGTTGTACAGGTATAGCTGAAAGCCAAGCATTAATCTATACAGAAAGCCGATCTTGTATAGGTTTTTGTCAACGCTCTATCTGTCCCAGTTGCCGGCGCAATTCAGCCACTTCAGCCTCCAGCGCGCGTACTTTCTCCTCGGCGCATATCTGCGCGGTGACGTCGCGCTGAATGCCGATGTAGTACGTCAGCTGGTCCGCTTCGTTGTACACGGGCGTGATGGACAACTCATTCCAGAACAGGCTCCCGTCCTTGCGGTAGTTGCGAAGCACCTGGCAGCAGGGGCGGCCTTCGCGGATCGCCTCGCGGATGGTTGCCACGCCCGCCTGGTCATGATCTTCGCCCTGAAGAAAACGGCAGTCCTGATAGAGGATATCGTCGGCGCAATAGCCGGTCAGGCGCTCGAAGGCGGGGTTGGCGTAAATCAGGATGCTTTCAGTGCCTTCCTGCTCGGCGACGACGATGCCATCGTTGGAATGCTCGACCATCAGTTGCAGGAGTTTCGCGGTGATCATAGGGCCCACCTACAGGCGTTTTGTATGCGATATGCGCAGCGTAGCTTCTGTGCAGAAGGTATCGGCGCTGTTTGTTGCATGATGGACCAAGGAGGCTCGCCGCAGAAGGTGCATATGGGTTTAGAATGGCCTACCACTCGGATATCCCCTCGTTATGACTGACGCTACCCCACCCGATTTGCTACCTATGCGCGATGTTGTCAGCTTGACCGGCATCAATCCGGTGACCCTGCGTGCCTGGGAGCGGCGGCATGGGTTGATACGTCCGCAGCGCACCGAGGGTGGCCACCGACTTTACACGGCGCGGGATGTACAGCGCATACGCGACATCTTGCGCTGGACAGCAAGCGGCCTGTCCGTCAGCAAGGTCGGTGATCTGCTCGCAGCCCAGCCTGAGGCGTCTGTGCAGCAGCATTCGGCCTTTGACGATTGGCGCGCGGCCGTTGTGCGCGCAACCAAGGCATTCGATCGGCCGGCACTGGAGGGGATCCATGGTCAGTTGTTCACACTCTTGCCCAAGGCCACCGTGCTGCGTGAAGTGCTGATGCCAGTGTGGCATGACCTGGCTTCAGGCACTGCGCCAGGCCAGCGCAGCCAGTGGTTGTTTCTCGACACTTTCCTGCGCGCCCGCTTGCTGCTGCGTCTGCAGGTGAACCAGGTCGATGCGCCGCAGGTTTTGCTAGCCGGTAGCGAGGGGCAAGCCGAACTCAGTGTGTTGTGCGCCGCGCTACTGTTGAGCAGTGAGCTACAGCGTATCGAGGTGCTCGGTTGCGGGCAGCCACTTGAAGAGCTACCCATCGTGTGTGCAGCCATGCAGCCTGCGGCACTGGTGATAAAAGTCCAGGTGCCGGTGGACCCCGGCTTGGCCAAGCGCTTGCGGTCGTTGCAGATGGAAATCGCGTGCCCGCTGGCCCTGATAGGCGAAGGGCTGGTCGATTCGCAACCCGCCCTGAGCGGAATCCCGCTATGCCTGCTGGACGAGGGGGGCGCCGACGCCGCGCGCATGCTGAACGCCTTGCACCGGGGTGCTCTTGACGTTTGACCGAGGGGCTTGCTCCCTTTGCCGTCATGCCTGAACCTCGCCACTTTCGGCAATCAGCCCGAACGCGGGTTGTTTAATTTGAGGTCGTGAAGAGTAGGGCAGATGGCTCGTAAGCTTCCTGAAGAACAGCACGTCAATAACTACACTAAATGTCTATTTAGTGTAGTTATCAGCAATTATCGTCCAAACAATGAACAATGCAGAGATATAATCACTGGTTTTTTGTTAGTGCAAGCAATATCAAGCTTCCGCCGTCTGTTTGAACGGAGCAGGCGGCGGGCTTTTGATACCCTGCAACCAGTCGCAGTAGCGCGCCACGCCTTGCTGGACGGTCAATGTGGGTGCCTGGTAACCGGCAGCGCGTAAGCGCTCCAGGTCAGCACAGGTGTAGCACTGGTATTTGCCACGCAAATGATCAGGAAATTCGCTGTACTCAAGCACCCCCTCAAGCAAGGCAATCTCAAGTGACAAGGGCGATTGGTCTTGTTGCTCACGCAGCCGATTGATCACAGCCAAGGCAACGTCATTGAACGGCTGGGCGCGACCACTGCCGACATTGAAGATACCGCTCAGCTGTGGGCGCTCAAGGAAGAACATATTGACCTTGACCACATCATCCACAGAGACGAAATCACGCAGATGGCCACCGCTGGAATAGTCACCATAGCTGCCGAACAGGCTGACTTTTCCATGGGACTGGTACTGGTTGAAGCAGTGCAGGGCCACTGACGCCATCGCACCTTTATGCTGTTCATGGGGCCCGTAGACGTTGAAATAACGCAAGCCGACGACCTGGCTGCTTGCTGTCATCAACTGCCGGCGTACCTGTTGATCAAACAGGAACTTGGAATAGCCATAGACGTTTAGCGGGCGCTCACACTCACGTTGTTCGCGAAAATCCTGCCCGGCGCCATACACAGCTGCCGATGACGCATATAAAAGCGGGACCCGTTGCTGCTGCGCAGACGCCAGCAATTCACGGCTGAACCGGTAGTTGTTATCCATCATGAAACGACCATCAGCTTCGACGGTGCTTGAACACGCACCCTGGTGCAGCACAGCACGCACGCTGCCAAACTCACCACAAGCAAAGCGATCGAGAAAATCGTCCTTGTCCAGGTAGTCGGCAATCTCACTGTCGGCCAGGTTGCGGAATTTGTCGCCATCGGTCAGATCGTCGACGGCGATGATCTCGGTTTCGTTGCGCTGGTTGAGCGCCTGTACGAGATTGCTACCGATGAATCCTGCGGCACCGGTTACGATGATGGTCATGACAGATTCCCCGTGAGGGTACGGTGCCCGCATTTTAATCAAGGGAACGAGAGCCAACCTTAACCTGGGTCAACGAATGAACCGGGTTCGACGCATGAGGGCCTTGAGCAGGCTCACCATCTGGGCAACCACGGTGCAGCGCTAAAATACGAATGTTCGGATAATGCATATTATGTTAAATCTGATGTCGGGCAGATGCCCCTGTGGTGTGACCAGCCGTCGGTGTCCACTTCCATTGTGACCGGCACTCATAGATGCGAATTTTGTAGTTCATAGATGCGCCTGGAAAATCAGTGACTTATCTGTTCGGGCCTAACCGGAGCAGCCTTGAACTACCCTCCAAATACGCGAATTCCAAGTGCATCGACCCCAGACCAATGTTACTCATTGATGATAATTCGGGCTGCGCCCAACTCCTTTAATCTAGAAAACTCAATGGCTTAGAGATTTTTTGTGTAATTCTTAGATGATAAATCCTAGATGCTCCTGCACCTCATAGATGCGAACACCGCTCCGTAGTCCTCAAATGATGTCTGAGCTACACTTGAGTTCAGGCCTGCAAAGTGAACGACCGTGATGATTGAACCCCGACCAATTTATTCTGATCAAGACACAATCACGCTTCCCTTGGATAAGTACTTTGAGCTGCATCCGCAGATTCGTGGGTATATTGAAAAGTTCAAGCATGAAGATAACCCAATAGCTCTATTTGATGCGCTCAGGTTGTTCCTTGCAAATTATATTCGGCATGACCAATCGGCCGAAATTAGCTCTACTTATGCATACTACCGTGGAGTGACTGAGCGGCTACTACTCTGGTCCTGGATCGAGCGTCAACAGCCGCTTTCGAGTTTGCGGGCGCATGATTTTAAGGAGTTCCTCAGATTTTGTGCTTCACCGCCCGATAACTGGGTAGCAACTAGTCCTTTTCGCCGATTTATTTCTGGCGATGATGGTAAACGGGTAATGAATGATTGGTGGCGCCCTTTTTCAAATGCATCAACCAGCGAGGCGTCCGGTCCAAGAGCGCTCGCAGGGATTAAATCTATATGTATCCAGGTTTTCGATTACTTAGCGGCTAAGGCAATTCTAGAGGTCAACCCCGCTTCACAGGTGGAAACTTCTTTCGTCAATAGTATCGGGGGCAAGGGTGTATCGCTGGTAGGGAGACTGGGAACGGGACATCTAAAATACCTTTTAAGGGCGGCAAGGTCCATGTGCGAGCATGACTCTGCGCATGAACGCTCCCTATTTATTTTGGCCATGACAATTTATCTTCTTGTTCCTGTCAGATTCATGTCAGGCAATAAGTTTTGGCAACCAACTTTTTCTAGCTTCCATGAAGATTCGTCTTGGAACTATTTGATTTTTGATTCCGCTAGATCTTTTAAGATTAGCGCTCCTGCTGAATTCACCCCCTACTTAGAGCGCTATCTGAATGCGCGAGACGTCTCATTTATCCAAGGTCGACTGCCAGATGTTGCGCTTTTCACCACAGTTTACGGAAGGCCGGGGTTAAGCGTCAGACAAATTGGTAATATTATGAGGGATGTTTCGTATGTGGCGGCAGATCTGATGGCGAGAGACGGCTGTGATGAAATATTAACTAAACAAGTTTCGGAGGCGCGCATGGATAGCATTCGTACGGCTAGCATTATGAGATCTATTGATACCTATGGGTTTGGCCAGACACGTGGTAGATTGGCTTACGAGACGCTTAATGCCCTTCATAACCGATTCTCCGCTGACTCGACCATGAATTTTGATATGTGAGTTTTTGCGAAAACCGAGAGAGTTGATCGACTGCTTTCATGCCCTTGCGCTGGCATATTTTCATGATTTCCGCCTTAGTGGTAAGCCGGAAATGAATCGTTTGCCATCAAAAGCAATCTCAGCCTTTTAACTCAATGTGAATCCTTGAATGCTGACTATCGTTGCCCCAAGCGTCCATGGGTACGTTGCGTGTTTAAGGCCTGGCGGGTACCATCGATCGGTTGAGATCATTCTGACCAAAATGCTTCTGACTTCCGATTACTGTCATAACTGGAAGTCTATTGTCTTCAAAATTCTGGCTGGTATTTCATGGCGCGCGCACCCCAACCCTTGTTCGAAACCCACGATAACTTCATCGAGCAAGACTTCAGTTTGCACGGCTCACCGCTGGCCTGCGTCGGCGCCTTTCTGGGCGAGTGTGACGCCGCACTGGAGGCTGACCGCGGCTACGCCGCGGTACGTGCGTTCCTGCGCGCCTTTTCCGACAACGCCCAGACGTTCAACTCGTACCGCAGTCATACCGAGCGCTTACTACTGTGGGCGCTGCTGATCCAAGGCAAACCGCTGAATCAACTCAAACGCCAGGATGCCCAAGACTATCTGAACTTCTGTCGAAACCCGCCAGATGACTGGATGGGTCCGGTAACCCGCAGCCGGTTTGTTAGTAACCCGCACGCGCTCGACGCTCGCGAGGCTTACATCCCCAACCCCAAATGGCATCCGTTTAATCTCAAGTCGCGCAAAGTAATAGCTGCAGAAACTCCGAGCACCCAGGAGTATCATGCTGCGAATGGCACGTTGAACCAGGTGTTTACCGTCTGCAGTCGCTTCTATGAATTTCTGATTGAAGATGGCTTCGCCCAAACGAATCCGTTTCGGCTCCTCAAGAAAGGCAGCCGTTTTTCTACGCAAGAACTTGAAGTTTCTTCTTCGCGGGCACTTACGCCGCTGCAGTGGGACTTTGTCCTGGATACCGTTGAAGCAATGGCGAACGCCGAACCGGAGCGGCATGAGCGAACATTATTTATTGTTGCTACGCTGTTCGCCATGTACCTGCGGGTTTCCGATCTCGCCGGTCGCAAAAACTGGAAACCCACCATGGGTGATTTCCGCTTAGATGATGAAGGCAATTGGTGGTACTTCGCGGTGGGTAAAGGCAACAAGGCGGCGAAGATTGCCGTGCGGGATATCTACGTAGAGCGCTATTTGAAACGTTATCGGCGATTCCTGGGACTTCCCGAGCTACCTCATTCAGGAGAAACTACGCCGCTGATCACCACGCTCAACGGCCGCGCCGGTTTGTCTGATCGGCAGATCCGCGCCCTCCTCCAAACCGTGTTTGATAAAGCCGTAGAGAAGATGCGCAGCGAAGGCCGCGCGAACCACGAGATGGAAAGTCTGCGCTGTGCGTCCGCGCACTGGCTGCGTCACACCTCCGCCACCTTTGACGCGCCGCTGCGCAATCCTAAGGACCTGCAGGAAGACTTGCGTCACAGCAACCTCAGTACAACCCAGAACACCTATTATCACTCGCATGATCAGGAGCGCGCACATTCGGTTAAGCGCATTGGCATGCGTGACCGCGGTTGAACTCGAATCACCTGGTCGCCGATCGCCAGCCTGCCGTCCAACATGGCACGAAGCCATTTTCTAGGAATTCACAGTGAAAATTACCGGGCGGGTCGAGATTGAGTGCATCACTGATGTCACGTGTGACGTCTGCGGTAGTTCTACGCGCCTGGCTGCGGGCAGTTACCAGTATGGAACCCTACAAGCCCGCTGGGGGTATGGCAGCGAACACGACGGCCAGCGATTCGAGGTACACCTCTGCGAGCACTACTTTTTCCAGACCCTGGCGTACGTGAAGCAGGAGCGTCGCCTTCAACAGCTGTTCAGTGATGAACCGACGGCTGAGGACGGTAATTTGGGCCTGGTTGCCCAGGACGACTACTTCCAGGACACCGGCCGCCGTTGACTGGTCGACCCTCAGTCAGCCGGTGGATCCGAATTGGTGGTGGTCTATCTCTCAGCGGGCAGCTCAGAACGGGTTGCTGACATCCCCTACCCCCTGATTCTTAAGGAGGGTCTCGCAGATGCGCGAAATTCGACAGGCGAGGAATATTGCCGGCCGAGAGGCGATTTTCCAGTCAAAGGCACAATCCAGAGTCATGGCCAGCGGAGATTGGTTGACCTGGGCTGAGCTAAATGCGCTGTTGCCGGCGTTAGCTGAGCAACTCAGCGCCGGCACTCCTGGCCGGTATTTAGACGGTGTGATCTTCTCTATCAACTACGAGGGCGTGGAGTACTTTTCACGTTTTGCCATCGATGCCTGCGCCTTGGCCAATGCGGCCCAGGGAATGCAGCGCGTCATCGCTGTGCTGGCCACCAGGCTGAATGGCTGGGGCATGGCGTTATGGTTCGAATCATCCAATTCGTATCTGGGCGGTAAGCTGCCGAAGGACATCATATCCTCCGACCCCGACGCGGTTGTTCAAGCCGCACAGGACGAGATAGATGGGGTCTTGCATGGCTAGCGGTGCTCGTAGCTAGGCCCATCGCCGCGGCTCGCTCGCTATAACCAAGAGACAAAACCGCTTTATTTAGCGACGCCCTCCTCCATCCAGGCTTCTGGCCGGCAGTCTTCGGCAGTGCTAGTCAGGAATCTTCCACGATTCTCGACACGGTGTCCTGTACAGGCCAATTGAAAAATGGGGAGCAGCGGCGGTGGCCATAGGCATTTGGATGTAGAAGGGGCCACCTTAGCCATGGAATCATCTACGCATAGCTACGCTGCTCCCCGAAGGGGGTTTCAGTGAGCAGCGATGGTAATCGATTCAGGGCGGCGTGAACACTATAGCGCTCATTTTAGGCTGTGGATCTACGGTCAAGGCTTGAGCGCCTCTTTTTTCACCTGTTTGATGAGCCCGTCGATGCCCACATCCGGATTCTGGATGAGATATGCAGATACGATGAGGCTGAGTGGGTGGACCCCCATGCGGCCGGCCAACTCTTCAATTTTTTGAATAGTTGGCGCCTTGAGTCCGCGTTCGAGGGTGCTGACGTAGGTCCTACTACTGACTACTCCAAAATCTTCCTGCGTCAGGCCGTGAAGAATGCGCATGCGCCGCAGTGCTTCACCCAGGGACTCACGGATTTCCATCATCATTCCTCATAAAAGGAATGATGAAGCGCTATCGAACACGATAGGGCTACAATCTATAGTGTTCATTGTGGGATAATTTGAGCTTTCCAGCCCTGGTGACTGGTCGCCTAGGGGTATGCAGCGCTCAGTGGAGCCCGTTTTGATCTATTTGTCCGAATCTCACACCCGTACTGTCCGTACGGGTTCCTATTGTGAAATTGAAGGGATGTGCTTTTGGGTAACCTTGCGGCCGCTTTTCAACGGTGAGAGCGAGCGAGCAGCTGTGGTTGAAGATGCCTACGAACTCAACGTCTTCCTGTCTCAGGCAACGGGCGTCGAGATCGCGCAGGTACAAATGCTATGCCCTCCTTCCATCACCGGACGTCCGCACTGGAGCCTGGAAGAGCTTCGTAAGATAGTGATTCACCGTGGACTTGAGTCCTCGCAAAGCGCAGTGATTTACGAGACTGCGGTGGCCACCTACAAATTAGGGGATCTCGATTTACGCCTGCGGAAACGGTCACACGCGTTGTACTCGGCGCGAAACCTGAAAGCGCGAATCACCAGCACGGCCCCTCCACCTAAGTCTGCTGACGAACCGCAGTTGTACGCGCACTTTTGATGCAGGAACGCACACCGTCGTTGAACGGTGAAGCCTCCACACTTGGGTTTTTCGGCGCAAGGCCATCGAATTGGCTGTTCACTGATCCGATGCCTCCCGCGGCCGCTCTCCTGGCAGCCTTCCCTACCACGCGTTACGATGATGAATGCTCATGGACACCTTAGCAAAAGCGGCAGACGCATTGCGGGATGCGCAACATATCATGGTGTTTACCGGCGCTGGCGTTTCTGCCGGCAGCGGCATTCCGACTTTTCGCGACCGACTAACCGGGTTGTGGGAGCGCCAAGACCCTCAACGCTTAGAAACCGCGAAGGCATTTCGCGAAAATCCGGCGCTGGTTTGGGGCTGGTACCTATGGCGGCGCCAGCAGGTCACGCAAGCTCTGCCCAATGCGGCACATCAGGCGATCCACCGGTTATCTGGCAGCGGTCGGAATGTCACTGTGGTCACTCAGAACGTTGATGACCTGCACGAGCGGGCGGGCAATCAGGACGTGCTTCATCTCCATGGCAGCCTGACGCTTCCCAAGTGTTTCACCTGTCATCGCTTCGTCGCGGGATCGCTGGAATTTCCGAGCATTCCAGCGGAAGGCGCATTGATAGAACCGCCCCGCTGCCGACGATGCAACGGCCGCTTGCGTCCAGCTGTGGTGTGGTTTGGTGAAGATCTTCCGCCAGGCGCATGGAAAACCGCCAGCCGAGCAGCACGACAGTGTGACGTCATGCTTTCTATCGGGACATCCGGTGTGGTAAGGCCTGCTGCTGACTTACCAGATATCGCGATAGCTTCTGGTGCAGTGGTCGTACACGTCAATAACGTAGATGTATCCATGAATGGGCCGAACGAGATCATGCTGATAGGCCCTGCTGAGAAAATACTGCCACAGCTGATTACTCTGGCGTTGACATGACCATCCACTACCCGGCAAAGAGAAAGCTTTGAAACGTTCTAAGCCTTGGTAACTAGCTGTGCAAAGGACAATGTGGCAATGGCATTCACTCCGTACATCACCCAAGACAAGGCCACGGAGGAACTGCTGGAACAAATCATTCAGATCATTAAGGCTCGACGAGGCTCTTCACACCGGGATTCCAGTCCCATTACGCGTGCCTATGATGAACCTGGTACAGCTTGTAAATTCGTACTACAGCAACAAGATCGAGGGGAACTCAAGCGCACCGATCGACATTCTGAGGGCCGAGGATAGTCCTCATGAGATCGAAGGCGACCAAGGCCTGCAAGAGGTTAAACGGCTCATTGACGCCCAGCGCCGGCTCGTCAATGAGCCAATCAACAAAGTCACCGTGTGTGCGAAGGTCACAATCGCACGCTTACATCGCGAACTCTATGTTGGCGTGCCTGAACGGATGCTGGAAATGCAATCATTCGAGCCAGCGATTTCCGCGCGCATGGTCCCTGGTGAATTTCGCAAATGTGAGGTCCGCGTTGGCCAACACATCCCCCCTACTTCGCAGCAGATGCAGTTGCACCTAAACGACTTTGCGCGCGTGTACCGTCTAGATTGGATCCATGGGCAATCGCGGCTCTTAGCCGCTGCTGCCTCGCACCACCGCCTGATGTGGATCCACCCATTCATGGACGGCAATGGACGTACGGGCCGCCTATTCACAGATCAGTACCTCAAGGCTTCTGGCTTGAGTGGGTCTGGCTTGTGGTCCATGAGCCGTGGGTTCGCTCGCAATATCGCCGCCTATTACGAGATGCTGCGCGCTGCGGATGCTCAGCGCCAAGGCGGATTAGACGGCCGTGGCGAACTTTCGGATAGCGGTTTGCTGCGCTGGACTAGATTCTTCACTGAGACAGCACTGGAACAGTTGCAGTACTTCAGTAAGCTGCTGGAGCCGGAAAGGCTAAATGATCGGATCGACGGCTATTTTGAGATGCGGAGCCGCCGCGTACTGTCAGCCAGTAAGGGCGAGCACCTGCATGAACTGCAGATTAAGTGCCGTGATATCTACAAAACGCTTCTCTGCCTGGGTGACCAGCAACGCGCCGATATCCGTGCGCGCCTGGGTCTCGATGAGGCTACCACGCACAGCCTACTAAGCCTGATGTGTTTAGAGGGGTTGATCACTTTGGACTGCCGTCAGTCGGTATCCCTGAAGCTTTCGCGGCATTCGATAGATTTTCTGTTCCCCTCTCTCTGGTAGTTTGCTCCCGCGAGCATTTTGGTTATCGAGTAGCTAACTCAAAGCCAAGCCGTTAGCGGTGTATATGATCGACAAATAGCCCTGAACCTGGGGAGGAGTACATTTGTACCCCTTCGGGGTGCCAGCAAACTCTGCACCTCTCCCATGCGCCTGGTCGCCCTCGCCCGCTTCAGACCGCCCATTGGTCTCGGCTAGATGAGACATTAGTTTCCCTCAATGGCTTGGTGAGTAAATCTTTCCCTAGATATACTAAACTAGCGGGCGGTGGCCTTTCACCTATTCTACCAAATTCCAAATACTTGAGCCGCGTCCCGCCCCGAGCCCGACGCACCATTGGGCTGGATCCAGGTGCGATGTTACTGCGAGCTTAATATTGGGGGCTGTCATGCCTGAACAATCCTCGAATCACCCAAGCGTCGCGTGCGCTTGACCAGCGAATCCTGCCTGCGGCATAAACTAGGCTCTCTTGTTAAAAAGCTTATATTGGCACCCCAATATAAACGCCAAAATCTTGCTCTGGGATTATCGTTCTATCGTCCACTAGCACCGATACCGACATGTAGTGGAGTCCTGTATACATAGCATCCCGCCAATAACCCGCCCAATACTCCTGTCGCTCTCGATTGAATTTCGCCTCAATGTCTTCGTGATAGGTGTTATCCGCGCCAGCCTCTTCGCCGTGGTTTTTAACTCGGAATCGCACTCTCACATTATCCGGATTCCCTGCAATCACGAACCTGGCTTTGAACTCAATGCCCGCACCTTTTGGAATGGCACGTGAGCAAGCATGATAGTGCTCAGGATCTGCATACACAACATCAGCCCTTGGCTTGAGCAAAGCAGATATTTGGATAGGAGATTCGCTCCACTCTGGCTTCGGCAGTAAATCAAAGTACTTTTTCTGCACTAAAACATGCTTCCGGTAATTTACTGGTCGCCCGTCATTACCAGTATAATTGGGAAGAATGTATCGCTCAATTGACTCTTTGTTATTTACCCATTTGGGCTCTAACAGTTCATCATGCAAGTCGAGTAGCGTCCTAATCGATTCGCCTATCATGACCCTGTTTCGAGGTGCGCTCTGCTGAAGCTTTGCCGCAACGTCAACGAAAAATGATGTTGCAGTCACCTCTGACGAGCCTTGATAGCCATACATGCCCCATAGCACATCATCATGCTGACCATAATCAATACCAACGCGAATACCGACATCATCTACATCATTCTCTCGAAGCTTCGGCGCAACATGTTGCCGCATAAACTCCACTAAATAGCACCCGCAATTCAGAGCATCAATGGCCGCGTTGCGCGCCGACTCACCATCTGAGCGGAAGAATGCCAGAACTGCGTCACCCATAATTCGGTGCACATGACCATCGAAAGCCCTGATAGTTTCTATAGCACACCGAATTATGCTATTTTTGATAAAGAACACTTCTTCAGGACTGTATATCAGGCCGAGCTTTGTCGAGCCTTTGATATCCATGAACAGCGAAACATTAAACCCCCGCTCCGTAGATTCAGACTCCGCCAGATGATCAAAGTCAGGATGACCACCTATACTATGCGCATTCGTTCTCTTTTTACCAAATAAACCTCTAATCGCTTCTTGAATACCGTACTCCGCCTCAGCAATATTAGACTTGGCGAGGATTGTCTGACGCTCATTCAATACTCGTGGTGACCTAGCCCCATACGACTCAAAGGCAGAATCGAACACAGGCGTGCTTTTAGGGATTGACCGTTCGAAAACTGAATCGAACGATTTGTAGACACTTTTCAGCGAAGACATAATTTAACTCCTAAACTGTCCATGACAACAACTAGAACGATCAACCCCATAACCAACAAGCACCATTTGACGCAATTGGCCGCCTTCGATACCACTTGGAATTTTTTTAAAGTTACTTGAGCGACCTCGTGAACCTGAATCGCCAGATCTTTTTCAAATTCCTCTATGGATCGACCTGCCGCTTCCGAGGCATATGTCAATGCGTTGAATTCCTTGGCCACCGAACCGAAGAAAAACAATGATGGCTTATTCGCCCCACCGGCATTGGTTGACAAATCGGGCCAAATCGTCTTTATAACCCAATATATGCTCAGGAGAGCAAGAAACGCTAACAACACCAGCAAGCCAGCAAGCAGATAATTGCTTTCCATTCCAGACTTCAGTATTGCATCGGCTTTTAGTAGCACTCCGCCGAAGACCGCGGCTGAGAACGACGCTATGAGTCCACAGCGAAAATTAACCGTAGATATATAGCCATCATATCTCTTTAGTGTGTCCCACATTCCCGAAATTCGTATTTTTTGGTCGTCTGAAATTGTCACAAATCGCACCCATTCAAATTGTCGATACTTCTGAATCAATACTGAGAATTAGTGGTTTCTAATCCATGCGATGGCTGGATAGGAGTTACCTGTATTTATACTTTTACGGCAAACCTTTCGGAGTCCAGGGAACATACAGCAGAGAAGCCAGTACCCTTCTTAAAGTTCATATTGTGCACAAAGTTCTTCATCGCGTCTGACGGATCAATTGCCTCAAGGTTCAGGCCATCGACTGCGATCCGAGAGAATGCGACGCTGAGAATCGGTTGATCCTCCATATGCCCTGTCGAACTGTTGAGCACGTTATCCATCGCCGTCACGATCACTAGGTCGTCCGGGAGGATGGCCAACAACTCTCTTCCCACACGCAAAGCACAGCTGCAGACGTAATCCTGATGGAGCTCATTGAAACGTCCAGCTGGCATCGCTTTGGTTGAGAGCTTGCCGCTTTTGAGTAGAGACTTGATTTCGGAAGGGATAACGTGTGAACCGTGGATGGCCAGCTTCGCTTCCAGAACTCCGCCCTCATGGACGATCATCTGGATAGATGAGCCTAGGTGTGAGATTTCCTCCAAAGACTCGAAAGCCTCAATAGCATCAAGCTTCGCTTGGCGGTCACCATCGAGGATACGCAGAGCAATATCACGCTCCTCAGCCCAGTCGTCGTGTGCAGTCTTCCATTCATCAAGCTCTGCCTGAAACAGTCTTTCGTCTTCGGCAGCGGCAACGCCGATTCTCACCAAAAGCGCTTCGCGCTGCCGACGCTCAAGCTTGAAAAGCCGTGCCCAGAAGTTAGGGCGATAAGTAGCAGATGCATGATGTGCGGCTTGCTCGAGCGATCCGGCCTTCAAGGGTTGCCTTGGCTCTGGCGTTGAGAGGATCTTCTTCCATTGCACCGGCTCAGCGCATTCTTTGTGCATGGAAAGCAGGAGATCGATGTGATTTTCATAGACCTCTACCTCGTACGCTGCTTGCTCTAGAGCCTCCATCTTATCGAACTCTTTTTGCCGCTTCTCGAGCTCACGTTGCCGACGATGAGCGTTGCGCTCAGCTCGTCTGGCTGATGCCTGCAGCGATCTTACAGTCCCTTTCCAACCCATCACGAGGCTCCATACCGAATGCGTGATGGCACATTAGCATACGCCATCGAATCGTCGGCACGTCGGACGGGCGTAAAATTTTGACACTCAAAGGGATCCAAAACGCTTGCGAACACCAGCTAAGCGCATTATGTTGTGTCACGCAGAAAGAAAAACACTACATGATGTGTTTATGACTTTCTGCGCGGCTCACGATTTACTGCAAACCTCTTGTATCTCACATTGCTGGATGAAGGAGATTCCGTATGACAGATCGTCGCCCTCTCAACCCCAACGTGAACGTTCCAAAGCCTGGCGGTGGTGAACAACCACGGTCTCGCAACAAGGACGGTCAAGTCCGCGATAAACGGAGCGATGCTGGTAAACCGCGCGGCAAATGACGGCTTGCAGGTCATCAGCGTACGATCTCGCTGCTGACTTGTTCTGCCTCTACAAATTAGCCTTGGTGTATGCACAGAAGCAGCGCAATTCGAAGCACCAGTGCTACACCCTGACTCGAAAAGGGGCGCTGGTAATGCGCCCCTTTCGAGTATCACTCAGCAATCCGCTTTATCGCTTTTTCGATACGCTGACGGCCCGCGTGGGCAAGCTTACCGACCCCGGCTTCCTTGGCCACCGCGTAAACCAGCCCCTCTCCTACGTGACCATGCTTGGTCATTTCATCTACCAAGGCACGTAGTTCAGGCAAGCAGATTTCAGCGAGTGGGCGAATGGCATCGTCATCACCCGGCCTACGGAAGACAACGTTCATATCCGAGTCGAGATGAGTCGGCCAGAAGAATGTTCCTGCCTGCTCCTCTTCATGGGATCGGAATCGTGCCCGCGCTATTTGATCGACGCGATCACGAATGCGCGAGCCCGTTCTAACCCAGCCATGAGCACGCGCTATACGCCGTGCAAGCGCCATATCGAGCACAGGCCCCTCTTCTGCTACCACATGGGCAATCATCTGCTCCAAGGTAGCTGTGTAGCTCGGTTCGAAGAATCGGTCTGGATCAACCGCTTCCACAGCCTCGGCAGGGTCTGCTTCCTTGTAAACCAGGTGCTCCACTGGCACATAAGGAATCACGGTATCTTCTGCTGCTTGAGCCGCGGCAGCTCTCGCGTACTTCAACTCTGGCATTGCGCCAGACGGATCATTGGCTTCGGCAACTGAAGTCGAAGCTACAACAGCCACCTGATCCACCACCTCAATGACTTCAGCCATAGCAGCATCGACTTTCAGGCGCTCCGCCTCATGCGCAGCATCAATGACGGCTTGCTTGGCTCTCGACTCAGCGAGTAGCTCCGTCAATTTTTGATGAACCTTTTCTGCAGTCCCTACGGCATCAACCCACCAGTCGGTCGACCAGATCCGCACGATCTCCCAGCCAAGTCCCCGCAATACAAATTCCCGCAGTTTGTCGCGATCACGCGCAGTCGCACTTCGGTGATAGGTAGCACCGTCGCATTCGACGCCGGCGAGGAATCGTCCTGGAGCATCAGGGTGTACAACACCCAAGTCTATTCGGAAGGAGGAGACACCAATCTGGGTATGAACCTGCCAGCCCTTCTTGGCCAAAGCAGCTGCGACCGCCTCTTCGAACGGGCTGTCGAATCCACCTACGCTGCCAAAGTTAGCCTCTGCCAACGCCTGCGGCCCACGCTCGGCGAACTCGAGGAAGTGTTTCAGGTCGCGCACCCCGACGGCTTGCGTCCGAGCAAGGTCAATGTGCTCTGGGCGCAGGGTCGAGAACAGCACCAATTCTTGGCGAGCACGCGTGATTGCAACGTTGAGTCGGCGTTCGCCACCTGGACGGTTCATCGGGCCGAAGTTCATAGACATCGCGCCAGCAGCGTCTTTCCCGTAGGTGGTCGAGAAGTAGATGATGTCTCGCTCATCGCCCTGCACACTCTCCAGGTTCTTCACGAACACAGGCTCGAGCTCAGACTCAGCGAAATACGAATCGAGCGACGGATCCTTCCGGCATGCCTCATCAAGCATGTCCATGATGAGCTTCTGCTGCTCACCGTTGAACGTGACGACTCCCACGGTACGACGGCTCTCACGGAAAGACGGCGACTGAAGGCGAGTGACGAGGTCAGCAACTAGGGCTCTTGCTTCGATCAGGTTGGTACGTGAGCCGCCCTTGTCGTAGACACCTGCCACTGGGCACAATCGCACAGCCTTGTCAGCTGTGAACGGCGATGGGAAGGTCACAAGCTTCGAGCCGTAGTAACGCTGGTTCGAGAAGGCGATCAAGCTCTCATGGCGGCTACGGTAGTGCCAGTTCAGGTTTCGCATCGGTAGGTTTGCGCTGATGCACTCATCCAGGATGCTCTCCAGATCTGCTTCGACATCCTCATCATCAGCCGTAGACTCAGCACGGTCGAAGAACGAGGTCGGCGGGAGCTGTTTCGGGTCGCCCACCATGACAACCTGCTTCCCTCGCGCCATCGCACCAATCGCATCCCAGACTGGGATCTGAGAGGCCTCGTCGAAAATGACGATGTCAAACGGGGTCGAAGCCGGCGGTAGGTACTGAGCGATCGAAAGCGGGCTCATCAGCAAGCAAGGTGTCAGCTTCGTCAGCGCCTCGGGTGCTCGAGTCATGAGCTCCCGTAATGGAATGTGCTTAGTCTTCTTGCCCATTTCATGCCGCAGCAGGCCCCACTCAGAGGAGCGACTCACGCTGTCCTGGCTTGGCAGGTCAGCGCACAGCCGCGCCCGGAGCCAGTCCTTCGTCAGCTCGGTAAACTTGTCATCCAGCGCGCGGAAGTCGCGAATGCGTTGTTCGTGCTCGACGCTGACGAACGTCCGAATGACCTCCTCGTTGTCGACAGTGGTATTCAGCCACCAGCGAGCGTAATTCACCTCAAGGGCGCGACGGACTTTCCCGGAGGTGATCGCTCCGCTTTCCATGGCCTGAACAATCGGCGAGAGGCCAACGGCGAAGGCCTCATCGCGCACCTTTCTCCAGGAACACCAAGCCTTGAGTCGCGCCTCAGAAGAAACTACGGTCTCGCAGCTTTTCTTGAGGTCACTCAATGACAGGTGAGCGGTCTCATCAGTACCTGATTCGGTGAAGTGGCCTATCGACGTCAGGTGCGATGAACGCTCCTCCAGCAGCCCAAGCTTTTCACGCAGGGCAGCGCCAGCAAGTGAGATGGCACCTTCCGACTGCAGCAGCGCGTTGCCATCGCCCAACAGTGTTTGCAGAGGCGCCTTGTAAGCAGCAATCTGCTCCGGGTTCAGCGCGAGCTTCGCGACAGCAGTCGCTATTTTCCCCTGGAACACCACGGCCTGACGAGCTATCTCCAGCTTGGTCTTCAGCTCGCTCCAGACAGGCACCAACTCCCGCAGGTCAGCCAAGTCGGCCAAATCACGCTCAACCGTTGCCCGCTGTTTCAGCAGATCGAAGTCACCCTTCAGCAACGATCCACAACGGCCCTCTGCTACTTCGGAGTGATCATCAACGAGGCGACCGCGCTCTTCGATATCTCGACGCTCAGACTGGAAACGCAGTGCTGCGGTAAGGTGATCAATGTTAGTGCCCTCACCGCACCACAGCTGTTGAGTGCTCGAGCCAAGTTCGGACAGCGCGGCCATATCGCTATCAAGACGAGTCAGCGTGCGAAGCCGCCGGAGCTCTTCCTTCAATGCGTCTCCCAGCTGGCCCTGCTCGACCAACTGGAACCCCTCATCGATCCAGGCCAAGTCAGCTTGCTGGAGCCGAATGGCCTCTTGAAGCTTGATCGACGTCGAGATCTGCTCAGCGTCAGACTTTGAACCTTGCCAAACGGCAACGCACTCGTGCCCGGGTTCGAGCTCATCAATTGCGCGGCGCACGGCGCGGATCTCTGCCCAAGTAGCCAGATCTTTACCGTGATCGGCTTCACCCGAAGTGGTTTGAGACGGAGCCAACAAACCTGCGATACGACGCTTTCCGAACCAGGATTTTGGCCAGAACGCCTCCTCTGCTTCCTTCCACTCACGCAGCAACAGATCAATGTCGAGCGACTCAATCACATCGCCATAGGTCGCACTGAGCTGATGCTTGAGCTCTACTATTTGGCCAAGCAGTGCCACCGCCTGAGCAAGCTCATCGGTGACACTCTCTGGCCAGGCTGCGCTGAGCTCACCAAAAGTGGTACGACGTTGCTGTAGTAACTCGATACCCTGCTTTGCATCTGCGATAACTCGCGAGGGCCAGAGAGCGGATAGCTTGGCGTTGATCTCTCGATGCTGTTCAACCCACGCACAACCATCGCTCAACCGCTGGGAAATCGAACGAGCATCAGGACGCAATGCGAATCGCCAATCTTGTCCTGCAGCCGCAGGGAGTGCCTGGGAAAGGACTGACAGCCCCTCCAGTGCAGTCGGGGTGTAATCCGTAGCTGGGAGCCCGGCTAGCTCTACGAATCGATCAGCAGCACGCTGCACATCCAGCACGGCAGGCAGCACATCTCGAGCAGCCTGCACGAGCTGTTGTTGCCAATGGGGTGACCATTCCGCCTGACCAATCGTGGCCAACGCATTGCCAGTAAGCTGGCTGTACCCCACGGCATGCGCGTTCACTTCGAGGCGATCGCCCAATTCACGAAGCTCAAGCATGGCTTTCTGGTCGTGCGTGTCAGGTGAAGCCCAGCCAACCGGCGCAACAGCTTCATCGCCACCCGAGGTGACCGTGCCAATCGCATCGTAGATGGTGTAACCGTTGCGATGGCGCCGGTGCAGGCGCTCGACGTAAATATTCAAGCTATCGCGTAGCGTGGCAAGGCGCTGCGCTTCAACCTCCCATGCCGCGGAATCCACTTGCCCCTTGGCTTCCCAGGCAGATTGCAGCTGGGCAAGGACGTCGGTCTTTCGAGCCTTGCTCGAGTGAAGCTCAAGACAGAACTCGCCCAGGCCAATCTCACGTAGTCGACGGTACACAACATCCAGCGCCGCGATCTTCTCCGAGACAAACAGCACTCGACGCCCTTGGGCAATCGACTGAGCGATCATGTTGGAGATCGTTTGGCTCTTGCCGGTACCGGGCGGGCCGATGAGCACGAAGTCTTTGCCCTTGGCTGCCGCCATCACAGCTGCTAGTTGAGACGAGTCAGAAGGCAGCGGACAGAAAACATCCGTCGGGCCGTAATCACGATCCAGCGACTGCGCATCTGGGAACGGGGTGTCCGAAACGAACGAATCGCGCGGCGTATCCAGGAGGTGCTGAACCACTGGGCTCTGCCGTAGGTGCTCGGCGTTCTCGGCCAGATCCTTCCACATGAGGTACTTGGCAAACGAGAACATCGACAGCACGACATCCTCGCTCAGCTCCCAGCCAGGAATGTCCTTGATAGCGTGACCAACTTTGTTCCAGATGCCGGCGATGTCCAGACCTGAATCGTCCCGCGGCAGCTCATGCTCCAGGGAGCCCAATCCCAACTCGAAGTCTTGCCGGAGCATCTCAATCAGCGTCGGGTTGAAGCGTGGCTCATCATCGTGGAGCACCATGGTGAACCCGGATCGAGCGCTCTTGCGCTCCAGCGTGACGGGAACCAGAACCAGAGGCGCCTTGTACTTCTGCCCTTCCCTGTCTTCACGCGTCCAGCTCAAGAAACCGATAGCCAGGAAGAGTGTGTTCGAGCCACCTTCCTGCAAGGCTGTACGAGCCCCGCGGTAAAGCTCAGTGAGTCGCACATCCATCTCATTAGATTTCAGGGCAACGAACACCTCTCTACGCTTGAGGGCGTCTTCCGCATGCCGGCGACGAACATCCTCATGTTCACGTTGCTCGTAAAGAGCAAGCTCCCGCGGATCAGCACCATCCATGAGGTCTGGACGGGTGAGCAGCTTCAGCGACTGACCACTGGCCAGTACGTCCTCAAGAGCACCCGGGTCTGGGGACTCTAGCTTCAGCGCCCGCTTGCCCGTCTTGAAGTTCAGGAGGTTGTTTCGAAGAGAGAGATCCAGGAGCTTACGCTGCCAACGACCAAGACGATCGGCTGGGTCGAGCTTCGAAAGATCTTCGACGACCACCTCGTGTCTCTCGTCTGGAATACCCGCTCCGTCTTCGACCAGGAGGGCTGGAGCATCGTCCGATATCTCATCAGCAATCCGCGCGATCTGAGCCTCAGCACTCGCAAGCGGCTTGATCCGCTGCAGTCGAGCCCGGCGAATGTCGAGCAGCATTTCAAACTCGCTATCCGCGTCTTCGGCAATCTGTTTTTCACCTCTCTCCACCGCGTAGGAGAAAGTTGGAACGAGATTCTGCGTACTGAGCGTAGTTTCGAATAGAACCAGCTCCCGCAGCTTCACCCGTTTGCGCACCGCCGTCACATCATCGACAAGGGCAGTGGTGAACTCTTCAGGCTTCATCCACAGGCCCGCGAAGGCGTGTCCACGGGTGAATACGATTACCGGGTTGAGGCCGATTTGCTCCAAGGCGGCGCAGAACAGCAGGGTCAGATCCATACAGGTAGCCAAGCCGGTATCGGCAATCTGGCTGGGGCTGCGCACCTTTTGACCAGACTGTTCAAAGCTTGCGGGCGGCAATGCATAGTCGAGCTTCATCCGTGCAACGGCGCTCCACACTGCAGACGCCAATTGCCAGGCTCGTTTGGCGCCACCCTCATATCCGTCCAGTGACGAGGACAGTTCACTTTGACGAAGCAAGTCAGCTGTCTGCTTCAGCAGACGCTCGACAGCCGGATCATTCGGCTGGACGAAGGCGGCCGTCATGTCCGGAATATGCCGCAAACCACCCCACTGATTTCGGGGCAGCAGGTCTACGACCTGCTCGAAACGGGCAATCTCCTTCCTACCGCCCTCTGCTTCTTTGTCATCGGCCTCGAGCACGAAAGAAAAAGTCGATAGCTCTGCTTCGGTCAAGCGGCTAAGTAACGGGCCGTCCAACACCAAATCAAGCCCTGGAATGATTCGGAAGCTGTCTGCCGCAACCTCATCGATCCGCCAGACCTTGGCCTTGAACACTTCAGGTTCCGAGGTCAACGTCAGGGTCGCATTGACGAAGCGGTCTTCTGTCTCGTTCGAGATGCGAAGCTCGCGAATCACGGGAATGGCGTTCTGGAAGTCGGCAAGGTTCAGCTTCGCCACCAAGGTGGCCAGGATCTTCACTTCTTTAGGAGGGGTTTCGTCTTGGTGCGTGAGGGGCTGAACGATGTCGTCCATGCGCAACCTTCCTTGTCGTTATGCCCAAGGGAGTGCCGGAATTGGCCGGCCAGAGGGCCCCTCTTGAGCGAATGGCGAGATGATAGCGCTTCCAGTTACAGTCGTAATGAGCCTTTGGTCGCGCCTAGACGATCGCTAACCATTGAAAGGTTTCAGCAATGAACAAAATGGCCTATCAGTGTGCCGTAGCGCTTACCTGAAGCTGATATCTCACCTTGCTCAACTCTGCCTCAGCCTGCCGAAGCTCGCTCTTGATACTTGTCCACATCAACACCAACGTGGCGATCTTCTCGCGGGAGGCCGTCAGCTCTTCACCCTTCATGGCCAGTTCACTCTCGAGCAATATCCGTATCGTCCGAGGCCCGCAGTTCCTTGATCTCAGCTTCTGCGATTGCGAGCTTCTGTACCAAATCCCTTTCTCTCTGCTGTACCTCCAAGTTTTTGGAGCGTGCCTCGCTCGCCTCTTTGGTCTTGGTTTCGAGCTGGTGAGCCAGCAGCTCTTTGGCCCCTTCCGCGCGAGCAGTTGCAGCATTGGCAATACCCAGGTCGCCTCTCAGATGCTCGATAGCGTCACGATGCAGGCTGGCCTCCTTGGCGTGCTGGCGGCTTTCGGCGATCAATCGCTCATTATCGCGAATCAGTCGAGTGGCCTCTTCCTGCTTAACCATGAGCGTCTGCTGGAGGACTGTCACCTCTTGCTGCATCTGGTAGATCTGAGTTTCGTGACGGTTTAGATCCTGGTCGCGCTGTTCCTTTACTGCTATTCGGTAGTGCTCGAGTGCTTCTCTGGCGTGCGTATGCTTCTCCTCCAAAGATTCGATCTGGGCGTCCTTCTCTTGCACGCGAATCTCAAGGTCGCTGCAGCTCTGGCTGATCCGGGCGTTTCGAGTGATCTCAGTTTGAAGGCTGGATTGAACGATGTTGAGTTCTTCGCCCTGGGCCTGCAGGGCTGACTGCAGCTTGGCCATCTCCAATTGCGACTGCTCAAGCTTGCTTTGAAGTGTACTGCTCTCAGCTTTCAGCGCTTTGCGTTCCAGCTCAAAAGCGGCTCGCTCACGCGCCAAGGCTTCGTTTCCCTCCTCAACCAGGCGTTCAAGCATCTTGCTCACCAGCTCCGTGAGTTCATCACTTAAGCGCGAAGGCGAAGCCGAGGGTCGGGGATCGTGTGATTCAATCTCCTTCAAAAAACGCTGAATCGTTGTCTTTGAGCCGGTATTTCCAAGTTCGATGCGTATCGCGTCGATACTAGGGTTCTGCCCTCTCGACAGCAGAGCCTCGCGAGCCTTGCGCACCAGTACCAGGTTAATGCCGCCTCTAGCCATGTCTATCCCTACGATTTCGTACCGTTTTACGTTTCATGTAATTACGTGCCACTTTAACACCATTAGATACAAAGTTTTCCTTAGTTTTTGGCAAGACATAATCGAGGTTTATGGCTTGTCATGCCGTTGAGCGGCAGTAAAATGGTTAGAAATGCCGTACAAATGGTAAAAGCGAGCAACTGATGGCTCGAAGCGGGGAAAATTGCGTGGTTGAAGTGGTCAGCAAGGCAGAGAGGTACCTAGAGGCGAGCATTCGAGAGAACACCTCGAAGAGCTATGCGGCTGCCCTCGCCCACTACGAGGTGACCTGGGGCGGCTATCTGCCCACTACCACTGAGTCAGTGGTACGGTATATCGCTGAGTACGCTGACCAACTGGCGCTCAGTACCCTCAAGCAGCGCTTGGCTGCCCTAGCCAACTGGCATCAAAGCAACGGATTCCCTGACCCCACTAAAGCACCCAAGGTCAGGCAATTGTTAAAAGGCATTCGGGCACTACACCCTGTGCAGCAAAAGCAAGCGGCACCCCTAGCATTGCTGCATCTCGAAAAGGCAGTGGCGCATCTCCAGGAGGAGGTTGTTCAGGCAAGAGCTGCCGGCAACATGTCTAGCCTACTCAAAGCGACTCGCGATATCGCCCTGCTGACGATCGGCTTTTGGAGAGGGTTTCGCGGAGACGAACTCGCCAGGCTCACCATCGAGAACACACATGCCGAGCGCTACGTTGGGATAAGGTTTTACTTGGGAACTAGCAAGGGGGATCGACAAAATATCGGGAGGGAGTACAAAACCCCTTCATTGACCAAGCTATGTCCTGTGGAGGCATACCTCAATTGGCTGGAAGCTTCTGGCCTCACCCGCGGCGGCGTATTCCGGGGCATTGATCGTTGGGGCAACATCAGCGATCGACCTCTCGCTGCCCACAGTCTCATCCCCCTTCTTCGGGGCACCCTAGAGCGCTGCGGCCTACCCTCTCAAACGTTTACCGCTCACTCCATCCGGCGGGGCTTTGCCACATGGGCGGCGAGTTCAGGCTGGGACATCAAGACCTTGATGGAATACGTAGGCTGGAGTGACATGAAGTCGGCGCTGCGCTATGTGGAGCCCGCCCTGCAATTCGGCGGACTCGTGCGGAAGCTTGAGGGGTGATTTCTGGCGCGCTCTGATTGCCAACAGAGGTAGGATTGCGTTGACCGCTGCTGGCTGGAGTTTCTGGATAGGCATGATCGAGACAGATTGCCATCTCAGCACACTTACATCTCATGACGTCCCGGTCCAATCGGGTGTAGCCATTGAAAACGTAGAAATTTGATTCAATGCCAGCGGTTGGGATGTATAAAAAAACCGCCCTTGAAGGCGGTTTGTCTGCGTTCGGAAGATGATTCTAGCGAGCAGCCAGCTTTCCACTTCCTCGGATCCGTACTCGGCTTTCCATTCCTTAAGCAGCTTGTGATTGCCGCCCTTGGTTTCGATGATCTCGCCATTGTGCGGGTTCTTGTACTGCTTCACCTGACGGGCGCGGCGCGGGGACTTTTCTGCCGCTGAAGGAGCGACTGAACGACGGTTCGCCTGCGGATCCAGAATGTTGATAATGTCGCGAAGGCTGTAACCGTATTTGCTCAGCAAATCGCGCAGCTTGGTCTCAAATTCGATTTCTTTCTGCAGCTCAGAAGAGCTTTTCATTTCTTCCAGCTCGGCCAGCTGGGCGGCCAATTTTTGCTCAAGCTGACGGAATTCTGCCAGGCGGGACATATGAGATCCTCAAATTTAATGAAAACAGTCGGACATCCTAAAGCATTTCGTTAACGATGTCTTTTAGTTTGACGCTGATTCTAAATCATCGTTGACTTTAACTTACCATGGTTTGTTTTCTCTAGAGTGCATAAATCTTGACACATTCATGATGTTGTACTGACCGCAGGCTACTCTGCTTGCAGAATTCACGTGCCTTTTCGACACGCTCAATCGTCCCGCGATGCACTGCCCTTCATGCTCGCCAAGTGCATGCCCTCGCCCCGACCGGGAGTGATGAATGAGTGACAATGCAGAATGAAGCCGCGACTCAGAAAAGGGGCCGATGTGAGACTTCAGAAGCTGCTCTCACTCCGACTGATGGAGCCGAAGGTAATGCGTTTGGATGACGTTCGCCCGCACCCGCTTCGCCTGCGAGCAATGCGCAATTGTAAGCCGCCATCACATTCAACCGACGGTTAACTTCCTATACCCAGACTGATAGGACGACAGCCCGGTCTAGCTTCGCACGCCCCTCAACTACACGAGCAGGCGTAACAGGTTAGACCGGTCAGGTCACACTCCTCGAGTAAATAGCGTTGTGAGCTTGAATTTGCAGCTGAATTGACTTTATTTGCACCCAGAAGTGAAATACAAATCGTTAAGCGCAGCGGTCTGACCAGTTCATAAGACGACCTTTCGATTGAGAATGGTCGATCCTGCGACGAGAGGTAGTGAGCTACTACCATTGCTGCCATTAATAGTAATGATTAATGAAGATAAGATTTTTATTAGTAAATACTATGAACCTGCGCATCTATGATGTGCTTCGTTGTGCATATTTCTGGTCAGACCGGACAAAGGAAGCGGAAATTCTTCAGCCACCCTAAACTGTTACTCATCAGATTCTGTCTGTCACAGATCTGCTGCGAATGGGACGACCCAATCCGCTCAGCGAAGGCCGTCAGGCCGCACGAGTCAAAGCTGGATGACGAAAATCATGTTGCTCCACGATCAAAACAATCGAGTCTGTATCGCATGTTTTTCCACTTCTCGTGCACCTCATCCATCCGTTCAAACCTACATAGCACTCCGCCACCGCAGCGGGACCCTACTATCCAAACGCCGGAACTCACATTCACGTCCTCAGCGCATCAATAAACACCATAATCCATTCTCACAAGGCACTCGCAGACTTGGCGATACCCTTCGTTATCCATAAGAAGACTGCAGGGGGCGCCCCCCCCCAAGCCAAGGGCCGGTTCGATGAGCCAGTTAGCCGCCAATTGATGGTTACCCAAAACGAATGCCGCTAGACCGCGAACCTGATCCATTCGCACAGAAATAACGGAACTGACTACTCCAGCAACTCGGACCTGCTGATGAGCAAGGGCCTAGTAAATCTATCGCTAGCATACCGGCCTCCAATTGTTTGTTTTAGCTGGCTTATGGATAGGGGCCCCTTACAATAGCTACAAGATCGCTCGTGCGTTCGAGGCCTATCTGATGCAACATCCAGAAATTATCGCTGAGCGGGCGCCAACAAACGACTCCGCTATAACCACCTCTACCAGACATCACCAACATGGACCGGATGAACGTACGCTGGAACATGAAAACCAGCACTGCGCAATTTAAACCGGAAAGACAACTGAATAGAATAAGCGGTCCAGACTGCCAGCTCAATCCGACTCAAAAGCAACTTTGATTGGCAGCTCACCTGCCTCGAATAACTCAGCTGCAACTTTATGCCGGCGAGCTTGTTCCAGGTGCTTACGCATGTGATCAGCTGCTGCAAGCCGATCACCTTTTTCAAGACAAGCAAGGATAGCGAGATGCTCAACCGCCTGCCCTCGCCGAGGAGCGCGCTTGCTAGCCTGACGGTATTCCACAAGACGGCGAAGCTGGTCGAGACGACGAACCGTCTGGACGTGAAATCTGTTGCCGGAAAAGCTGGCAAGCGTCTCGTGAAACTGAGCATTTGATTCGAACAGTTCCTGCGGAGTCATGGTCAGGTAGCCGCCATCTGCAATGAATTGCTGCTGCTTTTTACAGCGAGCCAAAGCTTCGGTATCGATCATAAACGTTGGGGCAAGCAGTCCCGCCGGCTCGATGATCGCTCGGAAGGAATAGCTTTCTTCGTAGGCTTCGACCGAGTCGATCATCGGCAGGAATTGCCAGCCTTGGCCGGCACGCTGCTCAATCCAGCCTTCTTGTTGAATGCGGCTCAAAACCCCTCGCAGCATATAGCGTGAAATGTTGAATAAACGCATCAGGTCCGTTTCAGCAAACTGCTCAGGAATCTGGCCGTTCAGTCGCATCACCGCGATCTGCTGATAGACCGGGTCGTCGATGGAGACCGACAAATCTTGGGCAATTTCAGCCAGATCATCATAGGGCTTGGCCAGGAAAAAACCGCGATTGCGGTCCTGACTCAGCAATCCTCGCTCGGCAAGGTAGTTGAGAGCAATCTTGATAGGAGTTCGTGACGTCTTCAAAGCCTTAGCCAGTCCTAGCTCCGAGACATGATGCCCCGCAGCCAGTTGCTCTTGGCGAACATAGGCAACGATATCGCGAGCCACGCGGGCTTGAAGAGGCGTCAAATTCATATCTTTTCCGAGTTGGGGCGTTGGATTGTGGGGCTCCTCCCATCAGACGAACCCCACAGCTCCCACATTATGCCTTTTGCGGGTTCATTTCCAAATGGAGTTCGGCGTTAACAGATGTCGAGACCATTGGCTTACGGGTCATAGCAGTGCAATAAACGCACCAGCCACCAGGAGGATGCCTGCGATCATGAGGACCAGTTGTACGAACTCGTGGCTTGAACAACGTCCCAGTGGCGCTCGGAGCGGCCACACCGAAAAGGTTTCCGCCAACGACAATGAACGCAACTGCCCGACAACGTCACCGGTACTTGGCAGCAGGTCCTTGAGCAAAGAGAAGTTCAGCGAAGTAGTCGACGCGATGCCAGCCAAAGTGAGCGACGTAATCAAAACCAGCGATGCAGTAGATTCAGCAAACGGCACAAGAAAAAATGCAGTTATCAATCAGCATCGAGATCGCAATCACGTTACGGCGCTTGCCTGAGTTAAACCCGCCACCGCGAGTCAGATACCAGCCGATGAGGTTGCCCAGCCCCATGTATAGCACGACTGCAGCAGCATACAGGATGGCAGTCACTAGACCGATTTCTCCAGCAATAGATGCCGCTCTTGCTGAAGGTAGCTCGGCAGCCAGGTCAGGAGGGGATGCTGGGTGTAGACGTTGCAGCCTTGCGCAGAGGCTGCAGTACCCCCTTTTTGCCGCCACCGGAACGCGAATCCAAGATAGTTTTGCTCTCTTGGCTGCACAGCCACCGCATGTCTTCAGGCTTGCCGAAGAACAGAAACCCAGCCAACAGCCAACCGCCAGCAGAGCCGACGGCCAGCCATCAACTTACGAAGCTGAGTGATAGACCGGGAATGCTCCGAACATCACGCCACCTACCAACATGGCCATGCTCACCAGGAGCGCCCATTTCAACGCAAAGCGCTGGTGGTCACCCAGGTCGACTTTTGCCAACGCCACCAGCAGATATAGCGAAGGCACCAATGGGCTGAGCAAGTGAACAGGCTGACCAACCACCGATGCCCGGGCGATCTCCAGATGCGAGATTCCGTACGTAGCGGCGGTCTGGGCGATCACTGGCAAGATGCCGAAGTAGAAGGCATCGTTCGACATGAAGAAGGTGAACGGAATGCTGACCAAGGCAGTGAACACCGCCAGGTATGGGCCAAACGCATCAGGAATGACTGCCAACAGCCCCTTCGCCATCGCATCGACCATGCCGGTACCCGAAAGGATGCCGGTGAAGATGCCTGCGGCGAAAATGACCGAAGTCACCGCGAGAACGTTGCCCGCGTGAGCGGAGATACGCTCTTTCTGCTGCTCCAGATGTGGGTAGTTGATCATCACCGCGATGGCGAAGCAGACCATGAACAGCACTTGAATCGGCACGATACCTGCCATCAACACGCCAATCATCGTTGCAGTGAGTAACAGGTTGGGCCAGAACATGTGCGGACGGCGATTGCGATCGCACTCCTCATGCGAACCATTACCCAACGCGATAGAGCCGTTGTGGAAATCATCCACGGCAACCACGCCCAGGCGAGCACGCTCACGTCGACCCAGCAGAATTGCGATGAAGAGCAAGCAGGCGCAGCCCAGCAGCATCGACGGCACCATCGGCAGGAAGATGTCCATTGCATCGACATGCAGCGCAGCCGCAGCACGGGCAGTAGGACCACCCCACGGGGAAATGTTCATGATGCCGTTTGCGATGTTGACCACGCAGGTCAGGCCCAGAACGCTCATTCCCAGGCGCTGATAAAGCGGCAGGAATGCGGCGACCACGATCATGTAAGTAGTGGAACTGTCGCCATCCAGGGATACAAGCATGGTCAAGATCGTGGTTCCGACCAAGACCTTCAGCGGGTCACCCTTCACGATCTTCAGGATGCAGCGCACCAATGAATCGAACAGTCCCGCGTCGATCATGATGCCGAAGTAAAGAATCGAGAAGGTCAGCATGACGCCAGTCGGCGCCAGAGTCTTGATGCCGTCGAGCATCATCGTGCCCAGGCCGGCATAGAAACCGCCAATCAGGGCAAACACGATCGGTACCACAATCAGGGCGACCAGGGCAGTCAGCCGCTTGGTCATGATCAGGTACATGAAACAGGTGACCATCGAAAAACCGAGCACGGTCAGCAGCATGGCTCTCTCCTTATTTTATTAGTGCCGCGAAGCCAGGCTTTTAGCGGTACGAAGCGGAAGGAGCGGACTGAGGCCGGACGGATTTACGGTAGGTCTGATTGCATTTCATCTTGAATTTCCTCGTTTTTGTCTTTGTGCGGGAAAGGCTGGCAGGCAGATCAATGGCCGGTCTTCAGGCTTCAAGGTGACCATTCGGCGCTCGACCGAAGTTTTTCTGCTGGAAGTAAATTGACTCAAGTTTAGACAAAGCGCAATATCACCTCACAAAAAACACGCCTGTGAGGTCCCCGGCATGAGCAAGCACATTGGCCAAACCCTGGCCGTAAACGGTCACAACTACCGCGTCTGCAACGTATCTGAAGCCGTAAAAGCGATAGGCGGCGACTTCGCCCGCCTGCCAATGAGCCTCCGGATCCTCGCTGAGAACGTCCTGCGTACCGAGGCAGAGCCGAACGAGGCGCTGAAAGTAATTTGCACTCGCTCTAAAAACAGCGACATCCCCTTCCGCCCCGCTCGCGTAGTACTTCAGGACCTGCTCGGCACCCCTGCCTTGGTCGACCTGGCCGGCCTGCGTGACGCAGTAGCAAAAGCAGGCGGTGATCCACGTCAGGTAAACCCGGTCACCCCTACTCACCTCGTCGTGGACCACTCGCTGAACGTAGAGCGTTGGGGTGATGCCAGCGCATTGGCCGATAACGAAGCTATCGAGCGCGAGCGCAATGCCGAGCGCTTTGCCTTCCTGGGCTGGTGCAACAAGGCCTTCAACAACCTGTCGATCGTGCCTTCCGGTAACGGCATCCTTCACCAGATCAACCTGGAGCGCCTGACCACCGTCATCGGTACGCGCGAATCCGAAGGTGATCTGTGGGCCTTCCCAGATACGCTAGTCGGCACTGACAGCCACACCACCATGATCAATGGCATCGGCGTGCTGGGCTGGGGTGTTGGTGGTATCGAGGCAGAAGCCGCAATGCTGGGCAAAGCCCTGATGATGCGGGTTCCAGAAATCGTCGGCGTCCGACTGGAAGGCGTCCCGCCATCGGGCTACGTTGCTACCGACATCGCGCTTGCCTTGACCGAAAGCCTGCGCAAAGCCGGCGTAATCGGCAGCGTGTTGGAATTCCATGGACCAGGCGTTGCCGCCCTGTCCTTGGCGGACCGTGGCACCCTGTCCAACATGGCTCCTGAGTTCGGCGCTACCGCAGCAATGTTCGCGATCGACGATCGCACCCTGCACTACCTGCGACTCAGCGGTCGCGGCGGTGAGATTGCCGAGCTGACCGAGGCTTATGCCAAACATCAAGGTCTGTGGCATGACAGCCTGGAATCGGTCGAATACGACCGTGTCGTCACCCTCGACCTGAGCACCGTTGGTCGTGCGATTGCCGGCCCGAAACAACCTCACCAGCGCATCCTGCTGGGTAAAGGCGAAGCAGCAAAAGACGTCCCTACCGGCCTGGATAACGGCTCGGTCGTGATTGCCGCCATCACCAGCTGCACCAACACCTCCAACCCCCGTGGCGTGATCGCTGCGGCCCTGGTCGCCCGCAATGCACTCAAGCGCGGTCTGCGTCGTGCTCCATGGGTCAAGACTTCCTTCGCACCCGGCTCCAAGGTGGTCGCCGACTACCTGGACCGTGCAGGTCTGAACGTGGACCTCGACAACATGGGCTTCAACGTTGTTGGTTACGGCTGCACGACCTGCAACGGCATGTCCGGCCCTCTGCTCAGCAAAGAGATCGAGGACGAAATTCGCACTCGCAAGCTGGAAACCGTTGCAGCGACCTCCGGTAACCGCAACTTCGAAGGTCGCGTACACCCGCTGGCTCGTGAAGTGTTCATCATGTCCCCTCCCCTGATCGTGGCGTACGCGATCGCTGGCACCTACCGCATCGACCCGCAAGTGGATGCGCTCGGCACCGACGCCGAAGGCAAGCCGGTTTACCTCAGCGAGCTGTGGCCTTCGGATCAAGAGCTGGACGAGATCGAGAAGAAAGCACTGTCGGCCGACCTGTTCGACAAGGCCTACAGCTCGGTACCTCGCGAAGCGGGCGTCATCGCCTCTGACCTGCGCGCCGGCGTCACCGATCAGTACGCCTGGGACCAGAGCAGCACTTACATCCGCAAGCCGCCGTACTGGAGCGATGAGCTGACTGCTACCGACCCTCAACGCGACCTGAAAGACATGCGCGTTCTGGTGATGCTGTCGGACAACATTACTACCGACCACATCTCGCCGTCGGGCGCCATCCTGCCGGACAGCGACGCCGGTTCGTACCTCAAAGGCCACGGCATTGGTGTTGATGACTTCAACTCCTACGGCACTCGTCGCGGCAACCACGAAGCCGCGCAGCGCGCCACCTTCGCAAGCCCCCGCCTGAAGAACGAGCTGATGAGTGACGGCCGCGAAGGCCCTTGGACGCTGCTGCTGCCGGAAAACCGCGTGAGCACCGTGTTCGAAGCCGCCCAAGCCTACGCCGATCGCAAGCAGCCTCTGATCGTAGTGGCAGGCAAGGAGTACGGCAGCGGTTCGTCGCGTGACTGGGCAGCCAAAGGCCCTCGCCTGCTGGGCGTGCGCGTTGTCGTGGCCGAGAGCTTCGAGCGCATCCACCGCACCAACCTGGCTGGCCTGGGCATCCTCCCGCTGCAGTTCCCAGAAGGTGTAACTCGCAAGACGCTGGGCCTGACCGGTCACGAGAAGTTCTCGGTGGAAGGCATAAACGACACCTTCGCGCCTGGCGACAAGCTGCAACTCGTCATTGAGCGTGCAGATGGCACCACTGAAAACGTAACCGTCACCAGCCGCCTGGATACGCATGAAGACGTGCGCTACTTCCGCCGCGGCGGCCTGCTGCCGCAGCTGCTGGTGGAGAGCATGGACAAGGCTGCACAAGCGAAGCAACTGGAAGGAGCAGTGTAATGACTCAAGTTCGAATCCCTGCCGTATTCATGCGCGGTGGCACCAGTAAAGGCGTCTTTTTCCTGGAGCAAGATGTTCCGGCTGCAGGCCCCGAGCGTGATGCACTGATGCTTCGCGTCATCGGCAGCCCGGATCCTTATGGCAAGCAGATCGACGGCATGGGTGCTGCCACCTCCAGCTCCAGCAAGGTCGTCATCATCGGTAAATCGGGTCGTACCGATTGCGATGTTGATTACCTGTTCGGTGCCCCGGCAATCGAAAACCCGGTGGTCGACTGGTCCGGTAACTGCGGCAACCTGAGCGCAGCCGTTGGCCCATTCGCCATTCGCCAAGGGCTAGTCGATGCTCCTCGTGACGGCATCGCCACCATCCGAATTTGGCAGGCCAATATTCAGAAGCGCATCATCGCCCATGTCCCGATGAAGGATGGCGAGGTCGTTGAAGAAGGTGATTTCGTGCTGGATGGCGTCGCCTTCCCTGCTGCCGAAATCGTCGTGGAATTCCTTCAGCCTGGCGGTTCGGGCGGCAGCATTCTTCCAACCGGTAATGTCGTGGATGAACTGGATATCCCTGGCTTCCCAAGCTTGCCGGCAACGCTGCTCAACGCAGGCAACCCGACGATCTTCGTCGACGCTCAGCGCGTTGGCCTGACCGGAACCGAGACCCAAGACCAGGTGAATGGCAACGCCGAACTGCTGCAGTCGCTGGAAACCATCCGCGCACACTGCACCGTAGCCATGGGTCTGGCGGCTACCGCTGAGGAAGCAACACGCCTTCGCCCTCACACGCCGAAGCTCTGCCTGGTAGCTGCGCCGCAAACCTACGGCGCTGCCGGTGGCAAGACAGTCGAAGCCGGCGAGATCGATGTGATCGCCCGCATCCTTTCCATGGGCAAATTGCACCACGCAATCACCGGCACTGGCGCTGTAGCCGTTGCCGTGGCGGCCGCTCTGGAAGGCACGCTGGTCAACCGTATCGTCGGCGATATCGGTGAACGCCAAGTCAATATGGGCCACACCGCCGGCACCGTTGCCGTAGGCGCGCAGACCACCCAAGTCGATGGCAACTGGATTGTAGACAAGGCCGTCATGAGCCGAAGCGCCCGCCGCCTGATGGAAGGCTGGGTGCTCGTACCGTCGAAGTACTGATGGCTCAGCTACCGCCGACCTTCGAAGGTCGGCGGCACTCATCACAACAAAAACAACGATGAGATTTTGCTATGTGCCCATCACCGCTTTTACCCGCCATTACTCGACGCACGCTGCTCTCTTCTACTTCCATCGTCGCTGCGGCAACCATTCTGGGCCTCGGAGCGGGAGCGGCAGATGCCAAATCAGGACCTGAGAAGAACTCTATGCAGCCTGCCAACTCGAACAAAACCCAAATTTTCTATGTGGGCTCCAGAACCACTCGCGAGCGAAACGCCCGCGGTGCAGGCATCACGGTTTATCGACATGACACGCAAACAGGTCGATCCGAATTGGTTCAAACCGTCGGCGATCTGACCAATCCATCCTTCCTGTGCCTCGACCAAACCCAGAGCCTGCTGTTCTGCGTACATGGCGACCAGTCCACTGTCAGCTCATTCCAAATTGAGCCAGCCAGCGGAACGCTCACCAAGGTAAGCTCGGTTAGTTGCGAAGGGAACAACCCCGTCCACCTTACCGTGGACAAGAGCAACAAATTCCTCGCTGTGGCCAACTATGCCACCGGCAGCATTGTCATTCTGCCGTTCGATAAGACCGGCCACCTGCAACCCGTCATCAGCAAATACGACCTTCCGGGCAACCCTGGCCCGCACAAGATCGAGCAGGCGAGCTCCCACCCGCACATGATCCCACGCGATCCATCGGGCCGCTTCCTGGTGGTCCCGGACAAAGGACTGGATAAAGTCTTTGTGTTTGATTTGAAGCAGAACGGGACCGCACTGAAGCCTGAACTGGCGCATGAAATCAAGACACGCGAGGGGGCCGGGCCTCGACATGTGGTGTTCTCTCCGACCGGGTCATTTGCTTACGTTGTGAACGAACTGGACAGCACGATCACCAGCTACCGCTACAACCAGAATGACGGCTCCCTGGTTCCATTCCAGGTGGCCCCAGCCCTCCCTCAGGACTTTGTAGGGGACAGCCGTGCAGCAGCGCTGGTCATGGCACCGGATGGAGTACATTTGTTCTCCTCCAATCGCGGGCATGACAGCGTGACCATTTATTCGGTGGATCAGCCTACCGGGAAGATCAACCCGATCGGCAACGTACCTAGCCAGGGCAAGAAGCCTCGGTTCATGACTGCGTCCCCTAACGGTCGCTTCTTGTTCGTCGCTAACGAAGACAGCGACAACATCAAGACTTTCTCCATTAGCCCGAAAGGCGAACTGGCTTTGCTGGAGCATCAGATCCAGACCGGCAGCCCGGTCTGCATGATTTTCCGCACCGCCTGAACCTCTTTTTTTCCTGATCCTGGCGTCCCGGGAGGCACGCCTACACCCCACGTTCCAATTGATGGAGCAGCAAATGCATAACAAAAACAAAACTGGTTGCAAGCTTCTTGCCGTAACTCCTTGCCTGGCCGCAGCGACGGCTTATGGGGATGGCTTTATAGACGACAGCAAGGTCACCTTGCAAACGACGAACTTCTACATCAACCGCGATTTCCGTGACGGCGCCGGCCAGTCAAAGCGCGAAGAATGGGCCCATGGTTTCATTCTCGATGCGAAGTCCGGATACACACCAGGGCCAGTCGGTTTTGGGGTCGATGCTCTGGGCATGCTCGGCCTGAAGCTGGACTCAAGTCCCGATCGAACCGGTACCGGCCTGCTGCCGACCCATGATGATGGTCGCGCAGCCGACGAGTTCAGCCGCCTGGGCCTGACTGGCAAGATGCGCCTGTCCGAGACAGAGCTTAAATACGGCACTCTGATCCCCAAGCTGCCCACGGTTCAGGCCAACACTGGCCGCCTCCTCCCCCAGACCTTTGAGGGCGGCCTGCTCACCAGCAAAGAATTCGATTCGCTGTCCTTCATCGGTGCCCGCTTCGAGCGCCAAACCGATCGCGACTCGACAGACCGCGTACCGATCACACTAAACAACAAAAACCGTCGTTTCACAGGCAATGCCGAAGGTGACGCCTTCTGGCTGGGCGGCTTGGATTACCAGCTCACAAAAGACCTGCTGCTGATCTATCAATATGCAGAGCTGGAACACGTCTACCACCAGCACTTCGTGGGGGCGAACTATTCGATTCCAGTGGGCCGCGGGAAGATCAAAGCTGATCTTCGCTACATGGAAAGCGACGATGACGGTCGCGCTTTGGGCGGACGTATCGATAGCAGAGCAATTTCCGGCATGTTCACCTACAGCTTGGGCGGACATGCGCTGGGTCTGGGACTGCAAAAGATGAACGGTTCCACCTCCATGCCCTATCTCGATGGAACCGATCCTTACCTGGTCAACTTCGTCCAGCTCAACGACTTCGCCGAGCCCGGTGAACGTTCTTGGCAGCTGCGCTACGACTACAACTTCGCGGCTCTCGGCATTCCTGGCTTGACCTTCATGACCCGCTACCTGCGAGGCGATCAGGCCGACGCAGCGACTATCACCGGTGAGGGCCATGAATGGGAGCGCAACACCGAACTGCAGTACGTGGTGCAATCCGGTGCCCTGAGGAACGTATCGGTCCGGTGGCGTAACGCGAGCTATCGATCGAGCTTTGCACGTGGCGCGGATGAAAACCGCCTGATCGTGTCCTACACATTCCCAATATTCTAACCCTGGAGAAGGTATGAGCCCTATTGCCCAGCAGGTCCTCAAGGACCTGGCGCCCAACGGCATTCTGCATGCGGCGATCAACTTCGGTAACCCAGTGCTGGCTCAGCCAGGCGCTGACGGAGAACCGCATGGTGTTTCTGTTGCACTTGCTAAATCGCTGGCCGAAGAGCTGGGCGTAGTTCTCGAATTGCGCACATACGACGCGGCCGGGAAGGTATTCGCTGCACTTGAAGAAAACGCGTGGACGTTGGCCTTCCTGGCTATCGAGCCTGTCCGCGCCGCCCAGATCAGCTTCAGTGAACCCTACGTACTTATCGAAGGGACCTATCTGGTAAAGGCCGAGTCGCCCTATTCCAAAACCGAGGACCTGGATCAACCTGGACTTCGGCTTGCGGTAGGCAACGGCGCTGCTTACGACCTGTACCTGTCACGTACGTTGCAGCATGCAGAGCTACACCGAGCTGAAACGTCTGCAGGTGCAGTAGACCTATTCATTGACCAAGACCTGGATGCTGCCGCCGGGGTCAGACAACCGCTGGAACAAATCGCAGCCAAGAATCAGAATTATCGGGTGATGCAGGGAGCCTTCACCGCTATCCGCCAAGCAGTCGCAGTGCCACGAGGCCGTGATGCTGGAGCAGCCTATGTTAGAGACTTCGTCGAACGACGATTGGCCGAGGGCTTCATCCGGGGTGCATTACTTGCCAGCGGGCAAACCGACGTCAGCGCACCCCGTTGAGGTCGATACTGGAGACGAGGCCTCATATAATCTGATGGGCTTCACTGGTCCCGATCTGTGAAAACAAACAGTTACAGGGTAATCGTTAGTGCCATCAATCAATTTTTTGGCAAGTTCGGTTCTTCAGATCGTTCGCGAATCAGCAAAAGAGCATCCCAATAGAATGGACAGTTGGATTGACGCAAAGACCAGCGCTTCGATGGTGTACAAAGACGCAATGCCGCCCTGGATTGTTGAGTTTGACAATGGCGTAACCCTTAATGGAGCAATGCCCTACGCACGGATCGAGGGATATCGTCCTCTGACACTGGACCTTTACCTACCGCCCAGCCCGCGTCGGTCCTCTCCTTCCCCGTTGCTGATTTATATACATGGCGGCGGATGGCGACGAGGCGACAGTCATCGGTCAGGAGTGTTCAGCGATTTCCCGCGGCTGCTGGCAGAGATAGCCGCCCGCGGATATGCCGTGGCGTCGATCAACTACCGACTGAGCGCGGAAGCGAGGTGGCCTGGACAGCTCGAGGATGCCAAAGCCGCCCTGAATTATCTGGCAGAAATCGCTGAAGATCTTCAAATTGACACTACCAATACCTACGTCTGGGGAGTATCCGCTGGCGCGCAGATCGCTGCAAGTTTGGGCAACCCGTGGACCGATGGTAACTCTCCCGCGGCCGAACCTGGAGGCCGTGCTGTCACAATTCAAGCCGTAGCGGTATGGTACGGCGTGTTCTGCTTCCAAACCCTCCCTTATCAAGCCCAACTCCTCGGGTTGTCTCTTCCGCAGCACGAGCTCGCTCCAGAGTCGCAATTACTGCGTTACTTACCCGACTCCTCGGATGTTCCTAAAGGGGCCAGTCCGGCGTTAGAAGTTAGCAACGAAACAGCGCCCACCTTGATTTTGGTAGGGAGAAAAGATGAAAAAGTCCCTTACTTACAAAGTATTCAATTAGCGCATGCGTTAGCTGCAGCTAACGTTCCGCACCAACTTACTGTGTATCCCGATGTTGGTCACAGCTTCATCTGCGAGCAAGATAGTACGATCACTCATAAAACCAATCTAGAAGCCTTAAACACTACCATTCAGTTCTTCGACGCTCGGGCCTTCGATTGATTGATCAAGGTTGGTCTTGAGTCGCAGGCTGGGTGGCGAAACTCACCAGCAGACGCATGCCATATTCTCCCAAGCAGTGACTAATGTAGGCCCTGATCCTAGAGCCTGGGATGTGCGCATGTATTACCGTGCCTTAAGCTACCAATGCTGTCGATCGGATGGCAGCGGGCTTCGGGACGTTAACTCAGCCGCAAGCCGATCTGGCAAGCACTGCCTCCCCTTACTCAGAACCAGTAAATTCTGCGCAGCGAGAAGAGGGTTCGAGTTGGACGTTGCGTCCTGCCAAAATGCCGGTGAATGCACCTGCGATAGAGATGGCGGCGGTGGTCAGCAGCGGTGCCGTCCAACCACCGGTTGAGTCGTGCAGTTGCCCCAGCAATATCGGGCCTGCTGCTGCCATCAAATAGCCTACACATTGCGCCATTCCTGAAAGTGCAGCCGCGTCAACGGAGTTCTTTGTGCGCAAACCGATGAACGTCAGGCCGAGCATCATGCTGGCGCCAGAACCAAAGCCTAGGAATGCGGCCCACCACATAGCGTGGCCTGGCGCATAAATAAGTCCGATAAGTGATAAGGCTGTTAGCAGACTGACGGTAGCGGCCGCCAGTCTTTGGTCTGTGAGACGGCGAAGCGTGGCCGCCAGGATCAAGCCGGGAATCGCTGTAGTCAGTTGAAGCGTGCCGTGTATTGTTCCTGCTTGTTCGGGGGATATCCCATGGTTCATCAGAATAGTAGGAAGCCAGCTCACTGTGACATAAAAAGGCATCGCGTTGAGCCCCATGAACAGGGTGACTTGCCAGGCAAGCGTCGAACGCCATACCGCCACAGATGCCGCTTGGTTCGGGCTGGGCAGGCTCAGGTGTTCTTTAACTTTCAACTGCGGTAGCCACACCAACATCGCCAACAGCGGGGCTGCCACCACCAAACTCAGGGCTATCGACCATCCCCATGATTGGGTCAGAGGAACGATAGCGGCTGACGCAACAGCACCTGCTGCGCCCATCGTGATGGAGTAAGCGCCGATCATAGACGCCATTTTCGATGAGAAGTCGCGTTTAATCAGGCTGGGAAGCAACACATTGCCAAGGGCGATTCCGGTGCCTATCAGTATCGAACCAGCGTATAACGCCCACGCGCTACCTGCGGAGCGGAGTAGGATGCCCACTGAAATCACCAACAGAGCACCGAAAAGGGTGCGCTCAGTACCGGACCTTCGTGCGACCGCAGCGCTGAGCGGGGAGAACCCCGCAAAAGCAAGGAGTGGCAGTGAAGTGAGCAGGCCCAGTGCTGATGCACTCAAGCCAAAATCCTTCTGGATTAGCGGCTGAATGGGCGCGATGCCCGTGAAGGGAGCGCGCAGATTAACGGCAATAAGCAGGATGCCCGCGACGAGCATGGTGGCCTGCCACTTGTTTTTTGTATCTGACATATTCTCTAGCTGTCCTCTAAAAAAAAGGCAACTGTAGAGAGCTTGAGAGTTATAGAATATAGATATCAAGCCATATGATACCTAAATCATGCCATTCTCAAAAAATGTCGTTTCCTCACCAGAAGATTTCGATTCAGACCTTTTTTTCCAGGCGGCGATTGCACTCAAGGTTGTGCCGGAACCTAATCATTCCGGCACCGGCACACATGATCATCGTAAAGGCCAACTGATCTTGTCTTTGCGGGGGGCGGTGAGCTGTGAGGTGCAGAACGCAATCTGGCTGGTGCCACCCCAGCACGCGGTATGGATCCCCGGCGGCACGCCACACAGTTGTCGTGTAACCGCGAATGCCAGTACCTGCTTTCTGTTCGTCGAGCCCAGCGCAGCTGTCATGCCTGATGGGTGCTGTACACTTGCTATTACGCCGCTTGTCCGGGAGTTGATCCTGCACCTTGTTGAGCAGGACCGCTCTTGTCTTTCAGAGGGCAAGGCCGCGCGGTTGGTTGCAGTGCTACTCGAGCAGCTTTCCGATGCGTCGGTGAAAGAGCTGCACTTGCCAATATCAGACCATCCGAAGATCAAACACATCGCGGATACGCTCTTTGCTACTCCCGGCGACCGCACCACCCTGCGCGAATGGGCCACTCGGCTTGCGACTAGTGAACGAACGCTGGCCAGGCTAGTTGAAAGCAAGACCGGGCTCAGCTTCGGGCGGTGGCGCCAGCAGCTGCATTTGATGATCGCACTCAGCCATTTGGCAGAGGGGGTATCCGTGCAACGTGTGGCGGGCATTCTTGGATATGACTCCGTTAATGCCTTCATTACGATGTTCAAGAAAGCCGTAGGTAAGTCACCTACCCAGTACTTCTCTTCTTTGCGCTAACACTCCGCTCGCGAATCCGAGGGGCCGAAGCTATCAAAAACTAGTTTTTACACAGTGGCCGTTGTATAAATCCGGCAATGGAAGCTATGAGTCGTCATGACCCCGCTAGGCTTTAGGGACTTTATGGAGATTCATCTCCAACCAGTCGCCAAGTGCCGCAACATGCGCGGCGGCTTCCTGACCAAAAGGGGTCAGATCATATTCGACCCACGGAGGGACAATGGGATATGAGGTCCGGCGCACGAAACCATCGCCTTCCAGCCGCTGAAGGGTCTGCGACAACATCTTTTCGCTGACGCCGTTCACTTTGCGACGCAGCTCACTGTAACGCAGCGTGCCGTCAATTAGCGCAATCAGGCATAGCATTCCCCACAGACTCGTGACGTGAGACAGCACTTCCCTGGCCTTGCATTTGCCCGTGAATAGGTCGCCGCGCCTGAGCTTGGCGGTCAGCGTGTGCTCGTCAAGCGCGGATGAGTCCTGGGGGTTGCCGGTGTCCAAGCGAGAGTCAGTCATGGTACTAACCAAAAGGTGCGTACTTCCTTAGGGTGGGGTAGCAAACTTATAGTGCGTGCCAATCATCGGTCAAGGTCAGGGTGAGCGCTTTGCAACGTCCCACATTCAACAAACGCTGGATGCCCGTGCTGGTCATCGCAGCCATCGTCGGCGCACTGGCACTGTCATTCGCCTGGGCCGCCGGGCTGGTCGGGGGCCGAACCACCACTCGAACGTTTCTCGGTGACTCGCTGCAGCACTTCGAACCGGGCTATCGTCGAGCGCATGGTAAGGGCATCTGTTTCGCAGGAGTTTTTCGCAGCAGCAATGCAGCGGCGTCGCTCTCGACCGCTCGAGTGTTCGCCCAGGATGAAGTCCCGGCAATCGGACGTTTCTCGATCGGGTCCGCCGACCCCCATGCGCCGGACGCCTCTACCGCCACGGTGAGCATGGCCTTGTTGTTGAGTGCAGACGACAGATCTCAATGGCGGATGAAGCTGAACAATGCCCCCTACTTCCCTACGCGTGATGCCGAGGGGTTCCTGGCACAAAGGCACGCATTCGAGCCCGACCCGACCACCGGACAGCCTGACCCCGCGCGAGTCGGGGCGTTCTTCGAAAAGTACCCAGAGGCTCGCAAGGCGGTGGAGTACAAGGCGACTGCGCCTTGGCCGAGCAGCTTTGCGCAGGCCCAGTACAACGTCATCAACGCATTTATCCTGCTTGCGGCAGATGGCACACGCCAGCCCGTGCGCTGGTTCATGCGGCCCCACGCTCCCTTCCATGGCCTCTCCCCGGAAGAGCGGGCGCGATCCAGCCGTGATTTCCTGTTCGACGATATCAAGAAGCGGGTGGCACAAGCGCCCGTTCGCTGGGATCTGGTACTGCAATTGGCGCAGGCGGGAGATCCGGTCGATGATCCGTCACAACCCTGGCCCGCCGAGCGACAGCAAGTGGTCGCCGGCACGCTGGAAGTGACCAGCGTTCGCGATCAGCGCGAAGGGGGCTGTCGCGATATCAACTTCGACCCCACCTTGGTGCCATCCGGTATCGCGCTGTCGAACGATCCTGTGCTAGCAGCGCGCGCGGGTATTTACTCGCACTCTTACAATGCACGTCTGCGCGAAATCGCGTTCGGCAGGGCAACCGACGCCATTGGCCAGCAGGAGCACAAGTGATGCAAGACGTACCAACTACCCGTACGCGCAGTCCCCGGCACTTCAACCTGACCGCCAGGCTACTGCACTGGGCAATGGCGATCGCCATCATGGCCATGCTGTTCATCGGGGTAGCCATGATGAGCTCATTAGCCCTCCGTCCCGTGTTGATCGACGTGCATCAGCCGTTGGGCATCGCCATCCTTTGCCTCGCACTGGTGCGCCTGGCCAATCGCTTCTGCCGGCCTGTGCCGGCACTGCCCGCAAGTATTCCCCGCTGGCAAGCCGTAGCCGCCCACCTGTTGCACGGCTTGCTCTACCTATTGATGGTGGGGTTGCCAGTGCTCGGCTGGGCGGTGCGTTCGGCAGGCAACTGGCCCGTCATCCTTCTGGGCGACTGGAGCTTGCCTGCGCTGGTTCCGGAAAACCCGGTGCTCTACGCATGGCTTCGGCTGGCACATGGCGCTCTGGCGTGGCTGCTGTTCGCGATCATCCTGGGACATCTGGGCGCCGCATTGATGCATGCCTGGGTACTAAGAGACGGTGTTTTCTCCAGCATGGCCCGAGGCGCCAGCGACGAACGAGCTAAAGCTGGATCCGGCTCGCGGCCCACGTCTTGATGCGTTTGAATATCCCGCGCTGGCGTTGAACCGATAGCGGTCAGCCCTGACTGGCCGCTCTCGCCTTTTGGCGGAATAACCATCACTGGTTCTACCGGGGGGCGACTGTCAGTCGCTGATGACATGCCGCTCGCAGGCAAGTCGGGTGCATTCCCTAAAAAGCTTGGCGGCAGGCCCGGGGTCACGGTTATGGGGATAAAAACAGCCGATCCCGCCGAAACGTAAGGGCGTGCCGAAGGTGAAGCTTCGAATCCCGCCCTGACCAGACAATTGCCGAGCCGTCTCCATCGGCAGCAAACCCACAGTCTTCTGGTCCTGCATCAACGCTACGTTGGTAAGCACCGACAGCGACTCGATTACATTGGCTGGCAGCGGTAAATCAGCCTCGGCAAAAAGCCCATTGACGGTACGACGTAGTGACGAGCCGGGTGGCGGCAAAATCCACGGATAGGCCTGCAAATCGGCCAAGCTCGACACGGCCTGATCGTGTAGCGGGTGTCGGCTTCCGGCAACGATCGACAAAGACTCCACGTAAAGCGAGTCAACGCCCAACGTCCGGCTCTCCTCCCGCCCCCGCCAGTCGTCAGGGATCCTCCCGATCACCAGGTCCACCTCACCCACTATCAAGGCGGGGAAGAGTTGATCGAATTGCCCGATCCGCACCGACACCAGCACCTGCGGGGCGCGCTCCTTGAGCAGCCGTAGCGCGAGCGGCAACAACGATGCCGAAGCTGAAATTAGCGTGCCTACAACCACATGGCCTGCCCCCCCCTCGTGATGAGCCTGCACTTCATCAGTTAGCGCCCTAAGCTCTGCCAGCATTGCACGGGCTCTGCGCAGCACTACCTCGCCCAGCTCCGTCAGGCGCACGCCGCGATTGCTACGTACCAGCAACGGCGCGGTGAAGTACGACTCTATCTCATGGATAACTTTGGTGACGGCAGGTTGAGTCATGTTCAATATCTGAGCGGCACGCAGTAGTGAGCCGCTCTGCACGACCTGGTCAAATACCACCAGTTGGTAGAACTTCAGCTTGCGCGAAACCGTGAGTACGCTTGATTTCATGACGCTCCTCGGCAACCACGACTTTTTTCCGATCAGGTTGCCGCTCGTTCGCGATGGCCAATCAGATGCCGAAGAATCCCCGGGCGTTCTCGGCGCAGATACGCGACTTGTCCTGCTTGCTCAACTGCGGATGCTCCAGTACACCAGCGCCAATTGCCTGTTCGCCTAGCGGGAAGGGAGAGTCGGAGCCGAGCATGACGCGGTCTGCCCCCATCACGTCCACCAGCAAACGCAGCGCACGAGGGTCGAAGACCGCCGAGTCGACGAAGAAACGTTTGACATAGCTAGACGGCAGTTCCGGGCAATCCTCTCGGACAATATCTCTATGGCGCCAGGCGTTATCTACCCGTCCCAGGAGGAAGGCGAAGCCGCCGCCGCCATGGGCGAAACAGATGCGCAGGGACGCCGGCAAGCGTTCGAAAGCGCCAGACAGGATCAGCGACAGGATACCCAGCTGTGTTTCCGCCGGCATCGCGACCAGCCAAGGCAACATCCATTTCTTCATGCGCTCGCCGCCCATCATGTCCCACGGGTGCACCAGCAACGGGATATTTTCCACCGCACAGTGGTGCAGGAAGGTGATCAGGCCCGCTTCGTCCAGATCGTGGTGGCCCACGTGATTGCCGATTTGCACGCCGACATGGCCACAGGCCTTTGCCCGGCTGGCCTCAAGGCAGGCCGCCTCGATATCTTGCAGGGGTACCTGGGCCAGCACCTTGAGACGATCGGGTATCAGGGCCGTCATCTCCAGGGCCCGATCGTTCATCATCTGTGCCCACGGCAGCGCCTGCGCGATAGGTTGGTCGTAGCCGAACATCACCGGCGTTGCGCACATCACTTGCACGTCCAAGCCCTGCTCATCCAGGTGTTCGATGCGGCGCTGCGGATCCCACAGCACATCATGTACCGGACGGAACGGTTTATCTCCCAGCATGATCTGCCCCTGACGCCCCTCGGTATGCAGCCAAGGGCCACGCTGAGGACTCAGGCGGGCGGCCTCGGCTTGAGTAATGCGGGGAAAAAAGTGCGAATGGATATCGATTTTCATAAGCCGTGGACCTCACGCAGCGTCTTGTGCCAGGTCTGCCAATCGCGGCCTGGGTGGATTTCGCCGCAACCAGGGCAACGACGCTCATCATCGGTGGTGGTATAGAACTGGTCGTATACCGGTGGAAGATCGGCAACGATGCTCTTGAGCCTCAACTCATAGCGCCGGACCACGGTGCCGCAGTGCGCACAGGACCACTGCAAGGCGTCGGACTGCCCTTCCGGGCGGCGATGCTCCACCACCAGACACAGACTGCCGGGCTCAGGACGCTGCGGCGAATGGATAACGTGGGGGGCCATCAGGTAGATGTCGCCTTCCTTAAGGTCGACGCGCTCGTAGCGACCTCGGTCCCAGACGTTCAAGTAGGCATTGCCCTTGAACTGGTAGAAAAACTCCTCCACCGGATCGTCATGGAAGTCGGTGCGCTGATTAGGCCCACCCACCACGGTGACCATGTAATCGCTGTCCTGCCATATCTGCTGATTGTTCACCGGCGGCTTGAGAAGGTGCGCGTGCTCGTCGATCCAGCGGTTGAAGTTGAAAGGGGCGCTGAAGTGATGCTTGTCCATGGTTGTTTTCTCCCTACGGTTCAGCGACGACGCGGCGCGTACGCTATGGCCTTAATCTCGATACGTAGATGGGGGTGTGGCAATTGGTGTACGGCTACGGTGGTGCGGGTCGGGCCGCTTTCGTCAAAGTATTCGGCGTAGACGTCGTTGTATCCGCCGAAGTCGTTCATATCGACGAGGAAGCTGCTGATCTCCACCACGTCTGCAAGGCTTGCACCTGCAGAGGCGAGGATGTCGCGCATGTTCTCGATCACTGCGCGGGTCTGCGCCCGAATGTCTAGCTGGGTGGTGCCCATGGCATCCACCTCTACGCCGACAAAACTGTTGTCCGGGCGCCGTGAGCTGGTACCGGATACGAACAGGAAGTCACCCGCACGCTTGATATGCGGAAAGCGCCCACGCGGTGTGGCCTTGCCAGCAACGACAGTGGCGTTGAGGTCACTCATGGCTGACGCCTCCGTGGTCACCGCGGACGCTGAAGCTGCTCTGCCCAACGCCATGGACATCGACACTGACATGCACGCCTGGGTACAACGCCACCGCAGCGCAGGCGGCGCCTGCCATCACCAGGCTACCCGCGGGCAATTCGAGTTCGGCGGCGTGCAGCAGGCGTGAGGCGTGCACCAGGCTGCGCAGCGGATTGCCGAGGATTGCAGCCGTGGAGCCGGCCTGAGCCACACGCCCATCCAGGCGCATCACTACGCCGGCGTTGTCCAGCCCAGAGAAGTTGCTCGACCAAGGGCCAATGGTGAGGCCGGCCGAGGAGCAGTTGTCCGCCACCACATCCTCCAGGCTGAACTTGAACGCCTGGTAGCGTGAATCGATGATCTCCAGCGCCGGCGCCACGGCCTCGACATGGTTGCTCACTTCCAGCAGGGTCAGCGGGCGATCGATCGCACGGCGCGTTAGAAAGCAGACCTCCGGCTCGACACGCGGATGAATGTAGCGCGCCAAGTCGATCAGGCCGCCGTCCTCTTCCACCATGGTGTTGCTGAGCCACCCCCAGATCAGGCTATCCACCCCCATTTGCATCATCTTCGCGCGGCTGGTGAAGCCCAGCTTGATGCCGATGCTGTGCTCACCATCGGCATAACGACGCTGCATGGAGGCGCGCTGGATCCGGTAGGCGTCATCCAGGGAAAAGGCGGTGCTGCCACTGAACTGTGCCAGTGGTTCGGCGCTTCGCGCCGCCCGGTCAAGGGCTTCGGCGATACGAGCAATATCGGTATTCATGCACGCTTCTCCAGCGATGGCTTCAATAGGTCGAGTGCGACGTCAACGATCATGTCTTCCTGGCCACCGACCATCCGCCGCTTGCCCAGCTCGACGAGGATGTCCACGGCCTTGATGCCATAGCGGGCAGCGGCCACTTCGGCATGGCGCAGGAAGCTCGAATAGACCCCGGCGTAACCCAGGGCCAGCGTTTCACGGTCCACCCGTACCGGGCGGTCCTGTAGCGGGCGCACCAGGTCGTCGGCGGCATCCATCAGCGCGTACAGGTCGGTACCGTGCTGCCAGCCAAGCTTGTCGGCAGCGGCGATGAACACTTCCAGCGGTGCGTTGCCGGCGCCGGCGCCCATGCCGGCGAGGCTGGCGTCGATGCGGTCGCAGCCCTCCTCCACGGCGGCGATGGAGTTGGCCACGCCCAGACTGAGGTTGTGGTGGGCATGGATACCGGTCGACGTCGCTGGGTCGAGCACAGCCTTGACCGCACGGAAGCGCGCACGGATGTCGTCCATGTTCATCGCCCCGCCCGAATCCACCACATAGATGCAAGTGGCGCCGTAGCCCTCCATTAATTTGGCCTGCTGCGCGAGCCCTTCAGGTGTGTGCATATGGCTCATCATCAGGAAGCCAACGGTGTCCATGCCCAGTTCACGGGCATATTCGATGTGCTGGCGCGAAACATCTGCCTCGGTGCAGTGGGTGGCCACGCGAACAATGCGAGCACCGGCGTCATAGGCGCTCTTCAGGTCATGGAGGGTGCCAATCCCTGGCAGCAGCAGCGTGGCGATCTTGGCGTGGTTGACCGCGTCGGCCGCTGCTTCGATCCATTCGAGGTCGGTGTGGGCACCGAAACCGTAGTTGAAGCTGGAACCCTGTAGGCCATCGCCATGGGCGACTTCGATGGAGTCGACCTTGGCGCGATCCAGCGCCGTGGCGATGGCACGCACGTCATCCAGCGAATACTGGTGACGGATGGCGTGCATGCCGTCGCGCAGGGTTACGTCACTGATATAGAGCTTCTTGCCGTTCATGCCGACGCCCCCATTGCTTGTGCCATGCGCTCGGCGGTGGCCAGCGCGGCGGAGGTCATAATGTCGAGATTGCCGGCGTAAGCCGGCAGGTAATGGGCGGCGCCTTCCACTTCAAGGAACACCGACGTCTTGAGACCGGTGAAGGTGCCCTGCCCAGGCAACCTCAGGCCGCACACGGGTTCGAACTGCACCTGCTGTTTGAGGCGGTAGCCCGGCACGTAGGCCTGCACTGCGCGAGCCATTTCCTCGATGCTCGCCGCGATGTGCTGTTGGTCGGCGGTCTCGCTCAGCACGTACACCGTGTCGCGCATCATCAGCGGCGGTTCCGCGGGGTTCATGATGATGATCGCCTTGCCCTTGGTCGCGCCGCCTATCACTTCGATGGCCTTGCTGGTGGTCTCGGTGAATTCGTCGATATTGGCGCGAGTGCCGGGGCCGGCGGACTTGCTGGCAATCGAAGCAACGATCTCGGCGTAGTGCACCTTGGCCACCCGCGATACCGCCGCGACCATTGGGATGGTCGCCTGGCCACCGCAGGTGACCATGTTGACGTTGGTCGCCTGCAGGTGCTGCTCGAGGTTTACCACCGGCACGCAGTACGGGCCGATGGCCGCCGGGGTCAGGTCGATGATGCGCAGGTCGGCCTTGTGCTGGCGCAGGAAGGCGTCGTTCTTCACATGGGCACCAGCGCTGGTGGCGTCGAAGACGAAATCGATGTCCCTGAACACCGGCAGGCGGGTCAGGCCCTGCACGCCTTCGTGGGTGGTGGTCACGCCCAGGCGGGCGGCGCGGGCCAGGCCGTCGGAGGCCGGGTCGATGCCGACCATCGCTGCCATCTCTAGGTGCTTGGCGTTGCGCAGGATCTTGATCATCAGGTCGGTGCCGATGTTGCCGGAACCGATGATGGCTACTTTGCGTTTCTGGCTCATTTAGGGCCCCCTTACTCGGCTTGAGCAAAGGACGCAGTGACGCGGCCCAAGCCCTGGATCTCAGCGGTAAACACATCGCCCGGGCTCACCGGCACCATAGGTCCCAAGGCACCGGTCAACACCACGTCACCGGCACGCAATGGCTCGCCGAGACGGACCATGGTATTGGCCAGCCACACCGCCGCATTCAGTGGGTTTTCCAGGCAGGCTGCGCCGGCTCCGACCGATACCGGTTCGCCGCGTGAAGTCAGGCGCATGCCACAATTGACCAGGTCCAATTGCCCCAGGGATACCGGCTGACTGCCCAGGACAAACAGCCCGGACGAAGCATTGTCGGCGACCGTGTCGAGCAAACTGATGTCCCAGTTGGCGATTCGACTGCCGACGATTTCGATGGCCGGCAGGGCGAAAGCAGTGGCACGGATAATGTCGGCCAGGGTGTGGCGCTCATTGCACAGATCGCGCTCCAGAACCAGGGCGATCTCTGCTTCTACCTTGGGCTGCTGGCATTCACTCCAGCTGATAAGCTGGCCGTCACCTCGGGCCATCTGGGCAAACAGCCGACCAAAGTCCGGTTGGTCAACCCCCAACTGGCGCTGGACAACACTGGAGGTCAAACCGATCTTGTGACCTACCGGGTTCCAGCCTGCGGCAATGTCGGCGGCGTTGTTGTGCTGTTGCACGGCGTAGGCCTGCTTTAGCGCGGGTTCATCTTGCTCGGCAGCCGCACGCTCGATGAGATCGCGTACTGGCGCACAGGGCCTGCCCTGTTCACGAGCCTGGCGCAGACACGCTGCTGCTTCAGCGATTGCTGGATGCATGGAGTTCTCCTGTCCTTACGGATTGACACAAATGGTGGTGAGCTCGGAATAGAAATCCAGCGAGTGGCGCCCTCCTTCGCGGCCAAGCCCAGACAAGCGTGCGCCACCAAAAGGCGTACGCAGATCGCGCAGGAACCAGGTATTGACCCACACCATGCCGACATGGATACGTCGAGAGAGACGGTGGGCCCGCTTCAGATCGCGAGTCCACAGAGAAGCAGCCAGGCCGTAGGCCGAATCATTAACGCGTTGCAGCACTTCCTCGTCGCCATCGAAGGGCGCGATATGACAGACCGGACCGAACACTTCTTCGCGAATGCAGCGAGCGTCATCGGCAAGGTCGGTCCAGATAGTCGGCTGGATAAAAGCGCCCTGGTCGCGCTCGTCGCCAAATGTCGGCACACCGCCGCCACTGACCACTGTCGCGCCCTCTGTCACAGCCAATTGGAAGTAGCCCAACACCTTGTCGCGGTGTTTATGGGAAATCAGCGACCCCATGTTCACGCCGTCTTCGTCGGGATAGCCGATCTTCAGCTTCTCGGCGCCTGCTTTGAGCGCCGCGACAAAGCGCTCGTAGATCGACCGCTCGACGTAGACCCGCTCCGTGCATAGGCAGACCTGGCCAGAATTGGTGAAACTGGAACGCAGCACACCGGCAACTGCCGCATCAAAATCGCAATCTGCAAAAACGACTGCGGCATTCTTGCCACCCAGTTCGAAAGACACCTCACGTACGCCCTCGGCAGCAGCGCGCATGATGGTCGAGCCGGTGCGCGACTCACCGGTAAAGGTGATGGCATTGACGCCAGGGTGGCGAGTAAGAAACTCACCGGCAGAATCAGGGCCAAAGCCATGCACAAGATTGAATACACCGGCGGGCACACCGGCCTCGTGCATGACCTCGGCCAACAGCGTGGCACTGGAAGGCGTATCTTCCGACGGTTTGACAACCACAGAATTACCACAGGCCAACGCTGGCGCGACTTTCCAGGTAAGCAGCAACAGCGGTAGGTTCCACGGCGAGATGATGGCCACGACGCCGTGCGGCTTACGCACGGTATAACTGAACACATCCGTGCCATCGCCGGTGCGCATTTCAAAAAGCTCGCTACCGCCTTGTCGCACTAAATCAGCGAAGGTACGAAAGTTCTGCACGCCCCGTGCAACATCCAGGCTGCGCGCCTGATGCACGGGCCGACCAGTATCAGCGACTTCGGCAGCCACGAAGTCTTCAAATCGACGCTCGATGCCATCGGCGATCCGCTCTAGCAGATCAGCCCTCTGGGCAGTGCTGAATCCAGCCCACGGCCCCGACTGAGCGCCTGCCGCCGCTTCGACGGCAGCATTCACTTCATCTTCACCAGCCTCACATACCTGGCCCAATAGGCTCCCATTGACAGGAGAGATGTTGTCGAACCTGCGGCTGCTCTCGACGAAAGTCCCAGCGATATAGTGACGTAGCAAATGTTTGGACACAGCGCCCTCCTGAGCAGGATGTTTTCAATGAGTCTAGTGAGGTCATATATAAATTAATAATCGAAATATCGTCTTCATGTATTAGAACTCGGAATACATGAATTTCAGGCAAAGCTATGGATGTGAATGCGCTTTAGTAATTCACTGCAACTTTCATGTTAACGATGCCCGCAACTTAATTGCGGCACCAAACATCTTCGGATTTTGCTTGTAAGCCTGCAGGTGATGCTCAAGCCGCCGCGACTTTTCATCTCAGCCAGCAGGCCAGCGCGTTGCAGTCAGCCCGAGCGTGCAGCATCGCTTGCGGTGGTGCTGCACGCTTGAGCAGCACTCCCGCTGCGGCCCTTTTAAAGGTACCGGGCGAAGTAGGCCTGCGTACTTGCCCGGTTGGCCGCGAGCTTGTGCGCAACGTCCAGTGCCATGGGGTCGGGATAGACCTCGGTGGCACCGCTGGCCAACCCCGCTACGATCGCGTCGGCCACGTCCCGAGGACTGGCCTTGGCACCCGCAACGCCACGGCTCATCGCGGTATCGATCGCACCGGGGAGCACTGCCATCACCTGCACCTGGCCGGCCAGCTCCGCCCGGGCGGCCTCGGTCAGGCGCAACGCGGCCGCCTTGGACGCACACAACGACCCCATGGCTGGCAACGCCACCCGCGCCAGAATCGACAGCACGTTGACGATGGCGCCAGTTCGCTCGACAAGCGTCGGCGCAAAGGCACGCATCATCGCGAGCGTGGCGAAGTAGTTGACGGCCATTTCCTGGGCAGCGGCTTCGGGGTCCTCGGTGCCCAGCAACCTCTGCTGCCTATTGAGGCCAGCATTGTTCACCAGGATATCGACCCGTACCCTGCTCGCCACCTGCGCGACTTGCTGCTGGTCGGTGACGTCCAGATCCACCGCCTCCACCTGCGGATGATCGAACAGCAGACGCTCAGGGTTACGGCAAGCGGCGTAGACACGACTTGCCCCCGCAGCCAAAAACGCTTCGATCAAGGCAAGGCCCAACCCTCCGTTGGCGCCGGTGATCAGGACCTCCTTGCCCACAGTCGTGATGGCGCTCACAGGTGCTCACTTTTGGCCCAGCGGGCCATCAGCGTGTTCGAAGGCAGCGATTCATCGAGCAATTTCTTGGCCGTTTCGATGCCCGCCACCGGTAGCCCTTCTGGATCGAGCAGGCCGATCTGTACCAGCACAGAGGCCTGGTCCCAGTAGATATGCTCGTGGTATAGCTTGTTGCCGCGGAAGTTGACCACCGCCACCATGGGTACTTCCACGTATTTGCCGGTAGGTGCTATCCCAGGCAGCATGTAGTCCATTTCGCAGGTGTGGGTGAAAGACATGATGAATTCATCGACGACCTGGTAGGCGCCGACCGTGCGAGAAACCGGAATCATCTTGGTGTCCTCGGGGTTGGCGTGGACAAAGTGATGCTGATAGAAGCGTCCGAGTTGCTTGCTGCCCACCCCGCCGGTCAGCGTCGGAATGTGGTTCACGTAAGGCTCGGCGACCATGGTCTTCAGGGTGGCCGGCACGTCTCGGGTAACGAACTCATGGTGGATGTGCTCGTCCCACAGGTCTGAAAGGTTGTAGGCCGGCCCGATGTACTTCTTCAATGCGCCAATGGTGCGCCCATGAGCCATGAGGGCCGAGGGTTTGTGAAAGTGATCGCTGCCCAGGCGGGCAAAGGCATGGTCAGCACCCTCGTAGGTATACAGCTCTACGCCTGGGCGGCCACGCAGCACCTCGGCGATACGCGCACGGGTCGTGGCGTCACACAGCCCGTCCAGTTCGCCGTGATGCAGCACCAGCCCACCGCTCAGGCCATCGGCTTCATCCAGGTATTGCTCAATACCCATGCCGTAGTAGCCCACCGCAACCGCGACATCAGTACGGGTGGCGGTGAGGTAGGCCAGTTTGCCTCCCAGGCAATAGCCCACGAAGCCCAGGGCGGGCTCGGTGACCTCGGCCAGATCCCGCAGCGTGTCGAAGGCGGCGGCGATGTCGTCTACGGCCTTGTCCAGGTCCAGTGCGGTGTAGAGGCTCAAAGCCTTATCGAAATCTGCGGGGGTGTAGCCCAGGTCGATACCCGGCTGTAGACGCCAGAACAAGTCGGGCACCAGAACCACATAACCTTCCTCGGCATACATCTGCGCCACCTCGCGCATGTTGGCGTTCACGCCAAATATTTCTTGGCCCAACACGATGCCTGGCCCCTTGCCTTCAGGCGGCAGCGCCAGATATCCCTTGAAACTTCCAGCCTGGTCTCGTGCCTGAATATCGATGTATTTGCTCATCTCATTACTCCTTCTACGGTAAGCGGACAGACATTGCTCTACATGAATTCTTGGCGAAGCAGCTTTGATGAAGCATTGCCAACGGCGCCATCTACAGCAGCTTGAAAGGGAATTCGGTGATCAGGCGAATCTCATCCATGTCACCGCGTGGCTCAGCCGAATTACCGCGGTGCACGCCGTACCGCGCTCTCAAGCTGAGGTTTTTTGCCGGCCCGTCTTGCACGACATATTGCATCTCGATATTGCGTTCCCAGTGGCGCCCCCCATCTCGAAAGCCGAGGGGATAGTAGGAACTGTCCGGTTCGATATCGGAGCCTTTGCCACCCTGTCCCTGCATGTAGCGAATCATGAACCTCAGGCCAGGCACGCCACGCGCACTGAAGTCATAGTCGTAACGAACCTGCCAGGACCGATCGTTGGGCGCGTTGAAGTCACTGAGCTGTACATTGTTAGCCAGCTGTGCCACGGTGGTTTGCCCGTCTCGGAACGCCATATAATCGAAGGGCGTGTCGCCCTGCACCTTCTGGTATGCAAGCATGAGGGAGTGGGCACCGAACTTGACGCCCGGAGCAAAGGACCAGGTTAAGTTGTCGATGGGCCCGCCATGGGCGGCACCGATGTCGACCGTTCGGTACATGCTGAAATTCAAGGTTGGGGTCAGCCCCTCGACGAGGGCAGGCAAGTAGCGAAACCCCAGGTAATCCTGGCGCCAAAGATCTTCGGCACGTTGAGTGCTGAGGTAGCCTTTGACTGCGCCCTGCTCATAATTCAGGCTGAGATAATCGACCGTATCCGTCTCCGTAGCGCCATACAGGGAACGTAGCGTGCTGTCGTTGCGGTTCTCCGAAGGCGCCTTGCCGGCGGTGATGTGGGCGGCATCGAAGGTTAGCGGCTGCAGATCGCGACTGATGAGCTGCCATGCTGTCACCGTTTGCGGCAACAGGCGCCCGGAGCCACCATCGGTGAGGAACACCGGAGAGGTGCGCAATTCCATGGAGCCGTATTTGAGCACCGTTTCACGGTACTTGAGCTTGAGCGCACCGCCGCCCACGCTGTACTCATTCGCCACATCACCGTCGTTGTTGACGTGAAGCAGGTTGGTGCCGGTCTTGCCACGACCACTGTCAAGCTTCAATCCCGCATACAGATGCGCGTCGAATCCCAAGCCGACAACACCAGTCGTGAACGGGGAGATGTAGTCCAGAGTTAAGCCTTGGGCCAACTCCGCGCGATAACCGTTAACGGTGCCTGATCGGCGGTTGGCACCACCGTTGCGGAAGTCGCGGTTGAGATAAAAGTTCCGGGTTAAACCGGACAAGCTTCCCTGCTGAAAATATGTTGAAGCATCGGCCCATAGTTCATCTGCCAAGGCCTGTTGGCAAGCCAGCGCCAGCCCTAAGCCAGACACTAGTCGGTAATCGATCACTGCAGGCATAACCACACTCCTGGGTACTCACGTGCACCACGCGCAAGGCCTTGAGGCCATGCATGGTCAGGGAATGACTAGCTGGGGGGTCGGCCGACGACGCACGCTTCGGCGATCGAGGTCGGCTCGAACAGTTGTTGATTACAAGTCGCGGTCGGCCGGGTGGGCTACGATTCGCCGATATTCATCTATGGCGAGCTCTACCAAGGTGCCAGGAGGCAAAGGCTCTGCTGTCTGGGCAATTACCACTGGCCCATCGCTCAGCTCGACACTAGCCAGGTGCAGGAGCTCTGCGGCAGCGATCCCGATCCGCGCGCGCACCACGGTAGCCTGAGCAATCCGGGCGACCCCGGCAGAGACTTCCTGCCACTGCGCCTCACCGCAGCGCGGGCAGCTGTAACGCGGCGGGAAACTGGCCTGGCCGCAACCGACACATTGCTGGATCATGAACGCCATGCCACACCCCCTTGCCACCGTTCGAGCACCACCGCGTTGGCGCACATGCCGTAGCGATACTGGACCATGCCATAGCCGGTCACCACCGCCAGGCGCGCATCGCTGACCTGGCGTTGACCGGCGTCGCCAAGCAGCTGGGTAATGGCTTCGACCAACCCATGCATACCCCCCGCCGCGCCCGCCTGGCCGGCCGAGAGCTGCCCGCCCGAGGTATTCACCGGCAGTTCGAAACGGCCTATCCGCCGCAGCGCTCGCCGGTAATCGTCGTCGGGGACGAAGCCCAGGTCGGCGAGCTGGATCAGGGCCATGACCGGATAGTCGTCATACACGCACGCCAGGTCCATGGCATCAGGCCCGGTATTGGCGCGGTCCCACAGCGTGTCGGCAATCTTTGCCAGCGGCGTCTGCAGGCCATCGCCAGCCTGGTGGTCATCGTTGTGCAGCGCCTTTACTGCACGCACCGCCACGTTGACCGTGTTGCGGGCGAGGTCGGCGCGGGTCAGCAGGATGGCGTTGGCGCCATTGACTACCGGTACGCAGTCAAACCGGCACAGCGGGTCGGCCACCATGGGCGCCTCAAGGTACTGCTCGATGGTCAGCGGCTCGCGGTAGACCGCCAGCGGGTTGCGCTGCGCCCAGGCTCGCTGGGCAATGCACAGCTCTGCATAGTCTTCGCGGCCAAGGCCGGTGCGTTGCGCATGACGCTGGGTGAGCATCGCGAACACCCCATTGGGCCCGCCGTGCTGAAGCGGCTTGAGGTACTCCTCGGTGGTCCGGTTGTAATGGTCGACCAGAGTCTTGAAATCCTCCGGGGTGAACGTATCACCGGCCACCAGTACGATCACGTTGGCATCACCGTGCTGGATGGCACGCACGGCATGCTGCAGCATATTGATCGCGCTAGCCCCGCCATTGCGGTCATCCATGCACCAGGTCAGGGTCAGCCCGAGGCGCCACGCCAGATCGATGGCGTTGTCCGGCCGGTGGGTGAAGGATGCCACGCCCAGGCCGTCGACCTCATGCGCTGCCACGCCTGCCTGGCGCAGCAATTGCTGCACCGCCCTGCCGAGCAGTTGCGACGTCGACTCACCCGTGCCGCGCCGGTTGTAAGGTACTTCCAGGGCCCCGGCGATCAGCGCCACGGCGTCATTGCTTGCTGACCGGTTCATGACCGCCCTCCTTTGGCCCGCACGCGGGTCTCCTTGGTGAAACAAAGAGAGATGACTGTGATCAGCCCCAGCGCCATCATCATCAGAGAAACTGGCCAACTAGCCTGGTAATGCGCCAGCAAGGCGGTAGCGATCATCGGCGTCAGGCCACCGGAGAATACCGAGGCGACTTCGTGCCCGAGAGCCATTCCGGAATAGCGGACCTCAGTGCTGAACAGTTCGCCCATAAGACTAGGCTGCGTACCGATCATGGCCCCGTGGCAGATGGCATTGCCAATGAGGAAGGCGAGCCAGATCCAGGCAGGCTCTCGGGTCTCGAGTAACCAGAAGAATGGGAATGCCATTAGCACCATCCCTAAGGCACCCACCATATATACCGGCTTGCGACCTATGCGGTCCGACAAACGCCCCCAGAACAGCATGGCCACCAACTCCACGCACGTGGAGAACGTGACTCCCGCAAGCATCACACTATTGGGCACGCCAAGAAACTTGCCGTAGACAAGAGCGAACGCCAGCATGATGTAGGAGCCGCCGTTTTCAGCCACTCGCAACCCCATGGCCATCAGCACTTCCCGCGGATATCTGCGCAACACATCCAGCACGGGCATATGCGCCGTCTTGCCCGTTGCCTCAGCTCGCTGGAAATCCTGACTCTCTGGCAATGTCCGGCGAATGTAGACGCCCAGGACGAATATGACGATCGAGATAAGGAACGGAATGCGCCAACCCCAGCTGTGGAAATCCCGCTCCGGCAACAACTGGACTAGATAGAACACCGCTGCGGACAAGACGAACCCACCGCCCACTCCGATCTGACTAATCGAAGCGTAGAAGCCGCGGCGCTCAGGTGGCGCCGACTCGCTGATCATCAGCACGCCACCGCCCCACTCGCCTCCTGCTGCGATGCCCTGCAAGATACGTAACAGCAGTAGCAACGCGGGCGCCCACATGCCCGCTTGAGCGTAGGTGGGCAACAATCCGATCAAGAAAGTTGCCCCGCCCATGATAGAGAGCGTCCATACCAAGGCTTTTTTGCGACCGTACTTGTCCCCGATATGGCCGAATATCACCCCACCGAAAGGCCGCGCGAGAAAACCCAACGCAAACCCGGCCAGTGCCGCGATCGTACCCACCAGTGGATCGGTGCCCTTGGGGAAAAACAATTCCCCGAATATGAGCGCCGCCGCTGTGCTGTAGAGAAAGAAGTCGTACCATTCCAACGCCGTGCCAGTGACAGAAGCCAAGACGATCTTGCGAAAGGTCTTGCTGTCGATCGGTACTCGGTTATCAACTGCAGCGGAAACATGACTGTGCTCCGACTGGTTATCTGATAGTTCAAGCGAATGCGTGCCCGTCATGGCCGTCTCCGTCAATGACTGAATATTTATGAACGCTATTTTTATTGTTATTGCATCGTTTTTTATTGCACGGCAGTCAAAGCTAAATGATTAGGCGCGTTTAAGCCTGTAGCCGGAGCACTCTAGGTCCCATGTACTGGCGGTAACGCCGAGTTCTCTCAATTTATATTTCTGAACTTTGCCGTTTTCGGTTTTCGGCAACTCGATAACAAAATCTAAGTAACGCGGCACGGCGAAATACGCCAACCGTGACTCACAATATTGCGTCAGCTCCAATGGATCGAGCTTAGTCCCCTCCTTGATGACGATAGATGCCATGACTTCATCTTCCGCCAGTTCAGATTTCACCGCATATACCGCCACGAGCTCCACCGCGGGGTGGCTCGACAGAACCTGCTCCACCTCAAAAGACGAGATGTTCTCTCCACGGCGACGGATTGTGTCCTTCAAGCGGTCAACAAAGCGGAAATAGCCGTCGCTATCGCGCACAACCCGGTCGCCGGTGTGATACCACAGGTTGCGCCAGGCTTCGACAGTCTTTTCCGGCATACCAAAGTAGCCGCAGGCGAAAGCGAAGGGCTGCTCAGCGCGCAATACAAGCTCTCCTGGTTCGCCATCCGCTACCGGCTGATCCTGGCTGTCTACCACCCGGGCACTGAAGCCTTTGGCCAATCGGCCCATAAAACCAGGCCGCTGATTCTCCAGAGTCCCTCCAATCACGGCATTGGTTTCGGTAGCCCCATAACCATCGATGAGGCCGATGCCTGTGCGTTGAATAAACGGGGCGTGGAACTGTTCAGGGACGCCTGGGGCTAGCGCGACACGCACGTTATGCGCGCGCTCGAGCTCATTGTGCGGACGGCTGAGAAGGATAGGCACCATGGCTCCCAGCAGATACGTCACTGTGGCCCCGGTTTCCGCCAGCGCCTGGTAGAAGCCGCTAGCGGAAAAACGTTTGTCTACCACCAGCTGTGCGTCGTGCAGCAAGGCCTGGAAAAAGGCGTTCAATGCATTGGTATGGAACAACGGCAGGCATGTATACAGCACATCCCCGGGGCGCACCTGTAGGTCGCCACCGGTATTCAGCCCCCACCAAAAGAATTGGGCGTGCGGGCAGATCACGCCCTTGGACAACCCGGAAGTCCCGGAGGTGTAAAGGATAACCAGCGGGTCGCCATCCTCGAGCACTGCAGGTGGGGCCATGGACGCACTGCGAGGGGGCATCGACCGCACCCTTAACCGCTCCTGCCAAACCGCGTTGACATCGCCTTGCGGCGAAAGGACCCACAGGGCTTCGACAGCAAGCGCAGAGTAATCAAGTGCCGCGAGCACATCCAGATTGACCTCGTCACTGACCAACAAGCGCGCCCCACTATTAGCCAGCACATGATTCAACTGCATGCCCCGACAGGCGGTATTAATAGGCACCGCAACCGCGCCCAGCCAACCACATGCCAACAGCACTTCAAGGAACTCGGCGCGGTTGGCGCACATCAATCCAACCCGATCTCCACGCTTTATCCCATATTCCGCTAGTGTTGTGGCACGCCGTCCTATCACGTCGACAAGTTGCGCAGCAGTCCAAGTGCAGCTTCGGTCGGAAAAAAGCGCCGTTTCAGGGCTGCGTTCAATACGTTTCGACAGCAGCACCGGAAGTGTTAATGCCCCGCCAACTGCTTGTTGTTTGCAAAAACCTGTGTCCATCACTCAAAGCCTCAGATTGTTGTATCGCCTCGCTGTTGTTCCGAAGTCTATGAACCTGTACTCTATAAGTCAAATTCATGGCAATTATACAATTGATAAACGGTATTTATACGAATGCGCAACTTGAATGATGTCGATCTAAATTTGCTTAGGGTTTTTCAGGCCATAATGGAGGAACGCAGCTTGACACTCGCGGCTGGACGCCTGGCGATTACACAACCTGCTGTAAGTTACGCCTTGGGTCGACTTCGCAAGCTTTTTGATGATGCGCTATTCGTACGCACGCCGGAAGGCATGATGCCGACCCAGACCGCCGAGCGGATTGCCCTACCGATCGGACGGGCACTCACGGCAATACGCGATGCTCTGAATGAAACCGAACCCTTCGATCCTGGTACTAGCGACCGGGAGTTCCGTTTGTGTATGTCAGACATCGGCGAACAGGTGTTCCTGCCGTCGCTTTGTGAACGGCTTCAAACGCTTGCGCCGGCCATTAAGCTCTCATCAGAGCTGGTACCCGTCGCCATGGTGGTCGAGCGGATGCGTATGGGGCAACTGGACTTCGCAATTGGTAACCTGCCCACACTGAAAACAACCACCCGGTACCAATCCCTGTTCCGAGAACAATACGCCTGCATGACTCGCAAGCGTGACGGACTTCCGGCCGGGAAAATCAGCGTGGAGGATTTTCTTGCCCTCTCCCATGTCAGTGTCACCTCCACTGACAGCAGCCACTTAGCCATCGAGGACACTCTGGCCTCACGTGGCCTGAATCGACACATCGCTTTGAGGGTACCCCACTTTACAGTTGTGCCGCAGATACTCAGGCATACAGGGTGGATGGTCACCCTACCTGAAGGCGTCGCACATGCGCTGAATCATTCGAATGATTTCGTGATTTACCCGCTGCCAGTGGAGATGCCGGGGGTCGAGTCTACCGTTCATTGGCATGGTGCCTACGACGCTGATGCCGGCAATCAATGGTTCAGGGCATTTCTATTTGAAACCTTGCGCAGATAAGGCTATTGCAGATCAGGGGTAGTCACGGAGGCCAAGTCATAAAGGGGCTAGCAGCATACGTCGGCGGGTATTGCTGGCCGGGCTGCGCTACGCGCAGTCTGCGCAGCACGGCAAGGGTATACGCGCCCGCATGGCACGGTCATAGAATGAGCCGCTTCCGAGCCAAAATGGACGGGCAAAATTACCTAACTCCTCATTAGGATCATTTACGCGCCAGGCTACGCCATGTTGAGGGCCTCCTTCCTGCGCTTCGGCTCGGGCGCCAGCATAATGCTCGGCCTGACGTTCATCGGTTTGCGTGCAAATGAAGCTGACGACACCGCTCACTTTCAGGAGCAGCGGAATGCGTCGATTTTTTAATTGCAGCCACGGTCCACTACTGCTGGGCCAAGCCAGGCGCACCATTCAACCATCCTATAAACGCCAATAGTGATTGGCATTTTAGTCCGGAGAAGCTTTCATCTCCTGATCAGCCAGCAGGCGAACCGCCGTCGTGAACTAGCCCAGCGATCCAGTCAGCGAACGCCTGCACAGCTGGTGATAGAAAGCGCTGATGTGGATATAACAAGTGCACAGGAACCCGGTCAGGCTGCCAGTCAGCAAGCACTTCGACCAGCCGCCCTTCTCGTAGATGTTCGGAAACAACATTCTCGGCGAGTTGCACGAGCCCAAAGCCTTCAAGGCACATTTTGATGTAGAGCCCAGTCTCGTTGACGGCTGCTGTGCCCTTGACCGGTACTGAGATTTTCTCGTCGCCACGGGCGAAGCGCATCTCACCTGCTTGCCTTGCACGGCCCGAGAAGTAATGGATGGCCCGGTGACGAGACAAATCTCGCGGAGTCTGCGGAGTACCGTTCTCTTCGAGATAGGCAGCAGATGCACAGGTCACCCAGCGAAAACGGCCTAGTGGTCGCGCAACGAGCGTTGAGTCATCCAGCTCGCCTGTACGAATGACGCAGTCGACTCCCTCCTGAAGCAGGTCAACCTGCCGATCGTTGACGCCTATCATCAGGTAAATATCCGGGTAGCGCCGGTAAAAGTCTTGCAGGTTTGGAATGACGATGAAGTGGGCAATGCCGCCCGGCATATCGACGCGCAAACGCCCCTGCGGCCGTTTCACGGAATCCGTCAGGCTGGTCTCCGTGCGTTCGATCAGTCCCAATATTTCCCTGCATTGCGCCAGATATTGGGCGCCTTCAGGCGTCAGGCTAACCCGCCGCGTTGTTCTGTTCAGCAGGCGCACCTGCAGGTACTTCTCAAGATTTTTAACGCTGCTGGTCACCGTTGAGGCCGGTAGAGAGAGCGTCTGCGCCGCCTGGCTAAAGCTTCCTGCCTCAGCCACACGGACGAAAACCTGCATTGCTTGAATACGGTCCATGACGGGTAACAGCCTTGGAGCGGTGAAAGGAGGCATTATTATTCGCATAAATTGAATAATAAAAACAGTTCTACCATCTTTTTCCCGCAGTATCGAATTGCGTACATTGCTTCCAACGAAATTTGAAGAGGGGTACTGAAATGGGTGAATACACCCGCAGCATAGTGCAGGCTCCAGCCGCTCCGGCCGGACGCACACTTATCCGCGGCGCAACTGTGCTGAGCATGGACGGCGACATCGGCAATCTGGCGCGTGGCGATATCCTCATAGAAGGCAGCACCATCTCGGCCATCGATGAAAATCTCGAAGCCGGCGACGCTCTTGTGATTGAGGCATCCGGCATGATCGCCATGCCGGGCATGGTCGATACCCACCGTCACTCCTGGGAGGGGCAACTACGGCGAATTAATCCGAACGCCGCAACCCTGGAGGATTACTGCAACGCCACCCACTTTTCGTTCGCCAAATATTATCGTCCGGCGGACATGTATATCGGCAACCTGCTGAGTGCATTGGGCTGTATCGATGCTGGTATCACGACCCTTGTCGACAACTCGCATAACAGCCGCACCGGTGCGCACTCCGATGCCGCAGTAGAGGCGCTGCTCGATGCAGGCATACGCGCCGTACATGCTTCGGGAGCGCCGGTGGCGGGTGAGTGGGACAAAGCCCACTGGCCGGGCAACCTCGAGCGTCTGCAGGACAAATACATCAAGAACGGTGACAACCCGCTGCTCTCACTGGCAGTGATGGCGCAGCTGGAACCTGAGCTGTGGGCTGAGGCCAGGCGCCTGGGATTACCGATCATCACCGAGTTTTTTGGTGGGGACATGGCAGCTGAATTGGAAGGCTTGCATCGCGAGGGGCTGCTGCGCTCTGACAACATCTTCAACCACTGCACCGCGCTGCCGGACGCCGGGTGGAAGATCCTTCGCGAGGCTGGCGTGCGGGTCAACGTATGCCCGCGTTCAGATGCCCACTACGGCATTGAAGATGGAATGTTCGCCATGCAGGCGGCTCAGCGTCATGGCATCAGCCCTGGGCTGAGCGTCGATAACGAAACGTCCTACAGCGGCGACATGTTCATGGAGATGCGGGTAGCGTTTTATCTGCAGCGCGTCCTGGGCATGCATCAGCAGCGCTGCTGCAGCGAAGACCATCATCCGGTGGTGACCCTGCCCGCCCATGTTCTGCTCAAAGCCGCGACTGTCGACGGCGCCACCTGCGCTGGCTTGCATGACAAAATCGGCAGCCTGGTTCCCGGCAAACAGGCTGACCTGATCCTTATCAACGCGCAGGACATCAACCTTTATCCGTCAGGTAATGCCTTCGGCACCGTGGTACATGCGGCAGAGCGCAGCAATGTCGACACTGTCATGATCGGCGGGCGTATCGTCAAGCAGGGCGGCAAGGTTCTGGGTGTGAATAGCGAAAAGCTGCGCGCGGCGATCGACGAGTCGCGTGAGCATCTGTTTGCTGCTGCTGGCTATCAGCCGGATATGTTTGCCGAGGCATTCTTGCCGCTTGAGTCAGCCAAGTAAGGAGGCGTTAAATGAATGCAGCCTACTACCTACTGGCTATCTGCGCGGGGCTTGGTATCACCCTGCAGACCACGCTGAATGGCCAACTCGCTAAAGGTGTGGGTGGAGATTCCGTAGCGGCGGCACTGTTTTCTTTTACTGCCGGTGCGCTATGCCTGGGCATCTTTTCGTTGATGCGTGGCGGGATAGTGGCTTCAATCGCGGCTATCCCTGCCCAGCCTTTGTGGAGCCTTCTAGGTGGCCTGCTAGGTGCCGGCGCGTTGCTCAGCTACGTGGTACTCGCGCCAAAAATAGGCCTTTCAGCGCTGCTTGGCCTCGCCATCGCCGGGCAGATCATTTCGTCCCTAGTTATCGATCACTTCGGACTGCTCGGGGCAGTCGAGAGGCCGGTATCTGGTTTCAAGTTGGCCGGGGTAATCGTGATGCTCGGAGGCTTGGCAATCGCCCTGTTTGGTGACCGGTGGTCAGGGCTTGTATCCAGCTGATTCCCGTGGTTAACCCCTCTCGCTTCATAGCCACTGATACCGATGGAGTGCAGCTTGAAGCCGAAGCGGTTGCCGCAGGAGAACTGACAGAAGAGCGATTACGAGGGTTAACTGAGTACGGGAAGCTCGGTAGAGGACTCAGTGTGATCATTTCTGGCTGCTGGCAGCCCTTAACGACTGACCGCTATCGATCCAGGCTGTGGAAAAACGCAGTAATCGCATCGATAACTGAGAACCGAGCAGATTACCTGCGGAATCATCAGGCGAGAGCGTAAATACCCTCACCCAGAAAAATAGACATTTGTAGTGCTACACGGGCCGCGTCAGCGGCCCATGTAGCTGTTTACGGGCCAGCAAACGGCGGGGTTACGCCCTGATCGCCTCAAGTAGTCCTGCGATGCCGAAAATGCTCACCATGCGTTTGTGGAGGCGAGCACGTGAAGGCTCATTTCGGTGCTTAACCTCGGCAGGGTTTTGGTCACGAACTGGTTGCTTCCCTTCCAGAATCTGTTCGTTCCAAAGGTGTGCTCCACCAGGCGAACCTTCATCATCTCCGGATCTTGCTCCAATCGGATTTGCCCCTCTCGCCTACTGCTTCATGCTCGCAGCGCTTGAGTCGCCGCTCTTTATCGGTCTTACACTGCTTCTGCATGGAGCAACTCCGGCATCCTGAAAACCAGTAGCACTGCAGTAACAGGCGGTCCTCCATCGAGGAACAGACGCGATGAGTGCCTGTCGTAATGCCGCGTCGTGGCTACTCAGCACTAAAGTCGAAAAGCTGAAACAGCAAATGCAAAAACTCAAGGGCATCGAGGCGCAGCTTCGAGCCAGTCCCGATCAGCAAATCTCGCTTGCCGGCGGAACCACTCAATGACCTCTGGTTGAAGAATCGGAGTCACCCATTCCGGAGGGGAGTCCTGCGTCAATCCACCAATCGCCACGAGCCGTAGGACCTCAGGGTCTAGCCTCAGTTGCTCGGCTGCGGAAAACACTGGCAGCAGCGCTTGCTGAACTTGAATTTCTGACTCACTGGATACGGACATAGTCTTCCACTTTCTCCTTAGACCGATCCGACACGTCAGCCGTTTGAGAAAGTGAAGATGAAGCCTCGCGCGCCCTCTGGAGGGCCATATCTACGCCCCAGGAAAGAGCCGTTGTCATCGACTGGCCCGGTCGTGAATCGAAAAATTGTTCATCAAGAACCAGGCCGCTTGGCGCGTACACGCCGATGAACAGTTGAGTTCCTCCAGCTCGAGAGAGCCTGCTTTGCACGTCAATGGTTGTACCATCGGCGAGGGATTCATCATGGATCTGGTGGTGGAGCGTGGGGTCAGCCCATGCCCAAAAAGCCTTACCGCGAATGCGCATGTCGTTCTCCTACGACGCTAGGTCTATGCTGAAGGATTTATCCACCATGGGCGCATCACCTCCGAATAGCGACCGATTTCCACCGCGCCGGTGAGATACCGGACCGGCGGGTCAAAATGCTCCACAAGAATTTTTTTTTGTATAAGAAGACGCGCGTTGCGAGAAAGAAATCGCGGAAATGACAAATTCCTAGAAGGCCCAGCACGTACTTGGCTGGGCCCGACCCGTTACTTCTCGAGGGTGGCGGCCTGGTTGCCGCCTTCTTCGGCAATCGCTGACAGCTTCTCGTCTGCAGCTTTTTCTTCTGCAAGCGTGTCGGCCAACAGCGAGGCCGCCTCTTCCATACCGAGGTGCTTGGCCATCGCAATTAGGGTGCCGTAGCTGGCGATCTCGTAATGCTCAACCTTCTGGCATGCCCCGATGAGCGCCGCATCGAGCACCGCCCCCTTCTCGATTTCATCTATCAGCTCTTTACTCTCCTCAACCAAACCCTCCATGGCTACGCACTTCATCCGCTTGAGTTTCAATCCAGCGGACTCTACCAACTGGTCAATGCGCTCTATCTGCCCCTGGGTTTCCGCTAGGTGTGAAGTGAACGCATCCGCCAGCAGCGGATTGGTAGATGCCCTAGCCAGACGCGGCAATGCTTTGGTGATCTGCTTCTCAGCGCTGTACACATCCGAAAGCTCATGGATGAACAGGTCTTCAACTGTTTTGCGAGCAACCATCGTCATTCTCCTTGGGTTTGAAAATCGATTTCACTGCAGGGTGTGGCTGACCAAGCTCTCGTGTAAGGATTCAATGGGAAGCTTTGGGGGCAGATCGTTGGGCAGCAGGGAGCCAACGCCGAACATGCTTGTGGCCATCTTTACTCGCATCGCTCGGCAAGCCAGGCGCGAGTCGGCCTCAAACTCTGCTACCGCCGCGCTCATCAAATGCTCAAAGCCGATGCCGACCTGAGCCTTATCCCTCCTTTTCAAAGTGCTCATTGCGGCCTCCCGAAATTCAGTCATCTTTACCGTTGACCAAGCCTGAACCAAGATCCGCGCCGGTGACCGGGTTGCTGGCTGGATCGGACATCGTCCGCAGCTTCATGGCTTCCAATACCGCCAGATCAGGAGCGGCCAGTTCTACCGAAGCGGTGCCATCTCCGCCATCAACGGCAGCCGATGGATTCTCGACGTACTCCCACTCCTCGCCTTCATTCCAAGGGCCGCGCACATTCGGCTCACCCGACATGTTGAAATATTTGTTGGTGAACTCCGGCATGCCTGGGAGCTTGCCCTGAGGGAAGTTAGGCTGGATGGCGTGCAGTGCTTTTTCGAAAGAAAGCTGGTGTGCGATTTCTCGCGTCATCAAGAAACCCAGCGCCTCTTTCACGCCTGGGTCGTCCGTCACGTTCATCAGGCGCTCGTACACGATCTTCGCCCGCGCTTCGGCAGCGATGTTGGAGCGAAAATCAGCTGTCGGTTCACCGATGGTGTCCACATAGGCCGCACTCCAGGGCACCCCTGCCGAGTTGGTAAGCGGAGCGCCGGCGCCGTAGAGGATGCTGGTAATGTGGGAATCGTTACCGGCGCCATTGATTGCTCGGTACAGCTCTCCCTCCTCTTCGACCCCCTCAGCAAGTCGGCCCTTGGCGCCCTTGTTAAGCATCACGATGATCGAGCCTACAATCTCCAGGTGGCTCAGCTCTTCAGTGGCGATGTCCATCAGCAGGTCTTTGCGGCCTGGGTCATCCTCGGCCAGGGCCTGGGTGAAGTATCGACTGGCAGCGGCCAGCTCACCCTGAGCGCCGCCGAACTGCTCCAAAAGCAAGTTGGCAAGGCCGGGATTGGGCTGCGCGACGCGCACGGTATATTGAAGACGCTTGTTATGGATAAACATATTAAATCTCCCAACGGTTGAACCAGCACGCAAATACGTCCTGTGTCCTTTGTGGGAGTTAACGGAGGGATCAATGGTGCAAATCGCCAAAGAGCTCTCAAGACGAATGGACACAATGTGAAAGTTCAAAATCATTTTCCAAATAACTGCAGACAAATAGGTTGCGCACTCAACCGTTCATCAACCTAGCCGAACGCAGTGAATTGAATTCAGCTCTGAATAAATTCACTACATGGAGAGCACTCATGACTAAGCCTGCAGAAAATTTATTGGATTGGCTGCGCGATGCTCACGCGATGGAGCAGCAAGCCGAAAAAATGCTTAAAGCGCAAGCGGAACGGTTGGAGCATTATCCCGATCTTCGTGAGCGAATTACGCAGCACATCACCGAAACGGAAGGACAACAACGGAAATTGGTTGAATGCATAGAGCGCCTAGGAAGGAGCACCTCGACCTTGAAAGACTTAGCAGGCAAGCTCATGGCCTTCGGCCAAGCAGTGGGTGGCATGGCGATGAGCGATGAAGTGGTTAAAGGTGCGATGTCTGGATACGTATTTGAAAATTTTGAAATTGCTTCCTACACGGTACTTATTGAAGCAGCGACGTTCGCAGGGGATGAACTCACTGCCGAGGCCTGCCGGTCGATATTGAAAGAGGAGGTCGCCATGGCCGATTGGCTGAAAGATCACCTTCCCGAGATAACTCGAGCTTTCTTGAGCCGGTCGGCTGCTCCCGGTGAAGAAGCAAAACGGTGATCAGTTCTGTGAGCCGTATGTCACAACGTGCGGCTCACAACAATCCGAGCTAAGGGACAACAATGAAAAGCGCATCTGACGTACACTGCTGCCACTCAAAAACTAAAGGCCCCCTACCCAAAACCCTAAGTTTTAGCATACTCCACTTCAGTATTGCCTTTGCGGTCGCCTATCTACTTACAGGCTCGGCTCTCACAGGCGGGCTAATCGCGGTTATTGAGCCCACTTGTAACACCATCGCTTTTTATTTTCACGAACGAATATGGCGGCGAATCGAAAAAAACTGACAGCATTGCTACAGGATTTTTCGCTCTTCTAAGAGAACTTACTTGAGAATAATTGAATTCATGATAGTTAAACGACACTTCCTGAGTTCTTGACGTCACTCAACCACTGCCTAGGGACATAACGCATCGATACGTTACTTCGAAAAGGAATAGAAAAATGGAGTGAAACAAGCCAGGACTGGCCCAGTGCTAGCAGATAGATAAAGCATTGCTGTGGCAGCGCTTGGAGCAGAATAATGAAAATCAAAAGCGGCAAGCCACACATTGCGAACCCGTGCCCTCACAAGTATATAAGAAAGGCTTATTATCTTGGTTTGCCTGGCGAAGACTACGTATGCGTCGCCTGCGGTGAAAGCCGCCCAGAATCGGAATGGCCTAACTTTTTACGCCGAAACGAGCCGAACTCTAGCAGCCCTTGATTAGAAAATAAGGCGCCCCTCGCTATCCTAAACGCGCTCGTCCCCGACCACTCATCTCAATTCGCCCTGATTAAGCGCCTGCCGCATACAGCACCGTTGAATACATTGTCGGGTCTTCATTATTCAGCCAATGTGCGAGCATAGTCCAGTCAAAAAAAAGCTCGCCTCACGGCGAGCCTCATCCCCAAGCCTTCGAGGATAGTTTCACCGCTGGTGACGCCCCTGATTAGGTGCCGCTTTCTGAGCGGTAGAATCGTGCGATGAGCCCACAGCACCATCCGGGCGATGAGCATCGTTATCTCGCTCTTCCTCGCCGTGCGATTTCCGTAGGTCTAGTTCCTTATAATGCCCTTCTCTGGTCATGCTGCCGCTCCTACCCTTTGCTGTGTTCAGGAGATGTCGGCCCAGTGCCGCGCTTGATCCCCCGTGGCCCTGCGACGCCCCATATAGCCAAGCCAACCACCGGCAACACGAGCAGTATCAAAGCCCACAGCACCTTGACTGCATCTGACTTGTCGCTTCGAAAAACGCTGACCATTACCCAGAGATCAACCAGCAGAATGATGGCCGCCACGGCAATCCAGAAGTACGTTGCGAGATCACCCATTTCCGTTTCTCCCGATGTCCAATTGGATAGCCGCAGCGATAACACGGTAGGTCTGCTGCCCCTATACATAAGGGAAGGTGGAAATCTGGACAAAGTTCAGACGATTTTTTCGGCATGGGACAGGCGGCTAAATAAGCGCTGAACCAATTGCCCGAGGGTTGCGTCCACCGCTAAAGAACAAGCGAGTCGATACCCTCATGGCAACCGAACCTGTACTGGCCGCGCTCGGCTACCTCAAGGACAATCAGTTGATTCTTTCCACCGCCGAATCTTGTACTGCAGGCTGCATGGTGGCGCTGTTGGCGACGGTACCTGGCACTGGGGAGGTACTGGAGAGTGGTTATGTCGTCTATTCACCGAGTGCGAAAAAGCGTTTGCTGGGGGTCAGTTCCGAGACCATCGAGCGCTACGGGCTCACTAGCGAGCCTGTGGCGTGGGAAATGGCGTTGGGTGCATTGCGAGACAGCGATGCCAATGTGGTAATCGCAACAACAGGAGTAGCGGGGCCTACCGACGAATCTGGGGTACCTCCAGGGACGATGTGCTTTGCTTGGGCCTTTGCTGGCGAGCCTGCTGCGGTTTTTACATGTACTCAGCGTTTCTTCGGCGAGAGAGCGGAGGTGATGCAACAAGGCGCGCTGTTCGGTCTGACGCGCCTTGCTCATTACCATCAACGCTGGCTTCGCGGCGAACGCGCCTGAGGGCACATGAAATGCCGAACGATGAGATGATATCCAGAAGTCACCCGATCCAGGAGAACATGCCCATGCAGAAGCGCGTTTGGCGCTTCGAACGTGTGGGGTGGTATGTGCTGGTGATCATCGTATTGCTAGCCTTGGCAGGGCTGTTCGGCGACGGCCCACTAAGCGATGCCGAGGTGGTGAGCCAGGATGGTCGATTAAAAGTTGAATATCAACGCCTCAGTCGCAGTGGCACCACCGACAATCTTTTCATCACAATTCAGGGGAGCCCTGGTCAGCCAGTGATGGTTGAACTTGAGGGGCCGCTACTGCGCGAGGCCAGTATCGAGACTATGCAGCCCGAACCCCTGGTGTCGATCTCCCATGGCCCAGCCCTGCGGCTGCAATTGGGTACCAGCAAGGGTGGTATGGCCACCTTGTACCTGACACTGCGAAGTGGGCACGTGGGTAGCTTGGAAGGGGTTGTGAGGTCGGGCTCGAACACCGAAGTCCACTTTTCCACATTTCTCTACCCCTAGGAGGGCGTCATGGATTCGATCCTGCGAGCTGCTGGGATGTATGTCGCCCTTATGCTGCTGTTCCGCGTAGCCGGGCGGCGTTCCCTGGCCGATCTGACCACCTTCGATTTCGTCTTGCTGCTGATCATCGGGGAAGCCACGCAGCAGGCTCTTCTGGGCGAGGATTTCTCGTTTACCAACGCCGTGCTGGTGATCGCCACCTTGATCGTGGTCGATGTGGGCTTGTCTCTTGCCAAGCTGAACTCCCGACCGCTGGCCCGCTTTCTCGATGGCCACTCAACCCTGGTGGTTGAGCACGGACAGTTCTTGCATCAGCGAATGCGCCGATCTCGTCTAACCGAGGATGACATTCTCGAATCAGCACGAGATAGCCAGGGAATAGAATCGGTGGAGCAAATCAAATTTGCGATTGTGGAGCGGAACGGAAAAATCTCGATAATTCCAAAGGAATGAGTGAAGCCAGCGATTGCAGCATTAGGGCTTGGTGAAGCTCGACGCCGCGAATCCAGGCATGACGAAATGTGCCAAGCGCCTTCCCCTTCTCTGCATCGCATCAGCGGCTACTTCATTCCGATCCGCGTTTTCATTTCCAGGGTGATCAATTGCTCAATGGTCGGCATAGCATCCCACGGGTCATCGCCACCCAGTTCATCCAGACGCTCCTGAACATTCTTGATGTTCCATTTGGCCGCCGATTGTAGCTCGACGAGCTCCTCCTTGAAAATCGGCACCGATACCGGCAGTCCCTCCCTCGCCCGCGCCGAGAAGACGTTGGCAGTGGTGGCCCCTTTGCCGTTGCGCAGGTAGTCGATGAAGATCTTACCGATACGATTCTTTGGGCCTAACACGGCAGAGAATCGATCCGGGATCAGCTTGGCGATGTACTTCACGATGGACTGACTGAAGTGCTTCACTTCTTCCCACGAAGCTTTAGGCGTGAGCGGTACCATGATGTGGATGCCCTTGCCCCCACTGGTTTTGAGAAACGACTGCAGCCCCAATTCATCGAGCACCACCAAGGTCAGCTGAGTGGCTTCGACCATGGCCTTCCAGGGCAGCGCGGGATCAGGATCGAGATCCAACACGAAGCGGTCTGGCTGCTCGATGTGCTCGGTCGTGCCATTCCAGGAATGCAGCTCGATGGTGCTCATCTGCACGGCACCGACCAGAGCCTCGACGCTGTTGATGACCATGCCCGCTTTGCCTGCTTCTGCTTTCGGCACCATCGTGATGTTCGGGATGGCGAGGCGGTCAGCGTTCTTCTGGAAAAACAGCTCACCGGAAATCCCCTCGGGCGCCCTGACCAGCGCGATGGGTCGATCTTTCAGGTGAGGCAGAAGCCAGGGTGAGACCTGCGCGTAATATTCGGCCAGGTCTCGTTTGGTAAGACCACTGCTGGGATCAATCACACGTTCAGGGTGGGTAATCCGTACCTTGGTCGTGGCGGCCTTGTCGTCCGATTTCGCTTTGGCTGACCTTCGCTCTTTCGGCGCAGGCGCCGGCTTCTCCTCCGTTATGTCCTGGACAGGCTTGTCCGTCCGGATACCTTGGAACACCGCGTGCCTGACTACACCGTCCGAGGTGATCTCCGCGAAGCTGACCTCAGCCAGCAGTGTCGGCTGCAGCCAGTGGATGCCTCTACCATCAACACCTTTCGGTGGATTCACTACCGGCACCTTTTTCTGCTCCAACGGCAGCAGTGTCTGCAGGATCGTGGCGAGTGTCGATTCCGTGAAGCCCGTCCCGACCTTGCCGGCGTACTTCAGATCGCCGCTATCCTGGTCGGTTAGCGCAAGGACAAGTGCGCCAAAACCGGTTCTCGCTCCTTTCGGGTCGGTGTAGCCGACGATGACGAACTCCTGGCGATGCTTGCACTTGAGCTTGATCCACGTGTCACTGCGCCGGGATACGTAAGGACTGCCCAATCGCTTGCCAATCAGTCCTTCCATGCGCATCTGGCAGGCACTGTTCATCAATGCGTCGACGTCTTCGGTGAAGTCTTCGGAGAACCTCAGCAGCGGGTCGGTCGAGTCAGAGAGAATCTGCTTTAGCAGTCCACGGCGGCTCTCAACCGGCACCTGTCGAAGATCGGCGCCGTTGAGATACGGCAGGTCGAACAGGTAGTAGACGATGCCGTGGCTCTTGCCGGCGTCGAATGCATTCTGTAGCAGCTGGAAGTCGGGCACGCCGTTTTCATCCGGGATGACAATCTCGCCATCCAGCCAAGCCGTTTCGAGCCCGAGCGAGGCGATTGCAGCCGCCTGCTTGGGCAACTTCGCAGTCCAATCATGACCATTGCGGGTAAACAGCCGGACGTCATCCCCATCGACGCGACACAGCATGCGATAGCCATCGAACTTGATTTCGTAGCGCCACTCCTCGCTTCGAGGGCTGGATTCGACCAGCGTCGCTAGCTGTGGAGAGAGCTTCTCTGGCAGCGCTGCAGCCACGGCGCCCTCTGTGCTCGGCCCGGTGGCGCTGGCGGGAGGGTTCGGCTTGGATGACCCCGCCTTGGCCCGACCGGGTTTCTTGGGGATGATGGTGCGGTCGCTGAGCACGCTGTTAGGCATCTCGACCACAACGTCGAAATCAGCGAGCGGCTTAGCGGCCTCGTCCTGATGCTTGATCAGAAACCATTGCTCCTGCTTACCCTCGATGTTCGTCCGGACAAGGTTCCACAGGCCCGAGAGCTTTTCACCCTGCAGCTCAAACTTCATACGACCTTTCTTGTAGGCCTCAGCCGGATCGCCCTGGTGAAGCCATATTCCACGATCCCAAACGATCACATCCCCGGCACCGTAGTGACCCTCCGGTATCGTGCCTTCAAATGAAGCGTAATCGAGAGGGTGATCTTCGACATGCACCGAGAGGCGCTTTACCTTGGGATCCAGGCATGGGCCTTTGGGTATCGCCCAGCTTTTGAGCGTGCCGTCGAGCTCCAGGCGGAAGTCGTAGTGCAGTCGTGTGGCATCGTGCTTTTGAACGCAAAACTGCAAGGCATGAGCAGCTGCGCGCTTCGAACGCCGAGCGGATTTCCCTGCTCCCGATGGTTCCGGTGAGGCGTTGAAATCACGCATCCGGTTGTATTTTTCCAAGCCTGGGATGGTCGCATCGCCCTCCTCCACGTCGTCCCTTCCGATAAGCGTCTGAACCAGCTCATCGAGGGAAACGCCTTGCTTGCTGGCTTCAGCCGTGAGGGTCTGGACAACCATGGTGTCACGCAGGGCCGACAGCGGCTCGCCAGCCTCCAGCGCTTCCGCTTCACTCAAGCCTTGGACTTGGGCAAGCGCGTCCGGGTGTTCCGTCGCGAAGATCATGAATGCCAGGGCCGTGTCGTCCATTCACCGAATCCTCTCTGAGACCATGTCCAAATTCGAGGAGGCAAAAAGAACTTCAGTTCAGCGTGAGAGCCGAATGGGCAAGGTCTCGAGCTGTTCTACTGGGATGCTAAGAGTTGGCTCGCCACAGTCCGTGAAGCAGCTTTCTTAACGCAACCCGTCGGGCAAAGCGAAATTCAGGTGTGCGAAACAGTGGCTTTTACCCCTCCGAATTGAACACAGACTTTCCTGTGTGACACATGAGGTGAAAGATCATGGCTAACAATCAAGGTGATCGCGGCAATCAAGGCGGCACCGCACAGAACAACCCAGGCAATTTTGCCAACGACCGCGAGAAAGCGTCCGAAGCCGGGCGCGAGGGCGGACAATCCTCGAGCGGCAACTTCGCCAATGACCGTGAGCGAGCCTCTGAGGCTGGCCCCAAAGGTGGACAGAACAGCCATGGCGGTGGCCGCAACAGCGAAAGCCGCTAAGCCTTGATGAGCTTTGCCAGGGTGAGCGTCACCCTGGCATCTTTGAAACAGACTGTAGGCCTACTGACGACCGCAGCATCAAAGCAAAATAGGCAGCAGCGGCCTTCCTCTTGCCCGAAGCCGTCTGCCGATGACGAGAAGAAGCGCTGACGCTGCCATCATGAACAGGCTCCCCACCATCGAGGCGCGAGGGGCATTACTAAAATCCATCAACGTGATAGTCAGCAGTACCAGCGTACCGACGAGCCCTGCACTGCCAAGCACCATAAGAAACCAACCAGATCTACGCATTGTATTCCCCTGCTCGAGGATGAAGAAACCATTCACAGGAAGTGCTAGGCCGTGCTTCAACGAAAGCACAGCCGGGCTGAATCACCATCCGAGGCGCTCGGCAAAAAACTGCCGGTATGCGGTACGGATCTGTGCGGGCACCTTGTTCAGGTAATCCCTGGCGTGAGTTCGTTATGAGGGGAGCCCACAGTACATCGACCGTAGCGGCGCCAAGGCATATTGCTGTCGCCAGTTCCCCCCCATCAGCGACCCTTGAAAATTCGATAGGGAGTGCTGGGCCGTCCGCTCGCCAGTCTCCCGCCAGACGAAGCTCCCCAGGTATCCAAATCAGTGATCCCCATCCCAAGCAACCGATCCTCACACTCGCTCCTTGGCAGCCTTGTGGCTACGAATGACCTAAAGCGAAGACAGCGGCGTCGGAACTTCGACTCAATCGAGATCTGTTAGCGGGTTGGTCACCATTGGTCAGGAGCAAGCAACGCTGTGCTCGGAGGATCCACTAACGAGTACAACAACAAGGATCGAGCTCTATGGCACAGAAGGTTTTGTTGGTTGAAGACGATGACATCCTGCGCTGCCTGATGGCCGACGCCGTGACACACTTCGGCTACCAGGTCGTCGAGTGCAGCAACGCCGACGACGCCCTTCGTAGGTTAAACGCCGAGCCGTTTGCTCTCGTCATTACGGACGTGAACATGCCAGGCACCACTGATGGGCTCGGGCTCGCCAAAACGCTCTGGTCAACCAACCGCGACCTTCCCGTCATCATCATTTCTGGGCGCACGGTTTTACTTCCAGGCTGCCTCCCTGTTAATGCCAGGTACATCACCAAGCCGTGCACCCTTGATGCGCTCGGAGACACCATCAGCGAACTGCTTGCCGCTGCAGACCCGCATTAACCGTGGCGCTCGAGGACTGACTATGTTCCGTGGGCCAGGCACGAGGCAGTCGAGTCGTACCCGCAGGACACAACACACCGGCTTCCACCCCCAACATGACTGACTCCAAAGCTCGAAGCCCAAACATGCGGCTGTTAGTCAGGCCGAGCAAATGTAAAAAAAGATTTCTGAACAGTTTGAGGGTCAATGGAACATGTGCAACGTGTTCAAAAGGAAAAGCATCATGAAATTCGCGCAGTTCTGCCAATGGCTTTCCAACCATGCTGGCAGGCCAACTACTTTCCTCATCGCCATCGTACTGATTGGAATGTGGGCAGCCTCGGGGCCATGGTTTCACTCCAACGATACCTGGCAGCTCATCATCAACACCTCCACAACGATCATCACCTTTCTGATGGTTTTACTGATCCAGAACACCCATGATCGAGTCCCCTGCCATTGCTTGGCCAATCGCGGATAGTAACTCCTCAACCGACCACGGCTTGAACAGGAATGTCACAGGAGGTGCACCGGTGGGCTGCAACTGATACCCAGAAGTGAGAATGGCGGGAATATGAGGCCATTTTTCAGCGACCATCTGCAAAAATTCCAAGCCCTTGAGGGCTCCAGGAACGCCGTGATCGGCAATCACCAATGAACAAGCGCCGTGATTTTCAAGAAGACCAATCAGCGCATCCTCGGCGTTGCCAAAACTCGCTACACAAGCGCCCAGCTCAGTGAGAATCTGGACCAGCACCATATTGAGGGTTTCGTCGTCTTCCACGATCAGCACATGGTGCCCGCTTAACGATAGTCCGTCAGCTTCTAACCTCATTTGAACCACCGCCATGAGAAGACTGAGCGTGCCGCGATCAGCGGAGCGGTTCGCTCAAGGCCGTTGGCCGTTTCGACAATCATGCCGAGACGCTGCTTGAAAGTCTCCAACGAACGTCAGAAAGACCGTAACGCTCCGCCATGAGACGGCCCACCTTGCGAATGTTTTGCTGTGCGAACCTTGGGATCACTCCAATCCCGGCGTCACAGCTCGCCCAATGCCAGGCCTCCGCATTGGACATATTTTCCAAGCGGATGACAAATTGCTTGGACGCTCCGCGAAGCTGATAGTCAATGACGTAAAGTTTCAGTGAAGACATATGATTCAGGCTCCTGTCGATAAGATATGGAGCCGACGTAACTGCATTAAATTCAAAAAGTTTCACGACTAAAGCTTGTACAAAAACAAGAATATGTACAACATTTTTGGCGACAGACGTGGCCCACTCCTACGGTCAAAAGAGTAGGCTTGAGGTTCCGTTCTGGCCGTTGTCGCACGGGGCGGAGTGCTGGCTTACCGGCTATAGTTCACGGCTGACCTGGGGTGGCAGTAGCCAAAGAAGAGGTAGACGATGCGACTCCCCGACTTCATCGAAGCGAATCTTGAACTGATCCTCCAAGCGTGGGAGCGCTTTGCCAGAGACATTGATGTCCCTAGACAGGATCTGGCGGCCAGTGCGCTAAGAAACCATGCAGAACAGCTACTCAAGGCTGCCGCCCTGGACATGCGAACTCCGCAAACACAACGACAGCAAATAAGAAAATCCCAAGGCCTGGCGCCGCAGATTGACCAAGAAACTGCAGCACAAACGCACGCCATTCTCAGGCTTATAGACGGGTTCTCCATGGATCAAATGGTGTCGGAATTTCGCGCCTTGAGATCCAGCGTGTTACGACTGTGGCTGGCAGAGGAAGCGTTCAGCTCACCTTCGCAAATCGAGGACATGGTGCGTTTTAACGAGGCCATTGACCAGGCGCTGGTGGAGTCAATCAGCGCCTACGGTCAAGCTGTCGAAACGACCCGAAAAATGGTTTTAGGCGTGCTGGGACATGATTTGCGAGCCCCCCTGACAGCGATACTGATGGGCGCTGACTTACTGAGAAAAAGCCAAACGCTCTCGGATCGAGAAAAAGACATTGCTGCTCAGGTTGGGGTCAGCGCCCGCCGAGCCAATCGTATGGTCAACGATTTGGTCGACCTCGCACGATGCAACCTTGGCACCGGTATTCCGGTTGTCAAAAGTCCCACCGAGCTGAATTTGATCTGCCGCACGACAATCAAGGAACTGAGTTCTGGGGAGCCAAACGCGACGATTATATTCAATGATACCGATCCGGTCGTGGGTGGTTTTGATCCAGAGCGAATGGCTCAGGTATTTACCAACCTGATTGGTAATGCAGTCAGGCATGGTGACCTGCAGCAGCCAATCCAGGTCGCCCTCAAAGGCAGCCACAACACAATGACCTTCGAAGTCAGAAACGCCGGAGAGCCCATCTCTCCAGCCGCTATGCCATCCTTGTTTGATCCTGGTCGTCGATACTCTGGTTATACCGAGACGGGTAGCAAAGCTTCCCAAGGCCTGGGGTTAGGCCTTTTCATCGCAGCTGAAATCGTCGCCAGTCATGGAGGGAAAATCGACGTGTCATCCTCTGAAGAGAGCGGCACCTGCTTCAGCGTGACGATCCCGCTGTAGAGCGGTGCTCAAGGAGGGCTGCTGCTTCACGCATAAAAATCTCGAGAGTTTTAGGGCCAACCCCTTCGAAGCTCAAAAGCCAGGCCTGGAAGGCAGAGGTGTCCAACTCGTTCTTTTTCAGCGAGATCAACTGAACATCGAGTTCGCTAGCGGCCCGAACACTCAAAGCATGAAGCCGCTTCGCCGTGGACTCGTCGTATCGCGCGTAACCTGCCTGGCCTAGGAGTCTTACGAGATCCCGATGGGAACAGCGGGCCAACTTCTCCGGCGTATCCAGGCCATGCCGATCAACCAAGTTCCGGTACTCCTCCACGGCGAAGGAGGAACGAATCCTCTTCCCGATCAGGAAGCTCGCGAGCAGCCACTTGTACAGCCCATGCCCGGTCGAATCGCTGACACTGATACCCAGGCCTGCAGCGGTAACTGGTATCACCCCTTCGAACGCCTCGGGTCAGCCGAACGTGGGTAGGTACGCTCTTCTTCGATAGTGCCGTCAGCTTTATGAATTTTCACCGAAGCTGTTTTGCCATCAAAGAAGTCAGACAGCGAACCAACCAACCCCTGCTTCGTAGCGGCGCGCTTGGCGGCTCGTTCCGCACCGGTTTTCTTCAGCTCCCAGCCATCAGCGGTTAGGCTCAGGTGGTAGTTGTCCATTGCCTTTCTCCTCATGCGTAAATGACTTGACCGTCGTCCTGAATGTCTTCGTCGGCGTCCGCTGCGTCCGTTGCATCGGCGCCTCTCACGCCCAACGCTCCCAAGGTAATGTCGGCGCTGTGAACGCGCGGCGATCATCCACAAATCGAATTTAGGGACGTCACGGGCAGAATGATCAGGAACTCCGAAAATGGGTTGATCTTCGGCTACGCCATAGGCGACCGGGTTAACGCGTTGTATCGCCCTGAAGCACCCGCTACGACCGCGATCATCAATGACCGAGGCCCGCTGTGGGGCGCGAGCCTTTGCCGGCCCTTGCCTCTGATAGCGGACTTTGTGGGAGCGAGTTAACCCGCCAACACCGGCAAAGCCGGTGACATCCACCGCGTCGTCTGCTTAGCGGGAAAACCCGCTCCCCACAGAGTGCCCGTCGCACTTGGTAAAGCCGTTAGCGCTCAGCGGTCGCAAAGGGGCGATTGCTGCTCTTCACGATCATGGATATCGTCATGCCTACCTCTTCGCTATATTAGGTCTGATAAGCCACAGGTTATCCGAACCTATTGCAGCGTTGAGCGAGACGAAATTGACAGAGCCGGTGCAGCTGCCCTCCGCCAAGCCGTTGGTGCTGGCGGAGTTGGACGACAGCACCCGCGCCGCGGCCGAGGCGTTCATTACGACCGGCACCGCAGCCAATACCGCGCGCAGTTACCAGAGCGCCCTCACCTCTTGGTCCGCGTGGCTGCGGTTGCGTTATCGTCGATCGCTCGGCGACGGCGCGCTGCCACCCGAGGTTGCCGTGCAGTTTATTGTCGACCACCTGGCCAGGCCCGATAACAGTGGCGGCTGGACACATCTGCTGCCGCCGGCCGTCGACGCCGCGCTGGTGGCGGCTAATATCAAGGGCAACCAAGGGCCACTGTCGTTTAGCACAGTTAGCCATCGCTTGGCAGTTTTGGCTAAATGGCATCGACTGCGACGCTGGGATAACCCAAGTGAGGTTCCTGCGGTGAAGACGCCTCTTCGCGAGGCACGTAAGGCCCAGGCGCGCCAAGGCGTATCCGTGCGGAAGAAAACCGCGGTGGTGTTGGAGCCGCTGCAGGCGATGCTCGCCACCTGCACTGACGGCGTCCGTGGCACGCGCGATCGCGCCCTGCTGTTGCTGGCCTGGGGCGGCGGTGGCCGGCGCCGCTCGGAAATCGTGGCTTTGCAGATCGGAGACCTGCGACGTCTGGACGCCGACACCTGGCTGTATGCAAAACCGGCAGCAGCGGCGTGCGGCGGGAAAGCCGCTGGAAGGACCGGCGGCCCAGGCGTCGAACGCCTGGCTCGCTGTAGCACCGACCTGCGAGGGCCCGCTGTTTCGCCGCTGGTACAAAGGGGGCCGCGTCGCGGCTGCTGGGCTGTCCGTTGACCAGGTCGCGCGTATCGTCAAACGTCGCGCGGCACTGGCCGGCCTCGACGGCGACTGGGCGGCGCACAGCCTTCGCTTGGGCTTCGTCACAGAGGCCGGACGCCAGGGCGTGCCGCTTGGCGAGGTATGGCGATGACCGAGCACCGCAGTGTCAGCACGGTGATGGGCTACTTTCAGGCCGGTTCGCTGCTGGGAAGTCGCGCGAGCCAATTGTTTTCGATTGAGCCGCCAGTCGATCCCGCACCGGCCGCCACCCTGCCTGCGGAGGATCAACCCTAGCCAGAACAGGCCGGACCTGCGGCGGCGCCCGTGGATCGCGCTCGCGCTGGGGAGCCTCACCTGCACTGGTCGTGATCTTGAGCATCATAAGGCAAAGACACCGGGCACCACACAACCTAAACACCAGCTATGAGGCACTGAGCCGATACCCTGATGACCGACTGGCTTAGCCGACACCCATCGCAACTCGATAAAATCAGGGGTTCTTCACATAGCGGTCCGCTGCCCGTGGCTACAGGATCGGTGGCGTGCCCCCCCTCCTAATGTCATAGTGTTAATAGAGTCTCTCGACTGCCAATTTCGGACCCCTGCCAATGAACAGTTTCACGATCCACGGACTTAGCGAACAGCCCTCAACGAGCTGTTGGACCTCTGCACATGGAGCGTTTTTAACAAGGCACGGAGAAATTTTTCGAAAAGCTATCGAAGTGCTCGGAAAAGTAGAACTGGCGCAGCGCTGGATGATCAATCCTGCAATAGGTCTTGGCAACCACACCCCATGCACCCTGCTTTGGCATCAAGAAAGGTATGAGCAGGTATGGGCCTTCCTCTACCGTCTTGAGTACGACGTTTATACGTGAGCATCTAATGCTGCTGAACGGGCTAAGGGTTAGGCTCTGTACGAAAAGAGATGTCTCAAACACCGCATGGAGCAAGCCAGTGAGACCATGGCGGCGTAGCTTTTCGCGAGTTTGTCGAAGCGCGTTACGATCCGGCGGTTCTCTTTCAGCCAGCCAAACATGCGCTCGATGATGTTGCATTGTCGGTACTTGGGCCGATCAAAGAGTCTGGGTAATCCTGGTTTAGGCTTGCGCTTCATCGAGCGCAGAGGGATGACGGGCTGCATTCGATACTGGTCGCAATAGCGGCGTAGCGCTTCGGCGTCATAGCCCTTGTCGGCAAGCAGCCATTTACAGCGTTTGCGCGGGCGGCCACGTTGGCTTGATGGAATGCTGACTTCGTCCAACAGAGGCTGGGCGTAGCTAATGTCACTGGCTTGACCGCTAGAGAGAAGAAAGCGCAACGGTGTCCCGTTGGCGTCGCAGAGCATGTGGATTTTGGTTGTCAGGCCGCCGCGACTGCGACCTAGAGCGTGATCGGCAGGCTCGTCAGGCCCCCTTTTTTCCCGGCGCCAGATGAGGCTCGGGTTGCACGTACTGCAGTTGAGTCGATCATCCAGGTTTGCAGATCGATCAAGCCTTGCTCATTCAGCCTCAGGTGCAAGCGTTTGAGCATCTGATCGAATGTCCCCTGATTTCGCCAGCCCCGAAATCGTTGATACACCGTTGACCACGGGCCAAATCGATCCGGCATATCTCGCCAAGCAGCACCCGAGCAGAGCACCCAGAGCACGCCATCGAGCATCAGGCGGTCGCTCAGACGCGGTCGCCCCCGGCCATGGGTTTCGATGAAGAGATCGGAGACCACATCCCAGGCCTCGTCCGAGAGTTCGTACCGCTTTGCCATCACAGAATTCCTTTCCGTAGATGGCGGAGAACCCTACAGAATTTCAGCCCCCGAGGGGCTTCGATTCAGTTTCTTGGGATTTCGTACAGAGCCTAGCCCAGGTCCGCGTGCGCATCTGCCTGGTAATGATATTCCTGCAGCGAAAAGCGACCTGCCGGACCTAACAGCAAGTTGGTGGCACATATTTCCAAGAATGCAATCGCCTCGGCTTGAGCGTACTGCGTGTAAAAGTCGCGGCTAACACGAGGCAGCCTGCCTCGATTCTGAAGGCAGAGCTTTACCATCTGAGCCAATAGGTAACCCCGAACGTCGTATCGGGCGTCCACCCTTCTGAGCACTGTGGCATAGCAGGAGCGGAAAACGAACCTCGTCGAATCGGAACTCAGGGGGGCTATTTGATCGCTCATCGGCCACCTACTGTACAAGCGTTGAAGCTAGCGAACATTGTCAAGATCACGAAAACACCTTGAATGCGTCACGCGAGTTAAACGTGACTGAAGAAAAATTGTAGAAAAACTTCAGAACTGAAGATTTTCTTTGCCTACTGAAGAAAATCATCCAAGCTTGGGTAATTCTAGCAAAAAAACAGGGCCTTGGCCTTACCAATCTGGCACTCTGCAAGCCCAGTCTGACAGTGCGGTAGGCTACCTAGCACTTGCCCCATTCCATATAAGAAATCAAGATCGCTATTGAAATCCCACTCTGCCTCATCCTAATCTGACTTCGGGCAGCGGAAGGCCCACCCATCTCAATACATGGTGCTGACTAAGAAAACCTTGGAACACTTCTCACGTAGTTTTCAAGAAATAACCCGGAGAATGGACCTAAGCAGAGGCTTGTGAGCACAGCCCCAAAGCATATTGGTTGGTGCCACGCTCACACATGTGGAACGCCTCGCCCTGCGCACCAATTAGTTTTCTATAAATAATCCATGAAAAAGCGTCATGAGTGAACAAAGATATTCACTGGGCAACATTTGCCAAACCAAGTCAAAACTAGCAGCGCACGATACACATACTTTACGGCACGGCTATAGCCCAGCATAAGCGTGAAAAGTCCTACTGCATTCTAAGCTTAAAAAAATAAGTACGAAGCGCACGATTAAGAATATCGCACTGGAGCCCCTCACGCCCAAAGAGAAGCGATTCAAGTAACTTGACGTCCAATTGACTTGCACACCCAAATCGCATAGAGTTCACTATATCCAAATTATAGCTCCTCCAAGTCTCAAATCTCTCATCCTTGGCTGCGACAAATTCTAGATCTCGGCCACCTACAATTCCCATTAAGTATCCAGCAAGCAAAAGACTCGCAAATCTTGCCTTCATACTCGCAAATTCTGCACCGTATTTGATGCCAGCAAGATAATTAGGCATCGCAAGGCGGACCAAAGGGCCAGGCTCGCCAAATAATTCATACGCCATGCCCTGATTGCCGTTATACACAGGCGCAAGCAGCATAACACTATATAAGTTGTCGAATATATTAAGGGTGACTTTTCTTTGCTTCAACTTCCATCTTGCCAATCTGTTCACAACACTGACGCGGAAGCGCTGAAAGTTTTGGCTCTGCCAGGCTGGATCAATCAATCTGTCCTGCAGACATTGAATAAAGGCGTCCCATCCACGACTCAGTTGAGGTTGGGCCTGTAACCTTTGCAGATCCGCCCCGTGGGTCGAACAAACGATCGAATCTCTATAGCACCAATGCTTACGCCAGCCTGGGGCTTGCCCCCTAGCAATGTCTGCACGCAAGCACTGGGCACAGAACCACCAGCGTCGAGCCCAGTCCACAACACGCCCGTGGGGGTTGAAAAATAATGCAGCGGCATAATTAACATCAATTGATAAATTCTCCATGGCCGTTTTTAAAAAATCTGTGTTTGGATCAAAGTCCCAGTCACTACTCTCGACCAGCGGGCCGCCCCAGGAAACTGGTGGCGGGATCATAAATGACTGACCAGCCAAATACTGATTATTGTATCGAGACCTAAGCGTAGATCTATACAGCCAAGAAGATATCGTTTCATCATGCAGTATATGGGGCATACCTGCAACGGTACTCATCAAAAACCCCAAGGACTGGCAGATGCTTTTGCAAGATGCTCGAGACTAATAGCTTCGGTTCCATCTCTGAGCGCGTAGCATCCTGCAGACCTGATCAAATTCATCACGTTATCCATTCGCCCTGAAGTGGCAGCCAAAATGGCAAAAACTTTGTCTTGGTCGTACAGTCGTGATGACCTTTTAAGAGGAAGCAATTCCTCGACTCCCAGTAAAAACGTCCTGAAGCTTTCATCTTCTTTCCAGTCCTCTAATTCGATTACCGAAAAACGACGCTGCGTTTCGGTTATGGCGGATATAAAGCTGTTAGCTTTAGGAGTACCAAACGCGAATAGGCTAATTCCATATGACTCCCCAAGAAAAGCCTTCAGCATTGAGCTATTAATCCTCTGTTCCACCTTTCCGCACAATAGCATGTCGTGAATCTCATCAATCACTAAGCCCCATATTTTCCTAAGCTTTAAGATCTCTGACAGCTCTCTAGTAACTAAGTCGGCTACAGAGGACTTGCGGTGAATTGGCGGACAGGGAAGCTCCAGTTTTTGGTAAATCTCAGTCCTAAACTCTTTTCTTTTCATTAAGTCTGGATCAGAGGCCATGCTTATCGTTAGAAGTCCTTCGCTCCGAGTTACTCGATTTGGAATCTCTTTGACTATTGCACTCTTTCCAGTTCCCCCTAGGCCCGTCACCAAAAGCGCGGGCGCTGTGATTCTCTTAGGAACATTCGCCATATTGTTCATAACTTTGAATACGCTTTCACTTGGCGCTATATCCACCCAAATATCACCGAGCATCAGTTTAATTCTACTTTCAACATCCAAGTCGAGCAACGCCTCCCGGTCAGGGCGCACATGATCATAACCCATCTTACACACCCCCCTTGAAAGGCTTTGGCGGCAAAGAATAATCGGGAGCAACTTTCTTCTCTTTTTTGACAACCACCGCAGACGAGAACTCTTTCTGATACTCAACTTTCGCAGCTAGTTGTTTTTTGGCGGCGCGCGTCTTCTTTATGCTTGTACTTTCTATCCTGCCTGCTTCACTGTGTGCTTCTGCTGCTTGAGCATCACCAAAAGATCCTGGCTCCAGTGAGTGACTAGAGAGAACTTTCGCTCTATGCTCTTCCAGAGTAATATCAGGCAACGTCATGTCGGCAAAAGGAATCGCAATGAATTGCCCATCTAACTGGACCCAGATTTGCTTAAGTGAAAAAGGGTCGTATTTCATCAGAACCTTTTTCTCTCCAATGAAGGGGTCGAGCACAGGATCCCAATAAAAACGAGTCTTGAATTCAATGCCACCGGGCCGAATGTTTCTATATTCTTGAGGCATGAAGTTCAAGCGAAACTGGTGCGCATCTGTTATTTGCGGAGGAAAAGGCACTACACCATGCGGACCATAGTAATCCTGCCATGCTTGCAAAGGTGTCTTTTTAATTTCGCTGTGCACGGTTGAATGATATTCCATTACCTCTAACGCAAACCACCTAGCAAACTCCGTGAACGTTTGGGTGGGTTTCCTATCTCTAGCCAGTCTTTTCCTAATAACTGTATTTGACATTGTGCTGCCGCTCAACAAATGAACCTTATTCATCATCGTACCTATCAGCCTTTCGACATGACCACCAAAGTGCTTCTTCCCAAGCGGACGGTGGTCGTAGCCGATATGCGCACGATCTAAAGAAGAGAGATACTTATGACTCCTGTACTCTTTCGCATTATCCATATAGACCATGGACGGGGGGCCATACATCGGATACTTGAAGCCTGATAAGTTCAATCTACGTAAAAAGTCTTCCTTTGGCATCACCGCATGAGCTAAGGCACAAGCAACCGACAAAGTGCTAGGTGGATGAAGGCTAAGATAGTAGCCTAGTATCACCCTCGTATAGACATCAATAAACAGAGTCAGCCAAGGGCGACCAATAATGTCACTACGGTCGTCCGTGAGGACCTCGTAGTCAACGAGCGTGTGGTCAGTCTGCACCCACTCTAAGGGTTTGGTAGCCTTGTACTTTCCTGGTCGAGAGTCATGCATCTGTGCAGCCACCTCCCGCCCATATTTCAAACGGGTGACTTCTTTGCGAGTAAAACTACTTTTCATACGATTTCGAATCGTTCGGCGTACAGGACATTTTAGGTTAAGTGACATGCAAGCTTTTTGGACAGCACGCCACACCTCTGCAAATGTAACTCCTGCACGTTCACGAAATGTCTCGAGCACCGCCTCTATTTCTTTTTCGAGAGCAGGATCTAAATGTCGTGAGTTTTTCTTATTACCTCTTCGCTGAACCAACTGCGTGCAATACCCCATACTTTCATCATGCTTGGCACGCAACTTATAAACATGCGATCGAGTAACACCTATTTCCTCTGCTGCTTGAGCCACAGAAATTTCCTTACGGTGCAATCTCGACAATACCTCGTAGCGCCTCAATGCCAGCTGAATTTCCTGGTCATTTGATTCAGATTCCAATCTAGTCAAATAAAGAAGTTCGGGGCCGCCAGTAGATCTCTTGGGCACCGTGATAAACTCTATCTCATTCAGTCCAACAGTGATCTTTTGTCGAGTAGAAAGCAGAAGTACCTCAACTGAATCTGCATCAACCGGCCCCACAATTAATGCAGCTTTTCCGCGAGCTACAACATGCATCCCTTCTTCAATCTCGATATGCATGACCTTAGATTTTCCGTGTGAAAAAATCTCCATATAGCAAAGAAAAAAGCACCGCAAAACCACCATTGGCAAACCAGCCAAAAATCAAAGGAATTATCTCTCATAAGCTGATGATTTTCTTAAGAAATATGATTGCATGCCAATTTTTATTATTTTCTAAAACCGTGTAACGGATACACGAAAAATGACAAAAAAATGTTGTTCAGATGCTTTTTATAACCTTACGATATATGACGTTACAATGCGCATCTTCTGCAGCTCAAAAAGGATAAATCCCTAAGATTTTGCTAATTATTTATCCTTTATGGGTTTCACTTCTGCTAACGACCTGATTTTCTTGAATATACGTTTTTATCATTTATGGATAACAGTCACATCCATTAACCCCCGGTCGGTTTTGCACAAACCTCCGCTCGATGCAAAATCAGTCCATTGCATCACCATCTTCACATCCTCTCTTAGATTGCCCTGTCACGAATCTCCGTTTCACCACCTGACGCTCTGAAAACTGGCCAGCACCAGGTACGTTTGCTAAACGTAGATGCACAACTCAGAGATTTTAGCGCGCGGGTCCAATGACGCGGCCGTTCATCCCATTCCCGATCTTTCCTCCCTACAGTCACTGGCGCCCAAAAAGCGCAACCAGTTTCCCTGGCAACCTCCAAGTCTCGGCACGCCTGAGCGAAGTCAACACTGAGTGCCAGCCGTTCATTAGTACCTGGTACGTCGACCGGTTCATCAACTGGATTGCCCACAACCGGAGCCCGTGGAATCCCCACCGGCAATACAACACCTGCGTCCAAGGTATGGAAAAGATGCTCAATCTGCGTAAAACAGTTCATGGATTTCTACCTTAAGGACGTTGATGCCTCTCGGGAAAAAGTCGCACTGAAAACGCCGAAATCGCTAGTATTTAACCGCCCAGAAGCTCTACGCACCATCTCCGATGAGGTGCTTGAGTGATTGCCCAAGCGGCTGATGACATCCGGCGTCTGACTGCGGTCATGCTGTCAAAGTCTTCGCGTGAAAAGCCTGAGCCCTGATTTCAGTGCAAGCGCCCTCACCTACTTTTTGCTGAGTTCTCTCCTTGTAGGCTTTGGCTTGCGCAAGGGAGACGGCACTTGCGATGGGTTTCGGCATGATTACCACGGCGGCACCTTGGGGAAAGCAAAAAACCTGATCCTTCAGCTGTGAAGGATCAGGCTCTGCATGGCTTAGAGACCCAATTCAGTTAAACTTGGGTGATCATCTGGCCGGCGACCCAGTGGCCAGTGGAACTTACGCTCGCTTTCCTTGATAGGCATATCGTTGATGCAGGCAAAACGGCGGTGCATCAGGCCATCTGCTTCGAACTCCCAGTTTTCATTGCCATAGGAGCGGAACCAGTTGCCCGAATCGTCGTGCCACTCGTAAGCGTACCGTACGGCGATGCGGTTTTCAGTAAACGCCCAGAGCTCTTTGATCAGACGGTAGTCCAGCTCCTTCTTCCACTTGCGAGTTAGGAAACCCTCGGCTTCTTGGCGATTGGTCGCAAACTCGGCGCGGTTACGCCATTGGGTGTCCAGCGTGTAGGCGAGCGAGATTTTTTCGGGTTCGCGAGTATTCCAAGCATCCTCAGCGAGTCGGACTTTTTCAATCGCCGATTCGCGAGTGAAAGGAGGAAGTGGCGGACGAGCTTGTTCGTTGGGCATGAGGGTGCCTCCAATCATTTAGATCGTTCAGTGGAATTAGCGTTTCTGGAACGTTAAGCGCTTGTGCGCGGTACTTCTTTGAGCAAAATGTTGGCGATTTCTTTAGCACTATCCAGGGCGGTGAAATCACCCATTACCCGGGCCACGGTTATAGTGCCCTCTATAAGCACGAACAACTGCCTAGCCAAAATAATCGGATCTTTGACGCCTAAATCGCTAGTAAGCTCTAGCGTGTACTCAAGTAGCTTTTGTTTATGCAGCCTTGCGATCTGCCGAATAGGGTCGTCCGCATCGCCCACTTCTCCGGCGGTGTTAATAAAGGCACAGCCGCGAAAACCGTCCGACTCAAACCAGGTCTTTAAAACATCAAAAATGCTGAGAATGCGTTCTTGTGGAGTTTGCGCTTTTTCGCATTCACCTTTAAACCACTGCATCCAGCGTACATCGCGTGCATTCAATGCCGCTGCTGCTACATCGTCTTTATTCGCAAAATATCGATAAATACTTTTACGTGCTACGCCCGAGGTCTTTACCAGGAGATCCATGCCAGTGGCGTGAATCCCATTTTCGTAAATAAGCTTCTCGGCTGTAGCAAGAATTTTTTCGCGTGTGTCGGTCATTGGCTGATCCATGTAGCCAGAGTAGAACGATCGTTCTCCCTGGTCAAGCATCTCTTGGGATTTTTTTGATTGTACGCGTGAGATGAGTTTTCAATCGATCTCTCGCTCGAATTTGCGCCCAGCAGCCCGGATGGCACCGGCTATGCCGGTGTTCGCGGATGAACCCGCTCCCACAAGGTAGCTCTCAGGCGCAGCGGCGGCTACGGGTCGAAACCTGCCGGTTGCGAGAGGCGGCTATCGCTCCATCGCTGCCCATGCATCCGCACATGAGAGGATTGACATAGTTGCCCAAGGCAATAATATAGATGCCAAAAGCAACTATATGAGCATTTTCATGACTACAACCCTCCTGGAGCGCGCTGACATCGTCCGCCGTTTCAACCGCTTCTACACACGGCAGATTGGCGCGCTGCAAGAGCACCTGCTTCAAGCCGAATTCTCCTTGACCGAGGCACGCATCCTCTTTGAATTAGGCGCTAGTGCTGGCCTGAAGAGTTCAGATCTCTGCCATTTGCTCGGCCTGGACGCCGGCTACCTCAGCCGATTAATCGGTGGCTTCGAGAAAAAAGGGCTGATCAGCAGATCTCGGTCGGCAATCGACGCCCGAGCCTCTCAAATCCAGCTCACCGAGCCAGGTCGTCAGGTGCTGGCCTCGCTGGAGCAAGCCGCTCGTGAAGAAGTCATGTTGATGTTGCAAGGCTTATCTGAGCCCCAGCAAGAGCAATTGATCCAAGCCATGAGAAAGATCCAGACTCAATTGGGCGACGGTGATCGTTCCTACATCCTGCGCGATCCACAAGCGGGCGACATGGGTATTGTTGTTCAGCAACAAGCGCAACTCTATGCCCGCGAATACGGTTGGAATATGGAGTTCGAAGCGCTGGTGGCGGAAATCGTCGCCAACTACCTTCGTGAATTCGACCCGTCCTGCGAGCGATGCTGGATCGCGGAAAAAGAAGGCACAGTCATCGGTTCGGTCTTTGTCGTCAAACATGACCAGACGACCGCCAAGCTGCGGATGCTCTACGTTGACGCGAGCGTCAGGGGCATGGGAATCGGCAATCGGTTGCTGGAAGAGAGTATTCGGTTTGCGCGGCTCGCGGGCTACAAGCACATGATCCTCTGGACAACCAGTGTGCTTGTCGATGCCCGAAAGCTCTATCAGAAAGCAGGTTTCCAATTGGTCGAAGAAGAACAGGTACACAGCTTCGGAAAAGACCTCGTCAGCCAGACTTGGGCTCGGGAACTGTAAGTGTCGGGAGCACTGGCCGCGAGGGATCAAATTCTGCCAGTGCTGAACGGCTGCAATGGGTCGAAAGCTGTCAGTGATGGAGGCCGTTCGACCTAGAGCTGATGCGCCAACCTGGTTGCAGTCATCCCTCCTGAATACGCCGCAAGGCTAAGCGCAAAAGCTTAGGCATGGCCACCGGCCGCACTGCCTACCGTGGTATGGAGAGGTGAGACGCTTCAACAGGTTCCCACGAGGAGAATGGGCCTTAGGAAGGCTGTCGTGAACCGCCCCCTAGGGTCGGCCTGGGGTCCGCCCTACCGGGCTTCCATGCTCACGCCTCTGGCCCATTGGGCCGGCGCGCTCCGCTTACCCTTTTTGAACTCAAGATTCAAGGAAGTGAACCGTCGCAAATCTCTGTCGCAGATCACGCGCATAGGACTGCCCTGCGTATCGCGTATATGAATCAGTAAGAGAGTAGTGTTGATAAGCATTGTAAATAATTTCTTGATTTCTAAGGCATTGCTTAATACTCCCTGAGCGATACGGCACCCTCAGAGTTGATCTACGCTTTGAAGAAACCGGCTGATCGAAGAAACATTGCGCACGATCGTTGCAGCTATGCGCTGGTGGTAAGGGATGGCCCATCTTCGGCTCCGACACCCTCATCGCCATCCGCTGGGGTACGCTCCGTGAGATCCAAACAGCCCTTGTTTGTCGCTCTGTTTCTCACGCTGTTCATCGGTGGCTGTACGACACACAATGCACCCCATGAACCCAGTCAGGCCTTGCCCGCCAACAATTCGGCGTTCGGTCGTTCGATTCAGGCGCAGGTAGCGCCCCACCATGGACGATCGGGCTTTCGGCTGTTCCCGGAGAGTGCCGAGGCTTTTGCCGCCCGCGCCGAGCTGATTCGCAGCGCTCAAAGCAGCATTGACCTGCAGTACTACATCGTCCATGACGGTATCAGTACCCGGATACTGCTGAGCGAGCTACTCCTCGCTGCCGACCGTAAAGTGCGTGTGAGGATTTTGCTCGATGACACCACCAGCGATGACCTGGAGGAAACCATCGCGACTCTGGCGACGCATCCGTATATACAGATCCGAGTGTTCAATCCTCTCCATTTGGGCCGCAGTACCGTGGTGACACGCACGATGGGTCGACTCTTCAACCTGTCGCTTCAACACCGGCGTATGCACAACAAGCTGTGGGTGGTAGACAACTGTGTGGCCATCGTCGGAGGTCGCAATCTGGGCGACGAGTATTTCGATGCCGAGCCCAACAGAAATTTTACTGACATTGACATGCTCAGTGTCGGCCCGGTCGCAGAACAGTTGGGACATAGTTTTGACGAGTACTGGAACAGTGCCCTCAGCAAGCCCATCGAGCAGTTTATATCGTTCAAGCCGACGAGCAGAGACCTGAAAGATCTTCGGACTCGGCTGGATGCCTCCTTGGAGGAAACGCGCACTCAGAATCATGCGCTCTATCAACACTTGATGAGCTATACCACTCAGCCTCGCCTGAATAACTGGCGCCGGGAATTGATTTGGGCCTGGAACAAAGCGATGTGGGATGCACCTAGCAAAGTATTGGCGAGTGGTGAACCCGCTGCGCACTTGCTGTTGGCTACTCAGTTGGCACCCGAACTCAACGGGGTAAGTAAGGAGCTAATTTTGGTGTCGGCCTACATGGTGCCGGGCTATCCCGCGGTGGTGTACCTGACCCGTCGAGCCGACGCCGGCGTGTCAATCAGCTTGCTTACAAACTCTCTGGAGGCCACCGACGTACCGGCTTCGCACGGTGCTTACGCGCCCTATCGCAAGACCTTACTCGAGCATGGCGTGCAGTTGTTCGAGTTACGTCGCCAAGCAGGTGATCGTAGCGACAGCGATACTAGGCCGCGTTTCTCTCGCAAAGGCTCTTCCAGCGGGCCCTCCAGCAGCTCCGACTCCAGCCTGCATACCAAGGCGATGGTTTTCGACAAGCAAAAAGCGTTTGTCGGTTCGTTCAATTTCGATTCGCGCTCTTTGCTGTGGAACACCGAAGTCGGCGTCTTGGTTGATGATCCGGAGCTCGCCGGACGGGTGCGCGAACTGGCTCTGGAAGGCATGGCATCTGCTCTGAGTTACCAGGCCCGGCTGGAAGATAATCATCTGGTCTGGGTCACCGAAGACAATGGCCAACAACGCACGTTGACCACAGAACCGGGGGGCTGGTGGCGGCGCTTCAATTCGTGGCTCAGCAGCACGATAGGACTTGAAAAGATGCTATAGCGTGGGAAGGACAAATCATGCGGATGTGGACGAGAGGCCCCAGGCGGGTTATCAGTCAACTGATAATGGCGGTGAGTGTTTGCGTTATCGCAATCATCGTTGACACACGGGTAGTAGCCCTGCCTCAAACCGCTAATGAAATAAGGGGATTGCTAGAGTTTGTAGAGCAGAGTGACTGCACATTTATTCGTAACGGAGCGGAATACTCAGGCGCCCGAGCTCGAGCGCACCTAGAGCGGAAGCTAGATTACCTCAAAAGCAAGAACAGGGTGAAAAGCGCGGAAGACTTCATCGACCTTGCTGCGACTAAAAGCAGCTTGAGTGGCCGTGCCTACGAGGTGCGATGCTCAGATGGTAGGAAACCGGCAGCCATCTGGTTGCACAGAGAGCTTCAAAGGCAACGGCAATTTCACTGAATCTCTTATTGAGCCAAGAGAAGGCTGGGACGTCAGGAGCCAAGCGTCCGTAGATAGCAAAAAACGGCAATGCTTGAAAAGACACCGGCATTAGGCACGAACATGATCAAGCACATCTATCAAAAAAAGCCCGCGCGTTCACGCGGGCCGCTCATGGAGCAACACCCGCCCTGATAAGTTTTCATGGCATTTAACGATCCGACCGGCTCGATGACCTTGCCGTTCAGTTTGTGTTGGATGCCAATTCTGCGGGCTCATAACGATGGACAAGCGCTGATAGATCTCGTGACAGCAAAGCAGCAGCTGTGGGCTTGAGCATGGTTGAGCTCAAGTCCTCCCAGCCAATCCACTTACATGCGACAATGCCTCTCCCCAGCGCCACGCTACAGCCATCAGCGAAGTCAGTGGTGAAGATATGGTGGAGTACGTTGCCTATCTCAATGATGCCCACGAGATGTAGGCCTGAGCAGTGCAACGATAGGGCCTTCCAAAGCTCTCTAGCGGCAGCCACGGTTGGAGCCTCTCCTCTCTCAAGCAGACCGTTTGGAAACTTCCATTTGGCACCCTTCCTGCGAACAAGAAGAACCTGGTCATTTCGAGTACAGATGATCGTTACTTTTGCCCCTGCTGGACGATGCTTGATGACGCTCATGAGGGATAGCACCTAAAGAACGCGCGACATCCTGAACGCTGGGACGAACTTCCTTAGGCTGATGACTGCCGGGGAGGAAGCTGAGTTCCGGCACCCTGCTCAAGTCTGGGGCTGGTGCAGCATTACGGTCACCTTGTTCAGGAGTACCTGAATGTCGAACGGTTTTGTGATCACTGCCGTGCTAGGTGTCAGGAATCCACCTTTCAAAACCGATGCCTCTGCAAAACCGGTCACGAATAGAACCCGAAGGTCTGGAAAAGCCTCACGAGCGGCATCTGCCACCTGGCGTCCATTCAGCGCACCTGGAAGCCCGACATCGGTGACGAGCAGATCATAAGGTGGGCACGAGCGAAGCGTATGCATGGCGCTAGATCCATCTTCAGCCTCATCAACTTCATATCCGGCCTCCATCAAGGCTTCCACGATGGACATGCGCACGATAGGTTCGTCATCGACTACTAGAATTCTCCCGACCCCTTGGCCGCTAAGCGCACTCTGCCTGGCCTCGCCCTCGAGTAATTCCAGTTGCCCTTCGAATTTGGGCAGCAAGAGGCGAACCGTCGTGCCCACACCTTCTTGGGAATGCACATCAATCTGGCCACCGGACTGCAGTACAAAACCGTGCACCATAGATAGCCCCAGTCCGGTGCCCTGGCCAAGTGGCTTGGTGGTGAAGAACGGGTCAAATATCCGCTTGATGTTCTCCGCAGAGATGCCCCTTCCCGAGTCAGTGACAGAAATCGCAATGTACTCGCCTGCAGGCAGGTCGGCACGAGCTGCCATCAGGTCGTCAAGTTCGATTGTCTGCGTAGTGATGGAGATCCCACCGCGCCCCTCGGGCATGGCATCACGCGAGTTGATCGCCAGGTTGAGCAGCGAACTCTCCAACTGGGCAGGGTCAATCCGGGACAACCCTAGACCCGGCTCCAGATGCGTGATGACAGTAATTGCAGGCCCCACCGAGCGATTGATCAGGTCGACCAGACCATCGATAAGTACGTTGACGTCCGTAGGCCGGGGATCGAGCGTCTGCCGCCGTGAGAATGCGAGCAGACGCTGAGTCAGCGATGCTGCTCGCTTGGCGCTGACTTGAATCCCTTCCAACAGGCGCGCCGTAGCTTCGCCTTTCCCCTGTTTCAATCGCCGTGATAGTAAATCGGCGCTTCCCAGAATCGCCGCCAGGATGTTGTTGAAGTCGTGGGCAATTCCGCCCGTTAACTGCCCAAGCGCTTCCATTTTTTGAGCTTGGCGAAGGGCTTCGTTGGCCTGTGAAAGCTCGTCTGTGCGTTGAGCGACCCGCTCTTCAAGTGTGGCTTTCGCCTGCTGTACCTGCCGATAAAGCTGGGCGTTATCGATGGCCACTGCTGCCTGGGCGGCCAGGGCGACTACCAGCCGTTCGTGCCGCTCAGTGAATTTTCCCGGTTCAGGATGACCGAAAAACAACCCTCCCAGGACATCGCCTGTTCTCGATACCACCGAGATCGCCAAGTAACTGCGTACGGGCAGATGCCCCTTAGGCATTCCATGATGGGGCTCGAACTGGCCATAGCGAGGGTCGGCCAGGATGTCCAAGGATCGAACGACACCTTCATTCCGGAAAGTAGGTGCAAACACCGGAGTGGCGCGAGGATGACCCAACTTTTCAAAGGCCGAGCGATCAGCACCTGACAAGGTATAAAGCTTCAGATGCGCGCCGGCATCGTCGACCTCATTGGCAAAGTACGAGCCAAAAGCTGCTCCTGTGAGCGACGTTGCTGCATCCGTGAGGTTTTGCACGATCCGTTCAAGGTTCAGGTCACTGGCGAACGCCGCGTTGATGTCTCGAAGGATCTCAAGCGTGCGGCTTTCCTCTTTAAGCGCCCGCTCGGTTTCCACTCGTTTCGTGACATCGAAGCCTTCGCAGAAAATACCGGTCACTACACCGGCATCGTCTAATACAGGCTCATACACGAAATCGAGGTAGCGGATCTCGGCCCCATCTGATTGCCAGAGCAGCGAAATAGGCGTGCCGGTAGCGACAAACCGCTTGCCCGACTTGAACACCTCATCCAGCCAGGAAAAATAACCCTGCCCTTCCAGATCGGGGAATACATCACGTACAGAGCGGTTGAGATAGCCTCGATCACCAAAGCTCCGCCTGAAGGCCTCGTTGACGAATTCAAAGATGTGGTCAGGGCCTCGGAAGATGGTGATGAACCCCGGTGCCTGGTCAAACATACGGCGATCTCGACCCAGCATAATGTGCGACGGTACGGGTTCAAGGGCTGACGACTGTACTTCTTGCCCTTGCACCAGGACACCAACGATGTGCCCCTCAGGGGCTCTCAAAGGACTCAAGCTGAACGCCCACGGCTTTTCTCGATCCAGGCGAACCGGAAACTCCGAATCGGAAAGTAATAACAGGCTTGCCTTCTCCATTACCGCTTCGAGCTGCAGACCGACCCGCCCCCACACCGCCGTCCAGACCTCGTGCGCGGGCCTGCCCAGCCCTAGGGGATGACGGTGCCCCATGGCCGGGATCCAGTTGTCGTTGTAGAGCAGTGTTCTGTCGGCACCCCAAAGAAGTGCAGTGGGCAGATCCGAGCTGAGCAAGAAACTCACGGCGTGCCGCAGTTGCACTGGCCAGCACCCTGGATTACCTAGGGTGGTACTGGCCCAATCTACTCGACGCATCTGGGTGCCAATCTGGCCGTCGTTCGTCACGAACGATTCGATTGCTGAGCGCTGATCACCGTAATCCATAGGACAAATCACCACGGGGGGAGCCCTATAAATTTAACTCAAGATCCATGCATTGGCGTGCTGGTCTGACAAAGAAGCTGGCAGGCGCCAACGTTGCTGGCCTCAGTGCTTCTTCTCCCCTTCATTGCGCGCTGTTTTCTGTGCGGTCGAATCATGATCGGAGCCTGATGAGCCATCCGGTCTATGTGCATCGTTGTCGCGTTCTTCTTCACCTTGGGATTTTGATGGGGCCTGGGGCCTATGCCCGGTGTCGGTGTGCTTTTTCATGGCTACCCTACCCTTGTCTCTGTCATTCAAATAACACTTCGGAGCCCGGCTCCGTGCTACCTAAATTGATGCTGACGCGGGGAATGAAGTTCAAGTCAAGAACCCAAGCGAAACTGCGCTGAACCGGTGAACCATTTACATAGCTGACACGTCCACCACAAAAGAACAACGAGTCGACATCAAAATGGCAAGTGATCCCGTACTGGCCGTGCTTGGCTACCTCAAAGACCACCATCTGGTACTCACCACTGCCGAGTCCTGCACAGCGGGCTGCATGGTCGCTCTGCTAGCGGCATTCCCAGGTACAGGCGAGGTGCTCGAAAGCGGCTACGTAGTGTATTCCCCCTCCGCCAAGAAGCGTTTGCTAGGTGTAAGCGCGGAGACCATCGAACGATACGGGCTCACTAGCGAACCAGTCGCCTGGGAGATGGCTCTAGGGGCTTTGAAGGACAGCGATGCCAACGTCGTTATTGCAACTACCGGTGTAGCCGGGTCTAGCCCAGCATCTGGGGTTCTACCCGGCACAGTGTGCTTTGCCTGGGCATTTGCCGGGGAACCAATTGCCGTATTTACCCGTACCCAGCGTTTTTTTGGAGAGCGAGCGCAAGTCATGCATGACGGGGCCGTCTACGGACTGACCCGCCTGATCCATTATCACGAGCGCTGGCTTCGTGGGGAGCGCGCCTGAGGATTATGGCTATGGCGGATGATGAACTGGTGTCGAGACAGCAGCCTGTCCAGGAAGACATGACCATGCAGCAGCGCGTCTGGCGCTTCGAACGCGTGGGTTGGTACCTGTTGGTCGTCATTGTCTTACTTGGATTGGCCGGCGTATTCGGTAATGGCCCACTCAGCAATGCTCAGGTCACGAGCGCTGATGGCCGTCTGCATGTTGAGTATCAACGCCTCAGCCGCAGTGGCACAACTGACAGCTTGCGCATCACTGTACGCGGCAGCGCCCGAGAGCCCATCATGGTGCAGCTCGATGGTTCACTACTGCGCGAAGCCAGCATTGAAACCTTACAACCTCAACCACAAGCCTCGCTCTCACAGGGCAAGGCCATCTTGCTGCAACTGGGAACCAGCGGGGATGGCATTGCCACGCTCTATCTGACCTTACGCAGCGAGTATGTCGGAACACTGGAATGCGCGGTGCGCGCAGGCCCATCCAGTGCAGTCCACTTCTCTACCTTCCTATTCCCTTAGGAGCGAGTAATGGATTCAATCCTTCGCGCAGCCGGCATGTACATCGCCCTCATGCTGTTGTTTCGCGTTGCAGGCAGACGTTCCTTAGCTGACCTGACGACCTTTGATTTTGTGCTGCTGTTAATCATCGGCGAAGCGACCCAACAGGCTTTGCTGGGCGATGATTTTTCCTTCACCAATGCCATGTTGGTCATCGCGACGCTGATCGTCCTGGATGTCGGACTGTCGCTCGCGAAACTCAATTCCAAGCCTTTGGCGCGACTGCTGGATGGCTACGCTACGCTGGTCGTTGAGCATGGCCGTTTTCTGCACCACCGTATGCACCGAGCGCGGCTCACTGAAGACGATATTCTTGAAGCTGCGCGCGATAGCCAGGGAATCGAAAAAGTGGAGCAGATCAAATTTGCCATTGTCGAGCGCAACGGCAAGATCTCGATCATTCCCAACGAGTGACATTCTCTAGGAGCCTCGGACAGGCCACGGCGCCCCGCCTATTTAACTAAGGAGAATGGCGTGGTGAGGCTCAATTATTGGTGTAGGCATCAGACTCCGCTGGGTGGTCAGCCATTCTCACATTTTGCTGGTGTCGAAGATCTGCCCCTGTTCCATCATCGCCAAAATGAGTGATTGGGACATGCGATAACCTCGGCACTCCTTGCTGCGATGCGCGCCGCCCTGGCAATCAGCGGTTACGGCCCAGAGCGTTAAATGGGCCGCGTCACCTGCCTTATCGTATGCGGAACCCAGTCCTCCAGGATGAACTCCAAATCCAAAGGGATCCGGTTACTCACAAGCGGATTGACCGACGGAAAATGGCTCTAGGTTTATGGAAACGGTCTGGAATGGTTTGATGGAAAATTGGATTGAGTTGCTGGAATGGCCAGCGATGGCGGTCACAGTGCTGGCAGCCTGGTGTATTGGATCGCACCGCCCTAGGCGGCGCAAAGTGGGCTTCTGTTGCTTTATCGCAAGCAACATTTTATGGACGGTCTGGGGATGGCATGCCCAAGCTTGGGCATTGATTGTGCTTCAGGTAGTGCTGTGTCTTATGAACTTTAGGGGTTGGAAGAAAAACACAGCAGCCGAGCTGCGGTCATGACCAGTCCGGCTGTGGGGTGATCCCAGTCACCGCTACTCATTGTGCTCTACCGTAGGGTCTGTTCACCTTGAGGGGATTACGGAGTTGAGCGAATCCTTTTACCGATGAGAAAGCTTGCGAGCAGCCACTTGTACAAACCGTAGGTATCCATGCGTAGCTCCTCGGCTCTAGATCGACTCTGCGTCATCTTGAATGTCTTCCTCCGCCTCTGCTGCGTCCGTAGCATCGGCATCATTCAAAGGCGGCGACGTGGGTTTTTCCGGGTCGTTGATGAATGGGACATCGCTTGGCCCTTTTTCTTCCGGGCCCTCAGTCTTAGGTTGCATAGCTACCTCCAGTGTGATCTGCCTGGCGCTACGCGCCACCTGCCTTTTCCGAAAACTTCGTAAAATCAACAGGGGTAGGTATGAACTCCGGCCCCTGCCCCGCTAACCTCCATCTCACCTCGGAAATGCCATAGCGCTCCGCCATAGGCCGGCTCACCAGCTTGATATTGTGCTGACCAAACCTCGGAATGATGCCGACACCGGCATCGCAGCTCGCCCAGTGCCAAGCAGTAGCGTTATCCATCTTCTCGAGGCGGATGATGAATGTCCGATGATCGCCGTGCAGTTCATACTCGATCACGTACAGTTGAAGTGCTGACACAAGAATCCCTCCCTATAGTTCATGTCTTATGGAGGTATCGAATGTGAGAAAAATTCAGTTGAGAAGCGGAGCGGCTCGGTGCCGCCGTCTCTCTCAAACCTCATCGATGGCAGGCTCATCACGCTCAATCAATTCAGAACGTCGCATTTTCCGCGAAGCGGCCATTGCGCCAGCCCCGTCTGGGTACAGTACCTTACAGAGCGCTTTCATCAACGCTCAGATAACGCTGCCTGAGATTGCCAAGAAAGCACAGAGCCATGATGAGCCACTGATACAGGGACTATACCTACCGTGCGTCCTCGCAGAAGCGGTAAATGGCCCGGCAAGCCGCACGCAGCGACTCGTCATCCAGCGCATAAGCAATGCGCAAATAGCCCGGTAGACCAAAAGCACTGCCCTGAACGACTGCAACATTGGCCTCCTCCAGCAACGCCAGGGCCACAGCTTCGTCATTGACCAATTCGCGCCCAGCAGGTGAGCGCTTGCCGATCAGCCCAAAACAGTCGGCGAAAGCGTAGAACGCCCCGCCTGGTACCTCGCAACGGATGCCCGGCGCCTGGTTGAGCAACTCGACCATGAAATCACGGCGCCGCTGGAATACTTCGCGACTGTGGGCGATGAAGTCTTTCGGACCGTCCAGGGCAGCGATTGCGGCGTGCTGCGAGATGGAGCAAGCGCCCGAGGTCTGCTGACCCTGAAGCTTTTCCATCGCCTCAAGCAGCCAGCGAGGGCCGGTAGCGAACCCGATCCGCCAACCCGTCATGGCGTAAGCCTTCGACACGCCGTTCATGGTCAGTGTCCGTGCAGCCAGCCGTGGTTCGACCTGGGCAAGCGTGAGGAAGTCACGGCCGTCAAAAAGCAGGTGCTCATAGATATCGTCCGCCAGAATCAGCACCTGCGGATGGGCCAGCAACACCTCAGCCAGAGCCTGCAATTCGTCGCGGTCGTACACGGCGCCCGTGGGGTTGGACGGTGAGTTCAGGATCAGCCAGCGGGTTTTCGGCCCGATGGCTTCGGCCAGCGCTTTCGGGGTGAGCTTGAAGCCCGACTCGGCGCCACAAGCGACGATCCGCGACTCGCCACCGCACAGTTCAACCATTTCTGGATAACTGACCCAGTATGGCGCGGGGATCACAACCTCGTCGCCTTCGTTCAGGGTCGCGGCCAGGGCATTGAAGATGACCTGCTTGCCGCCACTGCAAACCAGCGTGTCCTGCCAGCTGACATCAAGACCATTCTCACGCTGGTATTTGCGTGCGATGGCTTCACGCAGCGTGCGAAGGCCGGCTACCTGGGTGTAGCGGGTATGGCCGTTGTCGATCGCACTGATGGCCGCGGCCCGGATGTGCTCCGGTGTATCGAAGTCAGGCTCACCCGCACAGAGCGAAATGATCTTCGCCCCGTCTGCGCGGCGCGCAGCCACGCGGTCGATGATCTTGTAGGTCGCCGAAGGCTTGGCAGCCTCCAGGCGACGGTTCAGCGTTGCCAGGCTCACGCGTGCTCCTCCGGGTGGGAAAGACCCATCAGGTCCATGGTGGTTTTGCCTTCGCGCAGCTTGCCCATGAATACGGCTTCTTTGTCCGCGCGCTTCTGTCCTTCCCGCAAGGTATGTTCAACGGCATTGGCCGGAATGATGATCACACCATCCTCGTCCGCGACGACCAGATCGCCGGCGCTGACCTGCGCACCGCTGAAGTCGAACGGCTTGCCGACCGAAGGCGTGGTTGCCTTGACGGTGCCTTTGACCGAGATGCCTCGCGCAAATACAGGGAAACCATGAGCTTCGAGCGCGGCGACGTCGCGCACACCACCGTTGATCACCAGGCCAACGATGCCTGCCGCTTCCGCCGCCACCGTGAGCACCTCACCCCAATAGCCGGCGACGAAGTCGGCGGTATCACACACCAGCACGCTGCCGCGCGGCGCTTTGGCCACGGCCAGGTGCAGGCCCAGGTTGTCACCTGGTGAACACTGCAGCGGGTAAGCCGGCGCGGCGATGAATGCGCCTTTCCAGACTGCGCGAATCTCGCGATCGACCGCGCACGGCAGCCCGGACGCCTCGTACAGGGTGGAGGTGCCCAGGACCTTTGCAAGGTTCTGATAATCGTGTGGAAGGCTCATGATTGCTTGCTCTGCAGGGAGTGGTAACCGAGGGCGGCACGGGCTTCTTTGAGGCTCTTGCCAGCCGCAATCTGTTCGCGGATTTGCGCTTCGACGTGTTCGATGCGACGTGCCGTTTCAGCAACTTCCCGGGCACGGTCACGCGGGACGATGACGACACCATTGGCGTCAGCGACGACGATGTCGCGGGCACAAACCCGGGCATGGCCAACCGACACCGGCTGGTTGACGGCCACGACCTCCACGCGGTCCTTGCCGGTACGCATGAAGCGGCCTTTGCTGAACAGCGGGTAGCCTTCGCCCAGCGCCTTGTTCACATCGCGGCAGACACCGTCAATGACCGTGCCGGCAATACCGCGGGCCAGGGCGTACTGGGTCATGATGTCGCCCCACACCGTGCAATCGGTACGGCCTTCGTTGGCGATGACCACTACGTCGCCTGGTGCGACTTCATCAATGAAGTCACCCACGGTGCCTGGCGGTGTGCTCGCACTGACGTACTGGACAGTGAAGGCTGGGCCGACCACGACCTGGCTGTAGTTGGCCAGCGGCGCGATACCAAAGGCCTGGCCGGGAAGGCCCAGCTTGTCCATCGCGTCGGACACCCCTGGGGTATCCAGGCCTTCGAACAAGGCGACGAGGTCTTTATCAGAAAGGCCCATATCAGTGCTCCACCTTGATGGCTTCGAATTGGGTGTCGTGCATCACTTCCTCGACCGAACGGCCTGCGCGGACGGCGTCCACCATGCCGGCCTGGCGACGGTCGATACGCTCGGCCAGGTCAAGCACCTTGTCGATGGCACTGGCCGGGACGAAAACGGTGCCGCATGCGTCGGCAATCACGTAGTCGCCTTCATCCACGTCAACGCCGGCCATGCGAACTGTGACGGCCGCGTCGATCTGGATGAGCCTGTTGCGCGCGCTGATCATGGTCACGCCACGGCCGTAGACCGGGTAACCGATGTCGGCGCTGCCGCAGATGTCGCGGCTGAAGCCATCAATGATCGAGCCACGGATGCCTTTGCGCCGGGCGGCATTGGCCAGGATGTCACCCCAGCTGGAAATACCGTCAACGCCACCCGCAATCACCAGCACGCGGTCATCGGTGGTGATCTGCTCGATGACTGGGGTAATCAGGTGAACGGTGGGTGCCACGTCCTGCTTTGGCCCCAACTGCACGGTGCTGGCTCGGCCAACAATCTTCGGGCAGTTCCAGAGCGGCATCAGGTCGTTGGTGGCTCCAGGCAGTTGGAGGAAGTCCAGCGCGTCCGACACCGTATTGGTATCGAGCACAGCCAGGCGCTCAAGCGGGGCTTTCAAGCTCATCGGTTGCAGGCCTCTTGTAAGTGAGGCTTGAGTATCTGCGCGGGCATTTGATACGTATATTACGAAGAAGCTAAGCTTGTCATACCCCAAACCTATGGAAGAATGCCGTGATCAACTTTCGCTTGATACGTCACCTGTGGCTGTTCCTGGCCGTTGCCGAGGACCAGAACTTCAGCCGCGCGGCCAAGCGGCTAGGCATGTCACAGCCGCCGTTGACCGAGCAGATCCAGGCGCTTGAACAGTCCCTTCGCATTCAACTGTTCACCCGCTCTCGCCGTGGCGCTCAGCTCACTGCCGCCGGGGCTGCAATTCTCCCCGCGGTGCGCAAGTTTGCTGATCAGCTGGAGCGACTGGAGTTGGCGGTTCACGAGGCCGTGGCCGGCCACGCCGGCGTGGTGACCATCGGGGCGATCACCTCGGCCATGATCGATGTGCTGCCCCAGCTGATCGAGCGGTTCAAGCAAGACCACCCGTTGGTCACGGTTTCGGTTCGAGAGATCGATAGCGCGGAGGCGATACCCGCGCTTGAGGCCGGCGATATCGACATCGCCTTTGCACGCCTTGAAGGCAACCTCGGCCGGCATCTGCAGTCCATGCCGCTGTCAGAGGATCGCCTGGCAGTCGCGATGCCCAAGGACCACCCACTGGCGGCCAGTGCAGCCATTGAGCTCAAGGCTCTTGCCGATGAAACCCTGGTGATGGCCTCACGAGACGTCAGCCCGGTGTATTTCGACTATCTGGTGGGGCTATGCAAGGCCAGCGGCTTCGCGCCGCGTATCGTGCATCAGGTCCGCTCTGTCACGGCGCAGGTGGCGTTCGTCAGTTGTGGCCAGGGCATCGCTTTGGTGCCCACCTCCATGGACAAGCTTGCTCCTGAAAATGTTTTGGTGCGGCCGTTGCAGCCCGAAGTGAAGGTTGTCACCACCGCCATGGCATGGCACGGCGTTAACGGCAATCCTTTGGTGGATGCGATGATTGACCAGGCCAAACAGGTTTTTGCGTCATAGGCTGGGCATATGACAGGGTTCGCGGCTTCGTATTTTACAAAATTCAGGGTGGGCCCGACATTGGGGCCTCTGTAAAAGGAGTTCCCACCGTGGCAAACCCTGCTCGCTTCACTCACGAGAAACTGCCGTTGAACATCGACGGCGTGCTGCTGGACCTGGCGGTGATCCATCGTTCCGGCCCCAAGGCACCTATCCTCTTCCTGCATGGGTTCGGTTCTACCAAAGAAGACTATGCCGACATCACGCTGCAGCCCGCATTCGAAGGCCATCCCTTCATTGCCTACGATGCGCCTGGTTGCGGAGAAACCGAATGCGCCGACCTCGCCCGCATCAACATCTCCTTGCTGGTGAAGACTGCCCAGGCTGTACTGGCACACTTTGGCGTCGACAAATTTCACCTGGTCGGCCACTCCATGGGTGGCCTGACCGGGCTGATGCTCGCTGATGCCGCTCCAGATCGAGTGCTGAGTTTCGTCGACATCGAGGGCAATATTGCGCCCGAAGATTGCTTCCTCAGCCGGCAGATCCACGATCACCCGCGCGAAGACGATTTGCGCTTTTTCCGCGACTTCATCGAGCGCACCCGGCTTGCCGGCGATCCTGCCAGCGCACTCTATGCGGCCAGCCTGGCGCACAAGGTACGTACCGGGGCGGTGCGCGGCATCTTCGAGTCCATGGTTGAGCTGTCAGATAACGGCGGTCTGATGGAGAAGTTCCTGGCGCTACCCTTCCCGCGCCAGTACATGTACGGCGCAACCAACGCCCACCTTTCCTATCTGGACGACATCGCTGCCCAAGGGGTGCAACTGGCTTGCATCCCTGATTGTGGCCACTTCCCGATGTACTCCAACCCGGCGCTGATGTGGCAGCACATCAAGGCACTGCAAGACCGCGCCTGACCCCGTTCAACCGGCTCCAACTCCTACACGGCTGCTTGCGGCCGTGTGTACCCGCACACCCAGTCATAATAACAATGAGGTTGCGTCATGCTCGAAGCCATCAATGGCTTTCTTTCGGGAAAGCTGCTTATCGTCCTGGTCGTCGGACTGGGCGCTTATTTCACCGTCAAGACACGATTTGTGCAGCTTCGCTACTTCCTGCACATGTTCAAAGTGTTCAAGGACAGCCTCACCAGTAGCTCCACTCAGATCAGTTCCTTCCAGGCCCTCATGCTCAGCCTGGCCGGCCGTGTCGGGGCGGGCAACATCGCCGGCGTCGGCGTGGCTGTAACCCTGGGCGGTCCTGGTGCGGTGTTCTGGATGTGGGTTACCGCACTGGTCGGGATGGCCACCACATTGTTCGAATGCAGCCTGGCGCAGCTGTACAAGCGCCACAACGGTATTGGCCAGTTTCATGGCGGCCCGTCGTTCTACATCGAATACGGGCTGAACAAGCGTTGGCTGGGCGTTGTGATGGCGGTACTGCTGATCGTCACTTTCGGTTTTTCCTTTAATGGCCTGCAGTCACACGCAGTGACCCACTCGTTGCAGAATGCTTTTGGCGTTGACCCAGCCTATTCCGGCATCGCCCTGGCCGCCGTGCTAGCGCTGGTGTTCGTGGGCGGCATCAAACGCATCGCCAGGGTGGCAGACCTGTTGGTACCGGTGAAAACGCTGGCCTACATAGCGGTTACCCTGTACGTCATTGTGCTGCAATTTGATCACGTGCCCCTGATGCTGTTGACCATCGTGAAAAGCGCGTTCGGGCTCGATCAAGCCTTTGGTGGCCTCATCGGCAGCGCAATCGTGATGGGTGTGAAGCGTGGCGTATTCGCCAACGAAGCTGGCCTGGGCAGTGCGCCAAACGTCGCCGCGGTGGCCGAAGTCCGGCACCCTGTCTCACAAGGTGTCGTGCAGGCGTTCAGCGTGTTTTTCGATACGTTCATCATCTGCACCTGCACCGCTTTGCTGATCTTGCTGTCGGGCTTCTATACCGCCGGTTTCGCGGGTGACGGCATCGTGCTGACGCAGAACTCGCTTGCCGCAGTGGTCGGTGACTGGGGCCGCAGCTTCATCAGCGTTGCACTTGCGTTGTTCGTGTTCACCTCGATTCTCTACAACTACTACCTGGGCGAAAACAACCTGAGGTTTATTCTGGGCAAGAACCGCAAGGCGCTGCTGAGCTATCGCGCCCTGGTGTTGGCCTTGATTCTCTGGGGCTCGGTTCAGGACCTGTCCACGGTGTTTGCCTTCGCCGACATCACCATGACCCTTTCTGCGCTGGTGAACCTCATCGCCCTGGTCCTGCTATGCCGAGTCGGCCTGCGACTGCTCGCCGATTACGACACACAGCGCAAAGCCGGCGTGGCCGAGCCGGTTCTCACCGCCAGTGCCTTCCACGACCTCAACATAGACAGGACCATCTGGGGCAATGCTCCAGAGCAGGTCGCAAAAGATCAGGGCTTGGGTGTGCTCGAGCCTGAACCACCAAAAACATCCTGATTGGCAGGAAGCCCAGGCAACCGTAGTGGTTGCCTGGGCTTGGTGTCAGCTTCGTGCATTCGAATAATGGGTACCGGGCCGCAAGCCCGTGTTTTCTTCCACAGCCCCCGTTCCGTCGAGGTAACCGTGCTTTCGTAGATCGGGCATGAGCACTGCGGCAATCAGGGTAATGACGCTCATCGCCGCCACGTAGTAGTAGAAATACGACTCCACGCCAGCGCCGCGCAGGGACAGCGCCACGTACTCGGCAGTACCGCCACACAGCGCGTTGCCCAAGGCATAGGGCAGCCCTACGCCCAGCGCGCGGACCGTGGCGGGGTACAGGTCCGCCTTCAGCACGCCGGTGACCGGCGTATAGAACGCAGCAATCAGGAGGCCCAGCATGACCAGCGCGAAGGCTTCGTACGCATTGTTGACGGTCTTGAGACCCGTGAGCAACGGTACGATCAACAGGCTCGACAGCAAGCCGAAGGCAATCATGCTGTTTCGCGAACCAATCCTGTCAGCCATCATTCCAAACACCGGCTGAAGGCACATGAACACCACCAGCGCGGCTGTCATGATGAAGCTCACGGTCGACGGATCGAAGCCCGCCGAAACCACCAGGTATTTCTGCATGTAGGTGGAGAATGTATAGAAGTGCAACGAGCAACCGGCAGTGATGGCAATCGTCAGCAGCACGGCTTTCTTGTGCTTCATCAGCGCTTTTATCGAGCCCGCTTCCTTGTGTTTGGCGCCTTGGTGACTTGCCGTTTCAAGCATCGAGCGGCGAAGGTAGACCACCACCAGCGCACTTACTGCACCAATGAAGAATGGAATCCTCCAGCCCCAGGCCTTGAGTTCTTCGATGGGCAGCAGGTTCTGCAGCACAACCACAGTCAGCAATGCCAGCAGTTGCCCGGCAATGATCGTGAAGTACTGGAACGAGCCAAAGAAGCAGCGCTTGCCCGTACTGGAAATTTCGCTGATGTAGGTCGCACCGGTACCGTATTCAGCCCCTACCGAAAGGCCTTGCATCAAGCGGGCAATCAGCAACAGAACCGGCGCGGCCATGCCAATGGTTTCGTAGGTGGGCACGACCGCGATCATCAGCGAGCCCCCACACATCAGAAAGACGGAGATGATCATGGAAAACTTGCGGCCACGCGTGTCAGCGAGGTAACCGAAAATCCACCCGCCCAGGGGGCGCATGAAGAAGCCCACAGCAAAAATGCCGGCCGTTGCCAATAGCTGTGTGGTCTGATCGCCCTGAGGGAAAAAAAGCGCGGCGAAGTAGATTGAGGTGTAGGCGTAGATGAAGAAGTCGTACCACTCCACCAGGTTTCCGGAACAGGCGCCGAGAATGGCGCGGATCCGTTGGCGATTGGTCAGGTTACGAATATCAGGCGCAGCAGGATTGTGATTGTTGGCGTGCATTGGGGAACTCCAGATCTGAGGCAAACGCGAGGCAAGAACAACAGCGTTGGTCTGCGTCGATCTACTGGCTCGGAGTCATCACAGGAAAAGCAGGCGGCAGTACGCGGGGCGATGGAACGCACATCATGGGGGCACCTTCTGGGATCTATTATTTTACAAGTCAGCGAAAGCGCACTGACTTTTATCCCGGGCAAAGCTACGCCCTCACCTGGGTAGCGGCCAGACCCGCTGCCCTCTAGCAGTTATGCCGCGATTGAATAGCTTGGCGCAGCCGTTTCAGAGCATGTGCCCCGCCCAGATGCCTTTGGCCACCAGCTCGCTGGCAATGTCCACAAAGGTCTGGCCGACGTAGCGTGTTGCGGGGCTTACCTGCCGATCGGCGGGCAGCACGAGTACCAGCTTGCGCATTGGCGTCGGGTCAACCAGCGGCGCGGCGCACAAGCTGCCGTCATCAAGGCGAGAGTAGATGGAGGCCAGTGGCAATGCCGTATAGCCAAAACCATGACGGACCAGGTCGATCATCGCGCCAAAGGAGTCCGCCTCGACACTGGTGGTGATCTTGAAGCCTCGCTCAAGGGCGCACTGGTCCATGATCTTGCGCAGCCCATGCCGGGGGCTGGGCAGCACCATCTGTTCATTGGCCAATTCTGCGAACGGCACGGCCGTGTCCAGGTTCAACCTGGCCTCGGGAGGGCCAACCAGGACCAGGTTCTCCATCATTACCGGTTCGATTCGCAACGTGTGCAGTGGCTGCGGATCGTAGGAGATGGCCAGCTCCAGCTCGCCCCGCTGCAACCAGTCCAGCAAATAGCCGCTGAACGCCGATGAAAAGCGGATCGAGAGGTCCGGGTGAGTGTCGCGGATGCGTTGAACCAACGGCACAGTGACAATCTCGGCGGTGGTCGGCGTGGTACCGATGGCGACCATGCCTCGAAATGCGGCACGGCCGCCGGCTACCGAGGTACGGATGGACTCGAGCTCGTCCATGATCCGGGTAGCCCGTTCAAGAACCTCAAGGCCGGCAGCGGTGATTTCCATGCCGCGGCCATGCCGCTCGAACAGGTAGACGCCCAATTCCTTTTCCAACTGCCGAATCTGCCGGCTCAATGCAGGTTGCGCCACATGGAGCCGGTCCGAAGCCTTGCTCAGGCTGCCAAGTTCGGCCACATGGATCAGGGTTTTCAGTTGCACTACGTCCATCGGTCAACCACTGGCAAAGAAAGGGGCGCCTCAGAACGGCGTTTTCACAGTCTAAAGACAGGTTCGGGGACCAGCTATAGAATTTGAGCATAGCAGCTAGCACCAAAGGCATACGCCACGGCGCGACTGGGCTATCGATACCTCAGACTGTTGAAGACCCTGCCGGCCCCTGTGTTGTGCCACGATCAGTTGCCGGCTGTGTATCCGGGTCCTGCAGCTCCCCTTCCCACTTGGCGACCACCGCCGTGGCGATCGAGTTGCCTACGGCGTTGGTGGCCGAGCGACCCATATCGAGGAATGTGTCGATGCCCAGGATCAGCAGCAGCCCTGCTTCGGGAATATCGAACTGCACCAGCGTCGCCGCAATAACCACCAGTGATGCACGCGGCACCCCGGCAAGCCCCTTGGATGTAAGCATCAACGTCAGCAGCATCAGGATCTGCGTACCAAGGGTCATCTCGATGCCGTATGCCTGGGCGATGAACAGCACAGCGAAGGTGCAGTACATCATCGAGCCATCGAGGTTGAAGGAATAGCCCATGGGCATGACAAAACTGGAAATCTTGCGGCTTACTCCGAATCGGTCCAGCGCCGAGAGCAGTTTGGGATAAGCCGACTCGGAACTCGCCGTGGCGAACGCCAGCAGGAAGGCCTCCTTGATCAGCGCCAGAAGCGCGAAAACCCGCCGGCCCAGGAACAGCGCCCCAGCCATTATCAGCAACAGCCAAAGCACCATCAGCCCCAGGTAGAAGTCGCGCATGAACACCGCGAACGTTGCGAGGATCGACAGCCCGTTAACCGCGACTGTGGCGGCCATCGCTGCCATGACAGCCAGCGGTGCCAGCTTCATGACGTAGCCCGTAATGAGAAGCATGGCCTGGGCCAACTCGTCGGCAAGGCGCACGAGACCCTTGGCTTTTTCGCCCAGGGCCGCCAGGGCTACACCAAAGAACAGTGAGAACACCACAATCTGCAGGATCTCGTTGTTGGCCAGGGCCTCGACGAACGACCTGGGCACCAGATGCGTGACAAACGCCTTGAGGGTGAAGGCAGATGTCTGGAGGGAAGTGGTTGCGCTCACGTCCGGCAAAGGCAGTGCCAGATGATGCCCTGGCTGCAGGATGTTGGCCATCATCAGGCCCACCGCCAATGAGAGCAGCGAAGCAGTCAGGAACCACATCATCGCCTTGCCAAAGACTCTACCCACCGCACCGGCGTCGCCCATGTGAGCAATCCCCACCACCAAGGTGGAAAAGACCAGCGGCCCGATCAGCATCTTGATCAGCCTCAGGAATACGTCCGATATCACCGAAATGTACCCGGCAGTCTCGGTAGCAGCTGCCTTGTCAGGGCTGGTGAGGAAAATGACATAGCCGATCACCACGCCAAAAAACATGGCGAGCAGTATCCAGCCCGCCAGCGGTAGTTTGAATTTCATTGAGCACCTTTTTTCAACCAATAGGGACCGTCACCGCCAGAGCGGTGCACTACGGAACGAAGTAGGACAGTGCAAGATGCCGGAAACAGCATGGTGAGGATGGTGTATCGGCCAATGGCGACTCTGCAGCGGTGAGCCACCCGGCGAGCGTGCGCAGGTAACGAAGCAACATGGAAAATCCTCGTTCTTATTGTTGTTTTGATTCGATAGCGGCGCAGCCGCGACCGAGCAGGCAACCTAACGTTTTCACCTGCTGCCCAGAAGCGCTGAGCGCGTCTAACAGCTATGCCCGCTTTATATAGCCACTGGCGGGCCTGCCCGGGCGATGCTTCACATGACGCGGCAGTCAGTCGCACTCAACCTCGATGACCTGTGGCATGCCCTCACCTATGCCGCTACGGCATATCTCAAAGAAAAAAACGGTAGTCGTCCTGCGCTGCATCTCGCCGCATGATGAGAAAAAACAAAAGCAGCACTGCCGGGAGATACCCATGTCATCGCAAGAAGCTGAACAGAACTGGCAAGAGGACGTGTTCCGTGTTCTCAAGGCCCACGACGTCAAGCACGTCGTATTCGTACCGGACGCTGGCCACTCGGCGTCCATTCGCATGTCCTATGCAGACCCCGACATCAAGGCCGTTGTGCTCACCACGGAAGAAGAAGGCATTGGCTACCTGGCCGGCGCCTGGCTGGGTGGGGAGCGCGGCGCGCTGCTGATGCAATCGAGCGGTGTCGGCAACTGCATCAACACCCTCGCCTTGCAGAACTGCGCTGGTTTCCCCCTGCTGATGGTAGTGACCATGCGGGGTGACTGGGCTGAATTCAACGCCTGGCAAAACCCGATGGGTCAGGCCACTGAAGCCTCCCTGAACCTGATGAAAGTGATGACCTGGCGCGCTGACAAACCTGAGGATGTGGCCCCACTGCTGCATGGCGCCGCCACCATGGCCTTCAACGGCGATGCCGCCACCGCCCTGCTGCTTGGTCAGCGCCTGATCGGAGAAAAGAAATGGGTCAAGTAAGCGCCAACCACGTGCTTTGCCGCCGAGAGGTCGTGCGTACCTTGCTCGCCGATCGCAATGATGTGCTCGTCGTCACCGGCCTGGGCTCTGCCTCCTATGATGTGATGGCCGCGGGTGACCACGACAACAACTACTACCTTTGGGCGGCCATGGGCAGTGCCATTACCGTGGGCTTGGGCCTCGCCAATGCGCAGCCGGACAAAAGCGTGGTGGTTGTCACTGGTGACGGTGAGCTGCTGATGGGGTTCGGCGCACTGGCCACTGTTGCACTGCAGCAGCCGAAAAACCTGACCATCGTGGTGCTGGACAACGGCCACTTTGGTGAAACCGGCATGCAAGTCAGCCACGCCGGCTTCGGCATCGAGCTGGACCGGGTCGCTGAAACCTGTGGCTTTGCCTGGACCCAGGAAATTCGTGAAATGGACGGGGTCCAAGCCCTGCGTGAGCGTTTCGCCAATCGGGACGGGGTCAAGCTGGCCACTGTGAAGATCAAAGCCGAAAACCCGCCACGTGTACTTCCGCCGCGTGATGGCCAATACATCAAGAACCGTTTCCGCGCCGCCCTTGGCTTCCAGCCTATTTGACCGTGTTACAGGGTCGGGCCGGCGGCCGAACCACGATGACGCTGCCGGCCTGTCCCACCCTGGAGAATGATGATGATCGACAACAATCAAGAAGAACTCAACGCCATTCGTGAGGGTGTACGTGCCCTGTGTGGCGATTTCCCGGCCGAATACTGGCGCAAGGTCGACGAAGAAAAAGGCTTCCCTGAAGCCTTCGTCAAAGCCATGACTGAGGCCGGCTGGCTGTCGGCGATGATACCCGAGGAGTTTGGCGGCTCCGGCCTGGGTCTGGCCGAGGCGTCGGTGATTCTTGAAGAAGTCAACGCCTGCGGCGGCAACTCCGGCACCATCCATGGCCAGATGTACAATATGTTCACCTTGCTGCGTAACGGCAGCGAAGAGCAAAAGCGCTACTACCTGCCCAAATTGGCCAGTGGCGAGCTGCGCCTGCAGTCGATGGGCGTGACAGAGCCGACCACCGGTACCGATACCACCAAGATCAAGACCACGGCGGTTCGCAAAGGCGACAAGTATGTGGTCAATGGCCAGAAAGTGTGGATCTCTCGCGTCCAGCATTCTGACTTGATGATCCTCCTGGCGCGCACCACCCCGCTCGCCGAGGTCACCAAGAAGGTCGATGGCATGTCGATTTTCCTGGTCGACCTGCGTGAAGCCATTGGTAACGGCCTGACCGTACAGCCGATTGCCAACCTGGTGAACCACGAAACCAACGAGCTGTTCTTCGACAACCTGGAAATCCCTGCCAGCAGCCTGATTGGCGAAGAGGGCAAGGGTTTTCGCTACATCCTCGATGGGCTCAATGCCGAGCGTACCTTGATCGCCGCCGAATGCATCGGCGATGGCCGCTGGTTCATCGAAAAATCCAGCCAGTACGCCCGTGATCGCGTGGTATTCGGCCGCCCGATCGGCCAGAACCAGGGCGTGCAGTTCCCCATCGCTGAAGCCCACATCGAAATCGAAGCCGCCGACCTGATGCGCTGGCGTGCTTGCGCCGAGTACGACAGCGGCCGCAACGCTGGCGCCGCCGCCAACATGGCCAAGTACCTGGCGGCCAAAGCCAGCTGGGAGGCCGCCAACGCATGCTTGCAGACCCACGGCGGCTTCGGCTTTGCCAATGAATATGACGTCGAGCGCAAGTTCCGCGAAACCCGCCTTTATCAGGTCGCGCCCATTTCAACCAACCTGATCTTGTCCTACGTGGCCGAACATCTGCTGGAACTGCCACGTTCGTTCTGACCCGGGGCCCCCTCGCCAACCGCGAGGGCCTGCCATAACAAGAGAGACAACAATCATGAGTCAGCCCATTCGCCCACTTGACGGCATAACTGTCATCAGCCTCGAACATGCGATCGCAGCGCCCTTCTGTACCCGTCAGCTGGCTGACCTGGGCGCCCGGGTGATCAAGGTCGAACGCCCGGGCAGTGGCGACTTCGCCCGTGGTTACGATCAGCGGGTCAACGGCCTGGCCTCGCATTTCGTCTGGACCAACCGCTCGAAAGAAAGCCTGGCCCTTGACCTCAAGCAGGATATCGCCGAGGACATCCTTGGCCAGCTACTGGAGCAAGCCGATGTGCTGGTGCAGAACCTTGCGCCAGGCGCGGCCGCGCGCCTTGGGTTGAGTTTCGAGCAATTGCACGAGCGCTTCCCGCGGCTCATCGTCTGCGACATCTCCGGCTATGGCGCTGGGGGCCCCTACGAGCAGAAAAAAGCCTATGACCTGCTGATTCAGAGCGAAGGCGGTTTTCTTTCGGTCACCGGTGGCCCCGGCGAAGACGGGATGGCCAAGGCGGGCAACTCGATAGCGGATATCGCTGCCGGCATGTATGCCTACACGGGCGTCCTCTCGGCCGTATTGTTGCGGGAAAAAACCGGCATCGGCAGCCACGTTGAAGTTTCGATGCTTGAGAGCCTGGTGGAGTGGATGAATTACCCGCTCTACTACGCCTACGAAGGAGCCCCGCCACCGCCTCGCGCTGGTGCAGCGCACGCCACGATCTATCCATACGGTCCATTCCCTGTTGGCGATGGCAGCACCGTGATGCTCGGCCTGCAGAACGAACGGGAGTGGCAGCTGTTCTGCCAGCATGTGCTGATCCGACCGGAGCTGGCTGATGACGATCGGTTTTCTGCCAACTTCAAACGCGTGGCCAACCGCGACGCCCTGCGCGCGTTGATCATCGAGGCTTTCGCCCCCTTGAGCTTCGATACCGTTATTCAGCGGCTGGATCAGGCCAGCATTGCCAACGCCAAGGTAAACGACATGCAGGGCGTCTGGGAGCACCCACAACTGAAAGCCCGAGACCGCTGGCGGCGCATCGACACGGCCGCAGGCAGCGTTCCCAGCCTGCTCCCGCCCGCCACCAGCAATGCCTTTGCACCACGCATGGGCCCGGTGCCCGCGCTTGGCGAGCATAGCGAAAACATCCTTGCCGAACTTGGCCTGACGCATGAACGAATTCAACAGCTGCGCGCTTCAGGGGGCATCTGACCCCTCTTTTTACCGCCTGTTGTGAGAGCTCAAGAACAGAGTATTACTGCTTATGAAAGTGCTGGTCGCTATCAAACGTGTGGTCGATTACAACGTCAAAGTCCGCGTCAAGGCGGACAACGCCGGCGTCGACCTTGCTAACGTCAAGATGTCCATGAACCCCTTCTGCGAAATCGCCGTGGAAGAAGCCGTACGCCTGAAGGAAAAAGGCGTGGCGAGCGAGATCGTGGTCGTCTCCGTGGGCCCGCCCGCCGCCCAGGAGCAACTGCGTACCGCCCTGGCGCTAGGCGCCGACCGTGCCATCCTGGTCGAAGCCGTCGATGAGCTGAGCTCCCTGGCCGTAGCCAAAGCGCTGAAAGCCGTTGTCGACAAAGAGCAGCCGCAGCTGGTCATCCTTGGCAAGCAGGCCATCGACAGCGACAACAACCAGACCGGCCAGATGCTGGCCGCGCTGACCGGCTACGCCCAGGGCACCTTCGTCTCCAAGGTCATCGTTGCTGGCGACAAGCTGAACGTCACCCGTGAAATCGATGGTGGCTTGCAAACCGTGTCGCTGAACCTGCCAGCCATCGTCACCACCGACCTGCGTCTGAACGAGCCACGCTATGCGTCGCTGCCGAACATCATGAAGGCCAAGAAGAAGCCGCTGGAGACCGTCAAGCCTGACGACCTCGGCGTTTCCCTCGCCTCCACCAACACGACCCTGAAAGTCGAAGCGCCAGCTGCGCGCAGCGCGGGTATCAAGGTCAAGTCGGTGGCCGAACTGGTCGAGAAGCTGAAGAACGAAGCGAAGGTAATCTGATGTCTATCCTGGTAGTAGCTGAACACGACAATCACACACTCGCCGCGCCGACCTTGAATACTCTGGCTGCAGCCCGCCAGATCGGAGGGGAAGTCGTGGTCCTGGTCGCGGGACTGGACGTTTCCGGTGTCGCTTTCGCGGCTGCGCAGATCGCGGGAGTGAGTAAGGTGCTAATGGCAGACGACGCTGCCTACGCGCGCCAGCTCCCGGAAAATGTTGCGCCATTGGTGGCCAACCTGGGTCGCGACTTCAGCCATGTACTCGCCCCTGCCACCAGCAACGGCAAAAACATCCTGCCACGGGTCGCAGCGTTGCTGGATGTCGATCAGATCTCCGAAATCATTTCGGTCGAGTCTGCCGATACCTTCAAGCGCCCGATCTATGCGGGTAACGCCATCGCCACCGTGCAGTCGGACGCCGCAGTCAAGGTCATCACCGTACGATCCACCGGCTTTGAGGCCCTGCCGGCAGAAGGCGGTAGTGCGCCGATCGTGGCATTGGCTGGCGCGCGTGATACAGGCATATCGGCGTTTGTCGGCGAAGAACTGGCCACGTCCGATCGCCCCGAGCTGACCGCGGCAGACATCGTTGTTTCCGGTGGCCGCGGCATGGGCAACGGCGACAATTTCAGCCACCTGTACCGCCTGGCCGACAAGCTGGGCGCGGCAGTTGGGGCATCACGCGCCGCAGTAGACGCAGGCTTTGTTCCCAACGACATGCAGGTCGGCCAGACCGGCAAGATCGTGGCCCCGCAGTTGTACATCGCGGTCGGTATCTCCGGCGCGATCCAGCATTTGGCGGGCATGAAGGAATCCAAGGTCATTGTCGCGATCAACAAGGATGAAGAAGCGCCGATCTTCCAGGTGGCCGATTACGGACTGGTCGGCGACTTGTTCGATATCCTGCCAGAACTCACCTCCACGCTGTAACAGGACAAAAACAATGACCACATCAGCACCTGAAACGTGGATCGGTCGCAGTGAGACCGTGCACGATTGCATCAGCCATAACCTGGTAAAACGCATTGCCGCAACCTTGGGTGAGCCAGCGCCAGCTCCGGGTGCCCCCCTGCCCGAACTCTGGCACTGGGCATTCTTCCAGGACGCCGTCGAGCACTCCGGGCTTGGTGGGGACGGTCATCCAGCGCGAGGCGGCTTCTTGCCCCCGGCAGATAACCGCAACCGCATGTGGGCAGGTGGCCGCCTGGAGTTCCTGCACCCGCTGCGCGTCGATGCCCAGGTATCCCGCCGTTCGACCATCCTCAACGTTCAGGAAAAGCATGGGCGTACGGGGGCGTTGCTGTTTGTCACCGTACAACATGAGTACGTGCAAGACGGCCAGCAGGCGCTCATCGAGGAACAGGACATCGTTTATCGTGAGCCCTCGCCACCCAAACTGGGCGGAACCGAGCCGATGCCGCAGGGAGACTGGCATCTCCACGTTCAGCCAACCCCGACGCTGCTGTTCCGCTATTCGGCAGTGACGTTCAACGGCCACCGCATTCACTATGATTGGCCTTATGTGACCGAAACCGAAGGTTACCCTGGCCTGGTGGTGCACGGCCCCCTGATCGCAACGCTGAACGTGCAAGCATTTGTACGGGCGAACCCTCAATTGACAGTGCGTCGATTCAGCTTCCGTGGTGTTCGTCCCTTGATCTGCCCTGACGCGTTCGATGTCGGTGGCCGATTGATCGGTGAGGGTAAAGCCCAAGTCTGGGCTGGCAATCAGGCAGGCCAGGCCCAGGTCGGCGAGATCGAATTCGTCCAGGAGGCACGCCGATGACACAACAACCAGTCCGTAGCGCGCTTTTCGTTCCCGCTACTCGACCAGAACGCATTCCGAAAGCTTTGGCCAGTGGCGCCGACCGGGTCATTGTCGACCTTGAAGACGCTGTGGAAGAGACGCTGAAAGAGCAGGCGCGCAACAACCTCGACCAGTTCCTCAACGATCATCCGCAGGCCAAGGTGCTGGTTCGGGTGAATGCGCCTGGTCATTGGGCCCACGAGGCTGACCTCTCGCTTTGCCGGCGTCATGCCGGGGTCATCGGCATTCTGCTGCCAAAGGCTGAAAGCGTCGACCAGATAGATCGCGCCCATGCCACTGGCAAGGCGGTGTGGCCAATCATCGAAAGTGCCAAGGGCCTGGCTGCCCTACCATCCCTGGCGGCAGCGGCTGGCGTAGACAGGTTGTCATTTGGCAGCCTGGACCTGGGCCTGGACCTTGGCCTCAGCACGGGTAGCGCAGCAGCCGAGCACGTGCTGGGGCATGCCCGTTATGCAGTGCTGCTACATAGCCGGGTCGCGGGACTGGCCGCGCCCTTGGACGGTGTGTTCCCCGCCATCCAGGATATCGACGGCTTGCAGCGTCAAGTCCGGTTCGCACGGGACATGGGTTTTGGCGGTGCCTTGTGCATTCACCCAAGCCAGGTCCAGGTAATCCACGATGCCCTGAAACCCTCGCATCACGAGCTGGATTGGGCTCGACGGGTGGTCGAGCAGGCCGAAGCTGGCGCCGGCGTTTTCACCCTTGATGGCCAGATGGTCGACGCTCCGGTGATCCTGCGTGCCCGGGCAATCTTGCTGCAGGCGGGTTGAAGGGTCCAGTTCATGCTCCCGTTACAGCACGCGACCACTGTTCTGACGCGCAGGGGTAATCTGTATCGGGGGCACCTGTCGAAGAGGTGTCGTATGTGCTCCATGAATGGCGCAGCCCTGCCACCGTGCAAGGGCTGCAAGCGCTTGATCTGCCGGCTGCTGCGTGCCCCGTCCAGGTTGCCGGCGTATGGCTGAGGCCGCCCGTACATGCCCTGCACCTGTCATGCAGGCCGCGTCAGAGCTGATGGTTGAAATAGGCTATACCGCCATGACCATGCGAAAACTGGCGCAACGTGTCGGAATACTCCCAGGCAGCCTTTACCATCACGTCGACTGCAAACAGGATCTGCTGCTCAATGTGGTCCTGGACATCGTCGAAAAACGTCTTCAGGCGTGGCATGCGAGCGTATGTCCACGCGACCTGAAGGGATATGTGTGTTTCTCACTCGAGCGGCAAGTCACCGTCCCACAGGAAGATTTGATCCTGCGACACGAGGTCAGGCACCTTGAAACCAGCCACCGGCGCTGGCTGGACCGGGCGAGTGCGCGCCTGGCCCAACCTGTGGAATGCATCATTCAGAAAGGTTGTGCGACAGGCCAGTACCGCGTGGATGAGCCCTCCAAAGCCTCGGTGGCGATCGTTGCGATTATCGAAAGCGCCAACAGCCTGCGGCTCAGCAAGGCGCATTTCGATGAAACCTGGATCCAGGAGCACATCCTGCAGGCGTGCAATGCATTGCTGCGACCTCATCAACGCGCGCTCTGGTGCTCAGGCCACCGCAATCATCCTTGACCTATCCTGTCTGCAAGCACGCCCGGACGGAACGGATCAGGATCTAGATCATGCCATTCAGATTCACACTGTGGTCGAGCCTCGCGCAATTCACCCAGGGGATAGGTAAAGAGTTCTCCAACCCGGACCGCCTCCCCCAACGCTTGCTGGACGAAGCCGAGACGCTGCTGTCCGTGTTGTTGGCTATCGGCATGGCGCATTACTTGGCTGTCGATAATGTTGGCTGGGCTGCGTTCAGTGGCTACATGGTGATGCGTTCAAGTCTGCATGACTGCGTTTACCGTGGCGGGCTCCGGATCATCGGCACTGCCGCAGGCGGCTTGGCCGCAGCAGCGCTACTGACTCAACTGCAAATAAGCGTGCATTGTCTTGGTCCCGTCATAGGGCTGGTCGGCGCATGCACACTGTGGTGCGCCATCCGCCATGAGCATGGTTACGCCTGGCTGTTTGCCGGGCTGACATTCGCCATGGTGGCTATCTCCGGATTTGACGCGACGGGTGGCCCATCTGTGATCGAGATAGCCAGAACCCGCCTGGAGGAAGTGGCATGCGGCACCCTTGCCTGCTGGTTCGTAGCCATGCTCTCCGGCCGTACTGTACGCAAGATGTTTCCCGATGGTGGGTTATCTTCCCGATCTGGCGCGCGCGTGAGCGAACCGGACCTTGACCGTTGCCTTTCAGGTCATGTGCTGCAGGCAGGCCTGGCGTTAGCGTTGATCCCTTCCTTGGGTATCTGGCTGGAGGTGGCGGGATTGAGCCAGGCAGCTATCACCGTCATGGCCGTGATGATGGTGCCACCTGGGGCGCTCTTGCCAGGTAGCCGCGCAGTGACGCTGCGCAATGTTCATCGCCTGGCAGGCTGTTGCGCGGGCGCTGCCTGTGCAGGGCTGGCTTTATGGCTGGTAGGCTCGAACTGGATCGCCATGACCCTGGCAATGTGCATCGGCGTGATGGTCGGGCGGCACATCGAGAACAGCAACCGCTCATACGCTTACGCCGGCACCCAATTTTCCCTCGTGTATCTGGTAGTGATGGTGCCTGATACGTACGTCAACGTCAGCCCTTCGCCCGGGTTCATCCGCTTGGAGGGGGTGTTGGCAGGTTTCGTCCTGATCGGCGTAATACGCCTGGCGAATCAGTTGATCCGCCAGGGCGCGTCCCGATGAACCCTAGGCTGACGAATGATTACTGGCCTGCAGCCGTTGTCGATAGGCTGCAAACACTAGCGGGTTGACCATACGTGGCCCCTCCTCCCCGCGCAGCACCTGCAGAATTTGCTCCGCTGCCCATAGCCCCATGCGCAGACGGGCCTCACGGGTTACCCCTGCGGTGTGATAAAGGCCCACCACGTTATCAAGCCCAAGCAATGGATGATCGAGGGCTGGCGGCTCTTCGTCCCAGACGTCGATACCCGCGCCCCCAAGGTGGTCACAGGCCAGCGCCGCATGAAGTGCGGCCTCGTCATGCAGGCCGCCACGCGCCGTATTGATAAAAATGGCGCCCTTGCGCATGGACGCAAACGTTGTTGCGTTCATCATGTTCAGCGTCGAAGCCAGGCGGGGGCAATGTAACGACACGACATCACTCTGCTGCAAAAGCGTCCCCAGTTCGCAGCCTGTTGCGCCTCGCTGATCGATCTGCTCGCTTGTCAGTAACGGATCATGGGCGATGACACGCATGCCCAGGGCCTGGGCGATACGCGCTACCCGTTTACCTATCTCACCGATACCGACCAGACCCAGCGTTTTCCCTGAGAGCTCGAAGCCCATCAAATCTTCGCGCGAGAAACCTCGGTCCCTGCGCAACCGCCGATCCGATTCACTGATGCGCCGCGCACTGTCGAGCATCAGTCCGATGGTTGCCTCCGCTACCGATTGGGCATTGGCAGCGGACTGGTTCACCACCAGAACTCCGGCACGGGTGCAGGCATCGACGTCGACGGTGTCATAACCGGCCCCATTGGTTGAGACACAGAGCAGGTTTGGCAGTTGGTTGAGTAAACGTTCCGTCACATGCCATGCAGGTGGCAGCTCATCGCGCGCGGATGGCACCTGGTAGACCTGGCAACTGCGCAGCGCTTGCATGATCAGCCCGGGCGCCTGGTCACGAGGTACGGTTTGCAACACCACATCGGCTGAGGCTTCGAGCGTCTGGGCCATCACCGGGTGGTACCAGACGTCGAAGCGTACGATCTTCTTCACTTCGCTATTCATGCTCGCCTCACCTCAATGGCTGATGTGGGATGGCGTGGATTTGCGTCCCATGAATTTGCGAACCCCAATGTTCTCCTCGACCTTGCCATCGCCATCCAGGTATCCATGTCTGGAGAGGTCTGGCATCAACAGAGAGGAAACAAGGGTGATGGCACCGATGGCTGCGACATACAGATAGAAGTACTGCTCCATGCCCAGCGAGCGGAAGCTCAGCGCCACGTATTCAGCGGAACCCCCGAACACTGCAGCACCTACCGCATAAGGCAGCCCTACACCAAGGGCCCGAACGGTTGGCGGGTAGAAGTCTGCTTTCAGCACGCCAGTAACCGGCGTATAGAAAGCTGCAATGAGCAACCCGGCGACCACCAGCGCGAATGCACTCAGCGGGTTCTGAACAGATTTGATCGCTGACAACAGGGGTATGACCAGGAACGTGGACAGCAGACCGAAAATTATCATGTTGCGGCGTACGCCGATCTTGTCCGCAAGCATGCCGAAAACCGGCTGGGCAAACATGAAGATCACCAGCGCCGAAGCCATGATGATGCTCACTGTCGGTGCCGGAATACCGACACTCACCACCAGGAATTTCTGCATGTAGGCAGTGAAGGTATAGAAGTACAGAGAACAACCGATGGTGATTGTGAAGGTCAGCAGTACAGCGCGCTTGTGTTGCATGAGGCCTCTGAGCGAACCCGCCTCCTTGCTCTTCATACCTTGCGCAGTGGCTGTTTCGCGCATGGTCCGGCGCAGGTACACCACCACGATCGAGGCCAGCGCGCCGATCAGGAACGGCACTCGCCAACCCCAGGCTTTCAGGTCCTGTTCAGACAGCACCAGCTGCAGCACTGCCACCGTCAACAGCGCCAGCAGTTGCCCTGCGATAATGGTCATGTACTGGAACGAGCCATAGAACGAGCGGCGCCCAGCGCGTGATACCTCACTGATGTAGGTCGCGCCGGTGCCATACTCTGCACCGACCGATAGCCCTTGCATCAAGCGGGCGACCACCAACAGGACCGGCGCCGCGACACCGACAGTGGCGTAGGTAGGCATGACAGCGATCATCAACGACCCACCGCACATCATGAACACGGAGATGATCATCGATATCTTGCGACCACGCGTATCGGCGATATAACCGAATATCCAGCCACCCAGCGGGCGCATGAAGAAACCGACCGCAAAAATACCGGCGGTGGCTAATAGCTGGCTGGTCTGATCGCCCGCCGGAAAGAACAGTGAGGCGAAATAGATTGATGTGTAGGCATAGATGAAGAAGTCGTACCACTCCACCAGGTTGCCGGAACAGACACCTACAATTGCAGTTGTACGCTCTTTGCGAGTCAACGGACGTGCCGTGCCCATATCTGCATTCATGATCGCTACCCTTGTTGTTATTGTTTTGCCAACTCGGGTACAGCTTTGCACAGCGATGGTGTGACGGAAGACCTGCCAAAGATCTAACAGCTATGCCTGGCGGGCATGGCCGTTTACTTCAACCAAACTAAACCGGGGTGAGATCAGGGCAAGCTTGTGCTGGCCACTCACCACACAGCCGAACGCCGGCTGGCTCTACCACGTGTTGCATGAAACCCTGCCCCTTACAGGCAATAGAATTCGCTGACCTCTGCAACCACCTCCCCCTTGGCGTCGTACAAACGCGCTTCAGGAGTTAGCGCCATCGACCTCCCCTCCAGCACATAGCGCTGGCCTGCCTGGAAGTTGGCGTAAGGGACCGTCAGGTAGCATTCGCGCACAGTGGTGCCGCCCATCAGGCTCAGCCCCCCGCCACCGCCCACTTCATAATCGAACCTGACGATCAGCTCATGGCTGCCCGGGCTCACTTGAAAGAAGCGCCCGTCGCTCAACCGTTGCTTATCCAGCCGTTCAGCCATCAGTAACCTGTCATTGGGAAATGGCACCGAGAAATCGACCCAGGCCATCTGAGGATTGGCGGTTGGCAGCGGCGACTGGCAACCTGTAACTGCCGTGATTGCCAATAAAAGCATCATTGTGCGCATGATCGGTGCACCTGAGGCTGGGGCTTTCAGGATACCGCCAACCAGCATTCCATACCCTGCCAAATAGGTCCGTTCTGCCATTTCACAGGTAAACACGGCCGCAGGCGCGCAAGTGGGCTGCACAATTTCGGCAGCGCCGGTATGGTCAGGGTTCTGATATCGAACTGCATCGGAGGCAGTCATGACAACCCTCTTTCGCATCAGCGTGCTGGTGTTGGTCACAGGCATGTTGCTGGGCGACATCCTGCTTGCCAGTGTCGGCCTGGCTTGCGTGTGCGGGGTTGCCGTGTACAGCAACATCCAGCAGGACAAGCAGCCGGCTTGCCCTGCTGATTCGGAGTTTCTGGCCTGACGGCTCACCCCCCGCGCAGATGCACCTTTGCTGCCATACCCGTCTAAGCTTGTGCCGAACTTTCCAGCTAGCGAGGGACGAGGCGTACTCATGAGCAAGGTGCTGTCATCGCGTATCGGTCTGCGTGGCCTGGTTCTTGGCTTTGTCCTGCTCGCCGTGCTGAGTACCCTCTGCAACAGTCTGATCACGGCCTACAGTGTGCAACGCGATGCGCTGGTGCACTCGGCACTGGAGGCTAACCGTGCCTATGCCTTCAAGGTCGCCTCGAGCATCGATCAGTTTCTGTACTCGGTCAATGAACGCCTGAAGTACAGCAGCCAACGCCTGGGCAGCGACTTTGCCAATCGAGCGTTGCTCGAGGAAGAAGCACGCCGACTGCAGGCCCAGGACTCGGAGTTGAACACCGTGCTGATCACCGACCCTGCGGGCAAGGTATTGCAGGCTTACCCGCCTGCGGTACCGATCGGCTCGACCGTCACCTCCGATGAACTGCACCAGGCGCTGAACGTGCGTCGCCCCATGGTCAGCCAGGCTTTTACCTCAACCAGCGGCAAGCTGATCGTCTTCGTCTCCCAGCCTGTCTTCAGCCCCACAGGCGAGTATCTAGGGCTAGTCGGCGGCTCCGTGTTCTTGCAACAGCGTGGCGTGATGCATTCGTTGATTGGTGAACACCACCTCGAGGGTGCCTTCGCCTTCGTCGCCGATGGCAACCGCCGGTTGCTTTACCACCCCGATCAGCAGCGAATCGGTGAAGTGCTCGGCTGGAGCGAGACGGTGGACAAGGCGTTGCTCGGTGACAACGGCCCGCTGGAGACGGTCAACTACCATGGGATACCGATGCTCGCCGGGTTCGCGCACGTGCAGGGCTCCAACTGGGCCGTAGTCGTCCAGCAACCCCGGGAACAGGCACTGGCGCCACTGGGCAAACTGATGCGCGACATGCTGGTCAGGATCATCCCGGCTGGGGTGATCGGTCTGGTCCTGATACTGCTCGGCGTCATGCTGATCACGCGCCCCCTGCGCGCTCTGGCCGGCCATGCCATCGACCTTTCGACGCCGAATGCCACCGCTGAACTGTCCGCGATCAACGCCTGGTACGCCGAGGCGGCGGCGATCCGCCAGGCGCTGGTAGTGCAGTCGCAGCAACTGCAACAGAAGATCGGCAGCTTGAACGCCGCCGCCGACACCGACCCGTTGACCGGCCTGGCCAACCGGCGTGCGATGAACGCGGCACTCCAGGCGCTTGATGCAAGCCAACAGCCGTATTCGGCACTGGCGTTGGACGTCGATCACTTCAAGCGGGTGAACGACAACTTTGGTCACGATGTGGGTGACCTGGCGTTGCAAAGGGTCGCGCAAGTGATCCGCGACTGCACGCGGGCCGGGGACCTGCCGTGCCGGGCGGGTGGCGAAGAATTCTGCCTGCTGCTGCCGAACACCGCGCTGAGCACGGCCTGGGAAGTCGCCGAGCGGATCCGCACAACGCTCAACGCTACAGCGGTGGCGCAGATCGGCACCTTGACTATCTCCATCGGTGTGGCCTGCCGGGACGCAGACACCCCCAGTGCCCCGGCCATCCTCAAGCGCGCTGACGAGCGCTTGTACCTGGCCAAACAGAATGGACGTAACCGGGTAGTGGCCGATGATCGGGTAACGCTCTGATGCCCCAAGAGATACGGTGCTTGCGTGTCTTATGCATCATCAATTCATGAGTAACGCATTTACGTTCAACGTCAACGCTTCGAGTGTGAAAGGTTTCGTCAGCACAGCCGTGTTGGGCTCTAGCTGGGCGTTGTCCAATATATTCGGTTGCGCATACCCGGTCATGAACAAGACGGGAAGGCCCGGCCTGAAGCTGCGGCCGGTATTGGCCATTTGCCTGCCGTCGATTCCTCCTGGCAGGCCAATGTCTGTGACAAGCAGATCGATGCGGGTATCCGAGCGGAGTAACTGCAGGCCCGCAAGGCTATCGGTCGCCTCAATGACGATGTATCCGCAGCTGCCCAGCGACTCACTCACAAACATGCGGACGGAAGGCTCATCATCGACGACCAAAACCGTTTCGCCTGACGAGGTCAGTTCTGACTCAGGCGATGGCTCGGCACGACCTGCAGCATCGACCTCAACCTCATGGCTGGGTAGCTGCAGAAATACGCGGGTGCCCTGGCCCGCCTCTGACTCGATCCGAACCTGCCCGCCAGACTGCTTGGCGAAACCATAGATCATGGACAGGCCGAGCCCGGTACCCGCCCCCACAGGCTTGGTGGTAAAGAAAGGCTCGAATGCACGCGTTAACGTCTGGGTGCTCATGCCGACACCGTCATCGGCGACACAGATCGTGAAGTACGTGCCGGGTGGCAGTTCAGGGTCAAGATCTGCCCCCTGTACAAGCTCCTCGTTGTACGTCCTGATGGCGATCGACCCTCCGCCTTCCAGTGCGTCACGCGCGTTGATACACAGGTTTAGCAGCGAGTTCTCTACTTGGGCCGGATCCACCAGGCAGGTACTTGAGGTTGCATGGAGCTCTACCTTGAGTTGGATTGCCGGCCCTACTGTCCGACGTATCAGCTCCTCCATTTCGCTGATCAGGGTGTTCACATCGGTATGAACAGGCATCAGCGTCTGGCGGCGAGAGAACGCCAGGAGCCGGTGGGTCAGGGATGCTGCCCTTTGTGCGGCACCCTGTGCCACCGTCAGGTAACGTTCCACGTCAGCAATGCGCCCCTGCTTCAAGCGGAGCTTGATCAGTTCAAGGCTTCCCGTGATGCCCGCGAGCAAATTGTTGAAGTCGTGAGCGATACCCCCGGTCAGCTGACCGACCGCTTCCATCTTCTGCGATTGCCGTAGCGCCGCCTGCGCCGCTTCCCGCTCGGCCACTGCTTGTTCGATCTTCGCTTCCAGGGTGCGGTTAAGCTCAAGCAACTGCGCCTCGGCATTTCTTCGCGCGGTGACATCGATGGACGAGCCGATCAGCCCGATGACCTCGCCTGCTTCGTCGCACAGGGGTGCCTTGACGGAAAGCCAGTAGGTAGCCGTGCCATCCGGCATGTCGACACGCTCTTCGATCTGCAGCGCGCCCTTCCCGCCATGCATGATATGACGATCGGTTTCCATGACCTGGCGTGCCTGGGCCTTGTCTTCCAGAAACTCCAGGTCGGTTTTGCCCAGATACAGCTCTGGTGGTTTACCGACCAGTCGGGTGACACCGTCATTTGCAACAATCAGCCGCCCCTCGAGATCCTTTGCGTAGACAACACCCGGGACAGCAGCCGTGAAGGTACGCAGCAACGCTGACATCCTGTCGCGTTCAGCCTCCGCTGACCGGCGTGACTCAATGTCCATGAGAATGCCAGGGAACCGAACAGCCTCGCCTTGCTCGTCTAGCTCAGCTCTGCCATTGGCCTCAATCCAGCGGTAGCTGCCGTCATGCTGTCTGACGCGGTATTCACACCGGTAGGCGCCGCCACGGCTCATCGCCTCCTGGATATCGGCAGAGACACGATCACGGTCGTCAGGGTGAATCGAGGCAAAAGCTTCCTCGATCGGAATACCCGCCAGGCATTTATCTGCAGGAAGCCCGAATGATCGCGAGAACCGCTCATCTGCGGTCACCTGGTTGTGCCGAATATCCCACACCCACGTTCCAATGATCGCGCCCGCATCGAGCGCCAACTGCAGACGCTCCAAAGCGGTTGTCGGAAACGCGGACTCCTGACTGGGTAATGCGGGAGCATCCAGCTCTCCTGAAAAGCCGGCGCGTTCGCGATCCATATATTGCCTCTTTTGCTTACGCACATGAACGACAAGCCAATGGATGAGATTCTAGAGCGTGATGCCGAGCTATGGCGAGCAAAGCCCTTTACCTGATCTGTTCAGCGCAGGCCAAAGCCCATCCGGCTCAATTCCCCCAGCAGCTCCTCGCGCCCATGCAGGCTCGAAACGTTCCGCAGCCTGCTGACCACCTGTGCCGACCAGCCTGAAGCCTTCATGCCTTCGCGTTGATAGAAAGCACCCAGGCGCTTGTCGTATTCCGCTAGAACGCCCTGCTCGTCGGCAGCCGAGTACGTTTCGTGATGAAGCACTGCTGCCTGTGGCAGCCTCGGCTTCACCTTGGCTGGCCGATCCGGCGATGGATAGCCAACGCAGAGGCCGAAGACCGGATAGACCTGAGGCGGCAGTTGCAGTTCCTTGGCAACGGCTTCGATGTCGTTACGAATACCGCCGATGTACACGCTTCCAAGCCCAAGCGACTCCAACGCAACGACCGCATTCTGGGCCGCAAGCGCTGCGTCGATGGTGCCGAGCAACAGGCTTTCCAGGTATGGCAAAGCCTCCAGCTCTACCCCATGCTGGTCTGCAATGCGCGAGACGCGGGACAAATCGGCAAGCCAGACCAGGAACAGTGGCGCTTGATGGATATAGGGCTGGTTGCCGGCTAGCGCCGAGAGGCGGCCTTTGCGATCCCCCTCTTGCACCGCAACCACACTCCAGACCTGGAGGTTGGATGATGTGGACGCGGACTGCGCGGCAGCAACCAAGGTCTCGAGCGTACCCTCGGGCAGAGGCTGATCAGTGAACGCCCTGACGCTGCGGTGTTGGAGCAGTTGGTCGATGGTGTCATTCCATTGTTGCAGCGCAGAAATGTTCGGTGCGCCATAGCGTGCAGCGAGTTTTGCCTGAGCGTTGGTTGTCATGAGAAGCCTCCAAAATGATAGGAGGCTATCAAATTTAGGCGTTTACCACACAGCTACACTGATTATTTTTTCGCGCCTCAGCGTCACTCCGCTATCCAGCACCTGAGCGGTAGGCCCGCTAGCCGCCATGCAAATGCTTCTTCAAAAAAGCCCGGGTACGATCCTGCACCGGATTCCTCAGGATTTCCCCAGGAGCCCCTTGTTCCACAACAACCCCACCATCCATGAATACGATCTGGTCAGCAACCTCGCCGGCAAAGCGCATCTCATGCGTGACGATCAACATGGTCATGTGCTCGGCCGCCAGTTGCTTCATCACCAGGTTCACCTCTTCCACAAGCTCCGGGTCCAGGGCTGAGGTCGCTTCATCGAACAACATGACCTTGGGTTGCATGGCCAACGCCCGGGCAATGGCCACGCGCTGCTTCTGCCCACCAGACAAGCGAGAAGGATATTCGTCGATCTTGTTAGCCAGCCCGACCTTGTGCAGGTACTCCAGGGCCAGCGCTCTGCCCGCAGTTTTCGAGTAGCCTTTGAGCTTCACAGGCCCGATCGCGACGTTTTCACAGACGGTAAGGTGCGGGAACAGATTGAAGTGTTGAAACACCATGCCCATTTGCTGGCGCACCCGATTGATGTGCTGCTCGAAGGCGCGGCCTTTCAAGGGGCGGTTGACCTGGTCACCATCCAGCCAGATTTCACCGTCATTGAGCACTTCGAGATGGTTGATCGACCGCAGCAAGGTGCTTTTGCCAGAGCCACTCGGGCCGATGATGGCGTAGATCTGCCCACGCGAAACCGACAGGTCGATGCCCTTCAGCACCTCAAGTGTGCCGTAGGCTTTGCGAGCGCCCTTCACTTCTACCATAGCGTTGTTGTTCATCGTGACATCTCGACCTTGGCTTCAATAAGATGCAACCCAGCCTCGAGCACCAGGTTGGCCACGTAGTAGATCACTGCGACGGCGATATAGAATTCAAACGGGCTGTACGTTTCGCTGACAGCCAACTGGGCGCTGTAGACGAGTTCGGCGATACCGATGATCGACACCAGTGAAGTGTCCTTCAGCAACACAATGAGGTTGTTCCCCAGCGGCGCAATGGTTTTTCTGAGGGCCTGCGGAACGATGATGTAGCGCTGGGTCATGGCCTTGCTCAGGCCAATCGAGCGCGCGCCCTCTATCTGGCCTGGGTCCACCGCCTCGATCCCGGACTTGATCACCTCGGCGTTGTACACCGCAAAATGCAGGCTTAGCCCGATTATCCCCGCAGCCAGCGCCGGGATATCGATACCGACCTGAACCAGCCCGTAATAGATCAGATACAGTTGCAGCAACAATGGCGTGCCCATCAACAGCCAGGTCACAAACCGTACAGGCAGTGCCATGGCCTTCGGCGCATACAGGTCGATCAGGGCAAATAGCACACCCACCGTCAGGCTGATGACGCTGGAACCGAGAAACATGACAACCGTCCACCACAGGCCGGTTGCCAGCATTTCATAGTAAGGCGTGATGACACTCAGGTTTAGTCCTTCCACTGGCACTCCTCACTGGGTTGCGTATCGCCGGTCCAGTATGTCCACCAGGTACTTGACCGAGTAGACCATGACGATATAAAGCAACGCCGACACCATGAATATCTCGAACGGTTTGTAAGTTGAACTGATAAAACGCTGCGCGGTGTAGGTCAGTTCAACTACCGAAATGGCCGACACCAGGGCAGAACCCTTGATCAGCCCGATGGCATTTACGCCAAGCGGCCTGATCATCAGCTTCATTGCCTGGGGAATGATGATGAACAACAGCGTCTGGCTGCGGCTGAAGCCAATCGACCGTGCGCCCTCCTCCTGGCCTGGGTCGACATTATCGATAGCCCCTCGAATGGACTCCGACATATACGCCGCTATATTCATGCCTAAACCGATCACCGCAGCAGCAAACGGCTCAAGCTCAATACCTATTTGTGGCCCACCAAAATAGATAATGAACAACTGCACCAGGCAGGGTGTACCGCGAAATACGCTGACGTAGATGTTGGCTGCCCACCGCAAGATAATAAATGGTGATAACCGGCACGCCACCAGAACGATTGCAAGGAGTAAACCCAGCAAGAGTGATAGCAACGAGATCTGCACAGTTACCCAGGCGGCTTCCAGGAAGAACGGGTAGGTGCGATGGATCAATGACAGGTCCATAAAAATCACTCACAAAATTCAGCCAACCCGACCCAAACAGTCAGTCAGGCCACTCCAGGTGTGCATCAGCGAATGTCGCTACCCACCCATTTCATGGAGATTTCTTCATAGGTGCCATCGGCCAGGATCTCCTCCAGGGCCTTCTGCAACTGGGCCTTGAGTTCAGGGTTGTTTCTGCGAATGGCAATGCCCAGGCCTTCACGACCACCCTGCTCGTCCGGCAGGCTGATGATCCGCACCTTCTGCCCGGTCTCCTTTACCGCAACCATTACCGGAATACTGTCCATTACTACCGCGTCGATACGACCGGCTTCCAGGTCCACCAGCATTTCCGGCAAGCCTTTATAGGTGCGCACTTTAAGATTGCCGCGGGTGCGCGCCCATTTGTCATGCGAATCGCCCAGCGTAACGCCGACGGTGACATCCTTGAGGTCGTCAAGCCCCTTGATCGGAGACTCTTGCTTGACGCCGATGGTACGGCCTGCATGGTAATAAGGGCCCACGAAGTCAACGGCTTTCAGCCGCTCGGGGGTAATGGTCATCGAGGCAATGACAGCGTCATACTTCTTGGCCAGCAGCCCGGCGATAATGCCGTCAAACGGTGTGGTAATAATTTTTATATTCACGCCCAAACGCTGAGCGAGTGCTTCACCAATAGAGGCGTCGAAACCGACAATTTCATTCTTTTCATTGGCAAAGCTGAAGGGAGCGTACTGGCCGCTCATTGCCACGCGCAGTACTTTTGACGCTTGAACGGCCTGCAAGTCATCGGCGTGCGCCAGACCGTGAGAGAACAACCCAGCCGCCGCAACAGCGGTGGAAGCCAGTAGCATCCTGGTTTTTCTTGCCAGCATCAAGGCACTCCTTGGAAGTTTCTATTTCTTATTGTCTTGGGTTTTGAGGCCCCAACCTTCACTGAGAGCTTTGCACACTGATACCTTGAAATCACCCTGCAATGTGCGCGTTCGGCTGGCACATTGCCGGAATCGACCGACACAATGCCGGCACTACTTTGGGCATTGGAAAACTGGAGTAGTGTCTGCCAATGCACTAAAAACAAGCAAGTATTCGGCGGGTTTGCCTACTGCACTTTTCCGGGGCGGCCAGTCATTTACCGGTGATCAGGCGGGAGTGTCAGCATTGCGCGAGTTAGACGTCAAAGATCGGGAAATCCTCGAAATACTCTCCAAGGAAGCGCGTGTGGCGCTCAAAGCGCTGGCTGCAAGAGTTGGCCTGTCAAGAAGTGCCACCAGCGAGCGGGTTTTGCAACTGGAGCGTAGCGGGGTCATTCGCGGATATCGCGCCGACATCGGTGAAATCGATGCCAATGTCATACGGGCAATCATCCTGGTAGCGCTGAAACGTACACCGGCGCTTGGGTTGTTGGACCTGCTGGCACAGAACGCCCAGGTAAAACGGGTTTCATCGGTCAGCGGGCAGCTCGACCTGATAGTCGAGGTCGAAGCACGGACGATCGATGATTTGAACCGTGTACGGGACGCCGTGGCGTGCCACGACTCTGTAGACGACATCACCACGGCAGTGGTGTTGCGGCGTGACATAGACCGGCAGAAGGCGTGATGCAGGAGCGGCTTTGTGTCGCGACAGGGCTGCGAAGCAGCCCCAGGTTTCAGTGCTGATGCACAAATTGCCACGATGGATGTCCGCATCGGTGAGCAGACCATCCTCGATTACCTGATCCAGCCCCTGAACCGGGGCAAAGAGGCACTGGTTTCAAGCCATGCAAAGTACCTGTAGGAGCAGCCTTGTGCTGCGAAGAGGCCATAGCTGGCGAAGATGATCTTTTGCCTTGCCGGCCTCTTCGCAGCACAAGGCTGCTCCTACAAGGAAATGGCAAGCCTGAGCGATTGAGCCATTGCCGGCACAATTGCCATGGTGGATATCCGCACCGGTGAACCATTTGATACGGCCAAGCTTTTCAGCTCTGAATACCTTAGAAAAGCTTGACCGCCAACAGAGTATCTACAGGGACCGTGCAATCTGTGAGGGCTACTTCAAGGCTGCCACAAAGCTGTCTTTCAGCACCTCGAGAAGGAAGTTGGCATTGCCCCGACTGAAAATCATTGAAGGGCGCATTTTCAGCACGTTGTCATGCGGGCCTTCAGTGCCGATCAATACGCCGCGTTCCCTGGCTCCATCAGCCACTTTCCGGGCCAGGGCCGTGGCCGGCGCCTTCGACTTGCGATCTGTGACCAGGACGATGCCGAGGAAAAGCCCAAGCCCGCGCACATCACCAATCACATCGAATTGCTGCTGAAGCTTGCGAAAACCATCGAGCAGGTAGTTGCCGACGTTCAAGGCGTTTTCTTTTAACTGGTCGCGCTCGATTGCATTGAGCACCGCCAGGCCTACCGCGCACGACACGGGGTTGCCGGCAAAGGTATTGAAATATTCCATGCCGTTGTTGAAGGCATCGGCAACCTCACGGGTGGTCACAACCGCCGACATCGGGTGGCCGTTACCAATCGGTTTGCCCATGGTGACGGCATCCGGCACCACGCCCTGGGTCTCGAATGCCCACCAGTGGCTACCGACGCGGCCGAACCCGACCTGTACTTCATCGGCCAGGCACAGCCCACCCTCGGCGCGAACCATGGCGTAGACCTCCTTGAGGTAGTTATCAGGCAGGAACACCTGGCCTGCCACGCTGGGAATCGACTCGGCAAGGAAGAACCCGGGGCCCTTGCCTGCCTTGCGCATGGCATCCAGCTGCTCTGCGACCGACTCCGCAAAACGCTTGCCGTGCTGTTCCACTGGCCAGTGCTCGGGCGCGTAGTAACTGTCCGGGACCACCGCCTCGTGAACATGCGGCGCCCTGCCCTTGCCGGCCTTGCGTTTGTACTTGTAAGGGCTAAGGTCGATGAGTTCTTGCGTGGTGCCGTGGTAGGCCCAGTCCAGCACGATCGCCTGGTCACTGCCGGTGTAGTTGCGCGCCATGCGCAGCATGAGGCTGTTGGCTTCACTCCCCGAACAACCAAAGGACGCTACGCAAAGGCCCTCTGGCAGGGTACCGGTCAGGCGTTCGGCGTATTCGACGATGTTGTCGTGCAGGTAGCGGGTGTTGGTGTTGAGTAGAGCAGCCTGGCGGGTCAAGGCCTCGACCACGTCGGGGTGGCTATGGCCCAGGTGGCACACGTTGTTGAAGCAGTCCAGGTAGGCGCGCCCGAAGTTGTCGATCAGCCATACGCCATCACCGCGCACGAACTTGATCGGGTCGCTGTACGAAATCGACAGGTTCGGTAGCAGCAGTTCCTTGCGCCTGGCGATGATCTGGGCCTTGGTAAGCCCTTGCTGGGTGTAGGTCTCTGGCGGGATACCCGCCAAGGTCGAGGCATCGGGGAACAGGTCGGCCCACACTTCGCGGTACTCTGGCTCACCCACGCCAATGACCTCGCTCGCGCTCAGCTGGGTATCGGTGGTCATCTGCAGGTGCAGGTGGGGAATCCAGCCGCCGTTTTCATGATCGGTGCCCATGTAGCCGACCAGGTCGCCAGCTTCGAGCTTGTCACCGGCTTTCAAGCGGCTGAGCGCTTCATGCGCCATGTGCCCCCACAGGGTCAGGAATGGCGGGCAACCGGGTGGCGTGTGCTCGATCATCACCAGGCCACCATACCCCAGCGGGTCTGGTTCAACCTCCACACTTCTGACAGTGCCAGCGACCGGTGCGTACAACGGCGTACCCGCTGGCATCACCAGGTCGACACCCACATGCAGTGTACGGCGTTGCCCCTTGATGAAGCGGGACTCGAACGCGCTGTCGGTGTAGATGCTGCGCAACTCACCCCACGGCCCGATGGCCAGCGGCACCTGGTGAGCAGCAGAGAACTCGTCCCACCAACGGGTTGCATCTGCAGGGCGCTGCTCAGCCGAGGCGATGGTCATCTCGTGGGTGGCGTCGCCAAACGGGGCAATCACCTTGTTCAGGATGGCGGCAGACGGGCGTACCAGGTCGGCGAAGGATTTGTGGTTGTCCGCAATCCAGCGGCGGACATCACCCGCGCCTTCGATGGCATCGAAACCACAGGCCTTGCGCAGGATGCCGGTGGCCAGCCGTGGGTTCATCGCATCAAGCTGTTCCAGCAGGCGCCAGGCAGGCGCTTCACTGATCGCCAGGTAGGGGTTGTCGTCTGTCTGGTCATGCCGGGAAGCGGAAAAGGTGACGCTGATGACCAGGCGCATGGCGATCAGGTTGAACAACACATCAAGCTCTTGCGCTTGCAGCGGGTACTTTTCATGGAAACCGGCCACCAGCGCAGCAGCGGCGCCGATCGGGTCGTCCATGTCGAGAATGGCGTAGGCACTGGCGATCGCAACCTCGGCTATCAGCACGGTATGCACGGCATCGCCAAAGTCGATGAAGCCAGTCACGGTACTGGTAGTTTCGGCATCGACCAGGATGTTCCAGTCGTTGGCATCGTTGTGGATCACCTGGGCCCGCAGGGAAGCCAGCCTTGGCTGTACAGACTGTTCGAACTGGGTGATGAAGCGCTCGACAATGGCCCGGCGTTCAGGGCTCTTTATGAAGTGCAGGCGCGAACGGGAGCGCGCAGCATGGCGCAGATCCCAGTCAAGGTCGCGGACGGCGCCCGGGTGCATGAAGCCCTGCAGCGCGCGATCGAGTTCGCCGAGTGCCTGGCCGAAGTTGCTCATCAGTGCGAATGAGCGCCTGGCCTCGGCAAGTGGCGTGCCGGCCAACCAGCTGACCAGGCGCACTGCGTGCTTTTCACCTGTGGCACCGGTCACCGACGGCAGGTAGTCGCCAGCCACGCTGGCCCGCAAGTGAGGCACGCCCAGATGCCCGCCGTGCACGGCCAGGTGATCGAGCAGCGCGGTTTGAAACTCGCTTTCTACCCTGGGCTCGCTGGCATTGACGATTTTCAGTATCCAGCCTGCATCCACGCCAGTCTCCAGCCGGTAATTGCGATCACGCTCCCCGTCCAGGGGCGTGGCAGTGCCAGAGACATTGAAGAAATCTTTTGCGAGGCCCTCTGCATCGCTTGCCGAAAACCGAGGTGCCGGGTGGGAAAGGTCTGTCATATCATCACGTTCCGAGCGAGCAAATTGTTTTTTCAATAGCTTGTCATGCACCACCGAAACCGACACCCTGCATACGGTCGGGATCAACAGGCATTATGCCGGTTCTGACCGGCATAAAGACGGCGAGCTAATCGGGTGCTGCAATGCGTGAGCTGGATGCAAAAGATCGTGAGATTCTTGAAGTACTTTCGAAGGACGCGCGCATTGCGCTGAAGGCATTAGCCGGCCGCATAGGCCTTTCCAGAAGCGCCACGACCGAGCGCGTTGCCAACCTTGAACGCAGCGGGATCATTCGCGGATATCGGGCGGATATCGGCGAGATAGACGCCAATGTCATACGCGCTATCTTGCTGGTAACGTTACAGCGCACGCCTGCCATGGGGCTGCTTGACCAGCTGGCTACTGACGCACGCGTGCGGCGGGTTTCCTCGGTGAGCGGTCAGCTCGACCTGGTGGTTGAAGTGGAGACCCGGACCATCGACGACCTCAACCAGGTTCGCGACAACGTCGCGCGCCACGAATCCGTGGATGACATTACCACGTCGGTAGTCCTGCGCCGTGACATCGACCGCCAGGGTGCCTGACGACCTGCAGGATGGCACGGGCGAAGCCGGTGCCATCCACACCAGGGGAATCAAGCTTCGCGTATATGCCGCTCCTGGCGTTCCTGCCGCTCCTTGGCCTCGATACTCAGTGTCGCCGTCGGCCGCAGCAGCAAGCGCTTCAGGCCGATGGGCTCGCCAGTGTCCTTGCACCATCCGTACTCACCCCGAGCAATGCGCTCCAGGGCTTCGTCGACCTTGTCCAGCAGCTCGCGCAGCTCAAGCCGCCCAGGTTTCCTGCAGATGGCGCCATAACACGCGTCCCCCTACAGCACTGAACAGTGCGGTCGAGACCCGTGTCTTCGCTTTCTGGCCGGGCAAATGGTGCGTCTCGCGATAGCACACTACTGCACCCTCCGGCCATTGTGCGAGGGTTTCCAGTTCGGCGACCTCAATGCTCAATCCCGGCTGAGACCCTGCACGCTGAGCAAACAGGGATGAAACATCGCCCAGGTCTACCTGAGCACCGGCAGGCGTCACCATAGAAAAATCCGCGTGAAACCGCTCGACCATGGCTGCAACAGAACCCTCCCCCCTGGCGAAGCGCGCCTCGATCAATACGTGCAGATCAATGACTTCTTTCAGATACCGATTCATGGCGTTCCTTTCGGTTGACAAGTGAGCGTATCCGCAGACAGAACAGGACTGCCAGGCAGGTTGCCTGCACCCCTCCTGCCAGCATGAATGTGGCTTGATAGGCTTGCCGGGCCTCGAAGAGCATGGTCAGCAAGCTGAAAACCAGGCTGACGGCTGTCACGCCAAGGCAGAAGCTCAACTGCCGGTTCAGGGCCCACAGGGTACTGGCCTGGCCAAGTTCCGATGATGCCAATGCTGAGAAGGCAGCGCTTTGCGCGACGCTGGTGCATAAGCTCCCCCCGACACCGAGCAGCGCGTAGGCAATCATCAGTGAAGACGTGCTGGAAGCCAGCGCCAGCAGTGCATAACCCGGTATCTGCAGCGCCAGCCCCAGCAGCAGTAACGGGGTGGGCCCGAATGATCTGTAACACCAGGTGGTGCAAGCGATCGCCAGCGCTGCCCCCACGGTCCATGGCAACATCAGGCTGCCGGCTGCGCTTGCGGTCCATCCAAGGTCGGCCTGAAGGTAAAGCATGGCCAACAGGTTTACCCCGATGAACAGGCCCGGCACAGCCAGGTACAACATCATCGATCCGGCGAAAACGGGCTCGCGCATTACCGAAAAGTCCAACAGGGGTGCAGCGATACGCCGTGAGTGACGCAGGTAGCTGCCGAGCAAGATTGCAGCCAGTGCGGCCCAGGCCATAGCCATGCCACCCTGGCCACCACCCGCATCAGTCATACCCAGCAAGCCGCTGGCCACCCCTCCCCCAGCCAGTAGCAAGCCTTTGCCATCAAAGGGTTCATTGCGCGTGGCTGACGGCGGGCGTGGTAACCAGCAAGCACCCAGGATCAAAGCCAGCAGTGCCATGGGAAGACTGGCGAGCAGCACCCACTGCCAAGGCATCCGTTGCGACAACCAACCGCCTGCCAGGGGTGATACGGCTGGCGCTAGCAAGCCTATGGCCATAATCGCCATGGTCACCCTCGGCCGCTCATGCGCTGAATACAGGCGGTAGACGAGTGCCTGGCCCAGAGGAATGAACAGCCCGGCTGCAAAACCCTGCAGGCCGCGTAAAGGTAACAGCGTTGCCATCTGGCCCGACCAGGCGATCAGCAGTGTGGCGCCTGAGAAAAACACCAGTGAGCCGAGCAGTACTGAGCGCTCGCCCATGCGCTGCCCCAGCCATCGGCTGGGCAACATCCCCAGCATCAGCCCGAGTAGATAGGCCGTACTCACCCAAGCGAGCGTGGCGACATCAGCGTGCAGGGCTTCACCTATCTTCGGTGAAACCACGGCGGTGATGAAGGTATTGATCAGGTCTACGAAGAAACCCAGCAAGTAGAACAGCGTGATACGACGACGCAGGTTGAGTAAGGCCACGGTGAACTCCAGTCAGCGAGCGTGACTGTACCCCTGCACCGACAGCGACATAAGTGCTGTAATAGCGCCCACACTGTTAACTGATTTTTGACAATGATGCTCGACCTCAATCGCGTTGCCAGCTTTGTCGCCGTTGCAGATAGCGGCAGCTTTACCAAGGCTGCGCAGTTGCTGGGCCAGTCCAAGGCGCGGATCAGCTTCAATGTACGGCGTCTGGAAGCTGAACTGGGCGCCAGCCTGCTGGCCCGTAACACCCGCCGCACCGTGCTGACCGATTGCGGTGAACGGTTTCTGGTTGAAGCGCGTCAGCTGCTTGACCAGATGGAGCGCGCAACAGCCAGCGTGCAACAGTCATCCACGGGGCTTGGCGGGCGGTTACGCATCACCAGTACCTCCGCCTTTGCACAGCGTGCAGTGCTGCCGGTGCTGGCAGACATGGCAGAGGCTCATCCCGATCTGTCGATCGAGCACGTAGCGTCATCGCACCTCTGTGACCTGGTTGCTGAACGCTTCGACGTCGCAATACGGCTAGGCGAGTTGGCGGACTCCGATTACAAGGCCGCCAGGATTGGCGACTATGCCTTGCAGCTGGTCGCCAGCCCGGCGTATCTGCTACGGCACCCGGTTGGCTCGACAGAGGCGCTGGTCAACGTGCACTGGCTGGCTCATACGCACCTGAGCGATGCGCCCTGGCGCTTCTTCAACTCACAGTCCATGACCGAAAGCTGCCAGTTCGTGCGCCCGTCCCGCTTTCAGGCAGATAGCGCAGAGGCGTTGCTGGACATGGCCTTGCGCGGGCTCGGGGTTGCGCTTCTGCCAAGCTGGTTGGTAGACGACGCCATCGCGAAGGGTAAGCTCAGCGCCGTCCTTGACCCACAACACTTTGCACGGCAACCCATTCATGCGTTGTACCGCAACAGCATGTATGTACCTGCTGCAACACGCGTTTTCATTGACAAGCTGGCAGCCCGATGGGCCCTTGAGGACACCGGGCTGTAACAGCCATATCACGTTGCTGGCACAGCTCGCATGCGTGCAAGCACGCCCTGAATCTCCCCAACCACCTGCCGGGTTGCCTCGTCGATCGTCCCTTCATTGCGGCACAGCACCCAGCCGTGCGCTGCAACAGCACGCTCGAACGCCTCGGTACAGGCCACCTGTTCATCCAGGTTGTGGATCACCGTACTGCCCAGCCCACGCGTACGCGCTGCGGCCCGTGCCCATGAGGTTTCAGCGGCTGTGACAACCCCGACATGCAAATCCGGTACTTGCACGTTTCGTTCGAGATTCAGGCGCAAGATCTGGTCGAACGGCACCGTGCGGCGAAACGCAGCGTCAGAGGGGTACCAGCGATCAATCAAAATGATGCTGTCAGCTGGCTGCCTGGGCAGCACATGCCGGGAAATCCAGGCGCGGCTCTCTGCAAAGCGCTCGCACACCTTGAACTCCAGGTCCCGGCATGGGCTTCTGGCAAGCTGGTTGACCAGGGCCATGGTCTCGCCCCGGCAAGGGTCGTTCTTTCTTTCACAAAGGCGGATCACCTTGTTCCCGTCCAGCCGCAAGGCTTGAGTGACGGCCTCCAGCAGCGTGGTCTTGCCGGTACCCTTGGGCCCATCAATGGAAACAAACAGCGGGCGGTTCATCGTTCAATACCAGTTGGCTCAGGCGCGGGATGAGACCATTGATCGTGGCTTGTCTTCAAGCGATTCTCTTTCTACGTCAACCCTGAGCCTTCCAACCCACTTGCTCAAGGGCCGCCAGCAACCGCTTACCGTCCAGGCCCGGCACCTCTCGCCCATCCTCTGCCTGCATGGTCCTGCCTGCCAGGATCGCGTTGACAATAGCCTCTTCCACCGCCTCGGCTGCCGCCGCGAACAGCGGCGATATATGGTCGTTGTTGACCATCGCCACTTGCGCTGTCCTCGGCAGATCGCGGCGATTGTAGTCGGCAGGCGCCAGCCCGGTATTCCCCGTCGAGAATGCCAGGAAGATATCGCCACTGGAGTCATCGGTGCCGCCGCCCGTGCGGGCAATACCCAGCGCAGCACGTTGGGCCAGCCGTTGGCACTGATGCGGCAGCAACGGTGCATCAGTGGCCAGTACCACCACGATCGAGCCCATGCCAGGAGTGTCCTGCTGATCAAATGGCGAGGGCAAATCGAGCAACACCCGCCCTACGGGATAGCCATCCACCCGCAGCTCGCGACGCTGGCCATGGTTGGCCTGGACAAAGGCACCCACCGTCCAGCTACCCTGCTCTGCCGGCAATACCCGCGACGCAGTACCAATCCCGCCTTTGAATTCATGGCAGATCATGCCGGTACCACCGCCTACCGCACCTTCGGTAACAGGCCCGCCACGGGCCGCCCCCAGCGCTTGCTGAACCAGTTCCGCATTCACATGCTGCCCCCAGATGTCGTTCAGCACGCCGTCGTAGGTCTCCATCACCACCGGCATGCACCAGTAGGTCGACGCGTCCGCCAGGGTCGCATGCTCATGGGCGATGAGTGCATCGCGCACAACGCCGACGCTGTGCGTGTTGGTGGTGGCAATGGCTGTCGTCAACAGGCCCGCCTCACGAATCCACTCCAGGCCTGTGGCGTCGCCATTGCCATTGAGCACGTGGCAGCCGGCAAAGCACGGTTGATGGCGCGCCGGGCCTTCGCGGGGCTCGATGACACTGACACCGGTGCGTACAGGCTTGCCGTTATGGTGCTTGTCCAGGGTGGCGTGGCCAACCCGTACACCCGGCACATCGGTAATAGCGTTGTGGGGGCCAGGCCGACCAAGGCCCAGCGTGATACCGAAATCGCGTGCTCGCATCTTGTCTCTCGCTCAAAGTTTCTGGAAGGCCGGGCTCAACTTGCCATACGTGCCGTACAGCAACACAGAGGTAAGCAGAATGCCAAGAATGATGAAAATGTCCCGGGCTGAAGCCGTACTCAACAGGGTCGTCAACAGGTACCCGGCCCCGGTCACCGCAACCAAGGCCGGCAGTGGCCACAGTGGCATCCGGTAAGGGTGCTCACGGTCGCGGCGCAGCACGCGGCTGAACAGCGCGCACAGCCCGACTACCAGGTACACGCACAGGATCAGCAGCACGGTGAAGGACGTGAGCTCCGACAGGTTGGAACTGAACGTCAAGGCAGCGGAAGGCACGGCGAGGAACAGCGTGGCCAGCCATGGCGACTCCCACTTGGGGTGAATGCGGGTGAAGGCGCGGTTCAGGGTCGGCATCCACAACGCATCCCGCCCGCTGCTGTAGATCACCCGCCCACTCTGGATGACCAGGGCAATGATGGCATTGAACACCGAAAGGAAAATCCCGGCGCTGACCAGGCGCGAGAGTGTTTCGTTACCATGGGCCGTCAGCAGGTAGCCGATAGGGTCCGGGCTGGCCAGCATTGCCTCAAGCGAGGGTGCACCCACCAGCAGCGCAACCAGCGGGATCACTTCGATGGCCAGCACCAGCACCAGTGACCACAAAACTGCCTTGGCAATACCACGCCCGCCACATTTCATGTCTTCGGCCAGCAACACGGCGCCGCCATAACCGTTGAAAGAGAACAGCGCAGTGCCCACCGCACCAATCACCAGCGCCCAGGGCGCCGCGTGCAGTATCCCGTTATCGAGTACCAGCGGGCTGACAAGGCTGCTGACCGGTTGCTGGGCGTGGCCAAAGCCCAACACCACGATCACCATCAGTGCCGCCACCTCAAGAAACAGGCAAATGCCGGTGACCCACGCGTTGAGCTTGATGTTGAGGATGCCAAGCAAATAGCCCAGTGCCACGATCACCAAGGCCACCGTCTGCCCGTCAAGCTGGGTGCCGAGCGCTGCATTCAGGTAAGTGGCTGCCCCCGTGGCCAAGACCGGTGGAATGAACACCAGCATCGCCAGCACGGTAAGGAAAGTGGCGTAACCTGCCATCCCGCCAAATACCCGCTTGGCAAACACGTATTCACCCCCTGCCGCACTGTGCGCGCGGCCCAGTTCGGCATAGCAAAGCGCAAACATCAGCGCCAGCACACCACCGAGCACGAAGGCCCAAATCACACCTGTACCTGCCTGGGCGATAGCAAAGGGCGCAATGACGAAGACGGAGCTTGCGGGTGTGACCGAAGACACGGTGATGGCGACTACATCTGCGACGCTCAGCGTCGGTTTAAGTTTTGGGGTGGGTGCACTACAGGACGTCATTTGTTCATCCTCACGTTGTTGTTAGTGTCAGAGGCAGAACCAGTAAGCGAAACGTGGCGAGCTCGACGGCCCGCTTGATAGATATGAAATCTATGCGGCGCCACCCGCCAGGACAATTCCCACTAAGGGGTACCCCCGGTTGACAGCTGAGGCAAAGCGGGTGCCAATGCGCTACTTCTTTCAAGGACGCTGTCGTGGAAATTCTCTTTCATGTGGTTGCCGGCCACACCGCGCTGGCCAGAACGATCGAGCAGATTGGCAGCCCGCGCTTCTGGCGTCAGCTGATCCTGGTGCTGAGGCATTGGGTGCCGTTCGACAACGCGCTGGCGATGCACTTCCCTCCCCAAGGCGCCCCACAAGTGTTGGAGGAATACGATGCAGCGCCAGCGCCCGCAGCGGGTGAGCTGTACCTCGACGGGTTGTATCTGCTCGACCCCTTCTACCAGGCCGCCCGCGAAGGCTTGGCCAGTGGTTGCTACCACCTGGAAGAAGTGGCGCCAGACCATTTCTGGCAAACGGATTATTACCAGAACTACTTTCAGGACCATGTGCTGGTCGACGAAGTCCAGTTCCTGTTGCAGCTGCCCGATGGGGTATTGTCGCTGTCACTGGGCATGCGCCGCGCTTTCGACGCAACAGAGCTGGGCAAGCTCAACCTGATCAGTGCCTGGGTGCTGGCGCTGCTTGGGCAGCACTGGGCGCGTAGTGGCGTGCCGGTGCCCGTGCAGGCACCGGTTGGCGATGCGTTGGCCAGGTTTGCCCAAGGCCTGTTGTCCGAGCGGGAGCTGGAAATCGCCCGCCTTATCCTGCGCGGCTACTCGTCGAAAGCGATGGCGCAACGGCTGGGTATCTCGCCAGAAACCATAAAGGTGCACCGGCGCCACCTGTACGCGAAGCTGAACATCTCGTCTCACCCCGAATTGTTTTCGATGTTCATACGGGAGCTGGGGTTCGCAGATGAACGGGGGGAGACCCCATCAGCCTGAAAAGGCAACCACCCGGCAATGCCCAAGGCGGACAATGCCTGCTAGGCTGACGATGGCGGCCGTCCTGGCAGCCTACTCTTTACCCTTAGGCACGGGCCAAATGACCTTCGACCCACAAGTAAACCTGACCAACTGCGACCGCGAACCCATCCAGATCCCTGGCAGCATCCAGCCCCACGGCTGCCTGCTGGCCTGTGATGCATCCGCGACAGTGGTCCTGCGCCATTCGGTCAACGCTCCGCATATGCTGGGCCTGGCGGGCGATATCAACGGCCAGAAGCTGCACGCGGTGCTAGGGGACGAGGTAGCCCATGCCCTGCGCAACGCGCTGGCCCGTACCCGCGAAGCCTCGCGTCCTGCACTCAGCTTCAGCGTGATGCTGCCCAACGGCCAGGCCTTCGATATCGCCGCCCACCTGTTCAAAGGTACGGCCATCCTGGAGTTCGAACCGGCCGGCGCCAGCATCGCCGAGCCCATCGAGCTGGCCCGTACCCTGATTGCGCAGCTGCGCGAAATCGACCAGACCGGCAAATTGTTCCGCGACGCTGCCCGCTTTGTCCGGGCCGTACTGGGCTACGACCGGGTGATGATCTACCAGCTCGGCGCAGACGGTGCCGGCAAGGTGGTCGCCGAAGCCAAACGTGGCGACCTTGAAAGCTTCATGGGCCAGTACTTCCCCGCCTCCGACATCCCGCAGCAGGCCCGAGCGCTTTACCTGCGCAACCCGATCCGGGTGATTTCCGACGCCCAGTTCAAAACGGTCGCCATCGAGCCGGTCCTTGACCCGTCAGGCGAACCGCTCGACCTGTCCTACGCGCACCTGCGCAGCGTGTCGCCGGTCCATTGCGAGTACCTGTGCAACATGGGCGTGGGCGCCTCCATGTCGATATCGGTCATCGTCAACGGCGAGCTATGGGGGTTGATCGCCTGCCACCACTACGCACCGCGTACTCTGGCCATGGGGCAGCGGGTGGCCGCCGAAATGTTCGGCGAGTTCTTCGCGTTGCATATCGAGACCCTGCGCAGCCGGCAAAAACTCGAAGCCGCCGTACGGGTTCACAAAGCACTGGACACCATCGTGCGCAATGCCAACCAGTCAGCGGACATCGATGGGTTCTTCCACTCACGCCTGCCGCGGCTGATGTCGCTGATCCCCTGCGATGGCATCGGCATGTCGTTGCAAGGCCGCTGGGCATCGGCCGGGCTGGCAGTGCCCAAAGCTGCCGTGCCCGACCTGTTGCGCCTGGCGGATATGGTCACCGATGGCCGCATCTGGGCGTCCAACCGCCTGTCGATGGTGCTTCCCTCTGCCCAGGCGTACTTCAGCGACGTATCCGGCGTGCTGATCATACCGATGTCGCAACAGCCGAGGGATTACCTGATCTTCTTTCGCAAGGAGGTCATCGAGACGCTCGACTGGGCCGGGGACCCGAACAAAACTTACGACAGCGGCGCGCTGGGCGATCGCCTGACGCCGCGCAAAAGCTTTGCCATCTGGAAAGAAACCGTTCACCAGCAGTCGCTGCCCTGGACCGAACAGGACCGCCAATTTGGCGATGCCATCCGCACCGCCATCGTCGAAGTGGTGCTGCACAACAGCGAGCTGCTGGCCAGCGAGCGCTCGAAGGCTGAAGTGCGCCAGCGCATCCTTAACGAGGAGCTCAATCACAGGGTCAAGAACATCCTGTCACTGATTGGTGCGCTGGTTGCCCACCCGACCTCCGAGAGCCAGACCCTCCAGGACTATGTGGCCACCCTCAAAGGACGTATCCAGGCATTGTCACTGGCCCACGACCAAGTGGTGCGTGGGGATGGTGGCGGCCGCCTGGCAATGCTGCTGGAGGCCGAGCTTTCACCCTATCGCACTGCTGCCGGCGTGATCGAGTTGCAGGGCCCGAACGTCATCCTCGACGCGCGCGCCTACTCGGTGATGGCCCTGGTGCTCCACGAGCTTGCCACCAATGCGGCCAAGTATGGTGCACTGTCGCGGGCCGGCGGCAAGCTTGCGGTGAGCTGGGCGATCGACGCCGCCAGCGCCTGCGTCATCAGCTGGCGTGAAAGTGGCGGGCCAACGGTACGCCCGCCCAGCCGCACTGGCTTTGGCTCGGTACTGATCGACCGCAGTATCCCGTTCGACCTGGGCGGCACCAGCACGGTGGAATATTACCCCAAAGGCCTGCAAGGCGTTTTCAGGATCCCTGACAAGCACCTGACCGTCGCTGACACCTTCGAGCCAGCCATCCCGGCCTCGGTCCTGGCCCGCGTAGGCGATACCTTTGCAACACGGGCGGGCTTGTGCGTGCTGATCCTCGAAGACCAGTTGGTGATTGCAGTCGGCTTGGAGCAGATTCTCAACGATGCTCAAATCAAAGACGTGATCACCGCCAACTCCGAAGCCGAGGCAATGCAATTGCTCGCCCGCCGCACACCGGACGTTGCGATACTGGATGTCAACCTGGGCACCGGCACATCCATTTCCGTGGCCGATGAACTGGTACGCCGTCAGGTTCCATTCCTGTTTGCCACAGGCTACGGCGATGGCATCAGCATTCCCGAGCACTTGAAGGGCGTCCCCGTAGCGCGCAAGCCTTACGACGCCAACAGCATCCTGGCCAGCCTGCGGGGCCTGCTGGATCGCTGAAAGGCGATACCAGGCCGCTCCTCAGGGAAAGGCGCCAGCCTTGCGCTGGCGCCGTACCTCAGGGCTTACACCGCCAGCGCGCGCTCACGCAGCTCGCTGTTGAGGATGCGGTCGTTCTCGCTGTAATCGACCGGGCAGTCGATAACATGCACGCCTGGGGTCTTGATGCAGTGTTCCAGCAGCGGCAGCAGGCCTTCGGCGCTTTCCACACGGTGACCATTGGCACCGTAGGCTTCGGCGTATTTGACGAAGTCCGGGTTGCCGTAGTCCAGGCCGAAATCGGTGAAGCCCATGTTGGCCTGCTTCCAGCGGATCATGCCGTAGCCATCGTCACGCAGGATCACCACGGTGATGTGCATGCCCAGGCGTACAGCGGTTTCCAGCTCCTGGCTGTTCATCATGAACCCGCCGTCGCCGCACACCGAGATCACCGGGCGGTCCGGGTGCACCAGGTGCGCGGCCATGGCCGATGGCAGGCCGGCGCCCATGGTGGCCAGGGCGTTGTCCAGCAGCACGGTGTTCGGCTTGTGCGCCTTGTAGTTACGGGCGAACCAGATCTTGTAGATGCCGTTGTCCAAGGCAACGATGCCTTCGGACGGCAGAACGCGACGGATGTCCGCAACCATGCGCTGCGGGTAGACCGGGAAGCGGTTGTCGTCAGCGCCTTCGGCGATCTGCGCTTCGTTGGCTTCACGGATGGCCATCAGGCGGGTGAAGTCCCAGTGCGACGTGTCGTTCAGCGCTTCGCTGATCTGCCACACGGCGTTAGCGATGTCGCCGATCACTTCCACCTGCGGGAAGTACACCGCATCGACTTCGGCAGAGCGGAAGTTGATGTGGATGACTTCGGTGCCGCCACGGACCATGAAGAATGGCGGCTTCTCGATCACGTCGTGGCCGATGTTGATGATCAGGTCGGCCGCTTCGACGGCGCGGTGCACGAAGTCACCCGACGACAGCGCAGCGTTGCCGAGGAAACGCGGGTGGCGCTCATCGACCACACCTTTACCCATCTGGGTGGTGATGAACGGGATGCCGGTCTTGTCGATCAGTTGCTTGAGGACCTTGGCGGTCATCTTGCGGTTGGCGCCAGCGCCGATCACCAGAATCGGGTTACGGGCGGTCTTCAGCTTCTCGACTGCAGCTTCGATGGCCACGTGTTCGGCCAACGGACGGCGGTGCAGGCTGCGCGGGATCGGCAGTGCGTCGGTCTGCTCGGCGGCGATGTCTTCCGGCAGTTCCAGGTGTACCGCACCCGGCTTTTCTTCTTCAGCCAGGCGGAAGGCTTCGCGCATGCGGGCCGGGATGTTGTCGGCCGAGGCGAACTGGTGGGTGTACTTGGTGATGGGGTCCATCATGCCGCACACGTCAATGATCTGGAAGCGGCCCTGCTTGGACTTCTTGATCGGCTTCTGCCCGGTGATCATCATCATCGGCATGCCGCCCAGGTAGGCGTAGGCGCTGGCGGTAACCAGGTTGGTGGCGCCAGGGCCGAGGGTGGACAGGCTGACGCCAGTCTTGCCGGTCAGTCGGCCGTAGGTGGCAGCCATGAAACCTGCAGACTGCTCGTGACGGGTCAGTACCAGCTTGATCTTCGACTTGCGCAGGGATTCGAGCAGGTCGAGGTTTTCCTCACCAGGAATGCCGAACACATACTCGACACCTTCGTTTTCCAGACATTGCACAACGACATCGGCGGCCTTGGCCATTTGGGGTACTACCTCAAAATCTTTGTGGGATTGCAGCATTATTACGCTGCGTGACTGAGATATTGCAGGATGTCTCAGTGGCGCGCATCGTAGGCCCTCTGGTTAATAATAATAAATATATTGTTATGATGCTTAGCATCACAGTTCGTTATGAATGGTAGAACACCTAATGAACCTCAAGGCATTGCGCTGCTGCGTCGAGATCGTGCGCCAAGGCAGCTTCACCAAGGCTGCCCAGCATTTGCACATCGCCCAGCCTGCGCTAAGCATGGCCGTAACCCGTCTGGAAGAAGAACTGGGCGTGACCCTGTTCAACCGCACCACGCGCAAAGTCATCCTTACCGCCGAGGGCGAACAGTTCCTGCCACGCATTGCGTCGGCGCTGCGCGAGATGGATGTTGCCCGACAAGAGCTGCGCGACATGGCCTACCTGAAACGCGGTGAAGTGCGCCTGGGCATCCCGCCCATGTTCGGCCTGCACTATGTACCGGGATTGATGAACGCCTTCCGCCAGCTGTTTCCAGGCATTGCCATGACCGTGTTCGAAGGCAGTGCCGAGGACATTGGCCATCGCCTGGAACAACGGGAAATCGACCTGGCATTGCTGGAGTCCAGGCGCGTGCCCCCCGACAAGGAATCGATCCTGCTGGGCAGTGACGAGATGCTGGCGTGCATGCACCCGGACCACCCTTATGCCGGCAAAGCCTTTCTCACGGCGCAAGACCTGCGCAATACCGACATGGTCGTGTTCGACCGCACGTTCGTTCAACGTCACCTTCTGGACGCGTTCTTCGCCGAGCATGGCATTACTTACCAGGTGGCGTTGCAGAGCAACTTCGTCTCGCTGGTGGTGCAGGCCGCGCTGGACAACATGGGCGTGGCGACCCTGCTGCGCTCGGTCCAGCAGCGCACGCCGGGCATCGTCGGGGTGCCGTTCCGGCCCGCGCAGCAGATGAGCTTCAGATTGTGCTGGCGCTCCGGGGAATACCTGTCGCTGGCCAGCAAGCGGTTCATCGACTTTGCTGCGCAGACGCATTACCTGGAGCGGTGAGGCTAGCCTGCTCCGGCCCTTTCGCGGCTAAAGCCGCTCCCACAGGTACGGCGCATGCCTTGAAGCCAGTGCGATCAATTTGGGAGCGGCTTCAGCCGCGAACACCGGCAACGCCGGTGCCAGACCACCGCAGCCGTTCTAGGGTAGTGCGGTTTTCAACGCCAGATGGACGATCACCTGCTCAGCCGCCCGCCCCAGGCAGCCCTTGAAAAAGTGGTTGGCACCTGCATAAACCGACACCGCCCGTTGCCCCGGGCCTGCCCATTGCAACAGGTTGGCCAGCGGCGCCATTTCATCCTGTTCGCCATGCAGCAGCAGGCAATCCGCAGGCACCGGCAATGGCTCGTAATAGCGCCCGCCCGGTACATCACCCACCGGCAGCCCCAGCAACGCCACTGCCTGCAACTGCCCTTCAAGCGCACAGGCCACACGGGCGAACACATAGGCACCAAAAGAAAACCCTACCAAGGCTATTGGCAGCTCCGGCAACTCCCGGCTGAAGTGACGGATGACCGCGATGCAGTCTTGCGCTTCGCCGATGCCCTCGTCGTGCGCGCCTTGTGTCTGCCCTACCCCACGAAAACTCGGCCGCACCACCTGCCAACCGGCTGCGCACAGCTGCCGCGCCAGGGTCAGCGGCACAATATGGCGCGGGCTCCCGCCCAGCAGCGGTTGTGGGTGACTGACCAGCACCACCCCCTTTGGCGGCCCGGCCGGGTGGTCGATCAGCAGTTCGATCTGGCCGGCCGGTCCATCGATAAGCAACTGGTTACGTAATGCATCCGACATCTTTATCGTCCTTGCTAGCCAAATGAGTAGCGCCTGATCACGCCGTTTGCCGCGGCAGGCCATGCATCACCAGCAACACCAGCACGACACTGGTCAATGCCAGCGCCGACAGCGTTGCCAGTACCCCCGTCGCGCCGAAGTGCTGGAACAGGTAGCCACCCACCAAAGGCGTCAGTGCCTGGCCAACCAACGAGGGGCGCGACATCTTGCCCATCAGCGCAACATACTGGGCTGGCGGCATCAGGGCCAGCGGCAGCAGCCCCCTGACAATGGCGCGCAGGCCATTGCCACAGCCATACAGCAGCAGGCCCAGCGCGGTCACGCCGGGCGCCACGGCCACCAGCGTCAGGCCGACGGCGACCAGCACCGATGACACCAGTGCAGTCCAGATCGGGTGGCGCTTGCCGGCGATGATCTGCAGCACCCGCGATGCCACCTGGCTCGGCCCGAGCAAGGCACTCAGGCCAATGGCAGCCGCCAGCGAATGCCCCTGGCCCTGCAGTACTGCGACCAGCTGCACCGAAACGGCAGTCATGATGATCGCGCCAATGGCAAAGATTGCAGTCAGCAGCCAATAGAGGCGGCGGTCCACAGGCAGATTGCTCGTCGCCGTCACGCCCTGGGCCTTGTGTGCGGGCTGGCCTGCCGGCAACACCCAGAGGTACAACGGCGCCACGGCAACGATCAGCACCAGCGCATAAGCCGTACACGCCGTGCGCCAGCCCAGTTGCTCGATGGCCAGGGCCACCACCGGCCAGGTGATGGTGGTGGCAAACCCCGAAATCAGGGTGATACCGGTAATCGCCCGCCCTGCCCGTTCCGCATACAAGGCACCGAGGGTGGCGAACAGCGCTTCATACAGCCCCATTGCCATCCCCGCGCCAATGATCACCCAGGCCAGCAGGAACACCAGCAGGCTGTGGCAGTTGGCAACCACCAGCAAGCCCAGCCCTACTACCACACCGCTGGCGGCCAGTTGCGAGCGCCCGCCATAACGCGCCACCAGGCGGCTGGACAGCGGCGCCAGCAGCGCCGAAACCATCAGGCCCAGCGACAGCGCCCCATACACCCAGCCGCTGTCCCAGCCAGTCTCGCGCAGGATTGGCTTGCCCATCACCGCCAGCAGGAAGAACGAACCACCCCACACCAGGATTTGCAGCAGGCCCAGCCAGAAAATGCCCAAAGGCCCGGGAAAACGTACGCCAGCATTCACTAAAGCAACCTTATCGACCAAGCGGGCCGGATGTCGGCGCACGCAGGCGGCAGTCTAAAAGAGCAGGCGTACGGCTTGCCATAACATCCCGGCATTTCAGTTATGCGCTCGCTGTTGTGTGCCGGAAATCCAAGTAGAGTACTTTTGTACTCCACCCGGTAGCCCAGTGATGAAACCGTCGAGCGGCCATTCAAGACCGCACGCAGAAAGGGCCAAAAGCCCCAAGCCGGTCAGCTTCCTCGACGTTGCCGGCAAATATTGACTATGATCCCGCCTTGAACGTTTCAGCATGTTTCAAAAGGGATACAGATGTCAGTCCAGGAAATACCCCCTCTCCCCACTAAAGGCACCGTCGCGAAGATGGAGGCCGCCATGGCGCTGGGCAGCTTTGCCATCGGCACCGGCGAATTCGCCATCATGGGCCTGATGCCCGACATCGCCAGCAACCTGCAATTGAGCGAGCCCCAGGTGGGCCATGCCATCAGTGCCTACGCACTGGGGGTGATGGTTGGCGCCCCGACGCTAGCGATCCTGGGCGCCCGGCTGCTGCGCAAGCACATGCTGTTGCTGCTGATGGCACTGTACGCCCTTGGCAATCTGGCGACCGCCTTCGCCCCCTCGTTCAGCAGCCTGGTTGCCTTCCGCTTCATCAGCGGCCTGCCGCACGGCGCGTACTTCGGCATTGCCGCAGTGGTGGCATCGAGCATGGTGGCCAAGGACCAGCGGGCGGGTGCGGTTGCCCGGGTGATGATGGGCCTGACCTTGGCCATGCTGCTCGGCAACCCGGTGGCAACCTACCTGGGCCAGTTTTTCGGCTGGCGTTCGGCGTTCGTGCTGGTTGGCGCCATCGCGCTGTGCACCATCGCCCTGGTGTGGCGCTTTGTGCCGCAGCGCCACGACGAAGTGCGCAGCGACCCACGCAAGGAATTGCAAGCCTTCACGCTGCCGCAGGTGTGGATGGCGCTGGCCATCGCCTCGATCGGCTTCGCCGGCATGTTCACGGTGTTCAGCTACCTGGCGCCGACCATGCTGCAAGTGACCCAGGTATCGCCACAGTGGATTCCGTTCGGCCTGGCGGCGTTCGGGGTGGGCGGCATCGTCGGCAACATTGCCGGCGGTAAACTGTTCGACCGCCTGCAGTTCCGCGCCGTGGGGCTGGTGCTGGTGTGGTCGATCGCAGTGCTGCTGTACTTCACCTTCGCCGCCCAGGCGCTGTGGAGCCTGCTGTTGGGTATCGGCCTGGTGGGGACCATGATTGCCCTGGCCGCGCCGCTACAGATCCGCCTGATGGACATTGCCCATGAAGCGCCGAGCCTGGCTGCAGCGTCCAACCATGCCGCATTCAACCTGGCGAATGCTCTGGGGCCATGGTTGGGTGGCATGGCGATTACTGCGGGCATGGGCTGGACCAGTACTGGCTATATCGGCGCCGCGACTGCGCTGGTTGGCCTGGGCATCTATCTGATGGCGCGACGGATGAAAGGCGGCCACTGAGGCCAGCCATGTGGGGCTGCAGCGCAGCCCCAAAATCTCCAACCCGCCGCAATCCACAGTGCCCCCCAGAAAACGCTACCCTACCCCCTTCCGCACAAGCCACTGCCGAGCCCTTCATGTTCGATTGGGAAGACCTGCGTCATTTCTCTGCCTTCACCTCGGCCGGTTCGCTGTCCGCCGCCGCCAAGGCACTGGGCGTCGACCACGCCACCGTGGCCCGGCGCATCGCTTCGCTCGAAGCCTCGCTCAAGCTCAAGCTGGTCGACCGGCGTCCCCGCGCCTATGTGCTCACCGACGAAGGCCGACGCGTTGCCGAACTTGCCGAGCAAATGACCCTGTCCTCCTTCGCCCTTGAACATTTCGCCAGCGCCGGCCAACAGGCGGTAGAAGGCGAAGTGGTGCTGTCGGCACCACCGGCACTGCTCGGCAGCATCGTCGCCCGGCGCCTGGGCGAGCTGTACCAGCGCTACCCACAGTTGCGCCTGAAGCTGGTGGGCAGCAAATCAAAGGCATCCTTGGCCCGCCGCGAAGCCGACATCAGCATCGCCCTGGCCAGGCCCACAGAACCGACCTTGGTGGTCAGCCTGCTGGGGCACCTGCACTACCGGCTGTACGCCTCGGCCAGCTACCTGGCCAGCGCGGCGGCCTGGCGCTACATCGGCTACGACGAGTCCCAGGCCAGTTCCCCACAGCAACAATGGCTGAACCGGCAAGCCGGCCAGCAGCCCTTTGCGCTGCACAGCAATGACCTGCGCATCCAGGCTCAAGCCTGTGCCGGCGGCATCGGAATCGCCTGCCTGCCCGCGTTCATGGCGCACGAGCACGGCCTGAAAGAAGCCGGCAGCCCCGAGCAGACCATGAGCATCGAAATCTGGCTGGCAGTGCATGAGGACGTGCGCGCCACCCCACGGATCAAGGCAGTTACCGACTTCCTCCAGCAACAGGTGCGGCCACTGCTGCGCTTGTGAATTTTTGCGGACTGGACCTGCATCAATATGGAATTTTCGCGCAAGGCTGCCCGCGTTAGGCTAACTCCATCACTAACGCCCTTGAAGGAGACGACGATGCAATACGTAAAGCTGGGTAACACCGGGCTGGACATCTCCAGGTTGTGCCTGGGCTGCATGACCTTCGGCGAACCCGACGCCGGCACTCATCCCTGGACCTTGGGCGAAGACGCCAGCCGCCCCATCATTCGCCATGCCGTCGAGCAAGGCATCAACTTCTTCGACACCGCCAACAGCTATTCGGCCGGCACTTCGGAAATCATCCTCGGCAAACTGCTTAAGGAGTTCACCCGTCGCGAAGAAACCGTGATCGCCACCAAGGTGTTCTTCCCGGCCAACATGTGGGAAGGCGCCAGCCGGCCCAATGAACAAGGCCTGTCGCGCAAGGCGATCATGGCCAACATCGACGCCAGCCTTACCCGCCTGGGCACCGACTACGTCGACCTTTACCAGATCCACCGCTGGGACTACCACACCCCCATCGAGGAGACCATGGAAGCCCTGCACGACGTGGTCAGGGCCGGCAAGGCGCGTTACATCGGTGCATCGTCGATGTACGCCTGGCAGTTCGCCAAGGCACAGCAGGTGGCGGCCAGTAACGGTTGGAGCCGTTTCGTGTCGATGCAGAACTACCTCAACCTGATCTACCGCGAAGAAGAACGCGAAATGATCCCGCTGTGCCTGGACCAGGGGGTCGGCCTGATGCCCTGGAGCCCGATGGCCCGCGGGCGCCTGACACGGCCGCACGGGCAGCAGACCGCACGCACGCGCAGCGATGTATCCGGCCAGTCGTTCTATGAAAAGACCGAGGTGGAAGACGGCCGGGTGATCGACGTGGTCGAGCAGATCGCCGGCGAACGGGGCGTGCCGATGGCCCAGGTTGCGCTGGCCTGGGTACTGGGTAAGGCCGGCGTCAGCGCCCCTATCGTCGGCGCCTCGAAGCCCGCCCACCTGGACGATGCACTGGGCGCGTTGTCACTGCAGCTGAGCGAGGCCGAGGTGGCGCGCTTGCAGGCCCCTTACGTCCCCCATGCGGTAACCGGCTTCAAGTAGGGCGGGCTTGCGGCAGCTCGATGCGCACCCGCAGCCCGCCGCTGGTTGCGGCCAGCGCGGTGATGCAGCCGCCATGCAGGGCGATGGCCCGCTGGGCAATCGCCAGGCCCAGGCCAAAGCCATCGTCGCTGCTGTCGGTACCTCGGTCGAACGGCTCGAAGATGCGCTTCAGCCGCGCCGGGTCTACGCCCGGACCGTGGTCGCTGACACTGACCTGGAACCATTGCCCGCCCGGTGCCAGCGCAGCCTGCACCAACACTTCCGTGCCGGCGGCGGTGTAGCGCACGGCGTTGCGGATGATGTTCTCGAACGCCCGGTACAGCAACTCTTCATGCCCATGGATAAGAAACGCGCCTTGGGCTTGCAGGGACACCTGGCACTGCTTCATGCCTGCCTCGAAACGGGCGTCTTCAACGATCTGCGCCAGCAGGTCTACCACATCCACACTGGCAAAGTCGCTGTCGCCCTGCCGAGCCTGGGCGCGGGCCAAGGTCAGTAGCTGCTCGATCAGGTCGTCCATGCGCCGTGACTCGCGCTCCACCCGCTCCAGCATGTCATGTCGGTCGGGTTGCTGACGCATCAGGCCGATGGCGGCATGCATGCGGGTCAGCGGTGAACGCAGTTCGTGGGAAATATCGTGCAGCAGGTTCTGCTGCGCCTGCACCAGGGCCTTTAGCTGGCCGGCCATGCGGTCGCAGTCCTCGGCCAGTTCGACAATCTCGTCGCGCCGCTTGCCCAGCCTGGGCTTCACGCGCACATCGAACCTACCCTGGGCCACCTGGGCCATGGCTTCGCGCAGCCAGGCCAACGGGCGAGTCAGGTAAAGGCTGCACAGGAAGGCAAACAGCGCACTCATCAGCGTGCCGGTGAACAGCGGGCCCATGCCCCGCGGGCGCGGCGGTTCGCCAAGCACCGTGGCCACCGACGCACGCAGCACCAGCGGGCGACCCTCGCGGTCGCTCAACGCCTGCTCGAAACGCGACACCGGCACCGCCCTGCCCGCCAGCAGTTGGCCTTTACTGTCATAAAGGCCCACTTGCACATCCGGCGGCTGCGGTGACACCTCCAGCAGTTGCCGGCCTGCCTGCTCACCGTAACGCTGCAGTAGCTGCAGTTCGGTGGCCAGCAGCGAACGCAGCGCCGGGGTATCGCCGCGCCAGTCATTGAACATGAAGGCACCCGCACCCACCAGGAAAGTCAGGCAGTTGGCCAGCCAGAACGCCAGGAACAGCTTCCAGAACAGGCGCCGGCGCATCATTCGACTATCAGCATGTAGCCCATGCCACGCACGCTCTGGATCCAGCTGCTGCCGTCGGCGCGCGGGCCGAGCTTTTGCCGGATGCTGCTGACGTGCACGTCGATGCGCCGGTCATAACGGGTTAACGGCCGACCCAAGGCATTGAGTGACAGGTCCTGCTTGCTGACCAGCTGGCCAGCCTGGCGGGCCAACGCTTCGAGCAGGCTGAACTCCGAGCCGGTCAGCTCCAGCGTGGCTTCGCCCCAGTGCGCTTCACGGCGGCCCGGCCACATTTTCAATGCGCCCGTGCGCACGTGTTCGGGCGCACTGCCCTCGCCCGTCGGGTGCGGCTGCACCCGGCGCAATATCGCCCGCAGGCGTGCCACCAGTTCACCCGGGGAACTGGGCTTGGGTACGTAGTCATCGGCGCCCAGCTCAAGGCCGGCAATACGGTCGATATTGTCGCCACGCGCGGTCAGCAGCAGCACCGGCACCTGGCTGCGCGCACGCACGCGCCGCAGCACTTCGATGCCAGAGATACCCGGCAGCATCACATCCAGCACAACCACCTGGAAGTGACCGGACAACGCCTGGGTCTCGCCCTCTTCACCCGTATTCACGGCAGTGGTCTGAAAGCCTTCGCGCGCCAGGTACAAAGAGAGCATTTCAGTCAGTTCGCGGTCGTCGTCGACCAGCAGCACAGGGATCATCGGGGCCAGACATCGCAATTGCAGGGGCTGTAATGATCGCCCCCCAGGCCGGCACTGTCACCGCCGGCCGGTCGGACTTTACACATCTTTACCCTCGGCTAACCGCGCCGTACACAGCCCGCCCGTATCCTCATCGCCCGCTGCTAGCGGGTTGCCCGCGCTTGCCCCCTTCGAATCCGCTTGTCTGGAACCCCCGATGAACTACCCGCGCCTGTTGCTCTCCATCCTGTTGCTGAAAGCCACGTTGGCCCAGGCCTCCCCTTTCAGGATCGCCGACATCCGGGTCAACGGCCTGCAGCGGGTTTCCGCTGGCAGTGTCTTCGGTGCCTTGCCGCTGAACGTCGGCGATCAGGCCGATGACCGCCGCCTGGTGGACTCGACCCGTTCCCTGTTCAAGACCGGGTTCTTCCAGGACATCCAGCTGAACCGCGATGGCAATGTGCTGATCATCAACGTGGTCGAGCGCCCGTCGGTGTCGAGCATCGAGATCGAAGGCAACAAGGCGATCAGCACCGAAGACCTGATGAAGGGCTTGAAACAATCGGGCCTGGCCGAAGGCGAGATCTTCCAGCGTGCCACCCTTGAAGGTGTGCGTAACGAGCTGCAGCGCCAGTACGTGGCCCAGGGCCGCTATTCGGCCGAGGTCGACGCCGAAGTCGTGCCGCAGCCGCGCAACAGCGTGGCGCTGAAGATCAAGATCAACGAAGGCACCGTCGCTGCCATCCAGCACATCAACATCGTTGGCAACAACGTGTTCGATGATAACACCCTGGGCCAGCTGTTCGAGCTGAAGACCACCAACTGGCTGTCGTTCTTCAAGAACGACGACAAGTACGCCCGCGAAAAACTGTCCGGTGACCTGGAGCGGCTGCGTTCCTACTACCTCGACCGCGGCTACATCAACATGGACATCGCCTCCACCCAGGTGTCCATCACGCCAGACAAGAAACACGTCTACATCACCGTCAACATCAACGAAGGCGAGAAGTACACCGTTCGCGACGTGAAGCTGTCCGGTGACCTGAAAGTGCCGGAAGACCAGGTCAAGTCGCTGCTGCTGGTGCAGCCGGGCCAGGTGTTCTCGCGCAAGGTGATGACCACCACCTCCGAGCTGATCACCCGTCGTCTGGGCAACGAAGGCTACACCTTCGCCAACGTCAACGGCGTGCCACAGCCGAACGACCAGGACCACACGGTCGACATCATGTTCGTGGTCGATCCGGGCAAGCGTGCCTACGTCAACCGCATCAACTACCGCGGCAACACCAAGACCGAAGACGAAGTGCTGCGTCGCGAAATGCGCCAGATGGAAGGCGGCTGGGCTTCGACCTACCTGATCGATCAGTCCAAGACCCGTCTGGAGCGCCTGGGCTTCTTCAAGGAAGTCAACGTCGAGACTCCGCCGGTGCCAGGCACTGACGACCAGGTCGACGTCAACTACAGCGTCGAAGAGCAAGCCTCCGGCTCGATCACCGCCAGCGTCGGTTTCGCCCAGAGCGCCGGCCTGATCCTCGGTGGTTCGATCAGCCAGAGCAACTTCCTGGGTACCGGTAACAAGGTGTCCATCGGCCTGACTCGCAGCGAATACCAGACCAAGTACAACTTCGGCTTCGTCGACCCCTACTTCACCGCCGACGGTGTCAGCCTGGGCTACAACCTGTTCTACAACACCACCGACTACAGCGACTACTACGACGATGGCGTTTCGTACTATGCGATCAACAGCTACGGCGCCGGGGTCAGCTTTGGCTACCCGATCAACGAAACCTCGCGCCTGACCTACGGCCTGACCCTGCAGCATGACGACATTTCGCCGGGTACCTATAGCGCCGACGAGATCTACGACTTCATCTCCCGTGAGGGCAAGAGTTTCAACAACCTGAAGGCGTCGATCGGTTGGTCGGAATCCACCCTCAACAAAGGCGTGTTGGCCACCCGTGGCCACTCGCAAAGCCTCACGCTGATGGCCACAACCCCTGGCAGCGACCTGTCGTTCTACAAGCTGGACTACAACGGCCAGGCCTTCCTGCCGGTGACCAACAACACCTCGCTGCGCCTGCACACCGAGCTGGGCTATGGCAATGGCTACGGGTCCACCGACGGCTTGCCGTTCTATGAAAGCTACACCGCGGGGGGCCAGGGCTCGGTACGCGGGTTCAAGGACGGCACCCTCGGCCCGCGCAATACCCCGGCCACCGGCACCTACGCCAGCGCCGGTCAGGCTTACTATTCCGACCGCGACACCGACGTGCTGGGGGGCAACATCCTGATTACCGGCGGCGCCGAATACATCTTCCCGTTGCCGTTCGTGAAGGACCAGAGCCAGCTGCGCAGCTCTCTGTTCGTCGACGCCGGCAACGTTTATGCCGACACCTGCTACCTCTCGACCACCCAGGGCTGCGGCAGCGTCGACCTGGCGCAGATGGCCGTGTCGCTGGGGGTTGGTGTGACCTGGTACAGCCCGATGGGGCCACTGAGCTTCAGCCTGGCGGCGCCATTGAAAAAGCCGGACAACGCCGAGACCCAGATCTTCCAGTTCTCGCTGGGGCAGACGTTCTGATACACCAGCCATGCACGGCCCCTGTAGGAGCGGTCTTGTGCCGCGATGGGCTGCGCAGCAGCCCCATAAGTTGTTGCCATGACACTGAAATCCCGGGGCTGCTGCGCAGCCCATCGCGGCACAAGGCCGCTCCTACAGGGACCGCGTAGGGCCTGTTTGAGTATTACCCGCTTTTACCCCCGCTTAACCCAAGTTGACAGTCACCTTGCCTAAGCTGGGCAACACCCGAACCCGCCCAGCAGGACACCCTCATGCCTCCGTTCACACCCTGTTTCCCCACATCACTGCGCCACGATGAAGTACCGGTCGCACTGCTCGACCTGGTCCAGCAACGCCTGGCCGGCCTGCTGGGCCCACGCTTTACCGTGGTGCTGGGCGGCAGTGGCAATGGCGCCGGGGTCAGTCATTACCACTTGGCAATACAGCACAACCAGAGCGGCGTTTCACTTGAGGACTCTGGCGACGTCGGTGCCGGTTTCATCGAGCGGCTGCTGCGCATGGGCGCTCAGGTCAGGGATATGCTCGACTCAGCCACGTTCAACCGCATGGCCGGCGACGACCCGGGCCGACCGCTGGTATGGCTCAGCGAGCTGGCCAGCGACGGGGAAAGCATTACAATGCGCGCCCCAATCTGAAATATGTTTTTCCCATGAAATCACTGCTTTACGCCGTAACCTTAGTGTTTTCCTTCACCCTCCCTGCCTTGGCCAACCCGCCAGCCACGTTCACCGAGGCCAAGGTGGTGGCCAAGCAGAAGGTGTACCTGGACCAGGCCAGCAGTGCCATGGGCGACCTGTACTGCGGCTGCAAGTGGACCTGGGTGGGCAAGTCCGGCGGCCGCATCGATGCGGCTTCGTGCGGCTACCAGACCCGCAAGCAACAGAACCGCGCCGAGCGCACCGAGTGGGAACACATCGTGCCCGCCTACACCTTCGGCAACCAGCGCCAGTGCTGGAAGAACGGCGGCCGCGAGCACTGCGTGGACAACGACCCGGTGTTCCGCGCCATGGAAGCCGACCTGTTCAACCTCTACCCGGCCGTGGGCGAGGTCAACGGCGACCGCAGCAACTTCAACTACGGCATGGTCGCGGGCAATGCCGGCGAGTATGGCCAGTGCACCACCAAGGTCGACTTCGTCCAGCGCGCCGCCGAACCGCGCGATGAAGTCAAAGGCCTGGTGGCCCGTACCACGTTCTACATGTTCGACCGTTACCAACTGAGCATGTCGCGCCAGCAGCAACAGCTGCTGATGGCCTGGGACAAACAGCACCCGGTGTCGGCCTGGGAGAAAGAGCGCGACCGGCGCATTGCCGCGATCATGGGGCACGCCAACCCGTTCGTGAGCGGGGAACGCAAGTGGACGGCTGACTACAAGCCAGTTGGCAGTGGCGTGGCGCAAGCGGTGCCGGTGAAAGCCAGCAAGGCAGAGGCCAGGCCGAGCCTGGCCACTGTCCAGTCAGTCGGGGCCGTGCTTGGCAACCGCAACAGCCACGTTTATCACCTGTCTGCTGGCTGCCCGGGCTATAACCAGGTTGCCGCCAAGAACCAGGTTACCTTCGCTAACGAGGGTGAGGCGCAGGCAGCGGGCTATCGCAAGGCAGGTAACTGCCGATAGACCTGTATTGTACGGGGGCTGCTGTGCAGCCCCTTGTTCTCAGGTCCTGCACTCCTCATTCACCAAATTCGCCGGCCGCTCGCCGGCCAGCGCGCTGAGCAGGTTGTCTACCGCGCAACGCGCCATGGCCTGGCGGGTTTCCTCGGTCGCGGAGCCGATATGCGGTGTCGCTACCACGTTATCGAGCTGCAACAGCGGCGAGTCTACTGATAGCGGCTCCTGCACAAACACATCCAGCCCCGCACCGCGTATGCGCCTGGCCCGCAACGCTTCGACTAGCGCCTGCTCATCCACCACGCGCCCGCGTGAGATGTTCACCAGGATCGCCTCAGGCTTCATCAACGCCAGCTCCCGTGCGCCGATCAGGCCTTCGGTGCTGGCGCTCAGCGGCACCGTCAGGCAAACGAAATCCGCCTGCTGCAACAACTCATCCAGGCTGCACTGGCGTGCCGCATGGCGCGCCTCCACCTCGGGCTTGGCGCGCTGGCTGTGGTACAGCACACGCATGCCAAAGCCAGCTGCCGCGCGCCGGGCCAAGGCTTCGCCGATGCGGCCCATGCCAACGATGCCCAAGGTCTTGCCATGCACGTCACAGCCAAAATGCGCCGGCCCCAGGTTGGCCTGCCAATGGCCGTCACGCACCCAGTTCGCCAGTTCCACCACCCGCCTGGCTGTAGCCAGAATCAAAGCAAAGCCGGTGTCGGCAGTGGTTTCGGTGAGCACGTCAGGTGTGTTGGTCAGCATCACCCCACGCCGGCTGAGTTCGGCAACATCGTAGTTGTCCACGCCCACCGAAACGCTGGACACCACTTCCAGCTGTGGCGCCAGGTCCAGCAGGCTGGCATCCAGGCGCAGGCTGGCCCCCAGCAACCCGTGAGCACCCGGCAACGCATCGCGCAGGCGGGCCAGGCCATCGGGCTGGGAGGTATCCACCCAGGTCACCTCGACGCGCTCTTGCAGGCGTGCCATCAAGTCGTCGGACAGGCGTTTGTACAGCACGATTCGCTTCTTCATTGCAGTTTTCCTATGAGTTCATGGCCAGCCGCGAGCTACCGCGCTTGGCCCGGCCAGACGTCTGGGATGTATTGAGTGCGGCGGTAAGTGCCACTGCGGTCAGCAGCGCGCCGCACATGAACAGGTAAGAGGCCCCTGGCCCGCCCGTAGCGCCATTCAGGTAACCCACCAGCCACGAGCCGCCGAACGAGCCCAGCGCGCCCATGCTGTTGATCAGCGCCATGGCCCCGCCTGCGACGTTGGCCGGCAGGATCTCGGGCACGATCGCGAAGAACGGGCCATAGGGTGCGTACATGCAGGCACCGGCAACCACCAGCAACGCGTACGACAGCCAGAAATGCTCGCTGCCCAACGCGTACGAGCCATAGAACGCCACGGCGGCAATCAACAGTGGTGGCCAGACGAAGCGCTTTCGCTTTTGCAGGCGGTCGGACGCCCAGGACACACCGACCATCGCCAGCACCGCCGCCAGGTACGGCACCGAGGCCAGCCAGCCGGCCTGCACGATATCCACATTCGCGGCCTCCTTGAGAATCGACGGCAGCCACAGCACGAAGCCATACACGCCAATGCTCCAGCAGAAGTACTGCAGCGCCAGGATGATCACCTGCGGCGAGCGGAACGCCTCGCGGTAGTTCTTCACGGGCTTGATACCCTGTTGCTCGGCGGCCAGTGCCTGCGCCAGGGCCGCCTTCTCCTGATCGCTCAGCCACTTCACCTGGGCCGGGCGATCATCCACCAGGCGCCACCAGAAGAACGCCCAGATCACGGCAGGCAGGCCTTCGATGATAAACATCCAGCGCCAGTCGTAATGCTTGATCAGGTACCCCGAAACCACCGACATCCACAGGATGGTCACCGGGTTGCCGAGCATCAGGAAGGTATTGGCACGCGAGCGCTCGGCACGGGTGAACCAGTGGCACAGGTACACCAGCATGGCCGGCATGACGGCGGCCTCTACCACCCCGAGCAGAAAGCGGATACCTATCAGCATGTAGACGTTGCTGACCATGCCGGTGAGCGTGGCAAGGCCGCCCCACAGGATCAGGCAGACGAAGATCAGCTTCTTCACGCTGCGCTTTTCGGCGTAGATGGCGCCGGGCACCTGGAAGAAGAAATAACCGAGAAAGAACAGCGCACCCAACAGCGAAGACAGCACCGGGGTGATGTGCAGGTCTTCGGCCATGCCGGAGGCGGCGGCGAAGCCGTAATTGGCGCGGTCCAGGTACGCCAGGCTGTAAGTGACGAACACAATCGGGATGACGTACCACCAGCGGCGAGGTGCCAGGCTTTGGCTTTGCATGGTTTGGTTCTCCTGAGCTTGTTTTTTTTGTTGCAACAGGTGATTCGGGGTTGGCTGGCTCACGCGCTTCTGCGCAGGTAGTAGGCCTCCAGCTCGTGGCGCAACGGCAGCCCTTCCATGTCGCCGCGCGACTGCACGGCGCGGCTGCCGCACCAGTTGCCACGCGCCACTGCTGCGGGCACGGCGCGGCCCTCCAGCAACGCGCTGAGCACGCCGACGGCGAAGGCATCACCCGCACCGACGGTGTCCACCACTCTGCTGACCGGCACGGGTGCTACCTGCCCTTCGCCCTTGGCGCTGCGGAAGTAGGCGCCGGCATCGCCCAGCTTGATCACCACCAGTTCCACCCCTTGGTCGAGGTAGAACGCGGCGATGTCCGCCGGGGTATGCTGGCCGGTCAGCAACCGCCCCTCTTCCAGGCCCGGTAGCACCCAGTCGGCCTTGGCCGCCAGGGCATTGGTTTCGCGCACCATGCTGTTTTGATCCGGCCACAGCGAGGGGCGCAGGTTGGGGTCGAACGATATGCTGCGCCCGGCTGCGCGCATGGCGTCCACCAGCGCGTGGGACAGCGCACGGCAGCTGTCGGACAGCGCCAGCGGGATGCCGGTGGCGTGCAGGTGGCGAGCCTGCAGGCAGGCAGGGTTCAGCAGTACGGGCGACAGCCTGCTGGCTGCCGAACCGCGGCGAAAGTACTCCACTGCCGGGTCGCTGCCATCATCGCAACGCGCCTTGAGCTGAAAACCCGTCGGGTAACTGGCATCCACCTCGACACCGGAACAGTCAAGGCCTTCGCGGCGCAAGCTGTCGAGCACGAAACGGCCGAGCGAGTCGTCGCCTACCCGGCTCAGCCAGCGCACCTTGAAGCCCAGGCGTGCCAAGCCGATGGCCACGTTGCTGTCGGCGCCGGCTATGCGTTTGCCGAACTGACCGACACTGGCCAGGTCACCTGTTTGCTCGGCGACGAACATGGCCATGGTCTCGCCGAAGCACAGCACGTCATGCTCATGCATGGGCCACCTCCACCCTCGCGCCCAATGCAGACAGGCTGCGTACCTGGGCACGGGTAAGCGCCAGCAAGTCTTCGCCAACCAGGGGGTATTCGACGGCGCGCATCACGCCGGGGGCGAACTCGGTCATCAGCGCTGTCCACGCCTGCAGGTCCGCCGCTTGGGGCGGTATGGCAACCAGGCGACCATCGGCCCGGCGCTGCACAGCCTTGCAATGCACATAGCGCACCCAACGGCCCAGTTGCCGTGCGGCTTGCCGCGCAGGCTCGCCTTGCCACTGCCAGTTGCCGATGTCGAAGGTCATGCCCAGACGCAGCCCAAGCGTGTCGGCACGCTGGAAGAACTGCAGCAGCGGTTCGATCCTGCCACCGTGTGCGGTTTGATCGTTTTCCACCAGCAGCAGCGGCCCCTGCGCAGGCAGCAGCGCTGCCAGGGCGGTTACATCGCAGTGCGCATCGAAGTGCCCCAGGGAAACCTTCAGCGCTACAGCGCCAAGCGCCCGGGCAGTTTCCAGCTTGCGGACCAGTAGCGGGTCAGGCACGCCTTGCGCGGTCCACAGTTCAAGAGGTGTCGAGTACAGGCACTCCAGGCGCAGTGCGGCGATGACCGCACCGAGTGCAGCCGCGTCCGGTGCACTGGCGAACAACTCTTCGCGCAATTCCACTCGGCTGACGCCAGCGGCCGCCAGCATGTCCAGGAACTGCTCCTGGCCACGCTGCCGCACAAAGTCGGCACCGTAGCTTGAGAGGCTGATGGAAACGGGGTTCGGGTGCATTGTTTTTATCCTTATGAAACCGGTTTCATTTTAAGTCGGCAGCAGCAGGCGCGGGCCTGCCGTTGCTTACTGGGGTTGGGTTGAGCCGCGGATGATGAGGTTGGCCTTGAAGTCGATGCGCCGGGCTGCCCCGTTGTCGCCGCGCAGGCGACCGAGCAGGCTTTCGAATGCCGCCACACCGATACGCTCGGTGGGTTGGGCCAGCGCAGTGATGCCTTTGCCGACCAAGGGGTACCAGTCGAGGTCGTCGAGGGCGATCAGCCCGACATCGGCGAACAGGTTGCACCCGGCCTCGTGCAGGGCCCGGGTCACCGCCAAGGTGGCAACGCCGTTGAAGGTGAAGATGGCTTGCGGGCCATGGCCGCAGCTGGCAAGAAACGTAGCCAGTTGGCCCTGCAGCCCGGCGCTGATTTCCAGTACCTGCTGGCGCATGCCGGGCCGGCGGCTGACCGACGCGCCGAATGCCTGCACCCGCTCCAGGCGTGAGCTGGTGCCATCGAGGGGTTCGCCGACCGCCAGGATGTCGCGGTAGCCCTGGGCCTGCAGGTGGTCGAGGGCCTGCTCGACGGCGTCGGCATTGTCCAGGCCTACCAGGTCGACATTCAGCTCGGGCAATTGGCGGTCGACCAGCACCATGGGGAGGTCACGCTGCAGGTTGAGCAGTTCGCCGGGGTGATGCCCGAGCGTGTTCACGATCAACCCTTCGACGTTGTAACTCTGCAGGGCCACCAGGTGGTGACGCTCCTGCTCGTCGTCGCGGTTGGTGTTGCACACCACAAGGCTGTAACCGTGCTGACGGCAGGCGGTTTCCACACCATGCATCACGGCCACTGAATAGGGGTTGAGAATATCGGCCACCAGCATGCCGATCAGTCGCGTCTGGCCGCGCTTGAGGCCGCGGGCCATCTGGTTGGGGCGGTAGCCGAGGCGTTCGATGACCTGTTCCAGACGCTTGGCCGTGGCTTCGGCCAGCAATTGGCGATCGCCCCCGATGTAACGGGAGACGGTGGCCTTGGAAACACCAGCGACACGCGCTACTTCGCTGATGGTGACCCGTTCGCGGGCATGGGCAGGCGCGTCGGTCATGGGCGGTCCTTATGATTATTGTGATAGCGATGAAACCGGTTTCAATACAGCAAAACTGCGGCAGTTCGTCAACCTGCCGTTGGTCGGCAATGTTGAAACAAAGATGATATTCAAGATTAGATAAGCAAATTAAATAATTGATGCAAATACAATTTCACCCAAAAACAATGTGGGAGCGGTTCACCCGCGAATGCGTCGGTAGATTCGACATCGCATTCGCGGGTAGGCTCGCTCCCGCAGTGGATCAGGGTGCAGCTGGAGAGGTCAGCGAAGCGACTTCACATCACCCGCCGTAACGGCGCTGCCCTGGTTACCCCAGCTGCTTCTGATGAAGTTCACCACCTCGGCAACCTCCTGGTCACTCAGGCGCCAGCCGAATGCCGGCATGGTGAAGTTCGAGGGCGCGGTGTGCGTCGCCGGCACCGTACCCCCCGCCAGCACCACGTGAATCAGCGATGTGGCATCTGCGGTCTGTACCACCGGGTTGCCAGCCAACGCGGGGAACACGCGGGTGTAGCCTTGGCCATCGGTCCGGTGGCAGGCCGCGCAGTTGTCGATGTACACCGCCGCCCCGGGTTTGCTGTCGTCGCCCTTCCACAGCGCATCCGCGACCTGCTTGTCGTAGACGTGCGGCTGGTCATTCGGATTGCTTGACGGAAGGGTCTTCAGGTAACGGGCGATTGCGCTAAGGTCGGCGTCACTCATGTGCTGCATGCTGTGTTCGACCACATCGCTCATGCCGCCGAACACCGCGCTGCGATCGCTACGCCCGGTCTTCAAAAACTGAACCAGCTGCGCTTCGGTCCAGCTGCCCAGGCCGTCCTTGTGATCGCCACGCAGGTTTTTCGCAATCCAGCCTTCCAGCGGTGCGCTGCCGGCCAGGAACTGCTCGCCATCTGCAGGGCTCAGCGCCTTTTCCTGCATGGTCAGCGCACGCGGTGTATGGCAGGCGCCACAATGCCCAAGGCCTTCGACCAGGTAAGCACCACGGTTCACCACCGGGTCGGCTGCAGCCGATGCCTGCCAGGGCTTGGCCTCGGGCGCAAACAGACCACGCCAGATTGCCAGCGGCCAACGCATGCTCAGCGGCCAGGGAATGTCAGTGGCCTGGTTCGCCTGCTCGACCGGCTCCACACCCTTCATGAAGTAGGTGTACAGCGCCTGCATGTCCTGCTCGCTGACCCGCGCATACGACGGGTATGGCATGGCCGGGTACAAGGTGCTGCCATCCTTGCCAATGCCCTTGCGTACCGCCTGGTCGAAGTCTTCGAAGCTGTAATTGCCGATGCCGCTGGCCGCCGGGGTGATGTTGGTGGAGTACACCGTGCCGATTGGCGTTTCCATCGGCAGGCCGCCGGCAAAGGCCTTGCCGCCCTTGGCGGTGTGGCAGGCCACACAATCACCGGCGCGGGCCAGGTACTCGCCCTGGCGCACCTGCGCATCGTCATTCGCCACGGCCTGTAAGGCCGTAGTGGCACCGAGCAGCAGGGTTGCGATCAACATTGTCTTCATGCTCATCGCTCCTCAGGCCTGGACCAGCGGGCCGGGGTTTTTCAGGTACTGCTCGCGGATCGCGCGTGCCGACCAATAGGTCAGCGCGGCCACCAGCCCGGTCGGGTTGTAACCCAAGCCCTGCGGGAACGCCGAAGCCCCCGGCACGAACACGTTATGCACGTCCCAGCTTTGCAGGTAGCGGTTCAGTGCACTGGTCTTGGGGTCGGTGCCCATGATCGCACCGCCGTTCAGGTGGGTAGTCTGGTAGCTGGCGGTGTTGAAGTGGTCCTTGACCTGCTTGCCCAGCACGGCAATGGCCTTGGGGTTCATCGCCTGAGCGATCTTGCTCAGCTTGTCGACCATGAACTGGTTCATCTTGATGTCGTTTTCCTGCCAGTCGAAGGTCATGCGCAACAGCGGCTGGCCGTAGGCGTCGCGGTAGGTGGGGTCCAGGTCCAGGTAATTGGCACGGTAGGACTGGTGGGCGCCATGGGCGTCCATCGACACCTGGTGGGTGTAGTAGTCGGCCGTGGCTTTCTTCCAGGCACTGCCCCAGGCCGGCGTACCCGGCGGGTTGGAGGTGCCGGCAATCGGCCGGCTACCGGCCTGGTTCACCCACATCGGCGAGCCCCCGACAAAGCCGTGGGGGCCATGGTCGAAGTTGTCGGCATTGAAATCATCGATGGCAATGCCGTTGCCACCTGCGCCGATGAAGTTGTTGGTGTAGGTGTTTTTGTCGAAGAACGCCTTGACCGTGCCCATGTTCTGGTAGGCGAAGTTACGCCCGACCACACCTTCGTTCTTGACTGGGTCATAGGGCTTGCCGATGCCGGAAAGCAGCATCAGGCGCACGTTGTTGAACTGGAACGCCGCCAGGATCACCAGCTCCGCCGGCTGCTCCACCTCGCGCCCCTGCGCATCGATGTAGGTCACGCCAGTGGCCTTGCGCTTGCTGTCGTCCAGGTTTACCCGCAGCACATGGGCATTGGGCCGCAACTCGAAGTTAGGCACCTGGCGCAGCGCCGGCAGAATGTTCACGTTGGGCGAGGCCTTGGAGTACATGTAGCACACGTAGCCGCTGCAGAAACCACAGAAGTTGCACGGCCCCATCTGCGCCCCGTACGGGTTGGTGTAAGGCCCGGAGGTGTTTGCCGATGGGAGGTTGTAGGGTTTGTAGCCCAGGCTGGTGGCGGCTTTTTCGAACAGCCTGGCCGACACCACGTTCTTCTGCGCGGGCAGCGGGAACGGGTTGGAACGGTCCGGCGCGTAGGGGTTGCCGCCCTTCCCTTCACCGACCACCTGGCCGTTGACGGTCCACGCCTGGCCAGAGGTGCCAAAGACCTTTTCGGCAAAGTCGAAATACGGTTCCAGTTCTTCGTAACTGACGCCAAAGTCCTGGATGGTCATGTCTTCGGGAATGAACTTACGCCCGTAGCGCTCTTCGTAGTGGCTGCGCAGGCGCAACTCCACCGGGTCGACCCGAAAGTGCACACCCGACCAGTGCAGGCCCGCACCGCCCACGCCCTTGCCCGGCAGGAACGCACCGAGCTGGCGATTGGGCAGTGCCACGTCATTCACGCTGTGGCGAATAGTGACGGTTTCTTTCGACACATCCACGAACAGCTTCTTGCGCACGCTGTAGGTCAGCTCATCGATCACTTGCGGGTAGCTGCCTTCCGGGTAGGTATCCTGCATCGGCCCCCGCTCCAGGGCCACCACGTGCAGCCCGGCCTCGGTCAGCTCCTTGGCCATGATCGCGCCAGCCCAACCGAAGCCGACGATGACCGCATCCACTTTGTTCAACACAGTCGCCATGCCTCAGGCCCTCTCGCCGCGGATCGATACAGCCGGGAACGGGTAACGCTCGTTACGCTCGACCCAGTCCATGAAGTCGGCGCGGGCACCGGGGAAGCCAATCTGGGTCCAGCCGACCATGCCTTTGTTGCCGCCATGAATCGGGTCGCAGAAGAACCCCTCACGGGTGTTCTGCACCAACAGGCTGAAGAACACCTTCGCCGGGACGGCGTCGAACACCAGTTCTCCTGCTTCGACCTTGCTGAGAATACGGTCTCGGGTAGCGCTATCTTGCGCGGCAAAAGCTTGCCCGCCGTTGGCTTTGCACCAGCCGTCCACGGCCGCGATGCCCAGGCGATAGATTTGTTGCGGGCTGAGCTGCAACTGGTAGCCAAGCTCGGGCGCGGCGTCGGCGTTGAACGGGCCTTGCATGTACCACTGCGCGCCAGTCGCGTAGGGGGTGTTCATCTGGCGGTCGATGAACTCGGCGGCGCCGGCTTCGAGTGCGCCGGGGCCAAGCTCATCGGCCGGGATGATGCGCGATACCGCAGCTTGTACAAACGCCCACTCTTCGGCGCTGAAGAACGTCGGTTGATAGTTGCCCGCAGGCGGCGTGGCCGGCACGTTCGGTTGCTGATGCGGTTGCGGGGCCGCAAGCAGCTGGCTGGCGCCCACGCCAAGCCCTGTGCTGGCCACGGTAACCACGGGGATCAGGGTCAAGGTCTTGCGCAGAAAGTCCCTGCGCGGGTTGTCTGGGGCATGCTCAGGCATTGCGAATCCTCATCGGCTGTGCGGCGGCCTTGATAAGCGCCATCTGATTTTCTGTGGGAGGTGATCTTGATAGGCCATCAAGAAGACAGCCAAATAATCTAGCGCGTTCAGAAATGTTTTGAAACCGGTTTCATGCTTGACAATAACCCGCTGAGCCGCCACGACACTGCCGGCCGGTCAAGGCCTTTTCCATCTGTCTCACTCTCTGCGGATATGCCGCTACCTACAGTGTCGTCGCGCGCGCCTCTCACAGGCGCTACTGGACCGAAACAAACGTAGGAACAAGCGCAGCTCGCTATGCGCCGCGCGGGCGGCGCTCGATCCCGCAGGCACCGCAGACCCAAGGCTAACCTCTATCAGGCTGAAATCGCCTGTGCCCCCGGCCAGATGACAGCCTGGGCGGCGATTACATTCTTGCCATTGAACGTGAGCGCAGGCCCACCATGGCGCTGATACCCTTGCTCCAAGGCATCACTCACTCCCTAAACGGCGGTGAGAAGATCCCGAAGGCGCTGAAGGGCTGGCAAGTTACGATTTGACTCACTATAAGCCAATACGATGTTCCGGCTGTAACGGGAATCCTGACTTACGGGAATATAGTGAGAACTGAACGACCCTATCGTGAGCCACTGAGGTACCAGTGACACCCCCTGCCCACAGGACACCAGCAAATCAATGGCTTCCAGTGAATCGATATCGCAAGCCACCCTTACATCAATGTCACGATCATCAAGGTAACGTTGAGCCAATGACCCGCCCCATGAGTTGACGTCGTAGCGTATGAAGGCCTGAGATTGCAGGGCGGATGAAACTGCTTCTGCGGTGACCGGCGTACCGCTTAGCAGCCCAAGCGGCTCGGAGCGGAGCAAATATAGCCTTAAAGACTTAGGTAGTTTGAACGGTGGCTCAACGAGAATGGCCGCGTCCAGATCGCCACCGACAAGTTTATCGTACAGGAGCCTTGAATCGCCTGGGGTAATCTTCAGCTTCACGTCAGGTGCGCATACCGAAAACTGTTCGATGGCTGACGGTATGATCCCCGTTAACGCGGTGGATATAGCGCCAAGACTAAGGTCCCCTCGCAAGCCATCAAGTTGCAAATCGAATTTCAATTCATTGACTTGTAGTATGATGTCACGAATTTTTTGTATCACTGCAATCAGCCTCTGGTTGGGCCTTATCGAATGGGCATCTCGATTGAAAAGCTCGCACTCCAGTTCTTTTTCGAGGCTTTGAATTCGCAAGCTGATGGCCGTCGATGACACACTCGACTTTTTTGCAGCACTCGCGATTGACCCGTGGTCAATGACAGATATAACTGCCTCAAGCGTTCTGATGTCCATACCGATTCCTTATGCTCAGACCAAGAATTGGTGGGTGTACATGAATCGCGCGTTCTGAAAAGCTTTCCTCCCCCTGCTGAGGAGAGTCGCCATGTTTAATCCTTTCCATATCGCCTACCATGTTACCAGCCTTGAAGAATCCCGAAAATTCTATAAAGAATACTTGGGATGTATCGAGGGGCGAAGTACTGACACCTGGGTAGATTTTGACTTTTTCGGGCATCAGATCTCCCTTCATCTTGGTGAACCATTCAAGACTACCCGTACAGGCAAAGTGGGCCAGCACATGGTGCTGATGCCCCATATTGGGGTGGTGCTGCCGCTTGATCGCTGGCTAGCGCTTGCTCAGCGGTTAGAGGCCAAAGGCATCGTGTTTGAGATCCCCCCAGTCGTTCGGTTCAGAGGGGAGCCCGGGGAGCAATGTACGATGTTCTTCCTGGATCCGAGTGGCAATCCAATTGAAGTCAAAGGCTTTAGGAATCTCCCCGCCGTCTTCGCTTCTTGATACATCTAAATAATAACAAGAGACTCAACACCATGGCTGCGAAAAAAAAGATCAGCTTGATCACCCAGATTGCAATCGGCTTATTTTCAGGGGTTATTGTCGGGCTACTGCTCAACTACTTTCCCGATCAAAAAGACTGGTTGGTAGCGCAGGTCCTTCAGCCGGCGGGCGATGCCTTCATCAAGCTGATGAAAATGATCATCGTCCCGCTGGTTTTCTCCTGTATGGTAGTGGGGATTGCGGGATCTGGGGGCCGTTCTCTCGGGCGAGTGGGCACAAAGGCCTTGGTCTACTTTTTTTCGGTTACCGGCCTGGCAATTGTTTTCGGATTATTAGTGGGTAATATTTTCCAGCCTGGCGTTGGTGCTGACTTTTCCAGCGCAGCAACCACCACAGTGCAAGCCCCTATGCAGGGTGCTTCACAGGGGTTAGGCAATGTGCTCCTGGGGATTATCCCTGATAACATCATCGCGGCGATGGCTGAAGCCAAGCTACTTTCCGTACTGTTTTTTGCGATAATTTTTGGGGTTGCGCTTTCTAATCTGGAACCGCAAAAGCGACTTCCCTTGGTAGGTGCATTACAAGCCGTTGCCGACACCATGTTCAAAGTAACGCACATGGTGATGGCGTATTCTCCGATCGGTATTTTTGCCCTGATTGCAGTAACAGTATCCAGCTTTGGTATTCACGCCCTGCTGCCGCTGGCGAAGCTGATCGGCGTGACATACCTAGCGGTTATAGTCTTTGCTATCGTGGTGCTCGGCTTCATTGCAAAGCTGGTCGGCGAAAATATTTTTGAAATCATCAAGGCTTTCAAGGATGAATTATTGCTGGCATTCAGTAGCGCCAGCTCCGCGACGGTCATGCCTCAACTGATGGCCAAGAGCGAAGTGAGAGGCGTGCCAAGCAACATCACCACGCTTGTCATACCGCTGGGATATTCGTTCAACCTTGATGGGGCCTCTTTGTTTGCAGGGTTAGGGACACTCTTTATTGCCCAGGTTTACAACATTGAGCTCGCCCTGGCAGACCAGATCATGCTTGTTTTCATCATGGTCCTAACCTCCAAGGGCGCGGCGGGCGTACCGGGGTTCATGTTCGTCATCCTCACTGCCACGCTCACCGCCGCCGGGTTGCCGTTAGAGGGTGTTGCCTTGATCGCGGGCGTGTACAGGCTAATGGATATGCCGGTTACTGCACTGAATGTGCTAGGCAACGCGCTGGCCCCCTTGGTAGTGGCAAAATGGGAAAGTCGATCCCAGAACCGTGATGAATCTGTGAAAGGTGATGCTGAAACTAGAGCACTCCCTCAAGAACAGTGATTCGATCAGTATCGCTGCGTTTTGCGAAGCACGAGGAAGTGCAGTAGTCAGTCGATCAAGTTCACAGGTGGTTCTTCATATATACGCGTTGCGTTGGCACCTGAAAACAGCCTTGCACTACTGGCCGCTGCTGTGCCGTGGCCCTCGTAGCAGAGGCACCAGCAGCCACCAGAAACAACCGCAACATATACCAAAGCACCGACCCGTTGCCTGCGAATAATACTTTAAAAATAATCTGTAGCGAAACTTCCTACAGCTCTTTAGGAAGTTTCAATCTCCCATAGAAATTGATTCCTCGTTAGTCTTCAGGCTTTCGCAAATTGCTTGCGCCCGATCACATGGGGAGTCCGCGGCCATTGCGTGAGTTGCCCTGCTAATTGACGAGGATTAAGGATGTCCAGACTGTCCGATGGCACTGACAAACCGGTGCCGGTCAAGAAAAAGCCAGTCCTGCTTGAGGATATCGAGGAAACCCAACAGTTCCGTACAGGCGCTGATCCTCAACTCGCAACGGATCTATCCGGTTACCCCGCCGACCCGGAGTTCCAGCTGCGTGGCGGCTTCGAAAACCTGATGCTCGTTGCGGCAAGCCCGCTGTTCGGACTGGTCATTCGGCGACAGGTACTGAGAACCGGGGCACCGAGCAGCGCAGACCGAGCGATGCACCACGGTCTACGCCTGGCGTTGTTTGCTTCGGTACATGAAACGGCTGTCGAAATACGCGTGAGTGAAGCTGCACGAAGTGGGCAGCCAATCAATCCGCAACGCAGCGGTGGCCAGATTGCACGGTACCTGGATCAGGCCTGGGCCGAAGGGCTAATGCAGGCTGATAACAAGCAAAGCGACTTCTATAAAGTTCGTGCTGCCGGCCTGATATGCCTTATCGAAGGCATGCTGATGGCTTTCAAGGCTCGCGAGCTGCCTGACAGTGATGCACGTATCAAGACTGAACTCATGGCGGCCGCGATGACTACGGCTGCAGCAGGCTTTGAAATTGGAGCCAGCTATGTTGACCAAGTGGTAACACGATACGGCGCTAACAGTGTGACCGGGAAAGGGGCCGCCGCGACATTGGGGAGGTTGAAGCTCTGGGGGGCGGGATTGGCTGGTATCGGAGGTTCACTGCTGGCGTGGTGGGACTTCACTGATTCGGTTGAGCACTTCAATAGCAGCCAGAGTGACGCTACCCAGCGGGCTCAAAAAAACTCGAGACTCTTGGCCGCTACGTATTTTGTGAGAGGGATGGCCACAATAACCCTTTCGCTAGCAGAGCTAGGAACAGCAGTCGCGGTTGCAAAGCCTCTCTTCGACTACCTTTCTCATAATGCCAAAACCAAGCTGGCTAGGATGCTATCCACGTCCTTGAGAGAGCTTGCAAAAAAGCTCGGAACGCAGGCCGCTCGGTTATTACTTGCCCGCCTTATTCTTGGCGCTTTCTGGATTGGCCTAGTCCTGACAGTGATAATTTACATATTTGAAGACGACGCTTTAGAGAAGTGGTGCAAACGCAGCAGCTTCCGCCTTGCAAAAAACTCAAAACCGTTTGAAGAACAAGAAGAACTGAAGACCCTGCACTCCGCATTCAGCGAGGTATTGTGATGTATCTGATCGAATGGGGTTTCTGGCAAATGGCTACTGAATCCGAAGCTGCGCGAAAAGCCTATGAAGCAGAGCTGACACCGAAAGAAAAACGTCAGGATTTGTATGAGGACGAGCTGGCTGAAGAAATGCACTTTCAACCGGTGAGTGAAAACCCACGCACAAGAGGCCCTGTATTCGCTTTTAACGACATCTTCTTAGACATTCGCTGTGGTGGTTCAGAAGAAAAGCGCGGGCTGATTACGCTCGCAACGCTCGGAGCCATCGCCCCGGCCGTTGCTGTTGGACTTTACATCACCACCGGGTTTATCTGGATGGACATCACAGACCCTGAGGGGCGGTCCGTAATCACGATTCTTACGACACTTATAATGCTCTCGGTCACCTCGACGTCACTGTATCTCTATTCAAAATATGGAATTCACCTAACCCGACTAGAAATGCTGACTAGCCGTCACTTGCTCATTCGTTTCAATCGTGTAACCCAACAAGTTCACCTACATCGACCGAAATACTGCGGCGGCATCGTCACTTTCCCGTGGAAAACAACCGGAAGCACAGCCATCGACCCAGAAGATGACCCACTCAGCGTGGGCATGCGACTAGGGCTAGTCTGGCACCCCAGCCGCACCGGCCTCCCCCACATGGAAATGGCCCTACTCGGCAAACAAGGCCAAGGCGGCAGCGAACTCCGTGACGAGTGGGAGTTCATCCGCCGCTACATGGAAGAAGGCCCACACGCCGTCCCCCGCCCCCGCCTGAGCACACAACTACCATCACCCATCCAGGCCTTCAGCGCCCAGTTCGAGGGGCTTGGGCGTTTCTTCCGCAAAAGCAGCTGGTTGTTCAAAGTTATCCTGCTGTTCGTCTGGCCCGCTTTCGTCATTGTTGGCACCGGCCACTGGCTCAGCCTGCTGCTGTGCTGGCGACCGCGCTGGCCGAAAGTAATCCGCGAGGCCGGCTTGCCCGGCAAGCCCGTACCACCCGTGACCACCCTCAGCGACTACCCACCCGCAATCCAGGAGCGCCTGCTCGCCAATGCCTACCGCTGGCAGCTCAAACCCGGCAAACGGCCTGAGAAAAAACCACGAAAACCGCGCAGATCCAGGTCGAAAGAGGAACCGGCTGCACCCACAGAATGATTGTGTCTGCATTCAGAATTCGACCGTGTACCCCACGATCACGCGGTTCTCATCCGCTGCATCGGCAAAATTCGAGCGCATGCTCGCATTGCGCCAACGCAGCGACACATTCCGGAGCGCCCCCGACTGCACCACATAGGTGATGTCCGTGGTCCGCTCCCACTCCCGCCCTTCTCCGTCGCCAGCCGCCAGCGCCCTGCCCTTGGCGCTGGCGATGCGCTGCGGGTCCACATGGTCGCCCTTCACATAGCGCACATTGAACGTGAGCCCTGGGATACCCAGCGCAGCGAAGTTGTAGTCGTATCGCAGCATCCACGCCCGTTCATTGGCCAGGGCAAAGGTGCTGACCTGCTGTTCGCTGAACAGGTAGGTATCGGTGCCACCCACGTAGGCATATGCCGTATCGCCGCGCAATTTCTGGTAGCCACCGCTGAACGTATGGCCTTGAACGCTGTACCCGAAGTTGGTACTGAGGGTCTGGTTGTCGACTTCACCCAGCAAAGCCCGGCCCTGCTCGCGTGCGTTGAACCAGCGCCACTCGGTAAACACATCCCCGGGCCCTAGGCGCGTCTTGAACTTGAACCCGGCAAAATCACGCCGGAACAGGTCTTCGAGCGTGCTGGTGTGAAGGCTGAGGGTCAGGTTGTTCAGCGGCTGGTAATCGACACCGCCGTAGTAAAGCCGGTCACTGGTTACCGTCGCCGAGTAGGCCCCTTGCTGCGCCATGGCGGTCAGGTCCTCATAGTTGGTGGAGTCACGCAACTTGGTGGCATCCACCTGCAGCAGGGTGAACGTAAACCGGTCCAGGTCCTTGCTCACCAGTTGCGCACCGTTGAACCACTGGGGGAACAAGCGGCTGTTGTTGGACGCCAGCAAGGGCAGTTGCGGGCTCAGGCCGCCGACTTTCAACTCGCTCTGCGCCAGCCTGGCCTTGAAGGTGGCCACCGCCTTGGCATAGTCGTCCGCGGCGCGTTTGTCGCTGCCACGTGGCAACAGGCCGGTGCCGCTACGGTCGGGTGAGGAATCCAGCTTGAGCCCCAGCATGCCGGCTGCATCCAGGCCAAAGCCGACCAGACCGTCGGTGTAGCCAGACTGCAGGCGCAGCATGAAGCCCTGGCCCCATTCACCGCGCCGCGATTGCGTGGCGCTGTCACCGTGAAAGTCGCGGTCGAAATAGAAATTGCGCAGTTCCATGCTGCCGCTGGCGTCATCGATGAAGCCGGCCTGCGCGTTTTGACAGGCGCAGCAAAGCGCCCCGAGCATCAGCGATGCTCGCCGGGAAAGATTGATCATGGGTGTGCCTGGTTCTTGTTGTTGTTTGAAGACTCAGCGCCAATCAGCTTCGGGGGTTGCGCACGTAGCGCATCACCACCAGGCAGGCGATCAGGATCAGCGGGGCGATGGACAGCATGCCCATGGAGTCGCTGCCGGTGAGGTCATTGATCTTGCCCACCATCACCGGTGCGACGATGCCGCTTAGCTGCCCGACCGAGTTGATCGCCGCAGTACCGGTGGCAATTGCCAGGCCCGAGAAGGTCGACTGTGGAATGGTCCAGAAGATCGGGATGGCGATGAACGTACCTGCGGTGGCCAGCACCAGCGCGGCCATCATCGCCAGCGACGAGTCGGAATACAGGCACGCCAGCAGGTAGCCCACAGCTGCCGCCAGCAGGCAGTACACCAGGTAGCGCTTGCGCTCGCCGGTACGGTCGGAGCGACGGGTCAGCAGCACCATGCCGATGCAGGCCACCGCGTACGGCAATGCCGACAGCACACCCACCCAGAGCATGTCCTGCACACCTGATGACTTGATCAGGTGCGGCATCCAGAAGTTAAGGCCATAGGACGCGGTTTTGATCACGTAGTAGATGAACGCCATGATCGCCACTTCACGGGTCAGCAACACCCGCCAGATCGAGCCGAGAACCGGCTTTTCGGCGCGTTTGTCCTGGGCCAGGTTTTCCGCCAGCAGGTCCTTCTCCTCACGGCTCAGCCATTTTGCCGCTTCGATGTCCCGGTCCAGCTTCCACAGCACTAGCAGGCCCAGCACCACGCAGGGCAAACCGGACATCAGGAACAGCCAGTGCCAACCGGCAAGGCCTAGCACACCATCCATGGTCCCCAACAAGACACCTGCTGCCGGGCCACCCACCGCACCGGCCAGCGGCACGGCCAGAAACCACAGGCCATTCATCTTCGCCAGGTGCTTGCGCGGGAACCAGCATGCGAGGTAGAAAAGAATCGCCGGGCCGAAGCCGGCCTCCATCACCCCGATCAGAAAGCGCAGGAAATACAGGGTGTACTGGGTATAGGCAAATACCAGCGTCGCCGTCGCCAGGCCCCACGACACCATGATCCGGCAGATCCAGGCCGGTGCCCCGTAGCGCTTCAGGCCCAGACTGCTAGGTACTTCGAACAGTACATATCCCACGAAGAACATGCTCGCGGCCAGGCCGTAGGCGGCGTCGCTGAGGCCCAGTTCCTGCTGCATCTGGGCTTTTGCGAAACTGATGTTGATGCGGTCGAAGTACGAAAACAGGAAGCAGATGATGGCCAGCGGCATAATGCGCCAGGCCACGCGGCGGTACAGCAGCAGTTCATTGATGTGGCTGTCGTTGCGCTCACGCGCCAGTTCGCCGGTCATGGCAACCATGGTGGATCTCCATTCTTGTAATTATTGGAGAGCAGCGACGCCTTCATGGGCGTCGCCAGCGGGTTTTCAGCGGATACGGATCAGTTTTTCCTTGAAGCTCTGGCCTTTTGCGACGTACTCGACGGCGTTGCGCTGCATGCTGGCGATGGCTTCGGCCGTCAGTTCGCGCACCAGCTTGGCAGGCGCACCCAGGATCAGCGAGTTATCGGGGAACACCTTGCCTTCGGTGACGATGGCGCCAGCCCCGACCAGGCAGTTGTTGCCGATGACCGCGCCGTTGAGCACCACCGCCTGGATGCCGATCAGCGCACCATCACCGATGGTGCAGCCGTGCAGCATGGCCTGGTGGCCGATGGTGACGCCCTGCCCCACCGTCAACGCAAAGCCGGGGTCGGCATGCAGCACTGCGCCTTCCTGCACATTGCTGCGCTGGCCGATGCGGATCGGTTCGTTGTCGCCCCTTAGCACGGCCTGCGGCCATACGCTGACGCCTTGTTCGAGGGTTACGTCGCCGATCACGGTGGCATCCTCTGCCACGTACGCTTCCGGGTGCAGGTTGGGGGCCAGGGTGTCGTATTGGTAAATCGCCATCTCAAACCCTCCTCAAGCTGCGTCGTCGGTTTTCAGCACGCCGGCCGCGCACAGCTCGGCAATGTGCGCATCGCTGTAACCCAGTTCACGCATCACCTGGCGGGTGTGCTCGCCAATCCGTGCTATCGCACGGCGCGGCTGTAGGCGCTGCCCGTCCAGTGACAGCGGCAGCAACGGCATGGGTGTGTGGCTGCCGTCTTCCAGTTGCAGGTCGGCCATACCGCCGCTCTGCTGCAGGTGGGGGTCGTCGAACAACTCTTCCGGGCGGCGGATCGGCGCAAACGGGATGCCGTTGGCCTCCAGCTGCAGCGCCAGTTGCCCCGCATCCAGTGGCGCGAACACCTCGGCCAGGTGCGCCAGCAGCCGTGGCCGTTGCAACACACGGTCGTTGTTGCTGGCCAGTGTCGGGTCATCGAGCAAGGCGGTCTGCCCCAGCACCTGGCACAGCGCATGCCACTGCCCTTCGCCGGTGGCGGCGACAAACATCTGCTCGCCACCGGCGAAGGTGAACACGTCATAGATCGCCCAGGCACTGATGCGGTTTGGCATCGGCGCTGCAGCCTCGCCGGTGACTACGTACTGCTGCATGTGCTGGGCGGCCAGCAACACGCAGTTCTCGTACAGGGCACTTTGCACCTCGCGGCCGCTGCCGGTGGTGTGACGGTCGTTGAGCGCCGCCAGTACGCCAATGGCGCCGAACATGCCGCCCATGATGTCGTTCACCGAGCTGCCCGCACGCAACGGGCGGCCCACCGGCCCGGTCATGTAGGCCAGGCCGGCCATCATCTGCACCACCTCGTCCAGCGCCAGGCGGTTGTCATAGGGCCCGCTGAGAAAGCCTTTGTGCGAGGCATAGATCAGCCGCGGGTTGCGCTGGCGCAGCGCGGCGTAGCCCAGGCCCAGCTTGTGCATCCGACCAGGTTTGAAGTTTTCGATAAACACGTCGGCAGTGTCGATCAGTTGCAGCACGGCCTCGCGGCCCTCGGCCGATTCGACATCCACCGCGATGCATTGCTTGTTACGGTTGAAGGTGCGGAAGAAGCCCGCCCCCGCGCCCAGCAGCCGGCGCGTGCCGTCGCCGCGCACAGGTTCGATCTTGATCACTTCGGCGCCAAGGTCGCCGAGGATCATCCCGCAGGTCGGGCCCATCACCATGTGGGAAATTTCGACGACACGGATGCCGTCCAAGGGAAGTCTGGACATCGTGGTATTCCTCGTTCAGGCAGGTCAGGCGTGGCCGGCAGCGTCGGCGAAGTTCAGCGGTAAACCGGCGCGGGCGATGCAGCCGTAAAGAGGCTCGCCCGGCAGCGCCTCGCTCAGCACCTGGCGCGACTCGATCAGTGCAGGCAGGTTGATACCGGTGGCGTAGCCCATGCTCTGCAGCATGAACACCAAGTCTTCGGTGACGGTATTGCCCGACGCGCCCGGGGCGAACGGGCAGCCCCCCAGGCCAGCCAGGGAGGCGTCCAGCTCGCGAATACCCTGCTGTACAGCGACCAGGCTGTTGGCCAGGGCGAGGCCACGGGTGTCATGGAAGTGCGCGGCCTTGAGGCGGTCACCGGCAATCGCCCGCACCGCCTGGAGCACCGTTGCCACCTGGCCCGGGTTGGCGTAGCCAGTGGTGTCACCCAGCGAGACAAGGTCGCAACCGGCTTCGATCACCTGGCGGGTCAGTGCGCAAAGGTCGGCCAGCGGCACCTCACCCTGGCGCGTGCAGCCAAAAGCGACCGACATGCCGGCAATGACCTGCACCTCATGCAGGCCCATTTCAGTACGCACTTGGCACATGCGCCCCAGTTCCTCGACCATTTCCATGGGCGTGCGGCGCACGTTGGCCAGGCTGTGCGCCATGCTGACCGATACCGGGGCGACGATGCGATGGGCGCCAGACTCAAGTGCGTCCCTGGCGCCGCGCAGGTTCGGGGCCAACACGGTTACCTGCAGGCCCGGGTATGTGAGGGCGTGGGCCACCACCTCGCGGGCATCGGCCATTTGCGGCAGCAAGCGTGGCGGTACGAACGAAGCAACCTCCATGTGGCGCACGCCAGCGGCGTAGGCGGCGTCGATCCAGCGGCGTTTGGCGGCGGTTGGCAGGGTTGTCTGCAGGCTCTGCAGGCCATCGCGCATGCCGACTTCGTTGATTGTTATTGTTGTCATCACGATCTCTCTGTCTGAAGCGTTGCGCCAGACTAAGAGCTGAATGACGGGCAGAAAAGACGTGTTTCACGGGCTGATCCATCGTCAGCCACGATGGATCAGCCGGCGACCTGCCAGGCCGGTGCACGCAGCAACAGGTGGTCCAGCAGGCGCCGTGCGGACAGCGACAGCGTGTGCCGGTCGCGCATGCAGATGACGAACTCGCCAAGCGCCCAGTCGTCCGTCAGCGGGATGACCCGCAGGTCGAACAATGCCGCATAGCGGGCCACGGCCTCTTGCGGGAACACCGCCAGGCCAAGCCCGAATTGCACCAGGCGGTATGCCGCGTCAAACGACGACACGTACGAACGAAAACGCAATTCTTTGCCGGCCTGTTCGGCGCTTTTACGCATGAAGGCGTTCAAGGTGGCGAAGGCCGACAGGCCCAGGTGGTCGTAACCCAGGGTTTCCTCGAAAGCAATCTGGCTGCGGCCGGCCAACGGGTGATCAGCAGCAACGACAACGGCCAGGTGATCCTGCCGGTACGCTACGAACTCCAGGTCACCCACCGCCATGGATTTGCGGCAGATGCCGAGGTCTGCATTGCCCTCGGCCACACCACGAACGACATCGGTGCTGAAGCGCTCCTCGATATCGGCCTGAATCAGTGGATTCTCCAGCATGAACGCCGTCAGTTCCTCGGGCAGGAACTCCATGATCGACGACACATTGGCCAGCACCCGCACATGGCCGCGCGCGCCTTCGGCGTATTCGCTCAGCTCGCTGTCCAGGCGTTCCATGGCGCGGGTCATTTCCCGGGCATGGCGCAGCAGGGCCAGGCCCGCTGGGGTGGGCTCCACGCCACGCTTGCTGCGCTTGAGCAAGGCGGTGCCAAAGCGCGCCTCGATGTCTGAAATACGTTTGCTGACAGCGGAGGGCGCCATGAACGCGCGCTCGCCAGCGCGGGCGATGGTGCCTTCTTCGCAGACGACGATGAACAGGTTCAGGGAAAGGTGGTCGAGGGGTTGCATCGCTTGGCTCGGCAGGGGAATGGGACCGCCGATGCAATGTAGCAAAACCGCATTTGCTTCGAAAACCGGGTTTAAATTACCTGCCCCCAATCCCCAACCTTGGGGGAACGCAGCCCACTGCCAGCTGCTCGCAAAATGCTCCGCTGAAAGGCCCGCTCCCTTGCCGCACAAGGGCTGCAACGTTATTTCCAGATTGTGGCACAGCTCTTGCCGATCTCCTCCCAGACGCCCCAAGTCCATGGGCCCGTTTGCAGGAGGAATTGACTCATGCACCGACCGATACCCCACCCGCTGGCAGTGGCGATTTTCGCCGGCATGCTCCAGCTCCCGGCGCAGGCTGCCTTGAATGCTGTCGATCCGGGCGCCTACGTGCCCGCCAACGGCGGCTTCCCCGCCTGGTACCAGGACAGTCACGGTCGTACCCTCGACCTGTGCCTGACCAAGGCGGTCAGCTCCAGGGTTGCCGGCGCACCCGGCGCACCGTCTTACATGTGCACGCTGCTGCCCACGCCCGGCGTGTTCGACGATACCCAACCCATCGTCTTCCCCACCAACTTCCCTGACGAAGCGTTCTGGTTCACCGCCGACGCTGCCATCGTCGACGTCGCGCGTGGCATCGACCTCAGCTACGGCACCGCGATCGAAGCGGCATTCGCCGCCGAAGAACCGGTCGAGGGTGACCAGGTCAGCTTCGCCCGGGTACGTATCCGGGTCGATGTCCCCACCGCTGGCACCTACGTGGTCACCCACCCCTATGGCGTGGAAGTGTTCGATGTCCCCGCCGCAGGGCGTAGGGCGATCAACATGACCCGCGACATCGGCATTGCCGGGGCAGGCGATTTCACCGGTGCGCTGAAAGGCGATGTCGGGCCGTTCCTGCGCAGTGTCAACGGCCCTTATACCGAAGGCAACGAACGCTTCGTCGGCGACCCGAACCTTGAAGAGCGAGTAACCGGCAGCCCCTTCAACACCAATTTCGTGCGCATCGAAGGCCCTGGCGGCATCGACCTGCGCACCGAACTGTTCGCGATCTCGGGCAAGCTTTCCGAAGTGGCCCTGCCAACCCCGCTGATGCCTCAGCGCAGCACCTACTCACGCCACACCGAGAACGGCGACCTGCGTGCCCAGCAAGACATCTTCGTGATGGCCCCACCGCCACCGGCCAGCGTCACCCTGACCAGCCAGACGCCCAACCTGAGCCTGACCGAGGCCAACGCCACTGGCGCCTGGTACGCCCAGTCGGCCCTCAACCCGGCGGCCGGTACCATCGTGACCCTGACCGCCGACAACAGCGTGGCCATCCCGACCAGCAGCCTGACCACCCGCAACGTGCCGCTGACTGACCTGGTCACCATCACCCAGGCCCAGTACCGCCTGTCCACCGGCGAGCTGACCCTGGTGGCCAGCACCAGCGACGAAACCACCCCGCCAGTGCTCACCGCCCATACCGGCAACGGCACGTTGATCGGCAACCTGGGCGGCACCGGCGCCGTGAAGACGTTGAGCATGTCCTTCTCGCCCATCCCGCCGGCCAAGGTGCAGGTCACCAGTGCCAATGGCGGTAGCGACACCGAAGACGTGGTGCTGGTGCCATGAACAGACAAAGGCTCAGCCTTCAAGGAGGCCGCATGAACACTTGGTCGCGCCGTGCGCTGTTCGCCGCCGGTTTTTCCCTCACCGTTACCAGCGCCGCCTTTGCCGCGTTGTCTGATGTCGACCCGGGGCCCTACACCTTCGCCACGGGCGGCTACCCGATGTGGTACAAGGACAGCCTCAACCAGTCCCTGGAACTGTGCCAGTCACGTGCCACCAGCACCCGCGCGCCAGGCGCACCAGGGGCGCCGGCCTACATGTGCACCTTGCTGCCCGAGCCCGGTATCTATGACGACGCCCTGCCGCTGGTATTTCCAGATAACTGGCCACCAGAGATGTTCTGGTTCCTGGCCGAAACCTCGATACCACAAGTGGGCAACAGCGGTTATGAGCTGGAGGTCTACGTTGCGGGTATAGAGGCAGCCTTCGCTGCTGAAAACCCGGTAGACGGTGATCAGCAAAGTTTCGCCCGCATCCGTATCCGCGCTTCGGTTCCACGCACCGGTACCTACACCATCACGCATCCTTACGGGGTGGAAACGGTCAACGTGACCACGGCAGGTCGCCGAGCGATCAACATTACCCGGGACATAGGCATTGGCGCTCCGGGCAACTTCCAGGGGGCGCTGGCGGGTGCGATCGGCCCTTGGCTGAAGGGGGTTGGCGGGCCTTATACCGAGGTCAATCCTGACACTGGCTCCACCGAAACCTACATCGGTGACCCCAACATCACCGAAGCGGTAACCGGTAGCCCGTTCAATACCAACTTCGTACGCATTGATGGGCCCGCCGGCATCATCCAGACCAACGCATTCACAGTCTCTGGCAAGGTGCTGGACCAACGTGCGCAGACCCCGGTAACCCTGGAGCGCGCCACCTACTCACGCAATGCCACCGGCACCCGTACGGAAGTATTCGCCAAGGCGCCCATAGAGGCCAGCTTGTGCATGCGCAATGGCCTGGCATTGGTCGGCACCCCGCCTTCACCGTGCCAGTTCACACTCACCGCCGACAACAACGGGCTGTTCTTCCATCAACAGTTCGGCCAGGACGCACCACCTGCAATCGTGGTGGTGACCGCCAGCAACAATATTGGCGGCACCCAGCCAACCGCACTGTCCAGCAAGCTGACCGACGTGGTCAAGGTCAGCACCGCGCGCTACGACTGGGCCAACAAGCGCCTGCTGATCGAGGCCAGGTCCAGTGACGAAGTTGCTATCCCCGACATGCTCGCCCAGGGCTACGGCCGCCTGTCGAAATCCGGCACGCTGCAAAGCATCACAGTCAACGACGTGGCACAACCGCCAGCTACCGTCACGGTCAAGTCTGCCCATGGTGGTACTGACGTGGAACCCGTGATCGTGGTCGGCAACGCACCCGTCGAGGCGGCCAACCAGCCACCGCTGGCCCAGGCAGATGTCGGCAGCACCAGCGTTGGTGTGCCGATCACCCTCAACCTGCTGCAAAACGACAGCGACCCGGACGGCAATGTGCCGCTGACCCTCAGTGACCTCACCCAGCCGGGTACCGGCCTGGGCGGTGTGGTGCTCAACGGTACCACCTCGGTCACTTACACCCCGCCAGTCGGCGCTACGCAACCATTGGTGGCCACCTTCAGCTACCGGGCGGTGGATGCCAAGGGCCTGAAATCGGAACCGGCCACGGTCACCATCAATGTGGCGCCTAACCGGCCACCGGTCGCCAACCCGGAAACCGTCGCCACCCTGGGTGTGCCATTGACCATCAACGTGCTGGCCAACGACACCGATCCGGAAGGCAATGTGCCGCTGGCTGTTGCTGCCGTCACCCAACCGGCTGCCGGCCGCGGCACGGTCAGCACCGACGGCGCCACCGTGACCTATACCCCACCGGCCACGGTTACGGCGGCCTTCACCACCACCTTCACCTACCAGGCACGTGACTCGCTGGGGGCGTTGTCCACCCCGGGTACGGTCACCGTCAACGTGTCGCCACGGCCCGCCGCCGAAACTTTCGCGGTCACGGCAGCCACCGTCACGGCGCGCTCCAACAACCGTTACAACTGGGACATCAGCGGTACTTCGTCGGTAACCACGGGCAACGTTGTCACCGTCCGGGTCACCACCACCACCGGGGTGCAGACGTTGGGCACGGCCACGGTGCCAGTGACTGGGCGCTGGCGGCTGGCAGTGAGCAACAGCACCACGATCATCCCGACCGCCGCGCCGACGGCAACCATCACCACCAGCCCGGGTACCACCCGCACCGTCAATGTGGTTGTGCAGTAAAGGCGGGGAAACGCCATGAAACGCTTGTATCCACTGCTGTTCAGCCTGGCCCTGGCGGGCCAGGCCAGCTGGGCCGACGACCTGATGGACAATGCCGACCTCGCGCCCGGCAACGACCTCGGTGAACCGGTGATCATCCGCCTGCTGCCGGTCGGTGCCGGCCAGGCTGCGGTGATCGAGCAGCAGGGGTCAGGCAACCGCGCCGCGCTCGACCAGAACGGTCAGGCCCTGCTGGGCCGTATCGTCCAGTCTGGCGGTGCGCAGGAAGCTTTCATCTTGCAGGAAGGCAGTGACCTGATGGCCAGCATCAGCCAACAGGGAAATGGCAACAGCGCGTCGATCCGCCAGAGCGGCAGCAGCAACAGCGCAGCCATCGAGCAGATCGGCAACGACAACAGCGCCAGCATCGTGCAGTCCGGCTCGGGCCTCAACAGCTCCGTGACCCAGACCGGCAATGGCCAGCATGTTCAGATCACCCAATATCGATAGACCTGGAGGCACCACCATGTACAAGCTCGCCCCTTTAAGTGCCGCTATCGTCCTGGCCCTCGTAGGTCAGGCCATGGCTGCTGACAGCACCTCGTCCCAGACCCAGGACGGCAAGGAAAACATCGCCGAAGTCTCGCAGACCCAAGCATCCTTCGCCTCGGCCACCCAGAACCAGACGGGCAAGGGCCACAACCATATGGCGGTGCAGACCGAGAGCACCAGCGATATCCAGCAGAGCGCCACCGGCCAGTACAACGCCGGCTACGCCGAGCAACTGTTCGAGAACGGCAGCAAGATCACCCAGCGTGCCGGGGGCAGCTACAACGATGCCTTCGCCAGCCAGTCGGTAGGGCTGAACAACGAATCGCTGCAAACCCAGCAAGGTGTCGGCAACAAATCCACCGTGTGGCAGGACACCCAGGAAGGCAGCAAAGCCACCACCTGGCAATCCGGCCAGCGCAACGAAGCCTTCATTGAGCAGACCTTCGGTGGCACCAACAACCGCAGTACCGTCAACCAGACCGGCCAGGACAACTACGCCGCCGCCGAGCACTTGAACCACGTCGATGGCGACATCCAGGTGTACCAGGATGGCCACGACAACTGGGCCTACGGCGACCAGCGCGAAGGCACCGGTGGCACCATTGGCATTGGCCAGTACGGTGGCGGCAACTCGGTGGAAGTGTGGCAGGACACCCAGGTCGGTAGCCAGGCCTCCGTGGTGCAGACCGGCCAGACTAACGAAGGCTATATCGACCAGAGCTTCGGTGCGGCCAACAAGGTCAGCCTGTCGCAGCAAGGCAATGCCAACGCCAGCTGGTCGGACCAGTTCGAGACCAACAACGCCACCGCCACCATCACCCAGACCGGCAACAACAACCTGTTTTTCACCTATCAGAATGGTGAAAACCTCAACCTGACCATCAACACCAAGGGCAATGGCAACAGCATCACCGCCAGCAACTGGAAAGGCGCCAAGATGGGCGGCCAGTTCGGTATCAACCAGAACGCCACCATCAACCAGAACGGCAATGGCAACGGCGTCAACCTGACCCAGAAAGGCGCTGACCAAGTGGCCACGCTAAACCAGACCGGTAAAGGCAACCAGATGTCGACCAAGCAGGACGACGTCAACAACGAGCTGTATTTCGAGCAGAACGGCACCGACAACATCCTGATCGCCGACCAGCGCGGTACCGACAACTATGCCTACGGCAACAGCCAGGGCACCGGTAACTCCATCACCCTGGACCAGTCCGGCTACAGCAACCAGAGCTATACCAACCAGCTGTACGGTAGCGGCAACGAAGCCACCATCAAACAGACTGACAGCATCAACGTCGCCTACGTGACCCAGGGAGGCCAGGGCAACAAGGCGTTCGTCGACCAGAGCGGTATCGCCCAAACCGCCACCATCACCCAGCTGGGCAGCGCGAACCTGGCCACTGTGACCCAGAAGTAAACCTCTCCCCCCTTGAATCGCGGCACTCCTCTCCCTGGTGCCGCGGTTCCTTTTTCGCTCACACCCTATGCAACTTCTCATTCTGCCGGGTATATGCATTCCCAGTAGGAGCAGCCTTGTGCTGCGAAAGGGCCTGCAGCACCGGCACATCTTTGGGAGGCATACCGGCCTCTTCGCAGCACAAGGCTGCTCCTACAGGGATTGCGATTGCAGGGATACAATGTCCAATCCCTCGAACCTGTGCGATGCCATGATCCAGTCCGACCTAGACCTGTTCGGCCACCAGCCGCAGCGCCTGGCCAGCCACACCCTACTGCTGCCCGGTTTCGCCCTGGCAGAAACCGAGGCCCTGCTCGATGCCCTGCGCCCGGTGCTGCGTGCAGCGCCCTTTCGGCACATGCACACGCCGGGTGGCCTGCGCATGGCTGTAGGCCTGACCAACTGCGGTACGCTGGGTTGGGTGAGTGACGAACACGGTTACCGCTACAGCCCCAGCGATCCGCTCAGCGGCAAGCCCTGGCCCGCGCTGCCCCCGGTGCTGCTCGCCCTCGCCACCCGCGCTGCGGCCCTGGCCGGCTTCGAGGGTTTCGTGCCGGATGCCTGCCTGGTCAACCATTACCTGCCAGGCACACGCCTGAGCCTGCACCAAGACCGCGACGAGCAAGACTTCGGCCAGCCGATCGTGTCGGTATCGCTGGGCCTCCCGGCGGTGTTCCTGTTCGGCGGCCTGCAGCGCGCCGACAAGGCCCGTCGCATCCCGCTGAGCCACGGCGATGTGTTGGTCTGGGGTGGTGAGGACCGCTTGCGCTTTCATGGCGTGCTGCCTATAAAACCTGGCGTGCATCCGCGCATGGGCGAGCGGCGGATCAACCTGACCTTGCGCAAGGCCGGCCCCTGAACAGGCCTGCCTTCTGCCACCCGGGGCAAACAAGATGAATGCACATGAAACACGTTGAACATCTTGGCCAGGCAAGCTTCAAACATTAAGCCGCCTTCTTTTGCCTGGAGCCTGCCATGCCGAACCCGCCCTGCCCTTCAAGCCGTTGCGATGGAGCCACGTACCGATGAAGATGCCTGGCCGCGCACCCAATGCCTCGCTGCAGCTCGATTACGTACGCGACACCCTGTTCGGCCCGGTGGCGCAAAGCGTGGAATGCCAGTGCCAGCTCGCCGCCCTCAACCTGCAGGGCAGACCGGGGCTGCGCCTGCACATCTGCCCGCCACTGCCTGACAAGGTCGACCGTGCTCATAGCGTGGCCTTTGTCTGGGATGGGCGCAGTTACCACGGCGTAGTCCGCGACAAGGGCAAGTGCGGCGATGGCGGCCTGAACCTGCTACTGGAACTGCAATAAGCCGATCAACGGCGGCCAAACCGGCTGAACCGGCCCGGCGCGGCGTATCTCCATAGCAAAAGGGCCCGTGCCTGCCGGAGAACGCCATGAACAGTCCATTACTCAAGCTCTTCACCCACCCCGCCGACGCCTGGCTGGATATCCGCCGGGCCGAAGAGGACCACCCACAGCAATACCTGCCGCGCCTGCTGGCCCTGGCATTGATACCCGCTGTGTGCCTGTTTGTCGGTACTACCACCTTCGGCTGGAGCCTCGCAGCCGAGGAGCGGGTACGCCTGAGCATGGGCAGCGCCGCGCAACTGGCAGGGCTGCTGTATGCCACTACCGTCGTGGGCGTGATGCTGATGGGGGTGATGATACGTTGGATGTCGCGAGGGTTCGATGCGCAGCCCAGCCTCAACCAATGCATTGGTTTTGCCGCCTACTGTGCCACGCCGTGGTTCTTTGCCGGCGTGGTCGGGCTGGTGCCGATCCGCTGGCTGGCCTTCGCCGCACTACTCGCCGCCTCGGCTTATGCCAGCGTATTGCTGTATGGCGGGTTGCAGACATTCCTGCGGTTGAAGAAGGAACAGGCGATGCTGTTTGCGACATGCGTCTGGGGTGTGGGGCTTCTACTCTTGGTGACCATGCTGGTGGCAATGATCCTGTTCTGGTTCAACGGCCTGATGCCGGAATACGTACGCCCGGCCAGCCTGGGCTGACCGGGGCACGACGGGCGCACTCAGGCAATCGACCTGATTCGCGCCGGGCGGCTGTCACGCAGCGCGTGCAGCTGCCCCACCAGGTGGACCAGATCACGGCAGCTGTTAAGGCTTTGCAGCGGGACCCCGTTCAAGGTCACGCCCTCGTCCAGACTCTGACCCTGACCCAGGCGGATGGTCAGGTTGGCGCCATCCAGGCAGCTGACTTCACAGCGATCAGGCAAGCAGGCCTGCTCGATCATCTGCCGCATTTCCAGCATCGAAACTCCTATCAACGACATGGTACGACCCTCTCTGTGCGATGGCCTGTTGTGAGTGAGTACGCCTTTATCGGGCGGGGCGCCAATTGATATTGCGCATGCCCGGGCAGGCGTCCATGCGCGGGGGCAATGATCATGCGGGGAATCCTCTAGCACCTTAGTGGAAGATTGCAGGCATGGGCCGAGTGTTCGGATGCATTGGCCGACTTAACGACGAGCGGTCCCTGCCGACCCCAGCGATGCCCACAGGTGCTGCGCCGCGTAGGCCCGCCACGGTCGCCAGGCCAGCGCCCGTTCGACCAGTTTCGCGTCATCGCCCTCAAGCAGGCGCAATGCCTTGATCAACGCCACATCGCCCAACGGCAAGGCATCAGCAGCGCCGGCCTGGCGCAGCGCCAGGTAGTGCGCACTCCACGGCCCAATGCCTTTTAGCCGGCACAGGTTGCGCAGCAGCTCATCCAGCGCTTGGCCGCGACGCAGCAACCCGGGTTCAGCCAGTAGTGCATTGGCCAAGGTGCCGAGGGTGATGGCGCGCGCTCGCGGCATGCCCATGTCTTCGAACTGCGCATTGGCCAATGCCGGCAAAGCCGGGAACACATGGCTCAGGCCCGCGACCGGCAGACGCAGCGCTGTGCCGTGACGTTGTACCAGCCGGCCGGCCAGGGTCATGGCGCCGGCCACGCTGATTTGCTGGCCCAGCACAGTACGCATGGCTTGTTCGCAGGCATCCCAGCCTTGGGGCACACGAAAGCCGGGGGCGCTTCGCACCCCAGCTTTTCAGCCAAGACTCAGTGCTGAGCACCTTCGCGCTCATCCTGCATCTGCCCGAACCGCCCGGCATGGAAATAGTCGAACGACTCGGCAATCTCCGCCTGGCTGTTCATCACGAAAGGGCCATAGCCGACAATCGGCTCATCGATCGGCTCGCCACTGAGCAGCAGCACACTGGCACCTTCCAACGCCTCGACGGTGACATCCTCACCCTGACGGTCCAGCAGGACCAGGCTGGACGGGCCCGCTTCACGCTCGCCGTTGATTCGCACGTTACCGCGCAGCACCACCAGCGCAGCGTTTCGACCGGCAGCAACTGGCAGCTGCAAGGACGCGCCGGCATTCAGCCGCAGGTCCCACACATCCATGGCGGTAAAGGTCCGGGCAGGCCCCTGGTGCCCACGGTAGTCACCGGCAATCACCCGCAAGCTACCGGCGTCTCCATCCAGCGCCACCACCGGGATATCGCTGCCCAGCAGCGTCTGATAACCGGCGGCTGCACGCTTGTCACGCGCTGGCAAATTGACCCACAGCTGGACCATTTCCAGCGTACCGCCACTGCGGGCAAAGGACGGGGAATGAAACTCTTCATGGATGATGCCGTTGGCGGCGGTCATCCACTGCACATCACCTGGCCCGATCAGGCCGCCAGCGCCCGTGGAGTCACGGTGCTCCAGCTCACCCTGGTAGACGATGGTCACGGTCTCGAAACCGCGGTGCGGGTGCTGTCCAACGCCGCGCCGCGCAGTGGTCGGGGTGAAGTCATGGGGGCCAGCGTAGTCCAGCAGCAGGAACGGGCTGATCCGGCTGGCCAGGTTGTCGTAAGTGAACAGGCTGCGAACGGGAAAGCCATCACCTACCCAATGGGCGTGTGGGCTGCGGTGGATACCCAGAATGTTTTTCATGAGAAGGCTCCTCTCTTGGCTGGGATAACCTTATCAATGATACCAATCAGGCGGTAGACGGGTTATTCGGCATGCATCGTTCCACCTATGGAACAGTCAACCCTGCAAGAAAGCGAGCACCTGCTCGGCCGCCATGGCCGGGTCCTCCTGCATGAAGCAGTGCCCACCGGCAACTTGCCGGGCGGTTACATGCCGGTTGAGCCCCGCCAGGCGGTTCACCGAATGTGGCACGAAGGGATAAGTCTGTTCGCCATACAGAATCCGTGTCGGCGTGCTGATCGCTGCAAGGCGCGCCCACATGCGTTTGGGGAATGAACTGAAGATTTCCACTTCCCGGCTGGGCCGGCACTTGAGCACCACTGCATCGCCACAATCGCCGATGGCGTGTTCGACATAAGCCTGCAGCGCCGCATCGGTCCAGCCCTTGAAGATGCCCCGCCCTTGCAGCGAGGCCAGCGCTGCCTCGCGATCAGGCCAATGGCTGCGGCGGCTGGCGGCCTTGCGCGCCAGAGCATGACGCCGGTGCAGGCCAACCAGTGCTGCCGCGCCCATCACACCCAGCATGCGACGGCTGAACAACACGGGGTCAAGCAACACCCCACGCTCGAACAGCGCAGGTTCAGCGGCCAGGATCAGGCCCGTAAGCACGCCGCCAAAGCTGTGTCCCACGGCAAACCGCGGCACATCGCCGTACTCGCCACGCCCGGCCTGAAAGGCTTCCACTGCCAGCTCGGCAGTGCGGTTCCACCCCCGAAACACGCCACCATGGTCAGTGTCGCCATGCCCCTGGACGTCGCAAAGCCACAGGTCGAAATGTTCGCCCAGGCGCATCAGCAGCGGTTGGTAGGCCAGGCAACAGAAGCCATTGCCGTGCAAAAAATGCAGCAACGGCTTGCCACTGGCCGGGGTTCGCCAACCCCGCAGGGTAAAACCTTCGGCGCATTCATGGGACCAGGGGATCAACTGCATCGGCTTGCTGTACTCGCGGGGCTAGGAAAACGCCGATTCTACAAACAGCAGCGGGTAGAGGGAAATCACCAGCAACAAGGCCATCAGGACATTGAACAGCATCAGCCAGCGCGGGTTTTGCAATATGTTGCGCAGGGCGCTGCCAAACATGACCCACACACCGACGCTGGGCAGGTTGACCAGGGCGAACAAGGCGGCGATCACGATCACGTTGGTCACATAGCCTTGCGCCGGTGTGTAGGTGGTAATCGCACCCACCGCCATCACCCAGGCCTTGGGGTTGACCCACTGGAACGCCGCCGCACCCCAGAAACCAAGGGGTTTACGGACGCTGGACGAGGCCGTGCCAACCGGCCCGGCAGTGGCGATCTTCCAGGCCAGATACAGCAGGTAGGCGGCCCCGGTGTAGCGCAGTACCGTGTACAGCGGTGGCCAGGCCTTGAATACCTCACCCAGGCCCAGGCCGACGGCCAGCACCATGACCATGAAACCGACACTGATGCCCAGGGCGTGAGGGATGGAGCGACGCACGCCGAAGTTCACCCCCGAGGCCAGCAGCATGGTGTTGTTGGGGCCGGGGGTGATGGAGGATACGAAGGCAAACAGCACGAAAGCGGTCAGCAGGTCGGCAGAGGCAAGCATGGCGGGCATTCCACTTTCGTTATAGGTGCTGTCACACTAACGGAGTCGCCCACTCCAGCGACCGATACAGTTATATTAAATTATTTAGATACACATCACTGTACCGCTAACCCGGACCAAGGAAGCCGTCACCATGAGCCTCACCATTCGCCCTGCCGTTCGCACCGATGCCGAGCAGATCCTGGCCTTCATCACCGAACTGGCCGAGTACGAGCGCGCCCGCCACGAGGTGGTCGCCACTCTTGCCGACATCGAGCACAGCCTGTTCGACGAGGGGAGCACGGTGCGTAGCCTGATGTGCGAACGCGATGGCCGGGCAGTCGGTTTTGCCGTGTATTTCTACAGCTACTCGACCTGGCTTGGGCGCAACGGTATTTACCTGGAAGACCTGTACGTCACGCCTGAACAGCGTGGCGACGGTGCTGGCCGGCAACTGCTGCGACATATTGCCCGTGAGGCAGTGGCGAACAATTGCGGGCGCCTGGAATGGAGCGTGCTGGACTGGAACGAGCCGGCGATCGGCTTCTATCAGAAGCTGGGGGCCGAGGCGCAGGATGAGTGGGTGCGCTACCGGCTGGATGGCGAGAAGCTGGCGGCATTCGCCCGCGGGTGACCGCCGGGTTTACGCGGTCATTTGTAGGAGCGGCCTTGTGCCGCGAACGGGCTGCGAAGCGGCCCCAGGTTTCTGCGCATATGCACACATTGCCGGGGCTGCTATGCAGCCCGATCGCGGCACAAGGCCGCTCCTACAGGGACCGATGTGAGCCCGAAGGTAAAGTTACTGCCGCCGCCACACTGCCCCGGCAATATCGACCCGCTTGGGCACTACCTTGTTGTCGAAGAACAGCTGCGCCGTACGCTGCTGCGCCGCCACGATCTCATCACTTACCGGCAACACCGGTGACGCCGGCCGGTGGCTGAAACTGCGCTTTACCACTTCTTCTGGCAAGCCCATGAACTGTGCCAGCAAGCGGATGCTCCCAGCCTGGTCGCTGCGGGTAAGTGCCTCGGCCCGGCTGATTTCTTCCAGCAATTGCCCGACAAAGGCGCCATGGGCTTCGACATAGGTGCGTGAACCCAGCATGAATGGCCCGATCAGCCCCAGCCCTTGGCCGTCGGCCAGCAGCCGCGCCTTGCCCTCCAGGTCGATAGCCGAGTAGAACGGGTCCCAGATTGCCCAGGCGTCCACGCTGCCCCGCTCGAAAGCCGCCCGGGCATCGGCAGGTGCCAGGTACACCGGCTGAACATCGCCAATGCTCAGCCCGGCCTTGGCCAGGGCACGCAACAGCAGGTTGTGCGCGCTGGAGCCCTTCTGCAGGGCAATGCGCTTGCCCTTGAGTTCACCCACAGCGCTGATCGGGCTGTCTTTCGGCACCAGGATCACTTCAGCCTGGGGCTTGGGCGGCTCGGCACCGATGTACAACAGGTCGGCGCCGGCGGCCTGGGCAAAGATCGGCGGAATGTCACCGGTCGAGCCGATATCGAGGCTGCCGATGTTCAACGCTTCAAGCATCTGCGGGCCGGCGGGGAACTCGATCCATTGCACGCGCGTATTGGTAAAACGTTGCTCCAGCAGCTGATGCTGCTTGGCCAGCACCAGGCTGATCGAGCCCTTCTGGTAGCCAATACGCAAGGTAGCCGGGTCTGCGGCCTGGGCCGCGCTGGCCAGGGCCAGCAACACCAGCATGGCAAGGCGTAGCATGCGCATGGGTCACTCCTTCCAGTCGGTCGAGGGTTTTTCCCACAGGTTGATCCCCCCTTCCACGGCGTACTGGTCGATGGCGGCCAGCTCTTCGGCGGTAAAGGCCAGGTTGTCGAGCGCGGCCACATTCTCGGTGATCTGCTCGGGCCGGCTGGCGCCGATCAGCGCAGAGCTCACCCGTGGGTCGCGCAGGGTCCAGGCCAGCGCCAGTTGGGCCAGGCTCTGGCCACGCTGACGGGCAATCTCATTCAGAGCGCGTGCGCGGGCGATGTTGGCTTCCGACAAATGCTGGGGTAGCAGCGAGCCGCCACCTGCACGGTTCACACGGGCATCAGCCGGGATGCCATTGAGGTATTTATCGCTGAGCAGGCCCTGGGCCAGCGCAGTGAACACGATCACCCCGGCGCCCAGGGCATCGGTGGTGTCGAGCAGGTCCCGTTCGATCCAACGGTTGAACAGGTTGTACGACGGCTGGTGGATCAGCAGCGGCACCTTCAACGCTTGCAGCAACGCCGCAATTTCCGAGGTCTTGCCGGCCGAATAGGACGAGATGCCGATGTACAGCGCCTTGCCCTGGCGCACGATGTCGGCCAGTGCGATGGCCGTTTCTTCCAGTGGGGTGTCGGCATCGAAACGGTGCGAATAGAAGATGTCGACGTAATCCAGACCCAGGCGCGCCAGGCTCTGGTCCAGGCTGGCGATGAGGTACTTGCGCGAGCTGCCGCCCTGCCCGTAAGGTCCCGGCCACATGTCCCAGCCGGCCTTGCTGGAAATGATCAGCTCGTCGCGGTAGCTGCGCAGGTCCTCGCGCAGCAGCCGGCCGAAGTTGGTCTCGGCACTGCCATAGGGCGGGCCGTAGTTGTTGGCCAGGTCAAAATGGTTGATACCGGCATCGAACGCCGTGTGCAGCAAGGCGCGCTGGGTGGTGATGGGCGTGGCATCGCCAAAGTTGTGCCACAGGCCCAGGGACAGGGCCGGCAGCACCAGGCCGCTGCGACCGACGCGACGGTAAGGCATGCGCGCATAGCGCTCGGGGTTGGCGGTGTAGCTCATGGTTGGCCTCGTTCGGCAAAGTATGGGTTGGCTGGGCGTTGCAGGCCCAGATGCTCGCGAAGGGTGTGGCCCTGGTACTGACGGCGGAACAGGCCGCGACGCTGCAGCTCGGGCACCACGTGCACAGCGAAGTCTTGCAGGCCCAGGGGCAGGTGCGGCACCAGCACGTTGAAGCCATCGGCGGCGCCGCCTTCGAACCAGGCTTGCAGCTCCTCGGCGATCTGCGTCGGGGTACCCACCAGGCTGTAGTGCCCTCGCCCACCGGCGATGCGTCGCCCCAGCTGGGCCAGGGTCAGCTGTTCGTTGCCGGCCAGTTCGGTCAGCAGTTGCTGGCGGCTGCGCTGGCCATCCTCAGTGGGCGGCAACTCTGGGAGCGGGCCATCCAGCGGGTAGCCGGAAAGGTCGAAGTTGCCGAGCATGCGCCCGAGCAAGCCAACGCCGACACGCGGGTCGACCAGCGCCTGAAACTGTTCGTACTTGTCCTCGGCCTGCGCCTGGCTTTGCCCCACCACCACGAACACGCCGGGCATGATCTTCAGCGAATCCTCATCTCGCCCGTGGCGGGCCAGGCGACCCTTGAGGTCGGTGTAAAAAGCCTGTGCGCGGGCCAGACTCGGCTGGGCGGTGAACACCACCTCGGCACTTTGTGCGGCCAGCTCGCGGCCGGTTTCGGACGAGCCGGCCTGCACCAGCACCGGTCGCCCCTGTGGCGAGCGGGCAACATTGAGCGGACCTTTGACGCGAAAGTGCTCGCCCACATGGTCGAGGGCACGCACGGCATGCGGGTGGTGGAACAGGCCACTGGCCTTGTCGCGCAAGAACGCGTCATCGGCCCAGCTGTCCCAAAGCCCTTGCACCACCTGCTGGAATTCACGGGCGCGGGCGTAACGCTCGGCATGCGGGATATGCGCCTGCCGGCCAAAGTTGCCGGCCTCAGCGGCAGCGTCGGAGGTGACCAGGTTCCAGCCGGCACGGCCTGCGGACAGGTGATCCAGCGAGGCGAACTTGCGTGCCACATGGTAAGGCTCGTTGTAGCTGGTGGTGGCGGTGGCGATCAGGCCGATGCGGTCGGTGACTGCACTCAGCGCCGACAACAGGGTCAGTGGTTCGTAGTACACCGAGCGGGCACTGTGGCTGGCCAGGGGGTCGTTGGGGGCGGCGACGCTGTCGGCGACGAACAAGGCATCGAAGCACGCGGCTTCGGCGATTTGTGCGGTGCGCTTGTAGGTGGCGAAATCCAGCGGGTCGGCCGGTACCTCCGGGTGGCGCCAGGCGGCCACGTGGTGACCGGTCGCCATGAGGAAGGCGCCCAGATTCATTTGGCGGGGCATTGAGATCTCCTTTAAAACCAGGTCGCTTTTTGTAGGAGCGGCCTTGTGTCGCGATCGGGCCGCAAAGCGGCCCCGGCGATTTAAGTGGCGAAGCTGAAATCTGGGGCCGCTGTGCGGCCCGATCGCGACACAAGGCCGCTCCTACAGGGATCGTGCGCAGGCTTAGAAATCCTTGCGCAGTTGTACGCCGAAGTAGCGCCCGTCATCCCGCGGTACTGAGCGGTAGATGTAGTCGCCGCCACTGGCCAGCATCTGCGCATACGATTTGTCGCCCAGGTTCTTGCCCAACAGGGCTACGCGCCAGCCGTCGTTGTAGTCGGCCAGGGCAATGCTGGCGTTCCAGATGCCATAGGCGCCCTGCACGGTGTCCGGATTCTGGTCGAGGCTGAACTGCACGGCGTCCTGCCAGCTGTAGTCGCTACTCAGTTCCACATCCAGGCCGTTGTCCAGCGGGATCACGTAATCGGCGCGCAGGTAGGTCTTCCAGTCCGGCGTGAACGGCAGGCGGCCGCCATCGATGTTGCAGTTGGCCGCCGCACCCGCCGGGCAGTTGAAGTGATCGACACGGGCCTTGGTGTAGGCCACGGCCGTCGACAGCTTCAGCCGCGAGGTGGCCTGGAAGCTGGCATCCAGCTCCACACCCTGGGTCTTGACCTTGCCGGCATTCACCAGGCGGGTTACCACCTGGTTGGCCACGGTGTCGAAGAAGTTGGCCTGGTAGTTGTCGTAGTCGGTGTGGAACACAGCCAGGTTGGCGGTCAGGCGATTGTCCAGCGCCGTGCTTTTCAAGCCGATTTCGTAGGCATCCGAAGTTTCGGGCTTGAGTGCCCCGGTGTCGCGCGGCTGCATGTTGAAGAACACGTTGTAGGCCGGCCCTTTATAGCCGCGCGAATAGGTGACGTAGCCCGTCAGGTTGTCGTTGAAGTCGTATTGCAAGCCGGTCCGCCCGCTCCAGCCGTCCTCGTCCACCGAGCCGGAACTCGCAGTCGAGGGCTGGATACCGGTCACTGCGGTGGCCGAGGTGGAGACCCGGCGGTGGTCGTACTCAAGGTCGTCGTGGGTCCAGCGCAGGCCGAAAATGGCGCGCAAGTCATCGGTGAAGTTGAAGGTGTTCTCACCGAACAGCGCGACACTGTCGTTGGTGGTGGAATAGTCGGCGCGGCCAGTGTTGGCCACGCCGCCATTGACCGACAGGCGCTGGTAGGTCTCGCTGGACGTGCCATGCATGTAGAAGGCGCCCAGCACGTATTCGTTGAACTGCCCTTTGGGCGACGTCAGGCGAAACTCCTGGCTGTACTGGTCATAGTCCACCGTGCCCTTGTCATGGGACGCCGTCACCGGCAGCAAGGCGCGGCGGTCGCCGTCCTGGTACTGGGTATTGTCCCAACCCCGCCAGGCGCTGATCGATGTCAGGGTGTAGTCGCCCAGCTGCCAGTCCAGCTGGGCCGAGAGCCCTTGGTTCTCGTCTTCGACGTGGGTTTTGAAGTCGCTGTTGATGTCGCGGTTGTGGGCGCTTGGCGTCACCGGGCGCAACTGGCTGGCGAATGCGGCGCTGGCGCTGGTGATCACGCCGCTGGGCAAGGTGTCCTCGCCCTTCATGTAGTCGGCAATCAGGGTCAGGCGCACGTCTTCGTTGGGCTCGAACTCCAGCTTGCCGCGGGCGCCTTTGCGTTCGTAACCATTGACGTCGTGGCCATTGGCAACGTTTTCGACATTGCCATCGTAGTCGCCCCACAAGGTGCTCAACGACCCCTTGAACTGCTCGCTCAGGCGCCCGCCAATACCAAAGCGCAGGCGGTTCTCGTCGCCACCGCCAAAGTGCGAATAGTCCACATAGCCCTGGGTCTGCTCGGGGATGGCCTTGCTGACCACGTTGAGTACACCCGCCGAGGCGTTCTTGCCAAACAGGGTGCCCTGCGGCCCGCGCAGTACCTCGATGCGTTCAAGGTCGAGCAGGTCGAGGGTGGACTGGCCCGGGCGGCCGAACACCACGCCGTCGACCACCGTCGCCACGGTTGGCTCGACGCCGGGCGAGGTCGAAATGGTGCCCACGCCGCGGATGAACAACGAAGTGTCCTTGTTCGAGGCGCCGGCGCGGTAATTGAGGGTAGGCACCTGCTGGACGATGCTGGCAACGTTGTTGCGGTTGTCTCGCTCCAACTGTTCGCCATCGATCACCGACACTGCCACCGGCACTTCCTGCAGCGTAGCTTCGCGGCGCGTGGCGGTCACGGTGACGGCGCCCAATGCAGTGGCCTGCGGAGCCGCTGCTTCGGCCGGCTCGGCTGCCTGGGCAGCTTGGCCAAAAGCGGCCAGCAGGATGGCTGCGGCCAGCGGCCGACGTTGCGTAGCGGGGAATGGTGTACGGCTTTTCTGCATGGTGCTCACTGCCTCGGGAAACCAGACCAGGCCCCTTCAGGCGGGGCCGACACGGAGTTGCTGTGGTTGTCTGGTCTCGCTCGTGCGAGTGGCAGGCGCTTGCCAACAGCTGCGCTTGTTAGCGCTAACATCCGCAAGTATCAGAGGGCTTCGCTTAGCACGTCAAATACTTAAAAGTCAGATTGATATGCAATAAAGCTATTTGCCAAGCGCCTTCCCGTTAGCGCTACCATCGCGCCATTTCCCCAGGAGGCAGCCCGGTGAGCCAGGCCAAGGATCCCCCCCGCAAGCGCCGCGGCGCAGGCCGTGTCACCCTTGCCGAGGTGGCTCGGGCCGCTGAGGTTTCGGCCATCAGCGTGTCGCGCTACTTCAACCAGCCAGATCAGGTGTCGCCACCTTTGCGCGAGCGTATCGAAGCTGCCGTGCAGGCATTGGGCTATGTGCCGAACCTGGTCGCCGGGGGGCTGGCCTCGGCCCGTGGGCGCATCGTCGGCATGGTGATCCCTAATATCTCCGGGCCGATCTTCGCCCAGACTATCCAGGCGTTCAGCGATACCCTCAGCCGCCATGGCTACCAGTTGTTGCTGGCGTCCAGTTACTTCAGCGAAGCGCAGGAAGAAAGCGCGGTGCGGGCGTTTCTCGGCTGGTCGCCGGCAGCGTTGGTGGTGACCAGCCATTTCCACAGCCCGGCCACAGAAAAGATGCTGGCCGACGCAGACGTGCCCGTCGTGGAAATATGGGACTACCGCCCTGAGCGGTCGCCCTTGCAAGTGGGTTTCCTTCATCACCAGGTGGGCGTACAGGCCTGCCGCTATCTGCTGGACAAGGGCCACCGGCGCATCGCTTTCGTGCAGAACAGCGCGGCCGGCGACCTGAGTGCGCTGGAGCGGCGCGATGGCTATATCGAGGCGTTGCGGGTAGCCGGGCTGGAGCCTTGGGTATTCGTGCCCTCGGCCGACTGCGCGCCGTTCGAGGCGGGCAAGCAGGCCATGGAAGCGTTGATCCGCCGCACCCCACGGCCCGAGGCGATCATCTTCGCCAATGACAACCTGGCGGCCGGTGCTCTGCTGGCCGGGCAACGCGCCGGTTTGCGCCTGCCGGAAGACATGGCCATCGTCGGCTTTGGCGACTATCCCTTCGCCAACATGCTGCTGCCCAGCCTCACCACCCTGCGCCCGCCCTCGCGGGAAATAGGCGAAGTGGCGGCGTTGCGGGTGTTGCAGCACCTGGGTGTGGTGGCGCGTGAGGGGGAAGTGCAGCGGCTGAACCTGTTGGCGTGTGAGTTGATTGCCCGCGAAAGCGCGTGAGGTGCACAGGTGCTGTGACAATCCGGCCATTGAGGATTATTCTCCTCTGGTATGTCCCACCGCCCCAATATGTGAGCGCCGAATATGAAAATCGATGACATGGACGCCTTCGTGGCGGTCATCCGTTGCCAGTCGACCAACCTGGCCGCCGAGGCCCTGCAACTGACCCAGCCGGCCATTACCCGCCGCGTGCAGAACTTCGAGGAAGACCTGGGCGCCACCCTGCTCGACCGCAATACCAAGCCGCTGAAACCGACGCCCATGGGCCTGCGGGTGTACGAGCAGTGCAAGGCGATCTTGCGTGAGATCGACTCGCTGCGCGAGCTGGTGGCGAACGACGGGGCCCCGTCCGGCACCCTGCGCCTGGGCGTGCCGCAAACCCTTGGCGATGTGGTGCTGCTCGATGCGTTGGCACAGATTCGTGAAACCTACCCCGACCTGCGCACCCAGGTCACCAGTGGCTGGGGCAGCAGCCTGATCGCACGCATGGAAAACGGCGAGCTGGATGCCGCCGCGGCACTGTTCCCGCCCGGCAAGATCTTCCCCGAGGGCATCGCCAGCCAGTCGATCGCCCGCATGCCGCTGCGGGTGGTAGCGGCCAAGGGCAGTACCGGCAAGCGCAGCCTAAAGCTCAAGGACTGCTACACCCGTGGCTGGGTGCTCAACCCCGATGGTTGCGGCTTTCGCGCAGGGTTGCAGCGCGCCCTGAGCGAACAGGGGCTGAGGCTGTCGATCAACCTGGAGACCTTTGGCACCGAGCTGCAACTGGGGCTGGTGGCCAATGGGCAGGGGCTCGGGCTGGTGCCCGAGCCCTTGTTGCAGAACAGCCGCCACCGCGATGCGCTGGACGTGGTCAGTGTGACGGACTTCAAGCCGCAGGTGGATTTGTGGCTGTTCCACCCACGCTACCTGGGCAACCTTCAGGAGCCGGTCGAGCTGTTTGGCCGGGTGGCCGGGCAGCAACTGTGCGGGTGAGCTGAAAGCGCAATCCCTTATGAGAGCAATTGCGTTGATCAAAATCCAAAAGTTTGCGCGGTCACTGTGGGAGCGACCTTGCGTCGCGATTGGGTTGCGTAGCAGCCCTATCATTCCATTGACAATAAAATAACCAACTCGCATAACTAAATACAGTTTTAATTCTTTAGGTTAATAATTAGCATAGAACAAAAAAGACTTTTACAGTGATCATCCATACGAATACGGTCTTAGAAACCCACCGTGTTCCAGGGATGAATACCCATGAGTCACCCTCCTTCCGCCAGCGCGCTCGCCGAACTCACCCAGGCCCTGGCCGCCAACGCCGAACGCTACGACCGCAGCGGCCAGTTCCCCGCCGACAACTTCGACCTGTTGCACCGCCACGGCCTGCTGGGTTTCACCGTGCCCCGCGCATTGGCCGGCGGTGGCGCCGACCTGGCCAGTGCGCGCCAGGTCATTGCCGCGGTCGGCAAAGGTTGCCCGTCCACCGCACTGATTCTCGTAATGCAGTACCTGCAGCACTTTCGCCTGCAGGACGAAGACCGCTGGCCCGAGCACCTGCGCCTGCAAGTGGCCCGCGACGCGGTGGCCGACGGCGCACTGATCAACGCGTTTCGCGTCGAACCCGAACTGGGCACACCCGCCCGCGGCGGCCTGCCGGCCACTGTCGCCCGGCGCACCGCCGAAGGCTGGCGGTTGTCCGGGCGCAAGATCTACTCCACCGGCAGCCATGGCCTGACCTGGTACCTGGTATGGGCCCGCAGCGACGACCAGGACCCACTGGTGGGCGGTTTCCTGGTGCACAAGGACACCCCGGGCATCCGTATCGTCGAAGACTGGGACCACCTGGGCATGCGCGCTACCTGCAGCCATGAAGTGCAGTTCGACGAGGTGCTGATCCCGCTCGATCATGCCGTCAGCGTCAGCCCGGCCAGCGCACCGCGCGCCGAGCTCGACAGCACGGGCCTGCTGTGGATGGCAGTGTTGCTGCCTGCACTGTACGACGGGGTGGCCCAGGCCGCACGCGACTGGCTGGTGCAGTTCCTGAACCAGCGCGCGCCGTCCAACCTCGGTGCACCGCTGGCCAGCCTGCCACGTTTCCAGGACGTGGTCGGGCGTATCGACACGTTGCTGTTCGCTAACCAGAGCCTGTTGAACGCGGCCGTGACCGGGCAGGTCGATCCGCGCCACGCCGGGCAGCTCAAGCACCTGGTCAGCCGCAACGCCATCCAGGCCGTGGAACTGGCCATCGAGGCTGCCGGCAACCCAGGCCTGTCGCGGCGCAACCCGCTGGAGCGGCACTACCGTGATGTGCTGTGCAGCCGCATCCACACGCCCCAGGACGACGTGGTGCTCGGCCATGTCGGCCGTGCTGCCCTGGCGGAGGTGGCGGCATGAGCCACTCGATCATCGCCAGCCAGCTGGACGCACCGGCCAACCAATACCTGCGCGACCGATTGCCCGACCACGAGGTGATCGATATCGCCCCGGGCCAGTTGCACCTGGACGTCCCCGCCGACGTGTTCATCGTGCGCCCGATCAATGTACGCGGTAACCGCGTGGACAACCCGCCAGCGGGCTGGCCGTGGGCGTTGCGCTGGGTGCAGGTAGTGTCCTCGGGCATCGACTTCTACCCCGACTGGGTGTTTCAGGGCCCGCCGGTCACCAGTGGCCGCGGCGCCAATGCCGAGCAGGTGGCCGAATTCGCCCTGGCCCTGGTGTTTGCCGCGGCCAAACAGCTGCCGGGCTTGTGGGTCAAGGACGCCGACTGGCGCCTGACCCCGCTCGCCCCCGTGCGTGGCCGCACCTTGGGCATCTTCGGTTTCGGCAGCATCGGCCAAAGCCTGGCACGCAAGGCAAACGCCCTGGGCATGCCGGTACTGGCGCTGAACCGCCCAGGCCAACCCATTGCCGAGGTGCCGGGCGTGCAGCGCGTCGACAACCTGCAGCAGCTGTTTGCCGGCAGCGATCACCTGGTCATCGCCGCCCCGCTCACCCCCGCCACCCGTGGCCTGATCGACCGCCAGGTGCTGGCCCAGGCCAAACCCGGGCTGCACCTGATCAACATCGCTCGTGGCGGGCTGCTGGACCAGGGCGCCCTGCTCGAAGCCCTGGACAACGGGCTGATCGGCCGCGCCAGCCTCGATGTCACCGATCCGGAACCGCTACCAGCGGGCCACCCGCTCTACCAGCACCCTCGGGTGTTCCTGTCTCCGCACACCTCGGCCATTTCCGAGGACGGCTACCCGGCCCTGCTCGACGCGTTTCTCGACAACTTCGCCCGTTACCGCGAACAAGCACCGCTGCACAACCTGGTCGACACCCAGCGCGGCTACTGAACCCACACCTATTGGAGAACACCATGACTGCACTGTCTGTCGTCATCGCCCAGGAAAACACCGTACGCCAGCGGATCAGCGCCGAAGAATGGGAGGTGCGGGTCAAACTGGCCGCCGCCTACCGCCTGGCCGCGCTGTTCCGTTGGACCGACCACATCTACACACACTTCTCGGCACGCGTGCCGGGGCCTGACGAGCACTTTCTGATCAATGCCTTTGGCTTGCTGTTCGACGAGATCACCGCGTCCAACCTGGTGAAGGTGGACGTGGATGGCACCATCATCGACGACCCGCTGGGCCTGGGCATCAACCAGGCAGGCTATGTGATTCACAGCGCGATCCACCGCGCCCGGCATGACCTCAAGGCCGTGCTGCACACCCACACCCGCGATGGAGCGGCGGTGTCGGCGCAGCGCGACGGCCTGCTGCCGATCTCGCAGCACGCCCTGGCGTACTACAGCCGGGTGGCGTACCACGACTACGAAGGCGTCGCCCTGGACCTGGACGAGCAGCAGCGGCTGGTGGCCAACCTGGGCGACAGCAACATCCTCATCCTGCGCAACCATGGCCTGCTGACCGGGGGTGTCAGCGTGGAGCATGCCTTCCGTGAACTGCACGGGCTGGAGCGGGCCTGCAACATCCAGGTCGCAGCGCAGGCCGGGGGCAACGACCAGTTGCTGCATGCTGCGCCGGCGGCGATCGCCAAGGTGCATGAACAGTCCAAGCGGTTTTCCGACGGGTTGGGTGAAGGGATCCAGCGGCACTGGGATGCGCTGATCCGGCAGCTGGACCGGGAGGGGCTGGATTACCAGAACTGACAGGTTTTCTGTGGCCTCCAGCTCCCACAAGAACCCCACTGGATTGAGGCCTGTGGTGATCCTGTGGGAGCTGGCTTGCCGGCGATAGGGCCCGAACAAACACCTCATACCCCATTTAAGGATCACCCAATGCCCCCATTACACCTGGCCAGAAGCCTACTGGCCTGCGCCACCCTGGCCTTGACCCTCGCCGGCTGCTCCCCCTCCAGCGAAGATGCCACCAGCAAAACCCTGAACATCGCCTTCTGGGGCGACAACACCACGCTGGTCAGCGTCGACCCGTTCCAGGTCTACTGGCTGGAGCACCGCGTACTGCTGCGCAACGTTGCCGAATCACTCACCGACCAGGACCCGGCCACAGGCCGCATCATCCCCTGGCTGGCCAGCAGCTGGGAGGTCAGCGACGACGCCCTGCAGTACACCTTCCACCTGCGCCAGGACGTCACCTTCAGCAATGGCGAGCGCTTCGACGCCCAAGCCGTGAAAAACGCCTTCGACAGCAACAAGGCTTTCGCGGCACAACTGCCTGCCACGTTCGGCGCCACCTACCTGGCCGGTTTTGACCATGCCGAAGTGGTCGATCCGTTCACCGTCCGCCTGGTGCTTTCACGGCCCAACGCCGGCTTCCTGCAGGCCACGTCAACCACCAACCTGGCCATCCTCGCTCCGGCCTCCTACGCGCTCACTGCCCAGGAGCGTTCGCTGGGCAAGATCATCGGCACCGGCCCGTTCATCCTCGAACACTACACCCCGGAAGTAGGCGCACGCCTGGTCAAGCGAGCGGATTATGCCTGGGCCTCCGCCAACGTCAAAAACCCCGGCGCCGCCCACCTGGACCGCGTGGAAATCAGCTACATCCCCGAAGAAAGCGTGCGCAACGGCCTGTTCCTGCAAGGCAAGGCCGACATCCTCTGGCCACGCAACCCGTTCTCCGAAGTTGACCTGAAGCTGTTCCAGGCAAAAGGCGCGACCATCCAGAGCCGCTCGCTGCCAGGCCCGGCGCTCAACCTTTACCCCAACACTCGCAACGACCGCCTGCTGGGCGACCGCCAGGTGCGCCTGGCCCTGCAGAAGGCCATTGACCGCACCAGCTATGCGCACACCGTATACAACGCCGAGTTCCCGGTAGTGACCGGGGTGTATGACGTGACCACGCCGTACTTCAAGCCCCAAGCCGACAAGCTGGCCTACGACCCGCAGGGCGCCGAGCGCCTGCTGGACGCCGCCGGCTGGAGCAAGGGCGCTGACGGCTACCGGCACAAGGACGGCAAACGCCTGACCCTGCGCTACAATATCTCCCCCGCCGAAAGCGCCGGCGATGTACTGGTGCAAGACCAACTGCGCAAAGTTGGCATCGACCTCAAGCTGAACGTGCTGACCCGGGCCGAATGGGTGGCCGGCAATGCCTCGGGCAACTACGACCTCACCTCCACCTACATGACCCGCGCCGATCCGATCATCCTGCAGACCATCCTCGACCCACGCGCCGCCAGCAGTGCCACCTTGGCCACCAATACTTACGAGCCACACACCTTGGCCAAGGCGCAGGCCTTGTTCGACAACGGCATCACCGCCACCCGCGACGAACAACGCGCACAGGCCTATGGCCAGCTGCAAGACCTGCTGGTTGACGAAGCCTCGGCGTTCCCGCTGTACGAACGCGTGTGGCAAGCCGCCACCGCACCTCGGGTCAAGGACTTCCGCTGGACCGCCGAAGGCTTTGCCTTCCTCAGTGACATCCAGGTCGCGCAGCCATGAACCACTACCTGATCGGCCGCATCGGCCAGGCGCTGCTGGTGTTGTGGGGCGCCTACACCATCACCTACTTCATCCTCTATCTGCTGCCCGGGGACACCTTGGCGATCATGCTCAGTGCATCGGGCATGGAAGCCGATGGCCTGTCGCCCGAGGACCTGGCCAAGGCCCGTGCCTACTACGGGCTGGACAAGGGCATTTTCGAGCAGTACATCGACCTGTTATGGAGGGCCCTGCACGGCGACTTGGGCCAGTCGTTGTCACTGAACCGGCCAGTGACCGCGCTGCTGGCCGAGCGCCTGCCGCAAACCATGGCCCTGGCCGGCTTCGCCATCGCGCTGTCGTTGCTTGGCGGCATCGGCCTGGCCTACCTCACCGCCTACCTGCAATGGCAACCGCTGAAAGTGGCGCTGTCACGCTTGCCGTCATTGGGCTTTTCCGTACCGGTGTTCTGGATGGGGCTGCTGCTGATCCAGGTGTTCGCCTTCGGCCTGGGCTGGTTCCCGGCCACCGGCAACCAGGGCTTTGCCAGCCTGGTGCTGCCGGCCGTGACCCTGGCCATCCCCAGTGCTGCGGTGTACGCCCAAGTATTGCAGCGCGGCTTCCAAAGCGTATGGCAGGAGCCGTACATCGCCACCGCATTCGCCAAGGGTCTGAGCCGTGCGCAGGTTCAAGTGCGGCACGGCCTGCGCAATGCGGCCCTGCCAATCCTTACCCTGGTCGGGTTGCAGGTGGGTAACACGGTGTCCGGGGCAGTGCTGGTCGAGACCATTTTCTCGCGCAATGGCGTTGGCCGCCTGGCCCAGGAAGCCGTACTGCGCCAAGACATCCCGGTGGTGCTGGCGATTGTCGCAGTGTCAGCGGCGGCCTTCGTGTTGGTGAACCTGATCGTCGACCTGCTGTACCCGTACCTTGACCCCCGCATCGCCCACGCCACGAAGGTGACCTGACCATGACCGCCGATACTCACCCCCTGCGTGCCGCCGCCCCGCCAGCCACCTGGAAGCGCCGCACACGCCTGCAGCGCCTGGGCCAGGCACTCGTCCCTTTGCTGGCCCGCCCGGGCTTCAGCCTGGCGCTGCTGGTGGTGCTGTTCGCCCTGCTGGCGGCTCTCGCGCCGCACTGGCTGACCAGCTTCGACCCTTACGCCACGTCCCCCGTCGACAAGCTGCGGGCCCCTGGCGCCGTCCACTGGTTCGGCACCGACGAGCTTGGCCGCGACCTGTACACCCGCGTGGTCTATGGCGCCAGCCTATCGGTGCAGGCCGCACTGCTGGCGGTTGGCATTGCCCTAGCCGGCGGGTTGAGCCTGGGCGTACTCGCCGGGTTTGCCGGCGGGCGCCTGGATGCCGCCCTCATGCGCCTGGTCGATGTGCTGCTGGCCCTGCCCGGCCTGCTGCTGGCCCTGGCCATTGTCACCGCCATCGGTTTTGGCACGGTGCCGGTGGCAATCGCCGTCGGCGTCGGCATCATCCCCGGCTTTGCCCGCACCACCCGCGGCGAAGTGCTGCGGGTCAAGACCCTGCCCTATGTCGAGGCCGCACGCCTGGGTGGCGCCAGCTGGCGCCGCACCTTGCTGCGGCATGTGCTGCCCAATGCCTGGGGGCCGGTGGCCGTGCTGGCCACGCTGGACTTCGGCGCCGCCATCCTGGCTACGGCCGGCCTGAGTTTCCTCGGTTTTGGCGCAGCACCGCCAGCGGCCGAATGGGGCACCTTGATTGCCAACGGCCGGCACTTCCTGATCACCGCTCCCTGGGTGTCGCTGCTGCCCGGCCTGTTCGTGGTCGCCGTGGTATTCAGCCTCAACCACCTTGCCCGCACCTTCGAGGAGCACCCACGATGAACGACCAGCCATTGCTTGTGGTACGCGACCTCAGCATCAGCTATCACGCCTCCGGCCAGGCTACGCAGGCCGTCAAGCACCTTGCCTTCAGCCTGGCCCAGAGCGAGACCGTGGCCGTTGTCGGCGAGTCAGGCTCGGGCAAGTCGACCTTGGCCAACGCCCTGCTCGGCCTGCTACCGGGCACGGCGCGCATCGACAGTGGCCAGCTGTGGGTCGACGGGCTGGATGTAGTGCGCGCCAGCGAACGGCAGAAAAGCCAGCTGCGTGGGCGTACCGTCGGCCTGGTGCCACAAGACCCGATGGTCAGCCTCAACCCCACCCTGCGCATTGGCCAGCAGATCGGCGAGGCGCTGGTGCTGGCCCAAGGCGGCCGCTCGCGCAGCGTCGATGCCGATGTGCTGGAGTTACTTGCCCAGGTTGGCCTCGACAACCCGGCCGTGCGCGCCCGCCAGTACCCGCACGAGCTGTCTGGCGGCATGCGCCAGCGGGTGCTGATTGCCATCGCCCTGGCCGGCAACCCACGCCTGATCATCGCCGACGAACCCACCAGCGCGCTGGACGTGACCGTGCAACGCAAGATCCTCGATCACTTGCAGCGGCTGGTGGCCGAGCGTGGCATCTCGTTGCTGATCATCACCCACGACCTGGGCATGGCCACCGACCGCGCCGACCGCCTGCTGGTGATGAAGCAGGGCGAACTGGTGGAGCAAGGCCCACCCGCGCAGATCGTGCAGGCACCGCACCACCCGTACACCCGTGCCCTGCTCAATGCCGCACCGGCATTCAGCGCTCGTCGCCAGCCCCGCCAACTGGCGCCGGGCTCAAAGCCGATCCTCAGCCTGCAGGGTGTTGGCAAAACGTTCGAATTGCCCAAGGTAAAAGGCCAGGACAACCGCTTTGTCGCGTTGCAAGGCCTGGACTTGCAGGTTCACCCGGGGCAAACGCTGGCCATCGTCGGTGAATCCGGTTCGGGCAAGAGCACCGCCCTGCGCATTGCCCTGGGCCTGGAAACGCCCAGCCAAGGCCACGTGCTGTTCGACCAGCAGGATGTCACGGGCCACGGCTGGCGCCAGTTCCGCCCCTTGCGCCGACGCATGCAACTGGTGCAGCAAAACCCCTTCGCTGCCCTCGACCCGCGTTTCACGGTGTTCGACAGCATCGTCGAGCCGCTGGTGTCGTTTGGCCTGCTCAAAGGAGCGGCACTGGAGCAACGCGCCCGCCAACTGATCGAACGCGTGCACCTGCCTCTGCATTACCTTGACCGCCTGCCCCGCGAACTGTCCGGCGGCCAGCGCCAGCGCGTGGCGATTGCCCGGGCGCTGGCGCTACAGCCAGAACTGTTGCTCCTCGACGAGCCGGTCAGTGCGCTGGATGTATCGGTACAGGCACAGATTCTGGCACTGCTGGATGAGCTGCAACGGGAACTGGGCATGGCTTATGTGCTGGTATCGCATGACCTGGCGGTGGTGGCGAGCATGGCCGACCAAGTGCTGGTATTGCGCAAGGGTCAAGTGGTGGAACACGGGGCGGTCGAGCAGGTTTTCGAGCGGCCGGCGAGCGAGTATACGCGGGAGTTGATTGCTGCCATTCCTGGGCGCCCAGCCTCTGCTGCGGCTTGAGTTCTAGCGCCCCACAGCCTGATATTTTTGCCAGTTGCAAGGCTGTGGGCATCCCATCAAGCTAGATTGAAATCAGGAGGTTTATTCATGTTTATATTTTATCAGTCTGGCAAACCCACTGCCTTGGTTCAACCTTCCAGAACTACTCGAATATTCAATCAAAACCGACAGACGCTCGCCATTCAATACATATCACACTCCTCTATTAGTATAATTGCCTCAGACAAAATGCAATCCTCCGTCATGGAGGCTCGCGGCCACGTCCTGCACTCACTGTCTTACACCCCTTTTGGCTTCAACCAAGCGACCGGGGAACTGCCTGTAGGCTTTAACGGCGAGCACTGCGACGCTGTGACAGGCATGTACGGTTTGGGCGCAGGATACCGTTGGCTTTCAACAAAATGTATGCGTTTTTCGAGCCCTGACAACCTCAGTCCTTTTGCTAAAGGGGGCATCAATGCGTACACCTATGTTCGCAACGACCCGGTTAATCTGCTCGATCTAGACGGTCACGCGCCGTCGGCTCCGATACTCCATGGAACCAAGATGCGTCGGTTCCAATACGGTTTAAGAAAAATTCATGCATTCGATAAAAATTATGGGGTCTATGAATCCAAACCTGGTCTTTTTAAAAAGCCCAAGCTATTGATATACACTCATGGCAGAGATAATAAAATACTAATAGACGACGTCGCCATGGGCCCATTTAAATTCGCCACATGGCTAACGAGCAAAAATATAAATCCTCAGAAATACAGGAAAGTCATTTTTGCCACTTGCCTAGGAGGCTACGGCGAATCGTTTGGGCAAAAATTCTCAAATCAGAACAATGTCAAGGTGAGCGCTATTCCCGGCATCAGCGACGGAGCGATGGTAAACGGCGTAGAACCTGGCACCTTCAGTTTCGGGCTTTTATCCGAACCTTATGAAGGCATGGCGCAGACAACACCACAACGCCCATGGGCTTACTCATTCGTAGATTTCACACCACAAGACGCTAAAAAATTTCGAAGCGCATGATTGAAGAGAGCATTAAGAACGCCCCCAATGAACGGGTTTATTCCATAGCATTTGACGCAACCTAAAATGCATATTATGCATCATCACATGGATTTTAATACCATTAAATAATATTAGCATAGAACCACAAAGCCTTTCACAACCCCACCCCACACCCGCTAAGGTCACTCCAGACCGACCCCATTCCTGGCGGAGGCCGTCCACTTCGACCCCGCCAGGAGCCTTGCGCGCATGCACCTCTCTTACCCACAACCCTGCTTCATCTTCGCCTATGGGCCAGGTGACGCATGGCTGTCCCCATTCCATTTGCAGCACAACCCACAGGTATTCCGATGAGCAAACGACAAATCCGCCTGGGCGCCATGATCCATGGCGTCGGCCACGGCTGGGGCGAATGGCGCCACCCTGATGCGCTGGCCGATGCCAGTGTCAATTTCGGCTTCTACAAACAGCAGGCAAAGCTGGCCGAGGCGGCAAAGTTCGACTTCGCCTTCATCGCCGACAGCCTGCACATTCACGCCCGCTCCAGCCCGCACTACCTCAACCGTTTCGAGCCGCTGACCATCCTTTCGGCGCTGGCTGCGGTGACCGAGCACATCGGCCTGGTGGCCACGGTCACGGTCAGCTACACCGAGCCGTTCCAGGTAGCACGCCAATTCGCTTCGCTGGACCTGATCAGCGGCGGGCGCGCAGGCTGGAACGTGGTGACCTCCTGGCTTTCCGGCACCGCTGACAACTTCGGCAAGGCTGAACACCCGCCGCATGCCGTGCGTTACCGGATTGCCCGTGAGCATGTGGATGTGGTCAAGGGGCTGTGGGACTCGTGGGAAGACGACGCCTTTACCCGCGACAAGCAAAGTGGGCAGTTCTTCGACCCGGCCAAACTGCACACCCTCGGCCACCAGGGCGAGTACTTCAAGGTCAAGGGCCCGCTGAACATCCAGCGCTCACCCCAGGGCCAGCCGCTGATTTTCCAGGCTGGCGTGTCGGAAGACGGCCGCAACTTTGCGGCGCAGAACGCCGACGCCATCTTTGTCAGCCCTGAATCGTTCGAGGACGCTCACGCCTATTACCAGGACCTCAAGCAGCGTGCCACGCGCCATGGCCGCGACCCCGACGCGCTATTTATCCTGCCCGGCATCCGCCCCATCATCGGTCGCAACGCCCAGGAGGTCGAGCAGCGCTACCAGCAGGCCGTCAACCTGGTGAGCATTGAGGATGCACTGGTAGCCCTCGGTCGCCCCTTCAACGACTACGACTTCAGCCAGCATGACCTGGACGCGCCCTTCCCCGACCTGGGCACCCTGGGCAACGACAGCCACAAAGGCACCTCGGACCAGCTCAAGCAACTGGCCCGTGATGAAGGCCTGAGCCTGCGCGAACTGGCACTGCGCTTCTCGCGCCCACGCAGAGACTTCGTCGGCACCCCGGAGCAGGTTGCCGATGCCTTGCAGCACTGGTTCGAAAACGACGCTGCCGACGGTTTCATCATCAACTCGTTGCTACCCGACGGCCTGCAGTACTTCACCGAACACGTGGTACCGCTGTTGCAAGCACGTGGCCTGGTGCGCACTGAGTACACCGGTAAAACCCTGCGCGACAATTTCGGCCTCAGCGTGCCGGAAAACCGCAACACCCTGCGCCGCAGCCAGGCAGCGGTTGCCTGAGCCCACCCAGACAAGGAGTTTTGTTTCATGAGCCTCGAATTCATCGGCCTCATCGGCCCGCAGGAAAGCAGCGAATCCCAGGCGCCACGCGGCCCGCTGGTTGATCTGGAGTTCATCAAGGCCTTCTCCCAGGCCCAGGAATATGGCGGCTTCGACAAGGCATTGTTAGCAGTCAACACCAGTGCACCGGACTCGATGATCCTGGCCAGTTACGTGGCAGCGCTTACCGAGCGTATCGGCCTGCTGGTCGCCCACCGCCCGGGCTTCCAGGCGCCAACTTTCGCTGCCCGCCAGTTCGCCACCCTTGACCAGCTGAGCCGGGGCCGGGCCTCGATCAACGTCATCACCGGCGGCGACAGCGGCGACCTGCAGCGCGATGGCGACTTCCTCGAAAAGGATGCCCGTTATGCCCGCACCGATGAGTACCTGCAGGTACTGCGCAACACCTGGACCCGCCAGGAGCCGTTCGACCACCAGGGCACTCACTACCGCGTTGAAGACAACCTGACCTTGGTCAAACCGGTACAGCATCTGCCAATCTACTTCTCTGGCGCGTCAGACGCCGCAGTCGAGGTGGCCGCCAAGCACGCCGACGTCTACATGATGTGGGGCGAACCGCTGGATCAGGTACGCGAGCGCATCGCCAAGGTCCGCAAGGCCGCCGCCCGCTATGGGCGCGAGAAACACATCCGCTTCAGCCTGTCGTTGCGACCGATCCTGGGCGGCACCGAGGCCGAAGCCTGGGCCCGCGCCGAGCGTATTCTCGCCGATGCCCAGGAACGCATCGGCATCCGTCAGGGCAACCGCCGCGAGAAAAACTTCGGCAAGAGCAACACCGGCTCCGAACGCCTGGTGCAACTGGCCAGCCAGCGCAAAGTGCATGACACCCGGCTGTGGACCGAGATTGCGGCGCTGGGTGGCGGTGCAGGTAACTCCACCTCGCTGGTAGGCACTGCAGACCAGGTGGCCGAGGCAGCATTGGCCTACTACGAACTGGGGGTGACCACCTTCCTGTTCCGCGGCTTTGACCAGCTGCGCGATGCGGTGGAATACGGGCAGGACCTGATCCCGCGGATTCGTGCGCTGGTTGAACAGCGTGAGGCTGGGCGCAGCGCTCGCACGGCCTAGATCCCTACTCGCTGTACCGGCCTCGTCGAGGCGTCGAACCGCCGCAAAGAGGCCGGTGCAGGCAAACACTTCCCAAACACCCTACGCCAGCCCTGTCAGGGCCTGGCGCCTATTCGCCTGCGTGCTCCACCGTACTCCGAGGACATGATGTCTAGAACACCGCTTTTCGCCCTGCCCCTAGCCTGCCTGCTCACCCCGTTAGCCGATGCTGCTTCAACTACCGAAGACCAACGCCTGGAGACCGTCACGGTGATCTCCACCGGCCTGCGAGGCAACCAGCGCACCGTGGCCGACAGCCCGGCACCCATCGACGTGATCAGCAGCGAACAGCTGTTGCGCACCGGCCGCGCCGAGCTGTCCGAGGCGATTTCCAAACTGCTGCCCTCGTTCAACTTCGGCACCAACATCGCCGGCTTTCAGTCTGGCGTGCGGCCGCTGAGCAACCGCAGCTTGGGCCCGGCCTACACCCTGGTGCTGGTCAATGGCAAACGCCGCCACAACAGCGCCGTGCCGGCCAGCGGCTCGACCGACAACAGCGGTGCCAACGCCGTTGATATCGACATGATCCCGGTCAGCGCGGTGTCACACATCGAAGTCCTGAAAGACAGCGCCGCCGCCCAATACGGCTCGGATGCGGTGGCCGGGGTGATCAACATCATCCTCAAGAGCGCCAGCAGCGGCGGCCATTACGAAAGCAGCTACGGCCAGCTGTACAGTGGCCAGGGCGAAACCATCAAGCTGGCTGGCGACCAAGGCTTCAGCCTGGGTGACGGCGGTTTCCTGCACCTGTCGGGCGAGGCACGCAAGCGCGGCACCGCCAACTGGATCGACAAGGCCGCCCCCGATTACCGCGCCTACTTCGAAGACGACCGCCAGGCCGCCTGGGACCACCGGGCGGTGAAGAACGGCGACCCTGACCTGCGCGCCTTCAACCTCGGTTACAACGCCGAGCTGCCCATCAGCGACGATTTGAAGCTGTATTCGTTCGCCACTTATGCCGAGCGCAAGCTGGAGGCTTTCAACAACTACCGCCTGCCCAACAGCAACGCCTCGATCCCGGAGTTGTTCCCCGACGGCTATTTCCCGCTCAACAACATCAAGGACACCGACTACCAGTGGCTGCTCGGCGCCCGAGGCGCCGCCGGGGCCTGGGACTGGGACCTGTCTACCACCTATGGGCGCAACAAGAACCAGCAGTCCAGCGACCTGACCATCAACCCCACCTATGGCCCGGCCTCGCCAACCTCGTTCGATGACCTGGCGACCTTGCAGTTCGACCAGTGGGTGAACAACCTGGACATCACCCGCGCCTTCGATGGCCTGTTCGGCCTGGCGGTACCGACCCGCGTCTCGGCGGGCCTTGAGCACCGCTGGGAGCGCTTCCGGACCTTTGCCGGCGACCCCATCGCCTACAGCGTCGGGCCCTACACCTACCCGGTTACCCTGGCGGACGGGCGCCCCAACCCGCTCTATGCGCTGGCCAACGGCCAGACCGCAGTGGGCGCCCAGGCTGCGCTGACCATTCGCCCGGAAGACGAGGCCGATGTGAAGCGCAACAACTATGCCGCCTACATCGACCTCGGCCTGGACTTGAGCCCGCGCTGGTACCTTGGCGCCGCCGCGCGCGTCGAGCACTACGACGACGACTCGGGCAACACCGCCAGCTTCAAGCTCAATTCACGCTATGAACTGAGCGAAACCGTGGCGGTACGCGGCACCCTGGGCAGCGGTTTCCGCGCACCGTCGCTGACCCAGAGCGGCTACACCGTCAGCGACAACCGCACCGCGCTGGACGCCGACGGCAATGTGGTGCCGGCCTTGCGCCGCACCGTGGCGCCCGGCAGTGCCGCCGCGCTGGCATTCGGCGGCGGCAAGCTCGACCCGGAGAAATCGCGCAACGCCGGCCTTGGCCTGACCTGGCAACCGGCGCGCCGCACCAGCGTTACCCTGGACACCTACCTGATCGACATTGACGACCGCATCCTGCTCACCGAAAACCTCTACGACCGGCAGAACGGTGCCGGTGCCATTGGCGACATCCTCGAATCGCTGGGCCTGGCACGCACTACCTGGATCAACTACTACACCAACGCCTTCGACACCCGCACCCGCGGCCTCGACCTGGTGGGTGACCACACCAGCGAGTTCGGTGCCTGGGGCGATGTACGCTGGACCTTGGGCTTCAACTGGAACAAGACCACCGTACGCGGCACCCGCGGTACGCCCGCAGCGCTGGCCGCTGCCGGTATCGACGTGGTCGGCCATGGCCGCGAAGGCGACCTGGTGGCAGCCTCGCCGAGAACCAAATGGGTGCTGGGCAGCCAGTGGTTGCTGGGCAACTTCACCGGCACCTTGCAGACCACCCGCTACGGCAAGGTCGAAACCTGGCAGCAGAACCAGGCCCAGGACCGCACCTTCGGCGCCAAGTGGATCACCGACCTGGACCTGTCCTACCTGCTGTTCGACAGCCTGACCGTCAGTGTGGGTGGCACCAACATCTTCAATGTGCGGCCCGACAAGAACGGCGTGTACAACGCCAACGGCAACCAGGCGGCGTACGGCAACCCGCCGTTCCACCCAGGTGGCGGCTATTGGTACACCAAACTGGCCTATGACTTCTGACGCATCTGCACATTTGCTCCTGGCCTGTGGGAGCGGGTTCACCCGCGAAGAGTCCAACCCGGTGCATGGCACCGGCAAAGCCGGTGTTCGCGGGTAAACCCGCTCCCACAGGTGTGCGTTGCACCTTCGGTACTTGGCAATTGACGCAAACCCCGCCCCCATGCTCTCCTTGTGCCTCACGTTCAGGTGCCCCCACAGGGGGTGAAACGGGAAACCGGTGCGTCGCAGGCCCTCCAGCAGGGCCGGACAAGGCCGGTGCTGCCCCCGCAACGGTAAGCGAGTGAAGTGTCTGTACCACTGTGCCTTCTAGTCCGGCATGGGAAGGTGACGCTTTCCAGGAGCCCTGCTCCTCCTCGCAAGCCCGGAGACCGGCCTGACGTTCATGAACACCCCGCGGTGGGCGGGCGCTGTTGCATTCCCCTGGGCGGTCACGCATCGGGGATGCCGCGCTTGCCCGTTGCCCACAAAAAGCAGAGGAACGCGTCATGCCCGTCACCAGCACCAAACAACCCAGCCTTGCCACACCCGTCACCCTCAGCCAGCGCGTCGTCATCGCCGTCGGCGCCAGCCTGCTGGGCCTGTGCCTGGTGTACTTCGCCGGTTTCTCGCACATCGAGGCCGTGCACAACGCCGCCCACGACACCCGCCACAGCGCCGCCTTCCCCTGCCACTGAGTACGCCTGATGATCACGCGCATTGCCCGTACCGCGGGCTTCAGCGGGCTGCTTGCGGCCCTGCTGCTGACCCTGCTGCAAAGCTTCTGGGTCGCCCCTCTGATTCTTGAGGCGGAAACCTACGAATCCTCGGCCCCGGCCGCACAGCACGAACATGGTGGCGAAGTGGCCGCCCATGAGCACAGCGCCGAAGCCTGGTCGCCGGAAGACGGTTGGCAGCGGGTGCTGTCCACCACCGGGGGCAACCTGGTGGTCGCAGTCGGCTTCGCCCTTATTCTCGCCGCCCTGTACAGCCTGCGCGAACCGCAGCGTGCCGGCACCGGTGCGCTGTGGGGCCTGGCCGGTTTTGCCGTGTTCTGCCTGGCCCCGACGTTGGGGCTGCCACCGGAGCTACCCGGCACTGCCGCCGCCGACCTGGGACAACGCCAAGCCTGGTGGATTGGCACAGCCAGCGCCACCGCCGTTGGCCTGGCCTTGCTGGTGTTCGCCCGCCACTGGCTGCTGAAGGCGCTGGGCGCCGTGCTGCTGGTAATCCCCCATGTGATCGGCGCTCCACAGCCTGAAGTACATGAAAGCCTGGCCCCCGAAGCACTGGAAACACAGTTCAAGATGGCCTCCTGGCTGACCAACGCTGCCTTCTGGCTAGCCTTGGGCCTGCTCAGTGCGTGGCTGTTCCGCCGCTCCAGTAAGGCCTGATGCCGGCGTTCTACGCCGGCTTCGGCTGCCGCCGGGGCTGCCCGGCGGATACCCTGCATACCCTGCTGCTCCACGCCCTGGCTAGCCAGGGCCTTGCGCTTGCCGACCTGCACGGCATTGCCAGTATCAGCCTCAAGGCCGACGAAACCGGCTTGCAGCAACTGGCCGAACGCCTTGGCTTGCCGTTGGTGCTGTACCATAGCGCGCAACTGCAGGCCTTCGAGCCGCTGCTCAGCCACCGCTCTGCCACGGCCCATGCCCACAGCGGCTGCTGGGGGGTGGCCGAAAGCACGGCGCTGGCCCTGGCCAGCCAGCAGCCCGGGAGCACAGCCCGGTTGCTGCTGACCCGCCAGGTACTGGGCCCGGCGACCCTCGCCCTGGCCTGTTGACCATTTCGCTTCTCTTTCCTGCAAGGACTTTCCATGACGGTGTACTTCATCGGTGCCGGCCCCGGCGACCCGGAACTGATCACGGTCAAGGGCCAACGGCTGATTCGCCAGTGCCCGGTGATCATCTATGCCGGCTCGCTGGTACCCGCTGCCGTGCTCGAAGGCCACCAGGCCGAGACCGTGATCAACAGCGCCGAGTTGCACCTGGAGCAGATCATCGCCGCCATGCGCAGCGCGCACGAACAAGGCCAGGACGTGGCCCGGGTGCACAGCGGCGACCCCAGCCTGTACGGCGCCATCGGTGAGCAGATCCGCCACCTGCAGGCGCTGGGCATCGATTACCAGATCATACCCGGCGTCACGGCCACGGCGGCCAGCGCTGCTCTGCTTGGCTGCGAGCTGACCCTGCCACAGGTCGCGCAGACGGTGATCCTCACCCGCTATGGCGACAGTTCGCCAATGCCACCCGGCGAACAACTGAGCGACCTGGCGCACCATGGCAGCACCCTGGCGATTCACCTGGGGGTCAAGCACCTGTCGCGAATCGTCGAAGAACTGCTACCGCACTATGGCGCGCACTGCCCGGTGGCGGTGGTACATCGTGCCACATGGCCAGACCAGGACTGGGTGCGCGGCACCCTTGGCGATATCGTCGAACGGGTGGCAGCCAAGGACTTTCGCCGCACGGCGCTGATCCTGGTAGGCCACGTGCTCGGGGATACGCCATTCGCCGAGTCGGCCTTGTACCGTGCCGGGCACGCGCACCTGTACCGCCCTGGCGACTGAGCATTGCCAGCATTGCCACGGGCGTAGCAGACTCCGGGTTCCCGCCTGCGAACAGGAGTCACACCCATGCTGGAATTACGCCCCAACTGCGAGTGCTGCGATACCGACCTGCCGGGCGACAGCCCCGATGTGCTGATCTGCTCCTTCGAATGCACCTTCTGCCGCGCCTGCGCTGATATCCGCTTCAAGGGCCGCTGCCCCAACTGTGCCGGCCAGCTGGTGGCCCGCCCGACGCGGGTCGGCCAGGCGCTGGTCAATAACCCCGCTGCCACCCAACGCGTGAACAAAGCACACGCTGCTTGCGCCTGACTCCACACCTCAAACCAGGCATTGCCGCTTTGATAGGGTGATGCCTTTCCCATGACTTGTAGGATTTTTCAACAACAAGCTCACGGATTATCAACACTTCTATACTCGGCATTACCAAACCTCGGGATTGGTCGTATCTTGCAGCGCTTCCGATTAACCACCTTGCAGACGTATTCCTGAGTGTTCCAGGAAGCGGACCACATCTTGACAGGAGTTTTCCACATGACAACCGTGCTGATCGTCGACGACCACCCCATTGTCCGACTGTCTTTGCGCCTACTACTGGAGCGTGAACGTTTTCATGTCGTTGGTGAGGTGGGTAACGGCAGCGAAGTGGCGCAGGTAGCCCGCGACCTGCGCCCGGACGTGGTAGTGCTCGACATCGGCCTGCCCGGCCTGGACGGCATGGAAGTGATCAAACGCCTGCAGTGCCTGGAGCCAGTGCCCAAGATCATGGTGCTGACCGGCCAGGCCACCGATCTGTACGTGCGGCGCTGCCTGGATGCCGGCATCGGCGCTTTCGTCACCAAGGAAGAAGACCACGAAGCTCTGCTGTTTGCCCTCAAGGCCCTGGTCAAGGGCTATTCGACCTTCCCGCAAATGTCGGTCAACAGCAACTCGCTGGAGAGCGAACCGGTACGCCTGGCCAGCCTGTCGAACCGTGAAATGGAAGTGCTGCGGCGCCTTGCGCGCGGCGAAAACAACAAAAATATCGGCACCTGCATGAACCTGAGTGCCAAGACCATCAGCACCTACCGGGGCCGTATCATGGAAAAGCTCAAGACCGAATCGCTGGTTGAAATGGTCGACCTGGCCAAACGCAACAGCGTCTACTGAGCGCTCGGCCGCCATGAAGCGCCTGCTGGCGTGCATGCTCCTGGCCATCGGCCTGTCCGGCCCCGCCGCGCTGCTGGCCGACAGCGAACCTCGCCAACTGCTGGCGCGCTCGGTCAGCGCCGCTGCCCCGTTGCAACTGTCCAGGGAAGACCGGGATTGGCTGCAGCAACGCCAATACCTGGTGCTGGGCAGTTCGCGACCCGACTATCCGCCCTTCGAACTCAACGCCAGCCAGCAGGACTACGAAGGCATTAGCGCAGACTACGCCGGCATCATCGCCGAGCAGCTGGGCATAAACGTCGAAGTACGGCGGTTCGACAACCGCCACGAGGCCATCGCTGCGTTACGTGAGGGCAGTATCGACCTGCTGGGCAGCTCCAATGCCTTCGAGGCGGCAGATGCCCAGCTTGACCTGAGTACCCCGTATGCCGACGACATGCCCGTCATCGTCACCCGCGAAGGAACCAGCCTGAAGAACACACCCGACCTCGCCGGCCTGCGCCTGGCGATGGTCGATCACTACCTGCCGGCCAGCACCGTACGCAATCTGTACCCCAAGGCGCAGTTAAGCCTGTACCGCTCGACCCTGGCCGGGCTGGCCGCTGTCGATCTGGGCGAGGCCGACGCCTACCTGGGCGATGCCATCAGTACCGATTTCACGATTGGCAAGAGTTACCAGGGCGCGCTGAGAATCGACCACTTCTGCCCGGTCCCTGCTGGGGCATTTGCCTTTGCCCTGGCCAGCGACAACCCTCGCTTGCGTCGGTTGGTCGACATGGCGCTATCCCGCATCAAAGACAGCGAGCGGCTGAATATCCTGCGCCGCTGGAGCAGTGGCCACACCAGCCTGCTGCTGCAGCGCCACATCACCGCCTTGAGCAAGGAAGAGGAAGCCTGGATCGCGGCCCACCCCAACATCAATGTTTTGGTCAACACCTCGTTGGCGCCACTGACGTTCAACGACGCCGAACACCGCCCAACCGGCATCACCCTTGACCTGCTGAAACAGATTTCGCTGCGCACAGGGCTGCACTTCAGCGCGGTCGAAAGCGATTCGGCGCAGGCGATGGTCGAGCGCCTGGCCCGTGGCGATGCACAAATGATTGGCGCCTTGGGCTATGGTGCGGATCGCGCGAAACAACTGCGCTATACCCGTCCCTACCTGGTCAGCCCACGCGTTCTGGTTGCCCGTAGCGACAGTACTTTCCCGGTACAGGCCAAGGCGCTGGATGGCCAGCGCATCGCCGTGGTACGCGGCTCGCCGCAGCGGGCGCTGCTGCAACAACGCTACCCGCAGGCCCGGCTGGTGGAAGTGGACAACCCGCTCGGTCTCATGGAGGCCGTGGCCGGTGGGGCTGCCGACGTTGCCCTTAGCAGCCATATCAATGCCGCCTACTACATCAGCCATGTCTTCAAGGGCCGCTTGCGCATCGCCAGCGTGCTGGACGACGACCCGGCCATTGCCGCTTTCGCCGTGGCTGCCGACCAGCCGCAGCTACAGGCCATCCTCGACAAGGCACTGCTGAGCATTCCACCCGAAGAGCTCGACCAGCTGGCCAACCGCTGGCGCACCAGCACCTTGGTCAGCGACAGCCCTTGGCGCGACTACCGCACCCTGGCCTTGCAGGTACTGGTTCTGTCGGCCCTGCTGCTGGCGGGCGTGGTGTTCTGGAACAGCTACCTGCGCAAGCTGATCAACCAGCGCACCGAGGCCCAGCACGCGCTGCAGGCGCAGCTGGCCTTGAGCCGCGGCCTGCTCGAACAGCTGCGCCAGGCCAAGGACGACGCCGAACAGGCCAGCCAGACCAAAAGCACCTTCCTGGCCACCATGAGCCATGAAATCCGTACCCCGATGAATGCCGTGATCGGCCTGCTGGAGCTGGCCCTGGAAGACAGCCGCAAGGGTCGTTGCGACGCCCAGACCCTTCAGACTGCCCATGACTCGGCCATCGGCCTGCTTGAGCTGATTGGCGATATTCTCGACATTTCCCGCATCGAATCTGGGCACATTACCCTGCAACCGGTACCCACAAACCTGGTCGAGCTGGTACGCGCTACAGTACGGGTGTTCGAAGGCAACGCTCGGGCCAAAGGCTTGTATCTGCACGCAGCACTTCCTGCCGAGCCGGTCTGGGTGCTGGCAGACCCGCTGCGGCTCAAGCAGATCCTGTCCAACCTGATCAGCAACTCCATCAAGTTCACCGACCGCGGCGAGGTACAGGCCAGTTTGCTGATACCTCCAACTGGTGGGGACAGTAGCCAGTCAATCGACCTGTCTGTGCGTGACACCGGCATCGGCATCAGCACCGTTGATCAGGCCAGGCTGTTCAACACCTTCGTGCAGGCTGATGGACCGCGGGCACGCCAAGGGGCAGGCTTGGGGCTGGTGATCAGCCGCACCTTTGCCGAACTCATGGGCGGCAACTTGAGCCTGCAAAGCGTCGAAGGTGTTGGGACCAAGGTGCAAGTCAGCCTGCAACTACCAGCCTGCCCGGCACCGCAACCTGTTCAGCAGCACAGCCCGGCAGCCGAAAGCAGCAGTGGCCCGCTGAATATCCTGGTGATCGACGACTACCCTGCCAACCTGCTGCTGCTGGAGCGACAACTGCACACCCTGGGCCATCACGTGACCCTGGCAGAAAATGGCCAGGTCGCGCTGGAGCGCTGGCAGGCAGCGCGTTTCGACCTGGTGATCACCGACTGCAGCATGCCGGTGATGGACGGACACGAACTCACCCGCCGCATTCGCAGCCTTGAAGCCGAACGCGGCCTGCCGGCGTGCCAGATCCTCGGCGTGACTGCCAATGCCCAGGCCGAAGAGCGTGACCGATGCCTGGCCAGCGGCATGAACGAATGCCTGTTCAAACCGATCGGCCTGCGCACCCTCAAGGCTCACCTGCCCCAAGCCCGCAGCGCCCAAGAGCCGCCACTGCGCAGTACCGGCTTCAACCTGGCTGAACTGCGCCACCTGACCCAGGACGACAGGCAACTGACGCGGCATCTGCTGGAACAGCTTTCAATAAGTGTCGGCGAAGATCTCGCCTCTTTGCGCGCGTTGGCACCCGAGGCCTCCGATGAGGCCGTCCGCACCCTGGCTCACCGCATCAAGGGCGGCGCGAAGATGATAAGGGTGCGCGGCGTGGTCAAGGATTGCGAGGCCATCGAAAACGCTCATGCGCGGGGCCTGCCAACGGTTGATCAACGTAAACAACTGCAAATCAGCCTGCAAGCCCTGCTGAACGAGCTGAGCGACGCACTCAATGCAGTTGAAGCGTCGAGCTGATCTGGCTGATGGCATCCACCACGTGCCGCGAACCCTGCTGGATTTCCATGATCACCGTACCGGCCTCATTGGCCAGTGCAACCCCATGACCGGTGCGGGTCAAACTCGACTGCATGCTGGCCACGGCCAGCAGTGACAGGTCGTGGTTCTGCCGCACGACATCGACGATTTCCAGGGTGGCCTTGCTGGTCCGCGCCGCCAGGTTGCGCACCTCGTCGGCCACCACGGCAAAACCGCGCCCGTGATCCCCGGCGCGGGCCGCCTCGATGGCCGCGTTCAGGGCCAGCAGGTTGGTCTGGTCGGCAATGCCCCGTATGGTCAGCACGATCTGGCCGATCACATCTGACTGCTTGTTCACGGCATCAATGCTGCGTGCAGCCTCGTTCAGCTCATGGGAAATCTGCTCGATCACCTGCACCGTCTGCTGCACCACCTCGGTGCCCTTGCGCGCACAGGCATCGGTCTGCATGGAACTGGCATGGGCGGCGTCGGCGGCGGTTTGCTGGGTACTGACCTGATGGGTGATGTCACTGGCGAACTTCACCACTTTGTACAAGCGGCCCTTGCTGTCGAATATCGGGTTGTAGGAGGCCTCCAGATAGACCATGTGGCCCTGCTTGTTGATGCGTTCGAAGCGGTGCGAATGGTACTCGCCGCGGTTGAGCGATGCCCAGAACTCACGGTACTCGGCCGATTCGCGCTCCTGCGGCAGGCAAAACAACCCGTGATGGCGGCCAACTACCTCGTCCAGGCGATAGCCCATGGTGTCGAGGAAGTTCTGGTTGGCCTTGATCACACGGCCTTGCGGGGTGAACTCGATCACTGCCATGGAGCGACCGATGGCCTTGAGCAGGCTCTCGCTCTCGTGCTCCTGCACTACCCGTTGACTGATGTCGGCTGCCACCTTGATCACGCTGGTTACCTGGCGCTGTTCGTCCAGCACCGGCATGTAGCTGGCCTCCAGCCAAACCTCGCGGCCGGCTTTGTCGAGGCGTTCGAACGTACCGCTGATGGCCTTGCCCTGGCCCAGTTCACGCCACAGCTGCTGGTACTCGGCAGTTTGCGCATAGCCCGGTTCGCAGAATAGCCGATGGTGTTTGCCCCGCAGTTCGTCTGCGCTGTAGCCCATGGCCTGGCAAAAACGCTCGTTGGCATCGAGGATGGTGCCATCAGGGGCGAACTCGATCATCGCCATCGAACGGCTGATCGCCGCCAATTTGGCTTGCGTGCCGCTCAAGGCCTGGCGAGTGCGCTGGATCTCAACCAAATCGGATTTGCGATGGAAATCGAACATGACGCCGGGCTCCTTTATGCGCGGTGTCCTGAGCATAGATCGCCGTTGGCGCCGTGCAAGCACAGTGCTATCACTTTAGGATTACTACATTGATATGAAAGAACGCGCCTGCACAGCCACGAGCTCTCGCTACGAACTCTCGCGCACCATCAGCTCAAAGCCCAGATCCTGTTGCGTATCCGCCACCCGCTTGCCATCGAGCAACGCCAGCAGCGCCTGCGCCGCGCCACGCCCAACGGCGGCCCGGGGCGTGCGAATCGAGGTCAGGCGCGGCACCATGTGTGCCGAAGCGGGCAAGTCGTTGAACCCCACCATGGCCACCTGACGTGGCACTTCCACCCCTTGGCGCAGTGCCTGCAGCACCGCCCCTTGGGCCAGGTCGTCGTTGCAGAAGAAGATACCGTCGACATCCGGCGACTGTTGCAGCAACTGGCTGAACAGCACACTGCCCAAGGCAATCGACGAAGGCTCCGGCGCCAGTACCTCCAGCTCGGCCGCCTGCAAACCGGCCTCGGCCAACGCCTGGCGGAAACCTTCGGCCCGCTGCATTACCCGTGGATCGAGCTGCGCGGCAATGAACGCCAGGCGTTTGCGACCACGCTCGATCAAGTGCCTGGCCGCAGCGCGCCCGGCCTGCTGCTGCGAAAAACCTACCGACAATGCCCCTGGCTCGCCATTGAGCTCCATCATGTGCACACACGGCACACCGCTGGCGGCCAGCATCTGCCGCGCCGCGTCGCTGCGCTCGAAACCGGTCAACAGCATGCCGCAGGGCTGGTAGGCCAAGTAATTGCGGATCAGGTTCTCTTCTTCGGCAAGGTCGTAGTGATAGTTGCCAATCAGCACTTCGAGGCCACGCGGGCGCATGACCTCGTGAATGGCTTCCAACGTGTCGATGAACAATTGGTTGGACAACGACGGGATCAACACCACCACCGACTGGCTGCGGGCCGAGGCCAGGGCGCGGGCCGCCGGGTTGGCCACGTAGCCCAGGCTCGCAGCTGCAGCGACGACCTTTTCGACCAGTTCAGGCGCAACCGTGCTGACCCCGCGCAGGGCGCGCGAGGCGGTAATCGGGGAAACCCCGGAAAGCCTGGCAACTTCGGCCAGGGTGGGACGACCTGTAGTACGGGAGCCGGTGCGGGACATGGATGTTGTAATTTTACTACTTGCAAGGATAGGGAACGGCCACTAAGGTAGCGCTGTCTCAGGACGCAGGCAATGTAATCTTTGGCAGCAGCCCGCACGCGCTCGCTACCAGGCGTCCATACTGCGTAAGGACAAGACCAATAACACCGGGGAGGTGGCTGTTCGTCGGCGACGAGACAGCGCTATCTCACCCCGCAGGAGGTACTGATGAATTCTCCCCTGTCCGCCATCGTGGTGATGGGCGTGGCCGGTTGCGGCAAAAGCTGCATCGGCGCTGCCATTGCTGCCAGAAGCGGCGGCCGCCTGATCGAAGGCGACGCTTTCCACCCTGCCGAAAACATCCGCAAGATGAGCGATGGCATCCCGCTGGACGACAGTGACCGCGCCGGCTGGCTGGTGCGCCTTGGCCAGGAGTTGCAGGCCACCACCCAGGCTGGGGAGCGCCCGATCCTGACCTGCTCGGCACTCAAGCGACGCTACCGCGACACCCTGCGCGATGCCATGCCAGGGCTGGTGTTCGTGTTCCTCGAACTGTCGCCCGCCGAGGCGGAAAAACGCGTACTGGCCCGGCCCGGGCACTTCATGCCGGCTAGCCTGATCGACAGCCAGTTTGCTGCCCTGGAATCGCCACGCGGCGAGCCACTGACGCTGGCGCTGGACGCTACCCAGCCCATAGAAGCACTCGCCGAAGCGGTGGACCGCTGGCTAAAGCGCTGTGGTGAGCAGGGGCTGGCGCAAACCGCCTGACTCCGGCGGCTTTCCCGGCTCACCAAAGACAGCGCTACCTTGACCCGTGAGTGCGGGCAAAGTTCCAAAACGCTACGCCAAAAACAACGATAAGATCGAGGCCTTCAAACCATGTTCGGACTGGCTACTGACACCTTCCTGCTGCTCGATGCGCTGGTTACCATCGTTGGGCTGATCCTGCTGATCACCCACTTCAAAGTGCACCCCTTCGTCGCCCTCACCCTTGCGGCCGGCTTCCTTGGCCTTACCTCCGGCATGCCGGTGGCCAAGGTAATGAAGTCGTTCCAGGATGGTTTTGGCGGTGTGCTCGGCTTCGTCGGCATCGTGCTCGCCCTGGGCACCATGCTGGGCAAGCTGATGGCCGACTCTGGGGGTGCCGACCAGATTGCACAAACCCTCATCCGCGCCTTCGGCAAAAAGAACGTGCATTGGGCGATGATGTTCGCCGCCTTCCTGGTGGGCATTCCGCTGTTCTTCGAAATCGGCTTCGTGCTGCTGATTCCGCTGGTGTTCATCGTGGCGCGGCGCTCCGGCGTATCGCTGGTCAAGATCGGCATTCCGCTGCTGGCCGGCCTGTCGGTGGTGCACGGCCTGGTGCCGCCACACCCGGGCCCATTGCTGGCGATCGGTATTTTCCACGCTGATATCGGCAAGACCATCTTCTACGGCCTGATCGTCGCACTGCCCACCGCGATCATCGCCGGGCCGCTGTTCGGCAACTTCATTTCCCGCTACATCCCGGGCAACCCGTCCCAGGAGCTGATGGACCAGATCGCCAAGGAGTCCGACCAGGGCAACCTGCCAAGCTTCAGCATCACCCTGATTACCGTGCTGCTACCCGTAGCGTTGATGTTGCTGAAAACCTTCGCCGACGTGGTACTGCCGGCCGAGCACATCGTGCGCCAGTGGATGGACCTGATCGGCCACCCCATTACCGCTCTGCTCGCGGCCCTGCTGCTGGCCTTCTACACCTTTGGTTCGGCCCGCGGCTTCAACCGTCAGCAGATCATGAAGATGCTTGACCAGAGCCTGGCCCCCACGGCCGCCATCGTGCTGATCGTGGGTGCTGGCGGTGGCTTCAAGCAGATGCTGGTGGACACCGGCGTGGGCAACGTGATCGGGCAGATGGCCGTGCAGGCAGAGATTTCGCCGATCATGCTGGCCTGGCTGGTGGCAGCGGTAATCCGCATCGCGACCGGCTCTGCCACGGTCGCTACCATTACCGGTGCAGGTATTGTGGCACCGGTAATCGAACTGGTACCGGGTGTGAACCGTGAGTTGCTGGTGCTCGCCACCGGTGCTGGCTCGTTGATCCTGTCGCACGTGAACGATGCCGGCTTCTGGCTGGTGAAGCAGTATTTCAACATGACGGTAGCGGAAACCTTCAAGACCTGGAGCATGATGGAAACCATCCTCTCGGTGGTTGGCATCATCTTCATCATGTTGTTGGCGCAGGTGGTGTAACCGTTTATCGGGGTAAAGGCACCTTGATGCTTTGGGTAGGGCCAAAGGGAATTATGAGACCTACCTGAAGCAAAGGAGCCTGCCATGCCCCGCTCAAGCATTCTGCTGATTGCCCTGCTCGCCTCGCCACTGGCCCTGGCCGCCGGCACTGGCCCCACCTACCCTGACGACCCACATAACCCGGCACCACGGCCGGGCGTGGACAGCACCCTCAACCCCATCGAAAAGCCCATGCCGCGGAACACTGACCCGCGCATTCAAGGTAACGACCCAGAAAGCCCTCCGGCCAAGCAGAATGACAACCGCGATCTGCCGGGGCTGGGTGACAGTGGTTCGGAGGGTAGCGGACATCAAGGAAACAGCGGTACCAATACAGGCAACCCCTGAGTACGCTTCTCAGTGGTCCACCTTAAAAAATCGCAGGGGTTGGTTTATGCCCATGCCCGCGAAAAGGCCGGCATGGGCAGTAAAGATTGATGAACTACCACTGGCGCTTGTCTGGGCGTGTCAACCCCAGCTTCTCGATCCTGTAACGCAACATGTCCCGCGACAACCCGAGCATCCGCGCCGATTTCGTCACATTCCAGTCCGTACGGTCCAGGGTCTTGCACACCAGGTCGCGTTCCATGTCCGGCAGGCTGGTGCCTGGCTCCGGGTCGTGCCGTGGCATTTCGAACATCGCTGGCGCCGGTTGCTGCAGCAATGGCTCGTCAATCAAGGTCATGCACAGGTTCAACTGGTGCGCCTGCACCACCTCGTTCGGCGCCAGCAGCACGGTCTGCTCCAGCATGTTGCGCAGTTCGCGCACGTTTCCAGGCCAGCTATAGCCCAGCATCAGGCTCTCGGCCTCGGCGGAAAACCGCAGGTTTGGCTTGCCATAACGCCGGCCATGGTGGGCCAGGAAATGCCTTGCCAGTAACAGGATGTCCTGGCCACGGGCATACAGGCGCGGCACCTTTATGGCGATTATGCGCAGACGGAAGAACAGGTCGCGGCGGAACTTGCCCTGCTGCACCATCTGCTCCAGGTTGCAGTTGGTGGCACTGATCACTCGCAGGTCTACCTTGCGCTCCTTCACCGCACCAATCCGGCGGATACTGCGATCCTCCAGCAGCTTGAGCAGTTTGGCCTGCAGCACAAGGTCCATTTCGCCGATCTCGTCGAGGAACAAGGTACCGCCGTCGGCGGCCTCTACCAAGCCCAGCCGTCGCTCCTTGGCATCGGTGAATGCCCCCTTCTCGTGGCCAAACAGTTCGGCTTCCAGCAGGTTGGCAGGGATTGAGGCGCAGTTGAACTCGATGAACGGGCCTTTGGCGCGAGATCCATCAAAATGCAGGGCGCGCGCCACCAGCTCCTTACCAGTCCCGGTCTCACCTTCGACCAGCACCGGTGGCAAATCGTCGCTGGCCATACGCCGCTCGGCATCCAGCACCTGGCGCAGGGTGTGCTTGAGGGTGAGCATCACCGACGACTCGCCGATCAACGCCTGCAACCCGGACTTCTGCGCCTCGCGCTCTTGGTAGAACGACAGCGTGCGCTCCATGCGCTCGGCAGCCAGGGCCTTGTCCAGGGTCAATTTGAGCTCGGCAAGCACTACCGGCTTGGTCAGATAATGGAAGGCGCCCTCCTTCATCGCCTGCACGGCATCTTCGACATTACCGTAGCCGGTCATCATGATCACTTTCAGGCCCGGCACCTGCACCACCAGGCTGCGCAGCAGGTCGTGCCCGCTCATGCCTGGCAATGAGTTGTCGGTCAGCACCGCGTCGGGCTGGGCCCGCTTGACCTGCTCCAGCGCAAGCTCGGCGCTGTGGCACACGGTGACCTCGAAGCCCTTGAGGCTGAGGTAGGTGCGAATGTTGTCAGCGAGGATTTCATCATCCTCGACTACCAGGATGCTGTGCTCCATGGTCCCCTCCCGCTGCGATATTGAAAGTAAGGCTGACGCGGGTTCCTTCCTCTTCGCGGCTGCTCAGGCTGACCGAGCCGCCAAAACGTTCCATGATGCGCTTGACCAGGGCCAGGCCTACACCGAGGCCGCCCTGCTTGGTCGTGAAGAACGGCTTGAACACCATCCGCTCCTGCTGTTGGCTCATGCCTTTACCGGTGTCGGTGAGCACAAACTCGGCACGCTGGCCGTCCTTAACATTGACCTGGGCGGTCAGCATGCCGCCTGCCGGCATGGCCTCCAGGGCATTGGAGAACAAGCTGTTGAGAATCTGCGTGAGCTGCAGCGGCTGGCTGGCCACCCACTGCTCATCAGGCCCTTCGAAATGAAAGCGCACCCCGTTGCGCTCGATCTGCTGGACGAACGCCAGGTGGGTGTCCTCGATGGCCGCCACCAGGTCCACCGCCTCGGCCTCGTCGCTGAGCGGGCGCAAGGACACCAGCAGGTCGCGTACCCAGCGCGACATGCGGTCCACCTGGCTGATGATGTCGGTAATGCTCTTCTGCGCTGCGGGGTTGGCGATTTCCTGGGCCAGTTCGGCGCTGGAACGGATATTGGCCAGCGGGTTGCGCAGGCTGTGCGCCACTGCAGACGACATCTCGCCCAGTGCCACGTAGGTTTCACTGGCCACCAGCCGGTCCTGTTGCAGGTTCAGCATCTGCGCCGCCCGACGTACGATCCAGAACAGCCCGAAGTAGATCAACGCCCCGCCTACCAGGGTCGAAGCCCAGATCAGCACGTAGCCGCGCTGGATGCGCCGTATCAGGTCTTGCGGCTCCTTGTAGATCTCCACCATGGCCATTACCTGTTCGCCCTGGCTGTCGAACAGCGGAATGTAGTTCTCGATGAACAGGTAGCGCGGTTGACGCAGAAACTTCTGCTCTTCGCGGTCATCCTCGGCCTTGTGGTAGCTGGCCGACACCGCCTTGCGCGAGCGGAAGGCGCGATCCAGATCGCCATCGGCTTCTATCCGCTTGCCGATCAGCTCGACGTTGGTGGACCACACGATGGTGCGGTCGCGGGCGTAGACATTGGCCAGCAAGGTATCAGGCAGGTGCTCGACATGGTCGAGAAATTCGACCCGGGTCGATTCGGCCAGCGCCGGGGTGAACTGCAAGTGCTGCTGGTCCAGGCGCGGGTCGAGCAGTTCACCCATGGTGGTGCCCGGTGGCAACTGCGAATGCCGTACCTCGGCCTGGGCCATGGCCTGAATGAACTGCGCGGTCAGCATCGCATCACGCTGCACGCTATCGCGGACCACAAAGCGCGTGGACACATAACCCAGCCCCCCCGCCACCGCCGTGATGATCAACAGGCTGATGACCGAAAACCAGCGCAACAGGTTGAATTCACGCAATGGCACAGCCAGACCGCTGGCAGTCGCACTGGCCTTGTCGCGAACGTCGTTTTCCAGCATCTGCATCGGGTGGTTCCCGCACAAGGCGTCCGTTCAGAAATGCATCAAGGCCAACCAACAGCAGCCAGCTGATAGCACCCCGCCTGGGCAGCCATAAGCTGCCATGTGTCACGTGTCGCGCTTCGCCTATCACGCTGCAAGAACTCGGCCAGCGCACAGTACAAAGTAAAAATGCATATCTTTCAGTACCTTAGTAGTCCCTTTTAAAAACTATCTAAAGATCAGGCCCCACATTTGGGTACTAATAACCCAAAAACAATTAATCGATTTAAATCAATAGGCTGCGTTGGATTTTCAAAGCCATTTAACAAGTTCTCGCCAAGCGGAAATTCAACGACACTCGCGTACCATGGCCTTCACTGCTGCTGAGCCTGACCGTGCCGCCGAAGCGTTCCATGATGCGTTTCACCAGCACCAGCCCCACCCCCAACCCACCCTGTTTGGTGGTAAAGAACGGCCGGAAGGCCATGCGCTGCTGCTGTTCGTTCATACCCTTGCCGTTGTCGGACAGGCGCAGGGTCAGGCTGCGCCGGTCATGGCGCACCACCTCGATACGCAGCCGTCCGCCCTGCTCCATCGATTCCAGCGCATTGGCGATCAGGCTGCTGAAAATCTGCCGCAGTAACGCCGGATGCCCCAATACCTGTACCGCCGGTAACGGTTGCAGGTCCAGGCTCACCCCGCCACGCGCCAACTGCACGGCGTAGCTCTGCAGGCTCTCCTGCAAGGCCAGCGGCAAGTCCACCGCCACCGCCTCATCGTTCAGTGGGCGCAGCGACTGCAGCATCTGGCGGATCCACTGCGACATGCGGTCAACCTGGCTGATGATGTCGTTGATATTGCGCTGTGCCGGCCCTTCGTCGAACGCCTGGGCCAGCTCGGCACTGGAGCGGATACTGGCCAGCGGGTTGCGCAGGCTGTGGGCCACCGCCGAGGACACCTCGCCCAGTGCCACATAGGTTTCGTTGTTGATCAGCCGCTTCTGCTGCACTGCCAGCAACCGCGCAGCGCGGTGCATGATGCCGTACAGGCCAACGTAGACCAGTGCGGCGCCCACGGTGATCGCCAGCCAGATCAGTATCAGGCCATGCTCGATGCGCACGATCAGGTCATGGGGCTCTTTATAGATCTCGACCATCGCCGTGACGTGCTCGCCATCCGCAGCGAACAGCGGAATGTAGTTTTCGATGAACAGCTGCTCGGGCGGGGTGACAAACTTCTGCTCGGCGCGGGCCTTTTCGAAGTTGTGGTAGCTGGCCGAGACTCGCATCTTGTACTCGAAAGCCCGCTCCAGGTCGTCGTCGCTGTCAATCAGCTTGCCAATCAGCGCCGGGTTGGTGGACCAGATCACCATACGGTCGGGGGCATAGATATTGGCCAGCAGCATGTCTGGCAGGTGGGCGATATGGTCAAGAAACTCGCCGCGGGCCTTGCGCCGGGCATCCGGGTCGACGTCCGGCAGGTTGCTGCGGTCGGTGCGCGGGTCCAGCAGCTCGCCCATTGTACGCACGTTGGGGATCGACACATGGCGCACTTCGGCGTCGGCGATGGAGGTGATGAATTGTGCCGTGAGCAAAGCATCGCGCTCCACGCTCTCATCGATGATGAATCGGCTGGAAATCAGCCCCAGGCCGACAGCCACCGAAAGGATGATGGCCAGGCTGACCCAGGCATACCAGCGCAACAGGTTGAACGGCTTGCGTGGGGCTGTCAGCTCGTTACCGGCAGGCACTTCGATGGCGTCGGAACGGGGGGCGATGTCCATGGCGGGCTCCACAGCTGGGCACCTTCAGAAGGTTATAGCCCAGACCTGGGGAAACCGTAGTGCTAAATTGATGGCAACCGCCGAAGGGTACAGGGACCGCGTAACCTCTGACAGGCAAATTACAGTGGCGAATCATTCGCCAACCCCTGCAGCTTGCGGTATTCGCGCAGCACCGTGGGCACATAGCGCCGGGTCTCGGCAAACGGCGGCACGGCGCCGCGCCGCATCACGGCGTCCGGCCCAGCGTTATAAGCTGCCACGGCCAGCGTGATGTCGTTGTCGAAGAGGGTAAGCATCTGCTTGAGGTATCGTGCCCCGCCCTTCACGTTGTCCTCAGGGTCCAGGCGGTCTTCCACGCCCATTTCGCGGGCGGTATCCGGCATCAGTTGCATCAACCCTACTGCCCCCGCCCGCGAACGGGCCTTCGGGTTGTAGCCGGACTCGGCCTTGATCAGCGCATGCAGCAGGGCCGGTGGCACGTTGTGGATGCGCGCTGCCGTGGCGACCACCTCGGCATAAGGACGGCCGGTGATCATCTGCGCATTAGCCGGGCCAGCCTGGGCCACCTGTTCGCTGATCACCTTTTCATATTGGCGCCCGGGTCGATGGACGTTGGTCAGTACGTAGCCGCCCTTGGCATCGATGGAGATGTACACATCGGCCTGGGCGGCACCTGCCGCCAGCCAGATCAAACCGAGGATGAGTCCACGCATGACGGTTGCCTCTTCGTCGTGGCCCCCGAAGTGGGGGAAATGCCCCGGAAAACCCGAGGTCGATGACCACGACGCAAGCACTGTGCCGCTTCCTGTACCGCATGGCGCAAGGCCCCGAGGCAGGCGTGCACGGCTGTTGCATGGTGCCTGGCAACCCGTGTCCCCATGCAGTGGAGGGCTTCACCATGCAGTGCAGAACCAAACCGCAACGTGGCTTCACCCTGCTCGAACTCCTGGTAGTGCTGGTGGTGCTCGGCCTGTTGGCCGGCATCGTCGCGCCCAAGTACTTCAGCCAGCTCGGTCGCTCCGAAGCCAAGGTGGCGCGGGCGCAGATAGAAGGGCTGAGCAAGGCGCTGGATTTGTATCGCCTGGAGGTCGGCCACTACCCCAACAGCGAGCAAGGCCTGCAGGCCCTGGTAACCGCCCCCAGTGGCGAAGCACGCTGGACCGGCCCGTATCTGCAGAAGGCCGTGCCGCAGGACCCATGGGGCCGCGCTTACATCTACCGGCAACCTGGCGAAAACGGTGGTGAATACGACCTGCTGTCGATGGGCAAGGACGGCCAGCCCGGCGGTGATGGGGAAAACGCCGAAATTACCAGCTGGCAGTAAGGAGAGTGGCCATGCGCTACAGCCTCAAGGCCCTGGGCAGACAGGGCGTGGTGCAGTTGCAGATCGACGCCGAGGACGCCGACCAGGCCCGCCGCCAGGCCGAGGACCAGGGCTTGCGCGTGCTCAGCCTGCGCAGCAACGGCGGCGCCTTGCGCGGTATGGCCTGGCGACGCGAAGCGGCATTCGACCTGGTGCTGTTCAGCCAGGAACTGTCGACCCTGCTCAATGCCGGCCTGCCGCTGATCGACGCACTGGAGAGCCTGGCAGAAAAGGCCCCTGCATCCGCCACACGCAAGGTGCTGGCCGAGTTGGTACGCCAGCTGTACGAAGGCCGTTCGCTGTCCCAGGCCCTGGGCCAGCAACCGCGGATATTTCCGCCGCTGTACGTGGCGCTGGTGCAGTCCAGCGAACGCACCGGTGCGCTGGGCGACGCCCTCACGCGCTACATCAGTTATCGCCAGCGCCTGGACCTGGTACGGCAGAAGCTGGTGGGGGCCTCGGTCTACCCGTTGCTGCTGTTGCTGGTGGGTGGCGGCGTGGTGCTGTTCCTGCTCGGCTATGTGGTACCGCGTTTCAGCCAGGTGTTCGAGGGCATGGGTACCGAATTGCCCTGGCTGTCACGGGTGTTGATGCAGATCGGGCTATTTTTGCATGCCCAGCAACTGCCGCTGGCGCTGGGCACGGTCGTTGGGGGCACGGCGTTGTGGCTGCTACGCCGCCACCCACGGGTACGGCGCTGGGCATCCTGCCAGTTGCGCCGCCTGCCGGCGCTGCATCAACGCTTGATGATGTACGAGCTGGCGCGCTTCTATCGCTCGTTGGGCATCCTGCTGCAAGGCGGCATTCCCATCCTCACCGCCATGGGCATGGCCCGCGGCCTGCTCGGCAGCGCAGCAGCCCAGGGCTTGGGCCAGGCCAGCCAACGGGTGGGCGAAGGGCTGCCATTGTCCGATGCGCTGGAGGCCGGGCACCTGGTTACACCCGTGTCGCTGCGCCTGCTGCGGGCCGGAGAGCAATCCGGCAACCTGGGCGAGATGCTGGAACGCTGCGCCGACTTCCATGACCAGGAAATCGGCCGCTGGGTGGAATGGTTCGTGAAACTCTTCGAACCGCTGCTGATGACGTTCATTGGCCTGCTGATCGGCCTGATCGTGATCCTGATGTACATGCCGATCTTCGAACTGGCCTCAAGCATTCACTGAATAGCCAGGCCCAGGCTCTCGCGCAGAGTGCTGCCTTCGTAGGCCGTACGGTACACCCCGCGCTCTTGCAGCAACGGCACCACCTGCTGGGTAAACCGGCGGAACTGCCCGGGGTGGCCGATGTAGATGTTGAAGCCATCCAGCGCCCGCGCCTCGAACCACTCGGTCATTTTTGCCGCTACCGTTTCAGCCGAGCCAACGAAGGCCCCTGGGCGCAGCTTGCGCCCGAATTCCACCGCCTGGCGCAGGCTGAACCCCTGCTCCCGGGCCTGGTCGGCGATGCGCTTGGCGTTGGTGAAGAAACTGCTGCGTGCGTGCTCCAGGCTTTCCTGGGGGAACGGAGCATCAAGGTCATACTGGCTGAAGTCATGCCAGCCGAAATTGCGTCCGAACTCCTTGAGGGCCAGCTCGAAGCTATGGTCCTGCTGGTGGTAATGGCGTTCGATCTCGCGGGCGTGTTCGTCGGTGTCGCCCACATAGATCTCGGCACCAGGCAACACCAGCAGCTGCTCGGGGTCGCGCCCCAGCCGCATCGCGCGGCCTTTCACATCGCGGTAGAACGCCTGGCCCTGCTCGATGCTGGCGGCATGGGTAAAGATGACATCTGCCGTGGCTGCCCCAAGCTCGCGCCCTTGCTGCGAGTCCCCGGCCTGGAAAATCACCGGCTGGCCCTGGGGGGAACGCTGGATATTCAATGGTCCTACGACCGAGAAGTGCTCGCCCTTGTGGTGCAGCGCATGCATCCGGCTCGGATCGAGGAACTGCCCGGTGGCGCGGTTGCGTGGGAACGCGCCGTCTTCATAGGATTGCCAGAGGCCCTGCACCACCGCCACGTGCTCCTGGGCGCGGGCGTAACGGGTGTCGTAGTCGTAGTGCTCGTCACGGCCATAGTTGCCGGCAGTGCCAGCGTCGCCGCTGGTGACCACGTTCCAGCCAGCGCGGCCCTTGCTGATCAGGTCCAGCGAGGCCAGGCGGCGGGCGACGTTGAAGGGTTCGTTGTAGGAGGTGGTCAGGGTACCGACCAGACCGATGTTGCGGGTAGTCACTGCCAGTGCCGAGAGCAGGGTCAGCGGCTCCAGACGGTTGAGATAGTGCGACGGTGAGCCGGGGGTGATGTACTGGCTGTCGACGATGAACATGAGGTCGAACAACGCCGCTTCGGCCTGGCGGGCGATGTCGATGTACCAGTCGATGTTCACGCTGGCATCGGCGGGCAGCTCCGGGTCGAGCCACAGGTTATGCCGGCCAGGGCCGCCGCAGCCCATGGTCAGGGCGCCAAGCTTGATTTTGCGAGTAGTCATGGTCATTCCTCAAAAAGGTTCTGCCTGTAACGGCCCTATCGCCGGCAAGCCAGCTCCCACAGGAGCCCCTAAGGCCGAAGCCCAACGGTGTACCTGTGGGAGCTGGCTTGCCGGCGATAGGGCCATTACAGAAGTGCTTAGTGGTCGAGCGCTGCCGCGAACGAGGTATCGAACAGGCTCGACGCCGGGTAGTTCTTGATCAGCCCCAGCCCGGCAAAGAAGTCCACGGTCTTCTGCGCATCCACGATCACCTGCGGGTTCAGCGGCGCGACATCGGTACGGGCGCGGGCAAACCAGATGCGGGCAATGTCGCGGTCGGCACGGGTGCGTTTGGCCCAGGCATCGGCATAAGCCTCGGTATGGGCCGGGTCGCTCAGGGTCCAGTCACGGGCCTTTTTCAGGCGCTGCAGAAAATCACTGATCTGCGCCCGCTTGGCCTCCACCGCCTTGGCATTGGCCACCACGAAACTCTGCGCCGGTATCAATCCTTCGGCCGTGGCCAGTACCCGCGCCCCTTGGCGCTCCTGCTGGGTGACATAGGGCTCCCAGGTCGCGATCACATCCACCGAACCGCCATCCAGGGCATGCGAGGCATCCAGGGCGCTGAGGTAGCGCAGCTCCAGGGCATCGCGCGGAACGGCGGCCTTGTCCAGCGCGCTGAACAGCAACTGCTGGCTCCAGGAGCCCTTCCAGATCGCTGCACGCTTGCCGCGCAGGTCTTCGAGGCTGTGAATGTTCGAGTCCTTACTCGCCAGGATCGCCACGCCATCCAGGTTCTGCCGGCTGACCGCAATCACCTTGATCGGGGCGCCCAGGGCACCAAGGAACAACGGCGGCGCATCACCCAGCAGGCCGATGTCCAGGCTGCCCACGTTCAACGCCTCGGCTACCGGCGAGCCGGCCGTGAACTGCTTCCATTCCAGGGTATACGGCAGGTCGTCGAGCACGCCGGCCGCTTCCATCACCGCTCGAGCATTGAAGCTCTGGTCACCGACCACCAGGGTTTGCGCGGCAGCGGCCAGGCTGAGGGAGCTGGCCAGCACACCAGCGGCCAATTGTTTGAGGTATCGCACGTTCGTCTCCAGGTACCGTCGGGTACATCAGGCCGATCCGCGCGTGCGGTCTCGTGGGGGCATGGGGCTGGTATATTCAATTTAAATATAACCAGCGCATTGCTTATACGTTATCGATTAAGCGCAGCGCCGTGAAATTCGTTTTGGGCATAACCTAATGCTTTGCTCACGTCCCCATTTCAAAACAGATCCGTCAATCTGTAAATGCGTTATTTGCATATTAGCTTATTCATATTTTTACTTTTGAGAATATTCAGTGTGTTTGCTAGGGTTTACCCAAACCGTCAGCCGAGCCTGAACCATGAGCCAACCCCTGCGCCTTGAGCGCCTGCGCAATTTCATCGACGCGCTTGCGCAACTGGTGGACCAAGAAACCGACGAAGCCACCCTCCTCGACCACGGCCAGGGCCTGCTGCGCAGCCTGGTCGCCCATGACGACTGGTTGCCCGAGGCACTGGCGCAGCCAGACCCGGGCGGCTATCAGCAATATTTGCTGCATTGCGATTCGCGCCAGCGCTTTTCCATCGTCAGCTTCGTCTGGGGGCCAGGCCAGCAGACACCGATCCACGACCATCGGGTCTGGGGCTTGATCGGCATGCTACGCGGCGCCGAATACTCGCAAGGCTTTGCCCGTAGCGAAGATGGCGCCTTGCTGCCATCGGGCGAGCCTGTGCGCCTTGACCCCGGCCATGTAGAGGCCGTTTCGCCGCGCATCGGCGATGTCCATCAGGTCAGCAACGCGTTCGACGACCGGGTGTCGATCAGCATCCACGTGTATGGCGCCAACATCGGCGCCGTCAGCCGCGCGGTGTACCTGCCCGACGGCGGCGAAAAACCGTTCATTTCCGGCTATTCCAACAGCCTTCTGCCCAACATCTGGGACTTGTCCAAAGAGAACCCTGCCCCATGAGTACCGTTGCTACCCGCTCCTATCAAGACATTCGCCGGGCCTTGCTGGCCCATGAAGAACTGGCGCTGATCGATGTGCGCGAGGAAGACCCGTTCGCCCAGGCACACCCCCTGTTCACTGCCAACATCCCCTTGTCCAAACTGGAACTGGAGATTTTCGCCCGCGTGCCACGGCGCGACACCGCCATTACGGTGTATGACGACGGCGAAGGCCTGGCCCGTCAGGCCGCCGAACGCCTGCTGGCCTTGGGGTACAGCGATGTCGCATTGCTCGAAGGCGGGCTGGCCGGCTGGCGCGCTGCCGGTGGCGAGCTGTTCCGCGACGTAAACGTGCCGAGCAAGGCGTTTGGCGAGCTGGTTGAAAGCGTGCGCCACACTCCTTCGTTGGCGGCTGAACAGGTGCAAGCGCTACTGGAGGCCAAGGCCGATGTGGTGGTACTCGATGCTCGCCGTTTCGACGAATACCAGACCATGAGTATCCCGGGGGGTATCAGTGTGCCGGGTGCCGAGCTGGTACTGCGGGTTGCCGAGCTGGCGCCCAGCCCCGCCACCCAGGTCATTGTCAACTGCGCAGGGCGCACCCGCAGCATCATCGGCACCCAGTCGCTGGTCAACGCCGGCATCCCCAACCCCGTGGCCGCCCTGCGCAACGGCACCATCGGCTGGACCCTGGCCGGCCAAACGCTGGCGCACGGCCAAGAGCGCCGCTTCGCCGATGTCAGCGACAACACCCGCGCCGACGCCGCCCAACGCGCGCGCAATGTAGCCGACCGTGCCGGTGTGCTGCGCCTGGAGCAGCAAGCCCTGGCCGCCTGGCGGGCCGATACGCGCCGCACCACCTACCTGTTCGACGTACGTACGCCCGAGGAATATGCCCACGGCCACCTGCCGGGCAGCCGCAGTGTCCCGGGCGGGCAACTGGTGCAGGAAACCGACCACGTCGCCAGCGTGCGCGGGGCGCGCATCGTGCTGGTGGATGACGACGGCGTGCGGGCCAACATGAGTGCTTCATGGCTGGCGCAAATGGGCTGGGAGGTAGCCGTACTCGATGGGCTGTCGGCGCAAGATTTCAGCGAGACCGGCGATTGGCAGGCCCCCCAGCCTGCACTGCCTGCAGTCACCGAGATCGGCGTCGAGCAGCTGGACGACTGGCTGCAAACGCCAGGCACCGTGCTGCTGGACTTCACCAGCAGTGCCAACTACGTGAAACGCCACATTCCAGGTGCCCACTGGGCAATCCGCGCGCAGTTGCCGCAGGTACTGGAACAACTGCCGGTAGCCGAGCGCTATGTACTGACCTGCGGCAGTAGCCTGCTGGCGCGCTTTGCGGCGGTAGACTTGCAGGCGCTTACGCAAACCCCGGTGTACGTGCTGGACGGCGGTACAGCCCGCTGGATTGCGGCGGGCAAGCCGCTGGAAAGTGGCGAAACGCAGCTGGCGGTGGCGCGCACCGACCGTTACCTCCGGCCTTATGAAGGGACGGATAACCCACGTGAAGCCATGCAGGGGTATCTGGACTGGGAGTTCGGGCTGATTGCCCAGCTGGAGCGGGATGGGACCCATGGGTTCAACGTGTTGAGCTGAGGTTGCCGGGGCTGCCAGGCAGCCCCATCATGCCCGCCATCGATGAGTGATCCACACATATCATTCAGCGTGATATTAACCTTCGCCCCGTTCGATTCGTGCCTCACGCGCAACACACTCACACTCCGCCCACTACTAATACATTGGCGGAGTTCTCCATGGAACAATCTCTCAAACCCTTGCGCTTCCCCCTCGCTGCCTTGGCAGTGGTGGTGATCAGCGCTTGCGGTCGAACCCCAGACGCCGTGCAGGCTCCCGCCGCGCCGAAGGTCACTGTGGCCAAGGTGATCGAGCAACCGATCAACGAATGGGACGAATTCACCGGCCGCCTTGAAGCCCCGGAAACCGTTGAAGTTCGCCCGCGGGTAGCCGGCCAGATCGACCAGGTCGCCTTCACCGAAGGCGCCCAGGTGAAAAAAGGCGACCTGCTGTTCCAGATCGACCCACGCCCGTTCCAGGCTGAAGTCCGCCGCCTTGAAGCCCAACTGCAACAGGCCAAGGCCACCGCCATTCGCAGCGCCAACGAAGCGCGCCGTGGCGAACGCCTGCGCGACAGCAACGCCATCTCCGCCGAACTTGCAGAATCGCGTAGCAGCGCTGCCGCCGAAGCCCGCGCCGGGGTCGACGCGATCCAGGCACAGCTCGACCTGGCGCGCCTGAACCTCAGCTTCACCCGCGTCACCGCGCCCATCAGTGGCCGCGTCAGCCGTGCCCAGTTCACTGCCGGCAACATCGTCACGGCCGATGTCACCCCGCTGACCAGCGTGGTGTCCACCGACAAGGTCTACGCCTACTTCGACGCCGACGAGCGCGTGTACCTCAAGTACACCCAGCTGGCGCGCGAAGGCCAGCGTGGCCAGAGCACCCCGGTGTACCTGGGCCTCACCAATGAAACCGGCAACCCGCACCAGGGCCAGATGAACTTCGTCGACAACCAGGTCAACCCGCGCACCGGCACCATCCGTGGTCGTGCGGTGTTCGACAACCGCGACGGCCAGTTCACCCCGGGCCTGTACGCACGCCTGAAGCTGGTCGGCAGCGCCCAGTACGACGCCATGCTGATCAACGACGAGGCCGTCGGCACCGACCTTGGCAAGAAGTTCGTGCTGGTCATGGACAAGGACAACAAGGCCACTTACCGCGCCGTGGAACTGGGGCCGAAGCTGGAAGGCCTGCGCATCGTGCGTAGCGGCCTGGCCAAGGATGACCGCATCGTGGTCAAGGGCCTGCAGCGCGTGCGCCCAGGCTCGCCGGTCACCCCGGAAGAAACCCCAATGGCCAGCGAACAGACCCTCGCCGCCCTCGCCCAGCAGCGCCAGGCACTGGAGGCCAGCAACCCGGCGCCGAAGGTGGCGGGCAACAACGTGAAAGTCGCCAGCGCCCAGGCGCCACGCGGTTAAGGGAACATACCGATGAACTTCTCGAAATTCTTCATTACCCGGCCGATTTTCGCTGCGGTGCTGTCGCTGGTGCTGCTGATTGCAGGGTCGATCTCGCTGTTCCAGCTGCCGATCAGCGAATATCCCGAAGTGGTGCCGCCCACCGTGGTGGTGCGTGCCAACTTCCCCGGCGCCAACCCCAAGGTTATCGGCGAAACCGTCGCCGCGCCGCTGGAGCAGGCCATCACTGGTGTGGAGAACATGCTGTACATGTCTTCCCAGTCCACCGCTGACGGCAAGCTGACGCTGACCATCACGTTCGCCTTGGGCACCGACCTGGACAACGCCCAGGTGCAGGTGCAGAACCGCGTCACCCGTACCCAGCCCAAGCTACCTGAGGAAGTGACGCGTATCGGTATCACCGTCGACAAGGCCTCGCCCGACCTGACCATGGTCGTGCACCTGACGTCGCCGGACAACCGCTACGACATGCTCTACCTGTCCAACTACGCCATCCTCAATATCAAGGACGAGCTGGCGCGTCTGGGCGGCGTAGGCGACGTGCAGCTGTTCGGGATGGGCGACTACTCGCTGCGCGTGTGGCTGGACCCGAACAAGACCGCTTCGCGCAACCTCACCGCCAGCGATGTGGTCGCGGCCATCCGCGAGCAGAACCGCCAGGTGGCCGCCGGCCAGCTGGGCGCACCGCCTGCCCCCGGTTCCACCAGCTTCCAGCTGTCGATCAACACCCAAGGCCGTCTGGTCAACGAGGAAGAGTTCGAGAACATCATCATCCGTGCCGGTGCCGATGGCGAAATCACGCGCCTGAAGGACATCGCCCGGGTCGAACTCGGCTCCAGCCAGTACGCCTTGCGCTCGCTGCTGAACAACCAGCCAGCAGTGGCACTCCCGATCTTCCAGCGCCCAGGCTCCAACGCCATCGAGATCTCCGACGAAGTGCGGGCGAAAATGGCCGAGCTGAAGAAAGACTTCCCTGAAGGGATGGACTACAGCATCGTCTATGACCCGACCATCTTCGTGCGCGGGTCCATCGAAGCAGTCGTGCACACCCTGTTCGAAGCACTGGTGCTGGTGGTACTGGTCGTCATCCTGTTCCTGCAGACCTGGCGCGCCTCGATCATCCCGCTGCTGGCCGTGCCGGTATCGTTGATCGGTACCTTTGCAGTGATGCACCTGTTCGGCTTCTCGCTCAACGCCTTGTCGCTGTTCGGCTTGGTGCTGGCCATCGGCATCGTGGTGGACGACGCCATCGTCGTGGTGGAAAACGTCGAGCGCAATATCGGGCTGGGGCTGAAACCGCTAGAAGCCACGCAAAAGGCCATGAGCGAAGTGACGGGGCCAATCATCGCCACCGCCCTGGTGCTGTGCGCCGTGTTCGTACCTGCGGCGTTCATTTCCGGCCTTACCGGGCAGTTCTACAAGCAGTTCGCCCTGACCATCGCCATTTCCACCGTGATCTCGGCGTTCAACTCGCTGACCCTGTCGCCGGCCCTGGCTGCCGTGCTGCTGAAGGAACACCATGCGCCCAAGGACCGTTTCTCGCGGTACCTCGACAAGCTGCTGGGCAGCTGGCTGTTCTCGCCGTTCAACCGTTTCTTCGACCGCGCCAGCCACCGCTACGTGGGTGGCGTGCGCCGTGTCATTCGCTCCAGCGGCATCGCCCTGTTCGTCTATGCCGGCTTGATGGGCCTGACCTACCTCGGCTTCTCCTCCACGCCGACCGGCTTCGTGCCGGCCCAGGACAAGCAGTACCTGGTGGCCTTCGCCCAACTGCCGGACGCGGCCAGCCTCGACCGTACCGAGGCGGTGATCAAAAGAATGAGCGAGGCGGCCCTCAAGCAACCCGGTGTTGCCGACTCCATCGCCTTCCCTGGCCTGTCGATCAACGGTTTCACCAACAGCCCGAACAGCGGCATTGTGTTCGTCTCGCTCAAGTCGTTCGATGAGCGCAAGGACCCTAGCCAGTCGGCGGCCGCTATTGCCGCCACGCTGAATGCCCAGTTCGCTGACATCCAGGAAGCCTACATCGCAATCTTCCCACCGCCGCCAGTACAGGGGCTGGGCACAATCGGCGGCTTCCGCCTGCAAATCGAAGACCGGGGCAATCTGGGTTACGAAGCGCTGTACAAAGAAACCCAGAACATCATCGCCAAGAGCCACAACGTGCCAGCGCTGGCAGGCCTGTTTACCAGCTACCAGGTCAATGTGCCGCAGGTCGATGCCGCCATCGACCGGGAAAAGGCCAAGACCCACGGCGTGGCGATCAACGATATCTTCGACACCTTGCAGGTTTACCTGGGCTCGCTGTACACCAACGACTTCAACCGCTTTGGCCGCACCTACCAGGTCAACGTCCAGGCTGAGCAGCAGTTCCGCCTCGATGCCGAGCAGATCGGCCAGTTGAAGGTGCGCAACAACCTGGGCGAGATGATCCCGCTGGCGACCTTTCTGAAGGTAAGCGACACCTCCGGGCCGGACCGCGTGATGCACTACAACGGCTTCATCACCGCAGAAATCAACGGTGCAGCAGCCCCGGGCTACAGCTCTGGCCAGGCCGAAGCGGCTATCGAGAAGCTGCTGAAAGAGGAACTGCCCAACGGCATGACCTTCGAGTGGACCGACCTGACCTACCAGCAGATCCTCTCGGGTAACACCGCGCTGCTGGTGTTCCCGCTGTGCGTGCTGCTGGCGTTCCTGGTGCTGGCCGCCCAGTACGAAAGCTGGAGCCTGCCGCTGGCGGTGATCCTGATCGTACCGATGACCCTGCTGTCGGCCATCACCGGTGTGATCGTGTCGGGTGGCGACAACAACATCTTCACCCAGATCGGCCTGATCGTACTGGTGGGCCTGGCGTGCAAGAACGCGATCCTGATCGTCGAGTTCGCCAAGGATGAACAGGCCAAAGGCCTGGATCCGCTGGCTGCGGTGCTGGAAGCCTGCCGCCTGCGCCTGCGGCCGATCCTGATGACTTCGATTGCCTTCATCATGGGTGTGGTTCCGCTGGTGTTCAGCTCTGGTGCAGGTTCGGAAATGCGCCATGCCATGGGTGTGGCGGTGTTCTCGGGCATGATCGGCGTAACGGTGTTCGGCCTGTTCCTCACCCCCGTGTTCTTCTTCCTGATCCGCCGTTTCGTCGAGCGTCGCCAAGCCCGCAAGGCCGAACACGCTCAAGTGCTGGAGAACCATGCATGATCCTGCTTAAACCCCTGACCCCAAGCCTGCTGGCACTGGCCCTGGCGGCCTGTGCGGTAGGCCCGGACTACCAGGCCCCGGCCACCGAACCTGCGCAGTTGAGCAGCGATGTGCAGGCCAAGGCCTACGACCGTAGCCGCTTCGAAAGCCTGTGGTGGAAGCAGTTCGACGACCCGGTGCTTAATCAGCTGGTGCTGGCTTCGCTGGACGGCAACCGTGATTTGCGCGTGGCCTTTGCCCGTCTGAAGTCCGCCCGTTCCATCCGCGAAGACGCCGAGAACGACCCGTTCCCGGTGGTCACCAGCCGCGCCAGCAGCGAGATCGGCAAGGGCCAGATCCCTGGCCAGACCACGCAGCGGGTGAACAGCGAGCGCTATGACCTGGGCCTGGACATGGCCTGGGAGCTTGACCTGTTCGGGCGCATCCAGCGCCAGATCGAGGCCAGCGAAGCCCAGGAAGCGGTAGCCGCCGCCGACCTGCAACAGTTGCAGGTCAGCCTGATCGCCGAACTGGTCGATGCCTATGGGCAACTGCGCGGTGCGCAACTGCGCGAGAAGATCGCCTTGGCCAACCTCAAGACCCAGCAGGAATCGCGGACCATTACCGAAACCCTGCGCGATGCCGGCGTGGGCAACGACCTCGACGTGGTACGTGCCGATGCACGCCTGGCCGGGGTTGAAGCCACCGTGCCGCAACTGCAGGCCGAACAGGCGCGGGCACGGCACCGCATCGCCACCCTGCTCGGCCAGCGCCCGGACGCGCTCAGCGTAGACCTGTCACCCAAGGACCTGCCGGCCATCGCCAAGGCGTTGCCGGTGGGTGACCCGGGTGAACTGCTGCGCCGTCGCCCGGACATCCGCAGTGCCGAGCGCCAGCTGGCTGCCGCCACCGCCAACGTCGGCGTGGCCACCGCAGACCTGTTCCCCCGTGTCAGCCTCAGCGGCTTCCTTGGCTTTACCGCCGCACGCGGCTCGCAGATCGGCTCCTCGGCAGCCAATGCGTGGGCGCTGGGCCCAAGCATTACCTGGGCAGCCTTCGACCTGGGCAGCGTGCGGGCCCGCCTGCGCGGCGCCAAGGCCGATGCCGAAGGGGCGCTGGCCAACTACGAGCAGCAGGTATTGCTGGCCCTGGAAGAATCGGCCAACGCCTTCAGCGATTACGACAAGACCCAGCAGCGGCTGCTGTCGCTGATGCGCCAGAGCGACGCCAGCCGCAAGGCAGCGGAGCTGGCCTCGATTCGATATCGCGAAGGTACGGTGGACTACCTGGTACTGCTCGACGCCGAGCGCGAGCGGCTGAGCGCTGAGGATGCGCAGGCCCAGGGTGAGGTCGATCTGTACCGCGGTATCGTCTCCATCTACAAGGCCCTGGGCGGCGGCTGGCAACCGGAGACCGTGGCCAGCGCACGCTGACACCCCCGTTTCAACGACTCCTTTGGTTGGCTCCTCCCCCAACCGTTTGCCCCGCTGGCCTTGGTCCGCGGGGCTTTTTTATTTCAGGATGACTCCAGCACCGCGCTTTGCCGGACTACGCCACAGCCGTATACAGCAGGTTTATCAACGACTTAGGCGAGTTCAACATATGCCGGTGCTTTCTGAAACTTGACCCGGCTTCCCTTCTGCTGACTCCTACGAGGCTCCTGGGAATCGGGTCTTTCCGAGGAGTCATCATGGCAAAGATCAAGCTCACCAAGTCCGCAGTCGATGCGGCACAACCCCAAGCGCAAGCCATCGAGCTACGCGACACCCTCGTTCCCGGCTTCCTCTGCAAGATTACGCCGGCCGGTCGCAAGGTGTTCATGCTCCAGTACCGGACGAACGCCGGCGAGCGATGCAAGCCGGCCTTGGGCCTGTTCGGCGACAGGTGGATAGCGCGATCAGGCCGAGCACCAGTACTGCGCCCCCAAGCACGCCCAGGCCGGTGCCGAACGCCGCACTGACACCCATTGCCACCAGCGCGGCGCTGCCAATCTGACAGAACCCTACCAGTCCCGACGCGGTGGCCGCATGCCCGTGCTCGCTGGCAATGGCTCCGGAGACGGCCAACGACAGTGATGAACCATTGGCGAGACTGACCAGGCACATCGGCAGCACCACTGTGACTGCGCCATGCAGCCCCAATGCCATCACGGCCAGAAACCCTACGCCACCAAGCACGAAGCACATGATGCCGACGGCGAGGATGCGATCGTAGGGCCAGCGATCCAGCAAGCGCTTGGCCAGCAGATTGGCACCGATGATGCCGGCCGTCAGCGGCAGATACAGCCAACCGCTTTGTTCCTCACTCAAGCCCAGGCGCGCGAACAGAAACGGCGATTGCGTCAAGTAGACAAACCAGGCGCAATAGATCGTGCTGACCACCAAGGTGTAGCGGCGAAAAGTTCGGTCGCGCAAGACCTGGCTGAAGCCGGCAAAGGGAGAGGTACGGGTGCGGGCAGCGATGGGGAGCGTTTCCGGTAGTAGCGTCACCACCATCAGCAGTGCCACGACACCGAATGCGGCGACGAACAGGAAGTCAGACCGCCAGCCGAAAGTCGCAGCCAAGTGCCCGCCTATGGCCGGCGCCAGGGCTGGCGACAGCGACACCAACGGGTAGATCACCGCATAGACTTTGGCAGAAGTGCGCTTGTCGCAGGTGTCGGCAATCAGTGCACGGCCAACGACAAGGCCCGCAGCCGCGCCAACGGCTTCCAGCATGCGCCACGCCAGGAACCCATTGTAGCTGGCGGAGATAGCGCAGCCCACCGAGCCGACGATGTAGAGGGCGATGCCAGCCAGCAGTACGGGCTTGCGGCCATTGCGATCCGATAGTGGCCCGTAGGCCAACTGGGCAATTGCCAGTGCCAGCAGGTAAAACGAGATCGTCTGCGGCATCTGCCAGTCGGCAACGCCGAACTCCGTGGCCATGTTTGGCATGGCGGGCAGATACACGTCCGAAGCAATCAGGCCGAAGGCACTCAGCATGGCGACGGTGAGAATGAAGGACAAGCGAGGCATGGCAGTTCCCGGCAGCCAGGCGTGCGGGCTGCGCGTTATAGGTTCAGAAGGGATGAGCCACATGCTACGGATATGCGTTCTATGTGAAAATGCACAAAACAGCCACATAGGGCTGCAAATTTGCAGCATGAACACTGAGGCAGTGATGAATTGGGACGACGTACGCATATTTCTGGCAGTCCAGCGCGCCGGTACCTTGCGCGGAGCGGCGCAGCAACTAGTCATTGATCAGACCACGGTGAGCCGGCGTCTGACCGGATTAGAGCGGGCGCTGGGCAGTCGGCTGTTCCTGCGCACCACGGGCGGCTTGATGTTGACCGACACCGGCCTGGAAGTGCTACGCATGGCCGAGGATATGGAGCGCATGGCCGTCTCCTTCGAGCGCCGTGGCGAAGGTGCCGATGCGCGCGCGGCCGGTGAGGTTCGCGTGACCACCACCGACGCGCTGGCGGTGGACTTCGTGGTTCCTGCCATTGAACAACTGCGCGCCATCCATCCTGAGGTGCGGGTGATCCTGAGCACTACGACGCGGCTGCTCGATCTTGCGCGGAGGGAGGCTGACATTGCTGTACGTACCTTGCGGCCAGAGCAGCCGGATTTGATCGTTCGCCAACTCGGCTGCTGGGAAGTCGGCCTGTATGCTACCCAAGGCTATCTGGCAAAACATGGCGAACCGCAGCCCGGACAAGGCCTTGCGAATCACGATATTGCGCTTTACCAGCAGGGTGTGACCGGGCGGCAGGACGACACGCTGGCGGGCGAATCCAGGGCACAGGGTCGCGTGGTTGCCGAACTGGATTCGAGCCTGATGCTCGCGACCTTCGTACGCGCCGGCCTGGCCATAGGCGAGTTACCCGAGTACCTGACCCGGCGCGATCCCGCGCTGGTGCGGCTATGGCCGGAGCGCCGTCGGGCCAAGCCCTACGAGGCGTGGTTGGTGCTGCACCAAGACTTGGCGCGCACGGCCAGAGTGCGTGTCGTCGTGGAGGCGATCACATCGGCTTTCGCCGATTGAATGTCGGGCTTGGCATGCCACGTAGTTGCTATGAGGAGCGACGGCCAAGAGACTACGATACTGAGACAAGTGTGCCATTTGCAGGCATTAGTCCCCGATGCAGTGCGACTAGGCCATTTTTTATGTCGTTGAATCTTCAGCGCCTGCGAAATCGAGCGCCGCCCGCGCGGCGCATCGCGAGCTGCGCTCGCTCCTCCGTTTGTTTCGGGCCATCGAACCTGCGAGATACGCTTGCGACCGCCTTGGTGCCTGCACTCGGTTGCATTTACCCCCCGGCTGGCCCAAGCTCTGCCCTTCCCGCCGCCACGGACCGTCCGATGCACAGACGCAACCGCTACCTGATCGCCCTGCTGCTGTTGATCCTGGTATCGGCCCTGTTCGGTTACCTGTGGCGCGATGAGCAGCCAGCCCCGCCCACCTTGCCTGCACACAGCTATGCCAAGGCGCTGCGCCAGGCCCATGACGGCCAACCCGGCGCTGCGCGCGTGCTGTACCAGCAATTGCAACGCGACGACCTGCCCCCTATCCGCCGCGCTGCACTTTATGCCGAGTTACCCAACTACCCCTCCCCCCAGGCATTGAAACTCGCCCGCCAGGACCTGGAGCATGCCGACCCGCTGGTGCGCCGTGCGGCCATTGCCGGTATCCGCCGCCTGCTGCCGGCGGCGCAGCGCAGCCTGGTGCTCGGCCCATTGCTGGACGACGACGAACAAAGCGTGCGCTTTGCTGCCGTGGATGCCCTACTGGGCCTCGATCCCGATGCCATCGGCCTGTATTTCGGCCCGTTGCAGGCAGCCCTGGAACAATACCAGCAGGCGCTCGAGCAACAACCCGAGGATGCCGACGCCCAGGTACACCTGGCGCGCCTGTACCTGCACGAAAACGACTACACCCAGGCAGCCACGGCCTTGCAGCGAGCGCTGGAGGTTGCACCCGGCAACCTCGACGCCCTGGCCACCCAGGTGCGCCTGCTGGAGCGTCAGGGCCACCACGATGCCTCGCGCCAGGTCTTGGGCAAAGCCTTGGCGCTAAGCCCCGACTCAGCCTTCCTGCAGTACGAGCTGGGGCTCTGGCTGAACCGCCACGAGCAGCGCGAGTACGCCTTGCTGGCTTTGTCCCGCGCCGTCGAACTGGACCCGGACAACGCCGACTACCGCTATACGCTGGCAGTCACGCTGCACGAACTGGAACAACTCGACGCCGCGCAAAAGCAGCTGGAAACCGTGCTCAGCAGGCAACCGGCCAACCGCCGGGCGCGGGTGCTACTGATCCAGTACTCGAAAGAGACCGGGCAATTGCAGAACGTACAAGTGCTGCTGGCCGAGCTGGAGCGTCAGAACCCGGACGACCCCGTATTACAACAGGGCCTGTAGGCAACACCTGAATATTGTTGAACCCTGAGCGTGTGCCCAGGGTCCAGTGGGTATCAGGCCGCCCTACAGGAGAGTCGTTTTGGCCCATTCACTGGCGCTGGATGAACGTGCCTTGATTCTGGCACCTCCGCCATTAGCGGCGGATACCTCGCGCCTGCTCGCCTCCGCCGGCATCGATAGCCTGTGCGCCGTCGACCTGGCCAACCTGCACAGCTGCCTGGCTGAAGGCGCAGGCCTGGCAATCATTGCCGAGCAAGTGTTCAGCCAGGGCCCAAGCGCGTTGCTCCAAGCATTCCTCGACCAGCAACAAAGCTGGTCGGACCTGCCCATCGTGCTGCTGATCCAGGGTGCCTGGTCGGCCACGGGCGCGAGTAACCACCCGGTGGGCAATCTTCTGCTGATGGTCGCCCCGTTCGACAATGCCCAACTGCTGCACATGACCCAATCTGCCCTGCGTAACCGGCGCCGACAATACCTGACACGCGACCAGTTGCAGGACCTGCAGCAGCGTCTGAACACCCCGGTCGCATCGTCAGACCCGGAGCAGGAACGTAACGAGTTCGCCCACTACCAGGCACGCAAGATGGAAGCCATTGGCCAACTGGCCGGAGGAGTTGCTCATGACTTCAACAACCTGCTCACCAGCATTGGCGGCAGCTTCGAGCTGATTGAACGGCGACTGCATCAAGGCCGCTGCGATGGCTTGGACAGCGTGCTGCGCATGGGCCGTGAGGCAGTTGCACGGGCTGCCCGCCTGACCCACCGGTTGCTGGCGTTCTCCTCCCGCCAATCGCTGCACAGCCAGCGCGTCGACCTGCACAGCCTGCTTGAGGTGAAACGCCTGAAGGCCTGCCTGAACCCTGCCGTAACCTTGCACGTGCACATCGCCAAAGGGCTGTGGCCCGTAGAAGCCGATAACAAGCAGTTGCAGGATGCCCTGGACAACCTGCTGCTCAATGCCAGCGAAGCCATGCCCAATGGCGGCCAGTTACGAATTGAGGCGAGCAACCAGCACATCGAGAACACACAATTCACCAGCGGAGCGCTGTGCGCCGGTGACTATCTGCGCCTAAGCATCATAGATGACGGCCAGGGCATGGCGCGAAGTACGATGGAGCACGCTTTCGAGCCTTTTTTCAGTACCAAGGCGATCGGCCAGGGCATCGGCCTGGGCCTGTCGATGGTGTATGGCTTCAGCAAGCAGTCCCGCGGGCATGTCACGCTGCACAGCCAGATCGGCCAAGGCACCCAGGTAGACCTGTACCTGCCGCGCCATATCGGCCAAGCCCGGGAACCGAGCAAGCCGATACCTGTGCAAGGTCCCCGAGGCCGTCATGTGCTAGTCGTCGAGGACGACCCCCATGTCCGTCAGTTGTTGTGTCAGGCGCTGCGCGAGAGCGGCTTCCCCTGCCACAGCGCGTCCAACGCCACCCAAGGCCTTAAAGTGCTGCGCTCGGCACAACCCGTGGATCTACTGGTCAGCGACATCGGCTTGCCCGGCATGAATGGTCGGCAACTGGCCGAAATTGCACGCAGCCTGCATCCGCATTTGCCGGTGCTGTTCATCACCGGCTACGCGGAAACGGCCATGGCCCGCGAGGGGTTTCTTGACGCCGGCATGCACCTGATCTGCAAACCGTTCGAATTGAAAGAAATAAAGGCGCAGGTAGCGCGGATTCTTACCAAGTCCTGAACCCTATTGTTGGTCGAGCATGGTTAGCGCCTGATCGGCAAGGTCCGCCAGCAAAAACGGCTTGTTCATCAATGCCGTTCCCGGCTGATCGAGCAACTGCGCTTCAACAGAATGGTCAGCATAGCCGGTGATGAACAGAATCTTCTGAGCAGGGACCTGCATGCGCATGGCCTTGGCCACTTGGCGGCCACTGAAGCCGCCCGGTAAACCGATGTCGGTAATCACCAGGTCAAAGGGATCATCGAGGCGGAAGCGCTCCAGCGCAGTATTGGCGTCACTCGCATCAGTGACCACAAAACCGCGTTCGGTCAGGTATTCGCGCATCACGGTACGCAAGTTGAGCTCGTCATCCACCAGCAGTAAACGCTCGCCCTGGGCAATACGTTGGGAGCGCAGCCGGGGTTTGGGCTCTTCGGGTACTGGCTCATGGCATCTTGGGAAAAGCATTGAAACCTTGGTGCCTTGGGTCGGAGCCGATTCGATCCACGCATACCCCCCCGATTGACCGACAAAGCCATACACCATCGATAGCCCTAGCCCGGAACCACGTCCGATCGCCTTGGTGGTGAAAAATGGCTCAAAGGCCCTGGACATTTCCTCCGCCGACATGCCTCGGCCGTCATCCTCGACATGCAGGGCCACATAGTCGCCTGGCGGCAGGCCACCCTCATCGGGAAAACTGGCCGTTAACCGCTCGTTGACGCTCCGAACAGTGACATTGCCACGCTCCAGGCAAGCCTCCCGGGCATTGGCGCATAAGTTGACCAAGGCATTTTCAAGGTGGGGAATGTCCAGGCATACCGCCCACGGCGCGACATCCAGTTGCCAGTGCAAGCGCATCTCTGCGCCCAGCGCCTTGAGCAGCAACGGCTCGCTTTGCCGTAACTGCCGATTGAAGTCCAGGGTCTTGGGTGCAAGTGGGTGATGCCGAGAGAATGCCAGCAGGCGATGAGTCAGCTCCATGGCGCGCAGCACGGAGTCGCGAGCGACCTCCACATAGGTTTCAATCCGCTCCATGCGCCCCTCCTGCAAGCGCCGCTGCAACAGTTCGAGGCTACCACCGATACCAGACAGCAGGTTGTTCATCTCGTGGCCCATGCCCCCGGCCAACTGCCCCACAACCTCCATGCGTTCACTGTTGCGCATCAGGGCTTCAGACTGACGCGCGGCCTCCTCGCGGTCTTCGGTGATATCCCGACCGACTGCCGTCAGCAGGCTGCCGTCGAACCGTGCACTCCAGCTAAACCAGTGATAATGGCCATCGCGGTGGCGCAAGCGAGTCTGCACCTGCTCGGCATCGATGTACTGCAGGAGCCCGGAGACCGCCACCTGGACCTCGGTGCGATCCGCCGGATGCACCAGCTCCAGTAACGGCACATCGTGAACCTGCTCCTGGGTCCAGCCCAGGATGCGGTACCAGGCCGGGTTGGCGGCATGCACCCTCAGCTCAGGGGTTATCGTCATCATTGCATCACGCGACAACTGCCAGATCTGCTCGCGCTCGGCCACATGCCTCTCTATCTGCCGTTCAAAGCCTTGGGCCTGCTCACGCCAATGATGATGCGCCTCAACGCTGGCCGTGGTCTCGATCACCGTGTGCAAAAAACCCGCCACGTTGCCAAGTTCATCGTGCAGTGGTGCATAACCGAACGCGCACCACAGCGGCTCGCTGCCTTCGCCGCAGACGATACGCTGGGGCGGGTCCTCGACAAAGTTTGAACGCCCTTCAAGCGCCTTGAACACCCAGGGCCCCATTGCCGGCCAGAGATCACGCCACAGCGCATCGAACCCGTTGCCTAGTGCATCCGGTCGGGCGACCCGCAGCGCCCGATAGCCATCGTTGTGCACCACGCAGAGGTCCGTCCCCCAGACCACTGCGCAGGGAAACGGTGACAAAACCATCATGTCAACGGCAATGCGCAACGATGCCGGCCATCGCGGCAACGGCCCAAGGGTTGTACGCCCCCAGTCAAATTGCGCAATTCTATCGCTCATCAGGTCGAGCGATGGCGATACGGGCGTTTTCAAGGGGAGCTGCCGCGCAGGTTTGCGCGGCGTACCGTGTACGGCCAATAGCGTTACTCCAGCAATGCAAAGATTCACCACGAGTGCCGAGGCTACCCCCGAGGGTTTCGTTCAAATTAGCACAGCATAAGCTGCGCACTATGGCGTACGTGCGCCTGGCAGCTATGCTGATTAGGTTTTCTCCGGGCCAGGGAGCAACGGCCCATTCAGGTTGCCGACGGGAGCGTGGTCATGAGCAAGAAAATGCTGGTAGTGCTGACCAATACAGCCAAGTATCCGACCCTGAAACGGGCCACGGGGCTATGGCTGGGTGAAGCAGTGCACTTTGTCGAGAAAGTCGAAAAGGCCGGCTACACGGTCGATTATGTCAGCCCACAAGGTGGCTATGTCCCTATCGACCCACACAGCCTGCAGATGGCTCCCGATCTGGACTGGCAATGGTATGACGACAAATCCTTCATGACGCGACTGGGCACCAGCTTGAGCCCTGGCCAGGTAAAGGCCGACGAATACAGCGTCATCTATTACACCGGTGGGCATGGGGTGATGTACGACTTTGCCGAGAACAAGCCGCTGCAGGAGCTGGCGCGCAAGGTCTACGAAAAAGGCGGCATTGTTGCAGCGGTCTGCCATGGCGTGGCCGGCCTGCTTAACATCAAGCTCAGCGACAACAGCCTTCTACTGAAGGGGCGCAAAGTGACCGGCTTTTCCGACATTGAGGAACAACTGGTCGAGCTGGACAAGGTGGTGCCTTTCTCGACAGAAAAAGAGCTAGGTGGCCGGGGCGGGGAGTACAGCAAACATGATGAGCCGTGGAAGCCATACGTCGTCGAGGATGGTCTGCTGATCACCGGTCAGAACCCTGATTCCACTGCGCTGCTCGCCGAGAAAGTACTGGAGAAACTCAACGCTAAGTAAAGCCTTACATCAGCCTTCTGGTTTTCCTGTCGCGCAGACTGCACGCGGACTACAGCCGGCAGGTCATCGAATGCATAGGCTCTGGGCTCAGCTGTACACCACGAACAGCTTCTGCCCGGAGAACTAATGCACCATGTTGAAAATCATGCACGCCGGGCGCCGCCTGCGGGAGCTCCTGCTGCTCGCCACTGTAGGCTTGGTGCCTGTGATTTCCGGTTTGTTGGTGATGATTGTTCAACTGGAAATGAAGCTTGAGGAAAACGCGGCCATTTCCGTTCAGGAAGCGGTTTTCAGCATTGACCAGGCATTGAATCGACTGCAAGAGGCTGCCCAGCGCACCCTGCCACTGGCAGGCAAGCCCTGCGAAAGCGTTAACAGCGCTTTACAGGAGCAGGTCGTGAGCCGTTCCATGCTCAGGTCGTTGACCCTCGTAAAGGGCAATGAAGCCTACTGCAGCAGCACTTCAGACTCACTGGACTACTTATCTGCCTTCGCCTCATCGGGCCAACAGGTCGAACTGTCCTATGGGCAACCTGACAGGCGCCGCAAACTGCTGGTCAACTTTTACCTGCAAGGCAACGAAAGCGGCGTAATCGTGACCGCTTATGCCTCACAGCTGCGCAATGAACTGGATGGTTTTCAGGATGGCCTGACGCTGCTGGTGGAGTTTGGCGACCGCTGGATCTGGAGCGAAGGCGATAGCCGTGACGCACAGCGCCCTTCCCAGTCCGAGTTTCTCGCAACCGCGTTATCGGCCAAATATGGGTACAGGGTAAAAGGCGGCTACGCGCAAGGTTCCACCGCCCAGGAAATCCGCCAGTCCATGCTGCAGATCCTGCCCTCGTTGATGCTGGTGGGGACCGTGACCGGCCTGATCGTCTATCTGGGCCTGTTCAGGGGACGCTCCAGCAGCAGAGATAGAGCCGCCAATGCTACATGAAGGCGGCGCTACCCAGAGGGCATCAGTCGGTGCTCAGCACGCCGCGGCGTACCTGGTCACGTTCGATGGATTCGAACAGCGCCTTGAAGTTGCCTTCACCAAAGCCATCGTCACCTTTGCGCTGGATGAACTCGAAGAACACCGGGCCGAGCAGGGTTTCCGAGAAAATCTGCAACAACAGGCGTTTGTCTTCGGGCTGCGAGGCACCATCGAGGAGGATGCCGCGTGCTTGCAACTGGTCGACCGGCTCGCCGTGACCAGGCAGCCGCTCTTCAAGCATTTCGTAGTAGGTTTGCGGCGGCGCAGTCATGAAGCGCATGCCAAAGCCCTTCAGGGCATCCCAGGTCTTGAGCAGGTCGTCGGTCAGGAAGGCCACGTGCTGGATACCTTCGCCGTTGAACTGCATCAGGAACTCTTCGATCTGGCCTGCCCCCTTGGACGACTCTTCGTTGAGCGGAATGCGGATCATGCCATCGGGAGCGGTCATGGCCTTGGACGTCAGGCCGGTGTACTCACCCTTGATATCGAAGTAGCGGATTTCGCGAAAGTTGAACAGCTTCTCGTAGAAGCCAGCCCAGTAGGCCATGCGCCCGCGATAAACGTTGTGGGTGAGGTGGTCGATGATTTTCAGGCCGGCACCCACCGGGTTGCGGTCAACACCTTCGATGAAGTTGAAGTCGATGTCGTAGATCGAGCTGCCTTCGTCGAAGCGGTCGATCAGGTACAGCGGCGCACCCCCGATGCCTTTGATTGCCGGCAGGCGCAGCTCCATCGGCCCGGTTTCGATTTCAACCGGCTGGGCGCCCAGTTCCAGGGCACGGGCATAGGCCTCATGAGCATTGCGCACACGGAACGCCATGCCGCACACCGACGGGCCGTGTTCGGCCGCGAAGTACGAGGCGATGCTCTTGGGTTCGTTGTTCAGGATCAGGTTGATGCCACCCTGGCGGTACAGGTGCACATCCTTGGAACGGTGGCTGGCCACCTTGGTGAAGCCCAGAATCTGGAAGACCGGCTCAAGTACGCCTGGGGTCGGCGAAGCCAGTTCGATGAATTCGAAGCCCATCAGGCCCATTGGATTGTCGAAGATATCAGCCATGTTCGTGTCCTCATCTGCAGCGAAATATTATTGATTGCGTAGGATGTGGGACAGGAACGGCGGGGCGCAGGGAATACCTCGCACGCTGCGGGCGAGGAAGTCACCTATGATCAGCTTGAACCCATGGTATGTCATATGGACCCATTCTCGGCGGGCTTGATCCTTCGGTATTGAAGGACCTTATTGTTGTATTCGTAAATGGATTCTACATTGCGTAAAAACGTTTGTCGCGTTTTAGTTGGCCGCGTGTCCCGACAAGCGGCTATCCTCTCGTTACCCTTCACACAGATCATTCCCGCATGCCTCTTACCGCCAAACGCCGCGCCCACCTGAGCTGGCGCAACCTGCTGCCCTGGGTCGTCGGCGTGCTGCCGGTATTGTGCGGCCTTGCCGTGATGAACTGGCAAGTAGAGCGCGAGATGCAGGCCAGCAGCCAGGCCACCACCCGCCAGGCGGTGGAGCACGTCGAACGCATCCTCGACAACCTGTCCCGTGCTGCCAATGCGCTACTCCCCCTGACTGCCAGCCCTTGCGACCAGGTCCAGCTTACGCTGCGTGCCCAGGTGACCCGCAATGCCTTCGTGCGCTCGACCAACCTGTTCAGGCACAACAACCTTTATTGCACCTCGCTGTTCGGCGAATTCGACGAGCCGGTCAACGCCAGCGATTACACCGATGGCAAGCTGTGGCTGATGGACGGCAACTCGGTCACCCCGGGGCATCCGCTGTTGGTGTACCGCGCCAGCGACGGCGACAACGGCGCGATCACCACGGTGGATGGCGACCATTTGTTGACCGCATTGCGCCTGATCGGCCCGGATGAAGAGCTGCAAATACGCGTGGGCAACGCCTGGATGGGCAAGGACGGCGTTGTACACATAGGCGCACCACCTGTCGCAGCCAGTGCCAACGTGTTGCTGGGCTCGACGCGTTACCCGTTCAGCGTGCAGGGCGGCTACAGCGCCGACAAGCAAGGCCAGTTGCTGCGCAGCCACTACCCTGCCCTGCTCAGCCTGCTGCTGGTACTGGGGGGCGTGGCCGCGCTGGTCTGCCGCTGGCAGATTCGCCGCGCCACCTCGCCCCGCGCCGAGCTGGATCGGGCCCTGCAGGCTGACGAATTCCTGCCGTACTTCCAGCCGGTGGTGCGCAAGGGCGATTACCGCTGGGCCGGTGCTGAGGTGCTGATGCGCTGGAACCACCCGCGAGAAGGCCTGGTTCGCCCTGACCTGTTCATCCCCTATGCCGAGCACAGCGGGCAGATCGTCGCCATGACCCGGGCGCTGATGATGCACACTGCCCAGAGCCTCGCGCCCTACATTGGGCTGCTGGAGGATGGCTTTCACATCGGGGTCAACATCACCGCCGACCACTGCCGCGACTTGCGCCTGCTGGACGACTGCCGCACCTTCCTGCAGCACTTCCCGCCTGGCCGGGTGGTACTGACCCTGGAGCTGACCGAGCGCAAGCTGATCGAGCCCACCCCGGTGACCCTGGAACTGTTCGAGAAACTGCATGCCATGGGGGTGATGATTGCACTCGACGACTTCGGCACCGGGCAATCCAGCCTCAATTACCTGCGCCAGTTCAAGGTCGACTACCTGAAAATCGACCAGAGCTTCGTTGCCATGATCGGCGGCGATGCGCTGTCCGTGCACATCCTCGAAACCATCATCGAGCTATCTGCCAAATTGGGCCTTGGCATCGTTGCCGAGGGTGTCGAAACCGACACCCAGCGCGACTACCTGGCCCGCCATGGCGTGGACTTCCAGCAAGGCTACCTGTTCGCCAGGCCCATGCCCGCGGCGCAGTTCCTTGAGGCACTGGCCTCACATCCGGGCGCGTCACGGTTGCCGCAAGGCGCGCCCCCTGAGATCATGCGCGGCTGATCCAACCGCTCAACTCCCCATTCGAGGCATTTGTGTCAAAAGGCATTGTTTCATCGGTCATGGCGTCCTGTCTGTTCGCTGTGATGTACTTCTATACCTCACTGCTCACGCCACTCGATGGCGAAGAGATCTTTGGCTGGCGCACCCTGCTGACGCTGCCCTGCCTCACCTTGTTCATGCTTGTCTCGAAGGACTGGAAACGGGTAGGCGAGCTGCTGGCCCGGGTAAAACGCACGCCCGTGCTGTTGCTGGGCATGGTCGGTACGTCCTGGCTGATGGGCGTGCAGTTGTGGCTGTTCCTCTGGGCGCCCCTGCACGGGCGCAGCCTGGAAGTGTCGATGGGCTACTTTCTGCTACCGCTGGCCATGGTGCTGACCGGGCGGCTGGTGTATGGCGAGCGCCTGTCGCGCCTGCAGAAGGTAGCCGTGGCCTGCGCCGCGCTGGGCGTAGGCCACGAGCTGTACCAGAATGGCAGTTTTGCCTGGGAAACCCTGCTGGTGACGATCGGCTACCCGATCTACTTCGTACTGCGCCGGCGTTGCCGCACCGACCACCTGGGTGGCCTGTGGTGCGACATGTGCCTGCTGCTGCCGTGGGCGCTGTACTTCGTGATCCAGGGCCCGCTTTCGTCCGGCGACCTGCAGGCTCACCCGGGCCTGTATGCCCTGATCCCGGTCCTTGGGGCCATCAGCGCCTCGGCCCTGATCGCCTACGTGCTGGCCAGTCGCTTATTGCCATTCAGCCTGTTCGGCCTGCTCAGCTACGTCGAGCCCGTGCTGCTGGTGGGGGTGGCGCTGCTGCTGGGCGAAACCATCGGCCCGGATCAGTGGCTGACTTACCTGCCGATCTGGGCCGCGGTGCTGGTACTGGTGCTCGAAGGCTTCAAGCACCTGCTGCGTCAGCGTCGCCGTTCGGTATAAGCCGAACCTGGCGCACCCGCCGCTCTTCAACCGCCTCCACGGTCAGCGTCCAGCCATTCCAGGCCAGGCGGTCACCCACCATCGGCAGGCGGTCGAGCAGGCTCATTACCAGGCCTGCGAGGGTCTGGTAATCGTCGGTGGCACGGGCACTGAAGCCGGTACGTGCCTGCACCTGGCTCAGGTTCAGTGCACCGCTCACCACAAAGCCTTCACCCTCCTGGACGATACCGGGGCCTTCAACCTCGCTCGCGTCCGGTAGTTCACCGGCAATCGACTCAAGGATGTCGGTCATGGTCAGCAGGCCGGTGAAGTCACCGAACTCGTTGACCACGAAGGCGATGTGGGTCGACTGCCCACGCATCTGCTCCAGGGCATTGAGGATGCTGAAGCTCTCCAGCAGGTTCAACGGCGCCCGTACCATGCCTTCCAACTCCGGCTGGTGGCCCGACAACAACTCCTTGAGCAGCTCCTTCTTGTGCACGAAGCCCAGTGGTTCGTCGACACGGCCATTACGTATCAACGGCAGGCGCGAGTACGGCGAGTTGGCGAGGGCCTGGGTAATGGCTTCGGCCGGTTGCGCAAGGTCGATCACATCGACCTCGGCACGTGCGGTCATCACCGTACGGATCGGCCGCTCGGCCAGGTTCAGTACGCCACTGATCATTACCCGCTCACGGCGGTCGAACAGCACCTGTTCCTCGCCACCTTCGACCAGGTCGGCGATTTCCTCGCCCACCTCGTCAGCCTCGACCCGGCGACCGCCCAGCAGGCGCAGCACGGCATGTGCGGTGCGCTCGCGCAGCGGCCGGTGCTGCTGCAAGCTGCGCTTGCGGCGGGCACGGGCCAGCTGGTTGAACACCTCGATCAGGATCGAGAAGCCAATCGCTGCGTACAGGTAGCCTTTCGGGATATGGAAGCCCAGGCCCTCGGCGGTGAGGCTGAAGCCGATCATCATCAGGAAGCCCAGGCACAGCATGATCACCGTGGGGTGGGCGTTGACGAAGCGGGTCAGCGGCTTGCTGGCAACGATCATGATACCGATCGAGAAGATCACCGCGATCATCATCACCGACAGCTCATCGACCATGCCCACTGCCGTGATCACCGCATCCAACGAGAACACCGCGTCCAGCACCACGATCTGGGCGACGATAGGCCAGAATGCGGCATGGCGCAGCGTGCCACTGGCCTGGGTCACATGGCCTTCCAGGCGTTCGTGCAACTCCATGGTGGCCTTGAACAGCAAGAACACACCACCGAACAGCATGATCAGGTCACGGCCAGAGAAGCTCTTGCCGAACACATCGATCAAAGGTGCGGTGAGGGTGACCATCCACGAAATACTGGCCAACAGGCCCAGGCGCATGATCAATGCCAGGCTCAGGCCAATCACCCTCGCGCGGTCGCGCTGATGCGGTGGCAGCTTGTCTGCCAGGATGGCAATGAACACCAGGTTGTCGATACCCAGCACCAGCTCAAGGACGATAAGCGTCAACAGGCCTAGCCAGGCCGTGGGATCGGCTAGCCATTCCATTAGCGGGTACTCACGAAGGAAGCGTCACGAGGACAGAGGGGGGACGGCCTGAGAGGCCAGAGACTGGGGGGCTCCGCGAAGGTGCTCATATATACCTTGATAGAAAATTGGGAAAATAATCCTACAGGCACAGCAGTTTTCTCTGATAGCGCAAAACTATTACAAAACCTGTAACGCGTGTGGGTCCGCATTGGGGGTACTTTTATTCAATACTCTAGACAACCAACAGCTGAAACTCAGGGTTCCTTGCAACTACCCGGATCTCTCACATGAGCCTGTCCCTGTCCATGGCCGCCTTCGCACTGGCGGCGTCAATCTCCCCCGGCCCGGTCAACATCGTTGCCCTGAGCAGCGGCGCCAGCCATGGCTTACGTGCCAGCCTGGCGCATGTCGCCGGCGCCACTCTGGGCTTCTGTCTGTTGCTGGTGCTGGTCGGGCTGGGCCTGCACCAGCTGCTGCTGCGTTGGCCTGTGTTGAGCGTGCTGCTGCACTGGGGTGGGGTGATGTTTCTGCTGTACATGGCATGGAAACTGGCCCGCGACGATGGCCAGCTGACTGGCGCGCACTCAACACCCGCCCCCTCGGCCTGGCACGGCGCGGCCATGCAATGGCTGAACCCCAAGGCCTGGCTGGCGGCAGTGGCCGGGGTCGGCGCTTATACCGGCGGTGAGCAGCACTTGCTGTGGTTGTTCACCTGGATCTACGGGCCGATCTGTTTCATTTCGGTGGCCAGTTGGGCATGGGCCGGCAGCGTGATTCGTCAGTACCTGAGCAACCCACGGCACATGCGCCTGCTCAATCGAGGGTTGGCGGTTTTGCTGGCGGGCAGCGCTGTGTACCTGGTTATCTGACCCCGGTGGCATTGCGGTAATGACCCGGCGTCGCAGCCAAATGCTTTTTGAACGCCCGCTGCAAGTGCGCCTGGTCGGCAAACCCGGCCTCCTGCGCAACCTCGGCAATCGCCCGCCCCTGACGCAACTGCGCCCTGGCCAGCTGAACGCGCTGATTGAGCAGATAGCCATGCGGTGTCAGCCCGTAATGTTGGCGAAAGGCACGAATCAGGTAGGCGCGCGACAGGCCGCACGCTGTGCAGATATCGGCCAGGCTCAGCGGATCGCTGCGATGAGCGCGTATGAACGCTGCTGCCGCTTCCAGCCGTGGGTGGCCTTCGTCACTGACACGGGCATTGGCGCCGAGAAAGCCCGGCAATGAGCCGAACAGCGCGGCCAGGCGGCCTTCCCGGTCAGGCACACCCGCATCGAACAGGTCTGCAAACGCCTGCAATAACCGTTGGTACAACGCAGGCGAGTCACTCCAGGTTTGCGTCGGCAATTCAAAGCCTTGCGCCTGTAACCAGGGGCGGTCGACGAACAGCATCAGGTAAGACCAGGGCTCACCGTCGATGGGATTGCAGGTATGCACAACGCCCGGGTTCATCAGCACGGTGGTACCGGCCCCTACCTGGATGCGAAGGTCACCGTTGAGGTAGGTGCTTCGCCCGCCGGTGATCACACCGATCGAAAAGCTCTCATGGGAGTGCGCGGCGTAGCACACCTGCCGCCCGTCCCCTACCCGCCGCGCTTCGACAAAGGGTAATGCAGGGTCACGCCAGAACCGCGAAACCTCGATCATCCCCTTGCCCACTCGCTGCTGACATGCACCGATACTACACGTTTACCTGTGGAAACAGGTCCAGCGTCCGCTCCACTTCACCGATATCAATCACGAAGCCATCACCCTCCGGTATGCCGACCACAAAGCCAAAATGCTGGTAGTCACGGTCGGTCAGGTACTTGTAGTAGCTGACAAAACGGTTCGGCGGCTGCAAGGTCAGCAGGCAGCCGCCAGGCTGAAGCACATTCACCCCGTGCACCAACTGGCTGCCCTCCACGCCGATGACCACTCTGGCCCCGGCACAGGCCGCAACAATACTCGGTACGTCGGACTTCAGCGGATTGACGACGCGAAAACCACGGGTCACACGCAGGTGCTCGGCAAGCTCCAGCTCGTTGCGCAACAGGCGCAGGTCACCGTCACCACCGCGTAGCAGGAATACTCCTGGGTGTGGGGCATGCGCCACGTGCGACAGCAGTTTATCGCCCATGGCTCGGTAGCGGGCATGCCGGCTGCGGTTGTTGCCGTGGTCATCGAACAGCACCAGCTCACGGAAAAACGCACTGCGCAGCCGCAGCGGCTGCATGCCCAGCCAGTCTTCATAGGCCGGCGCCTGGGTGAACAGCGGGTACCTGGCCGATGGCGCAGTGGTCACCGGTATGCCCTCGTTACAGGCCAGCGCATAGGTTGGGCAATCTTCCATCAGCCAGGTGCCGAACCACGAATTGCCGTTTTGCGTGCAGTAAATGGCGGCGCGGTCTATTTCGTTGTCCACGATGATTGTCGGGAAGGTATTGGGCTTCTGCGACAGCCAGTGGCTGGCCTTGCCCTTGTACAACGCGCCATCGACCAGCCATACATCCTTGATCAGGTAGCCGCGGGTTGGCCCTTCCAGCGTGCTGATGCCGCCCTCCATGGTGCGAGCAGGATGCACGTAAGGGTAAAAACGCTTGCCCTCCCAGCCCGTTACCCGCTCCAACTGGCCAGGCAGGAAAATGGCCGGCGGCGACACCCTGGTTTCGCCCGGGGCAATGTCCCAACTCTTGGTGGCGATGCTCTTGAGGTCGAGGGCCGTGTTCTTGCCCAGCCGCTTGCGCGCCATGTAGCGGTAGGCGGCCAATGTCCACGTGTGCTGCTTGGTTTCGGGCGATGCACTGAACTGCGAGATGTCGCTTCCCATGAAGCGTCCTCCCCTGATGACGAAGTCTAAACCCTGGCGTCAAGCGCCAGATCAATGCATCCCTGGCAACCACTCAGTTGCATGTGACTCTTTCCATGGTGGGCGGCGACTGCAGGCTGGCGTACCGGCTGCGCAGGGTTTCCACGAACGGTTCACCCGCACTCCTGCCACCATAGAGATAAATCTTGTGCAGGCCGCCAAACACCATCTCGTGGTAACGGCTGGCAACCTCCTCATCGCTCGGGCCCTCCGGCAACCCCAGGTGCAGCGTGAGTTTGTCGCCCTCCACTGCAAACATCGGGGTATCCCACAAGAACTTCGCCGTACCGGTCTTGGGCAAGCGAACAAACAGGTAGGCATGGTTGCCCAAAGAGTCGATGTCCCCCCCGCGACGGCGCTTCCATTTCAGCAGGCCGTCGTCCGGGCGCGCCAGGCACAGGCCGATGTCGTAATAATCGAAGCCCTGCTCCAAGGCCCATTCAAGCGCCATGAAAGTGGTAATCGAATTGACCTCGCGCAACCTCTTGGCATCACTGAACACCGCCTCGCAATAGCCGAAACGCAACGTGCTCCAGTAGCGCTTCCCACCGCGCACCACTTCGCAACCCAAATGGCAGCCGATCACTTCGTCACCCAACGTGATCAGGTCGAGCCTGCCGACGCTTTTGGCAATGCGGAACACTTCTTCCGTGGGGAACTGCGCAGCATGGATACCCTGCCTGGCGGTGGCATAGGGGCGCAGCAGCTCACGGTCTGCCATGGCGATCTCGTCGTCCGAGAGGGCCTGGCGCATCCGGTACAGCGGGCGATTCTTGCGAATGCTGCGCCGCAGTTCGCTGTCGTAGCGCGCCGTGATGTCCTCCAGCGAGCGGCCCAGCGGCACTACGGCGCTCAGGTAATGGGGCACTGACAGCGCCCCCGACGAGGGCATTTCGCTGATGACCACGACATGGTTGGCAGCCGCCGTCGCACTTGCACTGTCCACGATAGAAGCGCTGCCCTGGCCCTTGCCACCGATCAACAGCTTGGCCATTTCCCGCTGTTGCTTGCGGCCGATGTAGAGAATTTCGTAAGGGCTTTCCTGCTGTAGCCGAAACCTGGCTACTTCCCAACGCCAGAAACAGGCACGCGCCGCCATTTCCCGAACTTTGCTGGCCAGCAGCCTCATTTCGTAGCGCATGGAGGGTGACAGGAGCTTTCGCGCCACAGCCGTCAAGGTCTCTTTCATTTCTTCTTCGACGTCCTTTGAAGTGTGCTCTATGGTCTATCTGAAAAAGAGAAAAAATCAGCAAAAACACTTAACGCTTTGATTTTTATAGTTTGCCCTGAAACTTTCCTATCACATTCAGTAACAATTTAAGATACCTGCAAACGCTTTGGCAAGCGGCTTCTGGCTGACTTTAGATCAAGTTTGATGGCGTCAAATTTCCTGCGTGAAAACCCACGCCAATCGCAAGTTTGCTATAAGCGTGCCGACACACGCGGCATTTCATTACAACTTGGCTATTGATAATTAGCATTTGATATCTTGTTTGCATAAAAGAAACGTCAAATTGCCTGAACGCTTTACAGGGTGCCTGCTGGCCCATTTGGCAAGCACACACGGTCCGCTTGAGCCAGACTGGTGTTTTTCCGGCGGCCGGTGCATGCTCGCAGCTGAAGCGATTCACCCGGCTTGAAACCAGCCCCGCAATGTGAGGTGCAGTATCTATGGACCGTCTGCTCGATTCACTCTTCCCCAGCGCCGAGAACATCCCTGAAACCTGGCGCCTGGGAGCCCCTCTGGAACAACGAGATTACCTGGTGAACGGCGAGCTCAGGCGCTGGGACGGCCCCTTGGCCACGGTACGCAGTCCGGTATGGCTCAAGGAGGGTGCTGATGAACGCCAGGTGGTGCTGGGCAGCGCACCGCTGCTCGATGCCGACACCGCCCTCACCGCCCTCGACGCCGCCGTACAGGCCTACGACAAGGGCCGCGGTGCCTGGCCGAACATGCGTGTGGCCGAACGTATCCAGCATGTCGAAACCTTCCTGGCACGCATGCGCGAGCAGCGCCAGGCGGTGGTCAAGCTGCTGATGTGGGAGATCGGCAAGAACCTCAAGGATTCGGAAAAGGAATTCGACCGCACCTGCGACTACATCGTCGACACCATCAACGCCCTCAAGGATCTCGACCGCCGCTCCAGCCGCTTCGAGCTGGAACAGGGCACCCTCGGCCAGATCCGCCGCGCGCCCCTGGGCGTGGCATTGTGCATGGGGCCCTACAATTACCCACTGAACGAAACCTTCACCACGCTGATCCCGGCGCTGATCATGGGCAACACCGTAGTGTTCAAGCCGGCCAAGTTCGGTGTGTTGTTGATCCGACCGTTGCTCGAAGCCTTCCGTGACAGCTTCCCGCCGGGTGTGATCAACGTGATCTATGGCCGCGGCCGGGAAACGGTGAGCGCGCTGATGGCCAGCGGCAACGTCGATGTGTTCGCCTTCATCGGTACACACAAGGCTGCCAGCGACCTTAAAAAGCTGCACCCACGTCCCCACCGCCTGCGCGCCGCACTGGGCCTGGATGCCAAGAACCCGGGGATCGTGCTGCCCCAGGTCGACCTCGACAACGCCGTCGAAGAAGCGGTTACCGGCGCGCTGTCGTTCAACGGCCAGCGCTGCACGGCACTGAAGATCCTGTTCGTCCACGAGGACGTGGTCGACGCCTTCCTCGACAAGTTCCAGCGCAAACTGGCCGCGCTCAAGCCCGGCATGCCCTGGGAACCGGGCGTCGCGCTGACGCCATTGCCGGAGCCCGGCAAAGTCGACTACCTCGACGGCCTGGTCGCCGATGCCACAGCCAAGGGCGCGCGCGTGCTGAACGAAGGTGGCGGGCAAAGCCGCGGGTCGTTCTTCTACCCGGCCCTGTTGTACCCGGTGAACCACGAAATGCGCGTGTACCACGAGGAGCAGTTCGGCCCCCTGGTACCCGTAGTGCCATATCGCGACCTGCAAACCGTCATCGACTACGTGCTGGACTCCGACTACGGCCAGCAGCTGAGCCTGTTCGGCAACGACCCGGCGACCATCGGCAGCCTGGTCGACATCTTCGCCAACCAGGTGGGGCGCATTAATATCAATGCTCAATGCCAGCGCGGCCCGGACACCTACCCGTTCAACGGCCGCAAGAACAGCGCCGAAGGCACCCTGTCGGTGCATGACGCCTTGCGTGTCTTCTCTATCCGCACCTTGGTCGCCACCCGCTTCCAGGAGGCCAACAAGGCACTGATCAGCGAAATCATCCGTAACCGCCAATCGAGCTTCCTGACCACCGACTACATCTTCTGACGGCCGCACTTATAGAAAATCGATCTAGCGCCATTGTCGATTTTCCATCAGCGCAAACGACTCTAAGCAACAGGGCGCCCTCCGGCGCCCACCGCAAAGGAGAGTCGAACATGGCAGTCAAACCCATCCCGGAAGGCCAGCACAGCATCACCCCCTACCTGGCCATCAACGACGCCGCCAAAGCCATCGAGTTCTACAAGGAGGCCTTTGGTGCGGTCGAGATGTTCCGCCTCGATGCCCCTGGTGGGCGCGTGGGCCATGCCGAATTGAGGATCGGTGACTCGTCGCTGATGCTGGGCGACCCCTGCGACATGGAGGGCGGCCTTACCGCCAGCCAGAAGCTCAGTGGCGCAGGCGTGGGCCTGCACCTGTATGTCGAGGACTGCGACAAGGTATACGCCCAGGCCCTGGCGGCTGGCGGCACCCAGTTGCACCCCTTGACCGACCAGTTCTACGGCGACCGTAGCGGCACCCTGAAGGACCCGTTCGGCAATATCTGGTTCGTCTCCACCCATAAGGAGGACCTGAGCCCTGATGAAATTCGTGCCCGCGCCGCGAAGATGTTCGGCGGTAACCCAGCGGCAAGTTGAAAGCGGCGCGACTTTGCTTGAAGCTTGAGGCTCGTAGCCTGGAGCTGCTTCATGCGAATCATCGACAAAACCGCTGCGCAGGTGCGCAGCCTGACCTCCGCCGAAGAGGAGCTGCTGGTCGGCTTTGCTACCGGCAGCCTCGTCGGCCCACGCCTGCTGCAGGCCAACCAGCTACTGATGAAGGTGCGCAACGCCAACCAGTGGCTGGCCTGTGACTGCCGCAACGACGCCTTGCCGGTGCTCAATGTCACCCTTAACGGCAGCACCGGCACCTTGTTCCTCAAGAACAACCCAGGCACCGCCGAGCACGCGCCTGGCTGCCCGTTCACCAAGGACGAGCGGGAGGCTTCCGAGCGCGAAGACGACCCTGCGCCACCCGCCGCCTGGCTACCGCCCGACACGCCATTGCGCCTGATTGGTGACTTTCGCGCCAGTAACGCCAGTGCCACCAGTGATGGTAACGAGCGGCGCGAACAGCAGCGCCTGCTGTCGCTGTTACTGACCTGGATAGAAACCAGTGGCCTCAATCTCTACGCCACCCACTTGAAAAAAGACCTGACCACGCAGTTTGCCGAATTGCGCAGCGTGGCCAGCCGCTACCCGCTGCTGGAACGGGTACCTGCCAGCAACTACCTGGAAACCCGGCTGGACATGAAGCACATGATGATGCTCAAGTCCCGCCTGCGCGAAGCCACCGTGTTCGGCAACCATCGCCGCCATGGGTTGATGCTGGACTGCGTCGACCAGATCAAAGGGCGCAAGCTGTTCAACAACCGCAGTGAAGACGGCTTCGACTTCCAGGGGCACCACCTGTACTGGGGCGGTAGCCGCACCACCGGGCCCTTGCTGGCCCTGATGATCTACTCGCCGACCAGCGCCGGCAGCCATTTCTATGAGCTGATCCACGTGGCCAGCGTGCCGGTGCTGTCCCGTTCGCATCTGTTCCCGGTGTATCGCGATGAAGAGCGCGAACCGCTCAAGGCCCTGGTGTCGCTGATCGACTGGATGGCCAGCAAAGGCGTCAAGGTGCAGATGCGCCGGCCAGTGATCGGCGGCCAGGTGATGGATGAGCTGGTGCTGACCTCGGACCAGGACAGGGTGTTGTCAGTGTCGCTACTGGAACAGCCCATCGGGCCAGAGCCGGACACCGAAAACTTCAAGCGCTACGCCGACTTCAAGAGCCTGGAAACCTTCCGCAAGTTCGTCGCCGGTTTCTTCATGCGGGAGCGCTGAACGCCGGACAGTACATGCCCCGCTGCAGCAACGGTCTTGTGGCGCGACCGGGGCGCAAAGGGGCCCAGGCTCGCGGGTACCGATTCAGTCCAGGCATTCCTTGGCCGCCTGGCGCAATTTGTCGCCAGACAGGAAGCTGCCCTTGTAGAAGGTCGCGCGGCTGCCCTCGCGAGCGTCGACCACGTCCAGCACATCGTCACTTGCCACCGCACTGGATGCCGTCAGCCGGTAACCGTGGGCAATCGACTTCTGTGTGGCCTGGGGTGCCAAGGCCTGCCACTTGGGCAGGACACAGGCAGCATACTGCTGCGGTGTTTTTTTGGTCAGCTTGCTGGCAGTGGGTTTGCCGGGCGTTGCGCAGCCGACAAGAGTGGCAACTAACGCAGAGGTGAGAAAGATACGAAAAGTAGGCATTTGCAATTGGCCGTCAGGGATACGCTGCATTCTAGCGAGGGTTGCGCCGAGTTTCTAATCAACCAAGGTCTTGCAGCTGAATTTTCGCGCAATTGACACAGCACCAACGCGCCAGCAACAACAAACACACATAGCAGCTTGTTTACTGGCGCCCGGTAGCAGCAATTAATTGTTGTGACCCAAGGAACGAATTCATTCTGCCCTGCTTCTGATTAACATCACGGCATCACCGGCCGGCTTTGCTCAGGAGAACCCCATGCTCTGGTGGCTGGACCTACTCGCCCAATATGCAACCTCCACCGGCCTCGCCGTGCTCTGTATTTTCGTGTTCTGGGCTTATGGCCTGGCATTCGGCAGGGCCTACATGAAGCTGCTTTCTGGCCTGCTGGCCGCCATGCTGCTCATGATCGCCGCATGCCCGCATGGTGTGGACTTTGCGCTAGGCAAACACCTGGCGCAGGGTGATAGCAGTGCTTTGCTGCTGTTTCTTGCAGATGCTACAGGCGTGATCACGGCGGTGGTGGTGGCCTCGTTTTTCTTCAGCCCAGGACGGTTGCCGGACGAAGCCTGAGCGGGTGGCATACAGAGCACCTGATATTTCTGCCAGTAGCATGGGCGGCTGAACGCTGAGAAAGTGAACCTGCCAATGGGGCATCACACCGCGACTCGGCCAGGAACTACACACCATGCAAAAGAACGCCAACAACACGCAATTCTTCTATCAGAATGGCAAGCTGGTCACACTTAAAACCGGTGAACAGGGCCGCAGCATCTTTCGCTCCTCGGACGTGCCACTTGCCGAGCAGCAATCAGACGGCACTCACACCAGCGGATTGCTGGTGACCGACGACAAGGGTTCGGTATTGCAGGTGCGGGAAAAAAGCTGAACCTCCGACGCCACTGCAGGGATCGCACAAGCTTTTCAGAGCTCGGTCCAGGAGGGGCCTTCCACAAATCTGTTGCGTTTCACCCGGCCCTGAGGCGATGCTCACGGGACCGATGAAGCAATAGACAAGGAAGGCCTTTAGCACCATGGAGACGCTTCACAGCATCAAGTCGGATCTGGTCCGAACAGCCGATCATCTGGAAAAACTCAGTCAGGCCATGAGTGGCCACGCCCGGTTCATGGAGGCGCGGGGCAGTTCGCAGCGCGAGATCGATGTCACAGCGCACATCAGGTCTATCGATGTGGTTGCGGACGAGCTGCGCTCTGTGGCTGCGAAAATCGACGACATCAAAGGCGCTTGATGATGAGCGAAGCAGGTGACTGCTTCGCATCAGGTGCCCGGGCAGCCAGTCAGCTGAACTTGAGCTTCGCCACTTTGCTCAGCGCCCAACCACTGAACACGTAGAACGCATCCAGGTAAAAGCGCCCCGCATAGTTGGGCAATGGCGCGTGATTCAACAGCACATCCGGGTCGGGCGCCGGTGGAAACAGGGCATAAAAGCCGTTGGGTAGCACCGCCAGGGCCAGCAACAACAGGTAAGTCGAGGCTTGCAGCAGGGTGCTACGACTGCTGAATCTGGCGGACCATTTCAGGCCGTAGTATGCAACCAGGCCGGCAACGGGCAACACCCAGAAATGCGTGGGGATCCCAATGAACATTTCGGCGACAACGCTTCTGGCTTCCACCCACTGTTCTCCATTCAAATGCGTGAATTATCGCGGTCAAGGCAGGCAAAAGCAAAACAGGCACGGCTCCAGCCAGTTCTTGAAATTTGCCGGTGAACCTGCATACAGCGCGTTGGGCGGAAATCATGATGACGTTCCTACACAAAAAACCCGCTTTCGATAGCGGGCTTTTAGTGTAGAGGGGTCATTGCATCATGCTTTCGAACACATCAACGCGGCATCCAGCAACCGGCCATGGTCGTACCAGGCATCACGTTGATAGGCCGTGAACTGGTGCTGGCCTCCTGTGCTGCGCAGCTCCACAAGGCCACCTGCCTTGTTGGGGTCGGTGCTTTCGATGAACAGTCTGACCGAGTGATCGCCATCGACCTCGTAGGTTTTCACATTCCCTGGAAGTTCGCCCTTCACGCACCCCAGATACGCCGGTGGGCTTTTCGCGGTGGTGCCAGAGGTATAATCATGCCCGTCACGCACGTCAGGGTTTTGTGCGCAACCTGCCATGAACACTGTGGCGAAGGTGGACACAAGCAATGCGCCTGCTACCGATCTTGAACGATTCACGCGTCACACTCCTGCTCCCCCATTGAGAACCTGGGAAAGTGTTGCCAAGTAGCACGCCCGTTTTTTAGTTTTAGTGAGCCCATGTTACTGCTCAATGACAACCGTGCCATAGGGTTGTTTGCTATATGGGTTCAGGATGCATTTGAGTTATGGCCAGGCTTTTCTCCAGCGGCTTTTCTCGCAAGCATCAGGCCGGCCAGCCTGCCGCAAGGATTCCGGCGGGGCTCGGGCATGTCACAGTCGGAGGGGCATAAGCGACGGCAAATGACCCCAACTCCGAGTATTACCGAGCCCACTTTCGGGGTCAGGCAATGGCCTTGAGAAACACCAGGGTTGCCACCAGATCCAGTACCAGCACAGCAGCCACAACGAAAACCATGTAATAGCGGTCATCCTGAGTCATTTCGGCGCTCTCCGCGAGGTCAATGTCTCAGGGTCACAGCAATTACCGTTCCAGCACCGAACCGCATCCAACCGCTACCATTGCGCTCATGCGTGGCGGCCTTCGTCACCGCTCTTTAGAGTATGGCGAGGTCTTGCTGATATAGGCCACGTGCCGAACGCGAGCTCCCTGTCACATGTATTGCTTGAGCCATTACCGCTGGCCTGCCTCAGTGGAGAAAGTGATCCTTGACGTATTGCACCGTCTTGTCCAACGTGCGCGCCATGTCGGGATGTTTTAACTGATACTTGCGCTCCCATTGCTCGCTATCACTCATGTCGAAGCGCTGCGTCTGGATAAAGTCCAATGACTCGGCACTGATCGCAAACCGTGCTTCCAGCCCGGGAATCGCCAAAAGCCACCTGAGCAACCTTATCGGTAAATGCCGGCGTGGCGCCTTGACCTCCAGCGTTTTTGCGATCTGCTCAAGCATCCCCTGCAGGCTCGATGTGTGTTCATGCAGCGCCAGCGCCTGGCGGTTGGCCATCGAGGGGTCGAACGCCACACAGGTCATCATCGCCACCAGGTAGTCAACGCTGACTAATGGCAGCCAGTGCCTGGGGGAGCCGGGGACCGCTTTGAACCGACCTTGTGCCAGATTTCGAACGAGTGCGACCAGAGGCTGCCCTTCCAGGATGTGACCACTCTCGCTGTGGCCGCACACCGTAGCAGGATGAACGATCGTGTAGTCCGCGCCCGCATCCTGCATATAACGGATGACTGCAAAATGTGACTCGATCTTGCTGCCTTCGTAGCCACCTACCCGGCCGTAGACTGTGGGCCAATTTGTGTTTTCAGGGCACTCTTTATCAACACCGACACGGGCAAGGTGATCAAGGTTCTGCAGCATGAAGCCGCCCACCATCAGCAATCGGATGCGCTGGCTCGCCGCAAGCTTGGCGACCCTCAGCGCCCCAAGCACATTGACAGCCTGGGCGCGCTCCATTGACAGCCCCCAGGAAAACTCCGCGGCGAGGTGGAAGATCACAGAGGCCGAAGACACGCACTGCTTGTCCGCTTCGCTGATCCCAAGCCCCTCTCTGCTGATATCGCCCTCAACGGCATGGATATACGCAGGATTACCGCCCAGTTGACCTACCTGTTTTCTGAGACGCTCAATATTGCCAGGGGTGCGCATAAGCACCCAGGCCTTGTACCCGGCAGCGGTAAGACGGGCCAGTAGATGTTGCCCTACAAATCCACTGCCGCCTGTGACGAAACATTCCACACTCATGTCTGATTCCTTGTCTGGATAATGGGTGCAGGCTAAGGTGTAGAGCACGCTCTATAGTCAAGGGGTTTTTAGTGTGAACATTGGAGAGTTAGAACGCCGCAGTGGCGTCGGTCGGCATACATTGCGCTATTACGAACAGCTCGGGCTTATCGTGGCACAACGACAGGCCAACAATTACCGCAGTTACAGCGATCAGACGGTTGTTGACCTGGCCTTTATACAGGGCGCCCAGAGTGGCGGTTTTTCCCTCGCTGAGATTGGAGAAATTCTTGCAGCCAAGCGGGGCAACAAGATCGATTGCGCGCAAGGCGCAGCCTTGGTCGCCAGCAAGATGACCGAAATTCAAGCGAAGATCGCCACGCTTCAAGCCGCTTATGCCTTTCTGAATGCAGAGCATGCGAAGCTTGAAGCCAGTGCCATTGCCAACGGTCTGATTACTCCCAGCTTAGCTGTCCATCTGCATGCCTCTACGCCATAGCCTCCGGCAAGGCCATTCGCTCAGCTCGTCCAGCCACGCCGATGGCAGGCTTAACATTTCACCGTCCAGAGCTGATCGATCCGCGTCGTATAGGATTGGCTCATCATCTCCCTCCTCATCCCCCAGTCCGGGGATGCCGGCACGCTGGCGGCTCGCATCGTCCCCCTCCCCCAACGCCCGTTGATGTCATCCATCACCTGCATCAGTCGATCACATGCCACTGACTGTTTGAGCGCAAACAAGTCCTCTGAAAAATCACCTGGTTGCCGCAGGTCCATCAGCAGCACTTCTGCCTTGCTGTAGCGAAACCCTGGCCTGAAGATTCGTCCGACCGCATCGGTGGCCAGTCGGGTCATCAGCAGCGTGTCACAGGTGGGGTATGGCAGCTCCACCAACGCGCCCTGTGCGTGGTGCGCCTCATCCGGGTTGAACATGCCGGTGCGAATGCTCACACGCATGCGCTTGCACACTGAGCCTTGGGCGCGGAGTTTTTCCGTTGCTCGGCCGACGTAAGTGGCCACTGCCTGCTTGATGGGCGCCAGCTCTGTCAGCCGCTTGCCGAACATCCGGCTGCAGCAGATTTCCTGCTTCGGGGGGTCGGGGTCGTCCAGTTCCAGGCACGGCGTGCCTGCGAGCTCGCGGGCAGTCTTCTCCACCACCACACTGAATTTCTGCCGCAGCGTCCAGGCATCAGCCTTGGCCAGATCCATCGCCGTATGAATGCCCATCGCCTCGAGGTGGGCGGTCATCCGCCGCCCGATGCCCCATACCTCTTTCACTTCGGTGTTGCGCAGCACCCAATCGCGCTTGAACGGATCGGTAATGTCGACCACACCCCCGGTCTGCGCCTGCAGGCACTTCGCCGTATGATTGGCCAGTTTGGCGAGCGTCTTTGTGCCGGCGATACCGACACCCACGGGGATACCGGTGCACTGGAAGATCCTGGACCGCATCTTGCGTCCGAACTGGGTCAGGTTTTCCTGTACTCCGGACAGATCAGCGAAGCACTCGTCGATGCTGTAGATCTCAGTGGCCGGCACCATCGAGTCGATCAGGGTCATGACCCGCTCGCTCATGTCGCCGTACAACGCATAGTTGCTGCTGAAAGCCTTGATGCCGTGCCGGCGCAGCTTGTCCTTCACTTGAAAGTACGGCTCGCCCATCTTCACGAAGGGCTTCGCGTCGTATGACCTGGCGATCACGCAGCCGTCGTTGTTGCTCAACACGACGATCGGGGTTTTGGCCAGGTCGGGCCGAAACACGCGCTCGCAGCTCGCGTAGAACGAGTTGCAGTCGATCAGCGCGAATACCTGTTCACTGCGCATGGTCGCGAACGCTGTAACGCACAACGCCCCAGACAACGAGCTCGTCGCCTTCCATGATGTACCGTGCCGGGTAGGCGGGATTTTCAGATTTCAGGATTACCACGCCATCGCGACGATGCAGACGCTTGCAAACGGGCTCGCTGTTGACTGCAGCGATGACAATGTCCCCATGCTCCGCCTCACGACCGCGGTCGACGATGACGATGTCACCCGAGTAGATCCCCGCCCCTTGCATGCTGTCGCCCTCCACTTTCACCAGATACACATGAGGTGCGCGAAGGTCGAATAGCTCATCAAGGGAAATATGGCCTTCCAGATGGTCCGCGGCAGGCGAAGGGAAACCAGCCGGAACGTGAAACGAATACAGAGGTAGCAATTCGGTTCCGCCGGTGGGCGTACCCAAAAATGTGATGGTCATGGTGGAAGGCCTGATGAGAACTGTATGTATATACAGTAAATCTGGCATCAGGTGCCCGGTCAATCCTGACGGGTAAAAATTCTGACGGACGAGAGGTGAGGTATGTGCGGAAGGTACCTTTGAAATTCTGGAGCGCGACTCTGAAAAAATACAAAAGGAGCACCTCTAAGCCTGCAAGAGTGGCCAGCCCTACCAAATCGGCGTGCCGGTCTGGCACATGCATGAGTCGATCGAGCGCTTGCAGCGCCTGGCCAAGTGCTGGCGCATGGTCGCCCGGGGCAGTTCAGGCCAGTGGCGTACGCCGGGTCGGCGGCGTTATGGGAGGAAGTGAGTCAAGGCGTAAAGCCTTCGTCCTGGCTTTCATCAGGCGGAATGATGTTCCAGAGGTTCTCGCTGGCTGCCTGCGGGGCCTGCGCCTTCTTCTCTTCCTCGGACTCCCAGCATCCACTCAGCAACAGCGCTGATCCCCCTCCTCTCCCCCTCATTTCCCTATCAGTGGTATCAAAATTGGCATCACCTCGGAGCCGCGGTTGGCTGTCCACTTTCGACCCATAGCTGCCCTTCGCGAAAGGCAGCTACCGGCCCAGAGTGTGTAAAAACGCCCGGACAAACCCTTGCTATGATTTCTGAGAATTTCATCGCAAGGGTCGCCTATGAAACGGTTTATTCAGGGTGAACACCGAGGCCAAAGCACCTTACTGCCTGAAAGCCTCGACGACTACGTCAGTGATACCAATCCGGTGCGCGTGGTCGATGTCTTCGTCGATGAACTCGACCTCACAACGCTAGGGTTTGATGGCGCCATTCCCGCCGACACTGGACGACCTGCCTACCATCCCGCTGTCCTGTTGAAGATCTATATCTACGGTTATCTGAACCGCATCCAATCGAGCCGACGCCTTGAGCGAGAAGCCCAACGTAACGTCGAACTGATGTGGCTAACCGGGCGGCTCATGCCCGACTTCAAAACCATCGCGAACTTCCGAAAAGACAACAGCAAGGCCATTCATGGGGTCTGCCGACAGTTCGTTGTGCTGTGCCAGCAGCTTGGGCTTTTTGGAGAAAACCTGGTTGCCATCGACGGCAGTAAATTCAAGGCAGTGAATAATCGTGACCGAAATTTCACCAGCGCCAAACTCAAGCGGCGGATGGAAGAGATTGAGTCGAGCATCAGCCGTTACCTGGCTGCACTTGATGCGGCTGATAGGCAAGTGCCAACTGCCTCCGAACCAGACGGCGCACGCCTCGCAGAGAAAATCGAGAAGCTGAAAGCTCAAATGAAGGAGCTTCAGCTGATCGAATCTCAGCTTAACGATTCGCCTGATAAGCAGGTCTCGCTGACCGATCCAGATGCCCGTTCGATGATGACGCGCGGAAGTGGAATCGTCGGCTACAACGTGCAGACAGCAGTCGATACCCAGCATCACTTGATCGTCGCCCACGAGGTTACGAACGTCGGCTCTGACCGCGACCAACTCAGCTCCATGGCGAAGCTCGCGCGTGAAGCCATCGGCTCAGAAACGTTATCGGTCGTGGCTGATCGGGGCTACTTCAAAGGTGAAGAAATCCTGGCCTGTCACAACGCCAATATCAGCGCCTACGTGCCAAAGCCGATGACCTCAAGCGCCAAGGCAGAGGGTCGTTTCAATAAAGATGCCTTCGTTTATGACGCGACAAAAAACCAGTACACCTGCCCAGCTGGGGAGGTACTGATTTGGCGTTTCTCCAGCATCGAAAAAGGCATGAATATGCACTGTTACTGGAGTTCGAGCTGCCAGAAATGTGCGCTGAAACCGCAGTGCACGCCCAGCACAAATCGCCGAGTCAGGCGCTGGGAGCATGAAGCGGTGCTGGAGCAAATGCAGCGCCGACTAGACCAAGCCCCGGACATGATGCGAGTGCGAAAAAGGACTGTTGAGCATCCCTTCGGGACGCTCAAACAATGGATGGGATCTACGCACTTCCTAACTCGCAAGCTGGTTGGCGTCAGCGCGGAGATGAGCCTTAACGTGCTCGCCTACAATATGAAGCGAGTTATGAAAATCGTCGGCACGGAAGGTTTGATGAAAGCAATGACGGCCTAAAAGGCCCAGCTTTTGCCGCTGTAAAAGCCACTGAAACACGCCCTGAAGGCCAAGGAGCGTTACCGGTGCGGATCTTGGCGAACGCTTGGAATATCGCAACGACCAGAAGCCATGGGCTAACTCACCAGCAACTTGAAAGTGTTTTTACACACTCTGGGCCGTTAGCTGCCCTCCGCCAAGGGCAGCTATGGGTCGAAAGCGGCCATTCAGGACCGGCCGCTTTCGACCCATACCGGCCTTTAGCGAGGGGGCGTAATCGGCCAGAAGCGGACGGGTCTGCCTCTTAAAGAAAGGGTTTCACCTTAGGCTTGGAGGTCTCTACAAGGGGCAATTCAATCCACATTCGCTCACTGCCTTACCTGTTGGCTGATTGGCAGTTGTACACGAAACGTTGTCCCCACCCCGACCTGGCTCGAAACGGTTATCTCACCACCGTGTTTCTTTACAATACCGTAGGAGAGGGACAGACCTAGTCCGGTGCCTTGTCCTACAGGCTTCGTGGTGAAGAAAGGGTCAAAGATTTTCTGTACGTTTTCCGGTGCTATCCCAGCGCCTGTATCTGTAACCTCGATGCATACCCAGTTGTCGTGTTGGGCAGTGCACAACGTGATGGTTCCACGCTCCGGCCCCATAGCCTGGGCGGCGTTAATCACCAGGTTCAAAATTACCTGATTGATCTGCGACGGCAGGCATTCGATCTCGGGCAACGGCTGGTACCGCTTTACCACATCTGCCTTGAATTTAAGCTCGCTGGCAACGATGTTTAGTGTGGAATCGATGCCCTGCTGCACGTTGGCCCATTGCCACTGCTGGGTGCTGTCAGCACGCGAAAAGTCTTTTAGGTCCTTGACGATCTGCGCCACGCGAACGATTCCGTCCTTGGATTCCTCAATCAGGATGGGAATGTCTTCCCTGAGGAATTCCAGCTCAGTGTGCTCGCGCAGCCTTTGCAAGGCCATGGTGGTTTCGCTTTCGCCCAATAGCTGCTCTACCTCGCGATAAGCGTCGAGCATCGTCGTTAGTTGCTGAAAGTACCCTTCTAGAGTGCCGAGGTTGGAGGATACATACCCGATCGGATTGTTAATCTCGTGTGCTACGCCAGCTGCCATCTGCCCCAGTGAGGCAAGCTTCTCCGACTGCACCAGCTGGCTTTCAAGTTGCTTACGCTCGTCGATTTCCTGCTGTAAAGCGTCGCTGGCCTGCTTCAGCTCATGGGTGCGCCGCTCAACCCGCTGTTCGAGCTGGTGCATTTGCAAAGAGGCGCGCTGAGTCATTTCCCACTTGGTCAGCAGGGTGTTGGCCATCTGCTGGACCTCAATGTTGTCAAACGGCTTTTTTAGGATTAGCAGGCGGTCGTGGGCCTGTAGCCGGTCGAGCAGTTCCTCCCAAGAATAGTCTGAGTATGCGGTGCACACCACCACTTGCAGCTGCGGGTCCGCCTGCCATAGTTGCTCGATGGTCTTAGCTCCGTCCCAGCCATCCGGCATGCGCATGTCGACGAAAGCCAGCGCGTAAGGCTTCTGGGCATGAAGCGCCCGTTTCAACAGGTCAAGACCTTCCTCGCCGCCATAGGCCGAATCGAGTTCGACAACCGGCCGTTCCTGCTTGGGCTGATTACCGAACAGTAACGTCTCCATCTCGTCCAGCTCGGCGGTCTGCGGCCTGACTGGGCTCAGGACTTTGCGAAAGTCCTCATGGATCGATGGCATGTCGTCTATCAGCAGGACTCGGCGATTAGATAAGCTACTCATGCAGGCTCCCGCACCGCGGTTAGCGGGATCCTCAGCGTGAAGAGCGCCCCCAGACCAGGGCCGTCGCTGTGAGCGGTTAGTTGGCCATTCATCTCGATCGCGGCCAGGGCGCAACTGTGCAAGCCGAAGCCATGCCCATCCTTGCGGGTGGTGAAGCCGTGGGCAAATATCTTCTGCAGGTTTTCCGGGGCAATGCCTTCGCCTTCGTCCAGAACGCTCATTTCTAGGAACCCTCCCTCGATGATCCGCGTCCTTAAGGTCATGGTCCTGTGCTCGTTGCCTTGACCGGACATGGCGTACTTGGCGTTACTGATCAGGTTGATCAGGATCAGCAACATTCGATGCCGGTCACCCATCACTTGGGGTAGCTCATCGAAGTCGCGCACCACGTTAACTTGGTGCCGACTCAGCGCCCCGGCGTTCATGCGTAGCGCGTCTTCTATCAGATCGTTGACCGACAGCGGCTCGTGCACACTCTTGGCCCCCGCATAGGATTGCTGGGTGGCCACCACTTCCTTGATGTGGTCCACGCTCTTACTCATCCGGTCTAACTCGGCCACAATTTCGCGCTGCTCATGAGTGATGGCCTCGGTCAGCTGGTTGAGGTAGCCGGGAAGTAATTTGCCCTTGGGGTCTTCGGTAAGAAATTGGCCGAGCTCGCCTGAATGCTCATCGAACATTTGCATTGCCTTGCCCAAGCCTCGGGTCTTGCTGCTGCGCAAGGTTTGAGCAATGAGATTAGAGGAGGTGTTCACGCTGTTAAGCACGTTGCCTACATTGTGCAGCACGTTGGTGGCGATCTCTGCCATGCCAGCGTGGCGCGCGGCATTGAACAGTTCGCTTTGGGCATTCTTGAGCTCCCGAGTGCGATCCTCGACCCGTTGCTCTAGAACTTCATTGGAAGCCTGCAACGCGTTGTTGACCCGCCTCACCTCGGAAAAGCTCCGCACCAGCAGGGCAGCCAGACACACGACCGAGAGCATCAGCAGGCCGGAAAGCCACAACGTGAAGAGGTGATACTTACGATCGTTTTTCTCAACCTGCTGCTGGTCCCGATCCAGCAGGCTGGTGATGGTATCTAATCGTTCGGCGACAGGGATCGTCTCGATGTCCGCGAGCAGGCGGTTGACGATAGGTTGCTCGCGCAGGATCAATGCCACATGACTGCTCAACAGTTTGACCGGCGTCTGAAACTCGCTGGGCAGGTTCTGCACGTTGACAGCCAAATTGCCCAGCCCGAGCTCGATCTCTGCCGCCTTGTCCGCAGACGTAACCTGTGCGAACTCCAGGGCACTGAGCAACAGATCATAAGTGTCGGTGGCGAATGCATGGACCTCCTGCCGGCGCGGGTCGAGAACCTTGTTTAGCTGGGCTTGGATAGCGTCCTCGGCAGCAGGGAGAAACGCAAGGGAGTTTCGCAGTAGAGCATTGTGCGACTTGAATTGCTCGACAAGCCGAGCTTTTTCCCCAAGCGCACCGAGAAAGCCATCGTGGGCATCACGCCATTGTGTAGAGCTGTTGCGCCCTTGCTCAGCTTCTTGGCTGTCGAAGCGTGTCCAAAGTTGCCTCATCTCTTTGAGGGGCGTCACAAGTAGATCGTAGTCATGGGATATGGCTACCCGCGCCTTGAGCATTTCGTTTTCCCACACCGCATCTTGCTGCTTGAGCTGACGAATAAGATCCCGAGATTCATTGTAGGTTTGTGTCTGCTCTGAACCGGAGTTCAGGTAAAGGAACAGCAGCATTGACGATAGCGCCAGGACCAAACCACTGAGTGAAAACAGGCTTCCGCGTCGGGAGATTGCACTCATGGCTGCCCCACATTTTCAGAGGTGAGGGTTTTGAGAAACATCACAATCAGTTCACGGTCTTCGTCGCTGGGTATCCGTCCAAGCTGGTACTGAAACATCACGTCAACCGCGCGCTCCAGAGTAGGAGCCGAGGCATCATGGAAATAGGGCGCGGTCATCGCCACGTTTCGTAGACTCGGAACCTTGAAGACACCTCGATCCGCTTCGGCACCGGTCACGTTGAAACGTCCTAGGTCGGCGTGAGTCGGGTTTCCACGATCGATCGTATAGTCACCGAATACGCCGAATTTTTGGAACATGTTGCCACCGATGTTTACACCTTGATGGCAGGCGATACAGCCATAATCCTTGAAGCGCTGGTAACCGTATTTTTCCTGCAAGGTCAGCGCCTCGGTGTCGCCCTGCAGATAACGATCAAAGCGGGCGCCGGGTGTTAAAAGGGTCCTTTCGTAGGTAGCCAGCGCGTCGAGGATGTTGTCCTTGGTCACGGTATCCTGGTAGGCATCGGCGAAGGCCTGGCGGTAACGGTTTTCGCCGGAGATGCGCTGCACTATCACCTGCCAGTCCCCGCCCATCTCATGGGCACTGGTGATTACTGCATTACCTTGCTCTTCTAGCGACTCAACTCGGCCATCCCAGAACTGGCGGAAATTGAGACTGGCATTGAAGACCGTCGGAGTATTGAGTGACAGTTGCTGGCCATCTACTCCGATCGAAAAGGCATGGCCATCGGCCCCGTATTTATCGAGACGGTGGCAGCTCGCACAGGATAAAGAGCTATTGAGTGACAACTGTGGGTCGTTGAACAATTGGCGTCCCAGTTCAACGCGCGCAGGCGCCAGTATGGGAATCGGCGGCAGGGGTTTGAGCGGTTCGTCCAGAGGTTCGGCCCCTACGGCCGAGCACAGAGCCAACAGCCCCAGCAAGCGCAGGCAACTCCACAAGCGCCCCCTGTAACGCAGATGAGGATGAAGACAGGTATTAAGCTCGACCATCAGGGAGAGTCCTTTTCCCATGGCTGACGAATACGAGAATGCATTGCCATCAGGTTAGATGCCTTCGGCACTTTTTGCCTGTCGTCTGCCGATCTGTGTTCCGATGCGCATGGCAATAAAATGATCTAGCCTTTGCCCAAGCACGCTTCGCTCAGGAACTGACAACGTGCCGCCATCGACCTACGCGCGAGGCCCCACATGGAAGTGCAATCTACCCCGAAAACAGCCACTCGGCCGACTGTGATACTGGTTGATGACGAAGAGCCAATCCTCAACAGTCTGCGTCGACTATTAAGGGGTCAGCCCTATGACGTGGTGTTGGCCACCAGCGGTGAACAGGCGCTGGCGCTGATGACCGAACGGCCGGTAGATCTTGTGATGAGCGATGCGCGTATGCCGGGCATGGACGGTGCAACGTTGCTCGCGCAAGTCCACCAACGCTATCCCGCAGTCGTGAGGATCATGCTTACTGGCTATGCAGACCCTGGCGCGATCATCAAAGCTGTCAATGATGGTCGTATCCACCGTTACATCAGCAAGCCGTGGAACGACGACGAGATGCTACTGACTTTGCGCCAGGCCCTTGAGCATCAACATTCCGAGCGCGAGCGCCAGCGGCTGGAGGTACTCGCGCGAGTGCAGAACGCTCAATTAAAGCTTTTAAACATAAATTTGGAAAAGCGCGTGGCAGCCCGCACCGCCGAATTGCAGCAGACAGCCGACATGCTCGATCTGGCTTACGAAGAACTGAAACACAGCTATGTCACCGGAACTGAAGTATTCTCGATGCTGGCCAACCTGCGGCTGCCGCCGGCTAAGCAGACCAACCGTCAGATCATTGAGCTAGTTCGCTGTTACTGTACGGCGTACGCCTTGGACGAGGCGGCTAGTCGCGACCTGACTATGGCGGCGGCGTTGTACAACATCAGCAAGCTGAGTTGGCCAGACAGCATGATCGTCGCGCCTTCGGACTTGCTTATGCACAGTGACCGCGAGCGCTACCGCGATTATCCACGCCAAAGCGAATCGCTTCTGATGACCCTGGAGCCTATGAAGGATGCGGCGCGGCTGATCCTCCATCACCAAGAGCACTGGGACGGCAGCGGTTTCCCTGACCGCCTCAAAGGTGAAGCCATTCCGTTCGGCGCCCGCCTGCTTAAGCTGGCTGTGGACTTCGTCGAACTGCAGCGTGGACTGATCCTCGAAAGGCAGATGAACAGCGACGAGGCCCTGCTCTACCTTCGCAAGTACAGCGGCCGTCTTTATGAGCCGGCGCTACTTGACGATTTCGTCGACGTCTGCGCGACGTTCCTCAGTGATCTCACCTTGGCGGACCCTGAAGTACGTGTTTGCGCTACCCGCGATCTGGTCCCCGGAATGGTGCTAGCGCGCAATTTGAACGCTGACAACGGCATGTTGCTGCTCAATGCCGGAAAGGTTTTGAGCGCAGCACTGGTGGAAAAGCTAGTAGCTTTCGAATCCATGGAGGGGGGAAAATACTGCATTTTTGTCAGGGCCCCATTGGATGAAGATTTAACGCGTGGGGCGTCAGGCTCAGCTCTGTGCTGAACTGAAGTCGATACGAGGAGCAGCTACTCGCTCATCAGGGGCGCTTATGTTTTCCTGCGTACTTATATGACTGCAATTGGCGATACTGTCCTCGGTGAAGGGCTGCTCTGGGTCGAAAGCAGGAACGCCTGCAACTCCACGTGCAACAGCTACGGATGTTACTAGCTTCTGGTACTGCAGCAGTAGCGTGAGAATCAAGTCTCAGGCCGCGCCGAAAGCGGCCTGTGGGTCTTGCCTGTCTAATACAGGTCAGCCAGTTTCCGCGATTTTGGCCCAGTAAAACCGAGAAGCTCCAAGGCAGTTTTAGACAGCGTCAGCCCCCCCATCCAGGCGTTCTGCCTACGACGATCCTTCCTGGCTCGTCCCCATCCCATTTACTCGAAATTTCATAACTGAACAGGCCGATAAGGCTGCAGAGGCAGGCGGCTACTCGACGCTGATCATCGACAGCTACTCCCACGAGTGGGTCGGTTCGGGCGGCTGCCTTGAGATCAACGACACGATCGCCAAGCAGCGCTACAAGGGCAACACCTGGTCGGCCAGGAACGAGACGACGCCGCGCCACCGCAAGCTGGTCGACACCATCCTCACCAGCCCGCTGCACATCATCTGCACCATGCGCAATCCCCGACAGCCAGCTGCAGGCCGGCAACCAGCGCCAGCTCTCCCCGCACGAAACACAACCCGAACCTACACCCGCACTGGCGCCTGGGCGCTGGATTGGTGAGAGGTATCAGTACATGGCCTACCTGATCTACAGGGGCCCGCGATGGGCAAGAACTGCAACACCTGCAAATGGCTGGAGTGGGTCGACGGTGAAAGCGAGTCGGACACCGGCTTCACATGCAACAAGCGCCATCAGCAGATGTGGGCCGACGGCCGCGAGCAAGAGCTGCTCGACAACACTTGGAACGGTGAGCGTCGCGGGGAAACCCTCGCCCATCCCGCGACGGCGCAGGGGATCCGCGCAGCCAGCCGTGTACGTGATCAAGTAATAAACCTGATCCGTCACGGCCTGCTGGATGACGAGAAGTATGCCGAGCTATTCCCGGGCTCGGAGGTGGCCCGCCAGACGGCGGAGTCCATCCCGAGCCTCGGCGCCTACACCCAGATGTGGCTGGATAGTCGAGATATCGTTGAAGGCACCCGCAACAACTACAAAAGCGTCTTCAACATCTACTGGATGCCATACCTTGGCCTTCGTCGGATCGACATGATCACGCCGACCATGCTTCGCGGGGTTATTTCGCAGATCCAATGGACATCGGTGGGGGTCAAGCGCAATGCGATCATCAAACTCGCAAGCGTATTCAAGACAGCGGTTTTCGACGGCTTGATCACTAAAAACCCCACTGCATCGCTCGATAAGCCGAGGGTCGTCAAAAAGGTCGTTGACCCGTACACCCGCTCTGAAGCGGAGACGATCATCTCCCACCTCTATGCGACACTTCGGAAATATTCGCAGATATATGCCGCATTCTTCGAGTTCTGCTTCTTTACCGGGGTGCGCCCAGGTGAGGCCATGGGCCTGAAGTGGGAAGATGTTGACCTTGAAGAACGGTCCGTCTCGATTCGTCGAATCATCGTGAATCGATCTCCGCAGGAGCGCACGAAGACCAAACAGCACCGGGTGGTACTGCTGAACGAGCGCGCGCTCAATGCCATTAAGCAGGCCCAGAGAATGGCGAACCTTCGACGCATGGCATCCAAGTCAGCCAACCCCGAAAGCCCTTTCGTGTTCCAACCGAGCAAAGGTGGGCTGTGTATCAACGAACCAAGTGTTACAATCCGCCAATTCAAATCGGCGCTGAAGGCGCTGAACATCCGTGAACGCCGTCAGTACGACACCCGCCACACCTACGCAACCATGTGCCTGATGTCTGGGATGAACCCCGTGTTTATCGCGAGCCAGCTTGGCCACAGCGTCGAGATGTTGCTCTCTACCTACGCGAAATGGATCAGCTCCTCCTCGGACTGGAGGGAGCTGGAGAAGCTGCCGCCCCGAGTCGAATTGGCCCAAAATTGGCCCAAGACTGACGACAGGGCCTAAATACACCTCTGGAACCCCCGCAGGACAAGCACTTGATTTCTACCGCTAACATCACCATGCAGTTCGGCTCCAAGCCGCTGTTCGAAAACGTTTCCGTAAAATTCAACAACGGCAACCGTTACGGCCTGATCGGCGCTAACGGTTGCGGCAAGTCGACCTTCATGAAGATCCTCGGCGGCGACCTGGAGCCGTCCGGTGGCCAGGTCATGCTCGAGCCGAACACCCGCCTGGGCAAGCTGCGCCAGGACCAGTTCGCCTATGAAGAATTCACCGTGATCGACACCGTGATCATGGGCCACGGCCAGCTGTGGAAGGTCAAGGCCGAGCGCGACCGTATCTACTCGTTGCCGGAAATGACCGAGGAAGACGGCATGGCCGTCGCCGAGCTGGAAACCGAATTCGCCGAAATGGACGGCTACACCGCCGAATCCCGCGCCGGTGAACTGCTGCTCGGCCTGGGTATCCCCCTGGAGCAACACTTCGGCCCGATGAGCGAAGTGGCGCCAGGCTGGAAGCTGCGTGTGCTGCTGGCCCAGGCATTGTTCTCGGACCCGGACGTGCTGCTGCTCGACGAACCGACCAACCACCTGGATATCAACACCATCCGCTGGCTGGAAACGATCCTCACGGCGCGTAACAGCACCATGATCATCATTTCCCACGACCGCCACTTCCTCAACAGCGTCTGCACCCACATGGCCGACCTGGACTACGGCGAGCTGCGCCTGTTCCCGGGCAACTATGACGAGTACATGACTGCGGCTACCCAGTCGCGCGAGCAATTGCTGTCGGACAACGCCAAGAAAAAGGCACAGATCGCAGAGCTGCAGACCTTCGTCAGCCGCTTCTCGGCCAACGCCTCCAAGGCCAAGCAGGCGACTTCGCGCGCCAAGCAGATCGACAAGATCCAGTTGGCCGAGGTCAAGCCTTCCAGCCGTGTCAGCCCATTCATCCGCTTCGAGCAGACTAAAAAGCTGCACCGCCAGGCGGTAGTCGTCGAGAAGATGGCGAAAGCCTTCGACGACAAGGTGCTGTTCAAGAACTTCGACATTACTGTCGAAGCGGGCGAGCGCGTTGCGATCATCGGCCCCAACGGTATTGGCAAGACTACCCTGCTGCGTACCCTGGTCGGCGAAATGACCCCGGATGCCGGTTCGGTGAAATGGACCGACAGCGCCGAAGTGGGCTACTACGCCCAGGACCACGCTCACGACTTTGAAGACGACCTGAGCCTGTTCGACTGGATGGGCCAGTGGACCTCCGGCGAGCAGGTGATTCGCGGCACCCTGGGGCGCATGCTGTTCTCCAACGACGAGATCCTCAAGTCGGTGAAGGTGATTTCCGGTGGTGAGCAAGGCCGCATGCTGTTCGGCAAGCTGATCCTGCAAAAGCCTAACGTGCTGGTGATGGACGAGCCTACCAACCACCTGGACATGGAATCGATCGAGGCGCTGAACCTGGCGCTGGAAAACTACCCGGGCACCCTGCTGTTCGTCAGCCACGACCGCGAGTTCGTGTCGTCGCTGGCCACCCGCATCATCGAGCTGTCGCCCGATGGCGTGGTGGACTTCAGCGGCACCTACGACGATTACCTGCGCAGCCAGGGCGTACTGGTCTGATTGATGGGTAAGGCCTGGCCATTGTGCATGGCTGGGCCTCTTCGCGGGCTTGCCCGCGAAAATCCCACCGCCAGCCCTACAGCTGACACAACCCGATGAATAATTCGTTAGCCTGCTTTCATTTCCTTCATGTAACAGCCATCATGGAACCACGCCCAACCGCCCGCCCGCGAAAGAGCCCATGACCGCGCAACAACCTGCCCCCGCCAGCAACACGCTGCACATCACTCAGCAGATCCTGTCGATCGTTTTCTACACCTTCATTGCCTTCCTCTGCATCGGCCTGCCGATTGCGGTGCTACCCAGCTACGTGCACGACCAACTGGGCTTTGGTGCAGTGATCGCCGGGGTAACCATTGGCCTGCAATACCTGGCCACCCTGCTCAGCCGCCCGTTTGCCGGGCGCGTTGCAGATACCCTCGGGGGCAAGCAAGCCATCCGTTTCGGCCTGATGGGAATTGCCGGCTGCGGGGTATTGACCCTGTTATCGGCCTGGACCCTGACGCTGCCCCTGCTGAGCCTGGCGCTGCTGCTTGTGGGCCGTTTGCTGCTCGGCATCGCCCAGGGGCTGATCGGTGTGGCCACCTTGAGCTGGGGCATCAGCCAGGTCGGCCCCGAACACACCGCCAGGGTGATCTCATGGAACGGCATCGCCTCCTACGGCGCGATTGCGATTGGCGCGCCCCTGGGAGTGTTGGCCGTGGATGGGCTGGATTTCAGCGTGCTGGGGCCAGCTTTGCTAGTGCTGGCAACCCTTGCCATGCTGGTGTTGCGCAAGCGTCCCGACGTGGTGGTGGTACGCGGCGAACGCCTGCCGTTCTGGTCGGCGTTTGCCCGGGTCGCGCCGTGCGGCCTTGGCCTGACCCTGGCCTCGATCGGCTATGGCACCCTGACCACCTTCGTCACCTTGTACTATCTGGAGCGCGGCTGGGTTGGCGCAGCCTGGTGTTTGAGTGCGTTTGGTGTGTGTTTCATCATTTCGCGGCTGCTGTTCGTCAACGCGGTCAACCGGTTTGGTGGTTACAACGTGGCGGTCGCCTGCATGGCCACTGAAGTGCTCGGCCTGAGCCTGCTGTGGCTCGCGCCTTCGCCGGCCTGGGCTCTGGTTGGCGCAGGGCTTACCGGTTTCGGGCTGTCGCTTGTGTACCCGGCGCTGGGCGTCGAGGCAATCCGGCAGGTCCCCAGCAGCAGCCGCGGCGCGGGGCTGGGGGCCTATGCGGTGTTCTTCGATATGGCCTTGGCTATCGCCGGCCCGGTGATGGGCGCAGTAGCCGTGCACCTGGGCTATTCCTCGATCTTCTGCGTGGCTGCCCTGCTCGCCCTGGCCGGGGTGGGCCTAACGCTGTTGCTGTCGCGGCACGCTCGCCGCAACTGACCGCTCGGCCAGTTGCGGCGTGCCCAGCGCCTGGCTGAAGAACGCCGCCGTTTCACGCTCTAGCGAATGATGGATATGGCGGCGGTCCACGCCCTCGGCATCTTTGCACAGCGCCGGCATCCGCGCGTACTGCTCGGCGTCGCAGTGGGCCATGAACACAAAGTGGCCGGCGCCGGCCAACAGGCGGTAATCGGGGGTGACCGGCAGCTTGCGGGCCAGAGCCTCGGCGTTGCGGTCCACCGCCACCAGTTGGTCGCTATCGCCGCTATAGATCAGGGCTGGCACCTGAACCCCGGCCAAGGCATGGCGCCCGAACAGCAGGCTCAGCGGCGCCATCAGCATCACCGCCCCTACCCGCGGGTCGGCCTGCGGCGCCAGTTCGCTGCGGTCGGCAATCAATATGCCGTGGGTCTTGCAGGCGTCGGCGTCGTTCGGGCGCTCCAGGCAGTACTGGCGCAGGCGGTCCAGGTCCGGGCGCGCACCGGAAAGGATCAACGCGGTTTCGCCACCAGCCGAATAACCGATCACGCCCACCTTGCCGTCGTCCAGATAAGGTCCGACCAATGCATCATCGCGGGCGGCGGTGATTGCGGCGCTGACTTGCAGCGGCCGACCATACAGGTTGCTCAGGGTGCCCAGACGACTGTGGTCGCGGGCGTTGTCCCCCGGGTGCACTACCGCCACCACCACGAAGCCTCGCCGCGCCAACGCGGTTGCCAGGTAGTGCAGCGCCAATGGGCTGCCGGTATTGCCGTGGGACAGGACCAGTAACGGGAATAGGCCCGTGGCGACGGGTGCCTCTTCAGCCACCTCGACTGGATAGCCGTCTATACGGCTACTACGGGGTTTACCAATAGCCGGGTAGAACGCCAGTGCTTGCATCGGCCGGCTATCGACCGGGTCGGCCAAGGTCATAGGGTGCAGGCCGACAACCCGCGGCGCAGCCTCGGCATGGGCCAGCAGGCCGCCGAGCAGGACCAGCGCCAACAGGCTGCGGGGGATAGTCATCGGCCAGCGGTTCCTTGCAGGGCGAAGAGATAGCCCAGCATAGAGCCGGCCTGGCTTGCGCCGGATGAAAACTGGATGAAACCATCGTCATGCAAGTTGCGCGCGCACCCTATGCATTTGCGCATGGCGTCGAACCCGTGGCATAGATACAGGTCCACGTCTTTACGTGACCGTTTCGCGCCAATGAAGGAGATTCATGCATGAGCAAGCCCGCCTATGTACCCCCCAAGGTCTGGCGCAACGAGGCAGCCTCCGGCGGCCAGTTCGCCAGCATCAACCGCCCGGTTGCCGGCCCGACGCACGACAAGGACCTGCCGCTGGGCAAGCACCCGCTGCAGCTTTATTCCCTGGCAACACCCAATGGCGTCAAGGTCACCATTGCCCTTGAAGAGCTGCTTGCCTTGGGCCATACCGCAGCCGAGTACGATGCCTGGTTGATCCGCATTGGTGAGGGCGACCAGTTTTCCAGCGGCTTCGTCCAGGTCAACCCCAATTCCAAGATCCCTGCCCTGCTCGACCGCAGCGTCGAACCAGCTGTGCGGGTATTCGAATCGGGTTCGATCCTGCTGTACCTGGCCGACAAGTTCGGCGCACTGCTGCCAAAATCGCCCGCTACACGCACCGAGAGCCTGAATTGGCTGTTCTGGCAGATGGGCGCGGCGCCTTACCTGGGCGGTGGCTTCGGTCACTTCTACGTGTACGCCCCGGAAAAATTCGAATACGCGATCAACCGCTTCACCATGGAGGCCAAGCGTCAACTGGACGTGCTCGACCGCCGCCTGGCCGAGAGCCGCTACCTGGGCGGTGATGAGTACAGCATTGCCGATATTGCCGTGTGGCCGTGGTATGGCCAGCTGGTGCGCGGCAACCTGTATGACGCGGCAGAATTCCTGGCGGTGGATGAGTATCCCAACGTACAGCGCTGGGCCGAGGAAATTGCCCTGCGCCCGGCGGTGCAGCGCGGAACTCGGGTAAACCGGACGTGGGGGGATGAGGTCAGCCAGGTGCCCGAGCGGCATACGGCGCAGGACCTGGACTGAGGGTTGGCCGGGGTCGCTGGGCGACCCCGACAATGCCCGCTTGCATAAAACCATTTGCCCCCGCGCAAACCTGCGTCCGCCAAGCCCTTCTTGTACACTCCTCGCACTAGCCCCCACCTGCACAATTTTTTTGGTGAACGCATGATCGAGGTAACCGAGGTTTCCATTGCCGAGCTGCGCGACGCACTCGAGTCGGGCCGCACGACGGCGGTCGAGCTGGTCAAGGCCTACCTGGCGCGCATCGACGCCTACGATGGCGCCGACACCGCCACCGCCCTGAACGCGGTAGTGGTACGCAACCCCGAGGCGCTCAAAGAAGCCGAGGCCTCCGACGCCCGCCGCGCCCAAGGCCAGGTTCTGAGCCCGCTGGATGGCATCCCCTACACCGCCAAGGACAGCTACCTGGTCAAAGGCCTGACCGCCGCTTCCGGCAGCCCTGCCTTCAAGGACCTGGTCGCCCAGCGCGACGCTTTCACCATCGAGCGCCTGCGCGCCGCGGGTGCCGTGTGCCTTGGCAAGACCAACATGCCGCCCATGGCCAACGGTGGCATGCAGCGCGGCGTGTATGGCCGCGCCGAAAGCCCATACAACGCCGATTTCCTGACTGCGCCCTTCGCCTCGGGCTCGTCCAACGGTGCCGGCACCGCCACCGCCGCCAGTTTCAGTGCCTTCGGCCTGGCCGAGGAAACCTGGTCCAGCGGCCGTGGCCCGGCGTCCAACAATGGCTTGTGCGCCTACACCCCATCGCGCGGCGTGATTTCGGTGCGCGGCAACTGGCCGCTGACCCCGACCATGGACGTGGTGGTGCCTTACGCCCGCACCATGGCCGACCTGCTGGAAATCCTCGACGTGGTGGTCGCCGATGACGCTGACAAGCGCGGCGACCTGTGGCGCCTGCAGCCCTGGGTGCCGATCCCGGCGGCATCGACTGTGCGCCCTGCCTGTTACCTGGACCTGGCAGTGGATGCCAGCGCACTCAAGGGCAAACGCTTTGGCGTACCGCGCATGTACATCAATGCCGATGCCGAAGCAGGCACCTCCGAAAAACCAGGCATCGGTGGCCCGACCGGCCAACGCATCAACACCCGCGCTACTGTAATCGACTTGTGGCAACAGGCACGCCAGGCCCTGGAAGCGGCCGGTGCCGAAGTGCTGGAAGTGGATTTTCCGCTGGTGTCCAACTGCGAGGGCGACCGCCCGGGCGCGCCGACCGTTTACAACCGCGGCATCGTCAGCAAGGAGTTCCTGCATGATGAGCTGTGGGAGCTGTCGGGCTGGGCGTTTGACGACTTCCTGCAAGCCAACGGCGACCCCAAGCTCAACCGCTTGGCCGATGTCGATGGCCCACAGATCTTCCCGCACGACCCGGGCACCCTGCCCAACCGTGAGGACGACCTGGCCGCCGGCATGGATGAGTACGTCAACATGGCCAAGCGCGGCCTGAAGACCTGGGACCAGATCGAGACTGTGCCTGACGGCCTGCGCGGCCTGGAGCACACCCGCAAACTGGACCTGGAAGACTGGATGGACAACCTGGGCCTGGACGCGGTGCTGTTCCCGACAGTGGCCGATGTGGGCCCGGCCGATGCCGACGTCAACCCGGCATCGGCGGACATCGCCTGGAGCAACGGTATCTGGGTGGCCAACGGCAACCTGGCGATCCGACACCTGGGTGTACCGACCGTCACCGTGCCAATGGGCGTGATGGCCGACATCGGCATGCCGGTGGGGCTGACCTTTGCCGGGCGTGCCTATAGCGACAATGCGCTGTTGAGCTTTGGTGCCGCCTTTGAGGCGACCGGCTCGCGCCGGATGATTCCGCCGCGCACCCCGGCGCTGGGCTGAGTTTGTGGGAGCTGGCTTGCCGGCGATAGGGCCAGCAGAACCACCGCAGATCGCTTAATTCAACTTAATGTGTAAAACTACACAAAATGTTGATTTTGCGATCTGCCATGCCTATCACCCCCAGCGAAGAACGCCACCTCACCCTCACGGTGCTCAAGGCCACCATCCAGGCCTTGGGCAGCGTTGCCGCACGCAACATGGAAATCCTTCTGCACGACCTGGACCACCCGGAGCATTCCGTGGTGGCGATCGTCAACGGTCACCTCTCCGGCCGCAGCGTCGGCAGCCCGATCCTCGCCGCCCCAGAGCAGGACCAAGGCTTCAAGGCACTGATGCAGGCCTCAGCCGACCAGCACGGCAGCGAGCCGGTGGTACTGCCCGACTACCCCACCACGCTCAAGGGCCGCACCCTGCGCAGCGCCACCGCGATCTTTCGCGACAGCACCGGCCATCCCTTCGCCAGCCTCTGCGTCAACACCGACGTCACCGGCCTGGACGCCGCCATGAACTTTCTCCAGCAGTTCCAACCGCTGGGGGCCACGCCTGCCGTCAACGAACCCGCCGACATGGAACTGCTGATGAGCGAGATCATCCAGGCTTCCCTGCAACGCAGCGGCCAAGGGCGGATGAACAAACAGGCCAAGGTTGAAGCCGTGCGGGTCATGCAGGAGCGCGGCCTGTTCATCGTCAAGGGCGGCGTGGAAAAGGCCGCCAGTGCCCTCGGCGTAACCCGCTACACCATTTACAACTACCTTGAACAACTACGCGGAACCAGCCAATGACCTTGCATGTCCACACCCCCCTGATTGAATCCCGCTCCATGTCGTTGGCCGCGGGCCGAAACATCTGGCTCAAGCTCGATGCCCTGCAACCTTGCGGCTCGTTCAAACTGCGCGGGGTGGGCCACGCCTGCGAAGTGCATCAGGCCCGTGGCGCCCGGCAGTTCATCTCATCGTCGGGCGGCAACGCCGGCCTGGCGGTTGCCTATGCAGGGCGCAAACTGGGTGTACCGGTGACCGTGGTAGTCCCCGAGACCACCACCGAGCGGGCCAAGGAGTTGCTGCGCCTGGAAGACGCCAACGTGGTGGTGCATGGCAGCTCCTGGCAAGAGGCCAACGCCCTGGCGCAGACCTTGGTGGGGCCGAATGATGCGTTCATCCACCCGTTCGACGACCCGCTGCTGTGGGCCGGGCATGCCAGCCTGATCGATGAAGTCGCCGAAGCAGGCGTGAAACCGGACGCCGTGGTGCTGTCGGTGGGCGGTGGCGGCTTGCTCAGCGGCGTGGTCCAGGGGCTGCAGCGCAATGGCTGGGGTGATGTCCCGGTGCTGGCGGTGGAAACCCACGGCGCCGCGTCGCTGCATGCGGCCATGCAGGCGGGGCATTCGGTCGAGCTAGAGCGCATCGCCTCGGTGGCGACCTCGCTGGGGGCAAAGCGGGTAGCCGATCAGGCGCTGGCCTGCGCGCAGCAACACCCGGTGCACAGCCACCTGGTCAGCGATCGTGCAGCGCTGGAAGCCTGTGAGCGGTTCCTGCTGGACCATCGCGTGCTGGTCGAGCCAGCGTGTGGAGCGGCGCTGGCATTGGCGTATGCGCCGGGCGCCTTGGCGCAATACCAGAACGTGCTGGTGGTGGTTTGTGGTGGCGCTACGGCAACGCTTGAGCAAATTCGGGCGTGGCTGCGGCAAGCCGATTGAGGCTGCCACCTGTCGGTGGTGATTACGTTAGTCACATGCGCCTGTTCTACTGAGCCCGCCGCAACCGGAAAAATGCCCTCGCAACGGCGTCAACCCTGACGAAATGCGTATCGCACCCTTTCGGTCTGCGGCAAGTGAAGGCACAATGCGTGTCCTTTTTTTGGCCGGCCTGGCCGGGGGCCTTTAAATGATCAAGACGCCGTATTACCTCATCGATAAAACCAAGCTGCTCAGCAACATGGAGAAGATCGCCTACGTGCGTGAACACTCCGGTGCCAAGGCGCTGCTTGCCCTCAAGTGCTTCGCCACCTGGTCGGTCTTCGACTTGATGCAGCAGTACATGGACGGCACCACCTCGTCCTCACTCTTCGAGCTCAAGCTCGGCCGCCAGAAGTTCGCCGGCGAGACCCACGCCTACAGCGTGGCCTGGGCCGACGACGAGGTCGAGGAAATGCTCGAGAACTGCGACAAGATCATCTTCAACTCGATCGGCCAGCTGCAGCGCTTTGCCGAACAGTCCGAAGGCAAGGTGCGCGGCCTGCGCGTCAACCCGCAGGTCAGCAGCTCTGACTACCTGCTGGCCGACCCGGCACGTCCGTTCAGCCGCCTGGGCGAATGGGACCCTGCGAAGATCGAGCAGGTGATCGAACAGATCTCCGGCTTCATGTTCCACAACAACTGCGAGAACGGCGACTTCGGCCTGTTCGACAAGATGCTCACGCACATCGAAGAGCGCTTCGGTCACCTGCTGCACAAGGTCGAGTGGGTCAGCCTCGGTGGCGGCATCCACTTCACCGGTGAAGACTATGCGGTGGACGCCTTCTGCGCGCGCCTCAAAGCCTTCTCGGAGAAGTACGGCGTGCAGGTGTACCTGGAGCCGGGCGAAGCGGCCATCACCAACAGCGCCTCGCTGGAAGTGACCGTGCTCGACACCCTGTACAACGGCAAGCACCTGGCCGTGGTCGACAGCTCGATCGAAGCGCACCTGCTCGACCTGCTGATCTACCGCCTCAACGCCAAGATGGCCCCCAACGACGGCGAGCACACCTATATGGTCTGCGGCAAGTCGTGCCTGGCCGGTGACATTTTCGGCGAGTACCAATTCGATCGCCCGTTGGCCATTGGCGATCGCCTGTCGTTCATCGACACGGCGGGTTACACCATGGTCAAGAAAAACTGGTTCAACGGTCTGAAGATGCCATCCATCGTGGTCAAGCAACTTGACGGCAGCGTTGAAGTCGTCCGCGAGTTCGGTTTCGAAGACTACGTTTCCAGCCTGTCGTAAGGCCGGCTTTCCAAGTAAGGAGCAAAAGGTAAATTGAAGAAGAACGTTCTTATCATTGGTGCAGGAGGTGTCGCCAAGGTGGTGGCCCACAAGTGCGCGCAGCATAACGACGAACTGGGTCGTATCGCTATCGCGTCACGGAACATCTCCAAATGCCAGGCCATCATCGACAGCGTCAAGGCCAAGGGTAGCCTCAAGGTACCCGCCGACATCCAGGCCTTCTCGCTCAATGCCCTCGATGTCGAGGCAACCAAGGCGCTGATCCGTGAGACCGAATCGCAGATCGTGATCAACGTGGGTTCCGCCTTCCTCAACATGTCGGTGCTGCGTGCCTGCATCGATACGGGTGTCGCCTATCTGGACACCGCCATCCACGAAGAGCCGGGCAAGATTTGCGAGACCCCGCCGTGGTACGGCAACTACGAGTGGAAACACCTCGAAGAGTGCCAGGCAAAGAACATTACAGCCATTCTCGGCGTCGGTTTCGACCCGGGTGTGGTAAACAGCTACGCCAAACTGGCGCAGCAGCAGTATTTCGACAGCATTGATTCGATCGACATTCTCGACGTCAATGCCGGTTCGCATGGCAAGTACTTTGCCACCAACTTCGACCCGGAAATCAACTTCCGCGAGTTCACCGGGCAAGTGTGGAGCTGGCAGAACAGCCAGTGGACCAGCAACACCATGTTCGAGGTCAAGCGTACCGACGACCTGCCTGTGGTAGGTTCGCAAAACCTGTACCTGACCGGCCACGACGAAGTTCACTCGATTTCGAAGAACCTCAACGTACCGAACGTGCGTTTCTGGATGAGCTTCGGCGAACACTACATCAATGTGTTCACCGTGCTGAAAAACCTGGGCCTGCTCAGCGAGCAACCGGTCAAAACCGCCGAAGGCCTGGAAGTGGTACCGCTGAAAGTGGTCAAGGCCGTGCTGCCAGACCCAGCGTCGCTGGCCCCTGGCTACACCGGCAAGACCTGCATCGGTGACCTGGTCAAGGGCACCAAGGATGGCCAGCCGCGCGAAGTGTTCATCTATAACGTGGCTGACCACGAAGAAGCCTACGCCGAGACCGACAGCCAGGGCATTTCCTACACCGCCGGTGTACCGCCAGTGGCTGCCGCCCTGCTGGTTGCCCGTGGCGAATGGGATGCCAAGCGCATGGTCAACGTCGAGGAGCTGCCAGCCGAGCCGTTCCTCAAGGCGCTGGACGTGATGGGCCTGCCAACCCGCGTCAAGGATGAAAAAGGCGATCGTCCTTGGGACGCTGAAGCCTAAGTAACAAACAGAAGGGGCGCCACATGGCGCCCCTTCTGCGTTTCCAGGCGTGGCCTCTTCGCGGGCAGGCCCGCGAAGAGGCCCGTGCAGGACTACACATTACTTGCGCGCCTCAAGAATGAGGTTGAACGGCGTCTGCGTCGCACGCCGGAACCGGCTGAACCCCGCCTCCTCGAACACCGCCCGCAAGCGCGCCTCGCCGGCTTGCGCGCCCAGCCCCAGGCCCACCTCCTGTGACAGCGAATTCGGCGTGCAGATGAAGGTAGACGCGGCATAGAACAAGCGCCCTACCGGCGTCAGGTTGCCGTCCAGCGAATCCTCGGCAAAAGGCTCTACCAGCATGACCGTGCCGTCAGCCTTCAACGCCCGATAGGCATGCTTGGCCGCCCCCACCGGGTCGCCCATGTCGTGCAGGCAATCGAAGAAGCACACCAGGTCATGGTCATGCCCCGGGTAATCCTTCGCACTGGCCTGCTGAAAACTCACCCGCTCTGCTAGCCCCGCCTCACGCGCGCGATCGTTGGCGGTGGTGATGGAAGGCCCGTGGTAGTCGTAGCCGACGAAGGTAGACGCTGGAAACGCCTGGGCCATGACCAGCGTCGAGGCGCCATGCCCGCAGCCTACATCCGCGACCTTGGCGCCCGCCTGTAGCTTGGCCACCACACCCTCGAGCGCTGGCAACCACTCAGCGACCAGAAACGCACGGTACCCCGGCCGGAAAAACCGCTCGGTACCGCTGAACATGCACGGGTGGTGGTCCCCCCAGGCCAGCCCGCCATCGCCACGCATGGCCGCGACCAGCTTGTCCTTGTCATGGAACAGCGCAGCGATCACTGCGGCCCCACCGGCCATGTAAGCCGGGGAGTCCTCCAGCGCCAGGGCCATGGCCTGCTCTTCGGGCAGCACAAAAGAGCCCTTGTCGTGTGCCATGTAACCCGAAGCGGCCTGGGCGTTCAGCCATTCGCGCACCAGCCGCGGATGGCAGCCGGTTTTTTCCGCCAGCGCTTCGGGGGTAGTTGGCTGGCTATCGGCCATCGCTCGATACAACCCCAGTTCGTCGCCCAGGATGACATTGGCCAGGGTCGCCGCTGCACCCATGTCGCCCACCAGCTTGCCCATGAAATCGTGAAGCCTTGCCTCGTCCATGACCTGCCCTCCTCTGCAAGAAGGCCATCGCCAGCGAGGGAACTCCGATCCGGGGAGGCGGTGGTCGGTTCAAGGGTTGGTGCTCGCCCTACAGCGCGTTATCGCGAGCACTCGGTAAGTCTAGATCTTCTGCACATACGCGACGAGATCCCTTCCACATAGCGGCGGAATTCCTCATTCAGGTAACAATTCCTAAACAAGACTGTGACATTTTTTTTCAGCTTTCTTATCAAGGAGCGGAAAGATGAAAGTCACGGTTTTCGGTACCGGCTATGTCGGCCTCACCCAGGCAGTGTGCCTGGCCCAGGTGGGGCACTCGGTGTTGTGCATGGATGTCGACGCCGAGCGGGTTGCCACCCTCAATGAAGGCCATTGCCCGATCTTCGAGCCCGGCCTTGCGCCGATGCTGGAGAAAAACCTGGCCTGTGGCCGCCTGCGCTTCACCACCGACGCCAAGGCAGCAGCCAACTACGCCAGGCTGCAGTTCATTGCAGTCGGCACACCGCCGCAAGCCGATGGCAGCGCTGACCTGAAGCAGGTTTTTGCCGTGGTCGACAGCATTCTCGAACATGCTGACGGCGCCAGGGTGATCGTCAACAAGTCCACCGCGCCGGTCGGCACGGCGCACCGCATCAAGTCGCGCATAGCCCAGGCCGTCGCCCACCCCGCTCGCTTCCAGGTAATCAGCAACCCGGAGTTTCTCAAGGAAGGCTCGGCCGTGGACGACTGCATGCGTCCGGACCGCATCATCATCGGCGGCGCCGAACCGGCCGAAGTGGACTTGCTGCGCGAGCTGTACCTGCCGTTCAGCCGCAACCGCGAAAAACTCATGGTCATGGATGCACGCAGCGCCGAGCTGACCAAGTACGCGGCCAACTGCATGCTGGCGACCAAGATTTCCTTCATCAACGAAATCGCCAACCTGGCCGAGCACCTGGGGGCCGATATCGAAATGGTGCGCCGTGGCATCGGTTCCGACCCACGCATCGGCTATGACTTCATCTACGCCGGGTGCGGCTTTGGCGGCTCATGCTTCCCCAAGGACCTGCAAGCCCTGCGCCGCAGCGCCGAAGCTGAAGGCTTCGAGCCGCAGTTGCTGCGTGCGGTGGAGTCGGTCAACGAACATCAGAAGGGTCGGCTGTTCGGCAAGATCCAGCGGCATTATCCCAATGGCCTGCGCGGCAAGGTATTCGCCCTGTGGGGGTTGTCGTTCAAGCCCAACACCAATGACATCCGCGAAGCCTCCAGCCGAATCTTGCTGGAAGCGCTGTGGGCTGCTGGCGCGCGAGTACAGGCCCACGACCCGCAGGCGATGGACGAAATCCTGCGGCATTACGGCCCGCGCGCCGATTTGCAACTGGTGCCGTGCAAGGACGATGCGCTGGAGGGTGCCGATGCGCTGGTCATCGTCACAGAGTGGCAGGACTACCGTGTGCTGAATCTGGACAAGGTGCCGGATCAGTTGGCCGATCGAGTGGTGTTCGACGGCCGCAACCTGTTCGAACCCGAGCACATGGCCGCTGCCGGCCTGACTTACTACGGTATCGGCCGCGGCCAGGTGCAGCCAGCATGCCCGTACTGATTACCGGCGTGGCCGGCTTTATCGGCTTCCACGTCGCGCGCCGCCTGTGCGAGGCTGGCACCGAGGTGCTCGGCATCGACAACCTCAATGGCTACTACAGCGTCGAGCTGAAACGGGCGCGCCTGCAACAGCTGTCCGGCTTCGCCAATTTCCGCTTCCAGCCCCTGGACATCGCCAACAGCGTCGACCTGCAACAGCTGTTCACCGGGCAGGCGTTCAGTGAAGTGATCCACCTGGCGGCCCAGGCCGGGGTGCGCTATTCGCTGGACAACCCCGGGGCCTATGGCCAGGCCAACCTGGTCGGCTTCCTCAATTTGCTCGAAGCCTGCCGCCAGCAGCCGCCCCGCCACTTGATCTACGCCTCCAGCAGCTCGGTGTACGGCGCCAACGCCAAGCTGCCGTTCAGCGTCGACGACCCGGTCGAGCAGCCGGTGTCGCTCTATGCCGCCAGCAAGCGCGCCAATGAACTGATGGCGTACAGCTATGCGCACCTGTATCGCTTACCGACCACGGGCTTGCGCTTTTTCACCGTCTACGGTCCTTGGGGCCGCCCCGACATGGCGCTGTTCAAGTTCACCCGCGCCATGCTCGAAGGTCGCCCGATCGAGATTTACAACAACGGCCTGATGGGGCGCGACTTCACCTACATCGACGACATCGTCGAAAGCATCCTGCGCCTGCGCCTGAAGCCACCACAGCCTGCCCACGGGCAACCGCCCTGCCAGCTGTTCAACATCGGCCGCGGCCAGCCGGTGCGGCTGCTGCATTTCGTCGAGTGCCTGGAGGACGCCTTGGGCATCAAGGCCCAGCGCGACTACCTGCCACTGCAAGCGGGAGACGTGCTGGAGACCTGGGCCGATGTGGGCTCGCTGGCGCGCTGGATCGACTTCACCCCGGACACATCGCTGGAACACGGCGTTAACGCTTTCGTTGGCTGGTACCGGGATTTTTACCGGGTTTGAGCCGCGCACTCACAATAGACCACAGGTAGCCTCATGACAGATCCACTTGACCTCTCGGTACTGATCCCCGCCAGGAACGAGGTCGAAAACCTGCCATCACTGTTGATGGAAATACGCGCCGCACTGGCCGCCGAAGAGCCAGAGCACCTCACTGTGGCATGCCGCGCAGGCGGCCTGCGGCAGTGGCTGGCCAGACGGCCAGAACGACCAGCCCTGGAAATGCTGCAAAGCGGCAACTGGTTCATCCCCCACCGGGCAGCGGAAATCTACGGCGACAAGCCGCCGCTGTTCATGTCAACCGGGGCCCTGTTCAGCCAACTGACCGGCTCGCCCAAGGTTGCCCTCTACCTGCCCGGGTTGATGTCGGCGGCAACCATCACCTGGGTGCTGCACGACCTGGGGCGGCGCCTGTGGAACCGGCGCATCGGCGTGATCGCCGCCTTGCTGTTCCTGGCCACCTACCAGAGCTACAGCATCCTGCGCACCGGGCAGATCGACAGCTTCCTGTGCCTATGGGTGGCGCTGGGTTTCTGATGCGCGGTGTGGCTTGTGCCCCTGCTGGTGTCGATCGCCCAGGGCGGTGGCGCAGCGGAGCTGGCCTACCTCAACGAAATTTCGCGGGCCGAGTGGTATGTGGTGGGTGCCGATGCCGACAACGGCCATTGCCAAACCGCTGCCCCGGGTCACGTCTACCGCTTTGCCTGGGCAGACGCGCCCGTCGCTCGTTAAAACCTGCGCCCCCGTCGTGCTACGGCGTAGCGGTGCCGGCTGGCGGATCGAGTTGCAGCACCTCGTTGGTGTACGCCCACTCCTTCAATACCTGGTCGGGGTGGTCGTTGAGGCGCGTTCCGTAGGACGGGATGATCTGTTTGATCTTACCCTGCCATTCCGGCGTTGCTACCTTGTCCTTGAACACCTTGTTGAGCACATCAAGCATGATCGGTGGCGCGGTAGAGGCACCCGGCGAGGCACCCAGCAACCCGGCGATGCTACCGTCCCTGGACATCACCACCTCAGTACCGAGCTTGAGCACGCCACCCAATGCCTCGTCCTTCTTGATGATCTGTACCCGCTGGCCCGCCTGCCACAGCCGCCAGTCTTCCTTCTTCGCCTCGGGGAAGTAGGTGCGCAGCGCTTCGAAGCGGTCATTGTCGGATTGCAGCACCTGGCCGATCAGGTACTGGACCAGGTCAAACTCGCGTACCCCGACCCGCACCATCGGCCAGGCGTTGTGCACGCTGGTACTGGCAAGCAGGTCGAGCAGCGAGCCTTGCTTGAGGAACTTGGTCGAGAAGGTGGCGAACGGCCCGAAGAGGATCATGCGCTTGCCATCGAGTACCCGGGTGTCCAGGTGCGGCACCGACATGGGCGGCGCACCGGTGGCGGCAATGCCATAGGCCTTGGCCATGTGACGCTGCGCGATAGCCGGGTTGTCGGTGACCAGGAACGAACCGCCGACCGGGAAACCGGCATAGTCCTTGGCTTCGTCGATGCCCGACTTCTGCAGCAGGGGTAACGCCGCGCCGCCGGCACCAATGAACAGGAACTTGGCGTCGGTGGCCGCCTTGCTGCCATCTTTGAGGTTCTTGTACTCGACATGCCACGAGCCGTCGTCGTTACGGGTGATGTCTTGTACTTCGGTGGACAGTTTGAGGTCGAAGTTCGGCCGGGTCTGCAGATAGCCCACGTACTGCCGGGTAATTTCGCCAAAGTTGACGTCGGTGCCAATCGGCGTCCAGGTTACCGCCAGTTTCTGGTTGGGGTCGCGCCCCTCCATCATCAACGGTACCCACTTGCGGATCTGCTCATGGTCCTCGGAGTACTGCATGGGCTTGAACAACGGGCTGGCCTGCAGCGCCTCGTAGCGCTTTTTCAGGAAGCGGATGTTGTCGTCCCCCCAGACGAAGCTCATGTGAGGGGTGGTGTTGATAAACGAATGCGGGTTCTTCAACACCCCCTGCTTCACCTGCCAGGCCAGGAACTGGCGGGTGACCTGGAACGACTCGTTGATCTCCACCGCCTTGCTGATGTCGATCTTGCCATCTTTTTCCGGGGTGTAGTTGAGTTCGGCGAGGGCCGAGTGGCCGGTGCCGGCGTTGTTCCAGCCGTTGGAGCTTTCTTCGGCGACCTTGTCCAGGCGCTCGACCATTTCCATCGACCAGCCCGGCTCCAGTTCGTTGAGCCAGACCGCCAGCGTAGAACTCATGATGCCGCCGCCTACCAGCATCACATCGACCTTCCTGGTTTCTGCGGCCTGGGCATTGAGCATGCCAAAGGCCAAGGCCAGCCCGGCCAGCGCCAGCTCCGGCTTCAGGGTAATTTTCATAACCTTTTCCGCGCCTCGTTGCTATCCGTAAGTCCAGCCACAAGCTTAGCTGACGGATTTAGTCGGGCATGGCTGGCGCACAACCACTTGCAATCAGACACATCTCAAAATACTGTATGAATATTCAGTACAGTGAGACAGCCCCATGCAACTCATCGCCAAACTCGGCATCCTTGCCGACGCCGCCAAGTACGATGCATCTTGCGCCAGCAGCGGTGCACCCAAGCGCAATTCGCGCGGCGGCGACGGCCTGGGCGCCACCAATGGCATGGGCATTTGTCACAGCTACACCCCCGACGGCCGTTGCGTGTCGCTGCTCAAGGTACTGTTGACCAACTTCTGCCTGTATGACTGCCAGTACTGCGTGAACCGCCGTTCCAGCAACGTCCCCCGCGCGCGCTTCAGCCCTGAGGAAGTGGTGCGCCTGACCCTGGATTTCTATCGACGCAATTGCATCAGTGGCCTGTTCCTCAGCTCCGGCATCATCCGTTCGGCGGACTACACCATGGAGCAACTGATCCGGGTTGCCCGGCTGTTGCGCGAAGAGCATAACTTCCGTGGCTACATTCACCTCAAGACCATCCCCGATGCCGACCCGCTACTGATCGAAGAGGCCGGCCGCCTGGCCGACCGCCTCAGCGTCAATATCGAACTGCCCACCGACGCCAGCCTCAAGCGCCTGGCGCCGGAAAAACAGGCGCACACCATCCGCCAGGCCATGGGGGTCATTTACCAGGGCCAGCAAGCCGTGGCCAACGAACCCAAGGCCCCGCGCTTCACCCCTGCCGGGCAAAGCACCCAGGTCATCGTCGGCGCCGACAGCACCGACGACAGCACCCTGCTGCGCAATGCCGAGTCGCTGTACCAGGGTTACGGCCTCAAGCGCGTGTACTATTCCGCCTTCAGCCCGATCCCCGACAGCCCGGGCAGCGTGCCCCTGGCTGCACCGCCGCTGCTGCGCGAGCACCGCCTGTATCAGGCCGACTTCCTGCTGCGTGGCTACGGCTACAAGGCAGGTGAACTACTGGGCCAGAGCGGCAACCTGGCGCTGGACATCGACCCCAAACTGGCCTGGGCGCTGGCCAACCGCGACATTTTTCCGCTGGATGTAAACCGCGCCGAGCCTGCGCTGCTCGCGCGTATTCCCGGTATCGGCCTGCGCAGCGTACAGCGCCTGGTCGCGCTGCGCCGGGAACGGCGCGTCCGCTATGACGACCTGATCCAGTTGCGCTGCGTGTTGGACAAGGCACGGCCGTTCATCGTCACCAGCGATTACCGCCCCGCTCAGTCCGAGCTGCGCAGCGGCTTGCTGCGGGCGCGTTTGCGTGAGCCGCAAGCGCCGGTGCAGATGGGGCTGTGGGGATGATTGCGCTCGACTGCGATGACCGGTTCGCCACTTGGCGGGATCAGGCCCGCGTGTTGCTGGGGCATGGCATCGACCCGTCGCAAGTCACCTGGTCACAAGGCCCGATGGCAGATCTGCTGGCGGTGCCTGCGTCGCCCCCCGAAGGCCCTGGCCCTTTTCGCGCCAAGGTGCCTGCCGCGCTGCTGAACCAGTTGGAACAGGCTGCCCGTTACTGCGGCGAGCAACGCTGGAACCTGCTGTACGAAGTGCTCTGGCGGGTGGCCCATGGTGACCGCACGGCCATGCTGGCGGGCGACCGATTGGGCAGTGAACTGCAACGGCGCATCAAGCAAGTCAGCCGAGAGGCGCATCACCTGCATGCGTTTGTGCGCTTCGTACCGTTGCCAGAGGCGTTGGCAGAACGCCTGCAACTTGATCTGGTCGCGTACCACGAACCGGCACATGACATTCTGGAAAGTGCCAGCCCACATTTTGCTGACCGCCTGGGGCGTTTGCGCTGGTTAATCGCCACACCACAGGATGGCATTCGGTTCGACGGCCAGGTGTTCGATTACCAACGCCGATGCCCCGAGCGCTGGCAACAATGGGCGCGCAACGCTGAAGACCCAGGCGCCGAACTATGGCGCACCTACTACCGCCACACCTTCAACCCCGCCCGCCTCAACCCCGATGCCCTGCGCCTGCACATGCCCGGGCGGTTCTGGCGGCATTTGCCGGAAGGCATGCTGATACCGCAACTCGAAGGCCTGGCCCGCCAAGGCAAACAGCGGGACGGCCAAGCACTTGAAGTTGCCGCGAAACCCGGCAAAAAGATCAACGCGCCAGCAGATAGCTGAAAAATAACTCTCTCACGCTGTCTTACATGGCGCTTAAAGCTTGCACGATCACTGTGGGAGCGGGCGCTCCCGCGAACACGGGCGAAGCCCGTGCCATCCACCGCGTTGTCTGCTTCGCGCGCATGCCCGCTCCCACAGATAGAGCGTGAGTCCTGATCAGACCCGCTTTCTGTGGGAGCGGCTTTAGCCGCGAACACCGGCGTAGCCGGTGCCATCCACTTCAATGTTTGATTAAAGTTATAGCAGCCACCCAGCATCCCCTTCCTCAAGCACACCACCGTGATCCGTCCGGTCGCCTTTGCGGGCCACCGCCCCACCTTCGATCAGGAAATGCCCTGCCCCACTCTCTATCACCGCGCCACAGGTGGTCCGGTCACCTACCCTGGCGACCGGCCTGCCGTTAAACGTATACGTAGCGCTGCCGCTTTCTACCTGGTTAACCCCATGCAGCGGGCAGTTGTGTTGGTGGCCTACAAGTACAACCGGGTTCATTGGAATTCTCCCTCGGAGGGTGCAGTACGGGATTCGCGATCTATGGCCTCCGGCCAATGAACCTTCGGCGCCAGGCAATGCATGTGGCTCAAGCCATCGTCATCGTTCCAGTCGCGGGGTGGGTGCACGAAATTTGGCAGGGCTTCGGGGCCTTGCTGCATGAACAGCCGGGCGATGGCCCAGTAGGCCTCGCCGTGGTAGAGGTCGTGGGTGAAGAAGACGCGATCGATGACTTCGTTGCTTTCAGGATTGCGCACCGACAGCATGACGTTTTCTATCAGGCCGCCGTGGCCGGGGGCATAGACGCGATAAACCTCGGCGGTTACGTCGTCCCAGTTGTAGGCGACAGGTTTGACGCCCCAGTGTTTGCGGCTGAAAAGATAGATGTAGTTGAATCTAAATTGGTAGAGATAGATTTTCCGACGCAGGCGATTGAAACGAATGGGTTCGTCCCTTGGGAGCATCAGGTCCATCTTTACATGGGATGCAATTGCCCACATGGCGATCGGCGGCAATAAAACCATGACGAGGCAAACAAACCAGTCACGCGACCAATTAACATTCAACATTAGCGAATATAGATATATGGTCATTCCAAATGATATGACTAAAGTTGCCCCTCCTACCAGAGCAGCAACACCGCGCAAACTGACACTCGACCTCGGAAGCTCTAGGCACACATCATCAAGATAATTCGGCGCTGGCTTAACATCCTCAACACCAAAACGCGGAGCTGACTGCGAACTCACATCAGGAAGATCATAGCTCCAAAACAAAGCCCTATCCCAAAGAGCTCTAGGCTTGGCTTTCACTCGTTAAGCTCCTTGACGCAAATCTCAATATAAGCATCCGGCAGCGCTGTATCTGGCCAGTACATTACTAGCAGCGTCGCAGCACCTATGGTGTGCGACCCGATAGTCGGCATCAGTTCTGCAACCCCAGTGATTTCCAGCCAAGACATTGCCAAATCCTCTGACCTCTCGGATTTACGCTTTCTATTCACTGAAATATTTTTTCTATAGTCTGGTAGTCTTGACTGAGAAAAACCAGAAAATCTTGCCGCTTTAGTGAGAGCCTCAATCGGGAGAGCCTGATATTCATCCACAAGCACAGTTTCTCCACCAAAGAAGTCGGGAAAAGTGCCATCACCATGCCGATGCACTACAAGGACCAAGCGAAAAGCTGAGCATTCATCACTGTAACTAGGTAACACGACTTGAAATTTAAGTTTATGCTCTAACTCCAAACTGACCAACCCTCCTATCCTGGGCGCAGCCGAATTGTTTGACCGATTGGACTCGAAGTTAATCGCCGCGCAAACACCCAGGGTCGCCGCATTAAGCTCTGCAAACGCAATATCCGCATATTCCGGGCTGCCCCAGAATACGGCTGGCTTCTCATCAGCTTTGCCAAAGCAGCAGCGTCGCGCCCATCGCTCCAAGGCTACAGATTCGTTTCCTTCAGCCCACTTGCTGATTGCGTACGCCGTGAGCGCCAGCATCACTGCCAACCCTAAAGGCCCTAATATAAGCGGTTTAAATACTGCATACACAAATACGCCAGTTGAAACGGTGTACCCAAATCCCGCCCCGATATATATAGCTCCGGCTCTGTTGTCTCCTGCTGCTAGCACGCGTTTTGCTGCAGCAAATGCTTGCGCCGTATCAAATATCCCGGCTATTGCACTAATAATTGCACCAAACTTGATTAGCGAAACGCCAGTTCCCGCCGCGCCCTTAGCCCCGGGTATTGACCTCAGCACGAGCCCAATCAGCTCAATTTGCCCGCCCAGCAACCCCAATTGCGAACCCTGCAACGCCAACTTGGCCTCATGCGCCTTGGACCCAATCTCCGCTTCCGTCTTCTCTTGGTTTCTGCTCAGGCTGTCGTATTGCAAGTACAGCCCGCCAATCGCCAGCAGTACTTCCCAGCTTCCCGCCACACCCCGCAAGCCGCGAAACCCAGTTCGCACCAACTCCGCCGCCTGCTGCGAAGTGATCTTCATCCTCTGGAACACCTTTCGCGCATTCGGCTCTAGCGTCCCCGCCGCCACCGAGATATCCACCAACGCCCGCTGCGCCAAGCTGCTCGCCTGGGTCACCTTCA